>CAVRUY010000001.1:0-637462 GCA_963724505.1 uncultured Actinomycetota bacterium
AAGGGTTTCCGACAGTCCGGCTGACGGCGCTCACCTGAATCTCCCCAGACCTGCTCACTGAAACTCCCCACCCGTGTGGCTCCGCCGAGAACGGCGGAGCCCCTTCGAGGCTGGCGGTCTCTGACCACACACCGGCCGATCGAAGGGGCTCCGTTGCTCATGCTCACACGGGAGGAAGACATCGACGCGCACGCGTTGCACAAGCAGGGCTGGACGATCGCCGCGATCGCCCGCCATCTGGGCCGGGACCGCAAGACCATCCGCGCGCACCTGAGCGGGCAGCGGACCGTGGGGGTCCGGGCCCGGCAGGGCCCGGACGCCTTCGCGCCGTTCGCCGAGTACGTGCGGGCGAGGTTGGCCGAGGACCCGCACCTGTGGGTCACCACGCTGGCCGACGAGCTCGAGCCGCTGGGCTGGTCGGGTGGCTACTCGACCTTGACCCGGCAGATCCGTGACCGGGGGCTGCGGCCGGTCTGCGAGGCGTGTCGGGGTTTGAAGGACCGGCCGGTGGCGATCATCGACCACCCGCCCGGGGCGGAGACGCAGTGGGACTGGGTCGAGCTGCCCGACCCGCCGGCGCACTGGGGCTGGGGCAAGAGCGCGCACCTGCTGGTCGGCGCCTCGTCGCACTCGAGCAAGTGGCGCGGGGTGCTGGCCGAGTCCGAGGAGCAGGCCCACCTGGCCGTCGCGTTGCACGCGGTCGCCGAGCGGCTCGGCGGGCTGACGCGGGCCTGGCGGTTCGACCAGATGGCCACCGTGGTGACCCCGGGCACGGGGAAGGTCACTGCGACGTTCGCCGCGGTCGCCAAGCACTACGCGGTGAGTGTGGAGGTCTGCCCGCCACGGCGAGGGAACCGCAAGGGCGTGGTGGAGAAGGCCAACCACGCCGCCGCGCAGCGGATCTGGCGGTCCATGCCCGAGGCTGTCGACGGGCGCCCGATCACCGTCGAGCAGGCCCAGGCCCGGATCGACGCTTGGTGCCAGGCCAAGGGCGACGCCCGGCGTCGGGTCGTCCTGGAACCCGACGGGGTCCACCGGGCCACGACCGTCGGGCAGCTCGCCGCCGCCGAGCCGCTGCGGCCCTTGCCGGCGCCGTTCCCGGTGACCACCCAGGTCGCCCGGACCGTCACCGCCCAGGGGCTGGTCGCCTACGCCGGGAACTTCTACTCGGTGCCACCCGAGCTCGCCCGCGCCCAGGTGATCGTCTCGGTGACCCACGGCAGCGACGAGCTCCACATCGCCGCCGCCCAGGCCCCGCAGATCGCCCTGGCCGGCCACCGCCTGGTCGCCGCTGGCACCGGAGCGACCATCCGCACAGAGCACCACGTGGTCGCGCTGAACACCGCGGCGATGACCGCCGCCGGTGAAGGGCCCCGGCACCGGCACAAGCGCCGTGTCCCGCCCGGCCCGGCGGCCATGGCCGCGGCCGACGCCCTGCGCCGCCCCGCCACCACCGACACCACCACTCAGGCGGTGGTGATCGACCTGGACACCTACGCCCGCGCCGCCCACGGAAGGAACACCCTGACATGAGCACCGCCCCGATGACCGTCTCCGCGGCCTCCACCTACCAGCAGCTACGCACCCACCTGGCCACCTTGAAGCTGACCACCGCCGCGGAGCAGCTGCCCGCCGTCCTGGACGCCGCCACCACCGAAGGACTCTCGCTCACCGCAGCCCTGGAACGCCTGCTCGCGTTGGAGGTCGACGCGACCGAGGCCCGGCGCCTGGCCGGGCGGCTACGGTTCGCGTCCCTGCCCTCCCCGGCGACCATCGAGGGCTTCGACTTCGACGCCGCCGCCGGCGTCGACCCGGCCCTGATCAACGAGCTCGCGACCTGCCGCTACCTGGACACCGCCACGAACGTGCTGCTCATCGGCCCACCCGGAACAGGAAAGACCCACCTCGCCGTCGGGTTGGCGCGCAAGGCCGCCGAGGCCGGCTACCGCACCTACTTCACCACCGCCGCCGACCTCGCCGCCCGCTGCCACCGCGCCGCGATCGAGGGCCGCTGGGCCTACACCATGCGGTTCTTCGCCGGCCCCACCCTGCTGGTCATCGACGAGCTCGGCTACCTGCCCCTACCCGCCGAAGCCGCCTCCGCCCTGTTCCAGGTCGTCGCCCAGCGCTACGTCAAGACCTCGATCATCCTGACCACCAACAGGGGCGTCGCCTCCTGGGGCGAGATCCTCGGCGACACCACCGTCGCCGCCGCCATGCTCGACCGGCTCCTGCACCGCTCCGTCGTGCTCAACCTCGACGGCGACTCCTACCGCCTACGCGACCACCACGCCCGCACCGACACCCTCCGCCGCGCCACCACCGGCACCCGCCGACCACTAACCTGAACACCGCACCGGGTGGGGACTTACAACGAGCACACCTGGGGAGTTTCGGTGAGCGCCACGCCATCAAAGTGACGTCGGCGGAGCACCGCGGGTCGCCCTTCTACAGCACCTCCACGGCACGACAGTCCGCGTGCATGGGTCCGCGTAACGGCCAGGTCAGATCAGGTGACCTTGCAGGTCGGCCGGCAGCTCGCCGATGCGGTCCAGCCCGACCTGTTCGCGGGGCTCCCACCAGAAGTACCCCTCGCGCTTCACGTCAGAGAAGTCGTCCCCTGCGGAAGTCGGCCGGCATGCTCGGACGGTCATGGTCCCACTTGCGGGTCTTCGCGTTCCACCGGTAGTGCCCGGCGTTCAGCGCCCGCAACCACACACTGACCGCCTCAGCCAGACTCGGGGTCTCGACGACGTCCCAGTCCTCCCAGTTCCAGTTGCGCCGGCACCGGATAGGACTCGTCCCTTTCTCGCCGACGACTGCCGTGTCGACGAACAGGACGTCGTTGCTCCCAGCAACCACGAACGGGAACCATGAGTCACGCCAGTAGTAATCCCCGGCGATGGGATCGGCCGGGTACTGGGCGGTCCGTGGTTCGTCCAGGTATCGCTCGACGGCCTCGTCGAGGGAGAGGAGCTGCCAGTCCCCGGAGCCGATGGAGGCTTCGTCGTAGTCGCTCGCGAATGCGGCGAGACCGCCCTGGAACGCCGTCGTGCCAGCGCCACCACGTCCGGGCCTCCCTCGGGCAGGGTCAGACCCAGTGGGGCGATCCGTTCGTCGATCTGCACGTCGGTCAGCCCTGGGCGGGCGTTGCGAGCGATCGCGGCACCTGAGACCGCCAGGCAGCGTCGAGGCCCTCGAGCAACGCTCCGAGGCTTCGGCGGTGCTCATGATCCGCACACGAAGAAGGACGGCACATTCAGATCGGCGAGCGGGATGACGAGGAACGCCGAACCGTCGATGCCAGGCCCGGTCGCAGGCGCCGGGGAGACCCCGCACGCCGTGACCATGACTCCGTGGGCGGCGCCCACGGCCTTGTTGTCCGCTGTGATGACCCGGCGCAGAACTGCGGGGTTCTGGGAGGCCGCACCGGGGCCGCCCTCGACTGTGGTGAACATCGGGAACTCGTCGCACTCCGTCCCGGAGATCACGGTCTTGCACTGGGGGTAGGGGTCTGCTGCACGGATAGGTGACAGTCGGGCTCAGGCGGCGAGTGCGACCTGAGTGGTCATGATGGTCTCGAACTCGATGGGTGTCAGCCGGCCGAGGCGGGCTTGGCGTCGGCGGCGGTGGTAGGTCCGCTCGATCCAGGTGATGATCGCGATCCGCAGGTCCTGGCGGGTGGCCCAGCGGCGCCGGTTCAGGACGTTCTTCTGCAGCAGGCTGAAGAAGGACTCCATGGCGGCGTTGTCCCCGGCCGAGGCGACCTGACCCATCGATCCGACCAGGTCGTGCCGGTGCAGCTCGCGCAGCACCTTCCTTGATCGAAATTGGGATCCTCGGTCCGAATGGACCACGCAGCCGGCGGCCTGCGCCGCGGCGGGCGACGGCGCTGACCAGGGCATCGACTGCGATCCGGGACGTCATCCGGTCGCTGATCGAGTACCCCACGATCCGGTTGGAGAACACGTCCTTGATCGCGCAGAGGTAGACCTTGCCCTCACCGGTCGGGTGCTCGGTGATGTCCCAGAGCCACAGCTGGTTGGGCCCGTCGGCGCGTGAACTGGCGCAGCACGAGGTCGTCATGGGCCGGTGGGCCGGCCTTCTTGCCGCCGCCCCGGGCCCGCTTCTTGCCGAACACCGACCACCACCTGTTGTCCCGGCAGATCCGCCACACCCGCCGGTCACAGGCACCGCAGGCCCGCCCGGTGGGCCTCGTCGGCCAGGAGCCGGTGACCGAACTCGGGGTCGTCGTGGTGGGCGTCGAACAGCACGTTGGCCAGGTACGCCTCGGCCAGGTCGTGGGCCGTGACCGGGTGCGGCAAGCCACCGGTAGTAGGGCTGCCTGGCGAGCTTAAGGACCCGGCACGTCACCGTGACGGGGATCCCGTCACCAGCGAGCTCTCTCACGAGCGGGTAGATCATTTTCCCGGCAGATGCGCCTGGGACAAGTAGGCCGCGGCACGGCGCAGGACCTCGATCTCCTGCTCGAGCAACCGGTTGCGACGCTTGAGCTCACGCAGCTCGGCGGACTCGGTCACCGTCACGCCGGGACGGTGACCGTCCTCGACGTCGGCCGCATGGAGCCAGTTGCGCAGGCACGAGTCGGAGATCCCGAAGTCCTTCGCGATCTGAGCGATCGGCGCCTCGCCGCGGCGGGCCACGGCCACGACGTCGTCGCGGAACTCCTTCGGATGAGGTCTAGACACGATGAACATCCTCTCAGCGGGGACCCACGTCCCCACAGATCAGTTGTCACCTATCGGTGCAGCAGACCCCCCATTGGGCCCCGTCGCCTGGCGGAAGGGTCGCGCGGGCGTCCCTCGTGTGTCACTGATGTGCACCGTGAACGCGCGTGACGCGAGATGGTCTTCGCTTATGCGAAGGCGCAGGCCAGAGTGCATTCTCGTGGTCGGTGATGGCTTGCTCTGATGTCCTACCCGGTAATCCGCGGGTTGTGGGTTCGATCCCCACGGGGCCCACATCTGCGCTGCTCAGCGTGGTGTGCCTCGTCGGCCATGATGCCGAGAGCTGCGGATCAACGGTTCGCGGGTCGGCCACTCGTGGTGACCCAGCGATCAGGCGACGGACACCATCACTGAGAGCTACGAGGCCGGGCGGGCGCCGTTGTGCGCGCACGCAGCAGGGTGGGTGGGGCGCTCGGCCCCACCCACCCTGAACCTCGGCCGTCAGGGACGTGCGACGCGGCTCAGCCCTTGACGGCGCCTTGCATGATGCCGGAGACGAGCTGGCGGCCGGCGAAGACGAACAGGACGATCAGGGGGACGGTGGCCGCGACGACGCCGGCCATGATCAGGGAGTAGTCCTTGAAGAACGAGGCCTGGAGCAGCTGGACCGCGACCGGCAGGGTCGGGTTGGACGATCCCAGGACGATGAAGGGCCAGAAGAAGTTCGTCCAGGAGGCGACGAACGTGAAGAGGCCGAGCATCGTGGCCGCAGGCCGGGCGGCCGGCAGCGCGACGTACCAGAACGCCTTGATCAGCGAGCAGCCGTCGATGCGGGCCGCCTCGACGAGCTCGTAGGGCAGGGCGCTCTCCAGGTACTGCGTCATCCAGAACACCCCGAAGGCGGTGACCATGCCGGGGATGATGACGGCCTGGAGCTGACCGACCCAGCCGAGCTCGGCCATCAGGATGAACAGCGGGACCACGCCGAGCTGGGTCGGGACAGCCATCGTCGCGATGACGAAGATCAGCAGCGGGCCGCGGCCCCGGAAGCGGAGCTTGGAGAAGGAGAACCCGGCCAGGGTCGAGAAGAGCACGACGGACAACGCGGTGATGCTCGCGATGAGCAGCGAGTTGGCGAACGCCTTCCAGAACTGGATGTCGGCGTCGAGCACCCGACCGAGGTTCGCGGCCAGGTCGCCGTCGGGCAGCAGCGAGGGGATCGGGTTCTGCGCGATGGTCACCGCGTCGGAGGACGCCAGGAGCACCGCGAAGTAGATCGGGTAGGCCGAGATCGCCAGGACCAGGCCCAGCAGGGTGTAGGTGAGCCACTTGGGCCGGCGTTCTGCGCCGAAGCCGCTGTTGCGGCGTCGGCCGGCCGCGCGGGCCGCACCCCGCCCGGCGGTCTGCTGGATCGAGGCCACGGAGGGCTGCTTCTTGAGGGTGCTCATCAGCGCTTGCCTCCCGGTCCGGACGCGGCGATCCGCCGAGTGATGGAGAAGTTGATGATCCCGATGACCACGATGATCAGGAACAGGATCCAGGCGACCGCGGACGCACGTCCGAAGCTCTTCTGCGCGCCCCAACCGAGCTCGTAGAGATACATCGTCAGGGTCATCCACTGCCGGTCGGCGCCGCCCTGACCGAGCTGGTCGAAGAGGCGAGGCTCGTCGAAGATCTGCAGGCCACCGATGGTCGAGGTGATGATGACGAAGATCACCGTCGGGCGCAGCATCGGGATGGTGATGGAGAAGAACGTGCGCACCCGGTCGGCGCCGTCGATGATCGCGGCCTCGTAGACGTCCCGCGGGACGGCCTGCATGGCAGCGAGGAAGATCAACGTGTTGTACCCGGTCCACCGGAAGTTGACCATCGTGGCGATGGCCACATGGCTGGCGAGCACGTCGGCGTGCCAGCGGATCGGCTCCACGCCGATCGCACCGAGGATCTCGTTGATCATGCCGGACTGGTCGGCGAAGATCTTGGAGAAGATCAGCGAGACGGCGACCGGGGCCACCACGTAGGGCAGCAGCACACCCATCCGCCAGAACGTCTTGGCGCGGATGTTCTGGTCCAGGATGGCGGCGATCGCGATCGCCAGGATCACCTGCGGCACCGAGGAGAGCAGGAAGATCGAGAACGTGTTGCGCAGCGCCGTCAGGAACCGCGGCTGGGTCAGCACGTCGATGTAGTTCTGCAGACCGACGAACGCGCCCTGGCCGGAGATGAGGCCCCAGTCGTGGACCGAGACGAAGGCCGTGTAGGCCAGCGGGAAGAGCCCGACGATGAAGAACAGGATGAAGAACGGGGAGATGAACAGGTACGGCGAGAGCTTCATGTCGAGCTTGCCGACACGAGAGTGAGGCTGACGGCGTCCCGCGCCGCCACCCGTGCCTGAGGACGTCCCGGCCGGGCGCCGGGTCGCTGAGTCAGTGGCCATGGATGTCTCCTTCGACGTCGTGGGGGCGGACCGAGGTGGGGCCGGGCTCACGAGCCCGGCCCCACCTGGCTGGCTCAGCCCAGGCCCAGCTCGTTCATGGCGGTGACGGCCTTGTCCCACGAGCTGTTCGCGTCGTCGGTCTGGTCGACCTCGACCCGGACGATGGCGTCCGAGACCGCATTGGTGAATGCGAAGTAGTTCGGACCCTGGTAGGCCTTCACCTCCACCGCCGCAGCGCGATCGGCGAAGATCTGACCGACCGGCGCATCGTTGAAGAAGGCGTTCGTCTGCGTGAGCAGCTCAGGGCTGTCCAGGGCCGCGACCTGGCTCGGGAACGTGCCCTTGGCCGTGAACGCCTTGATCTGCTGCTCGGGCGCGGTCAGCCAGTCGGCCAGCGCCTGAGCCTCGACGGGGTGCGCGCCCTGGGTCGGGACGGTCAGGAAGGAGCCGCCCCAGTTGCCACCGCCACCGGGGAAGGTGTCAGCGACATCCCAGCCGGTCACGCCGGCCGCGTTGCCCTCGATCACACCGAGCATCCAGCCCGGGCACAGCATCGTCGCGAAGCCGTCGTTCTGGAACGCGTTGGTCCAGTCATCGCTCCACTGGGACAGACGAGCCGAGAGACCGTCGTCGACCGCTCCCAGGACCGTGTCGTAGACGGCCTTGGCCGCCTCGTTCTCGGTCAGCGGGATCGGCGTGCCGTCGCTCTCCTCGAAGGCGTTCGGAACCTGGTGGATCATTGCCTGGTAGACGCCGCCCGCTGCCGAGTCGAACCACGGGACGTCGGAGGAGGCCACGAACTGCTTGCCCGCGGCGAAGTAGCCGTCCCAGGTGTCGCCCAGCATCGTCGCGACCTCCTCACGGTCGGTCGGCAGACCGGCGGCGGCGAACAGGTCGGACCGGTAGCACACGGCCAACGGGCCGATGTCGGTGCCGTAGCCGATCAGCTTGCCGTCCGGCGTGGTGACCTGCGCGACCTTCCAGTCCAGCCACCGGCCCTCGACGTCCGGGGAGCTCAGATCGACGAACTCGTCCGAGTACTGCATGAGCTCGGGCACCCAGTCGACCTCGATCGCCTCGATGTCCGAGAGACCCGAGCCCGCAGCGAGCCGCGTGTTGAGGTTGTCCCGCGCCTCGTTCCCCGTCGCCGCCTTCTTCTGCTGGACCGTGATGTTCGGGTTCAGAGCCATGTACTCGGTGAGCAGGTCCTCGTAGCCGAACTCGTTGAAGGTCGCCACCGTCAGGGTGATGTCCTCCTCCGTGGCGGCGGTGCTCGCGTCGCCCGAACCCGTGTCCGAGCTGCCGCACCCGGCCACGACCAGGGCAAAGCCGATCGTGCCGGCGCTGATCGCCATCCACGACTTGTTGGTTCTCCGCACGTCTGACTCCTTCGTCTCTGCGACGGCATCCTCGCCGCCTCTGCCACACCGCCGGACGACCCGGGGCGCAGACCAGCTTGAGCGACCCACATCCTTGTCAGGTTGATAGATCTAGTTACGGAATCTATTTGAGGACCCGTCAGCGGTCAAGAGGTTGAGCTGACTCGTGACCAGGTCGTGACATAGGGCTCGCCCACGACGACCCACAGCAGTGCAGGTCAGGGCGCGGTCAGGGCAGAAGGCGCTGATGCGCAAGGTCGAGCGCGTACCGCACAGCGCCCGTCGCGACAGCCTGAGTCCCAAGCCCTGAGCGGACGAGCCGCGGCGGCTCGCTCTGCATGAGCGGCGCCAGCCGGAGCCGGACGGGTTCGAGGATCGCCTCGGCGTCGCGCGGGACGTCGCAGCCCAGCACGACGATCTCCGGGTTGAGCATGGTGGCCACGACGGCGATCACCCGCGCGAGGCGGTCCGCCACGGCGTCGACGATCGCGCGAGCCACCGGGTCTCCGTCGAGCGCGGCGTCGAAGACGGCGTCGGCCGCACGCGCGCGCCTGCCTCGCTCGGGTGCCGTCGCCACGTCACCGGCGACCTGCGACGGCACGATCCTGGCTCGATCCGCATCGCTGACCTCCTCGAGGAGCTTCTCGATGAGAGGCACGATCCCGCGAGTGCCGCGCACCCCTTCGAGGAGAGTCATGAACTCCATCTGGCCCGCGAAGCCCTTACCGCCCCTGATGATGCGTCCTTCGTCGATGATCCCCGCTCCGAGGCGCTCCTCGACGAGCAGCATGATCACGCCGTCGGCCCCCTGGGCCACACCGCGCCACCGTTCGCCGACGACGGCGAGATTGGCGTCGTTGTCGGCGAGCACCGCCCAGCTCCGCCCGGCTCTGAATGCCTCGATCATGTTCGTGCCCGGGAGGCCCGGCACTCGGGTGGCACTGCCGGCGACGCCGTCCCGGCCGACAGGAGCGGGGACCCCGACGGCCACCGTGCCGACGAGCCCGGCATCGACCCCCGACTCGAGCACCAGGTCGTCGATGATGCGCAGCGCGTCCTGGACCAGCTCGGTGACCGGGCGGGCGGGGCCGGGCCTCTCCACGGCAGCGGACGCGACGACGTCCCCTCGCAGGTCGCACAGCTGGGCGACGATGGACTCGGGCCCGAGGTCGAGCCCGACGACGAAGCCGGCGCGTCCGTTGAACGCGAACGTGCGCGAGCGACGCCCCACCCCCGTCGCCGACCGCGGCGCGGCGGGTTCCTGCTCGATCACCAGACCCAGGGCGATCAGCCCGTCGCACAAGGCGTGCACGCTCTGCCGCGACAGGCCGGTGCCGGCCATCAGGTCGGACGCCGTCGTCGGGTCCTCCGCGTCACGCAGGACCTCCAGGACCAGGCCCATGTTGTGACGTCGCTGCCGCAGGGGCACCCCGACGAGCTCTTCGGCGGTGCTCACGGGCGCAACCCCCCCTCAGGACGTGGACTGGATCGCCAGCGCACGCAGCCTAGTAGTCCGCACTCGTCCGACGGCGAACCGCGCCGCGGGCGTCGTCACCTGGCGAGTGCCGACGAAGGGACGTCAGCCCCTCCCCGACGGCCCCGGTGCGCAGTCAAGACCTTGTGCGCGAGTGACCGTCGTGTAATAATTCGGATCCTGGATCTATCCGATGATGTCGACGATCTGGCGGGTTCGGGACTCGGAGTCCGAGGACGTTCGACAACGGAGTGGCGGCAGCAAGGCTGCTGGGTTACGCCACTCCCGCCTCAGCGGGGCGAGTCCGCACAGTGCCAGCCAGGCCGGGCGTCGAGCGAACAACCAGGTTCGCGAAGGACGCGCAGCGTCACCGAGACGAGGGGAAGCAGTCATGAGTACGGAGCTGTACCAGGACGCGTCGTTGCCGATCGAGGTCCGACTGGAGGACCTGCTCGGCCGGATGACGGTGGCGGAGAAGGTCGGGCAGATGATGCAGCTCGACGCGAACCGGGCCGACCTCGACGACCTGATCTCCACCCAGCTCGTCGGCTCGCTCCTGCACATCGGGGGCCGGATGGGCGAGGCGATCGATCTGGCCGCCGCCACCCGACTGGGTATCCCGTTGCTGACTGCGGACGACTGCATCCACGGCCACTCGTTCTGGCCGGGAGCGACGATCTTCGGGACCCAGCTGGCCATGGCGTGCTCCTGGGACGCCGCGCTCGTGGAGCGCGCTGCGCGGGCGGCGGCGGTGGAGATCGCGGCGACCGGGGTCCACTGGACCTTCTCGCCCGTGCTGTGCATCGCCCGTGACCTGCGCTGGGGCCGGGTGAACGAGACGTTCGGGGAGGACCCCGTACCTCATCGGCGAGCTCGGCGCGGCCATGATCCGCGGCTACCAGGGCGACGGGCTCGACGACCCGACGGCGGTGCTCGCCTGCGCGAAGCACTTCGCCGGGTACTCCGAGACCCAGGGCGGTCGGGACGCCAGCGAGTCCGACCTCAGCCCCCGCAAGCTGCGCTCGTGGTTCCTGCCGCCGTTCGAGCGCGCGGCGCGCGCGGGCTGCCGCACGTTCATGCTCGGCTACCAGTCGATGGACGGGGTCCCGACCACGGCGAACAAGTGGCTGCTCTCGGACGTCCTCAAGGGCGAGTGGGGCTTCACCGGGACGCTGATCACCGACTGGGACAACGTCGGGCGGATGGTCTGGGAGCAGAAGGTCTGCGCCGACCACGTCGAGGCGGCCGCCGTCGCGGTCCAGGCGGGCAACGACCTGGTCATGACGACGCCCGGAGTTCTTCGAGGGCGCGCAGGAGGCCGTGGCGACCGGCCGGCTGGCCGAGGCCGACCTCGACGCCGCCGTGCGGCGCATCCTGCGGCTCAAGTTCGAGCTGGGTCTCTTCGAGAACCCGCGCGGCCCGGACGAGGCACGGCAGGCCGAGGTGATCGGCTCGGCCGAGCACCGCGGCGCTCAACCTCGAGGTGGCCCGGCGATCGGCCGTGCTGCTGACCAACGACGGCACCCTGCCGATGGCCGGGGGCCTCGCCGCCGGCGAGGACGGGCGCGCCGTGACGAGCGGCCCGGCCCGCACGATCGCGGTCGTCGGCCCGAACGCCGACGACCCGCACATGACCCTCGGCGACTGGGCGGGCTCCTCGGGCCAGGTCGCGTGGATGCCCGACGGTCACCCCCGCGAGACCGTGCAGACCGTGCTCGACGGGTTCCGCGCCGTCGCCCCCGAGAGCTGGACCGTCACGCACGCGCGGGGCGCCGACATCGAGGTCCTGGTTCCCGACCCGGCCGGCGAGTTCTGGCACGACGGCGGCCCGCGCCCGCCGATCTCCTCCCCGGCCCCCGTCGACCCGGCCATGCTCGCCGAGGCCGTCGCCGCCGCGCAGGCCGCGGACTGGGTGGTCGCCGTCCTCGGCGACACCATCGCGCTGACCGGCGAGACCCGCTCGACGGCCACCCTCGAGCTCCAGGGCGCACAGATCGCCCTGCTCGACGCCCTGGTCGAGACGGGCACGCCCGTGGTCCTGGTACTCGTCCAGGGCAAGCCCTCGACCCTCCCGCCGTCGGCCCTGAAGGCAGCGGCGATCATCGAGGCGTTCAACCCCGGGATGCGCGGCGGACAGGCCGTCGCCGAGCTGGCCCTGGGACTCATCGAGCCCACCGGACGGCTGCCCCTCTCGATCCCGCGGCACGTCGGCCAGCAGCCCGTCTTCTACAACCAGGTGCGGGGCCAGCACGGCGACCGGTACGCCGACCTGCCCCAGGACCCCCAGTTCGTCTTCGGCGAAGGACTCTCCTACACGAGCGTCGAGTACAGCGACCTGCGCGTGCCGGACGAGGTCGTCGCAGCCGGACGGGGTCGTCCGCGCCGAGGTCACCCTGACGAACACCGGGACCCGCCCGGCACTGGAGACCGTCCAGGCCTACATCAGCGACCTCGTCACCAGCGTGACCTGGGCCGAGAAGGAGCTCAAGGGCTGGCGCCAGGCCGAGGTCCTGCCCGGCCAGGCCGTGACCGTCACCGTCGAGGTGCCTGCCGCGTCCTGCTCGATCGTCACCGCGGACGGCCGCCGTGTGGTCGAGCCCGGAGCCTTCGAGCTGCTCGTCGGCCCGAGCTCGCGCCCGGCCGACCTGCTCCGAGCAGGCTTCGAGATCTCGGCCTGACACGGGGGCTTCCACCGACGACGGGTCACACCTCGAACCCACCGCCGCGGGGGACGCCTCGTTGGGCCGCGAATCCCACGGGGCCCACGGCTATGCATGTCGGAACGATGTCGGTCATCGTCGCCGAGACCTCCAGCCACGGCCGCTGTGCCGCGTCACAGGGTCCCTGGCCCTCACGGTCTCGATCCCCGACCTGCGCACCGACATCTCCGACCCGCAGGTGCGGGTACGGGCCTTGCTGGGCCAGATCGGCTGGGCCGCCACCACCGCCTGAGGGGAGATCTCGACCGGATCGATCGACGCATCGCCTTCGCGTGCCCGGTGGTCGAGCTGCCTCGCCGCGAGGAGCCGCAGACGACGCGCGTCCGGCGCATCCGCGCCGCAGGTCACCTCGCGCCCTCTGCGGCGAGCGCGTCGGTGAGCAGCCCGACCAGCGCCTCGAGCTGCACGTCGGTGGACGAGGAGAGGTCCTCGTCGTCCACGCCGTCCAGCGCTCGGGCGGCCAGCCCCGACTTGCTGTCGATGAGCGCGGCGATCTTGGAGTCGATGGTCTGCGCGGCGATGATCCGCCACGCGGTGACCGGCTCGGCCTGGCCGATCCGGTGGATCCGGTCGATGGCCTGGGTCTGCTCGGCGTCGGTCCACGACAGCTCGGCCAGCACGAGGTTCGAGGCGACCTGCAGGTTCAGCCCCACGCCGGCGGCCATCAGGGAGCACACGACGATCGACACCTCCGGGTCGTCGACGAACGCGGCGATGTTCTTCTCGCGCGCCTTGCGCGTCTGGTCGCCGCGGATCGAGGCGAAGCGGATGCCGCGCTCGGCGAACGTGTGCTCGGCCTGGTCCATCACGTCGACGTGCTTGGCGAAGAAGACCACCTTGCCGACGTTGCGGGCGAGCTGGGCCGCGTAGTCGGCCGCCAGACCCGCCTTGGCCTGGCCGATCCGGCGGACCATCGTGAACACGTTCTCGCCCCCGGACTTCGAGCTCGAGTCCTTGAGCTCCCCCGCGGCCACCCGGCGCGCGAGCTCGTGGTCGATCCCGTCCACGACCTCGCCGCCCTGACGGAACTCCAGGGCGGCGCGGTAGCGGCCGACCAGCCGCTGGGCCAGCTCGGCCTCGGCGGCGCGGATCGACCGGCCGGCCGCGCCGTCGAGCTCGACCGGCAGGTCCGCCACCCGTCGGGCCGGGATGTCGGCAGCGACGTCGACCTTGAGGCGACGCACGATGCCCATGTTGATCACGCTCGTCCGCGCGGCGGCGTAGAAGCCCGGGTCGGCCGGGGTGAGCCCGGTCTCCTCGAGGGCGGTCATCAGCCGCCCGAGCGGCATCGTGTCGTCGATCCAGCCGAGGAACTGCCAGATCGCCCGGAAGTCCTCGATGTCGTTGATCAGCGGGGTGCCGGTGAGCGCCATGAGCAGCGGACGGGCGGTGCGGGCGCGGATCTGCTCGGAGAGCGCGAGCACGTGCTGCGAGCGCTGGGAGGACTTGTTCTTGATGAAGTGGGCCTCGTCGACGACCATGCCGCGGAAGCCGAGGCCACCGAGCCAGCCGACGTGCCGGTCCAGCACCTCGTAGTTGACGATGACGATGTCCGCGAAGCCGTCCACCTGGTCACCGTCGCCGTGCACGACGGTGGGCCGACGCTGCGGTGTCCACAGCCCGACCTCGTGCGCCCAGCTCGCCTTCACCACGTTGGGCACCACGACCAGGAGGGGGTACGCGTCGGCCGCCTGGGCGGCGAGCAGGGCCTGGGCGGTCTTGCCGAGCCCGGGCTCGTCGGCGAGCAGGAACGTGCGATGGCCGCCGGCCGTGGCCGCGACGACCTGGGCCTGGTGCGGCATCAGCCCCAGGCTCCGGGGAGTGGACGCCACCGAGGCCTCGGGCAACGCCATGCACGCAGGCGTGCCGGTCGCGCCGTACTCGAAGGACCGGAAGAGCGGCTCGAGCAGCTCCCAGCCGGCCAGCCGCCGGGCCCGTGCGGCGGTGCGCTCGGCCGCCGCCGCGAAGTCGGGCGCCAGGAACGGGTTCGCGAGCTGACGCGAGAGCACCGACCGGGGCACGACCTGCTTCTCGGCCCCGGGCCCCGGCGCGGGCGAGGTCGGGGGCGGGGCGGGCGCGGGCTCCTCGGGCGGCGTCAGCCCGCCGGCGCGCATCGTCGCCGCCTTGAAGGCGCGCGCCGCGTCGGAGACCCGGGCGTCCTCGGCGAGCAGCTCGAGCAGCGAGGTGTCGCGGGCAGCGGTCCTGGCCAGGAGCGTCGCCAGGCCGTCGAGCCGCCTGAGCTGCTCGGCGCGCCGGCGATCGCTCAGCCCGCCGTCGGCCATCACCCGTGCCCGCTCCTCGCGCACCAGAAGCGCGACGACCTGGAACTTGGTGCGCACCGCCGGGCGCGCCGGTGGTCGCTGCAGCGCGTGGTCCACCTCGCGGGCGATCGCGGTGAGCACCGGGACGATCCCCTGCTCGGTGGGACGCGAGGCCCCGCGGCGCGGGGCACCGGAGGCGGTGCGCGCGCCGCCGGACCGGCGTTGGCCTGCTCGTGCCAAGAACTCCTCCTTCGCAGCATCCGCACCGTGGTCGCGGCGCGGCGCGAGGCGCCGCGGCTCGACCGAACCGGTCCCGGCCGGCCCCCGGTCACCCGGGCCCGGCCACGCGCCGTGACCCGCAGCACCCGACGTCGCGGGAACCGGGTCGGCAACCCCACGTCCGTGCCGGGCCAGGTCGCGCCAGCCGGGGACGACGGCCCCATCACCGTGCGACCCGCTGACCCGTGCTGACCCGTGCTGACCCCGATGGTGACACGCCGCGCGGCGTCGCGGTGGGCCGTCCGGCATCGCGTCCAGCGCGTGCCTTCGGCGGCAAGGCTACAAGAGCCTGGGACGCAGCGAGGCCGCAACGACGGAGCGAACTAGGGTGCCGAGCATGACGTTCGCCACTGTGGGCACCCTCGGTGCCGTCCCGGGCACCCGCGACGAGCTGGTCGCACACCTCACGGCGCGCAACACCGCGCTCCGGCAGGCCGGGTGCCTGGCGTACGAGGTAGGCGTCAGCGACGACGAGCCCGACACGGTCTTCGTCGTCGAGCTGTGGGAGAGCGCCGAGGCGCACGGGGCGTCTCTCGCGCTGCCCGAGGTCCGGGCGGCCATCGCCGCGGCACGGCCGCTCCTGTCCGGCGCCTTCGGCGGCTTCGACTTCGAGGTCGTCGGGTCGCCGCTCCGGGACTGAGCGACGCCCCCGGACTGCGGCCCCGCCGCGGCTGAGGCAGGATCGGGACCATGCCCGAGGCGACCCGCGAGCTGGCGATGTTCCCGCTCGGCTCCGTGCTGCTCCCGGGGATGCCGCTGCCGCTGCGGGTGTTCGAGCCGCGCTACGTGGAGATGCTCTCGACGGTGCTCGGCGCGTCGGACCGCGAGTTCGGGGTCGTCCTGATCGAGCGCGGCTCCGAGGTCGGCGGCGGCGACACGCGCTTCGGCGTCGGCACCGTGGCCAGCATCGTGACGGTCGAGATCGGCAACGCCTCGATCGGCCTCGTCGCGCGGGGCACCGCACGCTTCGAGGTGGTCGACTGGCTCGACGAGGACCCCTTCCCGCGGGCGCGGGTCCGCGAGATCCCACCGCTCGGTGTCGACGCGGACGACCTCGACGCGCTCACCGCGGCCGAACGCGTCGTCCGCGACACCCTCACCCGGAGCAGCGAGTTCGTCGAGCTGCGCTGGCCGGCCGACGTCGCCCTCTCGGACGAACCGGCCGAACGGCTCTGGCAGCTGGCCGGGATCGCGCCGTTGGGGCCCCTGGACCAGCAGGCGCTGCTGCGCTCGGCCACCGCCGCGGAGCTGATCGCCCGCCTCGTCGAGGAGACGCGCGCCGCCGAGGAGAGCATCGCGGCGGGCTGGACCGGAGACCCCGAGGACGACGAGCCCAGCTGAGCGCCGGGCGCCGGGCGGTGACGAACACGTCAACTCCGGCGCGCCTCCTCGACGCACGCCCTTCCGGGCCCGATAGTTCCGCCGGACGTCGGAGGCACCGGCGCCATCTCCGGGAGGTACGACGCATGCTGAAGCAGTCCACCACGGCCGACGGGAGCCGGTTGACCTTCGCCCTGCCCACCGCCGATCTGCCCGGCACGGTCAGCGTGGTCGGGACCTTCAACGGCTGGGCGCCGGGCGCACACGTCCTGCGCAAGCGCTCCAACGGCACGTCGAGCGTCTCGGTCACCCTGCCGAGCGGCTCCACCGCGCACTTCCGCTACCTCGGCCCGGGGGGCGCCTGGTTCGACGAGCCCGACGCCGACGCGATCACCAGCGACGGCAGCTTCGTCCGGCTCTGAGACCACCGGCGGCCCCAGGCTCCGGCCGCCGAGCCGTCACTCGACGGGGTCCCGGGCGATCGGGCAGGTCATGCAGTGGCCCCCGCCCCGGCCCCGCCCGAGCTCGGCGCCGACGATCGTGACGACCTCGATGCCGGCCCGGCGCAGCAGGGCGTTGGTGTGCACGTTGCGGTCGTAGGCGACCACCACGCCGGGCGAGAGCGCCACCAGGTTCGCGCCCGAGTCCCACTGCGTGCGCTCGCGCGCGTTCGCGTTGCCGCCCGTCTCGACCACCCGCAGCCTCGGCACGCCCAGCGCACCGGCGACGGTCTCGACGAAGGACCCCTTCTCCTTGCGCAGCTCCAGGCCACCGGGTCGGTCCGAGGGGTAGTAGGAGAACGCCTCGATCCCGGAGACGATGTCCGGGTAGAGCAGCACGACGTCGCGGTCGGCGAAGGTGAAGACGGTGTCCAGGTGCATCGCGGCCCGCAGCTTGGGCAGCGCCGCGACGATCACCCGGTCGACGACCTCGGAGTCGAAGAGCGACTGCGCGAGCTGGCTGATGCCCTGCCGGGAGGACCGCTCGCCCATCCCCACGAGCAGCGTGCGGTTGCCGATCGGCATGACGTCGCCACCCTCGAGCGTCGCCAGGCCCCAGTTCTGCGTCGGGTCGCCGAACCACTCGGTGACCCGACCCGCGAAGCGCGGGTGGAACCGGTAGATGGCGGTGGTGAGGATGGTCTCCTCGTGCCGCGCGGGCCAGTACAGCGGGTTGAGGCTGACGCCCCCGTAGATCCAGCAGGTCGTGTCGCGGGTGTACAGCGTGTTGGGCAGCGGCGGGAGCAGGTACTCGTTCGCGCCGCCGGCGTCCTTGACCAGCCGCAGCATGTCCCCGCCGAGCGGCTCGGGGAACTCCTCGGTGGACAGGCCGCCGATGAGGGTCGCGGCGAGCTCACGGTCGTCGAGGCCGTCGAGGTAGCTGCGGACCTCGTCGACCAGCCCGACGCCGACCTGGTTGGGCACCACCTGGTGGTCCAGGATCCACTGCCGGGCCTGCGGCACCGCCACGGTCTGCGCGAGCAGGTCGTGCATCTCGAGCACCTCGATGCCGCGGTCGCGCATCTTGGCCACGAAGTCCAGGTGGTCGCGGGTGGCGTTCTCCACCCACATGACGTCGTCGAAGAGCAGGTCGTCGCAGTTGCTCGGGGTCAGCCGCTCGTGCGCTCGCCCGGGTGAGCAGACCATCACCGTGCGCAGCCGGCCCACCTCGGAGTGGACACCGAACGTGTCGACCATCCAGACCTCGCTTCGTGATCGAGAGGCCTCGACACTACTGCGGGTCAGCCGGGCCCGGCCGGACCGAGCTCCTGGAAGAGCGTCAGGTGGATGCCGCCGGGCGCCTCGAGGCGGGCGTTGAGCGAGTCCCACGGCGTGCGGGTCGGTGGGGCCACCGGCGCGGCTCCGGCGGCGACCGCGGCCTCGTTCGCGGCGCGCGCGTCGTCGACCTCGAGCGCGACGCGCCACACCCCGGCGACCTGGCGGCCGACCTCGACGTCGTCGATGAACCGCTGCTGCGCCGGGTTGGCGATCTCCAGCGTGGCGCGGCCCGCGCCGAGGATGGTCACCCGCGCGCCGCCGGGACCGTCGTACGCCTCGTCGACGGGCATGCCGAGAACGTCGTGGAAGAACGCGACCGCCGCCTCGGCGTCCGGGGTCGCGACCACCAGCCTGAGCTGACGAACTGGGTCGGTCATCGGTTCACCGTACGCCGGACGATCGTCGGGGCACGACGGGCCGAACCCGACACCGCCGCGGTCGGCCCCGGTCGGCGGACTCCTCCGAACCGGGCGTAGCGTGCCGCCATGGACGTCCTCGGCTGGCTGCTCGACGGCGACCCTGCTCTCCGCTGGCAGGTGCTGGCGGACCTGAGGGCCGCCCCACCCGCGGAGGTCGCGGCCGAGCGGGCGCGGGTCGAGCACGAGGGATGGGGCGCGCAGCTGCTCGCGCTCGAGGGGCCCGACGGGCTCTGGGACGGCGGCGCCTGCTTCCCGGCCTCCTACGTCGGCGAAGGGCCGGGCCAGCCCTGGACGGCGACGATGCACACCCTCCAGACCCTGCAGATCCTCGGGCTCGACCCGGCCTCGCCCTCCGCCCGCCGGGCGATCGGGCTCGTCGCGGAGAACGGCCGCTGGGAGCACGCCGGGCAGCGGTACTTCGACGGCGAGGTCGAGCCGTGCATCAACGGCCGGACGATCGAGACCGGGGCGTACTTCGGGGTGCCCGTCGACGCCCTGGTCGAGCGGGTGCTCGCCGAGCGGCTGGCCGACGGCGGCTGGAACTGCGAGGCCGAGAACGGCTCGGTCCGCTCCTCCTTCGACACGACGCTCACCGTCCTCGAGGGGCTGCTCGAGCTCGAGCGGGCGACCGGTGGATCGGCGGCGGTGCGCGAGGCCCGGCTCGGCGGGCAGGAGTACCTGCTCGAGCGGGGCCTGTTCCGCCGCCGGAGCACCGGCGAGGTCGTCGACCCGGCCTACCTCGACCTCGCGTTCCCGTTCTACTGGCACTACGACGTGCTGCGTGCGCTCGACCACCTCCGGCGCGCGGGGACCGAGCCGGACCCGCGGGTGGCGGAGGCGGTGGACGTCGTGCGCGCCAAGCGGCAGCCCGACGGGCGGTGGCTGCTCGACCGCATCCACCCGGGCCGGGTCCACCTCGACCTCGAGGGCCCGGTCGGGACGCCGAGCCGGTGGAACACCCTTCGCGCGCTGCGCGTGCTCGCCTGGTGGGACCGCGACGGCTGACCCTGCCAGACTGTGCCGACCGGTCGGCACCCGCCACCCCGCCCGGCGCACGCGGTGACCACGACGACCGACCAGGTGGCGCGACGGGGGGTCTCGTGGACGGTCGCTCGGCTCAGGCCCGGCGCGGGCGCGGCGACGAGCTCGCGCTGCTCGCCCGACGGGTCGTCGTGCTCGGCATCGTGGTGGGCGCCCCGGTCATGGCCGCCACCTGGCTGCGGGACGCGCCGGACGACGCCTGGGTGCGCTGGAGCTACCCGCCGCTGAGCGCGGTCCTGCTGGCCTTCGGGTGGGTCCTGCTGCGCCGGCCGGCGTGGGCCGTCCGCGCCGCCCTCACCCTGCTCGTGCTCCTCGAGGCGTGGTGGGTGGTCGTCGCCCTGGTCAGGATCGACGCCGCGCCCGACCCCGACGCCGCGTGGGCCGCGTTGCTGCCGACGCCGCTGCTCGGCGTCGTGGTGTGCCTCGTCGTCGGCTTCCTCTTCCAACGGACCCGGACCGCGCTGGTCCACGGCTCGGTGTACGCCGTCGTCTTCACCGCGGTCGTCGCGGTCGCCATGGGGCAACGGTCCGACGGCGCCGACGGCGTGTGGCTGGCGGTGCGGTACGGCGTGTACCTGGGGGTGTTCCTCGTCCTGTTCCTCGTGCTGTCGCGGGCCAAGGAGCACGTCACCACGGCGGTGGCCGACGCGGCCCAGGCGGACGCCACGGCGTCCCGGATGCGGGACATGGCCTACCTGGACGAGCTCACCGGGCTCGGGAACCGCCGCCGCCTCCTGGACGAGCTCGGGTACCAGGCGGGGTTGGTCGGCGCGGCCCACCCGGTCGGCGTCGTCTTCTTCGACCTCGACCATTTCAAGGAGGTCAACGACACCCACGGGCACGAGCTCGGCGACCGGGTGCTGCGGGTCGTCGCCGAGGTCGCGCGAGGCACGGTGCGCGACGGGGACCTGCTCGCGCGCCTGGGTGGCGAGGAGTTCGTGCTGGTCGCCCCGGGCACCGATCACGCGCAGGCCGTCCAGCTGGCCGAGCGGTTGCGGGCGAACCTGCCCGCCGAGCTGTCGGCGGCCGTCGGCGTCCGGATCACGGCGAGCTTCGGCGTCACCGCGATGGAGGCCGAGGAGTCGGCGACGTCGGTCCTGCGACGGGTGGACGAGCTGATGTATCGCGCCAAGCAGGCCGGGCGCGACCGGGTCCACTCGACCGCGGAGCCGGGGACGCCCTGACCCCGGGATGCTGCGCGACGGGAGGCATGACGATGCCCGGCACGGAGAGGTCCGTGCCGGGCATCGCTGTTCTCGGTGTGCCGCGCTCTGGCGGCGGGTGGGGGCTACGGCAGCAGGACCCCGTCGATGACGTGGATGACGCCGTTGCTGGCCTCGACGTCGGTCGCGGTCACGTTGACCGTGTTCCCCTGCGCGTCGGTGAGGGAGACCATGTCGCCGTCGACGTTCACGGTGAGGCTCTCGCCGTTGACCGTCTCGACCATCTCGCCGTCCATCGTCACGACGTCGGCGGCCATGACCTTGCCGGCCACGACGTGGTAGGTGAGGATCGCGGCGAGGTCACCCGTCGGGTCGGCGAGCAGGGTGTCCAGCGTGCCGTCGGGCAGTGCCGCGAAGGCCTCGTCGGTCGGCGCGAAGACGGTGAACGGGCCTTCGCCCTTGAGGGTGTCGACGAGCTGCGCCTCGGTGAGCGCGGTGGCGAGCGTCGAGAAGTCGCCGGCGGCGACCGCGGTGTCGACGATGTCGGACTCCGCCATCGTCTCGGTCGACTCCATCGACTCGGTGGCCGCCGGGGTCTCGGCGTCGGTGGCGGTGTCGTCGGCGCTGCTGCAGGCGGTGACCGTGAGGGCGAGGGCGAGGACTGCTGCCACGGAGAGGGTGCGTCGCATCGGAGTGTCCTTTCGGTGAGGCTCGGTGGTGGTGACACCCCTACTGCGCCCAGAACCCCCTCCGTGGATGCACTTTTCCCGAAGGAGTTTCCACGAGCGCCCCGAACCGGCCCCGGGACGCATTCTCACGGTGCCCTTGGTCCCGCTTCGGGCACGTCGGCGCCCCTAACGTCGGGAGCGAGGTAGCCGGCTCCACCGAGGGAGATCCGCCATGGTCGACTCGAACACGGTCCTGTGGGGTCAGACGCTCGTCTACACGGCCTACACCCTGGCGATCATCTCGGTGATGGGGTGGTTCAGCCTCCGGCTGACCCGGAGCGGGCCCCCGCGAGTCCCGCCCAAGCTCTTCTGGGGCTTCTTCGCCTCGCTCGTGACGATCGGCGTCTCGATCCACCTGGTGACCGCCAACACGATCCCCTGGGTGGAGACCGAGGTCGCCGGCGGTGAGGTCACCCAGACCTACGAGATCACCGTGGCCGACCACGAGTTCTCGCTGCCCTCGCCGGTGCTCGAGGTCCCGTGCGACGAGCTCGTGCAGTTCGCCGTCACCTCGGCCGACCTCACCTACGGCTTCGGCCTGTTCCGTCCCGACGGGTCGATGGTCATGCAGATGCAGGTGGTGCCGGGCCACTCGAACAACCTGCGCTGGGAGTTCCAGCAGAACGGCTCCTACTCGATCCGCTCCACGGAGTACTCCGGTCCCGAGGGTTACCAGATGATCGTCGACGACGCCGTCGTCGTCTCCGGCTGTGCGACCGATGACAGAGGCAAGTGAGATGACCTTCACCGCGACGCTCCTGGACGGCCGCGACCGGGCCTTCCGCCCCTCGACGCTCAGCCCGCTGCAGAAGCTCACCCTGCGCTTCGTCATCGTCGGCCTCGTGTACTACGGCTTCACCGCCATCGAGGGCATGATCATGCGGATCTACCAGGTGGAGGTCATCTCCTTCATCGGGGAGGAGCAGTACTTCGGCATCCTCACCGCCCACCCCCTGGTCGGGATCTTCGGCTCGTCGTACATGCTCGTCTTCGGCGCCTTCCTCTTCCTCACGCCGTACCTCATGCACAAGCCGCTGTGGTCCTACCGGATGGCACTGTGGACCTGGGGCCTGATCACCGGCGGGGTCGCGCTGTTCTGGGGCGCCGGATTCCTCACCCACTACTCCCCGCTGTACACGCTGTACTGGCCGCTGCCCGCCGACTTCACCCAGTTCGACCCGTGGGGCGGCGCGTTCTTCATCACCGGCATCGCGCTCGTGATGGTGGGGAGCCTGCTGTTCGTCGTCAACATCTTCAAGACGATCACCTACACCCCCGGCGGCGCGCCGCAGCAACCTGCCGGTGCCCTCCTGCGGTCCGCCCTGGGCCTGACGGCCATCGGCGCGCTGTTCCGCGGGCGACGGATGAAGGAGGAGGACCACCTGGTCCCGCTGCCGATCGCGGCGATCGCCCGGGGCTCGGTCGATGTGGCGCTGAACGCGGGAATCATCCTGTTCACCGGCGTGCTCATCCTGGTCTACATGATCGCCGAGATCGCCGGGACGTCCCTCAAGGACACCGCGGTCGACGCCCTGCTGTACAAGAACTGGTACTGGTGGGGCCTCGACCTGGTCGCGGACGGGCTCGTGCTGATCTTCGTCGCCGGCGCCTGGTACCTGCTGGCCACCCTGATCTCGGGCAAGCCGTTGTTCATGGGCAACATCGCCCGCGGCGCGCTGCTCGTCGAGCTGGTCGTGTCGTGGACCGTCTGGAGCCACCACCTGCTCTCCGACCAGGCGCAGCCCATCGTCCTCAAGATCGCCTCCGGCGAGCTGGTGACGGTCTTCGAGCTGATCACCCAGGGGCTGGCGTTCTTCATCACGCTGGCGACGCTCTGGCAGGCCAGGCCGCTGACGATGACCAACCCGCTGAAGTTCCTGCTCGGCGGACTGCTCGGCTTCGCCCTCGCGGTGCCCGCCGGGATCATGCAGGCCGACATCGGGCTCAACCGGGTTCTGCACAACACCCAGTGGGTCGTGGGCCCGCACGTGCACGTGGCGGTCCTCGTCGGCCTGACGATGACGCTCTACGCGGTCGTCTACTACCTGCTCCCCGTGCTGACCAACGGCGCGCACCTGTACTCCCAGAAGCTGGCGACCCTGCACTTCTGGCTGCACCTGGTCGGCGGGATCGGGATGGGCGCCTTCATGGGGATGGCGGGTCTCCAGGGCATGCTGCGCCGCACGATCTACACCGAGGGCGAGTACTTCCCGTACATGCTCCTGGCGGCGATCAGCGGCGCGATGCTCCTGGCCGCGCTCGCCGTCTTCCTCTACAACATCGTCATGACCGTCGGCCTGCGCGGAGCCGTGGGGATCTTCCGGCGCTCCGAGCTCCCGGTCGACGTCCTGGTCCCCCAGGCCTAGCGCGGGCCGGGACGCCTCAGGCGGACGGGTCGGCGACGACCGCGACGAACAGCGGCGAGCGGGTCGCCGTGTCGGTCAGGAGCAGCAGGAACGGGCGGTCGAACAGGACCAGCTCCCGCTCGACCGGCGCGGCGCCGGCCAGGCCCACGCCGGTCGCGGCTGCCGCGACGGTGCCCGCCTCGTCCAGTTCGAGGAAGGTCTTCTGCACGACCCCGGAGATCGCGAGCCCCGCCTGCCCGAGGCCCGAGTAGTCGCCGTCGACCGGGAGCCCGAGCCCGCTCAGGGTGTCGAGCAGGTCGTGGGTCTGCTCGATCCGCACCCGGGGCAGGGCCACCGCGACCTCGGCGGGCGCGGCGGTCGTCAGGGCGGTGAGGACCTCGGCGTCCACGGCGCACGGGTCGGTTCCGACCGGCGGCAGCACGGCGACCGCGGACAGGGTCCCCGCGCGGTAGGGCAGGTCGACCGAGCGCCACCCGTCGCTGGTGCGCCCGGTCCCCGACGAGCCGGTCATCATCTCGACCGTGGTCGGGCCGGTCGGGGCGGCGAACGGCGTGTCGATCGTGTCGGTGAACGGCTCGGTCCAGAAGGCCTGCAGGTGCAGCGCGTTGGTCAGGACGACGACGGTGCTCGCCGAGAGCGGTCCGTCGAAGAGCCCGTCGATCAGCCCGCCGGTGTCCTGGCGGACCGCGTCGTTGATCGAGTCGGTCGCGCCGCCCGGGTCGCCGGCGAAGTCGACCGTGTACAGGGCGGCGTCGAGGGCCGTCGCGACGTCGTCGAGGTAGGACTGCTCGGGCTGCACCCCGAGGGCCGCCCAGACCCGGTTGCTCATCCGCAGGCTGTCCGGCGCGTCGGGACCTTCGCTCGGCCCGTCCAGCGCCAACGCCGCGAGCGCAGCCGTGTGCTCGGCGGTGGCCGCAACGAGCTCGGGCGACCAGGCCGGCAGGTGCAGCAGGGCCCCGAGGTCGTCCGCCGTCGGGCCCCCGGCCGCCGGGTAGAGCAGGTCGAGGGCCTCGGCGGCCGAGGTCGGGGACAGCAGCAGGTTCTCCCCGGGACGCTGCCCGCAGACCGCGTGCAGCAGGTCGAGGCCGAAGGCCGTCTGGGCGGCCCCGACGTCGGCGCCGGTCAGCGCCCCCGGCACGACGGCCGTGACCTCGCCCCGGTACTCCACGGCAGGCTCGCCGCCCGCGCAGCCCGCTGTAACCACGACGACCGCTCCGAGTGCCCCGGCGAGACGACGACCTCGACCCCGGCCCCACGTCTGGCTCATGGCGCCCACTGTCCTCCCGTCCGCGCAGCGGCGACAGCCACCGACCGAGCGATCGGGCGGCCCCGCCCCGCCGACCGGAGCGCCGGCCGCACCCGTCGTAGCCTGGACGGATGGCAGCTCCGCGCGCGTTGCTCGTCGACATCGACGGGGTCCTCGTCGTGTCGTGGCAGCCGCTGCCCGGCGCGGTCCAGGCGTTCGGCGCGCTGCGTGCCGCCGGCGTCCCGATGCGGTTCCTCACCAACACGACCTCCCGCACGCGGGCGCAGATCACCGCGTCCCTCCTCGACGCGGGCTTCCCGGTCGCCGCCGACGAGGTGCTCACGGCCACCTCGGCGACGGCCGCCCACCTCGACCGCGAGCACCCCGGCGCGCGCTGCCTGCTGCTGAGCAGCGGTGACGTCACGGCCGACCTCAGCGGGGTGCGGCTGGTGGGGCCCGACGCGACGGCGGACGAGGTCGACGTCGTCGTCCTCGGCGGCGCCGGACCCGAGTTCAGCTACGCCGCGCTCAACCGGGCGCTGGAGTGCCTGCTCGCCGGGGCGGCGCTGGTCGCGATGCACCGCAACCTGCTGTGGCGCACCCGCGCGGGCCTGCAGCTCGACACCGGCGCCTACGTGGTCGGGCTCGAGCAGGCCGCCGGCGTGACCGCCAGCGTGACGGGCAAGCCCGCGCCGGCGATGTTCGCGGCCGCGCTCGCCTCCCTCGGCCTGCCGGCCGGGGAGGTCGCGATGGTCGGCGACGACCTCGACACCGACGTGCGCGCCGCCCAGGGGTACGGGATCACCGGCGTCCAGGTGCGGACCGGGAAGTTCCGGCCGGCGATCCTCGGGCAGGGCCCACCGCCCGACGTGCTGCTCGACTCGTTCGCCGAGGTCCCCGCCTGGCTCGGCGCCTGACCACGCCCGCGCGCCGACGCCCGCGGCGGTCGGTCGGGACGGGGTCGCGCGCGGTCAGCCCTCCGCCGACTCGCCCTCGTCGTCGTGGACGTACCGCGAGTCGTCGTTGACGTAGGCGTAGTACATGCCGATGAGCAGACCACCGCCGATGAAGTTGCCGAGCAGCGCGATGCCGAGGTTCGCCAGGGCGAGACCGACGTCGATCCCGTCGATCAGCCCGACGACCATGAAGAGAACCGAGTTGGCGACCGAGTGCTCCAGGCCGAGGAACGCGAAGATGAAGACCGACATGATCATCGCGATCGACTTGGTCCAGTCGTCCTTGATCAGGCCGTTGTAGACGAGCAGCATCGCCAGGTTGATCATGAAGTTGCACAGGACGGCCCGCAGCAGGAGATCGACGAGGCCACCGGGACCTGAGGTGATGAACTCCAGCTTGTGCTCGACGGAGGCTTCCATGAGCGCCAGGGCCCCGCCCTCCAGCAGGGTGGAGAACCGCATCATGACGGCCACGAAGAGGCCACCGAGCAGGTTCCCCAGGTAGCACAGGCCCAGGATGCGCAGGGCCGTCGCCCAGGTGGTCCGCCGGTAGTAGGCGCCGATCGAGACGATCATCATGTTCGAGGTGAGCAGCTCGGACTTGGTGTAGTAGATGAACACCAGGGCCCAGCCGAAGGTCAGCGCACCGACGATCTTGCCGAGCGAGGCGAGCGTGGTGCTCCCGGCGGGGACGGCCGCGAACGCGGCGACCACGGCGTAGTTGGTCGCGTAGAGCAGGCCGATGAGGATCCCGGCCATCGCCGCGCGTTGAAGGTAGCGCCGGGTCATCCGGCCGCTCATCGCGGTCTTGGTCTCGAGCGCCTCGAGGACGGTGCTGATGAAGTACTTACCCGGGAAGAGATGCTGACGGTCGGCGGCCATGGCTCAGGCTCCCACGGCGGCGGGACCGCGAGCCATCGTCCGCGCCCGGCGGGGCGAGAAACAGGTCGGGAGCCCGTCGGGTGGGAATATGCCCACCGGCCGCAACCTTCCCCTCAGGTCACACACCGCCATGAGGAGACCCATGCCCGACGCCACCGCCACCACCCCCACCACCATGCGCGCGATGACCTACGCGGCCACCGGCGGGAACGAGGTGCTGCGGCTGACCGACCAGCCGCTGCCGACAGTCGGCCCGGGTGAGGCGCTGGTCCGGGTGCGCTCCGCCGCGGTGAACCCGGTGGACTGGAAGATCATGGCGGGCGGGCTCGACGGGCTGGTGGACCTCGTCTTCCCGGTGGTCCCGGGCTGGGACGTCGCCGGCGTCGTCGAGCGGGTCGGGATCGACGCCCCGGAGCTGTCGGTCGGAGACGAGGTGATCGCCTACGCCCGCAAGGACGTCGTGCACGGCGGGACGTTCGCCGAGTTCGTCACGGTCGCGGTGCGGCACGTCGCCCCGAAGCCACGCACGGCGAGCTGGGACGAGGCGGCCGGCCTGCCGCTGGCCGGGCTCACCGCCCACCAGACGCTCACCCGGCTCGGCCTGACCGTGGGCGAGACCGTCCTGGTCCACGGCGCGGCCGGTGGCGTCGGCTCCCTCGCCGTCCAGCTCGCCCGCGCCCTGGGCGCCCGCGTCCTGGGCACCGCCTCCGAGCCGAACCACGACGCGCTGCGCGCCCTGGGCGCGGAGCCCGTCAGCTACGGGCCCGGTCTGGCCGACCGGGTGCGCACCCTGGCGCCCGAGGGCGTCGACGTCGTGGCGGACTTCGTCGGCGGCGTCGTCGACGTGACGACCGCCGTCCTGCGCGTCGGTGGGAGGCACGCCTCGGTGGCCGACCCCGCGGTGCTCGGCGCCGGCGGGCAGTGGATCTGGGTACGGCCCGACCGGGCCGACCTCACCGCGCTCTCCGCGATGGTCGACCGGGGCGAGCTGCGGGTCCCGGTCGCCCGCACCTTCGAGCTCGCGGAGCTGGCCGAGGCGTTCGACCTCAACCGGGAGGGCCACACCGCCGGGAAGATCGCCGTCCGGGTCTCGAGCGACGACGAGGCCGGCGCCGGCGCCTGAACCGTCCGGGTCCGGCGCCGAGCACCGGCGTCGGGCCCGGACGGCGTCCGGCCAGAGGTCTCAGGCCAGCTCGGCCTGGAACATCCAGTGCTGCTTCTCCAGCTCCGCGGTGATCTCGATGAGCAGGTCCTGGGTGACCAGGTCGGCGGTCTCGACCGCCGCCATCCGGTCACGGAGTCCACGGATGACCGCCTCGAGCGCGTCGACGAACCACTGGACGACGGCGGCGTCGGTGACCCACCCCTCCGGGTGCTCGGGGACGAGGGACCCGGAGGACACCGTCCGGGCCCGACCGTCCGGGCTCACCCCGATCGCCGAGGCGCGCTCGGCGACCGTGTCGCTGAACAGCCGGGCGGTGTCCACGACCTCGTCGAGGTGCAGGTGGCCGCTGCGGAATCCGCGGCCGACGAGGTTCCAGTGCGCCTGCTTGCCCACCAGCGAGAGGTCGATCAGATCGACGAGGGTCGCCTGGAGGGCCGCGCCGGCGGCGGCCTGCTCCGCGGGGCCGAGCGTGCTGGTCATCGTGCGAGTCATGGGTGTCCTCCTGAGTCCCGCAGCCGACTGGCCCGGCGGGCCGCAGGGCTGCGCTCTTCACGGTAGGCCCGCCGCGCGTGCTGCGCTCGCGCTTCCGGCGCACCGATCCGTGACGGGCCGCGCGAATCGCCCTGGCGGTGGTGGCACCGCCCCGGCTCACGCGCCATAGTGGTGCGGGCGACCTGGGGGGGCGGCGCTCGCTGGTGCCCGCACACACGATCCGAGGCCATTCCGAGGGAGGCCATGGTCCCCGCCACGAGCGACGCCCTCGACCGGACCCACGAGCCGTCCGGCCTCTCGCAGCTCGTCGCACGCGCTGCGGCACTGCCGCCCGGTCGCGCGGTCGGACTGCTCGCCGTGCTCCTTCTCGCCGCCTGGGCGGCGACCTATGTCACCGGCGGGACCGAGCGGGCGTTCACGCACGTCTTCTACGCGCCGATCATCGCCGCCGCCCTGCCGTTCGGGTTGCGCGGCTCGCTCGTCACGAGCGTGGTCGCGGCCACCCTGGCCGGTCCCCTCATGCCGTTGAACTCCGTCGTCGGCGAGCCCCAGCCGGCGTCGACCTGGATCACCCGGGCCGTCATGTTCGCCGCGGTCGGGACCGTCGTGGCCCTCACCATCGAGGGACGGCGGCGCGCCGAGGACCGCCGGCTGGCCGAGGAGCTGCGCCACACCTTCGCCGCCCCGCGCCAGGTCCCGGTCGAGGAGGCCCTGGTCCCGCTGGTGGCCGACGTGCTGGCGAACCGCCGGTTCCGCACCGTCTACCAGCCCATCTACGCCCTGCGCACCGGCAGCCTGCTGGCCGTGGAGGCACTGACCCGGTTCGACGTGACGCCTCGCCGCCCGCCCGACGCCTGGTTCGCGGCCGCCCGCGAGGCCGGGCTCGGCACCGAGCTGGAGCTCGCGGCCATCGCCTCGGCGATCGAGCACTCGCGGACGCTGCCCGAGCACGTCGACCTGTCGGTCAACGCCTCCCCGGTGACGATGGCCGACCCGCGCCTCCTCGAGCTCGTCGCCGGGTGCCGGCGCCGGATCATGGTCGAGGTCACCGAGCACGTCAGCGTCGCCGACTACGACGACTTCGCCACGACGATCGCCCTGCTGCGGACCGTGGGGGCACGGATCGCCGTGGACGACGCCGGCGCGGGGGTCGCCAGCCTGCGGCACATCGTGCACATCGCGCCCAACGTCATCAAGCTCGACATCTCCCTCACCCAGGGTGTCTCCGACAGCCCGCTGCGCGTGGCGCTGGCCACCTCCCTCATCGAGTTCGCCCAGCAGACCGGCGCCGAGCTGCTCGTCGAGGGGATCGAGAAGCCGGACGACCTGCGCGCCTGGGCCCGGCTCGGGGCCCACGGCGCCCAGGGCTTCCTCGTCGGCAGGCCCTCCCCGCTGCCCGTGCCCACCACCTCGTCCCGGATCGCCCAGCAGGCCGCCGCCGCCCTCCGCGACGAACGTCGCCGGGTGCGCAGCGCCTGAGCGTGCCCGAGCGGGCGGCACCCGGTTGGGTGCCCGATCGGGTCCTCACCCCCGAGCTCGTCCGACCCGTCCTCGCCGCGCAGTTCCCCGAGCTCGCCGGGCTCCCCGTCACCGCCTTCGACCAGGGCTGGGACAACGCGGTGATGGCGGTGGGCGAACGGTGGCTGTTCCGGTTCGTCCACCGTGCCGTCGCCGTCGAGGGCTCCGTCCGGGAGCGCGCCGTCCTCGCCGCACTCGGGCCGCGCCTGCCGCTCGCGGTCCCGGTGCCACGCTTCGTCGGCCGCCCGACGGCCGAGCTGCCCTGGCCGTTCTGGGGCGCGGAGAAGCTGCCCGGCGTCGAGCTCGCACGCCTGGAGGCCGCCGGGTCCCCGGCCGGTCGGGCCGCCGGCGACGGACCGCACCGGGCCGACGGCGACGTCGGGCTCGCCGCGGCGCTGGGCGCCTTCCTCGCCGCGCTGCACCGGCCCGAGCACACCGCGCTCGGCGTCGATCTCGGGCTCCCGGTCGACCCCGTCGGCCGCGGTCGGCCACGGCGCCAGGCCGACCGGGCTCGCTCCCGCATCGCCGCGTTGCGTGCCGCCGGGCTGCTGGGGCCGGACGCCGCGGTCGACCGGCTGATCGCCGCGGCGGCGGGGCTCGAGGACCCCGCCGGCCCGCCCGTCCTCGTGCACGGGGACCTCCACCTGCGGCACGTGCTGGTCGCCGAGGGCGAGGTCGGCGGGGTGATCGACTGGGGTGACACGAGCCTGGCGGACCCGGCCGTCGATCTCATGCTCGGCTTCGCCGCCTTCGAGGGCACCGCCCGGGCGGCCTTCCTCACCGCCTACGGCCCGGTCCCCACCGCACGCGCCCTGCACGCCCGCGTGGTCGCCCTCGCCGTGACCGCTGCCCTCGCGCAGGCGTCCGCGGCCACGGGTCAGGCCGACGTGCTGGGCGCGAGCCTCACCGCGGTGGCGCGTGCGGCCCGCTGATCAGCGCGCGGGGTGCTCGGGTCCCGGCCGGTTGCGCGCCCTCGGGGAGATCGGCTGCTCGGCCGTCGGCACACCCTGCGCCGACGCCTCGCGTTCGGCGATCGCGCTCTCGCCGGGCCCGCCGAAGGCGCGGGAACGCTCGACGGCGTCCAGGCTGCCGGTGAACAGGCGGGAGTCGCGGCCGCGGTCGAGCAGCTGGGTGTCCGCGGAACCGTCGGCCCGCAGGACGCGGCGCAGCCCGGGGACCCCGTCCGCGTCGCCGTCCGGCACGCCGGTGTCGCCGCCGGGGGCCGGGGGCGCGCCGTCCTCGAGCGCCGCACCGCGGCCGGGGAGCGCGCCGCCCTCGCCCGGCGCCGAGCCCTCGATGCGCGTGCGCGGCAGGGCGCCCGGGTGCTCACGCTGGAGCCAGGCGACCAGGCCCTCTCGCACCGCGCAGCGCAGGTCGAAGAGGGTCGGCGCGTCGGCGGCGCTGGCCAGCGCCCGCACGCGCACCCAGCCGCCGGTCGCCTCGGTCACCTGGAGCACCCCGACCCGGTGGTCCCACATCTCGCTGGCCTGGAGCAGCCGGGTGAGCTCGGCCCGCATCGCCGGGACCGGGACCGACCAGTCGACGTCGAGCTCCACGGTGCCGAGCATGTCGGCCGCCCGGCGCGTCCAGTTCTCGAACGGCGTGGTGGCGAACCACGTCGAGGGCAGGATGAGCCGGCGGTCGTCCCACAGGTGCAGGACGACGTAGGTCAGCGTGATCTCCTCGATCCGGCCCCACTGCCCCTCGACGACCACGACGTCGTCCACCCGGATCGCGTCGGTGAAGGCCAGCTGGAGGCCGGCGAACACGTTGGCGAGCGTGCTCTGCGCCGCGAGCGCAGCGACCACCGACACCAGGCCGGCGGAGGCGAGCAGCCCGGCTCCGGCGGTGCGCGCCTCGGGGAAGGTGAGCAGTGCGCCGGCGAGCGCACCGAGGACGAGGGCGCCCACGGTGACCCGGCGCAGGATCATCACCTGGGTCTGCACCCGTCGGGCGTGCCGGTTGTCGACGCTGTCCGGCGTGTCGACCCGGTAGCGCGCCAGGGTCGCGTCCTCGACGACGAAGAGCAGTGCGCCGATCAGCCACGCCCCGGAGAGGATCAGCGCGATGAGCAGCACGTGCTCGGTCGGCGGCATCCAGCCCGGCCGGTCGGCCCCGCCCGGCGTCACGATCCGCAGCGCGATCCAGACCGCGGCGACGACCAGGACGATCCGCAGCGGGCGACGGGCCCGCCGGGACAGGTTCTCCGACAGCCGGGAGCGATGGCCCAGCACCCGCACGACGGCGGCGATGACCTCGGCGAGGACCAGTGCGACGATCAGCGCTCCGGCCAGCCCCAGCACGAGGGCGACCCCGGAGATGACAGCGGACTCGGCGATGGTGACGGCAGTGTTCACCCGTTCAGGCTAGGCCCGACTCCGGGCGGGCCGGCACACCCCCGGACGAGGTCGACCCGCCGTGCGGACTTCTGTGCGTTTTTGTTGGACTTCTTTCGTTTCGGTTCGTACACTCGCACCATGACATGGATGGTGACGGGCGGGGCCGGGTACATCGGGGCGCACGTGGTGCAGGCGTTCCTCGACGCGGGGATCAACGCCGTCGTCCTCGACGACCTGTCGAGCGGGCACCGCGCGTTCGTGCCGGAGGGAGTCGAGCTCGTCGAGGCGAGCATCCTCGACACCGCGACGGTCGCCGAGGCGCTCCGGGCGCACGGGTGCGTCGGCGTCGTCCACCTCGCCGGCTTCAAGTACGCCGGGGTCAGCGTGCAGCGGCCGCTGCACACCTACGAGCAGAACGTCACGGGCACCGCCCACCTGCTCGAGGCGATGGCCGAGGCCGGCGTCCACCGGATCGTCTTCTCCTCCAGCGCGGCCGTCTACGGCACCCCCGACACCCTGCTCGTCACCGAGACGACCCCGACCAGCCCGGAGTCGCCCTACGGCCAGTCCAAGCTGATCGGCGAGTGGCTGCTCGCCGACCAGGAGATCGCCACCCGGGACAGCGCGACCCCCGTGCGGCACACCTCGCTGCGCTACTTCAACGTCGTCGGCTCGGGCCGCGACGACCTGTACGACTCCAGCCCGCACAACCTCTTCCCGCTGGTCCTCAACGCACTGGTCGAGGGACGCACCCCGCGGATCAACGGTGACGACTACCCCACGCCGGACGGCACCTGCGTGCGCGACTACATCCACGTCGCCGACCTCGCCCGTTCGCACGTCGCCTCCGCGACCGCCCTGGCCGAGGGCCGGGCCCTGGAGCCGGTCTACAACCTCGGCAGCGGCGACGGCGTCTCGGTGCGCGAGATCATGACCGCGATGGCCTCGGTGACCGGCATCCCGTTCACCCCGGAGATCGCCGACCGCCGCCCCGGCGACCCGGCGCGCATCGTCGCCTCCGGCGAGCTGGCCGCCCGCGACCTCGACTGGCGGATGACCCACGACCTCGCGTCGATGGTGGCCAGCGCCTGGAGCGCCCGCCAGGTCGCCGAGCGCGCCTGACCCCCGCCGGTCAGGGCACGGGGCGCTGCGCCGGTCGCAGTGCCTGGAGAGCAGGCAGCTCGCCGGCGACCTGCTCGAGGACCTCGGTGCTGCCGGCGTAGACGCCCTCGGCCCGCGGCCAGTGCACGACGACGTCCGTGAATCCCAGCGACGCGGCACGCTCCACGCCCTCGCGCATCGTCGCCGCGGAGGCCAGCGAGAAGACCGGCGCGCCGTCGAGGTTGAGGTAGCGGTCGACCGGGCGGGTCCGGCCGACCTCGACGACGGCCTCCTCGAAGCGCCCGACCAGGCGCGCCAGCCCCCGCCACCAGTCCTCCAGGGCGGCCGCGCCGGAGGCGTCGTCGTCGACGGGCGGCCCGTAGGTCACCCAGCCCTCGCCCAGCCGCGCGGCGAGCCGCAGCGCGCGCGGGCCGTTGGCTGCGAGCGCGAACGGGACCCTCGGCTGCTGGACGCAGCCGGGGATCATCCGGGCGCCGTGCGCGGAGAAGTGCCCGCCGGTGCGCTCGGTCACCGGCGAGGTGAGCAGCGCGTCGAGCATCTCGACGAACTCGGCGAAGCGGTCGGCCCGCACGGAGGGCACCGGCCCCGGGCCCAGGACGTCGGCGTCGAAGCCCGTCCCGCCGGCGCCGATCCCGGCGATCAGCCGACCTCCGCTGAGGTCGTCGAGCCCCATCAGCTCCTTGGCGAACGGCACCGGGTGGCGGAAGTTCGGGCTGGCCACCCAGGTGCCGAGGCGGATCCGCTCGGTGACGGTGGCGACGGCCGCCAGCAGCGGGACCGTCGCGAACCAGGGCTCGTCGGCCAGGGACCGCCAGGCCAGGTGGTCGTAGGTCCAGGCGTGGTCGAAGCCGTACTCCTCGGCCCGCTGCCACCGCGGCCGCGCGTCGGCCCAGCGGTCCTGCGGCAGCAGCACGATCCCGATCCGCATCCGTCCTCCTCCGTCTGCGCGTGCCGGCCGTCCCGGCGCGCCCGTCCGCATCAGTCCCAGCCGAGCTCGGCCAGACGCTCGTCGTCGATGCCGAAGTGGTGCGCGATCTCGTGCACGATGGTCACCGCGACCTCGTCGACCACCTCCTGGACCGTCGCGCAGATCGCCAGCGTCGGTCGGCGGAAGACGGTGATCCGGTCCGGCAACGACCCGGCCGCCCACCAGCCGTCGCGCTCGGTGAGCGGCACACCCTCATAGAGGCCGAGCAGGTCCGGGGCGTCGTCCGGGGCGTCGTCCTCGACCAGCACGACGACGTCGTCCATCCGGGCGGCGAGCTCGGCGGGGATGAGGTCGAGGGCGTCCCGGACGGCGTCCTCGAAGTCCTCCCGCGTCATGGTCACCACGCCCCCATTGTGGGGCCGCAGCGCCCGGCTTTGGAGATCGCGGCCCGAACCCGTATGCTTTCCGAGGTCTTCGGCGGGAGTCCTTGGACGGCCGGATGACACCGGCCCCCATCGTCTAGCGGCCCAGGACCCCGCCCTTTCACGGCGGTAGCACGGGTTCGAATCCCGTTGGGGGTACGAGCAGGACAGCAGTGCAGCACGATCATCAGGTTCCTTGTCTCACCACAAGGCCCCGTAGCGCAGTTGGTTAGCGCGCCGCCCTGTCACGGCGGAGGTCGCGGGTTCAAGTCCCGTCGGGGTCGCTCGTCGTCCGCCCGGTCACTCGACCGGGCATCGGCGTCTTCGCACCGCAGCACGGCCACTTAGCTCAGTTGGTAGAGCGTTCGACTGAAAATCGAAAGGTCGGCAGTTCGACCCTGCCAGTGGCCACCTCCATCGGCACCGCGTCTCCGGTGTCCGGCCCGGCGCCAGACCGCCGCGCAGACCCTTGACAGCTCCCCGGGCCCTGCCCCGGCGTGCGCACGCACGTACGTGCGTGCGGCTCGCCCCGCCCGAATACCTGCGCCGAGGGCGCAGGTGCACAAGAATGGTGCGACGGGACGCGCCGGAGCCGGTGCGCCTGGCCCGACGGGTCGACGGCGGCCACCGCCGCGGCCGACCGCACCGACCGGACGAAGGACGTGGTGACGTGACCAGCCCCGGACGCACCGAACCCAGACCGAGCATCGGCGAGCTCGTCTCGTCCCTCTCGGAACAGCTCTCGCAGCTGGTCCACAACGAGATCCGGCTGGCCAAGGCCGAGATGGCGACGAAGGCCAAGAACGCCGGCATCGGCATCGGCCTCTTCGTCGCCGCGGCCGCGCTGGCCTTCTTCGGGCTCGGCACGCTCATCGCGACCGCCGTCCTCGGCCTCGCGAACGCCGTCGCACCGTGGCTGGCCGCCCTGATCGTCGCGGTGGTCCTCTTCCTCGTCGCGGCGCTGCTCGCGTTCGTCGGCAAGAACGCTCTCGCCCGAGGGGTCCCGCCGGTGCCCGCCAAGGCGCAGGAGAGCATCAAGGCGGATGTCGCCGCCGTCAAGGAAGGGTGGGGTCGATGAGCGAGAGCCATGACATCGAGGCCGAGATCGCGCGCTCACGCGCGGAGCTCCAGGCCACGATCGACGAGCTGACCGACCGCCTCGACCCCAAGGCCAACGCGGGCCGCGCGGTCGACGAGGCCAAGGCGGCCCTGGCCGAGGTGCGCCGCCGGGTCGCCCGCGAGACCCGCGGACCCGACGAGCCGGAGGCCACGACGACCGGGTGGGTGATCCTCGGCGCCGGGGCCGCCGCCGCGATCGCGCTCGTCACCAAGGTCGTCCGCAAGTTCTAGGTCGCCGCGGCGGCCCGCCACAGGTGCTGCGCCGCGTAGCCTCGCCACGGCCGCCAGGCCTCGGCACGCCACAGCGCCTCCCGGGCACCCACGCCGCCGAGGGACTGCCGCAGGACGAGGTCGTGCGCGGGGAACGCGTCGGGGTCGCGGAGCGCCCGGAGGGCCACGTACTCGACGGTCCACGGGCCGACGCCCGGGAGCCCGGCCAGCGCTGCCCGGGCCGCCGGACCGCCGGCGCCGTGCGGACGCAGGTCGAGCCCCTCGGCCAGGGCGCGCGCGAGGTGGACGAGGCTGGCGGCACGCGAGCCGGTCAGTCCGAGCGCTCGTAGCGCGTCGACGCCGGCCGCGGCGACGGCAGCCGGGGTGGGGAACGCCCGGAGCCCCGGCCGGAGCTCCGGGCCGAGCAGGGCGACCAGACGGCCGGTGAGCGTCCGGGCCGCGGCGATGCTCACCTGCTGGCCGAGCACCGTGCGCAGGGCGAGCTCCCCGCCGTCGACCGTCCCGGGCACGACCAGACCGGGCCGCGCCGCGACGAGCGGCGCGAGCAGGGGGTCCTCGCGCAGGTGCGCAGCCGCCGCGGCGGTGTCGGTGTCGAGCCCGAGCCAGGCGCTCAGGGCGTCGTCGAGTGCCGCCGGCGCGGGCGAGCCGTCGGCGTCGGTCGTGGCGAGCCAGCGGCCGACGGATGACCCGGACCGGTCGAAGCGGACCGTCACGCAGACCTGCGCGCCCGCCGGGCCGACCGGGACGAGCCGACGGACGGTGTGCGCGGTGACGTCCTCGAGCCCGGGGACCGCACGAGCCGCGACGTGCGCCAGCCAGCTGTCGGCGTCGTAGAGCTCCGGCAGCCGACGCCGGGGCACGCTCAGTCGGTCACGCGCGGCGCGATCGGCACCTCGGGCGCCAGTCCGACGAGCTCGCGGATCTCGGACTCACGGAACCGGCGGTGGCCGCCGAGCGTCCGCACCGCCGAGAGCTTGCCGGCCTTGGCCCAGCGGGAGACCGTCTTGGGGTCGACCCGGAACAGCACGGCGACCTCGCCGGGCGTCAGGAGGGCCTCGTGCTCCACCGTCTGTGCTGACACGGTTCCTCCAGGTCACACACCACTCGGCAGGGCCCCCGACACCCTGGACCGCCGCGAGCACGGGCCGTGCACGCGCCACAACCGTAGCGCCCCGCTGCGCCGAGATCTGGGACATTTGGGACCAACACGACTGCGCCGGGGCCCGCCGGGCGGCAGGCCCGGCCCCGGGAGGTCGCCGGAATAGTGCAGCACCATGTACCGTTGTCCCACGACGTAGATACCAGAACCCCGGGGCCGCACGTGCACGCACGATGCCGCCCCGCTTCCACGTAAGAGGGGGTCGATGCCATGGGGCGCGGCCGTCAGAAGGCGAAGCAGACCAAGGTCGCTCGCGAGCTGAAGTACTCCAGCTACGAGCCGAACTATCGAGCCCTCGAGCAGGAGCTCACGTCTGGCGGACGCCGTACCGATCTGGCGACGGAGAGTCGTGCGACCGACGACCCGGTCGAGGACGACGACTTCCGGGGCTGGTCCGACGACCGTTGACGCGCTGACCCTCCGGTCTGCGCCCCCGTTCGGGCGTTCGCGTGCTGCGGTCGCCGCGCACGTGGCGGGAGTGCCCGGCTGACGCACGCCCGACGTGCCGTCGCGCGCGGTGCGTCGCGCGGTGGTCGCGGCTCAGACCCGGTAGTCGCCGACGAGGCGAGCGCCCCCGCCGTGGACCCCCTTGGTTCCGCGCAGCACGTCGCGGGCGCCGTCGTCCGGGCCGACGGTGCCCAGGACCCAGGCCGGGACACCCGAGGCGCCGAGCGCGGCGAGCGCCGTGTCGACGCCCTCGGGCGCGACGACGGCGACCATGCCGATGCCCAGGTTGAGCGTGGCCTCCAGGTCGGACCACGGCACGGAGCCGAGCCGCCGGACCAGGTCGAAGATCGGCGGCACCAGCCAGGACGAGCGGTCGATCTCCGCGACGAGCCCGGTCGGCAGCACCCGCGCGAGGTTGGCCGCCAGGCCGCCGCCGGTCACGTGGCTGAAGGCGTGCACCGCGGCGCCCGGCGTCCCGGCGAGCGCGAGGCACGGCCGGGTGTAGAGCCGGGTCGGTTCGAGCAGCTCGGCGCCGAGGGTGCGGCCGAGCTCGGGGACCTGGCGGTCGAGCTCCCAGCCGGCGACCTGGATCACCCGGCGCACGAGGGAGTAGCCGTTGGAGTGCAGCCCGGAGGACGCCATCGCCAGGACGACGTCCCCGCTGCGCACCCGGTCCGGACCGAGCACGGCATCGGCCTCGACCACGCCGGTGGCGGCACCGGCGACGTCGTACTCGTCCGGCGCGAGCAGCCCGGGGTGCTCGGCGGTCTCCCCGCCGACCAGGGCCGTGCCGGTCTCCGCGCAGGCCGCGGCGATCCCCCGGACGATGTCCGCGACCCGCTCGGGGACGACCCGTCCGGTGGCGATGTAGTCCGTCATGAAGAGCGGCTGGGCACCCACCACGACGATGTCGTCCACGACCATGCCGACCAGGTCGTAGCCGATCGTGTCGTGCACGTCCATGGCCTGGGCGATCGCGACCTTGGTGCCGACGCCGTCGGTGGAGGTCGCCAGCAGCGGCCGGCGGTAGGTGGTCAGCGCGGAGGCGTCCCAGAGCCCGGCGAACCCGCCGACGCCGCCGAGGACCTGCGGGCCGTGCGTCGCCCGGACGGCCGCGGCCATCAGCTCGACGGCCCGGTCGCCTGCTCCGGTGTCGACTCCGGCGGCGGCGTAGGTGACGGGTTCGGTCACGGGTGCTCCAGTGCGCTCGACCCGCCGACACCGCCGAGGACGGAGGCCAGACCGTCCTCGGGCGCACCGAGCGGCAGCTCGGTCTGCTCGACGAGGGCGGCACCGATCCGGCTGGCCGGCGGCAGGGGGATGGGGTACTGGCCGGTGAAGCAGGCCGTGCAGAGCCGGGAGGCGGGCTGGTCGGTCGCCCCGACCATGCCGGCCAGCGAGATGTAGCCCAGGGAGTCCGCGCCGATGGAGCGGCCGACGTCCTGGGGGGTCAGGCCGGTGGCGATGAGCTCGGCCCGGGAGGCGAAGTCGATCCCGTAGAAGCAGGGCCACTGGACCGGCGGGGAGGAGATCCGCACGTGCACCTCGGCCGCCCCGGCCTCGCGGAGCATCCGCACCAGGGCGCGCTGGGTGTTGCCGCGGACGATGGAGTCGTCGACGACGACGAGGCGCTGACCCCGGATGACCTCGCGCAGCGGGTTGAGCTTGAGCCGGATGCCGAGCTGGCGCAGCGTCTGCGAGGGCTGGATGAACGTCCGCCCGACGTAGGCGTTCTTCGTCAGGCCCTGGGCGTACCGGATCCCCGACTCGGCCGCGTAGCCGATCGCCGCGGGGGTGCCGGACTCGGGCACCGGGATGACGAGGTCCGCGTCGACCGGGAACTCCCGGGCCAGCCTCCGGCCCATCTCCACCCGGGCCGCGTGCACCGACCGGCCGGCGATGGTGGTGTCCGGGCGGGCCAGGTAGACGTACTCGAAGACGCAGCCCGTCGGGGTCGGCTCGGCGAAGCGGGTGCTGCGCAGGCCGTCGGCGTCGATGACGAGGAGCTCCCCGGGCTCCACCTCGCGGACGAACGAGGCACCGACGATGTCCAGCGCCGCCGTCTCGCTCGCGACGACCCAGCCCCGCTCCAGCCGACCCAGCACGAGCGGCCGGACGCCGTGCGGGTCGCGGGCGGCGTACAGCGTGTGCTCGTCCATGAAGACGAGGCAGTAGGCGCCGCGCAGCCGCGGAAGGACCTCCAGCGCCGTCGCCTCGAGCGTGTGGTCCTGGTCCCCGGCCAGCAGCGCCGTGACGAGCGCGGTGTCCGTGGTGTTGCCGCGGGCGAGCTCGCCGCGCCGCCGAGGGCCGTACCGCTCGGCGACCAGGTCGATGAGCTCGGCGGTGTTGGTGAGGTTGCCGTTGTGCCCGAGGGCGACCGTCCCGCCGGCGGTGGGCCCGAGCGTGGGCTGCGCGTTCTCCCAGGTGGAGGCGCCGGTGGTCGAGTAGCGCGTGTGGCCGATCGCCAGGTGCCCGGTGAGCGCGTCGAGCGCCGTCTCGTCGAAGACCTGCGAGACGAGGCCCATGTCCTTGTAGACGAGCAGCTGCTCGCCGTTGGAGGTCGCGATGCCGGCGGACTCCTGGCCACGGTGCTGGAGCGCGTACAGGCCGAAGTAGGTGAGCTTGGCGACCTCTTCGCCGGGCGCCCAGACCCCGAAGACGCCGCAGGCATCCTGCGGTCCCTTCTCACCGGGGAGGAGGTCGTGGGTCAGTCGACCGTCGGGGCGCGCCACGGGCCTATGGTCGCACACGCCCAGGCCGGGCCCCGAGGGCTGCCCACGGTCGCGAGGACCGCTCCCCGGGGGTCGACGGCGCCCCGGACGTCCGGTCTCAGCGACGCGTGCGGCGGTCCACCAGGACGGCGACGACGGCGCCGAGCGCGGCACCGACGAGCACCATGACGGCGGCCACGAAGGCCAGCACGATCCCGGTGCCCGCCTCGGTGCGCCCCTGGCCGACGAGCACGACGACGAGGGAGACGAGCAGCCCGACGACGATCCCCGCGACCACGAAGGCCCGGTACCGCGGAGCGTGCCGCAGCGTGGCGGGGACCGCGATCCGCGCGAGCTCCTCGGCGGACGGTGGCTCCGTCGGCTCCGTCGGCGCCGTCGGCGCCGCGGGCGCCGCGGGATCGCCCGGGTCCGCGGTACCGCCCGGGTCCGCGGGACCGCCCGCGGCCGCGGGATCGCCCGGGTCCTCCGCCCCTGTCGCCGCGGGTGGGGTCGGCTCCGCCGGCGCGGTCGGCTCGGGCTGCTGGTCGGCGCTGCTCACGAGACCCGACCCTACGGGCCGACGCCGCCGACCGCAGCGGCCGGTCGCCCGGCCCGGCGCGGCGCGCCGTCGGCCGCAGCGGCCCGCCGGCGGCCGCGGCCGTGCTGAACTGCAGGGAGCTCAGCGCAGCCGTGACCGTGTCCCCTGCGGCGTACCCGTCCGCCGGGACGGCGTCGAGGTGCACCCCGACGGCCCGCTGGGCCGGGTCGGGCGGGACGGGCGAGTTCGCCCCCATGTAGTCGACGAAGGCCTGCAGGTCGATCTGGCCGGTGTCGGTCGGGTTCGACCCCTGCCCCAGGGTGGTGAAGTTGTCACCACCCGCCGCGAGGAAGGAGTTCGCGACCACGCGGTACTCGCCGGCCAGGTCCAGGGGGGTCCCGCCGACCAGCACCGCCCCGATCCGGGCCCCTGCCGCGGCCGCCGGGTCGTAGGTGTAGGTCATCCCGGCGATGCCGAGCTTGAGGAAGGGCCGGCTGGACCCCGCGGGCTGCCACTGCTCCTCGAGCACGTCCACGACCTGCTGCCCGGTGAGCGTGGTGGCGACCAGGGTGTTGGCGAAGGGCTGGACGGTCGCCGCCTCCCGGAAGGTCACGTTGCCGTCCGGGTCGGCGGGGCCCGAGGAGGCGAACAGCAGGTCGGTGCGCAGCCCGCCGGGGTTCATGAAGGCGATCTGCGTGCCGAGACCCTGCGTCGCGGATAGCTGGACGTCCGCGACGAGGTTGCCCAGGGTCGACTCGCCCCCGCGATCGTCGCTTCCGTCGGCCTTGACAGCCCGCAGGACCGACTCGGTGATGGTGCCGAGCGAGACGTTGCCCGGCCCCTCGGCGGCCGCGACCGCGTCGGCGACGATCTGGGCGACCTCCGGGTCGGCGGTGAATCCACCGGTCACGAGCGGGACGATCTCCGCGGCGTTCGCGACGACGTCGCCGGAGGCCCGGTCGATCGTGAGGGTCACGTGCGCGAGGTCGATCCCGTAGGACGCGCCCTGGACGACCGGGAGCGGCAATCCGCTCGGGTCGCCGGTGCGCGGCACGAGGTGGGCGAGCTCCTGGTGGGTGTGCCCGGTGAAGACGGCATCGATCTCGGCGTCGAGGCCCGAGACGATCTGCCCGAAGACCGAGTCGCCCGTGGAGTCGGCCAGGTCCGGGCCGGCGGGCCCCTCGTGCACCAGCACGACGATGACGTCCGCCTCACCGTTGGCCGCCTCGCCGTCCGAGAGCTCGGCGGCGACGGCGTTGACCTCGGAGACCAGCGGCCGCACGTCGAGCGAGGCGATGCCGTCCGGAGAGACGAGCTCGGGAAGCTGCTCGGTGACGGCACCGATGACACCGACGCTCACCCCGTCCACGTCGGTGACCCAGGAGGCGTCGTAGGCGCGCGCCCCGGTGGTCCGGTCGTAGAGGTTCGCCGACAGGTACGGGAAGTCCGCCCGGGCCAGGATGCGGTCGTCCACGTCCACCCGGCCCTGGTCGAACTCGTGGTTGCCGAGCGCCGAGACGTCGAGGCCCATCGCGTCGAGGGCGTCGAGCGTCGGGTTGTCCTGCTGGATGAAGGACGTGAACGTCGAGGCCCCGATGTTGTCGCCGGCCGAGACGAACAGGGTGTTCGGGTTCGCCGACCGGAAGCTGTCCACCGCTCCGGCGAGGACGGCCGCGCCGGCCACCCCGCCGGACCCGGCCTCGAGGCGACCGTGGAAGTCGTTGATGCCGACGAGGTCGAGGGTCAGCGTCGAGGACGCCTCGACCCCCACGAGGATCGGGTCGTGGTCCGAGGCCCGGTACACCGTGCCGGCCTCGACCGTGGCGGCGTAGTAGGCGTAGCCCGACCACTCGTCGGCGTTGATGTCCCACACGGCCGTGCCGGTGACCCGTGCGGCGAGCGAGGGGCTGGCCAGGACGTGGTCGAGCGAGCCCAGCTCGCCGTCGAAGGTGTACGTGTACTGGCCGGCCGCGCGGCTCGCGACGAGGTCGGTGTACCCGGCGTCGGCGAGGGCCGCGATCGGGTCCTCCTGGCTGTAGGAGTTCAGGTCGCCCATGATCGCGATGTCGTCCACACCGGTGGCGGCCTCGAGCTCGGTGGCGAGGGCCAGCACCGCCTGCGCCTGCTCGACCCGTTCCGCGGTGAAGAAGCCCTGGCCGTCGGCGGGCTCGTCGCCCACACCGCCGCCCTTGGACTTGAAGTGGTTCGCGATGACGACGACGTCACGGCCGCTGCCGTCGGCGGTGGTGAACCGCTGGGCGATCGGCTCCCGGGCGATGTCCCAGACGGTCTCGTCCACCTGCGTCGCGCTCTCGCCCACCGGGGCCACCGTGGCGGTGCGGTAGATGATCGCGTTCATGATCGGGTCGGTCGCGGGGGCGCCGGGGCCGACGAGGGCGGCGGGGGTGGGCACGTAGGCCCAGACCTCGCTGCCGGCCGCGGCGTTCAGACCGTCCACGAGGTCGGCGAGGGCCACGTCGGGCGTGCCGTCGCCGAACTGGGTGGAGTTCTCGATCTCCTGCAGCGCGACGACGTCGGCGTCCAGGGCGGAGAGGGCCGCGACGATCTTGGCCTTCTGGAGGGCGAACTGGGCCGCGTTCTGCGCGCCGCGCGCGTCCGGGTCGTCCGCGGTGAAGGTCGTGAAGTAGTTGAGCACGTTGAAGGTGGCCAGGCGAAGGTCACCGCCGACGTCCGCCGGCTCGGCCGGCCGCGGGTTGAGCACGGTGAAGGCGGCCTTGGCGTCCGCGGAGGTCGTGGCGTCGATCGGGGCGGTCGGCTGCAGCCGCCACTCGTCGAAGCCGTAGCCGAGGATGTAGGAGAGCCCGATCGGGTCGAACCCGTCGCCCACCCGCACCGGCTCGCCGGCGCGCAGGTAGGGCTGCGTGGTGGCGGTGACCTGCGTGCTGCGGCCGTCGTCAAGGAGCAGACGCCGTGCGGCGTTCGAGGCGGCGATCGCGTCGGCCGCGGGGCCGGGTCGCTCCAGCTCCGTGCTCTTGACGGTCGGGGTGGTGCCGGCGCTGAGCCAGACGGTCCCGTAGCGCTCGCGGTGCGCCCGTTCGTGCACCGTATGCCCGATCCTCGCCCCGGAGCACCCCTCCTATGACTTCGGTCATCGGGATGTCACAGGGCGTTCATCGCCCGTCCGGGGACCGTTCAGCGGCGCCGGGCCGCCTGGAGCGGGAGGTACCTGCCGAGGTCGGCACGCTCCCCGGAGGCGGACACCGCCGCGCTGGCGACGGCCTCGTCCCAGGTCAGCTCACCGCTGGCCAGCGCGAGCCAGGTGACCGGGTCGGTCTCGACGACGTGCGGCGGGGTGCCGCGGGTGTGCCGCGGGCCGGCGACCGCCTGCACGGCGCCGTCCGGCGGGACGCGCACCTCCACCGCGTTCCCCGGGGCGACGTCGGCGAGCTCCTCGAGCGTGAACCGGACCGCCGTCCGCAGGACGGAGCGGGGTACCGCGCCGGGATCACGGAGCCAGGCCTGGAGCGCCGCACGGCCCTCGACCGGGTCGGTCCGGCGACGCGGCGGCACCGCCCGGCCCCCTCAGGCGAAGTACTGCGGCAGGGTGGCGCGGGAGACCGCGGCGAGCTCGGCGATCGGGACCGTGAAGGCGTCCTGGACGCGCAGCGCCGGGCCGGGCCGGGCGTCTGCCGTCACACCGGTCGACTCGTCGTCGGCCTCGCTGTCGTCGGTCACGCCGATCCGCAGCGTCGGGAAGCCGCGCGCGGTGCACATGTCCATGAAGCGCACCTCCTCGGTGCGCGGCACCGCGACCACCGCGCGGGCGGTCGACTCGCCGAAGAGGGCCTCGAAGGGGGTGACCCCGTCGCGGGCGCACAGCTCCTCGAGCCAGACGCGCGCGCCGGTCCCGTAGCGCAGGCAGGCCTCGGCCAGGCCGATGGCCAGGCCCCCCTCGGACAGGTCGTGGGCTGCGTCGACCAGGCCGTCCCGGGAGGCGTTGACGAGGATCGCGCCGAGGGTCTTCTCCGCGGCGAGGTCCACCCGCGGCGGCAGGCCGCCGAGCTGACCGTGCACGACGTCGGCCCAGGCCGAGCCGTCGAGCTCGCCGGCGGTGCGGCCGAGCAGGTAGATGGCCTGGCCGGGCACCCGCCAGCCGGAGGGCGTCACCCGGGCGACGTCGTCGAGCACGCCGAGCACGCCGACGACGGGCGTGGGGTGGATCGAGGAGTCGATCGTGCCGGGCTCGCCGGTGCCGTTGTACAACGAGACGTTGCCGCCGGTGACCGGGATGCCGAGGGTGAGGCAGGCGTCGGCCAGGCCCTCGATCGCCTGGACCAGCTGCCACATCGAGTCCGGGTCCTCCGGGGAGCCGAAGTTGAGGCAGTCGGTCACCGCCATCGGGCGAGCGCCGACGGTCGCGACGTTGCGGTAGGCCTCGGCCAGCGCCAGCTGCGCGCCGGTGTACGGGTCGAGCTTGGCGTAGCGGCCGTTCGCGTCGGTGGCGAGCGCGACGCCGAGGCCACTGGTCTCGTCGACCCGGATGACGCCGCCGTCGTCCGGCTGGGCGAGCGCGGTGTTGCCCTGGACGAAGCGGTCGTACTGATCGGTCACCCACGCCTTGCTCGCGAGGTTGGGCGAGGCGATGAGGCGCAGCAGGGTCGCGCGCAGCTCGTCGCCGGTCGCCGGCCGGGGGTAGCGGGCGGCGCCGTCGGGGCCGCTGACGGTGTCGGCCTGCAGGCCGTCCTGCCAGGAGGGACGCGCGTAGGGGCGGTGGTAGGTGGGGCCGTCGTGGGCGACCGAGCGGGGCTCGACGTCGACGATCCGGTGACCGAAGTGGTCGATCGTGAGCCGGCCGGTACCGGTGACCTCGCCGATCACGGCGGTCTCCACGTCCCATTTGCCGGTGATCGCGAGGAACTCCCCGAGCTTGTCGGGAGCGACGACGGCCATCATCCGCTCCTGCGACTCCGACATGAGGATCTCGCCGGCGGTCAGGCTCGGGTCACGCAGCAGGACCTTCTCCAGGTCCACGTGCATGCCGCCGTCGCCGTTGGAGGCGAGCTCGGAGGTGGCGCAGGAGATGCCGGCGGCGCCGAGGTCCTGGATGCCCTCGACCACGCGCGCGGCGTAGAGCTCGAGGCAGCACTCGATGAGCACCTTCTCCATGAACGGGTCGCCGACCTGCACGCTGGGGCGCTTGGAGGGCTTGGTCTCGTCGAACGTCTCGCTGGCCAGGATCGAGGCCCCGCCGATGCCGTCGCCGCCGGTGCGCGCGCCGAAGAGCACCACCTTGTTGCCGACGCCCGAGGCGTTGGCCAGGTGGATGTCCTCGTGCCGCAGCACGCCGACGCACAGCGCGTTGACCAGCGGGTTGCCCTGGTAGCTGGGGTCGAAGACGAGCTCGCCGCCGATGTTGGGCAGGCCGAGCGAGTTCCCGTAGCCGCCGACGCCGGCGACGACGCCGTGCACCACGCGAGCCGTGTCGGGGTGGTCGACGGCGCCGAACCGCAGCTGGTCCATCACGGCGACCGGGCGGGCGCCCATCGAGATGATGTCGCGGACGATCCCGCCGACGCCGGTCGCGGCGCCCTGGTACGGCTCGACGAAGCTCGGGTGGTTGTGGCTCTCGACCTTGAAGGTCACCGCCCAGCCGTCGCCGATGTCCACGACGCCCGCGTTCTCGCCGATCCCGACGAGCAGGTGCTCCTTCATCGCCGGGCTGACCTTCTGGCCGAACTGGGCCAGGTGCACCTTGGACGACTTGTACGAGCAGTGCTCCGACCACATGACCGAGTACATGGCGAGCTCGGCGGCGGTCGGGCGGCGGCCGAGGAGGTCGACGATGCGCTGGTACTCGTCGGCCTTGAGCCCGAGCTCGGCCCACGGCAGCGCGACCTCGGGGGTCGCTGCGGCGTGCTCGACGGTGTCGGGCAGGTGCTCGGTGGACTGCTGAGGGGTGCTCATCGGTCGCGGTCGTCCCCAACCTCGCAGGTGCACTGACGGGCTCAGGCTACCCGCGTGGGAAGCCCCGGCGGCGCGGGCGAACGGTGGTCGGTCGTCAAACGTCCGCCCCGCCGACGTCGGCGCCCCAGGGTTGCTCCGCGTCGTGGGGCGCCCACGAGTGCAGCAGCACCCTGGCGCCGTCCGCCACGGCACGGCGCGCGATCGCCGCGCCGATCGCGATGCGGCGACTGGCCCCGGTCACCAGCACCACGCGGTCCGCCAGGATTCCTGATGCCATGGGGCCATCGCGGCGACGGCGTTCTACTCGGCGGCGTTCGGCGGGAGTTCAACGACTACGGCCCGGGCTACGCCGGGATCCGCACGGTCGACGGCGAGGGCGAGGTCGGCGGGCTCAGCGCCGGCAGCACGCCGTCGTGCGGCGGCCCCCTGGTGCTGCTCTACTCCGACACGTTGGACGACTCCGCGCGGGCCGTCGTGGCGGCCGGAGGCACGGTGACGGCGGGCCCCTACTCCTTCCCCGGCGGGCGACGGTTCCACTGCACCGACCCGAGCGGCAACGAGCTGGGCGTCTGGCCCGCCACCTGAGCCCAGGGAGACGTGCGGGCACCGAACACCCGCCGCCCGCGGGCGCTGCGGCCTACGCTGCGAGCCATGGCCGACAAGGACGTCACCCGGAACAAGCGCTTCCCGAAGAAGGTCTACGAGAAGGAGCTCTTCCGGCTGCAGGCCGAGCTCGTCGACCTGCAGGAGTGGGTGCGCGCCGAGGGCGAGCGGGTCGTGGTGATCTTCGAGGGCCGGGACGCCGCGGGCAAGGGCAGCACGATCAAGCGGGTCACCCAGTACCTCAACCCGCGCGTCGCGCGCATCGTCGCCCTGCCCGCCCCGCACGAGCGCGAGCGCAGCCAGTGGTACTTCCAGCGCTACGTCGAGCACCTGCCGGCCGCCGGCGAGATCGTCCTGTTCGACCGGTCCTGGTACAACCGCGCCGGGGTGGAGCGGGTGATGGGCTTCTGCACCTCCGACGAGTACCACCGCTTCCTGCACCAGTGCCCGATCTTCGAGCGGATGCTCGTCGAGGACGGGATCATCCTGCGCAAGTACTGGTTCTCGGTGTCCGACGCCGAGCAGGAGGCACGCTTCCGGTCCCGGCTCGACGACCCGATGCGGCAGTGGAAGCTCTCCCCGATGGACCTGGACTCGATCACCCGGTGGGAGGACTACTCCCGGGCCAAGGACCAGATGCTCGTGCACACCGACATCCCCGAGGCGCCCTGGTGGGTGGTCGACGACGACGACAAGCGACGCTCGCGGCTCAACATGATCCACCACCTGGTGAGCAGCATCCCGTACGACGAGGTGCTGCGGGTGCCGATCCACCTGCCGCGCCGGCCGCAGTCGACCGGCTACGTCCGACCCCCGCGGGACTCCCAGCGCTACGTCCCGGACCACGCCCGGGCACTTCTCCCCTGAGGCCAGCGGCGGGCCGGCACGTCCCGGGGCCCGCGGGCCGGGGTGCCACGCCCACCCCGGCGAGCGGGAGGCAGGCGCCCGTCGGCCGCCCACCCGCTCAGCCGGCGGCGGGTACCGTGCGCCCGGCCGCCCAGCCGCGCAGTGCCGCGATCCGCTCGGACATCACGACCGACAGCGGGCGGGTCGCCCGCAGCTCGCCCAGCACGTGCGCCGCGCTGACCGGACCGCCGTCGTCGTGCGCGGCGTAGAGCGCCGAGACGACCGCGTGCTCGATCTCCGCGCCGCTGTACCCCGCACTCGTCGGCACCAGGGCGTGCAGGTCGGCGTCGGTGAGCGTCAGGCCACGGCGGGCGGCGTGCACCCGAAGGATGTGGGCCCGGGCGGAGGCGTCCGGCAGGTCGACGAAGAACAGCTCGTCGAAGCGCCCCTTGCGGACCAGCTCGGGCGGCAGCGCCGAGACGTCGTTCGCGGTGGCGACGACGAACGCGCGGGAGCGCCGCTCGGCCAGCCAGGTCAGCAGCGTGCCGAGCACCCGGCGCGCGGCACCGGACTCGTCGTCGGCGAGCGCCTTCTCGACCTCGTCGACCCACAGCACGCAGGGCGCCAGGACGTCGGCGGTCGCGAGGGTCTCGCGCAGGATCCGCTCGGACTCCCCCACGTACTTGTTGTGCACCGCCGCCAGGTCGAGCCGCAGCAGCGGCACGCCGAACACCCCGGCGGCCGCCTTGGCGGCCATCGACTTGCCGCAGCCCTGGACGCCGACGAGCAGCAGCCCACGAGGCGGCTCCAGCGCCAGGGAGCTGCCGTCGAAGGCCGGCCGCCTGCGCTGGAGCCACTGGACCAGGCGAGCCATCCCGCCGAGGTCGTCGACCGGGGGCACGTCGTGCTCGTACTCCAGCACCCCCGACCGGTGCAGCAGCGCGTACTTGGCCTCCATCACCGTCGGCAGGTCGCTGACCACCAGGGCGCCGTCGGCCACCGCGCCGCGCGCGAGGCGCTCGACCTCGCCGAGCGAGAGCCCGCCGAGGTTCTCCACCAGCAGGTCCCGGGCGCGCGGGTCCACGAGCACCTGACCGTGGCTGCGCGACCACTCCGCGACGGCGGCGTCGACCGCCCGGGCCCGCTCGTCCCGGCCCGGCACGGCGAGGTCGGCTCGGGCGGTCAGGTGCTCGAGCTCCTCGGGGACCTCGACCGCGTGGCTGAGCAGCACGACGGTCCGCGGCACCTGCGCGTAGGACTGGCCGATGTCCTTGAGCAGGCGCACGTGCATGGGCTCGTCGAGGAAGGGGTGGAAATCCACCAGGACGTAGACGCCGGGCAGGTCGGTGGCGCGGATCGTACGGAGCACGTCCAGCGGGGCGGAGTTGAACTGCTGCGCGGAGCCGAAGTCGACGTCGGCCCGGCCCAGGCCCTCGGTGATCGTCCAGCCGAAGACCGGCATCGGGCCGGCGGCCTGGCGGGTCGCGGCGACGATCATCGCCAGGGCCCTGGACTCGTCACGCGTCTCGAGCACGACGATCGGCACGCGGGACGTCAGGAGCGCGGCGAGGTCCGCGACCGACGTCATCGCCGTCATCGGGGCTCCGTGCGCACGTCCGAAGACTACCCAGCGGGGCGGGCGTCGCCCGGGACCGTCGGGCCCTGGTGCGGCCCGCCCCGCCGTCGGCGTCGTCCTCGCCGGAGCGGTCACCGGCGTCGTCGCGGAACGCTCGGGTCAGGGCACGGGGGTGAGCAGGATCGGGTGGACGCCGCTCCGGCACTCGCCCGAGACGTCGACGCAGGAGCTGACCGTCGCGGTGAGCGTCTTCGTGCCGTCGGGGTCGTCGGCGACGGTGTACGTCCCGCCGCCGGTCACGACTGCGCCGCTGCCCTGGGCCTGGATCGTCACCGCACCGCTGGTCTCGTCGCTCGGCTCGAAGGAGAACGCTCCGGAGTCCGCGCCCGGGAAGGAGATCTCGATCGAGAAAGGAGCACTGAGGCTCGCCACCTCGCCGCTGAAGGTCACGCCGTCGGACGACCCCGAGGCGACGTAGGAACCACCCGTGCTCAGGTCGACGTCGGCCGTGCCGATCCCTCGCCGCGAGCGCGACTCGAGCGAGACCGTCCCGCCGTCACCGGACGTGCTCGGGGCCGTGTACGTGAACGTGGCGTCGGCGGGCACGGCCGAGCCGGGCTGCACTCCTGCGCCGCCGGCCGAGAGCGTCGCCGTGACGGTCCCCTTCGTCGGGGTCCCGTCGATCTTGCTGCGCGGCGTGGCCACGATCGACGCGGCGCTGCCCGGCTCGAGACCCCTGGGTCCCGGCGAGGCCGTGTAGGCCAGCCGCACGCAGCGGCCGGACGTCCACGCCGCCTCGGCCGCAAGGTACATCTGCACCCCGAGAAGCAGCGCGTAGGCATTCCCCGTGCCTGCGGTCTCGGTGCGGAGGGAATCGCTCACCGTGCCCCCGGTGCGGTTGACCGTGACCGGGCCGCTCGAGCTCGCCCCCAGGGTCGCGGCGCCGGAGAGGTCGATGAACTCGCCCCGTCCTCCCGAGGCCCGGCCGCCCTGAGCACGGAAGGTGATGTCGAGCGACTCGGTCGAGGCGTCCTCGCCGACGGTCCCCTTGACCGTCACGTCGAGCGTGGTGCGCTGGCCCGCAGATCCCTTGCTCACCGACACGTCGACCGTGGCCTTGGCCTCGAACGCACCGTTCTTGTCCGGGCAGGTCCCGACGTCGAACGTCGTCGCCATCCGGGTCGAGACGCCTCCGGAGGTCTGCTCACCGACGACGCTTCCTTCCACCCGCTCCCGCGCGGAGTGGACCTCCGTCCTCGGGTTGCCCTCCACCACCCCCGACTTGTCGGCCATCTCGGCGTCCGTCGCGCTGTTGGTCCCGCTGACGGCGGTCTTGGCGATGAGGGCGACCGCCATGTAGCCCCCGAAGACACCCTCACCGGTGCTCACCGCCGGGCCGGCCGCCCGGGCCGTGCCACGGCGGAACCCGAGGTCGACCGGCACCGTCTCGAGCGCCAGGACGCCCGCGACCGTCGGCGCCCAGGCCTGCTCGAGGGCGGCGGCGGCCGCATCGGCGCCGCCGCAGCTCGTCGGCGAGCCCCGACACCTCGGCAAGATCGGTCTGCAGGTCGACGCCCATCCGTGCGAGCTCGGCGCGACGCTCGACCTCCGGCAGCGCGAGCAGGGTGTCGACCTGCTCGTTCAAGGCCGTGAGGTCCTCGGTTCCCGACCCGCCCTGCCCGCCCGTGCCGCCCGAGCACGAGGACAGTGCGAGGGCGACGGCGAGGAGCCCGCCGCCCGAACGCCACCAGGACGACGGGGTCCTTCGAGGGCCCCGGCTGCTTCCTGACACCACACACCTGCTCTCGGTACGCGGACGCGGCATCAGGTGCCGTGAGGCGCATCATGGCACCACGGGAATCTCGAGCGGAAGACCGCGCCGCGTGCAGGGATCCACCGGCCGCCGGTGGTCAACGACGGCCCCCACGGACACACTGGGCCGATGGACCTGCCGGTGATGCCGCCCGTCTCGCCGATGCTGGCCTCGGCCGCGCCCACGATCCCGCCGGACCGGCTCTACGAGCCCAAGTGGGACGGGTTCCGCGCGATCGTCTTCCGCGACGGGCCGGAGGTGGAGATCGGCAGCCGGAGCAGCAAGCCGATCACCCGGTACTTCCCCGAGGTGGTCGCCGCGGTCCTGGCCGAGCTGCCCGAGCGGTGCGTGGTCGACGGAGAGATCGTCGTCGCCTCGGCCGACGGCGCCGGGCTGGACTTCGAGGCCCTGCTCCAGCGGATCCACCCGGCGGACTCGCGCGTGCGGCTGCTCGCCGGGCAGACCCCCGCAGCCCTCGTCGTCTTCGACCTGCTCGCCCTCGGCGACGAGGACCTCACCGGGCGGCCGTTCGGGGAACGGCGGGCGCTGCTCGAGGAGACCCTCCCCGGGCCGGGCACGGCCGTGCACCTGACCCGCGCCACCACGGACCTCGAGGAGGCGGGGCGCTGGTTCGAGGTGTTCGAGGGCGCCGGGCTCGACGGTCTCGTCGCGAAGCGCACCGACCTGCCCTACCAGCCGGGCAAGCGCGTGATGACGAAGATCAAGCATGTCCGGACGGCGGACTGCGTCGTCGCGGGCTATCGCGTGCACAAGGGGACCGACGACGCCGTCGGCTCGCTGCTGCTCGGGCTGTACGACGCGGCGGGCGCGCTCGCCGCGGTGGGTGTGACGAGCGCGTTCCCGATGGCTCGCCGGCGCGAGCTGTTCGCCGAGCTCGCGCCGCTGGTGACCGACGACCCGGAGCACCCGTGGACCGCGGCGGCCCAGGCCTCGGGCACCCGGACGCCGCGCGAGGGCGAGACGAGCCGATGGAACACCGGCAAGGACCTCGGCTTCGTCCCGCTGCGGCCCGAACGGGTCGTCGAGGTCAAGTACGACCACATGGAGGGCCCGCGGTTCCGGCACACCACGCAGTTCGTCCGCTGGCGCCCCGACCGCGAGCCGGCGAGCTGCACCTACGCGCAGCTCGAGCGCCCGGTCCGCTTCGACCTCGCCGACGTCCTGGCCGGCTGAGCCGCACGCACCGTCGCACCGCTCGCACGGTCGCACGGTCGCACCGCTCGCACGGTCGCACCGCTCGCACCGTCGCGCCGTCGCGCCGTCGCGCCGGCCGCACCCCCGCACCCCCGCACCCCCGCACCCCTGCACCCGAGATTCGTCCGGTTCGGTGCGGAAACCGCGCAGTTCTCGACGAAACATCGGTCCGGGGGCGGGGCAAGCCGGCCGCTCGCGGACCTTGGCGCCGGCTGATCCCGCCGGCCCCGGCCGCCCAGCCGCGCTCGAACGCTCCCCCGCCCGCCCCCGCCCCCGCGCCCAGGTTTCGTCAGGTTCGGTGCGGAAACCGCGCAGTTCTCGACGAAACATCGGTCCGGCCGGGGGCAGGCCGACGGGCCGGGTGGCGGGGCAGGCCGGCGGGCCGGGTGGCGGGGCAGGCCGGCGGGCCGGGTGGGGGCAGGCCGGCCAGGCCGGGGGCGTGGGCGGGCGGCGGCCGGTGGGCGGGCGGTTGCGCCGGAAGGTGCGCCCGCCGCCCCAGCCGGCGGGTCAGGATGTGCGGCGCATCTCGGGGCGGGGGGCGGCCTGCTTCTCCTGGGCGGGGGCGGCGCCGGACGCGCGGAGTCGGCGGGCGTAGGCCCTGGCCTCCTCCTGACGCTCGGCCTCCGCGTCGGTGGCGATCGCCGCCCGGACGTGCGCGGGGCCGTAGCCGAAGGCGTCGACGAGGTCCTGGGCGTGCGGGCGCAGGTGCGCGAGCAGCCGGTCGATGTACGACGTCACCGTCCGGGCCCGTCCCGCCGAGAGCCGCCCGTGGATGAGGTACCAGGCGAGGTTGCGCTCGATGAGGATGAGCCCGAACAGGTCCCGCAGCCAGGTCATCACCTGGAGCGTGCCCGGGTCCTCGATCTTCTCCAGGCCCGCCGTGAACGCCTCCCACTGGAGCAGGTCGGCGTGCGCGCGAGCGGCCTCGATGAGCTCGTGCTGGTGCCGGTCGAACAGCTCGGCCGCACGCTCCTTGCCGGCGCGGGTAGCGGGCCGCAGCGCGGTGGCGACCTCCTCGACCATCGTCTCGACCCGGTCGCCGAGCAGCTCGCGCTGGGTCTGGGTGGTCCGCAGCTGGCCGGCCGAGCGCCGCACGTCGCCGCCGTCGGCGAGGGTCTGGACGACGCGCAGCAGCGGGGTGCGGTGCAGGGCCGCGTCGACGGCGCGCCCGGTGATGATCCGGGCGATGTCCCCGGCGTCGATGTCGGCGAACTCCCGGGAGTAGTCCGTCAGCAGCCGCTTGGCCACGAGCTGGAGCAGGACGGTGTTGTCGCCCTCGAAGGTCACGAAGACGTCGAGGTCGGCGTGCAGGGAGGTGAGCCGGTTCTCGGTGAGGTACCCCGCGCCGCCGCACGCCTCGCGCGCCGCCTGGAGGGTGGCCAGGGCGTGCCAGGTCGAGGCGGGCTTGAGCGCGGCCGCGATCGTCTCCAGGTCCTGCCGGTCCTCGTCGGTGTCCTGCGCGCCGGAGAAGACCCCGTCGAAGGCCTCCAGCAGCCGCTCGTGGGCGAACGCCTGGGCGTAGGTCTGCGCGAGCAGCGGGAGCAGCCGGCGCTGGTGCTCGAGGCGGTCGAGCAGCACGACCTCCTCGGTGTCCGAGGCGCCGGTGAACTGGCGCCGCTGGTTGCCGTAGGTGATCGCCGTGATGAGCGCGAGCTTGCTGACGTTGACCGCCGCTCCGTCGAGCGAGACCCGGCCCTGGACGAGCGTGCCGAGCATGGTGAAGAACCGGCGCCCAGGGCTGGCGATCGGCGAGGAGTAGGTGCCGTCCGGTGCCACCGCGCCGTACCGGTCGAGCAGGTCGGCCCGCGGGACACGCACGTGGTCGAAGTGCAGCCGGCCGTTGTCGATGCCGTTGAGCCCACCCTTGAGACCGTCGTCCTCGCCGCCGATGCCGGGCAGGAAGTCGCCGGTCGCCGGGTCGCGCAGCGGCACGTAGAACGCGTGCACGCCGTGGTCGACCGGCCGCCCGCCGGGAGGCGCCGTGACGAGGTGCGCGAAGACGACGGCCCCGAGGCCGTGCAGCGCCGCGTTGCCCAGGTAGTCCTTCCATGCGGCGCGGAACGGGGTGTGCAGGTCGAACTCCTGCGTCTCGGGGTCGTAGGTGGCCGTCGTCGCGATGCTCGCGACGTCCGAGCCGTGCCCGGTCTCGGTCATCGCGAACGCGCCGGGGACCTCGAGGCTCATCGCCGCCGGCAGCAGCCGCGCGTGGTGGTCGGCGGTGCCCAGGTGCAGGATCGCCGAGGCGAACAGGCCCCACTGCACGCCGGCCTTGATCTGCAGGGACGGGTCGCCGACGATCAGCTCCTCGAAGCGGGCGATGCTGCCGCCGTGGTCGTCGGCCCCGCCGAGCACGGTCGGGAAGGCACGGAGCACGTCCCCCTCCGCGGCCAGGACGTGCATCTGCTCGAGCACGCGCTCGCGGTGCTCGGCCATCGGCAGACCCTCGACCCGGTGCAGGCGCTCGTCGGTGAGCAGGGCGCGTGCCCGGCGGCGGATCTCGCCCCAGCGGCCCAGGAGCACCTGCTCCAGGCCGGGGACGTCGATCCGCGGGTCGGGCACCGGGGTGGTGGGTCGCGGGCTGGTCGTCGCGGTCATGACGGCTCCTCGGTCGGGTGAGGTGCGGTGGGTACGGAGTCGGCCCGGGTGCGGGCCAGCGCGCTGACCGGCCCGGTCCACAACCAGGCCGTCGTGCGCTCGACGAGCTCGTCGAGGCTGGGCGCGGCGACGTCGTCGCGGTGCGTCAGCCACCACTCGCCCATGCCGCGGACGAAGCCGACGGCGCCGGCCGCCCACACGTCGACCAGGGGCTCGCGGTCGCTGATGACCCGGGCGAACGGGCGGGCGACGAGGGTCTCGACGGACTCGAGGAAGTGGCGGACGGGCGCGGAGGCGTCCTCGGAGACGGGCCGGGTGACGAACCAGTAGACGTTCGGCGAGGCGTCGACCATCTCCAGGTAGATCGCGATCATCGAGCGCAGGCCCTCGCGGGGGGTGACCGCGGCGCGCGACGCCTCGTCCAACGCGGCGTGCATCTGGTCGACGACGGCGCCGCCGACGGCGGCCTGCAGGCCGGTCTTGTCGACGAAGTAGCGGTAGACGATCGACTTCGAGGTTCCCGCGGTGGTGGCGATCTCGTCCATGGAGATGTCGGGACCCTGCCGGTGGACCGCGCGCCGGGCGGCGCGGACGAGCTCGGCGCGGCGGGTGGCCCGGTGGTCGTCCCAGCGGGTCGAACGGCCGTCGCTCGTCAGGTCCGGCGTCGTCGCCGGCGTGAGGTCGCTCACGAAACCGACGGTATCAGGTACTGTGGGTGTCAGGCATTATCACGGCGTAGATCGCGCTGCTCGGGACCCAGGTCCCGAGCACGGCGGGGGGCCGTGGCGGCCCCGGTCGCACCGCAACGACGCGAGAGGACACCCCATGACCCACCCGGCCACCAGCCAGCCCGAGAACGGCACGCCGCGCGAGGTCGTCCCGCCCGCCCCGCTGCGCGACGCCGTCATCGTCGGGGCGAACCGCATCCCCTTCGCCCGCAGCGGTGGCCGGTACACCTACGCGAGCAACGCGGACATGCTCACCGCGGCGCTCGAGGGGCTGATCGCACGGTACGGGCTGGCCGGCGAGCGGCTCGGGGAGGTCGCCGCGGGCGCCGTGCTCAAGCACTCGCGGGACTTCAACCTCACCCGGGAGGCCGTGCTCGGCTCCTCGCTCGACGCCCGCACGCCCGCCTACGACGTGCAGATGGCCTGCGCGACGGGCATGGAGACGGTCGTCTCGCTGAGCAACAAGATCCGGCTCGGGCAGATCGACAGCGCGATCGCGGGCGGCGTGGACTCCGCGTCGGACGCCCCGATCGTCGTGAGCGAACCCCTGCGCCGTGCCCTGCTCGCCCTCAACCGGGCCCGCACGACCCAGCACAAGCTCGCCGCGCTCGCCCGGATCCGGCCCGGCCACCTCGCCCCCGACGCACCGAGCACCGCCGAGCCGCGCACCGGGCTGTCCATGGGCGAGCACCAGGCGCTCACCACCGCGGCGTGGGGCATCAGCCGCGAGGCGCAGGACGAGCTGGCCCTGGCCAGCCACCGCAACCTCGCGGCCGCCTACGACGCCGGCTTCTTCGACGACCTGATCACCCCGTTCCGCGGGCTGGCGCGCGACGCGAACCTGCGCGCTGACACCTCGATGGACAAGCTCGGGTCGCTCGCGCCCGTCTTCGGCAAGCGACTGGCCGCCCCGGCGACGATGACGGCGGGCAACTCGACGCCGCTGACCGACGGCGCGTCCACGGTGCTGCTCGCCGACCGCGCCTGGGCGCAGGAGCGCGGGCTGCCCGCGCTGGCCCGGGTCGTCGACGCCGAGGCCGCCGCCGTCGACTTCGTCCGCAGCACCGACGGGCTGCTCATGGCCCCGGTGTTCGCCGCGCCACGACTGCTGGCCCGCCACGGCATGACGCTGGACGACTTCGACCTGGTCGAGATCCACGAGGCCTTCGCCGCCACCGTGCTCGCCACGCTCGAGGCCTGGAGCGACGAGACGTTCTGCCGCGAGCGCCTGGGGCTGGACGGGCCGTTCGGCACCGTCGACCGGGACAGGCTCAACGTGCACGGCTCGTCGCTGGCCGCCGGGCACCCGTTCGCCGCGACCGGCGGACGGATCGTCGGCACGCTCGCCAAGGCGCTCGCGGCCCGCGGGCCGGGCAGCCGCGGCCTCATCTCCGTCTGCGCTGCCGGTGGGCAGGGCGTCGTCGCGATCCTGGAGGCAGTGTGACCGACACCTATCTCGACCTCGTCAACCGCGGGTTCACCAAGACGCTGGCCCAGCGCCTCGGCCTGCCGCGCCCCGCCGTCCTGCGCCGCTACCGGGCGGGTGAGCCGCTGCTGAAGGGACCCGTCCTCGTGGTGCACGACGACGCCTCGTCCGCCGCGGCAGACGCGCTCGCCGAGACCCTGCTCGGCTGGGACCTGGACGTGCGGCGGCACGGCGCGAAGGACGACCGGTTCAGTGCGATCGTCGTCGTGCTCACCGAGCTGGCCGCACCCGCCGAGCTGCGCGAGCCGATGCTGGCGGTCGGCGGCGTGCTCCGCGGGCTGGCACCCGGCGGGCGGGTCGTCACGGTGTCCCGCGCGGCGACCGAGGCGGGCCTGGCGCCGGCCGTCGCCGCCGCCCGGCAGGGCGTCGACGGGATGCTGCGGTCCCTGGCCAAGGAGCTGCGGCGCGGGGCGACCGGCAACGGGATCGTGCTGGGCGACGGGGTCGGGCCCGACGCGCCGTCGGTGGCGGGCACGCTGCGCTTCCTGCTCTCCACCCGCTCGGCGTTCGTCGACGGGCAGCTGCTCACGGTAGGCGCGACGGCGGGGACCCTGCCGGCCGACTGGGACCGGCCGTTGGACGGGCAGGTCGCCGTGGTGACCGGCGCCGCCCGCGGGATCGGTGCTGCCATCGCCCGGGCGCTGGCCCGGGACGGCGCCGCGGTGGTCGTCGTCGACGTGCCCGCGGCCGGCGAGGCGCTCGCCGCCGTCGCCAACGAGGTGCACGGCAGCGCGCTCCAGCTCGACATCACCGCCGAGGACGCCGCGGCCCGGCTGCTCGCGCACGTCACGGCGCGGCACGGGCGGCTCGACCTGCTGGTGCACAACGCCGGCGTGCTGCGCGACAAGCTGCTGGCCAACATGACCCCGACGCAGTGGGACCCGGTGCTCGCGGTGAACGTCACGGCCCCGCTGCGGATCACCGAGCAGGTGCTCGCCTCAGGGACCCTCGGCGGCGCTCCGCGCATCGTCGCCCTGGCCTCCACCAGCGGGATCGCCGGCAACCGCGGCCAGACCAACTACGGGGCGTCGAAGGCCGGCGTCATCGGGATGGTCCGTGCCACCGCGCCGGCGCTGGCCGCCGCGGGCGGGACGATCAACGCCGTGGCGCCCGGCTTCATCGAGACGGACATGACCGCGCGGATCCCGTTCGCGACGCGCGAGCTCGCCCGGCGGCTCAACTCGCTCCAGCAGGGCGGGCAGCCGCAGGACGTCGCGGAGGCGATCGCCTTCCTCGCGTCCCCGCAGGCAGGCGGGGTCAACGGTCAGGTCCTGCGGGTGTGCGGGCAGAACCTGGTCGGGGCATGAGCACCGACCCGAGCGCCCACGAGCCCTGGGCCCAGAACCCCGACCTGGACGACGTCGACGCCGTCGAGCTGGCGGCGGTGCCGTCGCTCGCCGGGCTCTACGCGCGCGGGGTGGCCGGCTCCGCGCGGTTCGCCGCGGCGCGCCGCACGGAGGTGGCCGCCGGCGACCTGCCCGCGACCCACCTCGTGGTACGGGACCTCCTGGCCGACCCCGGGCGGCTCACCGCCTACCAGCACCTCGTCGGCGAACCGGGCACGGACGCGCTGCCCGCGGGATTCGTGCACGTCCTGGCCTTCCCGGTGGCGATGGACCTCATGGTCCGCGAGGGCTTCCCGCTGCCCCTGCTCGGGATGGTGCACCTGGGCAACCGGGTCGAGCAACGTCGACCCCTGCTGCTCGGTGAGGCGCTGGACGTCGTCGTGCACGCCGAGCGGATGGTGCCGCACCGGGCCGGGGTGAGCGTCGACCTCGTGGTGGACGTGACCGTCGGGCCGGAGGTGGTGTGGCACGGGGTCTCGACCTACCTCGCCGGCGGGGTGCGGCTGGCCGGGGCGGACCGGCCCGAGCGCACGGAGAAGCCCGCATGGACCCCGCCCACGCCGACCGGGCAGTGGCGACTGACCCCGCACGACGCCCGGCTCTACGCCGCCGTCTCCGGGGACCGCAACCCGATCCACTCCTCGAAGGTCGGCGCGCGGCTGTTCGGGTTCCCGCAGACGATCGCGCACGGGATGCACACCGCCGCGCGGGCCCTGGCCGACGTCGGCGCGGCACGGGGCGGGGCGTTCACCTGGGACGTCCGGTTCGCCGCCCCGGTGCTGCTGCCGGGGACCGTGACGACGGCGATCGGTGCCGACGAGCGCGGGTTCACCGTCGAGGGCTGGTCGGCCAGGAGCGGGAAGCCGAACCTCACGGTCCGGGTGGAGCGGCGGACCTAGGGTGGCGGGGTGAGCACCCCGCCCCTCGAGCCGTTCACGGGGGAGCTGGAGCCCGAGGGCGACTACGAGCTCGTCGCGTTCACGGACCTCGACCTCACCGGTGCGCAGGCGCAGGACGCCCGCTTCCTCGACTGCGCGTTCGACGGGGCCGGCCTCGATGAGGTGCGCCTGGACCGCGCGCACCTCATCGACACGACGCTCACCGCCTGCCGCGCCGGCACCCTGCACGCACCGGACGGCCAGTGGCGCGACGTCGCCGTCCGCGACTGCCGGCTCGGCGCCGTCCAGGCGCACGGCGCGGTCCTCACGCGGCTGACGATCACCGGCGGCAAGCTCGACTACCTCAACCTGCGCGGCGCGCGCTTGGAGACCGTGCGGCTCGCCGGGGTCACGATCGGCGACCTCGACCTGGCCACCGCCCGGGTCGAGCACCTCGTGCTCGAGGACTGCCGGGTGGGGCGCCTCGACGTCCAGGGCGCTGCCCTCGTCGACGTCGACCTGCGCGGGGCGGAGCTGGCCCGGATCGACGGGCCGGCCGGGCTCAAGGGCGCGACGATCAGCGAGCAGCAGCTCGCCGAGCTCGCGGCCGTCTTCGCCGCGCACCTCGGGGTCGTCGTCGACTGACGACCGCGGTGCGCGAGCGCCTCAGACCCCGGCGCGCGCGGCCGCGAGGAACGCCTCGAGCTGCGCGCGGTCGGGGAGCCCGTCCTTGTCGCCGGAGCTGGTCACCGCGCACGCACCCACCGCAGCGGCGCGCTCGAGCGCAGCGGCCGGGGCGAGCCCGTCGAGCATGCCGCTGATCAGGCCGGTCGCGAAGCCGTCCCCGGCGCCGACGGTGTCGACCACCGTCACGGGGAAGACCCCGTGGCTCCAGGACCCGTCCCGGGTGTGCAGGCTCGCGCCCCGGCCGCCCTGCTTGATGACGACCATCGAGGCGCCGCCGTCGAGGTAGTGCGCGGCGACCTCCTCGGCGCTCGTCAGACCGGTGAGGATCGTGGCCTCGGACAGCCCCGGCAGGACCCAGTCGGCGCGGGCCGCGCAGGCGTTGGTGACGTCGATCATCTCCTGGCGGTCGGCCCAGACGACCGGGCGCAGGTTGGGGTCGAACGAGACCGTCGCGCCCGTCTCCCGGGCGATGTCCAGGGCCCGGAAGGCGAAGGCCCGGGTGTGCTCGGACAGCGCCGAGCGGGATACCGGTGAGGTGCAGGTGGCGGGCGCGCGCGAGGAAGGCGTCGGACTCGGCCGTGGCGCGGAGCCGGGACCCCGCCGATCCCTTGCGGTAGTAGACGACCTGGGGGTCGCCGCCGTCGGCGCGGCTCTTCAGCGCGAAACCGGTCAGCGCCTCGGGGTCGACGCTGACCATGGAGGTGTCCACGCCGCTGGCGGCGAGCTCCGCGACGGCGAAGCGGCCGAAGGGCTCGGCGCCGACCCGCCCGATCCAGCCGACCCGGTGGCCGAGCCGGGCGAGACCGATGGCGACGTTCGTCTCCGCGCCGGCGAGCGCGAGCGAGAAGCCGGTGACCCGCTCGAGCGGTCCGGCCTCACCCGCCACGAACATCGCCATGACCTCGCCGAAGGTGACGACGTCGAGCCCGGTGGTGGGGCCGGGCGCGGCGTCCGGGGCGGGTGCCGCGGTGGGCGCGGGTGCGGTGGTCAGCGAGGGCCCGGCCGCGGGCCCGGTGGTGCCGGTCATGAGAGCTCCCTTTCCTGGTCGGCCGATCGGCCGAGGTCCCGCACGGCGCCGGTCCGGCTGCCGACCGGGCGCCGGCCGGCGACCCGGTGGACCCTCGCACGACGAGCTCCGGCCGGATCAGCACCGAGCTGCCGCGCGAGGACTCCTCGTCGTGCTCGGCGAGCGCCTCCCGGAGCGCCAGCCTGGCGAGATCGGCGAGCGGCTGACGGACCGTCGTCAGCGGGGGGTCGCAGAGGGTCGCGATCGCGATGTCGTCGAAGCCGACGACCGAGACGTCCTCGCCCACCGTCAGGCCGAGCTCGCGGATGCCGCTGCACACGCCGAGGGCCGTCATGTCGTTGATCGCGACGACGGCGGTCGGCGGTTCCGGGGCCGCGAAGCAGCGTCGTGGATCGCCGCCCGGCCGACCTCGGCCGCCTCCGCGATGTCGAGCGGGATCGTCTCCCGCCCGGGCCACAGCGGCATGTCCGCCGGCTCGAGCCCGGCCTCCTCGAGCGCCGAGCAGAAGCCCCGGTACCGGGCGGTCCGGTTGAGCGACTGGATCGCACCGGCGACGAAGCTCACGCGGCGGTGCCCCAGGCCGACCACGTGGGCGGCCCCGAGGTACCCGCCGACCTGGTTGTCGACGCTCACGCTGACGACCGACGGCGGGTCGTTCGGCTGGATCGGACGGTCGAAGGTCACCAGCCGCAGCCCGCGGTCGAGGAAGGGCTGGAGGTGGTCGAGGCTGGGCAGCGAGGTGCCCGATGACGATGGACCGGACGCCGGCGTCCCAGAGGTCCTCGACGTAGCGCAGCTCGCGGGCAGGGTCCCGCTCGGTGTTGCCGAGCAGCACGCTGTAGCCCGCCGCGAGCGAGGCCCGCTCCAGCTCGTTGGCGAAGGTGCCCCAGAACGGGTTGGCCACCGACGGGACGACGAGACCGATGGAGTGCGGTGCGCCCGGTGCGCAGCGCCCTGGCGGCGCGGTTGGGGCGGTAGCCGAGGCGGTCGATCGCCGCGCTCACCCGGTCCCGGGTGCTCGGGCTGCATCCGCTCCGACCGCCCGGTGAGGAAGTTGGAGACCGTCGTCGCGGAGACGCCCGCCTCGGCGGCGACCTGCTGGATCGTGACCGTTCCCATGGTGGCTGTGCTCCTTCGCTCGAGCCACGCCGACTGTACGCCGCAGTGAGCATCTAGTGCAACGATACAGTGGAAACTCCGTTTAACCCGGCCGCGAGAGGTGGCGACGACACCAGATCGTGACCTGACTGGGCTGTCAAGGCCCTTGACGGGGCCCACACTCCGGGTCTAGGTTCCACTTTATCGATACACCAGCGGGCGTTCGAGAGCACCGAAGCTCACGACCCTGACAGCAGTCAGTACGACGACGACGTCGCACGAGACCTCGTCGACACTCTCGTGACCACCCCACCTAGGGAGAGCGGATCGACATGAAGCTCAGCACCACATCCAGGAAGGTCGCCGCGATCGCGACGGCGACGGCGCTCGCCGCCTCGCTGGCCGCCTGCGGCTCGAGCGACACCGGCACCACGACCAGCACCGGCGACGGCACCGTGAGCGGCACCGTCTCGCTGCTCACCCCGATCTTCGAGGGCTCGTCCGGCAAGGAGCTCCTCGAGAACACCTTGCTCCCCGAGTTCTACGCGGAGTACCCCGACGTGAAGGTCACCGTCGACTACACCACGTACTCCAAGCTCAACGAGAAGCTCACCACGGCCATCGCCTCCGGGCTGATCCCCGACGTCATGCTCATGGGCGTCGGCTGGATCGAGAACTTCGCCGAGAACGGCGTGCTCACCGACCTCAGCACCGTCGGCCTGTCGGAGGAGTCGCTGTCCGCCACCCACAACTCCGCCGTCCTCGACGCCGGCGTCTACAAGGGCAACCTGTACGCCGTGCCGATCATGCTCGACGCCCGGTTCGGGGTCGCCCGGATGGACATCCTCAAGGAGGCCGGCTTCGACAGCCCGCCGAGCACCGTCCAGGAGCTGCGGGACATGGCCAAGGCCCTGACCACGCGCGACGCGAGCGGCGCGATGACCCGCGCCGGGTTCGACTTCCAGTCCAACGACCTCCGGCAGGTCTTCGAGACCTTCCTGTTCTCCCAGGGCGGCACGCTCTTCAACGAGGACGTCACCGCGCCGACCTTCCAGGACCCGGCCGGCGTCGACGCCCTGCAGCTCCTGAGCGACCTGATGAACGTCGACAAGGTCGAGGACGTCGGCTGGTCCTCGACGGACGTCGTGGTGAACCCGCTGATCAACGGCCGCGCCGCGATGGGGCTGGCCCACAACAACCTGTGGACCCAGGCCCTGGAGGCCGACCCGACCGTCCTGGACAACCTCCAGCCGTTCCTCATCCCCGGTGACGACCCGAGCATGTTCTTCGGCGGCACGCTGGCCACCATGTCCAGCAAGTCCGACAGCCCCGAGGCCGCGCGGCCCTCCTGGAGTTCCTCACCAGCGCCGGACCGGCACTGGCGGCCAACGAGCAGCGCGGCAACATCCCCGCGATGGACGAGCTGCTCACCAGCGAGTACGTCACCGAGCAACAAGCTCGTGCAGTTCGCGATGGAGAACCTCGACGTCGCCAAGCACGAGGGCGGCCCCGCGGCGTGGCTGGAGATCCGGGGCAACTTCAAGCCGACGCTCGAGACGGCACTGATGGGCCAGAAGACCCCGCAGGCCGCGCTCGACGAGCTCGCCGCCAGCGCCCAGGCGTTGATGAAGTAGCTCCCACTGACCGCCTGGGTGGTGGTCGGGCCCAGCCCGACCACCACCCAGGGTCCCACCCCACGAGGACGTGAGAAGGATGACCGATTCCGTAGCAGCACCGCCCAGGTCGCCCGCGACCGGGGCATGGCTCGACAGATCACGACGCACTCCCGCGCCGCAGAACCGCCCGTCCAAGGCGAACCGCAAGCTCCGCCGGGCCGGCTGGCTCATGGTCGGCCCCGGAGTCCTCTGGCTCGGCGTCTGGGTCGCCCTCCCCGTGGTGGCGACCTTCGCGCTCAGCCTGACGGACTACAACGTCTTCAACCCGCCGAAGTGGATCGGGTTCGAGAACTACCTCACCGTCTGGAACGACCCGGTGTTCCGCAAGGCGACCTGGAACACGGTCGTCTACACCTTCTGGACCGTCCCGGTGTCGATGGCCATCGCGGTGGTCATCGCCGTGGCCCTCAACCAGAAGCTCAAGGCGCAGAGCTGGTTCCGTGCGGCGTTCTTCCTCCCGCAGGTCACCGCGACCGTCGCCATCGCGATGGTGTGGCTGTGGATCTACAACCCCCAGCAGGGCCTGCTCAACGCGGCGCTCTCCTTCGTCGGCATCCCGGGCCACGCCTGGCTCGAGTCGACCGACAGCGCACTGTGGGCCGTCAGCCTGGTCGGCATCTGGCAGGGCATCGGCATGAAGATGCTCATCTACATCGCCGCGCTGCAGAACGTCGATGAGGCCCTGTACGAGGCCGCGTCGATCGACGGCGCCTCGACCGTCCGCAAGTTCTGGTCGATCACCCTGCCGATGCTCAAGCCCGCGACGTTCTTCGTCTTCGTCATCTCGATCATCGGCGCCTTCCAGGTGTTCGACCAGATCTACGTCCTGACCGACGGTGGCCCCGCGAACGCGACCACGATGATGACCTACGAGGTCTACCGGTCGGCGTTCCAGAACTTCAAGATGGGCCTCGCCAGCGCCCAGTCCGTGTTCCTGTTCGCGTTCCTGCTGGTGATGACCGTCATCAGCCGACGCATGACGAAGGGCGACGAGTCATGAGCGCCGCAACCGCAGCGTCCCCGGTCACGCGGACGGGGCAGGTGATCAACACCAAGCCGAAGTCCAAGACCCACTGGGGCACCAAGGTGACCCTCAACGTCCTGCTGGGCATCGGCTCGATCGCGATGATCATGCCGTTCGTCTGGATGATCCTCACGTCGTTGAAGTCGCCGGCCGAGCTCTCGCTCGCCTCGCCGGACTTCTTCCCGCAGGTGTGGGAGTGGTCGAACTACCCCGACGCCATGAAGGCGGCGCCGTTCCTCACGTACTTCCGGAACAGCTTCTACATCTCGGTCGGCCACACGGCCATCACGCTGATCCTCGGCTCGATGGCCGGCTACTCCCTGGCCCGGCTGCCCTTCCGTGGGCGGGAGGCCATCTTCATGGGCTTCCTCGCGATGCTCATGATCCCGACCTACACGAAGATCGTCCCGCAGTTCCTCCTGGTCAAGTTCATGCCGCTCTTCGGCGGGAACGACATCTTCGGGCAGGGCGGCTCGGGCTGGCTCAACACCTGGTGGGCCCTGATCATCCCCGGCGGCCTGACCGCGTCGTCCGTCTTCCTCTTCCGCCAGTTCTACACCTCGCTCCCCGAGGAGCTCGCGGAGGCGGCACGACTCGACGGTCTCGGCGAGTTCCGGATCTACGCGCAGATCTACACGCCGCTGATGAAGCCGGCTCTCGCGACGGTCGGCCTGCTGACCTTCCAGGAGTCCTGGAACAACTTCCTGTGGCCACTGCTCGTCACGACCAGCGACAACATGCGCGTGATCCAGGTCGGCCTGTCGGTCTTCCGGCAGATGGAGTCGACGTCATGGAACTACCTCATGGCCGGCACGACACTCGCGACCGTACCGATGGTGATCTTGTTCCTCTTCGCCCAGCGGTACTTCGTCCAGGGCTTCGCCAACGCCGGCATCAAGTAGCGCCGGCCGTAGCCCGCACGGCCGCCTGAGGGCGGCACCCCTTCCGTACGACCAAGAAAAGGACTTCTCATGCAGATCGACCTGACCGGACGCCGCGCCCTCGTCACCGGTGGTGGCCTCGGCATCGGCGCCGCCATCGCCCGGACCCTCGGGGCCGCGGGAGCCGACGTCGCCGTCCTCTACTACAAGGACAGCAAGGACGGCGCCCTCGAGCTCGTCGAGGAGCTCACGGCCCTCGGCCGCAAGTCCGTCGCCCTCGACGCCGACCTGATGGACTCGGCCGCCGCGACGGCCGTCGTCAACGAGGCCGCTGAGGCCCTCGGTGGCCTCGACATCGTCGTCAACAACGCCGGCCACCTTGTCGGCCGGGCGACGGTTGCCGAGATGACCGACGAGATGTGGTCGCGGGTGATGGACGTCAACGCCTCCACCGGCTTCTACGTCACCCGCGCGGCCATCCCGTACCTGGCCAAGTCCGAGGTCGGCCGGGTCATCTTCATGTCCTCCCTCGCCGCAGAGAACGGCGGCGGCGCCGGCTCGGTCGCCTACGCCGCGGCGAAGGCGGCCCTCGTGGGTCTGTGCCGTGGCCTGGCCAAGGAGCTCGCCGGCGACGGCGTGACGGTCAACGCGATGGCCCCCGGCTTCATCGGCGCCACCACGTTCCACAACACCTTCACGCCGCCCGAGGTGCAGGAGGCGATCATCGCCGGGATCCCGCTGAAGCGGGCCGGCACCGCCGACGACGTCGCCAACGTCGCCCTGTTCCTCGCGTCGGACCTGGCCTCGTACGTGACCGGCCAGGTCATCGACATCAACGGAGGGCTCAACTTCCGGTGAGCACCATCCTGGAGGCCCGCGGTGGGTGGTGGCACGACTACGTGTGCCCCACCCACGGGGTCGAGCTCGGCCCGGCGGTCGGCGACGGCTACCCGTGCCCGTACGGCTGCACCTTGCGCGGCGAGAGCTTCACCGGCGCGTGGGTGGTCATGGAGCACCAGGCCCGGGCCCGGGAGGCTCGCCTCCTGGCCCGGCGCCACCGCGCCGAGGGCGACCCGGCGGACGCGGAGCGGGCGCTGGCGATCCTCACGGACTTCGCCGCGTACTACGCCGAGGTCGCCGCGGGCGGGTCGAGCGAGCGGGCCGAGGAGTGGATGCTCAAGGGCAAGCTCTTCTCGCAGGCGCTGACCGAGGCCATCTGGGGTGTGCAGATCGCGGACGCGGCCCTGGTCCTCTCCGAGGTCGCCGAGCTCCGCCCGGCCCTGGCCGAGCGGGTCGCCCCGATGCTCGCGAGCCTCCTGGACACGGTCGCCGAGGCCTGGCACCGCCTGGTCGTGGTGCGCAAGGAGCCGGCGAACAACTACGTCGCCTGGCTGGACGCCGCCGGCGCCGGGCTCTCCCGGGCGCTCGCCGCCCTCGGGCACCGCGTCGGCGACCCGATGGCGGTCCCCGCCCTCTGGCTGGACCGCACCCTGGCGTACCTCGACCTCGCGGTCGACGAGCAGGGCTGGGAGTGGGAGGGGTCGACGTACTACCACCTCTTCGTGCTCCGGGCGATCCTGCTCGGCCTCCAGGACGCCGATCCGGCGAGCATCCCCGAGGAGACCCGCGACCGGCTGGCCGCGATGGTCGCCGTCCTCGTCCGGCTCGCCGGGCCGGACGGTGGTCTCCCCTCGCTGCACGACGGTCCCTTCGACCGGACCGGGGTGCACCTGGAGGTGCTGGAGATCTGCGCCCTGGCGCGGCAGGTCTGGGCGGCGCCGCCGGTCGACGCGATCGAGGGCTGGGTCCGCCGGCGCCTCGGCTCCGGGCACGACGGGCTGGAGGACCGCCTCGACGGCTGGTTCGACGGACCGTCGATCCCGTGGCCCGTCACGGGCGACCTGCGCGCCTCGACCCACTTCGCCGGGACGGGCTACGTCGTGCTGCGCGACCCCGCAGACACGCTCACGGCCGTCCTCGACGCGGGGCCGCACGGGGGCTCGCACGGGCACCTCGACAAGCTCGGCCTCTACCTCTACGGCGACGGGGTCGCCTGGCAGCCCGCCCCGGGCGTGCCGCCCTACGGCAGCGCGCTGCGCCGCGGGTACTACGCCCGCACCCGGGCACACCCCACGGTGCGGGTCGACGACCAGGACCAGCTGCCCACCACGGGCACGGTCGACCTGGTCGCACTCGGCGGGACGGCCGGCGCCGACCGCGTCGTCGCCGGGTCCGGCGGGGCCTTCGACGGCGTGCACGCGACGCGTGAGGTGGTCTCGACGGCGTCGTACCTGCTCGACGTCGTGCGGGTCCGGGTGACGGACCCGGCCGGCGGCGGCGCTCCCCGGCACGCCGAGGGTGGCGGAGACGACGCGACCGAGCCGGACCTGACCCTGGCGCTGCGTCCGGCGGTGCCGCTCGAGGTGACCGCCGTGGGCGACGCGTGGCGCACCCGGTGGCAGGGCCCCGCGGGTCGCGACCTGCACGGGTTCCACCGGGCGACCGGCGCAAGCGCTCTCGTCGCGAGCCCCGGTCGCGGCCCCTCGGCCGACCCGGCGGCGCTGCACACCGTCGGCGACTGGACCGCACGCGGCACCGGGGTGTCCTTCGTCTCGGTCTACAGCGTCGGCGAGGCCGCCGTCGCCGATCTCGAGCTCAGCCGCGCGACGAGCGGTCCTGGTGGGGCCGACGGCGCCGGCGAGCTCCTCGGGGTCCGGGTCCGGCTGACCGACGGCACGACGAGCGACCACACGGTGGCGCGGTGAGCAGCCCGAAGAACGGACGGACCCCTCGACGAGGCTGGGAGCAGACGGCGCTGAGCGCCCTCACCTACCCTGCGAACCTCGCGTTCGCCGGGGTCGCGGGGTTCATCCTCGCGATCCCGCTGGTGACGGCACTGCCCGCCGCCGTGGCCGCGGCCCGGTCGATGGACGACTGGCTGCGGGAGGACAGCACGACGGTCTTCACCTCCACCTTCCGCCAGTTCGCTGCCACCTGGCGTCGCACGCTTCCGCTGGGCGTGCTCGCCTTCGTGGTGGTCGCGATCCTCATCGTCGACGTCCTGTTCCTCGCCAACCAGATCGCGTCCGGGACGAGCGGTCTGGCACTGGCCCTCGGGGCGGCCACCGTGCCGGTCGCGGTCTCCGTCGCCCTGATGCTGCTGGCCGTCCCGGTGGCGGCCAGCCGCAACCGGGACGGCACCGCCCGGCAGTGGCTGATCGAGGCCGGGTACCTGGTGACGAGCCGGCCGCTGCGGGCGACGATCCTGCTGGTGCTGAGCGTCGCCGTCGCGCTCACCTGCGCGCTGCTGCCCACGCTCATCCCGTTCTTCGGGCTCTCGCTGCCGGTCTTCCTCGCGCTGACCTCGTTGGGCCCCCCGGCGCCCGCGGCGCCGCCGCCGCCGACGCCGAGGCCGCGGCCGCGCCGCCCTCGCCGCCCGGACGGCGAGGGATGAGCGAGGCCCCTCCCCCCGCGCAGCGAGCCCGCACCCCCCGGGCGCTCTGGGTCCTCTACACCGACACCTTCACGATGGCCGTCGGCTTCTACATGCTCGTCCCGCTGCTCGCCGTGCACTTCCTCGACGGGCTCGGCCTGACGATCGCCTTGGTCGGCCTGCTCAGCGCGATCCGCAGCGCCTCCCAGAACGGGATGATGCCCATCGCCGGGTGGATCGCCGACCGCGTCGACTACCGGCGTGCGATCAGCATCGGCGTGCTCATCCGGGCGCTGGGATTCGCGCTGCTCGGGACCGCGCAGAGCACCCCGGCCCTCGTCGCCGCCTCGATCCTCACCGGTCTCGGCGGCGCGCTCTTCCACCCGGCGAGCTACGCCGCCTACGCCGCCCTGGCCCAGGGTCAGAACCGGGTCCGGGTCTACGCGACCCGGGAGATGGTCTCCAACCTCGGCTTCGTCGTCGGCCCGGTGGTCGGCGGCCTGCTCGCCGGGCTGAACTTCAGCTACGTCAGCTGGAGCTCGGCCGGGCTGTTCGTCCTCGCCTTCCTGGTGACGGTGATCGGCCTGCCGGGCGGGCTCTCGGGGCCGCGCCAGGACCACGTCCGGATGCGCAGCCGTCTTCGCCGACCGGGCGTTCCTGCGGTACTGCGCGCTGGCCGCCTCGCTCTGGCTGCTCGTGTCCCAGCTCTACCTCGTGGTGCCGGTGCGGGCCCGCGACGTGCTGCTCGAGCACCGCCGGGCTCGGCCTGGTCTACTCCGCCGCCGCGGTGCTCATGGTGGCGACGATGATCCCCCTGGCGAAGCTGACCTCGAGCCGGATGCAACCGGGGCAGGTCCTGGCGCTCGGCGCCCTCTCGCTCGCTTCGGGGATCGCCGTGATGGGCCTGTGGGACAGCGTGGCCGGCCTGTTCGTCGGCGTCGGCATCTTCACGCTCGGTCAGATCCTCGCCCAGCCGACGATGAACGCGGTCGCCTCCGGGTACGCACCCGACGGGTCCGTCGCCTCCTACTTCGGGGTGCAAGGGCTCGCGTTCGCCATCGGCGGGGTGATCGGGAACACGGTCGGCGGCCTGCTCTACACCGTCGCGGCGGGGACCGGCGCGGTCGCGCTGCTGCCCTGGTTCGCCTTCCTCGCCTGGGGCATCGTGCTCGCCGCCGTGTTCCGGCGGCCCGGGGCGCTCCGACCGGCGCGGACGACGGCCGGCGGGCAGGCCACGGGCTGAACGGCCGACGGCGGGCACAGCGCCCGCGCGCCCGAGCCGTTCCACCAGCCCGGCGGCACTCAGCCGCCGGCGCCGATCCACCAGCCCGGCGCGCACTCGCGGCCACTCGCCGGCGAGCACCGAGAAGTAGGCGGTGTCCCCGCGCGACCCGTCGGCGGCGACCCGATGCCCCCGCAGCACGCCCTCGGCCGTCGCGCCGAGCCGGCGGATCGCGGCGGTGCTCCTGGCGTTGCGGGCGTCCGCCCGCAGCGCCACCCGGTGCATCCCCCACCCCTCGAAGGCGTGGGTGAGCAGCGCGAGCTTGCAGGCCGGGTTGGTCACCCCGCCCCACCACGGCCGCCCGTACCAGGTGCTGCCGATCTCGCAGCGCTGCTGGGCCGGGACGACGTCGTAGAAGGACGTCGAGCCCCGCACCTCGCCGTCCGGCCCGAGCACGGCGAAGGCGTAGGTGCCGGGGGCGGCGCCGGCGGCGTCGACCCACGCACGCAGATCGTCCTCGGTGCGCGGGGTGGGCGTCGTCATGCCGGACCAGAGGGCGTCGTCGACGAGGGTCAGCAGCCTGGCGGCGTGCTCCTCGGCGAGCGGGACCAGTCGGATGCCGGCCGCCGTGAGCGCGAGGTCGTGCCGCACCTCAGAGCGCGCCGGAGGCTGGTCCGGGGTCCCCGTCCGGGAGTCCGGCGTTCCTCGGCGTGCCGATCCGGCGGGCGTAGCACCGCGAGCCCTGCTCCTCGGCGTACAGCCCGAAGTTCGGGATCGGCTCGTAGCCCGCCGAGAGGTAGAGACCCACGGCCTCCGGCTGCTCGATGCCCGTCTCCAGGACCAGCCGGTGCAGGCCCCGTCCGACCGCGATCTCCTCCAGGGCGGTGAGGATCAGGCGGGACAGACCCCGCCCGCGCAGGGCCGGGACGACGTACATCCGCTTGAGCTCACCGACGCCGGCGCCCAGCACCGCGGACTCGCGCAGGGATCCGCAGCCCGCCGCGGCCCCGTCGACCCGCACCAGCACGGTCGCCACCATCTCCTCCGGCGGGAGCACGTGCTCGATGTCCTCGACCCCGGCGTAGCGCTCGACGAGCTCGGCCTGCTGGGCGTCACGGAGCGCCGCCGTCTCCGGGTCGGACCACGGCACGAGGGTCACGGCGGGCGGTGGCAGGTCGCTCATGAGGCCAGCCTAGGCAGGGCGCCGACGGCGGGTCGACCCGGCAGGAGGGCGCGCACCGGCGGGGCGACGCGGGGGCCTGAGGCGCCGGGGCGTCAGCCGAGCAGCGAGCCGATCACCGAGGTGAAGAACCGCAGCCCGTCGGTGCCGGTCCGCGGGCCGCGCGGCCCGTCCGGACCGAATCCCGCCTCGACGGCGTGCTCGGGGTGCGGCATCAGGCCGACGACGTTGCCGGCGGCGTTGCAGATCCCGGCGATGTCGCGGCGCGAGCCGTTGGGGTTCCAGCCGACGTAGCGGAAGACGACCCGGCCCTCGGCCTCGAGCTCGTCGAGCACCCGCTCGTCGGCGACGAACTGCCCGTCCTGGTTCTTCAGCGGGACGGTGATGTGCTCGCCGGCCGCGTACCGGTTGGTCCAGGGCGTGCCGGCGTTCTCCACGGCGAGCACCTGCTCACGGCACAGGAACGTGCGGTGGTCGTTCTTGATCATCGCGCCGGGCAGCAGGTGCGACTCGGCGAGGATCTGGAAGCCGTTGCAGATGCCGAGCACCGGCATCCCGCCGGTCGCGGCGTCGACGAGTCGCTCCATCACGGGCGCGAACCGGCTGATCGCGCCGGCGCGCAGGTAGTCCCCGTAGGAGAACCCCCCGGGCAGCACGATGGCGTCCACCCCGTGCAGGTCGGCGTCGGCGTGCCACAGCGGCACGGCGGTGCCGCCGGCGAGCCGGACGGCGCGGGCGGCGTCGCGGTCGTCCAGCGTGCCCGGGAAGGTGACGACGCCGATCCGGGCGCCGGCGACAGGTGTCGAGGCGGCGTCCTGCACGGCTGCGGGGCTCGTCATGCCTCGGCCGCCGCGGGCTCGGTCACGGCCTCGACGCGGACGACGTCCTCGATGACCGGGTTCGACAGCAGCGTGATCGCCGCCTGGCGGACCTGCTCGAGGACGGCCTCGGTGACCTCGCCCTCGACGGTGAGCTCGAAGCGGCGCCCCTGGCGGACGCCGGTGAAGCCCTGGAACCCCAGCCGCGGCAGGGCGGACGCGACCGCCTTGCCCTGCGGGTCGAGGATCTCTGGCTTCGGCATCACATCGACGACGACAGTTCCCACGGAGAGCTCCCGGGTGTGGACGGCTGGGCCGGACGCCGGGGGCGGCGCCGCGGCACGACGGCAGGGGTCAGCCTACCCACGCCGCCCGGCGGGCGAGGCCGACGACCACGACACGGAGAGAGCGGGGGCGACCTATGGCGCAAGGGCCGGACCGGTGCCCTCGTCGTGCCACTCGACCCCGTCGGCACGGCGCCAGGCCAGTCCCGCCGCGCTCCACCGCCGCGCGAGCCAGGGCACCCGCGCAGCGAAGCCGTCCCAGCCGATCCGCTCCGGCGCCGACCAGGCCACCTCGGCCACCGCGGCCAGTCGGGGCAGCAGCATGGCGAACAGGTCGTCGGCCGTGCGCAGGGTCTCGGTCCACACCGCCGCCTCGATCCCGACGACGCGCTCGGCCGGCACCCCGGGGACCACCGCGAGCGGGTCCCAGTCGTAGGCGTCCCGCAGCTTGACGATCCCCGCCCAGTCCAGCCCCAGGGGCGAGGACGCGTCGTCCTTCATGTCGAGGTAGACGCGGCTGGCCGGCGACAGCAGCAGCCCGGCGCCCGCCTGCACGGCGGCCACGACCCGCGCCGGGTCCTCCCGCTCGTCCCAGAGCTGCACGACCGCACCCGGGCCCAGCTCGGCCCCGGCGACCTCCTGCCACCCGACGACCCTCTTGCCGGCAGCCACCACCTGCGCCGCGGCGAGCCCGACGAGGTCGCGGTGCTCCTCGGCGTCCATCGTCAGCACCTCGTCGCCCCCGACGTGCAGGTACGGGCCGGGGGTGCTTGCCGCCACGTCGGCGAGCACGTCCCGCAGGAAGGGCGCGGTGGCGGGCAGCGCCGCGTGCAGGCGACTGAACCCGACGTCGATCCCGGTGAACTCGGGCTCGGGCAGCCCGGACGGGGTGAGCTCGCCGTAGGCGTGCAGGGCCGCGTTCACATGGCCCGGCAGGTCGACCTCCGGGACGACGACGACGCCGCGTTCGGCCGCGTAGGCCGTGAGCGCCGCGAAGGCCTCGACGGTGAACCAGCCGCCCGGGTCGCCGTCGACCGCGGTCGAGCCGGACCGCTCGGTGAGCAGCGGTCGCGACGGGACCTCCAACCGCCAGCCCTGGTCGTCGGTCAGGTGCAGGTGCAGCACCGTGAGCTTGAGCCGGGCCATGGTGTCGATGACGACCTGCAGCACCTCCGGCCCGAAGAAGTGCCGGGCGACGTCGACGCTGAGCCCGCGCCAGCCGAACCGTGGGGCGTCCTCGACCAGCACCGCGGGGACGACGGCGACCCCATCCACCTCCTGCGCGAGCTGCTCGAGGCTCGCCAGCGCGTGCAGCACCCCCTCGGGGCCTCCGGCGGCGACGACGACACGCTCCGACCCGACCTCGAGCCGGTAGGACTCCACCTCCCGGCGGTCCGCCCCGATCCGGTGCAGCCCCGGGCCTGCCGCGGCGGCCGGCAGCCGGAGCACGACGGCCCCGGGCGCTCCGTCGTCCGCCGCGACGACGGGCACCTCGGCGCCCGCCAGCCGGCCGAGGACGGCGGCGACCCGCGCGGCGGCGCCCACCGCCACGGCGGGGCCCTCCAGGACGACACGGAGCCCGGCCGTCAGCGCGAAGGGTGGGCCCGGCCGCCGGTCGGCCCGCAGCGGAGCGGGCACGATCGGGACCGCCGGGGCGTCGCTCACAGGCCCTGCCAGGCCGGCTTCGCGGCGAAGGTCTCGCGGAAGTAGCCGGCCAGCTGAAGCCGCCCGGCCGCGGCCTCGTCGAGGAGGACCGAGACGTGCGGGTGGTGCTGGAGGATCGTCGCCGGCCACATCGCGCTGACCGGGCCCTCGACCAGGTGGTGCACCGCCTCCGCCTTCGCCGACCCCGAGGCCAGCAGCACGACGTGCCGCGCGGCCATGATCGTCCCGAGGCCCTGGGTGAGGCAGTGGCGCGGGACCGCGTCGAGGTCCCCGCCGAAGAACCGGGCGTTGTCCCGGCGGGTCTGCTCGGTGAGGGTCTTGATCCGGGTGCGGGAGGCCAGCGAGGAGCCGGGCTCGTTGAAGGCGATGTGCCCGTCGGTGCCGATCCCGAGGATCTGCAGGTCCACGCCCCCCGCCCCCGCGATGGCCGCCTCGTAGGCCGCGCACGCTGCGGGCAGGTCGGCGGCCAGGCCGTCGGGACCCTGCACCGCGCCGGGTGCGAAGTCGACCCGACCGGCGATCTCCGTCTCGATGACCGTGCGGTAGCGCTCGGGATGGTCGACCGGCAGACCGACGTACTCGTCGAGCAGGAAGGCCCGCGCCCGGGCGAAGGACAGGTCCTCCTCGCTGTGGCGGCGAGCGAGCTCGTCGTAGACGGCCAGCGGGCTCGAGCCGGTGGCCAGACCCAGGACGACGTCCCGGCCGGACCGCAGGAGCACCTCGACGGCCCCGGCCGCCAGCCCGGTGAGCACCTCCGGCTGCGCGATGACGACCTCCATCAGCGCACCACCTCCGGGCGCGAGGCGGCCGGCTCCGACCTCGCGAGCAGGGCGGCGCCGATGGCGGCGACCGGGACGTCGGCAGGGGCGAGCAGGACGCGCTCGGCCAGAGCCAACGACCGCAGGAACGGCGAGCCGGCGGCCTGGTCGACCAGGGCAGCGCGGACCGCGTCGAGCAGCGGAGCACCGAGAGCGCTCACCCCGCCGCCGAGGACGACGTGCCGGACGTCGCAGGTCAGCACGAGCAGGCGCACCGCCGCCGCGACGGCCGACGCGAAGGTGTCCCGGACCCGCACGGCGTCGGCGTCACCGGCCGCGGCCGCCGCGAAGAGCTCGACCGGGGCCGGCCGGCCGGTCCGGCTCGGCCAGGCGGCGTCGAGGGCGGCCCCGGAGGCGTACTGCTCCAGGCAGCCGCGCTGGCCGCACGGACAGGCCGGCCCGTCCGGGACCAGCGGGATGTGCCCGATCTCCCCGGCGGCGCCGCTGACCCCGCGACGCACGACGCCGTCGAAGACGAGCCCGGCGGCCAGGCCGGTGCCCAGGGCGAGGTAGGCGAGGTCGGCGCGGGGCTCGCCGTCGTCCAGCCAGCGCGAGGCCCCCAGCGCGGCGACGTTGAGGTCGTTGTCCAGCCGGACGCGGGTGCCGAGCCGCGCACCGAGCAGCGCGCCGAGCGGCGCCGAGCCCTCGATCCCGAGGTTGACGGCGTGCGAGACGACCTCGGTGGCCGGGTCGACGACCCCCGGCACGCCCACGCCGATCGGGCCGACCTGGTCGACCCGCAGGCCGGCCTGGGCGAGCAGGTCCTCGGCCACCGCGGCGGCCGTGGCGACGACCCCCTCGACGCCGTGCGCCGTGGGCCGCCGGACGGCGGATCGCACGACCGGTCGCCCGCCGGCCAGGTCGAGGAGCACGCCGTGCACCTTGGTCCCGCCGATGTCCAGGCCGAGGCTCAGTGCCCCGGCCGTCCCGTCGTCCAGCACGCCGACCGCCATCTCAGCCCTTCACCGCCCCGGACATCAGCCCGCTCGTCATCCGGCCCTGCACGAGCAGGAAGAAGACGATCACCGGCACCGCGATGAGGGTCGAGGCGGCCATCACCTGCCCCCAGTCCGTCTCGCGGCTCGCGCTCGCCTGGAGGAAGCTGCGCAGCCAGATCGGCAAGGTCTTCGACGCGTCGGACTGCAGGATCACCAGGGCCACCGTGAACTCGTTCCACGCCTGCAGGAAGGCGTACACCCCCGAGGCCACCAGACCGGGCGCCAGCAGCGGGAAGGTGATCCGCAGGAAGGCCTGGAGCCGGCTGAGACCGTCGACCATCGCCGCCTCCTCGAGCTCGATCGGGACCCCCGCGACGAAGCCTCGCAGCATCCAGACCGTGAAGGGCACCACCGCGCCGACGTAGATGATCGTGACGCCGAGCACCGAGTTGAGCAGGTTGAGGCTGCCGATGAGCTTGTACTGCGCGATGAAGAGGCCCTCGGCCGGGAGCATCTGGACCAGCAGCACGGCCAGCACGAAGCTCTTGCGGCCGCGGAACCGGAACCGGCTGATGGCGAGGGCCGCGAGGAAGGCGAAGACGATCACGACGGCGACCGTCAGGAGGGTGACCGCCAGGCTCATGCGCAACGCCCCGCCGAAGCCGGAACCGGTGAGCACGGCGCGGTAGTTGTCGATCGACCCGTCGAGCGGGACGAACGTCGGCCGGCTGGACTGCAGCAGCACGTTGGGCAGGAGCGAGGAGCTGACCATCCAGTAGACCGGGAAGACCCAGACGAGCGAGACGAGGATCGCCAGGGCCGCGAGCAGGGCCCGGCCCGCTCGGGGCCGACGCCGCGGCCGGTGGGCCGGCCCCGGGCGAGGGGCGGGGCGGGCGCGAGCCGTGAGCCCGGCCGGTGGGGCGGCGGTGGCACTCATGCGTCCTCCTTGAGCAGCGTGCGGACGTAGAACCAGCTCAGCGCGATGGTGAGCGCCAGGACGAAGACCGAGACGGCCGAGGCCATCCCGAAGTCCTGCGACCCGGTGCCGAGCTGGAAGATGTAGGTGCCGAGCAGGTTGGTCTCGCTCGGCGTCGAGCCGGCGTCCTGGAGCAGCTTGATCTGCGCGAAGACCCGCAGGTCCCAGATGATCTGGAGCAGCAGCACGATCATCAGGACCGGCCGGACCATCGGCACCACGATCCCCCAGAAGCGCTGCCAGCCGTTGGCGCCGTCGATCTGGGCCGCCTCGATGACCTCGTCGGGGACCTGGGTGAGCCCGGCGTAGACGGAGAGCGCGACGAACGGCACCGACATCCAGACGATCACCGTGGTGGCGACGAAGAAGAACGACAGCGGCGCCTGGAGCCAGTTGTGCCCGAGGAAGTCCAGGCCACCCCAGGTGAGCACCCAGTTGACGACGCCGCGGTTCCAGTCGAACAGCCAGCGCCAGACGGTCATCGCGGCGACCACCGGCATCGACCAGGCCAGCAGCATGGCGACCTGGAGGACCAGGCGCGGCACGGTGCCGATGGCCTTCATGAGCAGCGCGAGGAGCACCCCGATGGCCACCGTGACGAGCGCGTTGACCAGGCAGAAGGCGATCGACCGGGCGACGACGGTCCACAGGTAGGAGTCGGTGAAGAGCGTGACGTAGTTGGCCAGGCCGACCGACTCCGGCGCCTGACCGAACTGCTGGGCGAGGCCGAACCGCTGGGTCGAGGTGATGAGCTGCCAGACGAGCGGGTAGCCCATGGCGAGCCCGAGGATCGCGATCGCGGGGGTGATGAGCAGGTAGGGCGTTCTCGGTCGGCGCCGGTGCCGGACCGGCTGCGGGCTCAGGGCCATCGAACCTTCTCCTTGGGCAGGCCGGGGGTGGGGGTGGGGGACGCCCCCACCCCCGGCGGAGTGGTGAGAGGTCAGCCGACGCCGTTGAGCAACGGCGTGATCTTGTCGTCGTACTCCTGGGCGAGCGCCGTGAGGTCCCCACCCTGGGAGACCTTGCTGAAGAACTCCTCCAGCAGGCCGGAGCCCTCGACCGCCGCCCAGCCCGGTGCGGCCGGGGTGAGCTGGGAGTTGGACGCCGAGTCGATCAGCGCGGTGGCGAACTGGTCGTCGCCGAGGGAGCTCATGTAGTCGGCGTTCGCCGGGCCGAGACCGTTCTCGCCCAGCATCTGCTGGTACTCCGGGCTGAAGATGATCCGCATCAGCGACTTGGCCAGCTCGGGGTGCTGCGACGTCGCAGAGATGCCGATGTTGGACCCACCGGCGAACACCGGTGCCGCGCCGCCGTCGACGCCCGGCAGCACGAACGTGCCGAACTTCGCGTCGTTCCAGACCCGGCTCGGCTTGTCGTCGACCGTCTCCAGGTCACCGATGGACCAGTGCGCCCAGCCCGGTGCCATGATCGTCGCCGCGGCGAGCGAGGTGTCCGTGGTCGAGGAGTCGTCGTTGGTGGCCGTGTCGGTGTCGTTGATGTAGAGCCACGGGCTCTGGTCCTTGGCGTCGGCCGGGGCGTTGGAGGCCGTGGCCCAGATCTCCTGGAGCTGGCTGAGCCCCTCGATGCTCTTCGGGTCCGACAGCGTGGAGACCCACTGACCGCCGTCCTTCGTCGCGAGGTCGCCGCCGTTGGCGAAGATCCACGAGATGCCGTTGCGCCAGTCCTGCCCGCCGAGGAAGAAGCCGGAGAAGTTGGCGATCCCGCGGGGGTTCTTCTCGGCGATCGTCACGACCGCCTGGTTGAACTCGGCGAGGGTGGTCGGCACGGCGACGCCGGCCTCGGCCCACACGTCCGTCCGGTAGAACATGTACCGCGAGCCGAAGTAGTACGGCAGCGTGTAGTTCGTGCCGTCCACCGCGCCGGCCTCGACGAAGGACGGCAGCAGCTTGCTGCCACCGAGCTCCTCGTACATGTCGGAGATGTCGAGGAACGCGCCGACGTTCGTGAAGGTCGGCGACTGCGTGTTGCCGAGCTCGACGACGTCGGGGGTGTTGTTCGCGTCGGGCAGGGCCGTGGTCAGCTTGGTGACCAGGTCGCCCCAGTCCTGCTGCTCGATCACCAGCGTGGAGCCGGGGTTCTCCTCGGCGAACGTGCTGGTCAGGTACTCACGGAGCGCGTCAGGGGTGTCGCCGCCGGCGAGCCAGAGCTTGATGGTGGCGGCCTCGGGCGTGCCGCCGGCCGCCGGGGACGAGGTCTCGGGCGACGCGCCGCTCGAGCAGGCGCTGAGGGCGAGAGCGGCGGCCGCTCCCACTGCTGCCAAACGTAGGATGGTCACGTTGGGGTTCCTCCCATGTGCGAGGGCGAACGCCGGACAGCGTCGCCACGGGTGGTACGTCCGACCTGCAAGGACGGTCGGCTCGGGGTCGTCACGTGACCCCGAGCTGACCGGACAGCACGAGCACGGCGGCCCCGGACAGGGCTGCGTCCTCGCCGAGCGTGGCCATCCGCACCGCGAGCCGATCGCCGACGACCGGCATCGTGCGCTCGCGGACGGTGGCCAGCGCCGCCTCGCGCAGCGGTCCGTCGAGCAGCTCCGGGGGGCCGCTGAGCAGGACCTCTGCGAGGTTGAGCGCGCTGACGACGGGTGCCAGGACGATGCCCAGCAGCCGTCCGACCGACGCCAGGGCGGCGTCGGCATCCGGGGGGGCCAGACCGTCGACCGCGCGCCGTAGCGCCGGGACGGACAGCACGGTCTCGAGGCAGCCGTGGCGACCGCAGGCGCAGCGGGCCGGCTCCGGGTCGCCCGGCCGCAGGTCGCGCGCGTCGAGGACGGTGACGTGCCCGAGCTCGCCCGCGGCGTCGCGGTGGCCCTTGAGCAGCATGCCGTCGACGACGATCCCGGCACCCACCCCCTGGCCCACGGTGAGGACGAGCAGCCCCTCGCCGCTGGCCCCGCCGTAGGTGTACTCGCCGAGGGCACGGGTGTTCGCGTCGTTGGCCACGTGCACGGGCACCCCGAGGCGGTCGGCCAGGTGCCGCGCGAGGGGCACGCCGAACCACGCGCGGTTGGGCGCCTCGACGACGACGCCGTCGCGGTCGATCACGCCGGGCGAGCCGATGCCGACCCCGATCACCGGGCGGGTCGCCGCCGCGAGCAGCTCGGCGGCGAGCTCGGCGAGCACCTCGATGGCCTCGGGGCCGGAGCGGCCCTCGAGCGGTACCGCGCGGCGTAGGAGCACCTCGCCGACCAGGGACATCACGGCGCCGCGGAACCACGCGTCGTCGGCCAGGTCGACGGCGACGATCTGGAAGTCGTCCGTGCACATCCCGACGAGGGTCGCCGGCTTGCCGACCCGCGCCTCGGTGCGCACGCCCCGTTCGGCGACCAGCCCCTCGGCCATGAGCTCGCCGATCAGGTCCGAGACCGTGACGCGGGTCAGGCCGGTGGCGCGGGCGAGGTCCGCCCGGGAGGTGGCCCCGGAGTGGAAGAGGTGCTGCAGGACCAGGGCCCGGTTGTGCGCCCTGGCGTGCTCCGGGAGGACCTTGACCATCGGCCGCAGCACCCGCCCGAGGCCGCGGCCCGAGGTGCCCGAGTGGGCCGGTGTCGACGTCGTCACGTTTGTTAGTAGACCTTCCTTACTAACAGACGTCAAGACCCCCGGACCGACGAGATCCGATCGTTACCGGCGGCTCAGCCCGCGACGCCGGGCACGGGCTCCCCCGCGCGCCACACCCGCAGCGGCCGCAGGCCCTCGTCCGTGAGGAGGACGTCGGCCCGCCGGCCGGCCTCGAGCGCGCCGACGGACGGGTCGCCGAGCACGAGCGCGGGCGTGGTCGCCGCGGCCAGGACGGCGTCCACCAGCGGCACGCCGCCGGCCACCGTCCGGCGGACCACGTCCAGCAGGTGCGCGGTCCCGCCGGCGATCGCCCCGCCGTGGGCGAGCCGGGCGACCCCGTCGCTCACGGTGACGTCCTGCGAGCCGAGCCGATAGGAGCCGTCGGGCATCCCGGCCGCCGCCATCGCGTCGGTGACCAGCGCGATGTTCCGGGCACCGACGAGGCCGAACACGTTGGCCACCAGGCCCGGCGCCACATGGGTGCCGTCACCGATGAGCTCGATCACGACCTCGCCCGCGCGGGCCGCGGCGAGGTAGGCGGGCAGCGGACCGGGGTCGCGGTGGTCGAGCGGCCGCATCGCGTTGAACAGGTGCGTCACCGTCGACCGGTCCGAGCGCCGGTCCGGCTGCGCGGCGAGCCGCGCACGCCCCTCGGCCAGCGCCCCGGTGGTGCACTCCCAGCTCGCGTCCGAGTGCCCGAAGGAGGGCAGCGCGCCGACCGCGACGAGGGCCTCGAGCACGCCGCCCGCGCCGAGGATCCCGGGCAGCTCCGGCGCGATCGTCATCGTCACGAGGTAGCCGTTGGCGATCTCCGCGAGCTCCCGGACCAGGCCGGCGTCGGGCGCCTGGATGAGGGCCGGGTCCTGGGCGCCGCACCGGACGGTCGAGACGAACGGACCCTCGAGGTGGATGCCCGCGACCTCGCCGGCCTCGGCGAGCGCGGTGAGCACCCCCACCCGCTGCCGCAGCGTCTCGGGGGACGCGGTGACCAGGGAGGCGACGAGCGTCGTCGTCCCGTGCGCACGGTGCTCGTGCACGGCGACCAGCGCCTCCTCCGGCGTCGTGGCATCGGGGTATCCCGCCCCGCCGCCGCCGTGCGTGTGCAGGTCGACCAGCCCGGGGAGCACCGTTGCGGCGGTAGCCGCCGGGAGGTCCGGCCAGCCGGCCGCAGGGGCGTCGGCAGCGGGCCCGACCCAGGCGATCGTGTCCCCGACGAGCACGACGAGGCCGTCGTCGAGGACCCCCGTCGGAGTCACCACACGGCCCCGCAGCAGGATCGGGGCGGTCGACGCTGGCACGCCTCAGGCCCGCCCGGTCGCCGTCGCGGGCGGCGGGACCGGGCCGGTCGCGATCGTCGTCGAGATCTCGTGGCTGCCACCGGCCGCGAGCGCGACGGCCGCGGCACCGACGTTGCACGCCTCGACGCACACGAACCGCGCCCAGCCCTCGTCATCGATGTCGGCAGTGGCGCGGGCGCCGTCGGCCCACGGGTTCCAGACGACGGTCGTCGCGGACCCGGCCTTGGCCACGGTGAGCGTCCGGCCGCCTGCGGCGTCGTGCACGCTCACCGCCGACGACGTGGCGAGGTAGACCCGGTCGACCTCGCCGGCGATCCGCATCGGCACGCCTGCCGCCGGCACCGTCGCGGCGTCGGCGGTCTTGTCGACGAAGGCGGCGTCCTCCAGCCCGCGGATCTCGGCCGTGGCGACGTCGGCCACGGCCAGGTAGGTGTGCAGGGCCTCCTCGAGCACCACCGGCTCCGCGCCGAGGTGAGTGAACTCGAGGGTGACGGTCAGCCGTGCACCCACGACGACGGTGCACCGAGCCGTGAACGGGTGCGGCCAGACCGAGGCCCGGGTGGATTCGTCGTCGGCCATCCGCAGCCGGACGACGACGTCCCGACCGTCCTGGCGCGCCTCGTCGAGCGTCCAGAGCGCGGTGCGGCCCAGGCCGTGCCGCGGGGCGTCGGGCCGCCCGGCGAGCGGGCCGAACCACGGGAAGCACAGCGGGACGCCGCCCCGGATCGCGGTGGCCCCGTCGAAGCGGCTGAGCGGGCTGAGCCAGAGGGCCGACGGCTCGCCGGTCGGCCCCCACGCGGTGACGTGCGCCCCGTGCAGGTGGATCTCGGCCCACCCGTCGGGCCCGTCGACGCGGACGACGGGCGGGTCACCGGGGCCGGGCACGAGACGGACGGAATCGGGCAGCTGCAGGTCGCTCATCCGTGCATCATGCCGCGCCGGCGGCCGGCCCGTGGCGCGAGGCACGACCTCGACGGCCGTTCCGCTACGGGACCACGACCGTCATCCCGGCCGCCGTGGCCGGCCCGCCCATCGCCGCGAGCGCGTCGGCGGCCTCGTCGAGACCGATGGTGCGCCCGACGAGCCGCTCGGGGGCCAGCGCCCCGTGCGCGACGGCGGCGAGCATCGCGGGGTACTCGTGAGCGGCCATCCCGTGCGAGCCGTAGATCTCCAGCTCCCAGGCGACGACGCGGTCCATCGGCAGCGGGCTGCGCGCCCGGGCGCCGAGCAGCAGGCCGACCTGGACGTGTCGGCCGCGCCGCCGCAGCCCGAGGACGGAGGCGAGCGCGGCGTCCGGGTGACCGAGCGCGTCGAGCGACACGTCCGCCCCGCCGCCGGTCGCGTCCGCGACGAGCAGGGCGACCTCCTCCGCGCCGAGGCCCGTCGGGTCGAGGACCACCTCGGCGCCGAGCCCGGTCGCGGCCCGACGCGCCGCCGCCGCCGGGTCGACCACGACCACCCGGGCACCCGCGGCGTGGGCGACCATGACCGCCGACAGGCCGACCCCGCCGGCCCCGTGCACGGCGACCTGATCGGCGAAGCCGACCCGGCCGTGCACGGTCAGGGCCCGGTACGCCGTCGCGAAGCGGCAGCCCAGCGAGGCGGCCGTGACGGAGGAGAGCGCGTCCGGCAGTGCGACGAGGTTGACGTCGGCGTGGTCGAGCGCGACGAGCTCGGCGAAGGAGCCCCAGTGCGTGAAGCCGGGCTGGGTCTGCCGCTCGCAGACCTGCTGCTCCCCCGCCGCGCAGGCCGCGCACCGCCCGCAGGCGCAGACGAACGGGACGGTGACGCGCTGGCCCACGAGCCAGTCCCGGACCCGGTCGCCCACCTCGACGATCTCGCCCGCGAGCTCGTGCCCGAGCACGTGCGGCAGCTGCACCCCGTCGTCGTGCCCCTGCCAGGCGTGCCAGTCGCTGCGGCAGACCCCGGTCGCCTCGACCCGCACGACGACGCCGTCGGGCGCGCAGCTCGGGTCGGGCACCTCGCGGACCTCCAGCGGACCGCCGAACTGCTCCAGGACGAGGGCGCGCATCAGCGGCCTCCCCCGGCCGGCCGACACGCGGCGACGCGTTCCGCGGGTTGCCGTGCGGCCGCCCGCTCGGAGCGCACGGTGCAGGGGGACGCGCGGCGGACGTCGTGGGCGATCGCAGGTCGCGGCATGCGCACCATCCTGGCCTGCCGGCCGGCCTGCGCCACAGACCCGCCGACGATCGACCTAGCGCGCCTCGTCCGCCGTGAACGCCGTGCTCGGCAGGTCACGCTCCCCGTCGCGCAGCGCCCGGACGATCCGCTCGGCGACCCGGTCGGGGTCCAGGCCTTCCCCGAACGACGGCGCCGTCCCGGTCAGCGCCCGTGCGGTCAGGCCGGTCTCGGTGTGGCCCGGCCGGGCGTCGAGCACCCGGATCCCCACCCGGCGCAGCTCCCGCCCCGACGCCGAGGCGAACGCCGCCAGGGCCGCCTTCGAGGCCGAGTAGGCGGCGAGGCCGGCGGTGGGCCGCTCGCTCACCGCGCCGCTGAGCGTGACGACGAAGGGCTCGCGCCCCGCCTGCGCCGAGGCGGCCAGGTGCGGCGCCGCGGCGCGGATCAACCGGATCGGCGCGAGGGTGTTGACCTCGAAGAGCTCGTCGAGCGTCTCGTCGCTCACCTCGCTCGCCGGGCCGAACGCGACGACCCCGGCGGCGACCACCAGCCCGTCGAGCCGGCCGTGGGCATGCACCGCCGCCGCGACGAGGGACGCGGCCGAGCCCGCCGTCCGCAGGTCCGCGACGTACGCGTCGGACCCGTGGATGGTCGCGGCGCCCCGCCCGGTGCGCACGACGGTCGCGCCCGCGGCCATGAGATGCGTCGCCAGCCGGGAGCCCAGCCCGCCGGAGGCGCCCACCACGAGGACCACCGCTTCGTCGAGGTTCATCCCCTCACGGTAGGGCGGTCCGGGTCAGCCCGCGCGCCCGCCCAGGTGCACGGCGAAGAACTCCAGGATCCGCCGCCTGGCGTCGCGGGCGGCCTCCTCGTCGTGGTGCGCGCCGAGGATCCTCGTCGCGACGCGCATGACGGCCGGGACCTCGGAGGGGACGTGGTCGTTGAGGAAGCCGTGTGGGGCACCGGGGTACTCCTTGACGTCGTGCGGCACGCCGACGGCGGTCAGCGAGGCCTCGAGCTTGGCGGCTGTGCCGCGCAGGCTGCGGTCCGCGCCGCCGTAGCTGCCGACGATCGGACAGGCCTCGGCGAGGAAGTCGGCGCCGTACGGGTCGGGGTCACCGCTGCCCTGGCCGTAGTTGACGCTGGCGGCGGAGTAGAGGTCGCGCGGGGCGTGCAGCAGGGCGAAGCCCCCGCCCAGGCAGAAGCCGAGGATGCCTACCCGGCCGGTCGAGACCGGCTGGTCGAGCAGCCAGGTGCGCGCCGCCTCGATCTCCTCGAAGGAGCGGCCCCGCCGGGCCCGCAGCTCTCCGAACAGGGCGCGCAGGCAGCGCGCCGTCCCGCCCCAGGCCATCAGGTCCGGCGCCAGGGCCAGGTAGCCGGCCCCCGCCAGCCAGTCCGCCTGTCGCCGCACGTCGGTCGTCATCCCGAACGCGTCGTGCACGAGGACGACGCCCGGCCACGGGCCGGCACCCTCGGGCCGGGCGACGTAGGCGGGCAGCGGTCCGTGCGGACCGGCGATCTCGACCTCGGTCATGCGGGGCCTCCGGGATCGGCGGACGACGACGTGCGAACGGCTCGGCGGCGCGCGGGGTGGCGCGCCACGCCCCCAGGGTGCCGCTCAGCGCCGCTTCTTGCGACGGGACGCCCCGAACGGGCCGCTGCCGAACGCGAAGGACAGCCCGAGGACGAAGCCGAAGTCGTACCAGCCGCCGTTGTTGTGCACCTCGTAGATCCCGACCGAGTCGGTGAACAGCGAGATGAGGAACGTGATCGGCACGATCAGGCCGTGCCACAGCCCCCACCAGAAGCCGACGCTCCCGCGCACGGCGCCGTCCGTGCCGACGTACTCGTTGCCCCCTGCCGCGCAGGCTGCCAGCAGCAGGAGGACGCCGCCGAGCAGCAGTGCGGTCCGAGCGAGCCTCATACTCCCCACCTCCCCGTCCACCCTCCACGCAACCCCGTACCGGGCCCGCCGTCAAGGCCCGGCCGGGGCCGTCGTCGAGGCCGGGCGGGCACGGCACGCCGTCAAGGCCCGGCTCACAGCGCCCGGTGGGTCCACTCCCCCGCGAGCAGGGTCCCGGCCACGGGCATCGTGCGGATCTCCTCGGCCCCGGCGGTCAGCGGGTCGGCGTCGAGGGCCACGAGGTCCGCGGCAGCGCCCATCTCGACGCGCGAGCGCACCGAGGCGGCCAGTGCGACCCGGACCGGCAGGCCCTGCTCCGGGTGCCACGGCTCCCGGCCGCCCCGGCGCCGGGAGACGGCGGACGCGACGGCGAGCCACGGGTCCAGCGGCGCCACTGGGGCGTCCGAGCCGAGCAGCAGCCGCACCCCGGCCGCGTGCAGGTCGGCGAGCGGGTAGGCGCGCGCGGCGCGGTCGGCCCAGTAGGCGTCGATGACGTCCCGGTCGTCCATCGCGTGCTCGGGCTGGACGCTCGCAGCGACGTCGAGCGCGACGAACCGCGCGACGTCGGCCGGGTCGAGCAGCTGCGCGTGCTCGATGGAGCCGCGGGCGCCGGACGCGGCGAAGGCGTCCAGCGCGAGGGCGTTGGCGCGGTCGCCGATGGCGTGGATCGCCGCGTGGATCCCGTGCCGCGCGGCCTTGGCCATCAACGGGACGAGCTCCTCGGGGCCGACGTTGAGCACCCCGTGGGTCGGCCGTCCGTCCGGGCCGAGGTAGGCCTCGTGGCAGTAGGCCGTGAAGGTGTTGAGCGAGCCGTCGCTGATCACCTTGAACGACCCGAGGGTCAGCAGGCCGCCCGTGCCCGGCACCGGGTCGCCGGTGGCGAGCTCGTGGGCCACGGCCCCGTCCAGGTGCTCGCGCCAGACGCTCGCGGCGACCCGGACCCGGGTGCCACCGATGATCCGCCGGTGCCAGGCCGCGAGGTTGTCGGCGAGCTCGTAGTCGGCGATCCCCACGACGCCGCGCCCGGCCGCCGCGCCGACGGCGTCGTCCACCCAGGTGTCCAGGACGTCGTCGGTGGTCGGGTCGAGCCGTCCCGTGAGCGCGAACCAGGGCTCCTCCCGCAGCACCCCGGGCCGCACCCCGAGCCGGCTCGCCGCGGCGGTGCTCAGCCAGCCGCTGTGCAGGTCGCCGCAGATCACCACGACCGGGGTCGGCGGCAGCCCGGCCGCCGCGAGCCCGTCGTCGAGGACGGCGGCGCTGGGGGCGTCCGGCCACAGGCCGTCCCGATAGCCGAAGGCCACCAGCAGGGCGCCGTCGTCGACGGGTGCCGCGCGGAGCCGCTGGACCACCAGCGCGACGACCTCGGCCGCGGAGCCCGCCGCGGAGACGTCCAGCCGCCGCCGCACCAGGGCCCACTGCGTAAGGTGCACGTGCGCGTCCCAGAGGCCCGGCATCACCCAGCGGCCGTCGAGGTCGACGACCTCGTCGCCGGGGTGCGGGGCGATCCGCGGGGCGACCTCGACGATCCGGCCCTCGTCCAGTCGCAGGTCGAGGGTCCCGCGCCGCGCACCCTCCGCGCTCGCACCACCACCCGCTCCGGCGCCCCGACCGAGGTCGACCACCCGGGCCGCGCGCAGCAGCAGGCTCACCGCCGTGACCGGGCCTTCAGCGCGAGGTACCGCGTGGCGATCTCGACGTCGACCGCGCGCGGCACCGGCACGACGCAGGCGTGCGCGTCGACCTTGCCGGTCGCGACCCACTCCAGGCACCGCGTCTGCATGGAGAAGCCCAGGTCCATCGACTGGATCGAGTTCCCCAGCGCTCCCGGCCCGGACAGGTTGACCATGTGCCCCGAGCCCAGCACGTGCACGGTGCGCCCGTCCTCGAAGGTCAGGCTGCGCACGTCCGGCAGGCTCGTCGTGGCGCGGACGCCCGGGATCGCCTCGAGCTCCGCCACGGCGATCTCGTCCGGCTCGTGGCCCGCGTTCGCCAGGATCGCGCCGTCGTGCAGCAGCGCGGCCTGCTCGGCGCCGAGCGTCGTCCCGCCGCCGGTGACGGAGACGACGAGGTCGGCGCTGGGCAGCGCCTCGGCCAGGGGCGCGGTGGCGAAGCCGTCGAGCAGCGCCCGCAGGCAGGCGACCGGGTCGGCGTCGACGACGGTCACCTGGGCGCGCGCCTGCCGGAAGTTCGCGGCCACCCCGCGCCCGCACCAGCCGTAGCCGATGACGACCACTCGCTCGCCGTTGGTGATCCGGTTGGTGAACCGCAGGTAGGACTCGAGCACGCTCTGGCCCACGGCGTGCTCGTTCTCGGCGAAGGCCTTGATCGGGCTGTCGTTGATCACCAGCACCGGCATCGCGAGGTCCCAGCGCCGCGGCTCGAGCACCTGGCGGCCGGAGGTCGTCTCCTCGGTCCCGCCGAGCAGACCGTCGTAGGGGCGCTCCAGGTACCGCAGGAACATGTCCCCGCCGTTGTCGAGCAGCAGGTCCGGGGTGGCGTCGAGGACGACGTCGATGTGACGGGCCCGCTCCGCCCGGTCCCGCGTCATGCCACCGACCACCCGGACCCCGTGCCCGCGCAGGTAGGCCACGGTCTCCGGCTGCGTCGAGTTGAGGTTCCCCGTGGCGATCACGTCGGCCCCGCCGGCCTGGAGCGTGCGGACCAGCGCGGCCGTCTTCGGCTCGAGGTGGATGCTCGCCCCGATCGTCATGCCGTCGAAGGGCCGGGTCTGCGCGATCTCCTCACGCAGCTCGGCGAGCAGGCGGCACTCGCGCTGGACCCAGTCGATCCGGGCGGTCTGCTTGGACACGGTTCCTCGTCTCGGTCAGGACCGCAGCAGGACCTTGATGGCCCTGCGCTCGTCCATCGCCGCGTACCCGGCCGGGGCCTCCTCGAGCGGCAGCTCGAGGTCGAACACCGGCCCCGGGTCGATGGTGCCGTCGAGCACGTCGGCGAGCAGCTCGGGCAGGTAGGCCCGCGCCGGCGCCATCCCGCCGGCGACGCCGATGTTCCGGCCGAGCAGGGCACCGAGCGGCAGGCCCTCGGTCGTCCCGGCGGGGACCCCCACGTAGCCGATCGTCCCGCCCGGTCGCGCGATCGCCACGGACGTGTCCCAGGAGGACTGCATGCCGACGGCCTCGAGCACGTGCGCGGCGACCGTCGAGCCCGCCGTCACGCCGGCGCTCACTGCCGCGTGGTGCCCCGTCCCCATGACGTCGGAGAGCGTGAGCAGCGCGGGCAGGCGCGTGTCGCCGACCTCCTCGACCACGCCGACGAACTCGTGGCCGATCCGCGCGGGGCCGCCCTCGCGCTCGCCGGGCCGCCGGTAGGGCCACAGGTCGGAGCCGCAGACGCAGGAGACCAGCACGCGCACGACGGCGTCGGTCGGCTCCCGCAGCTCGGGCTCGGGGACGGTCTCGACGCGGACGTCGCGCTCGCCGTGGTGCAGGACGGCTCTCATCCGCCCATTGTGGCCCGGGCGGCGCAGCCCGTCCGGCCGATCGGCGGCGGATCAGACCGCCGGGAGCTCGAGCGTGCGGCCGGTGAGCAGCCGGAACGCCTCGAGGTAGCGCTCCTGGGTGCGCGCGACGACGTCCGCGGGCAGGGGCGGGGGCGGGACGTCGCCGTGGCGGTCCCAGCCCGAGGCGCTCGACGTGAGCCAGTCGCGCACGTACTGCTTGTCGAAGCTCGACTGGGCGTGGCCCGGCTCCCAGGACTCGGCCGGCCAGAAGCGGGAGGAGTCGGGGGTGAGGACCTCGTCGCCGAGGACGATCCGGCCGGCGTGCTCGCCCTGGTCCGGGCGGCCGAACTCGAGCTTGGTGTCGGCGAGGATCACCCCACGCCCCCGGGCGATCTGCTCGGCCCGGGAGTACACGGCCAGGGTGAGCGCCCGGATCTCGGCGGCGTCCGCGGCGCCGACCTGCTCGACGACCCGGTCGAAGCTGACGTTCTCGTCGTGCTGACCGAGCTCGGCCTTGGTCGCCGGGGTGAAGATCGACTGCGGCAGACGCGAGCCGTCGACGAGGCCGGCGGGCAGCGGGATGCCGCAGACCGAGCCGTCGGCGCGGTACTCGAGCAGCCCGCTGCCGGTGAGGTAGCCGCGCGCGACGCACTCGACCGGCAGCATCGTCAGGCGCCGGCAGAGCATCGCCCGACCGGCGACCGCCTCGGGGACCCCGTCCGGCCCGGCCTCGGCCGTCACGACGTGGTGCGGGACGAGGTCGTCGAGCTGGTCGAACCACCACAGGCTCAGCTGGGTCAGGACGATGCCCTTACCGGGGACAGGCGTGGACAGCACGTGGTCGTAGGCGCTGATCCGATCGCTCGCGACGACGAGGACGACGTCGCCCGCCGGGTGCGGGGCCGCCGGCAGGTAGAGGTCGCGGACCTTGCCGGAGTAGCTGTGCACCCAGCCCGGGAGCACGGGCGCCTCAGTCATCGAGGTCTGCCGGGGCGAGCGGGTCGAAGCCCTCGAGGGCAGCGTGCGGGGCCCGCGGCGGCGGCGGGCTGAGCAGGGGCGAGCCGACCGGCCCGGGCAGCTGCGCGGCGATGTCGGACCGGTGGTGCGAGCCGCGCAGCGCGATCCGTTCGACCCCCTCGTAGGCGGTCTCGCGTGCGGCGTCGATGTCGGCCCCGACGGCGACCACCGAGAGCACCCGACCGCCGGCGGAGACCAGTCCGCCGTCGGCGCCCGCGGCGGTGCCGGCGTGCAGCACGTGCACCCCCGGGACCTCCTCGGCCGCGTCGATCCCCTCGATCTCGTCGCCGGCCCGGACCGTCCCGGGGTACCCGTGCGCCGCGACCACGACGGTCACCGCGGCGTCGTCGCTCCACCGCAGGCCGGGCAGACCCCCCAGGCCGCCGGTCGCCGCGGCGAGGAGCAGCTCGGCGAGCGGCGTCGCGAGGCGGGCGAGGACGACCTGGGTCTCCGGGTCGCCGAAGCGCGCGTTGAACTCGATCACCCGCACCCCGCGGCTGGTGAGCGCGAGCCCGCAGTACAGGACGCCGACGAACGGGGTGCCGCGGCGGCGCATCTCGTCGACGGTCGGCTGCGCGACGCGCGCGACGACGTCCGCGACCAGGCCGGGGGGCGCCCAGGTCAGCGGCGAGTAGGCGCCCATCCCGCCCGTGTTCGGCCCCTCGTCGCCGTCGAGCGCGCGCTTGAAGTCCTGGGCCGGGGCGAGCGGGACGACGTCGGCGCCGTCGCAGAGGCAGAAGAGCGAGACCTCGGGACCGTCGAGGTACTCCTCGACGACGACGGCGGCGCGCTCCCCCGCCGCGGTGCGGCGGTCGAGGCAGGCACGGGCGTGGTCGAGGGCGGCGGCGCGGTCCTCGGTGACGACGACCCCCTTGCCGGCGGCGAGTCCGTCGTCCTTGACGACGTACGGCGCGCCGAACGCGTCGAGCGCCTCGGCGACCTCGTCGAGCGTGGTGCACAGGTGTGCCATCGCCGTGGGCACGCCGGCCGCGGCCATCACCTCCTTGGCGAAGGCCTTGGACCCCTCGAGGGCCGCGGCCTCGGCGCTCGGCCCGAAGCAGGGGATCCCGGCGGAGCGCACGGCGTCGGCGACCCCGGCGACCAGCGGCGCCTCCGGCCCGACGACGACGAGCTCGGCGTCGAGCGAGACGGCGAGCTCGGCGACCGCCTCGGGCGAGAGCGGGTCGACGGCGTGCAGGGTCGCCAGCCGGCCGATCCCCGGGTTGCCCGGCGCCGCGTGCAGCTCGTGGTCGCTCGCGGGGCGGGCAGGGCCGGTGCCGGTGGCAGGGCCGGTGCCGGTGCCGGCGGCAAGGCCTGTGCCGGCCGCCGTGCCGGTGCCGGCTGCGCTGCCTGCCGCGCTCGCGCCGGCCGCGCTGCCGGCCGCAACCGCGCCACGGGCGGCGCCTGCGCCGTTGAGGCCGGCGAGCGACCGCACGATGGCGTGCTCGCGCGCGCCCGTTCCGATGACGAGGATCCTCACGGGCGGTCAGCCTACTGGCGCCCGCTCCGGATGCCAGGGCCGTCCACGGCGCCGGTCGTCGGGGCGAGGGCGGCGAGCGCCTCGAGCGACTCGTCGGCCCAGGCGATCGCAGCACGGGCGGAGTGCTCCCCGGCGGAGACCGTGAGCAGCGCGAAGGGGGCGTGCTCGTCCGCGGGGTCGATCTCTGCACGAGCGGCCCGCAGGGCGTCGAGCTGCTCGACGGCCCGATCGCGATGGGCCCGCACGAGCTCGCCGACCACCTCGGCGCCGAGGACGTGCCCGAAGAAGAGTCGCAGCAGCAGCCCGTTCCGCGGCGGCGTCGGCTCGTCCGGCGCGGACAGCAGCTCCCGCAGCCGCGCGTGGCCGGCCCCGGTGAGCGCGTAGACCGAGGACCGCGGCCGCTCGCCCGCGGCGCGCTGCACGCAGCCCTCGGCCTCGAGCCGGGCGAGGGTCGGGTAGATCTGACCGTAGCTCTCGCTCCAGAAGTGGCCGAGGACGTCCCGAATCCCCGCCCGCACGGCGTACCCCGTCATCGGCGCGATGCTCAGCGCGCCGAGCACGGCGAGATCGGTCCGGCTACCCCTTGCCATCGCTGCCTTCCTGATAGATATTGCTAGCAGCAATATACTCGACTGCGACCGAAGGGCCCGACGACCATGTCCAGCACCGCGCACCCGCAGAGCCCGGCCCCCGGCGCACGGACCGACGCACCGGCTCCGACGGCAGGAGCGGGGTCCGCGGCCGTTCCGACCGCACGAGCGGGGTCCGCGGCCGTTCCGACCGCACGAGCGGGGTCCGCGGCCGGTCGCCCCGACGGCCGGACCGACGCACGCGAGCCGACCCCAGGCCCGGTGCCAGCCGTCCACCCCGCAGTCCGGGGCACGAGCCGGGTCGCCGCGGCCCTGCTCGGCGCCGTCGGCGGGTTCCAGCTCGCGCTCGCCGCGGGCGCACCGTGGGGCGAGGCCGCCTGGGGCGGCGCGTCACCGACCCTGCCCGCCGGGCTGCGGGTCGCGAGCGGCGTGGCCGCCGTCGTCTGGTCGGGCGCCGCACTCGTCGTGCTGCGTCAGGGCGGGCACGAGACGTGGGCGCCGGTGCCGGACCGCTGGCTGCGCCGCACGACGATCGTCCTGGCGGCCTACTCCGGCGTGGGCGTGCTGCTGAACCTCGCCTCGCGCAGCGAGCTCGAGCGCGCCCTCTGGACGCCGACCACGCTCGCGATGGCCGTCACCCTCACCGTCTGCGCCGCCCGCGGCCGCCGGCTCCGCACGCGATGACCGTCGCCGGCACCGCCGCGGGCCGCGGATCGACCCGTCGACGCCCGCGCCCCACGCCCCTGCGCCCCACCCGCACGTTTCGTCCGTTCCGGCGCGCCAAACGCACCGATCCCGCCGGAACCTGGCAGGCCGGCGGGCTGGCGCTTCAGTCGAGGAGGTCGAAGCGGCTGATCGTCGCCTCACGGCCGGGTCCCACGCCGATCGCCGAGATCCGCGTGCCGCTCATCTCCTCCAGCGCGAGCACGTAGGTCTGCGCGGCCGGCGGGAGGTCCTCGAAGCGACGGGCACTGGAGATGTCCTCCTGCCAGCCCTCGAACTCCTCGTAGACCGGCGCCGCGTGGTGGAACTGGCTCTGGTCGTAGGGCATCTCCGCGTGCCGGATGCCGTCGACCTCGTAGGCGACGCACACCGGGATGATGGGCAGCCCGCTGAGCGTGTCGAGCTTGGTGAGCACCAGGTCGGTGAGGCCGTTGACGCGGCTGGAGTACCGCGCGACGACGGCGTCGTACCAGCCGCACCGGCGCGGGCGGCCCGTCGTCGTGCCGAACTCGCCGCCGCGCTGCCGCAGCCACTCGCCGCTGTCGTCGAGCAGCTCGGTGGGGAACGGGCCCTCGCCGACCCGCGTGGTGTACGCCTTGATGACGCCGACGACCCGGTCGATCCTCGTCGGCCCCACACCGGACCCGGTGCAGGCGCCGCCGGCCGTCGCCGAGGAGGAGGTGACGAACGGGTAGGTCCCGTGGTCGACGTCGAGCATCGTCGCCTGGCCGGCCTCGAAGAGCACCGTCTTGCCCGCGTCCAGCGCCTCGTTGAGCACGAGGGCGGCGTCGGTGACCATCGGGCGCAGCCGCTCGGCGTTGGCGAGCAGCTCCTCGACCGTCTCCTCGACCGTCATCGCCCGTCGGTTGAAGACCTTGACGAGCAGGTGGTTCTTCTGGTCGAGCGCGCCCTCCACCTTCTGCGTGAGGATGTGCTCGTCGAAGAGGTCCTGCACGCGGATGCCGACCCGGCTGATCTTGTCGGCGTAGGCCGGGCCGATCCCGCGCCCCGTCGTGCCGATCTTGCGCTTGCCGAGGAAGCGCTCGGTGACCCGGTCGATCGTGCGGTGGTACGGGGTGATGATGTGCGCGTTCGCGGAGACGAGGAGCCGGGACACGTCCACGCCGCGGGCGATGAGCGCGTCGAGCTCGGAGAAGAGGACCTCGAGGTCGATGACCACGCCGTTGCCGATGACCGGGGTGACGCCGGGCGACAGGATCCCCGACGGCAGCAGGTGCAGGGCGTACTTCTCCCCGTCGATGACGACGGTGTGCCCGGCATTGTTGCCACCGTTGAACTTCACGACGTAGTCGACGCGGCTCCCGAGCTGGTCGGTGGCCTTGCCCTTGCCCTCGTCGCCCCACTGGGCACCGAGCACGACGACGGCTGGCATGAGTCCTCTTTCCGCGGCTGACCTCTCCGCGGGGGCGCCGCGGCCGGTCCCGAGGCTACCGGCTCCCGCACCGCCGGAGCACGACCTTCCGCCGGGCGCCTCGCTCCGCATGCGTGCCACCGAGGGCGTCGGTACTGTCGCCCTGCGACCCACGCCCGGTCGGTACCCGGAGGTTTCCATGATCGAGATCGCGATGTCGCCCGCGGCGACGACGCTGATCCTCGTCGGCGACCTCGACCTCGCCGAGCGGGACCAGTTCCCCGAGATCGCCGCCCGCGTCACCGGTCTCCGCCGCCAGCTCCTCGTGCTCGACATGTGTGGCGTGACGTTCATGGACTCCACCGGCGCCGCCTTCCTCATCGCCCTCGCCGACTCCTCCCGCAAGCGGGGCGGAGCGACCGTCCTGCGGGGCTGCGACGACCGTGAGCTCTTCGTGCTCGAGGTCTGCGGGGCGCTGCCGATGTTCCGGATCGACTCCGAGCACCGCTGCCCGCCGGCGCGGACCGGCGCGGTCTGAGCCTCAGAACGCCGCCGGACCGAACCGGCCGACCATGACGACGAGGGTGAGCGCGCCCAGCACCGCGGGCGACGCCACCCCGGCCGCGGGGTCCCCCCGGCGCACGTGCGTGACCACGGCACCCACCATGAGGAGCACGAGAGCAGCCGCGGCGACGGGCACGAGCACGGGCGCGACCCCGGTCACGGCCGGCAGGACGAGGCCGAGCGCACCGACGACCTCCGCGACGCCGATCAGCCGAACCTGCCGGGCGGTGAAGTCGGCGACCCAGCCCATCCTCTCCAGCAGCTGCTCGCGCCCGGTGACGATCTTCATCAGGCCGGCGGCGAGGAAGGCAGCGGCAAGCAGGGCAGTGACGATCCAGAGCGCGACGCTCATGATTCCTCCAAGTTGAATGTTCAAGTCCGAACAGCATGGCACGGCGTACTTGAATGTTCAACTCTCGCCTCCTACGGTGGGGACGTGGCCGACGAGACACCGTGGTTGAGCGGCGAGCAGCTGAGGGCGTGGATGGCGCTCGTGGCGATGGTCGAGACCCTTCCCGCCGCCATCGACGCCCAGCTCAAGCGGGACGCCGGCGTCAACCACTTCGAGTACCTCGTGCTGGCCGGGCTCTCCGGGGCGCCGGGCCGCGCCCTGCCGATGACCGACCTCGCGGTCTTCGCCTCGGGCTCGCTCTCCCGGCTCTCGCACGCCGTCGACCGGCTGGAGCGCCGCGGCTGGGTGGCGCGGCGCACGGTCGACGGGCCCTCGCGCCGGATCGAGGCGGTGCTCACGGACGCCGGGATGGACAAGGTCGTCGCCACGGCACCGGGTCACGTCCGTGAGGCGCGCCGGCTCGTCATCGACGCGCTGGACGCCGACCAGGTCCGCAGGCTCGACGAGATCGCGCGCGCGATCATCGGGCGGACCTCCCCGGCGGTGGCGGCGCTCCTCGAGGAGCGCTCCCCCGAGGCCCACCCGGACACCCTGACCGACTGAGCCGGTCGCGGCCGGCACCTCACCGCTTGTCGGCCGGCACGTCACCCCTCGTCGGCGGGTGCTCCGTCCGCGCCGGGCGGCCGGACCCGCGCCCACACGACCTTGCCCGCGCCCGCCGGGTGCCAGCCCCACTCCGCCAGCCGCTCGACGATCCGCATGCCGTGCCCGCCGACCCGGTCGGCATGGCCGTCGACGGAGACCGGCGGGGCGGGGTTGGCGTCCTCGACCTCCATCCGCAGGCCGTCCCCGGTGTCGGAGATGCGGAGCACCACGTGGCCCCATCCGTGCAGCACGGCGTTGGCGACGAGCTCGGAGACGACCAGCTCGGCCGCGCCGGCACCCGGCAGCCCCCACGACTCGTAGGCCCGCAGGACGGCGTGCCGGGCGCGGGCGATCGAGCCGGGGTCGCTGGGCAGCGACCAGCGCCGCTGGCGCGGGCGGTCGTCGGGGACCGGGAGCGCGTCGGGGTCGGGGACCCGCACGACGACGACGGCGACATCGTCCTCCGGCTCGTCCGCCAGCCGGGCGAGCAGCTCCTCGCCGACCCCGGCGGCGTCCACCGAGCCCACGGTGCCGGCCGTCCGGGCCAGCAGGTCGAGGCCCTCGCGCAGGGTCCGGTCGCGGCGCTCGATGAGGCCGTCGGTGACCAGCACGAGCACGTCGCCGGGCTCGAGCTCGCAGCGCCCGGTCGTACGGCCACCCTGGCCGTACCCGACGAGCGGGCCCGCCCCGTCGGTGAGCGTGTGCACCTCGGTGCCGCGCGCCAGCACCGGAGGCAGGTGGCCGGCGCGGGACCAGCGCAGGTTCCAGCCGTGCTCGGAGCGGACCATCGAGGCCAGGACGAGGCTGGCGGCCCGGGCCACGCCGACGCCGCTGATGAGCTGGTCGACCCGGTCGAGGACCTGGCCCGGGTCGGCGTCGTCGTGGGCGTAGGACCGCACCACGGACCGCAGCTGCCCCATCACGGCGGCCGCTTCGATGTCGTGCCCGACGACGTCCCCGATCACCAGCACGACGACCCCGGGGGAGACCTCCAGCACGTCGTACCAGTCGCCGCCGACCTGCGCGTGGCTCGAGCTCGGCGCGTAGTAGGTCCACACGTCGAGGTCGGGGATCTCGGCCTGCTGGGGCAGCATCGCGCGCTGGAGCGTCTCGGCCATCCGGTGCTCCTGCGCGTAGAGCCGCACGTTGTCGGCCGCCATCCCGACGCGCCGGACGACGAGGTGCAGCATCGTCAGGTCGTGCGTGTCGAAGCCGGACAGGCCGAGCCCGGTGCGCGGCACGGTCACGAGCAGCCCCTGGACCGAACGGCGGCCGGCGACGGCGTGCACGACGACCACGCCCGACTCCGGCCCGTCCGCCGCGGACAACAGCTCCGCGGCGAGCACGCGCGTCGCCGGCCCGAAGCCGTCGACCGCGTCCAGCCGGATCTCGATCGGCCCCGGGATGTGCCCGTCGAGCAGCTCGCGGACCGGGTCCGGCGCCTCGGCCCGGCCCGCTCGGCGCCGCGCCGTCCGGGCGTCCCGGAGCACCGGGTCGAGGCCGGTGGTCGGCCGCAGCCCGCCGTCGTCGACGAAGAAACGGGCCCAGGCGACCACCTCGCGGTGCAGGATCAGGGCGATGTCCCGCAGCACGTACGGGTCGTCGAGGTCGGCGAGGTGGTCGGAGACCTCCGAGACGGCCGCGAGCCCGCTGCGCTCCCGCCGCTCGTACCGGATCGAGGCGGCCTGCGCGTCGGCGTGCTCGACCTGCGCGGTGACGTCCACCTGGATGCCGATCCAGTGGCTGATCGCTCCGGTCCCGTCATGCACGGGCGAGACGGAGACCTGGTTCCAGAACGGTGTGCCGTCGCGCCGGTAGTTGAGCAGGGTCACCGTGGTGCTGCGCCCGGCGGCAACCGCTGCGCCGATCTCGTGACTGCGCTCGAGATCCGTGCCGGGGCCCTGGAGGAGGTCCATGGACTGACCGACCATCTCCTCGCGCGTCCAGCCCGTGGTGCGGGTGAACGCCTCGTTGACCCAGACGACGCGGCCACCCCGAGCCGTCGCGTCCGTGAGGACGACGGAGACATCGGTGGCATGCAGCGCACGGTCCCGGACCTCGGCGAGGGGGTCGAAGGGCTCGGTCTCGGCCCGTGCGCTCACCACCAGCGACTCCGATCGTCTAGCGTTCCACGCAGACCCCTCGCGGACTCCACCACGGGGGGCACCGCAAGGTCGTGTACCCGAGGGATGTGTCGTGCGAGACGGTAACAGCGTTGGGCCCGGGGGGCCTGCCGAAGACGCGCGGGCGACCGCGCCGTCCGAACCCGCGTCGGTCCACGTGATCGTGCAGGACGGACGGACCCGGATCGTGCTCTCCGGCGAGGTCGACGCCGACCTCGCGCCCGAGCTCACCGAGGCGACCGCCGATGCCGAGGCGAACGGCTTGCCCATCGACATCGACGCCCAGCACGTGACCTTCATGGACTCCTCCGGCATCGCGTTCCTCGCGCGGATCGCGAGCCGGAGCACCAAGCCGGTCCGCGTGCTCCGCGCCCCGGAGACGGTGCGCTTCCTGCTCGAGGTCACCCGCATCGGCGAGCTCCTCGAGGCGGTCGACGACCCGGACGACGACGGCCCGCACGACGCGGCCTGAGCACTGACAGCGGGGGACGCCCGAGCACGAGGCCTCTGCCCCCGCCCCGAACCGCCGGCACTGCCCCGGCCTGAACCCTCGCCCCCGGACACGACGATGCCCGCCCCTCGGGAGGGGCGGGCACCGTCGCGCGAGCGGGTGCCGGTCGGCGCGTGTGCGCGCCGCCGGCGTCCGGTCAGTCGCTCAGAGCTTGTTGCCGGCCGAGCGGAGCTGCTGCGCGGCCTCGACCATGCGCTTGGCCATGCCCGCCTCGGCGAGCTTGCCCCAGACGCGCGGGTCGTAGGTCTTCTTGTTGCCGACGTCGCCGTCGACCTTGAGGACGCCGTCGTAGTTGCTGAACATGTGGCCGGCGACCGGACGCGTGAACGCGTACTGCGTGTCGGTGTCGATGTTCATCTTGATGACGCCGTTGTCGACCGCCTCGGCGATCTCCTCGGCGGTCGAGCCCGAGCCGCCGTGGAAGACGAGGTCGAACGGGTTGGTCTTGCCCAGGGTGGCGCCCACGGCGTCCTGGATCTCCTTGAGGATCGACGGACGCAGCTTGACGGCGCCCGGCTTGTAGACGCCGTGCACGTTGCCGAAGGTCAGGGCCGTGAGGTAGCGGCCCTTCTCGCCCGAGCCGAGCGCCTTGACCGTGGCCAGGCCGTCCTCGATCGTCGTGTAGAGCTTGTCGTTGATCTCGGCCGTGTGGCCGTCCTCCTCGCCACCGACGACACCGACCTCGATCTCGAGGATCGTGCGGGCCGCGACGGAGAGCTCGAGGAGCTCCTCGGCGATGAGGAGGTTCTCGTCGAGCGGCACGGACGAGCCGTCCCACATGTGCGACTGGAACGTCGGGAGCTTGCCGGCCTTGACCTGCTCGATCTCGAGCGCGAGCAGCGGGCGGACCCAGGAGTCCAGGTTCTGCTTGGCGCAGTGGTCGGTGTGCAGGGCGACCGTGATCGGGTAGCTCTTGGCGACCTCGGCTGCGTACGCGGCGAGGGCGAGCGAACCGGAGACGCGGTCCTTGATGGTCGAGCCCGAGGCGTACTCGGCGCCACCGACGGAGACCTGGATGATGCCGTCGGACTCAGCCTCGGCGAAGCCCTGGAGCGCCGCGGTGACCGACTGCGAGGACGTGATGTTGACGGCGGGGTAGGCGAACTTGCCTGCGCGCGCGCGGTCGATCATCTCGGCGTAGACCTCGGGGGTGGCGATAGCCATGGAGACTCCTGCTGATCGGGTGGATTTTTCACCCCCATCGTGGCACGGATCACGCCGGAGGAGGCAGGACTCTCGCCCCCTGGTCCTCGTCGTCCCGAGGGGAGCGCCCTCAGCCTGTCAGCGGCAGCACGCCCTGGCTGCCGCCGCGCGTCGCGTCCCTCGACCCGGTCCCCCGCCGGTGGAGCGAGCCGAGCGCGGGCGGTGCACCGGAGTGGACGCCGGACGATGCGGGCCGGGGTGGCCCGACGAGCGCGTCGTTGCCGGCGCGCGGTCCTCCACCGACGAGCGACCCGTCGCGCCGGGTGAACTGCCACCCGTCCCCGTCCCCGTCCCGATCCCGGTCGCGGGCGATCCGGATGCCCCGGCGATGGACGAGATCGTGGTGGAACCAGCAGAGCAGGACACCGTTGTCGACGGACGTCCTGCCACCGTGGGCCCACGAGACGACGTGGTGGACCTCGCCGAGCGTCACGGGGGCTCCGCACTCCGGGTACCGGCACGAGCGGTCGCGGGCGATGACCGCGCGCCGTTGCGGCCCGCCGTAGGTGCGCTGAGCGCGTCCGACGTCGAGCACGTCACCGGTCGGCCCGAAGACCACGCGGGAGATCTCGGAGTCGCAGGCCAGCCGGTCGAGGAGCGACCGGGTCAGCACCGCGCCGCCGAGCGTCTCCGCGCCGCCGAGCGTCTCCGCGGGCGCCGCGCCGTCCTGCCGCGACGCCTCGGGCCGCCAGGAAGAGGCGGCCGTGCCGTCCTCGTCGGCCGCGCGCCCGACCTCGCGCCGCAGCGTGTCCCACGAGATCAGGACGGTCAGGTGCGGGCGCACCGACCGGCCGCCACCGGCCAGGCCGCGGTCGAGGACCAGCCGCGCGGCGTCGACCAGCGCCGCCGCCTGACGCTCGTCCCGCGAGCGGGTGTCGGCCGACGCGGGGACCCCGCCGACGGCGCGCAGCGCGAGGGCGACCGCCTCCCCGTGCTCGTGGGTGAGGAATCCCTCGAGGGCGACACCGTCCGAGCGCCGGGTGACCGTGAGGTACTCCCGGGCCGCGACCGATTCGTGCTCTGCCTCGGCGGCCGCGGCGTCGACCGCCGTCGCCCACCGGCGGACCGTCCGCTGGAAGTCGTCGGCGCCCTGGCGGACGGCCTGCGCCACCAGGTGCGCCTCGTTGAGATCCGGCTCCGCCGACGCCAGGGCAGCCCGCCGGGCAGGCGACGTCGGCCCCAGACGGGCCAGGACCTGGGCGTGCTCGATCGACACCGCACCGGCCTCGACCGCCGCCCGCGTCGCGGGCAGCTCGGTGTCCAGCGCGTGCCCCAGCGCCGCGTCGCGGCGCGCCGCGGCCACCGAGGCGCCCTGCGCACGCGCCGCCCACTCGCCGAACGTGCGCCAGCCGGACGCGGCCCACCGCCCGTCGTCCTCGATCCGGGCGAGCACCCGCGCCGCGACGACCTGCACCTGACCGGCCACCGTCGCGAGCGCACGGTGCAGCGCCTGCCCGTTCTCGCCGTCGACGTCCGTCAGGTCGAGGGCCAGGAGCGCCGCGACGTCGCCCTGCAGCCGGGCGACGACGCCCGCCACCTCGGCGGTCGGGGCGCTGCTGGACATAGAACAAGTGTACGAACGACCACCGACAGCACGAGGTCGGGTCCCGGCGACCGGTGGACGACGCGCACGGGTCTCACCCGTGCAGGGCCACCCACGCGTGCATGGCGATCGCTGCCGCCGCCCCCGCATTGATCGACCGCGTCGAGCCGAACTGCCGGATGTGCAGCACGTCCACGCACGCCTCGCGCGCCTCGGCGGACAGCCCTGTGCTCTCCTGGCCGAAGACGAGCACGCAGGCGCGCGGCACGGGGTAGCCCTCCAAGGGCACCGATCCCGGCAGGTTGTCGATCCCGATCACCGGCAGGGCCCCGCCGTCCGGCCCGGCCGTGCCCGCCCAGGCGAGCAGGTCGGCGACCTCGGGGTGGTGCCGCAGGTGCTGGTACCGGTCGGTCACCATCGCCCCGCGCCGGTTCCAGCGGCGCCGGCCGACGATGTGCACCTCCGCCGCGGCGAAGGCGTTCGCGGTCCGCACCACCGAGCCGATGTTGAGGTCGTGCGCCCAGTTCTCGATCGCGACGTGGAAGGGGTGCCGACGGGTGTCGAGGTCGGCGACGATCGCCTCGACGGTCCAGTAGCGGTAGGCGTCGACGACGTTGCGGCGGTCCCCGTCGGTCAGCAGGGCGCGGTCGTAGCGCGGGTCGTCGGGCCAGTGGGCGGGCCCACCCGGCCAGGGCCCCACCCCGACGCCGAGGTCCTGCTCGCGATCCATGCCCCCATCCTGCCCGGGAGTCGCGCCGTGGCCGGACCTCCGGACGGGGCCCACCCTGCAGCGCCGACCCGGCACGACCGATCTGCCAGGCTGCCCGGGTGACTCCCTGGCAGACCCACTCCTCCCGCACCGCCTACGAGAACCCGTGGATCCGGGTGCGGGAGGACTCCGTGACCCGGCCCGACGGCGGCCAGGGCATCTACGGCGTGGTCGAGATCCGGCAGCCGGCGGTCTTCGTCGTCCCGGTGACCGAGCACGACGAGGTCGTGCTCGTCGAGCTGTTCCGCTACACCTCCGGGGCGATGTCCCTCGAGGTGCCCTCGGGCGGCTCGGACGGCCAGGACCCGCTGGTCGCCGCCCGGCGCGAGCTGCGCGAGGAGACCGGGCTCGAGGCCGACGCGTGGGAGCGGCTCGGCGGGATGGTCGCGCTCAACGGCGTCTGCCGCGCCCCCGAGCACGTCTTCCTCGCGCGCGGTCTGCACCCGGCGCAGCCCGCGGCCGCGCAGGCGACGCCCGCCGGAGCGGTGCACGTGCCGTCGGCCGCCCAGGCGGAGGAGGGGATCACGGCGGTCCGACGGGTGCCGTGGCCCGAGGTCATGGACCTCGTGCGGGACGGCACGATCACCGACGGGGAGACGCTCGCCGCCCTCCTGCACGCGGGGATCGCGCTCGGCCGGATCCGCTGAGCGCCGGACCGGCGCAGCCCCTCGAACGAGGCCGACCCGCAACGCACCGGCAGCCGCCCGCGCCCGGTCGCGCTCCCCCTCAGACGAGGTCGACCCGCAACGCACCGGCAACCGCGCGCGCCCGGTCGCGCGCCTCGTCGACGTCCGCCCCGCGCGCGAGGGTGACCGCGACCCGGCGCCGCCCGGCCACCGACGGCTTGCCGAACAGGCGGACCTGACTCGTCGGCACCGCGAGCGCCGCGTCGACGCCACCGAACTCCGGGACCCCCGTCCCCTCGGCCAGCACCGCGCAGGACGCCGCGGCGTCCTGGCCGGCCCCCGCGCCGAGCCGCAGCACCGCACCGACCGGCAGCCCCAGCACGGCCCGCGCGTGCAGCGCGAACTCCGAGAGGTCCTGCGAGACGAGGGTGACCAGCCCGGTGTCGTGCGGCCGCGGGGAGACCTCGGAGAACAGCACCTGGCCGCCCACCACGAACAGCTCCACGCCGAACACGCCCCAGCCGCCGAGCGCCTCGGTGACCGCCGCGCCCATCGCCTGCGCCGCGGCGAGCACCCCGTCGGGCAACGCGGCCGGCTGCCACGACTCGCGGTAGTCCCCGTCGACCTGGACGTGCCCGATCGGGTCGCAGAAGGTCGTCCCGCCCACGTGCCGCACCGTCAGCAGCGTGATCTCGGAGTCGAAGGCCACCCAGCCCTCGACGATGACCCGCACGGGCTCGTCCCCGTGGCCCGCCGTCCGCCCGCCGGTCTGCGCGTACTCCCACGCCCCCGCGACGTCGTCCAGCGAGCGGATCACCGACTGCCCCTTGCCGGAGGACGACATCACCGGCTTGACCACGCACGGCAGCCCGACCGTCGCCAGGGCCTCGCCCACCTCGGCGGGCGAGCCGGCGAAGACGTACGGCGAGGTCGGCAGGCCGAGGTCCTCCGCCGCGAGCCGGCGGATGCCCTCCCGGTCCATCGTCAGCACCGTCGCGCGGGCCGTGGGGACCACGCGCACCCCGGTCGCCTCGACCTCGGCGAGCACCTGGGTCGCGATCGCCTCGATCTCCGGGACGACGACGTGCGGGCGTTCCGCCGCGAGGAGCGCACGCAGAGCGGACGGGTCGAGCATGTCGAGCACGTGCGCGCGGTGGGCCACCTGCATCGCCGGCGCGTCGGGGTAGCGGTCGGCGGCGATCACCTCGGCGCCGAGCCGCTGGAGCTCGATCGCCACCTCCTTGCCGAGCTCGCCCGACCCGAGCAGCAGCACCCGCGTGGCGCCCGAGCTCAACGGGGTCCCGAGCACGCCAGGGACCCCACCGCCCGAGCCGTCCGGCCCGTCCGGCCCGCCGGCACCACCCGTCGTCCTCATCGGACCACTCCCTCGCCTCGTTGGCCCCGCCAGGCCCGCCAGGCCTCCCGCGCGTGCAGCCGGGCCCGGGTGTGCAGCACGGACCCCTCGTAGAGACGGGCGCCGAGGACGACGAACAGGACGGCGGTCGCCAGCACGATCCCGGCCGAGACGATCGGCTCCCACGCCTCGGCGTTCCCCAGCACGACCCGCGCCGGCATGAGGAGGGGCGCCGTGAACGGGACGTAGGAGAGCCAGGTCTGCACCTGCCCGGGCTCCAGGGCGAAGATCGCCGCGAAGAACGGCACGATGACGAAGACCTGCATGACCACGGTGGTCGCCTGGAGCTCCTCGGCGCGGGAGGCGAGTGAGCCCGCCACCGCCCACAGGCAGGCGAGCATGACGAACCCGAGCAGGAAGAAGGCGATGAACCACCCCGAGGCGCCGAGCACCTGGGACACGAGCTGCCCCTGACCCGCCAGACGCGCCCCGAGCAGACCGGTGCCGAGGATGACGACGATCTGCCCGACCGCCATGAGCGTGTTGCCGACCACCTTGCCGGCCAGGAGCCAGCGCACCGGCAACGCCGCCACCAGCAGCTCGACGATGCGGGACTGCTTCTCCTCCACCACGCTCTGGGCGATGGACATCCCGAAGGTGAGCACCGAGAGGTAGAAGAGGAAGGCGAAAGCGAGCACGAGCAGCTCCGGCGCCACGCTCCCGCTCGGCCGCGCGTCGAGCAGCCGGACGACGGGGACGCTGGGGTCGGTCAGCGCGGCCACCTGCTGCGGGCTCAGGCCGCCCTCCTGGGCCGCCTGCTCGATCTGCAGCTCGGCGGAGGCGGCGCGCACGAGGGTCGAGACCTCCGCGGGCACGCCCTGGGCGCCGAGCACCGTCAGGGTGCCGGGTTCCTCGCCGACGACCGCCGCGGCGACGTCCCCGTTGCGCACCAGCCGCGCGACGTCCGTCCCGGGCTCGACCTCCACGGCGGTGAGGTCCGCCGGCGGCAGGCCGCCCGAGCCGAGGACGGCCAGGCCGACGGGCAGGGCCGGGGTCTCCTTCTGCGCCTCGGCGCCGAGCCGGGTCGCCTCGGCCACGACGGCGCGCGCGCCGGCACCGTCGACCGCGACCCGCAGACTGGGCACGCTCTGCGAGAGGAGCACCGGGATCGCCGTCGCGACGGCGACGAGGACGAGCAGGAAGAGGGTCGAGCCGAGGAAGGCCTTGTCGCGCAGCTTCACGGCGATCTCGCGTCCCGCGACCACCCGCACCGCGGTGATCGGTCCGATCGACCGGCCGCTCATCGGACGACCTCGCGGTAGAGCTCGGCGAGAGTCGGCACGATCGGCCCGAACTCCCGGACCACCCCGGCGGCCTGGGCGGCCGCCAGCAGCCGCTGGTCGTCGGCGTCGGGCGCCAGCCCGATCGTCAGGAGCTCGCCGTCCTGGGCCACCAGCGTCGCGCCGTCGACCCCGGCCACCAGCGCGTCCGCCCACGTGGCGGCCACGGAGCCCGTCCCGGCGCTCGAGGTGGCCTCGACCCGGAGCCGGTAGCGCCGGCCGGTCGTCGAGCGCCGGACGGCCGCCGACTCACCCCGGACGACCACCCGGCCGCGGTCGATGATGACGATGTCGTCGCAGAGCCGCTCGATCAGCTCGAGCTGGTGGGAGGAGAACAGGACCGGCGTGCCCGCGTCGGCGCGAGCGCGCAGCTGGGCGCCCATGGCGTCGATCGCGAGCGGGTCGAGCCCGCTGAACGGCTCGTCGAGCACGAGCAGCGCCGGGTCGTGGACGAGCGCCGCTGCCACCTGGACGCGCTGCTGGTTGCCGAGCGAGAGAGTGGAGAGGTGGTCGTGCGAGCGCTCCTCGAGGCCGAGCTGCTCCAGCAGGTCGCGGCTGCGGCGACGGGCGGCGCGGGCGGACATGCCGTGCACCCGGCCGAGGTAGACCAGCTGGTCGAGGACACGCATCCGCGGGTACAGCCCCCGCTCCTCCGGCATGTAGCCGACCGTGCGACGCTTCTCCAGCGTCATCGGGGCGCCACCGAGGGTGACCTGCACCCGCGTCGGCCGCCAGCACTCCGAGGACGATCCGCATGGCGGTGGTCTTGCCGGCGCCGTTGGCACCGATGAACCCCGTCGTGCGGCCGGGCCGCACGGTGAAGGTGACCTCGTCGAGAGCGACCCGGTCGCCGAATCGCCGGGTGACCCCGTGCAGGGCGAGCTCCTCCCCCACCGCCGACCTCCCACCGTGTGCGCAGCGTCACGACCCTATCGCCGGGGGCCCGGCGGCACAGGTCCCCTGCCACCCCGCCGGACGGCCACGGACCGGCCCTCGGGGCGGGCCTGCCCTCGGTGTGCACCGCTTGTTCACATCCGCCCCACAGGTCACTCCGAGGTCGCCGACTACCCTGGAGCCGTGATCCTCCCCGTTGCGCATGCCCTCGCGGCCCAGGCCGTCCCGATGCTCGGCCCGTCGTGGCTGGACCCGGGCACCATCCTCGACAACCTCATCTCCTGGCTGGGCCCGTGGGCGCTCGTCGGCGTCGTCGCGGTGATCTTCGCCGAGACCGGGCTGCTCATCGGGTTCTTCCTGCCGGGCGACTCCCTGCTGTTCACGCTCGGGGTCTTCGTCGGCGCCGGCAAGATCGGCGTGCCGCTCGGGGTCGTCCTGCCGGTGCTCTTCACCGCCGCGGTCGTCGGCAACTCGACGGGGTACTTCATCGGCCATCGCGCCGGGCCGAAGGTCTTCGACCGGCCCGACTCGCGGTTCTTCAAGCGCGAGTACGTCGACCGCACGCACGCCTTCTTCGAGAAGCACGGCGGCAAGGCGATCATCCTGGCCCAGTTCGTGCCGATCGTCCGCACGTTCACCCCGGTCGCCGCCGGCGTCGGACGGATGAACTTCCGCCACTTCATCACCTTCAACATGATCGGCGCCCTGCTCTGGGCCGTCGGCGTGACCACCCTCGGCTACCTGCTCGGCGGCTTCCCCTTCGTCAAGGAGAACATCGAGCTGATGCTGCTGGCGATCGTCTTCCTGTCGGTGCTGCCGATGGTCGTCGAGGGCGTGAAGCACCGCCTCAGGGTCAGCCGGGCCGTCGTCGAGGCGAGCCCCGTCGTCGCGCCCGCGAGCGACGTCGACGCCTGACCGCGCGATGCCCCACCGCCCCGGCCCCGGCTGGGTGCCCCGGCAGCACGGCGCCTGGGCGATGCTCGCCCTGCCGCTCCTGGTGGGCGCCGTGCACGCCGGGCCGCGCTGGTGGCACCTGCTGCTCGCCGCGGCCTGGGCCGTCGGCTACCTCGCCTTCCACGCCGCCGGCCTGTGGCTCCGCGCGCACGGCCGCTCCCGCTACCTGCCCCCGGTGCGCGCCTACGGCGCGCTCGGCCTGCTGCTGGGCGCGGCCGTCGTCGTGACCGAGCCCGGGGTCCTGGTGTGGGCGCCGCTCTACGCGGGGCTGCTCGCCGCGAGCCTCGCGCTGTCCTGGAACCGGGCCGACCGCTCGCTGACCAACGGGCTCGTCACGGTCCTGGCGACCAGCGTGATGACCCTCGTGGCGCAGGCGCCCGCCTCGCCGGACCCGGTGGCCTGGTGGCTGGCCGGGGCCCTGGCCGCGTACTTCGCCGGCTCGGTCCTCTACGTCAAGACGATGATCCGCGAGCGCGGCAACCGGGCCGTCTACGCGACCTCGGTGTCCTTCCACGTCGTGGCGGCCGTGGCCGTGACCGCCGGTGCCCGCGGCGTCGGCGCGCCGGCGGCCCTCGTCGTCGCGACCGCCGTCGTGCTGGGCGTGCTCGCCGTCCGGGCCGCGCTCGTCCCGCTGGCCTGGCCGGGGCTGCGCCCGCTCCCCGTGGGGCTGGGCGAGGTCGCGGCGAGCGTCGCGCTGGGCGCGGTGCTGCTCGCCGCCTGAGCCGAGCCCGGGCCTCAGGCCTGGCCGGTGCCGAAGCTCACGCCGGGCACGGCGCGGACGGCCGGGTCCTCGGCCTCGAAGTACTCCGCGCGGCCGAAGCCGAACGCCCCGGCCACGAGGTTCGCCGGGAAGGACTCGACGCGGGTGTTGAGCGCGCGGACGTTGGCGTTGTAGAACCGGCGCCCGGCCGCGATCCGGTCCTCGGTGGTGGACAGCTCGGTCTGGAGCTGGGCGAAGTTCTCGCTCGCGCGCAGCACCGGGTAGGCCTCGGCGACGGCGAACAGCCGGCCGAGCGCGCTGGTGAGCTGGTTCTCCTGGGCGGCCTGCTCGGCGGGGCCGGTGCCGGGCGACGCGGCGGCGGCTCGCGCGGCGGTGACCTCCTCGAACACGGCGCGCTCGTGCGTCGCGTAGCCCTTGACCGTCTCGACCAGGTTGGGGATCAGGTCGTGCCGACGGTGCAGCTCGACGTCGATCTGCCGCCAGGACTCCTGCACCAGGTTCCGCAGGCGCACCAGGCCGTTGTAGGTCGCCACCAGCCACAGGCCGACGACGACGACGATCGCGAGCAGGACGAGCAGGACGATGCCCACTGCGTTGTCCATGGGTTCTCCTCAGGGTGAGACGGGGTCGTAGCCGTGGTCGAGCCAGACGAAGCGCGGGACCGCGTCGACGATCGAGCGCAGCACCCCCAGCCGACCGGCCAGCCGGTCGAGATCGGGTGTGCCGACGGTCCAGCACAGGATGTCAGTGCCCTCGACGCGGAGCGACATCCCCGCCGCGTCGGCCCGGACGAGGCGTTCGAGGACCCGCGGGTGCAGGACGTCGTGCGCGAACTTGGGGTCACGCGCCTCGACCCGCCAGCGCGTGTTGAAGTCATCCGACTCGAACTCCAGGTCCTGCGCGCCGAACGCACGCACGAGCCGGGTGCCGAGGTTCTCCGGGGTGAGCTCGAGGGTCGGCAGGAAGGCGGGCAGCGCGAGCGAGAGCACCGTGTAGGTGTGGGTGGTCCGGCTCTTGCCCGAGCCGGTGGTGTACCGGTAGACGAAGAGCAGCGCCTGGTACGGCCCGAAGGGACCGGTCATCACCTCCGAGACCCGGCGGCTCTCGCCCGTCCCGAAGGGCTGCCCACGCCACCGGTGCGCGAGGGACGGGTCCGACCCGACCCAGGTCCACCCGATCGCTGCGGCCCAGCGCCGCGCCGCCGCGACGCGCTGGCGGTTGAGCCACCAGCCGAGCCCCAGGGCGGCCGGGACCAGGAGGAAGGGCAGCACGCCCAGGAGCTCCGACCCCCGGCCGGTGAGGACCACGCCCACGGAGACCAGCCCGACGGCGGCCATCGCGGCGACCGGCACCCACTGCTGGGTCCGGCCGGCGTCGCCGCGCAGCGCCGCGCCGCGGCGGGCGCGCGCCGACGGTGCGGGGCGGGACAGGCTCACCCCGGGCCCATCGGCAGGACTCGCGCCGAGCATGAGGGCCGCGGGCCGTCAGGATGCGGGCCGGGCGCAGCCCGACGGCGCGTCGAGCGGCCCGAGGTCACCCGAGGCCGAGGTCCGCGAGGTCGAAGAGGTAGTGGTACGGCAGGCCTTCGGCCTCGATGCGCTCCCGCGCCCCGGTGCCCCGGTCGACGATGACGGCGACGGCGACGACCTCGGCGCCCGCCTCGCGGAGCGCCTCGACGGCGGTCATCACCGATCCGCCGGTGGTGGAGGTGTCCTCGACCGCGACGACGCGACGCCCGGCGACGTCGGGCCCCTCGATCCGGCGCTGCATGCCGTGGGCCTTGCCCTCCTTGCGCACGACGCAGGCGTCGAGCTCGAGCCCGCGCGAGGCGGCCGCGTGCAGCAGCGCGGTCGCGACCGGGTCGGCCCCGAGGGTCAGCCCGCCGACGGAGTCGACCTCGTCCGGGCCGACGCCCTGCTCCTCGAGCAGGTCGAGCAGCAGGTGGCCGATGAGCGGCGCCGCGGCGTGGTGCAGCGTCACCCGGCGCAGGTCGACGTAGTAGTCGGCCTCCTTGCCGGAGGCCAGGGTCACCCGCCCGTGCACGACGGCGAGCTCGCGGATCAGGTCGCGCAGCTGCTCGCGCGGGGTGGCGTGGGTCACGGCACCCAGGCTAGCGGGCGTCCCTCAGCGCTCGGTGCGGTCCGACAGCGCCCGCAGCGCGACCCGCGGCAGCAGCCGGGCCACCTCCGACGCGAGGCCGTAGCGCAGGCTCGGGGTGGAGATGACGGCCCCGCGGCGCACGTCGGCGAGCGCGGCGCTGACGACGTCGTCGGCGTTGAGCCAGGCGACCTGCGGCAGGGCCTCGTAGTCCAGTCCCGCGCGCTGGTGGAACTCGGTGCGGACCAGTCCAGGGCACAGGGCCGTCGCGGTCACCCCGGACCCGCGCAGCTCGACCGCGAGGCCCTCGGTGAAGACGCGGACCCAGGCCTTGTGCGCCGAGTAGGTGCCGCCGACGGTCAGGGCGGCGATCGAGGACACGTTGAGGATCGCGCCGCGCCCGCGCGGCACCATCGCGCCCGCGGCGGCGTGGCTCAGCACCATCACCGCACGGACCATCACCTCCAGGCCGCGCTCCTGCGCCTCGAGGTCACCGCCGACGAACGAGCCGGTGCCGAAGCCGGCGTTGTTGACGACCAGCCCGACCGGGCGGTCCGGGTCGGCGATCCGATCGGCGACCGTCTGCACCTGGCCGCGGTCGGCCAGGTCGGCGGGCAACACCTCGGCCCGGATGCCGGCGGCCGCGCGCAGCTGCCCGGCGAGCCGCTCGAGCCGCTCCCCGTCCCGGGCGACCAGGACGACGTCGTGCCGCGCCGTCGCGAGCTGCCAGGCGAACTCGAGACCCAGGCCGGCGCTCGCGCCGGTGATCAGTGCAGTGGCCATGCGGCAAGACTACGGCGCTCGTCCCGTCCGGGGCGGACGGCCGGTAGCGTTCGACGCATGCGGATCGCGACGTGGAACATCAACTCGGTCCGCGCGCGGGCCGAGCGCGCGGTGGCCTGGCTCGAGCGGACGGGTACGGACGTGCTCGCGCTCCAGGAGACCAAGTGCTCGGACGCCCAGTTCCCCTACGCGCCGTTCGAGGCCGCGGGCTACGAGGTCGCGCACGTCGGGCTCAGCCAGTGGAACGGGGTGGCGATCGTCTCGAAGGTCGGGCTCGAGGACGTCGAGGTCGGCTTCCCCGGCCAGCCGAGGTTCGGCGACCCCGACCCCGTCGTCGAGGCGCGGGCGATCGGCGCGACCTGCGGCGGGGTGCGGGTATGGAGCCTGTACGTGCCGCACGGCCGGGCGCCGGACAACCCGCACTTCGCCTACAAGCTCGAGTGGCTGGCCCGGCTGCGCGAGACCGCCACCGGCTGGATCGACCCGGCCACCGGGGACCCCGGGGCGCAGGTCGCGCTCGTCGGCGACTGGAACGTCATCCCGTTCGACTCCGACGTGTACGACGTGACGGCGTTCGAGGGCCAGACCCATGTCACCCCGGCCGAGCGCGAGGCGTTCTTCGCCTTCGGCGAGGCGGGCTGGACGGAGGTCTCCCGGGTGCACGTGCCCGACCCCGGCAAGTACACCTACTGGGACTACCAGCAGCTCGCCTTCCCGAAGAACAAGGGGCTGCGGATCGACTTCGCCTACGTCTCGCCCGCGCTGGCGGGACGGGTCACCGGGGTGACGATCGACCGGGAGGAGCGCAAGGGCAAGGGCGCCTCCGACCACGTGCCCGTGGTGCTCGACGTCGCGGACCGCGAGACCGTCCCGAGCACCCCGGCAGCCCGGTGAGCACGCCGTCCGACGGCTGGTTCGCCCCGCCGTCCGGGCCGCCGCCCGCCCCGCACGGGCCGACGTCACCGCCGGCACCGGCACCCGGACCGGCACCGGCCGGCTGGTCGCCCCGACCCGGGCCGCAGCCACCCGCGGGGCCCGCCGCGGCACCGCCGTCCGGTCCCGTGGCCGGCTACCCGCAGCAGGCCTGGTACGCGCCGGGGTGGGGCGCACCCGTCCCGCCGACGCCGCCCGGTCGACGACGCGGCGGCCGGCGGCTCGCGCTCGCGATCGCCGGGGTCCTCGTGCTCGCCGTCGTCGCCGGCGGGACGGTCGGCGTGCGGACCTGGCTCGAGCGTCGGCCGCTCGGCGAGGTGGTCGCCGCGGTCAGCGTGAACCCCGGCCGGCTGACCACCGGTCACTGCGTCGCGGACCTCCCGGACGACGGCGACGTCACCCGCGTGACCGCGGTGCCGTGCGGCACGGCGCACGCCGTGGAGGTCGTGGCCACCCGCGTCCTTCCTGACGAGGAGTGGCCGGGGCAGGCGTCGGTCGACGCCACGCTCGCGCGGTGGTGCGAGATGGACAGCGCCGAGCGCGCCGCCGGCTTCCACGCCGTGGTCTGGGCGCCGTCCGAGCGGGGCTGGGGCCAGGGCGACCGCACCGGGCTCTGCCTGGCCGCGCTGGGCGCGGGGACCGCCACCGGCTCGTTCGTCGCGGGCGACGAGGTGCGGGTCGGCTAGCTATTGACCCCTGCGTGGTCCGGGACGGACGCGGTGATGACCGTCCCGTCGGGCCGATGGGTCTCGCGCAGCGCGATCGGCGGCGGCTCCCGGTCGATCCGCGGGCCCTGGTCGGGGAGCGGCACGCTGACCGCCTCGCCCGGGGCCACGACGACGCGCTTGCCGTGCACGACGACGTCGACGCCGTCCCCGGTCTCCACCTCGAGCTCGATCACCGCCTGGCGCACGCACACCCGCACCCGGGAGCCGCGCACCGTCATCCGGTAGGTGAGGGAGAACCACTCGACCGGTAGCCGGGGGCAGAAGGTCAGGTCGCCGCCGTGGTCCCGCATCCCGCCGAAGCCGTAGGCGAGCATGTTCCAGGCACCCGCAGCCGAGGCCACGTGCACCCCGTCCGGCGTGTTCCCGTGCAGGTTGGCCAGGTCGACGAACAGCGCGTCGTGGAAGTAGGACAACGCCGTGCGGTGGTAGCCGACCTCGGCCGCGATGATTGCCTGAGCCACCCCGGAGAGCGTGGAGTCCCCGGTGGTGATCGCGTCGTAGTAGTCGAAGTCGGCGCGCTTCTCCTCGGCCGTGAAGTGCTCGCCCTGGAGGAAGAGCGCCAGGACGACGTCGGCCTGCTTGAGGACCTGGAAGCGGTAGATGACCAGCGGGTGGTAGTGCAGCAGCAGCGGCAGCTTGTCCGGCGGGGTGCGCGGCAGGTCCCAGACCTCCCGCTCGAGGAACTGCGAGTCCTGCGGGTGGATCCCCAGGCCCGCGTCGTAGGGGATCGCCATCGCGTCGGCGGCGCGGCTCCACTCCTCGACCTCGGCCGGCGCCAGGCGCAGCCGGCGGACCATCTGGGCGTACTCCGTCGGCCAGGACGCCTCGAGCTCGTGCACGGCCTCCGCCGCACGCCACAGGTTGAACCGCGCCATGACGTTGGTGAAGAGGTTGTCGTTGACGACGGTCGTGTACTCGTCCGGCCCGGTCACGCCGTGGATGTGGAAGACGTCGGTCCCGTTGCTGCGCCAGAAGCCGAGGTCCGCCCAGAGCCGGGCGGTCTCGACGAGGATGTCGATCCCCTCCCGGGTCATGAACTCGTCGTCGCCGGTGGCCTGCACGTAGGTGCTCACCGCGAAGGAGACGTCGGCGTCGATGTGGTACTGCGCCGTGCTCGCTGCGTAGTAGGCCGAGGCCTCCTCGCCGTTGATCGTGCGCCACGGGAACAGCGCACCCCGCTCGGCGAGCTCGGAGGCGCGGCGGCGCGCGGCCGGGAGCAGCGAGAACCGGAACCGCAGCGCGTTGCGGGCGTAGAGCGGCGAGGTGTACACGAGGAAGGGCACGACGTAGAGCTCGGTGTCCCAGAAGTAGTGGCCGCCGTAGCCCGAACCGGTCACCCCCTTGGCCGCGATCCCGTTCCCCTCGGCCCGGGCGACGGCCTGCGCCACCTGGAAGAGGTTCCACCGGACGGCCTGCTGGACCTCGGGCTGTCCCTCGATCTCCACGTCGGACCGCGCCCAGTAGTCCGCGAGCCACTCCCTCTGGTCGGCGAACTGGCGGTCGATGCCGTCGACCCGGACCCGGTCCAGGGTGCGGCGCACCCGGGTGGCGAGCTCGCCCGGCAGCTCGCCCCGGGAGGTGTGGTACGAGACGACCTTGGTCAGCAGGATCGGGCGGTCCGGCTCGGCGTGCACCCGGAAGACGTGCCGCGAGGCGTCCTCGGTCACCTCCGTGACGACCTCGTGCTCGTTCTCGGTCACCAGGGTGTGGTCGGCCCCGACGGCGAGGGTCATCCCCGAGCGCACCGCCCGGTAGCCCAGGATGACCCGCTCGGCGTCGCCCCAGTGCACCACCGGCTCCAGCACGCGGCCGGTGAACTCCTCCCCGCGACGCGGGTCGGCCATCCCGGGAACGATGGGGTGGGTCCGGTACTCCTCCTGGTCGCCGAGCCGGTTGACGATCTGCGAGACGATCGCGACCGGCGCCTCCCGGTCCAGGACGGTGACCTCGAAGGTGAGCACCGCGAGGTGGCGCTGGACGAAGGAGACCATCCGGCGCGAGCGCACGCGCACCCGGTTCCCCGAGGGTGTCCGCCACACCAGGTCGCGGTCGAGCACGCCGTCGGCGAAGTCGAGGCTCCGGCGGTAGCCGATGAGGTCCGCCACGGACAGGGTCAGGGGCTCGTCGTCGACGAAGAGCTGGATGACCTTGGCGTCCGGGACGTTGATGATGGTCTGCCCGACCTGCGCGAAGGCGAAGGCCTCCTCGGCGTGCCGGATCGGCCACGTCTCGTGGAACCCGTTGACGTACGTGCCGTGCGTGTCGGCGTCGTTGGCCTCCTCGCTGTTGCCGCGCATCCCGAGGTAGCCGTTGCCGACGGAGAAGTTCGTCTCGGTCGTGCCGAGGTCGTCGGAGCGGTAGAAGGCCTCCGTCAACCGCCACGGCTCGACCGGGTAGCGGGTGTGGTCGAGGTAGTCCCGCGGACCCCACGGTCCGGCCCGCTCCTCGTGCCGCCGGCGGCCGCCGCTCACGAGCCCGTCCGTCCGTGCCGCGTCCGGCCCGCGATCACCCCGCGGGCGGGACCGCGTCTCCCGCCGGCCGGCAGGAGAGCGCCGTCCGGGTCGGGCAGCGTCGTCGCGTGCCGAGACCGGTCCACGAGAGCGACGCTACCCGCGCCGACGCCTCGGGGGACGGTCGAGGCCGGGTGAAACCCCCGGCGTGTCCCGGTCAGTCGGACCAGAGCACCAGGCCGCCGGCCTCCGCGTCCGCGTTGAGGTCCACCTCGACGGTCCCGCCGTCGTGCACCTCGCCGGCGAGCAGCATCCGGGCCAGCCGGTCGCCGATCTCCCGCTGGACGAGCCGCCGCAGCGGCCGGGCGCCGTAGGCCGGGTCGAAGCCCTCGATCGACAGCCACTCGCGGGCCGCCGGCGAGACGTCGAGGGTGAGGCGACGGTCGGCCAGGCGCTCGGCGAGGCGGGCGATCTGCAGCTCGACGATCCGGCCCAGCTCCGCGAGCGAGAGCGCGTCGAAGAGGACGACGTCGTCCAGCCGGTTGAGGAACTCCGGCTTGAAGGCGGCGTGCACCGCGCTCATCACGGCCTCCCGCTTGGCGGCCTGGTCGAGCAGCGGGTCGACGAGGAACTGCGAGCCCAGGTTCGAGGTGAGCACGAGGATCACGTTGCGGAAGTCGACCGTGCGGCCCTGACCGTCGGTGAGGCGCCCGTCGTCGAGCACCTGGAGCAGGATGTCGAAGACCTCCGGGTGCGCCTTCTCCACCTCGTCGAGCAGGACGACGGAGTACGGGCGGCGCCGGACGGCCTCGGTGAGCTGGCCGCCCTCCTCGTAGCCGATGTACCCGGGAGGCGCGCCGACGAGGCGCGCGACGGTGTGCTTCTCGGAGTACTCCGACATGTCGATCCGGACCATCGCCCGCTCGTCGTCGAAGAGGAAGTCCGCGAGCGCCTTGGCCAGCTCGGTCTTGCCGACGCCCGTCGGGCCGAGGAAGAGGAAGGAGCCGGTGGGCCGGTCGGGGTCCGAGACCCCGGCCCGCGAGCGCCGCACGGCGTCCGAGACGGTCGCGACCGCCTGGCGCTGGCCGATGAGTCGCCGGCCGAGCACCTCCTCCATCCGCAGCAGCTTGGCGGTCTCCCCCTCGAGCAGGCGGCCGGTGGGGATGCCGGTCCAGGCGGAGACGACCTCGGCGATCTCGTCCGGGCCGACCTTCTCGGCGATCATCGGGGCCTCGTCCGGCCCCTCGCCGACCGTCTCCCGGCTCTCCTGGGCGGCCTCGGCCGCGGCGATCTCCCGCTCGACGGCGGGGATCTCGCCGTTCTGCAGCCGCCCGGCGGTCTCGTAGTCGCCCTCCCGCAGCGCCTTCTCGAAGGTGGTCCGCAGCTCGTCCAGCCGCACCCGCAGGTCGCCGAGCCGGTTGGAGCCCGCCTTCTCCCGCTCCCACCGCGCGGTGAGCGCGGCGAGCTCCTCGCGGCGGTCCGCGAGCTCGGCGCGCAGCTTGTCCAGCCGCTCACGGGAGGCCTCGTCGTCGGCCGTCGAGAGGTAGGCCTCCTCCATCTCCAGCCGGGTGACCGCGCGGCGCAGCACGTCGATCTCGACCGGGGAGGAGTCGAGCTCCATCCGCAGGCGAGAGGCGGACTCGTCGACCAGGTCGATGGCCTTGTCCGGCAGCTGCCGCCCGGAGATGTACCGGTCGGACAGGGTGGCGGCAGCGACCAGCGCGGCGTCGGAGATCGTCACCTTGTGGTGCGCCTCGTACTTGGGGGCGATGCCGCGCAGGATCGCGATGGTGTCCTCGACCGAGGGCTCGCCGACGAACACCTGCTGGAACCGGCGCTCCAGGGCCGGGTCCTTCTCGATCCGCTCCCGGAACTCGTCGAGCGTCGTCGCGCCGACCAGGCGGAGCTCGCCGCGCGCCAGCATCGGCTTGAGCATGTTGCCCGCGTCCATCGAGCCCTCGGCCGCGCCGGCCCCGACGACGGTGTGCAGCTCGTCGATGAACGTGACGACCTGCCCGTCGGACGCCTTGATCTCCTCGAGCACGGCCTTGAGCCGCTCCTCGAACTCCCCGCGGTACTTCGCGCCGGCCACCATCGAGGCCAGGTCGAGCGCGATGAGCCGCTTGCCGCGCAGGGACTCCGGGACGTCGCCGTCCACGATCCGCTGGGCGAGGCCCTCGACGACGGCGGTCTTGCCGACGCCCGGCTCGCCGATGAGGACCGGGTTGTTCTTCGTGCGGCGGGACAGGACCTGGACCACCCGGCGGATCTCGCTGTCGCGACCGATGACCGGGTCGAGCCGGCCCTCGCGGGCTGCGGCGGTCAGGTCGACGCCGTACTTCTCCAGGGCCTGGAAGGTCCCCTCAGGGTCCGGCGAGGTCACCCGGGCGGAGCCGCGCACGGTCGGCAGGGCGGCGGCGAGGGCGTCGCGGGTGGCGCCCTCGGCGGTGAGCGCCTGGGCGGCCGGCGACTGGCCGGCGGCGATGCCCAGCAGCAGGTGCTCGGTGGAGAGGTACTCGTCGCCGAGGGACTCCGCCTCGGCCTGGGCGGCGGTGAGGACGGCGGAGGTCGCCCGGGAGGCGCTGGGCTGGGAGACCGACCCGCCCGAGGCGGCCGGGACGGTCGCCAGCGCGGCGCCGACCCGTCGGGCGAGCGCGGCCCGGTCCGCTCCGACCGCGTCCAGCAGGGCGGTGGCGACCCCCTGCTGGGCGAGAAGGGCCTGAAGCAGGTGCGCGGGTTCGAGCTGGGGGTTCCCGGCCGTGGTCGCCGCCTGGATGGCCGCGGCGAGCGCCTCCTGCGACTTGGTCGTGAACTTCTGGTCCATCCGTCCCCCTTCGTGGGTCTCGTCCCAGGGCACCGGAGCAGGCCGCGCCACTGAAGTTGAGCGTACCTCGCTCAACTCCTGCGGGCGAGCGGGACGGAACCGACCGGCGACGTCCCTCGGCACGAGCCCCGCGCGCTGGCATGATCGGAGCGTGGGGCCGCCGGCCGCCCCCGTCCACAAGGAGGACACGCAGGTGATGATCATCGTCGGGTACACGCCCACCCCGGAAGGCGAGGCCGCGCTGGAGCACGGCATCACCGAGGCGCACCACCACGACGACGAGCTGCTCGTCGTCAACGTCTCCGCGACGAGCGACCCCTCCGAGACGACCTTCGCCTCCGACTCGGTGATCGCCAAGGTCGAGGCACGGCTCCAGGCCGAGGCGGTGCGCTCCACCGTGCGCCAGCTGGTCCGCGGCAAGGACGCGGCCGAGGAGATCCTCTCCCTGGCCAGGGAGAAGGACGTCCGCGGGATCGTCATCGGCGTCCGGCACCGCACCCCGGTCGGCAAGCTCCTGCTCGGCTCGAACTCCCAGCGCATCCTGCTCGAGGCCCGCTGCCCGGTGATCGCGGTCAAGGCGGCGCGCTGAGGTGTGGCGACCCGACGTCCTCGGTGAGGGCTGGCAGGCGAGGACCCTGCCGTTGCGGCCCGACCACCAGGGCAAGGCCGTCGCGACGCTGGTCCGGCGCGCGTCGGACCGGCGTCACCGCCGCGCCGTCCTCTACGTCCACGGCTACGTCGACTACTTCTTCCAGACGCACCTCGGCGACGCCTGGGCGGACCAGGGCTACGACTTCTACGCGATCGACCTGCGGGCCCACGGCCGCTCGCTGCTCCCCCACCAGCTCGCCAACGACGTGCACGACCTGGCGAGCTACGCCGAGGAGCTCGACCTGGCGGCGCGGATCGTGCGGGAGGAGGAGGACCACGACCTCCTCGTCGTGCTCGGCCACTCCACCGGCGGCCTGACGGCGAGCCTGTGGGCCGACGCCCGCGCCGGCCGGGCCGCCGGGCCGGTCGCCGACGCCCTGGTGCTCAACAGCCCGTGGTTCGACCTCGACCGCCCGTGGGTCGACCGTGTGCTGACGACCCGGCTGTCGTACGTCCTCGGTCTGCTCGCCCCGACCACCGTCATCGGCCAGCTCGACCCGTACTACGGCAGGTGGCTGTCCGACCCGGCCGGCGGCGGCTGGGACTACGACCTCAGCTGGAAGCCGGTGGAGGGCTTCGGGATCCGAGCCGGCTGGTTCCGGGCGATCCGGCGCGGCCACGCCGCGGTCGCCCGGGGGCTGTCGATCGACGTGCCCGTCCTGGTCTGCACGTCGGACCGGACGGGCCCGGCCGACCGGTGGCACGACGCGCTCGACCGGACGGACTCCGTCCTGTCGGTCGAGCAGATCCTCGACCGCGCGCCGCTGCTCGGTGGCGACGTCACCGTGGTGCAGGTCCCCGGCGGCGTGCACGACCTCGCCCTCTCGCCGGAGCCCGCCCGGAGCGCCTACCTCGCGGCCGTCCGCGACTGGACCGACCAGCGCCTCGGCCCCGCGCCCGCGTGAGCGACGCCCCGCACACCGCCGACCACTTCCGCCACGTCCGCGGCACCCGGACCTCGCCGATCCGCACCTTCCACCCGCGGCGCAGCCCGCTCGGCCCCGCGCGCACCGAGGCGCTCGACCGGCTCTGGCCGCGATACGGGTTCTCGGTGCACGACACCGCCCTCGGCACCGCCCCGGTGCGCGCGGACGGCACGCTGGACCTCGCGGCACTCTTCGGCCGGACGGCGCCGGTCGTGCTCGAGATCGGCTCGGGCATGGGCGAGGCCGTGGCGGCGATGGCGGCCGCCGACCCGGGGCGCGACTACCTCGCCGTGGAGGCACACCTGCCCGGCATCGCGCACCTGCTCACCCTGCTGGACGCCGACGGGCCGTCGAACGTCCGGATCGCGCACGGCGACGGGCTCGACCTGGTCCACACCCTGCCGCCCGCGGCGCTCGACGCCGTGCACGTCTTCTTCCCCGACCCGTGGCCCAAGGTCCGGCACCACAAGCGGCGGATCGTCTCAGCGGAACGGGTTGCACTGCTCACCTCGCGCCTCGTCCCCGGCGGCCTGCTGCACCTGGCGACCGACTGGGCGCCGTACGCGCAGGTGATGCTCGCCGTCGTGGCCGCCGAGCCGGGCCTCGACAACCCGCACCGCGGGCCGGCGCCCCGGCCGGCCGGGCGGCCGGTGACCAAGTTCGAGCGCCGGGGCATCGACCTCGGGCACCCCATCGTCGACATCCTCGCCGTCCGGACCGCGGACGGGCCGGCTGCGGCCGCTGGGCCGAACGGGTGAAAAGCACCCGCGGCGGCGGTTGGTTCGGCCACGACGCTTGTGCCTCCCCCCTCCGTGGTCGACACAGCAGTCATGGTGGACGCGATCACGCCCGACAACCTTGGCCGAGGCCGTCGAGCGCGCCCGTTTCGGCCTGTTGCGGCAGGGGGCCTGGGACGAGCTGCGCGAGAGCGAGCGGCAGACCCGGGTCGGGATCCTGCGCAGCGCGCTGGACACCTCCGGGATGACCGGTCGCCTCCAGGCGCTCCAGGTGCGCGCCGACCAGTCCACCGAGCTCGCGGACCTGCTCGAGTGCCGTGAGCACGACTTCCGCCGCAGGCTGGCCCAGGACGACGCCGAGATCGTCCGGCTGAGCGACCGGATCGCGGCCCTGACCGACCAGCTCGCCGCGATGACGGCGTCCCGGGACGAGGCGCTGGACCGCGCGAATGCCGACGCACGGACCCTGGCCTCGATCCGCGAGGTCCTCGACGCCGACCGCCCCGCCGAGGCCCCGGCGGTCGCCGCAGACGCGCCCCCGGCCGAGCTCGCACCGTCCGCCGTCGACACGCGCTCCGAGGAGGCCGCGCCCTCCGACGCCGGCACGCCGACGGCCGCGGCCACGCCCCATGTCGAGGTACCGACCCAGCCTGCGCCCGTTGCCGAGACCCCTTCGGCGACGCCGCCGAGCCACCCCCGCCGCCGCACCCCCCGGTCCCGGGTGGGCGCCCCGACGGGCCGCTGAGGTGGCCGTCGGGATCGACCCCTCGGCGATGGCCGAGGCCATCGAGCGCGCGCGCTTCGACCAGCTCCGTCAGGGGACCTGGTCCGACCTCCGCGCGGGGGAGCGTGCCACCCGGGTGAAGATCCTCCAGGACGCGATCGCCTCCTCGGGCGTGGCGGCAGAGATCGACGAGCTGCGCGACCAGGCCGGACGCACCGCGCAGCTGCTGGAGATGGTCGCCCGTCGCGACCGCGAGGCCGCGGCGAGCCTCGCCGCCCACGACGCCGAGATCGTGCGCCTCGCGGACCGGGTCACCGCACTCCGCGCCGAGGTGAGCGAGCTGACCGCCGCCCTGGCGGCGGCCGAGACCCGGGCGGACGCTGCCGAGCGGGTGGTCGAGACCGTGCGCGGCGCCGTGGCGCCCGTCGACCGGCACCCGGACTCCCGCCACCGAGCCTGACCGGCGGCCTCGCCTCACCGCGCCGAGGGCGCACATCTGTCGCGAGGGCGCAGGTGCGGACCTCCGTTCTCGCGACGGAAGGGCGACCTCGGCGGGGGTCGACGCTCAGGCCTCGACGACCTCGCCGTCCTGGACGGCGACGGCGACCTCAGGCAACGGCTTGTTCGCCGGCCCGGAGACCACGGCACCCGTCGCGGAGCTGAACACCGACTGGTGGCACGGGCAGACCAGGCGTGCGCCGTCCGGGGCGACCGTGCACCCCGCGTGCGTGCACACGGCGCTGAAGGCCACGACGGTGCCGGCCTCCGGCTGGGCGACGACGATCTCCGCGCCCGAGGCCGTCGTCGCCGGGACGGCCCCGCCCACCGGGACGTCGCTGAGCGCGACCAAGGGGGCACCCGGGGACGGCGTCGACCCGCTCACGGTGGTCGTCGTCGTCGAGCAGGACGCGACAGTAGCCACGGCACCGACCGCCGTCGCGCTGCCGACCAGGAAGAACCGCCGACTGATCATCTCGGCCCCGGCTGGGCGCGGTCGAGACCCGCGTGGTCGCTCGCCAGGGCTACGCGCATCCTCAGCTCCTTCGTCTCGGGACTCCGACGATAGCCCGGGCCGATGCGCCGCGCCCGGTGCTCAGCCGAAGAGCACGCGCTCGCCCCGCGCGCGCACCAGCGCACCCGCCTCGGCGACGAAGCGCACGGCCATCCGGTCGGAGACCCCCGGCAGCCTCGCGACCAGCACCGGGTCGGCGCGGGCGAGGTCGACCAGGGTGCCCACCCCCACCCGGCCGAGCTCGGCGGCCCGCACCTGCCCGATCCCGGCGATCTCGGTGAGCGGCACGTCGATCGTGGTCCGGGCGACCAGCGCCGGGCGGGCGGCGGCGCCGACCACCCGGTCGAGGGTCCGGAACCGGGGCAGCTCGAGGCTCGCCGTCGCGGTACCCGAGCCGCCCAGCCGCACCCGCGGCGTGCCGCAGGTCGCGCAGGGGGTCAGCCCGGCCGGGCGCCCCGCCGCCGTGCGGACCGAGGCGACCCGGGCCGCCGGGGTGTCGCGCCCGCAGGCCTGGCAGTGGCAGGTGCCCTCGCCACCGGCTCCCGGGGTCGGGGCGCACAGCCCGCCCGCCGGCACCGGCAGCGGCCGTGGCACGGGCTCGGTGAGCACCACACCGACGTCGGTCACGGTGAGGTCCCCCGGCGCCTCGGCGGTGAACACCAGGCCGACCTCCAGCGGCCGGCCGATCGCGAGCGAGGCCGCGGTCAGCCGGAGGCTCGCGCCGACCGGCAGCTCGAGCCGCAGCTCGGCCTCGACCGCACCGGCCGGCACCTGCCCGACGGCGCCGTGCAGGTCGAGGTCGAGCGGGTCGAGCGGGACCTCGACCGCGTCGCCGACCGCGACGCCGCGGTCGTCGGCGAACACGAGCCGGGCGAGCGCCGGCTCACCGCTCACCGCCGCCCGCAGCTCGAGCTCGTACGTCGCCCCCGCGCTGACGGCGACGACCTGGCTCACGGCGGCCGGCGCGGCCCCGCCGTTGGCGAGCTCGATGCCGACGTCGGCCTGGGCGAGGGAGACACCCGGCGCGGAGGGCGACCAGGACGTGCCCAGCGTGTCGGCGGAGCCGCCGAGCGTCACGTGGTCGACCAGGAGCGCGCTCTCCGGCACCGTGAAGCGGACCTCGGCCTGGACCGCGCCGACGGGTGCGACGAGCACGGCCTCCTGCCGCGGCACCCGGTCCAGCGAGCCGCGCCGCTCGAGGTCCAGCACCGGAACCGGAACCCGGTCGGTGCGCGACGGCGAGCAGTCCGCCCCGCGCCAGCGGACCTCGCCCCGGGCGCCCTCGACCAGCGCGATGGCGTCGAACCCGAACCGGTAGCGGGCCCCGCCCTGGACCGGGACGACCTGCGCGAGCGCACTGGCCTGCGGCGCGACCGGCTGCTTGCTCGACCGGGTCGGCTCGCCGAGCAGCGCGAGCACCTCCCCGGTGGTGCCGAGGCTGACCGGCCGCACCGTGCCGGCCGTGAGCTCCCACTCGGCGGGCAGGGCGTCGCCGAGCGTGAGGAGCACCAGGTCGGCGGAGTCGGCCCGGGTGAGCAGCGCGTGGGTGCCCGCCGGGCTGACGGTCACCCGCACGCGGCCCTCGCCCGGGGGCGGCGCGAACCCGGTCCCGGTGGCCCGGCGCGAGCGCACGTCCAGCACCGCCGCCCCGTCCTCCCGCGCGACGAGGCCGATCGTGCCCTGCGCGTCCAGGCCGAGCGCGAGCGCCCGCTGGCCCGCGGGCAGGGTCGCCTCCGCGCGGGTGCGCAGGTCGGGGTCGAGGAACCGGACGCGGTCCGCGGTGGCGACGACGAGGCCCCCGTCGGGCGTGGAAGCGGCCGCCACCCCGCCGACCAGCGGCACCTCGGTGCGGTCCCCGGCGCTGACCGCAGCGCGGTCCGGCCACCGGTAGAGCCGCGCGCTCGACGAGGACCCGCTCTCGACGGAGAGGCTCGGCAGGACGGTGACCAGCGCGACGCCGCCACCCGGGTCCGCCGTGATCGAGACGGCCAGGCCCGGCGCCGCGTCGTGCGCCAGCGCGTCCCAGTCCAGGGCCGACCCCGACGCGGCGGCGGCGAGGCGTGCCCACGGCATCCCGCGGAGCACCGTCTGCAACGGTGCGCCGTGCTGGTCGTCACGGCGCAGGCACGCCAGCCACAGGGTGCCGTCGGGCGCCGAGACCATCTCCACGACGGGCTCCGGAACGGGGACCGGGCCGCCCTGCGGGAGCCCCGACCCGAGGTCCACGAGCCGCAGCCAGCCGACGGGCCCGGACGCACCGTCGAACGCGGCCGCGAGGACCCCGGCGACGAGCGCGCGGCGCCCGGTCGGGTCGACCACCACCGCCGTCGGCGTCCCCTCGCCCACGAGGGTGTCCCGGGTCACGGCACGGGCCAACGGGTCGAGGGTGAGCAGCCGGACCCGGTCGGGCAGGTCGTCGCGCTCCTCGCGGGCCAGCGCGACCGCGCGGGAGCCGTCCGGGAGGAAGACGGCGCCGAGGACACCGACCCCGGCGGACTCGGTCGGGCGCACCGTCCCGCCGGACCGCGCCGTCGAGCCGAGTCGGAACCACTCGGCGAAGTCGCCGTTGGCGACCGCCTCGGCACCACTGCTCCGTGCCCCGCCCCCCGCGGCGGTGACCACCGCGTTCATCGCCTCGGCCACCTCCGGGACGTCCAGGCCGAGGTCCACGCCGCCGGTCGGCGCGAACCGCTGCAGCGAGACGGCCTGGACGGCCTCGCCCGCGCTCACCCGCAGCTCGAGCGGGACGCGGAAGGCCGGCAGGACGTGGCGCAGCCGCAGGCCGGCGCCGAGCCCGTCCGCAGGCGCCGGGACCTGGCCGGGGCGGACCACGCGCCAGGACAGCCCGCCGTCGCGGGTCTGCTGCAGCCCCGGGGTGCCGGCGAGGTCGACGGCGGCGGTCGGCGAGGCCCCGGCGTTCCAGCTCGCGCGGCCGCTGACCGCCTGGACGGTCAGCCAGACCCGGTGTCCGGCGCGCAGCTCGACCGGGCCGGGCAGGACCACCTGGACCCAGGTCGGCGCGCCGTGCGCGTCCCGGGTGAGGACGGTCGCGGCGGACCGCGGGAGCGCCGAGGCCCGGCCCGGCTTGCCGTCGAGGTCGTCGACGAGGTCGACGGCCAGCTCCGCTTCGGCCGTGACCGCGGTGAGGAAGAGGTCGACGGAGCTCGCGGTGAGGTCGGCCGGCACCGTGACCGGCTGGGCCAGCGCCTGGCCCGCCTCGACCGGCACCGGCTCGGCGAGCACGACCCCCGCCGGGGGCCCGTGCAGCACCCGGGTCTCGCCGAAGGCGCCGCGGGCGCGGCCGGAGACCGACGCGACGGCCATGCCCTCGGGCACCTGGACGCTCAACGCGCCCTGGCCGCCCACCGGGGTGCCGTCGTAGCGGTAGGCGGCCTGGACCGCTCGCACCCCCTCGGGAGCGGCGGACACCGCCAGCGTGAGGTCGACGACCAGCTCGAGGTCGAGCCGGCTGATCGACCCCGTGCGCACCACGAACGGCACGACGTGGCAGCCGTCCTCGACGGGGCACGCGGCCAGGACCGCCTGCAGGACGCCGGAGACGTCGGCCGTGACGGGGGTGACCAGGTCCCCCACGTGCGTGAGCACCACCGGCCCGCCGTCGATCGCGACCGTCACGGCGCTCGGCGGGGAGGAGACCTGGACGGCGGAGACGTCCCCGGCTGCCGGGATACGCAGCCCGGTGACGGGCAGCCCCGGCAGGTCGTTCGACCCGGGCTGGAGGGGGAACGACGGCCCGTCGCCGATCCCGCCGTCGGCGGTGACGTCGAGGAAGCCGCCGCCGAGGTCCACCAGCAGCACGCCGACCGCACCGGTCCGCTGGAGCGAGGCGAGCCGCCGCCGCGCGTGCAGGTCGACCTCGACGCTCGTGGTGGTGACGACCTTGGCCGCCCCCCAGGTGCCCGTCCCGGTGCCGGCGGGCAGCGTGATCGTCTCCAGGTAGCGCCCGCCGGGGTCGGCGCTGACCGGGGTCAGGGTGAGCGAGGCGTGGCTCACCACGGCGCCGACCGGGATCCGGCGCAGCACGAGGCGCCGCTCGCCCTCGAAGGGCAGCTCGCCGCCCGCGTGCGCCGCGCGGATCTGCATGTCGACTCCTCTGCGTCCGGATCAGACCTTGAGCAGCACCATGAGCTTGAGCTCGCGCTCGTAGCGCCCGTCGCCGCCGTCGTTCCCGTCGCCGCCGGTGCTGGTCCCCGGGTCGAGCACCGGGTCGCTCGGGTTGTTGATGTACCGCCGAGCCCGGGACTCGTCGCCCGTGTCGGCCGGCGTCGGCGGCTCGAACCAGAGCGCCACCCGGTTGTTGTCGACGTGCTGCACGCCGACGTTCGCCGGCTGCGGGTTGCGCTCACCGGTGCCCGCGAAGTTCACCGTCTTGCGGGGGTGCATGAGGAAGAGGATGTCGTCCCAGTCGCCCTTCTCCTTGAGCTGCTTGACGCTCTGCTGCTCCTTGCAGCACCGCTCGAACCACGGCGAGTGCGAGTACTGGTCGTCGTTGAAGCGGTCGTTCGGGGCGCCGAAGAAGGCCTGCCAGAACTCCGTCTCCAGGTCGTCCAGGTCGGTCGTGTCCGTGTAGGGCACGTCGTAGCGCGCGAGCATGTCCTTGAACGGGATGCCGAGGTCCGGGCCGTCGGGCGGCTGGATGTCGATCGCCCGGCGGCCGGTGCCCGAGGCGGTCGGCACCCGGACCCGGCGCTCCTCGGCCTGGCACAGGTAGAACGTGGCGAAGGAGGCCCTCGTCTCGTCGTCCTCGCGGGTGGCGACCTCGAAGTAGAGCAGCCGGTAGAGGTCGACCAGCGGGGCCGTGCCGAGGTTGTGCTCGATCACGGTGATGTCGCCGGCGCGCAGCACCTTGAAGAGCTGCTGGTAACCGGTGCGCCCGCGCACGTCGTCGAGCACGCGCTTGGTGATCTCGTCGGTGAGGGCGGCGACGTCGAGCCCCTCCACGTGCCCGGCGTCGTCGGCCCGCGCCACGTGGGTGACGCCGTCGGCCGCAGCCTGGGCGGTGTCGCGGATGTCCTGATGGATCCGTTCCTGCATGAGGTTCCACGCGTCGGCGGTGAGGATGTCACCGGGCGCCTGGTCGACGTAGGGGGCGGTGGACTCGGTCATGGTGTTCCCTCCTCGCCGGGGCGGCGCCCCGACTGCTCGTGCTGCCTCGATCTGGTCCGCTCGGTCCTGGTCATGTCCCCCCTGGTGTCGTCGCCGGTCCGGCCGACCCGACGACCCGGTCCCGGGTGACGGCGGCGCGCACCCCGGCGGCCTTGGCCGCGCCGATCCCGCCGGCGGTCGGCTCGAGGAGCTCGCCGGCCAGGCTCGGCGGCGGTGGGCCCAGGACGACGGCGCGCGCGCTCTCGAACGGCGCCCCGGGCAGCCGGACCTCCAGGTCGTAGACCTCCGGCCCGGCCAGCCGCGCGGCGAGGGTGAGGTCGTTGCCGTACGCCCCGGGTTCGGCGGCGCTGACGACGAGGAAGGGCGGGTCGAGGCCGGGACCGGTGAGGTAGAGCCGGGCCGGCTCGGTCGCCGAGCCGAGGGTGAGCGGCTGGGGGTCGCGGAACGGCAGGGTGACCGGCTCCCAGCCGATCGGCACCCGGGTCGCGGTGTCGGCCACCACGAGCGAGGGCCGGGTCGCGTTGATCCGCAGCAGGATGTGGTCGGGGTTGCCCTCGCGCGGCTCGGTCAGCACCCCGGCGATCACCTGGGGCTCCGCCGAGCCGAACCGGGCCTCGTCGAAGCGCTGGCCGAACCGGCGGTCCAGGTCGGCCGGCAGGTGCACCTCGAACGCGCCCGCGGCGTGCGCGTCCCACTCCAGGCGCAGGTGCGCCGTCGGCGGGCGGTCCCCGGCCGCGCCGAGCACCGCGGGCACCGCCGTCGGGGCGAAGCGGCTGAGGTCGAAGACGGCGACCTCGGTGCAGTCCGCGCCGGCGAACCGTGCCGTGTCGAAGGCGGCGCTGTCGAACCGGTCGGCGGTGCACTCGGTCCAGCTCCACCGCTGCCGGCCCTGCCGCACCGTCAGCGCAGGGGTGGCGCCCTGCCGGACGTGCACGAGCGCCGGGTCGACCGGGTGCACGGCACCCGCGAAGCCCACCGTGGCGGTGACGCCCCCCGGACCGGCCTGCAGGACGAGGGTCCCCCGGGCCGGGACCGGCGCGTCCACGCGTACCGACCAGCCGGCCTCGGGGTCGGCGACCCGCGGCCCGGCCACGCCGCCGCGGGTGGTCACCTCGAGCCGGCCGGGCACCGCCGCCGACCCGGCGTTCGCGACCAGCAGGGTGGCGCCGTGGGTGACGTCGGCCTCGGCGACGGCCCGGGCCGCCGGGTACTCGACGAGGTCGAGGTGGCGGACCGCGAGCACCGCCACGCTGCTGTCCGGGCCGGTGGTCGGTGAGGTGAGCCGCAGCCGCTGCTGCGGGCCGAGGGCCGCGACGCCGGCCAGCACGGCCTCGATCGCGGCGACCACCTCTCCGCCGAGCGTCGCCGAGGGCGTCGTGCCCGCGACGTCGACGTCGACCGGCTCGCCGCCGTCGACAGCCAGGCGCAGGACCGACCGGCCGGAGAGGTCGGCCGGCGCGAGCAGGTCCACCTCCCCGTCCAGCGTCGCCGGGCCGGCCGGCGCGCCCCTGGCCTCGGCCGGGCCGCCGAGGAGGGTGGTCGCCGCGTCACCACGGGTGGTGCGCGCCAGCTCGAGCCGGCTGGAGAGCCCCGTGCTCGGCGCGGCGAGCTCGAGCGCGACCCCTCCGGGCACCGGGACGGTCCTGGCGTCGGCCGGCGTCTGGGCGCGGATCGCCGCGGCGACGGTGGCGGCGTCCACGGCGCTCGCGTCCCCGGGGACGTCCCGGGTGAGGTCGACGTCGACCGGCGCGCCGCCGTCGACCGCGACCCGCAGCAGGTGCGCCGTCCGGAGGTCGACGCCCCCGGTGAGCTCGACGGCGCCCCGCAGGGTCGCCGGGGTCGCCGCCCGACCGCGGTAGGTCCGCGGCGCGGCCACACCCACCAGGGCGGCGGTCGCATCCGTCCCGGTGGTGGGCACCTCGATCCGCAGCGCGGCGGCCGCCCCGGTCGACGGGGAGGTGAGCAGCAGGTGGGTGCCGTCGTGCGCGGCGACGCTCGCCCCGAGCGCGAGGCCGATCTGCGCGACGATCCGGCTCAGGCTGACCGGCCCGGCGGTGACACCGTCGCCGACGAGCACGTCGAGGGGCGGTGCGTCGTCCACCCCGATCCGTAGGCTCGCGTCGGCGGCCAGGTCGGCCCCGGCCGACAGGTCGACCGTGCCGGTGAACCGCACGCCGGTGGCCGCGCTGCCCCGCACGAGCACCGGCTCGACCCCGAGGACGGCGTCCAGCGCGTCGAGCGCGCGCGGTGGGGTGAGGGCGACCCGGGAGTCCGCGCCGGGCAGCGGGTCGAGCAGGACCAGGTGCGTGCCGTCGGTCGAGGCGACCGGACCGGCGGCGGCCGTGATCGCCGCGACGACCTCGCCCGGCAGGGTGACCCGGGGCCGCAGCCCTGCGCAGTCCACCTCGACCGTCCGGTCGCCGATCTCCAGCCGCAGGTACCGGTCGACGCCGAGGTCCACGCCGCCGGACAGGTCGCGGCTGCCGACCAGCCGGGCCGAGCGGGCCGGCGCGCCGACCGCGCGGCGCTCGACGAACCCCAGGACGGTGCCGGCGGCGTCGTCGGTCACCCGGGCGCGGGTGACGAAGCGCCGACGGAGCACCTCGCGGGCCGGCAGGACGTCGATCGCGCCGGCGGCGCCGGCCCGGCCGGAGGCAAGGACGAGGTGCGCGCCGTCGTCGGAGGCGATCTCCTGCCCGACGGCGGTGTTCACCGCCCGCGCGATCTCCTCGAGGGTCGCCCGGGTCCGGTCCAGCACCCGGTCGCGCAGGTCGACCTCGACGGGCGCCCCGCCGTCGACCCCGATCACCAGGACGTGCCGGGAGGACAGGTCGACGCCCTCGGTGAGGTCGGCGCTCCCGGTGAAGCGCGCGGTGGCGAGCGGGGTCCGCGCGGCCGAGCGCGGGCGCAGGCCGAGCACCGCCTCCGCGGCGTCGCCGTCCACGTCCTGCACGTCCAGCGCGCCGGCCGCCCCCTCGGTGGGGGAGACCAGGGTGATCCGGTCGCCGTCGTGCGAGGCCGCGTCGGCACCCAGCGCCTCGTTGACCGCCGCCACGATCTCGGCGGGCAGCGTGCGGGCCGGGTCGGCACCGGCGACGTCGACGGTCACCGGCGGCTCGGCGTCGACGGCGAGCCGCAGCCGGGAGGCCGCGCCGAGGTCGACGCCCAGCCCGATCCGCCGGTCGGAGACCACCCGCGCCGGGACCGCCTCCCGGCCCACCGCGGCGGGCGCGGCCGGGCCGAGCAGGCGCCGGGTGGCCGGCTGGGCCGCGGGGTCGAGCAGCACGATCGACCCGGCCGATCCGGGGGTCGGCGACGTCAGGGTGAGGAACCGGCCGTCGTCGGAGGCCACGGTCAGGCCGAGCGCGTCGTTGATCGCGTCCGTCACGTCGCCGACGTCGACCGAGGCGGGGTCGGCGGCCCGCGCGGCGCAGTCGACCTCGGCCAGGTGGTGCCCGTCGACGACGAGGCGCAGGTAGCGCTCGGCGGTGAGGTCGAGGGCGGCGCTGAGGTCCGCGGTGCCGACGATCCGCGCCCGGGTCCGGTCCGCGCCGGCGTACGCCCGCGGCCGCAGCCCGAGGACGAGCGGCGCCGCGTCGTCGGGCCCGTCGCCGACCGTCACCGCCGAGCCCGCGGCGGTCGTCGTCGAGGCGAGCACGAGCCGGCCGTCCTCGATCCGGGCCACGCCGGGTCCCACCGCGTCCTCGACGGCCGCGACGAGGTCCGCCGGGGCGACGGCGCCGGGGTCCGCCGCCCCGTCCCGCAGGTCGATCGGGATCTCCCCCGCCCCGTCGAGGGCGAGCCAGAGCGTGTGCGGACCGGTGAGGTCCACCCCGGCCGAGACGTCGACCCGGCCGCGCAGCGTCGCCGGCGCGACGTCCCGCCCGACCACGTGCAGCTCGCGGGTGCCGAGCACGAGGGCCGCCGCGTCGGCGCCCCGGGCGAGCGAGGTGACGAGCACCGGGTCGGGCCGGGCCCACCAGGGGTCCAGGTCGGCGTCGTCGATCGCCAGACCGAGGGTCTCGGCGGTGACCCGCAGGATCCCCTGGACGGTCACCGTGCCGGCGAGGGCGGTGCGGACGTGGCGCAGCAGCCGGGTGCGGAACTCCTCGACGCTCTCGTCCGGCCGGGGCGCGAGGCCGTAGAGCGCGGCGATCCGGGCGAGGTCGCGCACCTGCTGGTCGCCGGCGTCGGCGAGCTCGGCCCAGTGCGCGCGCATGACCGCGACGAGCGCGTTCTCCGCCGTCTGCAGCTCCCCGCCGTAGGCGTCGACCAGCGCCCGGAGCGCGGAGGGGTCACCCTGCAGCCGGAAGGTCGGCGGGAGGTTCGCGAGGATGCGATCGGCCTTAGGCACCGGCGACCTCCACCAGGACGTCGGACGGGGTCATGGCGAGGTCGATCCACCAGGGCTCGCCGTCGACGGTCGCCGAGACGGTGAACGTGCCCGCCTCGATCTCCTCGTCGGTCGCGCCGCGGGTGGGGTCCGCCGTCGAGACCAGCAGCGACCGGTCCGGCACCCGGCCGGAGCTCGGGGCCCCGCTGCCGGCCGCGGCGAGGGCCGCGGCGAGCGACGCCTGCAGCGCCGTCGGGTCGGTGGTCCCGGCCAGCGTCGCGGCCTGCGCGAGGGAGGCCAGCAGGGCGGCGTCGGCACCGGCACCGGTGAGGTCGGCACGCTCGACGACGACGTCGACGATCGTCGCGTCGGTGACGTCCTCGACGGCCCGGACGGCGGCGAGCAGCGCGGCGCCGTCGGCGGCGTCACCGCGGGTGAGCCCGTCGACGAGGGCCCTCAGCGCGGCGACGACGTCGGCCTGGACCTGGGCCTGGCCCGGCCCGGACAGCCCCGGCGTGATCGACGCGCGCACCCGCGGGGTGAGGAACACGTACCGCGCCACGAGGGTGGCCACGACGCCGGCGGCCCGGGTCTGGTGCACGGCGTCGACGAGGCTCGGCAGGCGTTCCGGCTCGGCGTCGACGACGAGGGTCACGGTGCCCGGCTCGGACCGGTGGCCCACCGGCCCGTTCGGGTCGAACATCTCGACCGGGGTGCCCCGCCCCTCGCGGACCACTCGGTCCAGCGCGGCCATCGTCGCCTTGCCCAGCGCCCGCAGGGCGGCCTTGGCCCGGGCCCGCAGCTCCTCGTCCGTCTCGTCGGCGGCGGCGCGGATCGTCGGGTCGAGGTTGCTCACGTGCTCGATGCCGGCGACCGGCTGGCTCATCTCGCTGATCGCCCCGGCGGGCACCAGGCCTGCCTCGCCGGCGAAGCCGACGTCGGCCCGCACCGGCACGTCGATCCGCACCTGGCCGCGCTGCAGGGTCCGCGGCTGGGTGGTGACGAAGACCACCGCCCCGGCCGCCGTGAGCCGCGTGCCGGTGGGCACGGTGATGTTGCCCTCGAGCCCGGTGGCCCGGAAGAACGTGACCAGGCCCTCGGCGAACTCGGCGGTCTTGCGGACCACGTCGAGGATGGCTACGACCCGGTCGAGCGAGGCGCCGGTGGCCGTGTCCACGAAGCCGGACAGGTAGGCGAGGTTGATCTGCTCGTACACCGTGGCGATCTCGCGGCCGACCGCCTCGGTGAGCGTCCGGGTGACGCTGCCCACGTTGATGTCCGACAGCGGCGAGCGGCTCTCGACCCGGAAGTAGTCGACGAAGAAGGTCGTGTCGTCGTCCGGCCGGGTTCCGTCCTCGAGCCACACCACGGTGTTGGTGGCGGGTCCGGAGAACTCGAAGTCGATCTCGACGAGGAAGGTGCGCGCCACCCCGGCGGCCGTGCCGGAGATGCTCCGGACGGCGGAGGCGGGCTCGGCCAGCGGGTAGGACAGGACCTTGAGGTCGAAGCGGATCGGCTCGTTGACGACCCCGCCGACGACGGAGGTGAGGATGTCCCCGACGAGCTCGCCGAACGGGCGGGTGACCAGGGCGACGGTGTCGGGGTTCACGGCAGCCTCCCGGTGAGGGGCACGGGGAAGACCAGGTTGAGCACGCTCACCTGGTCGAGCGCGACGACGGCCGCGCGGATCTCGAGCCGGTTGCGGTCGCTCGGGTGGGTGGTCACCACCAGGGAGCGGACCGCGGCGACCCGCGGCTCCTCGCTGAGCGCCTGGAGGGCGTAGAGCTTGGCGCGGTTGCGGGTGGTCTCGGTGTTGGGCTCGCCGATGAGCTCGTGCAGCCGGCTGCCGTAGGTCGGGTGCCCGAGGTGTGCGAGCTCGCCGACCTCGGTGAGGAAGCGCAGCAGCAGGGCCTGCTGGAGGTTCTCGAAGCCGGCGACCGGTGCGAGGTCGTGGTGCAGGTCGGGCCGGTCAGGCTCGGAGAGGGCCGGCCGAGGCGCGGTGCGCAGGTCCGCCCCGCGCTCGCGCTGCTCGGCCAGCAGCAGGTCACCGAGCAGGCGCAGGTCGGTGCCCATGAGGTCGGCTCGCTCGACGCCGGTCGTCACGCTCATCGCTGCCTCCTGGTGGGGAGCACGGGCCGGGTGCCGGCCGTGCGGGGGACGGGGCCGGGCCTCACGGCGGCGACAGGTCGAGGACCGTCGGGGTGGCCGGCGGACCGAGCACGAGCAGCACGCCCGGCGGGGAGGGGATCCGGTCGCCGATCCGCACCAGCCCGCGGCCCGCGACCGAGACGCCGGTGCTCGTCCCGACCGCTCCGATGACCAGCGGGTACGGGATGCCGGTCACGGAGTTGACCATGAGGCAGATCGAGCCGGCCGTCGCCAGCGGCAGGCCACCGGCGGTGATCACCGGCGGCAGGACGGTCATGATCGTCCCGCTGTCGGGCGGCCCGGCGGCACCGGGCGTGACCAGCACGATCGCGCCGATCGAGACGGGTGGTCCCGGCACGGCTCTGCCCTCCTGTCCTGGTCATGGGGTGAACGTCGTCGTTCCCTGGATGGTGACCACGGCGCCCTGGACCTGGGCGGCCGCACCGCCCTGGAGCGTCGCCTGGAGCCCGCCGCGCAGCACGGCCCGCGACCCGGCCTGGGCCGTCAGGTCCTGCCCCGCGGTGATCGACACGGACCCGCCGGCCTCGAGGCTGAGGTCGGCCGCGGCCCGCATCGTCACGGACCCGGACGACTCGAGGGTGACGTCGCCGTCCTGGTCCATGGTCACCGTCGTGCTGCCCGCCTTGACGTGCACGGTCCCCCCGCTGGTCCCCGACTGGTCGAGGCGCAGCTCGGTCTGCCCGGCGGTCGCGGTGACCGACCCGTCGACCACCCGGACGGTGATCTTGGGCGGCATCTCGATGACGAGCTCCCGCGCGGGCGAGGCGTCCGGGTGGTTGCGCAGGGCGGCGAGCACGCTGGACTCGTCGGCCGCCGCGAGCGGCAGGCGCAGCACGATCTCGTCGGTGGTCGACAGCGGCGGGCGGTCGGCGTCGTCGTACATCCGCGCGATGACCATCGGGCTGTTGACGTCACCGTGGTCGTAGGCGACCAGCACGAGGTCGCCGATGTTCGGGATCCCCACGGTGCCGATGTGGCCGGTGCCGACCGGGACCCGGCGCAGGGTCAGCCCGCTGTTCTTCAGCACGACGTCGACCCCGTAGTTCTCGTCGTCGTCGGCCGTGCGGTGCGGGTGCACGTCCTCGACGACACCGAGCTCGGTCGAGCGGACCGCGGCGAGCTCGTGCCGGACGATCGCCGTGATGGTGTCGACGATGGTGCTCATCGGGTGCCTCCCGTCGGCGTGGCGGCCCCGCCGGGCGAGGCGGTCGCCGCCGCGCTCGCCGCGGCGCCGGTCAGGCTGCGGAATCCGACCTCGCTCACGAAGCCCTCCTCCTTGGTGATCCGGTGCCGCACCGAGCGCACCTGGTAGTTGCCGTCCAGCCGGTCCATCCCGGCCGTCGAGGGGAAGCCCTCGAGCCGCACCAGGTCGCCGAGGGCGAGCTGCGGCCGGCCCTGGACCACCACCCGCCCGCGGACGGCGCGCGCCGCGAACGCCTCGGCGGCCGCCCGGGCCGCGGTCGCGGCGGAGGCGGCGGTCCGCAGCACCGGCCGTTCCAGCAGCAGGGTCGGCTGGTCGGTCCCCGCGCTGCCGCGGTAGGGCGTGAAGTCGGCCGTCAGCCACGCCCAGGACTCGTCGCCGCGCGACGCCCCGGGGCTCTCGCCGAAGGCCAGCACCGTGCCCGCGACGGGTCGGGCCTCGGCCAGCCCGGCCGCCAGGACGTGCTCGGCGTAGCGGAGCACGTGCACGGTCCGGCTGCCGGTGAGCGCCTCGAAGACGAGGGCGCCGGCCGGGGTGAGGTAGGTGTCGAACCCGGCCAGGGCGGCCAGGTCCCGCACGTGCCGGGCCAGGTCACGGCGGCCGTCGACGACGTAGGCGTGCAGGGACGGCCCGTCCTCCACCCGCGCGACCTCGAGCCCGACCTCGCCGGCGAGCGCCCGCACGACGTCCCCCGCGGTGGTGTCCTCGAAGGTGCGGTCCAGCCGGCCGCGCAGCAGCGCGTCGGCGCGGGAGTGCCCGGTGATCCGGGTCGTGCGGACCTCCGGCTCGACGGCCACCACGACGCCGGTCAGCACCCGGACCGTCCCGGTGTCGTCGTCGGCGTAGCCGAGCTCGACCGCGATCTCGTCGCCGGGGGCCGCCCGCAGGCCGCCGACCTGGCCCTGGACCACGGTGACGGCGTCGGCCGGGGTGTCCAGGTCCAGCACCACACGCAGGTCCACCACGGTGCTCGCCCGTGGCGCGGCCGTGGTGTCGACGACGTGGTCGCCGATGGTGAGGCGGTAGGCGGGGCGCAGCATCATCGGCTCCCCTCCGTCGAGGGCGCCGCGGTGAGCCAGGCGCGCAGCACGGGGCTGTCGGTGGCGGGGTCGCGCGGGTCGTCGAGCTCGGCGAGCAGGGCGTCGCGCAGCGGGCCCGCGTCGCCGGCCCCGAAGACCTCGTCCGCGCTCAGCGCACGGGGGGCCGCGGACCGCACGAGGTTGGGCAGGTAGGTGCCGAGGACGGCGGACCGCAGCTCCCCGAGCCGCGGGTCGAGCGCGCCGGCGGCCATCGCCCGCGCCAGGCGGGCGCGCTGCGCGTCCGGGAACTCCCCGGTGAAGGTCACGTCCTCGTAGGCGCTGACCAGGTAGGCCCGTTGGGCGGCGAGCAGGGTGCCGGGGTCCTCGGCGACGGCCATCAGCCGGTCGAAGCGCTCGGCGCTGCCGCGCACCGCCTCCCGCACGGCGACCCAGACGTACCGCGCGAAGACCTCGCCGGCGACGCCGCGGTGGCGCTCCGCCGCACCGAGCAGCCGGTCGGCGGTGGGGTGCCGGCGCTGGATCTCGCGCACCAGGTGGACGTCGTCGAGCACGAGGGCGGCCGGCGCCTTCCGCAGGCAGTGCCCCGGGGTGAGCAACGCCCGCGCGTCGAGCGTCGAGGCGTCGCAGAAGACCACCCAGCGGGAGCCGGCGCGCAGGTCCGCCTCGGTCCAGAACCGGGCGGCGCCCACGACGACCCGGAGGCTGAGGACGTCCGTGGGCCGCGCGGCGAGCCGGCCCTTGACGACCTCGACGACCTCGATCTCCAGGGTGCCGTCCTGCACCAGGTAGCCGTCGCCGTCGCGGGTGGGTGCGGCGAGGTCCGCCGAGCGCACCTCGATCACCGCGACGACCGGCGCCGCGAGCATCTCGGAGACCACGGGGCTGCTCATGCGCGGGCGTCCTGTCCGAGGGTGGTGAGCGCCGTCGGCGGCCTGGTCTCGACCGTGCCCGAGACGGCGACGGCGGGCGAGGTGGTGACCCGGGCGCTGATCGCGCAGGAGGGCGCCGCGACCACCGCGACGGCGCCGGTGGTGGGGTCGATCGTCCACCGCCCGTCCTGCTGCCAGTCCAGCCGCAGCAGCGCGGTGTAGAGCCGGTCGGCCGGGTCGCCGGTCGGGGTGATCACGGACGTCGCGTTGGTCCACAGGCACAAGGTGCAGTCGAAGCGCAGCCGCAGCTGGAACGAGGTGAGCTGGGCGGCGGCGACCACCGGGTGGGCGCCCGGCTGGGTGCCCGACCCCGGGCTGTCGACGGCCTCGACGATCCAGCGCTCGCCCAGGGCCTGCGGGGTGCGCGTACGGATCCGGCTCCGGGTGAGCGTCGCCGAGTCGCCGCCCGAGCCGGGGGCCAGGCGCCCGGTGTCGAGGATCGGCGGCGCCAGCAGCGCGGGCGCCGGTCCGGCGGGGGCGAAGAACCCGGTACCGGGCACGTTGGAGGCGAAGACCATCGGCGCGGGGTGGACGGTCGGTGGCGCGGTGGTCGGGTCGGTGTAGGTGGGCGAGAAGGACGTGGGCCCGACGATGTCGTTGACCCACCCGCCGAAGTAGCGACCGATCAGCCGCCGGCCGTCGGCACCGCCGGTGACCACGTCGACCTGGGCGTTCATGTGCAGCGCCGCGGTGGCCGGCGCCGTGATGTCGAACGCGCCCGAGCTCTCGGCGAACCCGTTGCCGGGCCGGGGCACGGCCACGAAGTTCGCGCTGCTGGCCACCGAGCTGTCGAGGAACAGCGTCGCCCGGCCGAGCACGAGGTTGCGCACGATCGCGGGCTCGCGGTCGACGCCCTGCTCGTAGGTGCCGTTCCCGTTGCCGTCGACGAAGGCCCGCAGGTGGAAGGTCCCGACGTTGTCGGCCAGCAGCGTGGCCGCCAGCGGGTTGACCGGGTCCGGGACGAGGGTCGGCGCGGCGGCTGCGCTGAGGGCCACGATCGCCGGGGCGTCGTCGCCGCCGGACGCGGCCGCGATGCCCTGGGCCCGCAGCACGGACCACGCCACGGGGACGCCGGCCGGCCGGACGGCGACGCCGAGCGTGATCGGGGCGCCGGGGAGCACCGAGCTCTCCAGCAGCGCCACCGGCGGGTTGACCACCGGGTCCGGGTCGAGGTCGGCGGGCACCGGCACGGCCGGGCTCGTCACGACGTGCGGGGGGACCGGGGAGTTGCCCAGCCGCGGCGTCCGGGCGGGCGTCCCGGGGATGGTCATCGACAGCGCGCCCAGCTCGCAGACCGTGAGCTGGACCCGGTCGCCGTCCGGCTCGACCGTGTCGATGCCGAGCTGGAGCACGGTGTCGCGCAGCGCCCCGCTGACCGCCGCGCCCTCGACCCAGAAGGTCGTCCCGGCCGCGGGGATGCCGGCAGCGGGCAGACGCACGGGCGTGGGGACCGGGACCTGACCGGCCACGGCGACCTCGTCGGCCGCGGCGAACAGCCGGGTCCGGGCGTCGAGGGGGGCGAGCAGGAGGGTGCCGGCGAACCCGGCCGGCTGCACGGGGCGGACGGTGAGCATCGCGCGACCGGCGTGCAGGCCGGCGTCCTGCACCTGCACGAACCGGCCGGGGGTGATCTTGGCGGCCTCGGACAGCGCGGCCGGCGCCACCCCGGTCGCGGTCCGGCTCGCGTGCAGGTCGAGCCCGACGTCGACGGCTGTCATGGTCCGGGTCGCGCTGAGTCCTGGCGTGGTGCCGACGGTCAGCGCGAGGGTCAGCGTGACGTCGCCGATGGCGGTGCTCGCGACGCGCCCCTCGGCGAAGAGGGTGACCCCGGCGGCCAGCGCGGCGCCGTCGAACACGTTGTCCACGCCGTCGAAGACGAGCTCGGTGCCCCCGGCCGCGGCGTCGAAGAACCGGACCACGTCGCTCGACCGGTCGAACCGGCCGGAGCCGGTGAAGGCCGCCGAGCTGCGCAGCTCCACCGGGCGGCGGGCGGGGGTGGTGTGCGGCTTGCGGACGACGACGACGTCGGGCCCGGTGACCGAGGGCAGCACGCCGGCGACCGCCCGGTCGACGACCACGACGTCCAGCGCCCCGTCGTCCGGGCGCGTGCAGGTGGCGTTGCCGCGGACGTCGGCCAGGGTCTGGCCGGCCGCGCGCACGAGGAACGGCCCGTCCACCGCGACCGTGAAGACGCCGGGGCCCTTCATCGGCGGCGGGACCGCGAGCGCGGGGGGCTTGGGGGGGAAGGTCAGCTCCCCGCCCGGCCCGGTCCGGCCGTGGATCGGCTCGCCCGCGTGGGCGACCGAGCTCGTCGTGCGCACCTCGTCGTTGAGGTACTCCCCGTCCGCCGCCGTGAGCACGTAGGTGCCCAGGAAGGGCGAGTCGTCCTCGAAGTGGATCCGGCCCGAGACGGGGAAGGTGCCCGGCTCGGCAGGCGACCGGCACCAGGCCGGCGTCGGCGGGTTCGGGCAGGCGGTGCCCCACGGCACGACGAAGGCGTCGACCGCGCTCGCGGTCCCGTCGTCGAGGCACCAGCCGCCGCCCCCGGCGCCCTGCGGCACCTGGTCGAGGGTGACCGGTGCGGGCACCGGGACCGGCATCGCGTCCTCGCGGACGAAGATCAACTCGGTGCGCCGGTTGGGGCGCCACGCGAAGGTGACGTTGCGCACCGGGTCCTGCTCGCCGCAGCCGACCCAGCGCAGCGGGCCGCTGTCGCAGCCGGCCCCGTCGGCGTTGGGCAGCAGCCGGTCGGTCGGCAGGTCGAGCGCGTCGTGGGCGAGGTACTCGCGGATGAGCACCGGCCAGGTCGCGTCGCCGACCACGCCGTCGGGGGTCAGGCCGTGGTCGGACTGGAACGTCCGGATCGCGGCGTCGGTCAGGTCGGGGTCGCCGCCGACGTTCCCCAGGAACCGGCCGAGGTCCTGGAGCATGTGCTGCACCTCGCGGGTGCCCCAGGTGTCCTTGACGGTGCGGATGGTGCCGGTCGGGCGGGTCCTGCGCAGCTCGTCCCACTCGGCCACCGCGGCGTCGGGGGCGCTGCCGAAGGTGAGCATCGCGAAGGTCGCCCGGGCGCGGCGCTCGGACAGCGCCTGGTTGTACTCGTCGCCGCCGGTGAGGTCGGTGTGCCCGGCGATGAGCAGGTGCAGGTCAGGGTTGCGCCCGGCGTGGTCGACGACGGCGTGCAGCACCGCGCGCATGCACGGCTCGACGAAGGCCTTGTCGAAGGCGAAGTGGATGACGTGCACGGTCGCCACGCGGGCCCCGCGGCGCAGCGTGATCGTGACGCTCGCGGTCTCCCCCTCGACCACCCGCACCTGCGCCGAGCCGGTCAGCGTCTCGTGCTGCCCGGTGGGCGTGCGGTCGTCGTCGACCAGCGCCTCGGCGGTGTACTCGCCGGCCGGGAACGGGTCCTCGAACCAGGTGTCCGGGCGCACCCGGGTGGTGAGCACCCGGGTCAGCGGCGCACCGGTCGCCTCGGCGCCGTGCACGCTCACCTGCACCCGGTCCATGTCGAACGCGGGGTCCCCCTCGACGACGACGGTGACGGCGAGCTTGCCGTCGGTGACGGTCGGCGGCGGCGGCGGGGGGATGACGACGTCCTCGGTGTCCACCGGCTCGGCCTCGGTGAGCTCCCGCAGCAGCAGGTGGTACTCGACCGCGCTGGGCCGGCCCGCGACCTCGTGGGTGTCCATCCGCTCGACCAGGACCCGGTCGACGGCGGTCGCGCCGGCGATGTCCGAGACGAACGGGACCGGGGTACCGTCCCGGAAGCTCTTCCGCAGGTCGCCCAGCAGCTCGCCCGGGGCGGTGAGCACGCCGGTCAGGGCGAGCCGGGCGCCGCGCCGGCCCAGCTGCTGCAGCAGGTCGGTCTCCAGGGCGGGGACGCGGTGGCGCACGACGACCTGGTCCTCGTCGGACTCGACGAGCTGGACCTGCTCCAGCTCCAGGTCTCCCAGCATGGGCCGCACGACGTCTCCTCCTCTCCCGGTGCTCGGGTGACCGACCGTGGGTGTGCGCTCAGGCCTTGAGCGAGGTGAGGTGCGCGACGATCGCGTCGATGAGGGCGAGCAGCTCGGTCTTGACGGCGTCGACCGACGGCAGGCCGGTGACGACGGAGGCGACGTCGGCGATCGAGTCGATGCTCGAGGTCTCGTTCGGCAGGAGCTTGCGGGCCGCGTCCAGCAGCGCCGGGATCTGCCCGGTGAGCTCGGCGACCTCCCCCAGGCCGGGGATCGCCCCGACGTCGAGGTTCTGGATCTCGGCCTTCAGCTTGCCGAGCAGACCGGCGAGCAGGTCGATGAGCTCGTTCACCTGGGGCACCAGGGCGGCGATCGCCTGGATGGCGGGCTTGATGGTCGCGACGTTGTCGTCGAGGAAGGACTTGAAGTCCTCCAGGACGCCCTTGAGCTCTTCGAAGAGGTTCTGGTCGGCCATGGCGTGCTCCTCGGTGATCGGTGGTGTGCGGGTTGGTGCTCAGCGGCGGGTGCCCTGGTTGAGGGTCTGCAACCGGCCGAGCAGGTCGGACAGCGGTGTGACGAAGGACTCGAGCCCGGTCGAGAACGGCACGGCGAGGTCGAGCCCGTCCAGCAGCCCGTCGATGAGGTCGGCCGCCTCGCCGAGGACGTCGGCGTCGACGGTGGACTGCTCGGGCTGGACCGGTTCGACGAACTCGCGCAGCGTCAGGACGTAGGCGTAGCCGTCGGGGCGGCCGGCGATCTGACGCAGCTGGAGGTCGTCGAGCAGGACCTGCTCGATCGTGGTGTCGGTCGTCAGGTCGGCGACGAAGGTCAGCGGCCGGCCGGTCCGCAGCTCGTCCTTGAGGCGCTCGACGACACCGAGCGCGTCGGGGCCGGTCGCCACCCCCCGGACGGTCACCCGGGTCGGCGCCCGGCCCAGGTTCTGCAGCATGCTGCCGTCCTTGCCGGGAGCGGCGTGCTCGGCGAGCGCACGGACGTCGCTCGTGGCCACGTCCTGGACCTGCGGCAGCTCGGTGCCGGCCAGCGCTGGGCGCATCTCACACCTCGATCCCGTGCCGGCGGGCGGCGTCGCCGAGCACCTGGTCGAGGAGCCGCTCGAGCTCGGGGACCGAGAGCGCGGGCCGGGCCTCGACGCCGGCGCCGACGGCCCCGGCACGGGCCGGCTCGGCCTCGGGTCCGGCGGCGCGGGCCCACCCGGCGCCCGGCAGCGCCGGGTCACGGCCGGGCCGGGCGCGCTCGTCCGGGCCGCGGACGCTGCGGGGCAGGCCGTCGTCGACGGCGTCGCCGCTCCGGACGGGTCGGCAGCGCGTCCGGACGGGGCAGCCCGGCGGGGGGCACCCGGCCGGGGCCCTCGGGCCGGGGGGGGCGTCGGCACCGAGCCCCACCGGGCCGGTCCCGCCGCGGGGTGCGCCCGCTGCGGCCCGGGCCCGCCGGCCCGGTCGCTCGGCGGTGGGGGCCGATGCGGCCCGCCCGGTCGCGGACCCGGTGCCGCTCGCCCGGCCGGCCCGGCCCGGGCGCTCGGGGGACCCGGGCGGCACGACGCCGGCCGGCCCGGCACCGGCCGCGCGCCGGAGCAGCTCGACGACCCCGTCGGACGACGTCGGGGCGGGCGGCCCCTCGCGGGTCAGCAGGCGCAGGACCGACGGGTCGAGCCCGGTGCGCCGGGCGAGCCGTTCCATCAGCGGGGTCCACGGGTCGCCGGTGGCGGGCGGAGCGGCGTCCGCGCTCGCGCTGCCCGCCCGGCTCGGCGGCGCGCCGCGCCGGCCAGGGCACGCTGCGGGCCGGGCGCGGGCGGGACGATGGGGGCGTTCCCGGGGCCGACGTCGACCGGACGGCCCGGCCGGCCAGCTCGGCGAGTCGCTGCGCCGGCAGCCGGCCCCCGGTCGGGACGAGCGGCCTGCCGCCGGCGACGCGGGGTGCCTCGGCGCGGCGCACGCCGGGTCTCGGGGCGGTGGCGACGCGCGGGTGGGCCTCGGCACGGCGGGCCGGGCGCGAGCCGGGACCGCGCGCGTCGGCCGGCGCCGGCCGGGGGACGGGCGGCTGCGGGTCGGAGCCCTCGGGCTCCGGCGCCGGGCGGGTGCACTCCTCGAGCGTCACCCCGAGGAGCGGGCCGGTGGCGAGCGTCGGGCGGCGCACCTGCGCCGCGCACAGGGCCCGCAGGTGCGCGTCGACGTCGTCGACCCGCTGGGTGGCCACGACGGTGCGGCGGCACCAGGCGCGCGGCGCGCCCGCCGCGTCCAGGACGCCCGTCCGCCGCCGGGTGCTCATGCGACCTCAGCCGCCCGTCCGGCCATCTCCAGGTACAGCAGGATCTGGCCGATCGTCATGCCCGCGACGTCCTCCGCGGTCCAGCCGAACTCCTCGGCCAGCACGAAGCAGGCCTTGGCGAGCGGGGCCTGGACCAGCTCGGCGAGCCGGTCCCGCGGGGTGTCGATGCCGCTGACCTCGTTGATCCGGTCGACGAGGAACCGGGCCAGCCCGGCCGGCAGCCGCCCCGCCTGCTCGGGCGTGAACGGCGGCTCGACCACGGCGCGCGCGATCATCAGTCCGGCCGCGAGCTCGCGGTCGTCCTGGGCGGCGTGCGCGACGAGCTGGACGTCGCGCACCGTGAGCGGTCGCAGCACGACCGTGCCCACCGGCCCACCGGCCGGCAGCTCGACCTCGTGATGCACGCCGCTCCCGGCGAGCAGGTCCTCCACGGTCAGCGCCATGGCTCACTCCGTGGCGAACGCGACGGCCGTCGGGGCGGCCTCGCCGCCGCTGCCGCCGCCCTCGCGGTCGATGGCCCGGATGGTGAGCGCGCGGAAGCACAGGTTCTCCAGGACGAACTCGTCCTCGGGCAGCGTGAAGCGCCAGTTCTCGAACTTCACCCCGCCGATCTCCAGCGTCAGCGAGTTCCCCGGGTGGGCGGGGTCGGCCAGCTTGAGCGAGATCGAGAAGGCCGGCTGCACGTAGGGCTCGGCGATCGCCGTCGGCGCCGCGCCACGGCCGAGCAGCAGCATGAGCAGCGCGCCGTTGACGTAGGCCCGCCCGACCGTGCCGGCGATCGCGATGTCCCCGGGACTCAGCGAGACCGGATGGCGGCGGCCCACCTCGTAGAACTCCTTGAGCGCGGTGTCGACGGTCACCCGGACGTCCGTCAGCCGCCCGACCGTCTGGATCGCGAACTCGTCGACCACGGCCTTCGCGTCCGCACCCTCGGGTGTGTCCTCGCTGGCGAGGGTCAGCGTGCCGTGCGCTCCGGTGAAAACCTCTGTCAGTGCCATGGGGCGTCCTTACTCGAGGAACATCGTCACCTTGATGAAGTCGATGCTGAAGGTGGGGCGCAGGACGAGGTCGACCAGGGCGATGCCCCGGATCTCGTCGTCGCGGGAGGCGTGCACGTCGAGCTCGTAGCTGACGAGCATCTCGTCGAGCACCATGGAGGCGAGGAAGCTGTTGATCGTCGCCCGCAGGGCCGAGCGCACCCGCTCGTTGTTGAGCAGGCCGATGTACGGCGTGGCGGCACTGCGCACGCCGTACTTCGCGTAGTCGACGATCCGGCGGGTGGTGATCTGCGTCCACGCGGTGGTGGTCGAGGTGGTGATGCCGCGCACCAGCCGGAAGCCCTGCCGCTTCTCGACCGCGAGCACCCGGCTGAGCACCAGCTGCTTGAGCTGGGCGCTCGACAGCGCGTGCTCGAGCGCCTCGACGGCGAGCACCTTGTTGGTCAGGCTGATGTGCGGCGCCTGCGCGGAGAGCAGCCCGGCCACCGCCGCTGCGGTGTAGGCCCCCGGCAGGGTGACCTTGAGCGGCGGGCTCTGCGAGGCGTCGTCGGCGACGATCCCCGGCCCGACGAGCACGACACGGTCGCTGTTGAGGGTGTGCTGGGACGCCTCCTGGACGAAGGTCGAGCGGTCGGTGTTCGCGGCGGTGCCGACGATGCCGATCCGCTCGCGCTTGACCTCGTCGCCCGACGCGACCGCGCAGTGCGCCGCGAGGTCGTCGCCGAAGGTCTCGTGGGTCTGGCCGGCGCCGACGATGAGGTGCGCGTCGACCCCGAGCAGTGCGTCCAGCCCGCCGGGCACGTTCGCGCCGCCCGCGCCGTTCGCGCCGCCGGTGAGCGGGGTCGCGGTGAGCAGGTCCGGCAGCTCGGCGGAGTTCGCCAGGGCGGTCGCCGTGACCAGCACGGAGCCGGTCTCGAGGTCGGCGACGAGGTCGTCTCCGGAGACCACGCTGAACTGCTCCTCGGCGCTGATCCCCAGCTTGACGGTGACCTTGCGGGCGGAGGCCTTGTCCACGGTGTAGGTCGCCAGAACGACGTCGCCGGCGCCAGGGGCGGTGCCGAAGGCCAGGCTCCCGTCCGCGGTCGTCACGCCCACCTGGGTGGGCCCGGGCGCCGCGTCGTAGACGATCGGCAGGACGGTGTCCGCGCCGCCGCCGGAGGGCCGCACGACGATCCGGTTCACCGCGCTCTGCACGACCGGCGAGTGCGCGAGCTTCAGCGGCGCGCCGCCGACCTCCTCGGCCTTGACCAGGGCGTTCGTGTCCGCGGTGGTGACCGCGACGGTCAGGGCGTTGGCCCAGGTCCCGGGCGAGCGCGCCTCGAGGCTCACGTTGGGGCCGGTGGGCGAGCCCAGGTCGAGCGAGGCGGAGGCGACACCGGCGTCGGCCACCCGGACCGCCCAGACGGTGGTCGCGCCGAACCGGTAGGCCTGCTGCAGGGCGCGGGTGAGGGTGAGCTCACCGGAGGCCCCGTCGACCCAACGGTCGTAGGCGCCGAAGACGCCCAGGGCGTCGGTGTAGCTCCCGATCAGCTGCGGGACACCGACGGGACCCTTGGCCGCGGTGCCGACGACACCGACGGTTCCCACGGTGATGGCCCCGGGGACGATGAGCCCTTCGGGGCGGACCTCGATGAAGACACCAGGCAGAACGAGCTCGGTCATGGCTTCCTCTCCTCGGACGGGGCGGTGTGCCGGGTCACGACGCGCCCACCCGCAGGTAGACGACGGCGGTCTGGTCGAGCCCTGGGCCAGGGCCGGCCGGTGGGGTGTAGCTGATCTCGAAGCGGTCGGCCGACGAGGGCAGCGTGATCGGCGGCGCGACCAGCCGCTCCGCCCCCGTGTAGGCGTCGGTCACGCCGTCCAGGTCCCAGTCGCCGAGCACCGGCCCGACGACGAGCGGGCCGAGCGCGCCGAGGAGGGCAGCCGGGGCGAGTGCGAGCTCGACCTCGGCCCCGGGCGTCGCGGCGGCGGCCAGGAAGGTGTCCAGGTCGGCGGCCGGCACCGGGGCACCCCCGGCGGTCCGGCGCACGGTGACCGTGCCGCCGATCGCAGGGCCGGGCACGAAGGCCATCACCGCGAGGCGGGAGACCGCGGCCGGCCCGCGGACCGCCAGGGTGGCTGCACCCTCCTGGTCCCACCGGACCAGGTGGTCGGTGAGGGTCTGCTCCTCGTGACCCGAGCCGTCGGCGGCCGTGTCGGTCGAGACCGGGATGCGCGCGATCAGGCTCGAGGCGTCGTCGTCCGCGTCGTAGTGGTACTCGTAGAGCACGTCGTAGCTGGCGGCCTTGCGCCAGGCCGGGATCGTCACGATCTCCTCGGCCAGGGTGGTGCCTGCGGCGCTGAGGCGCAGGAAGCCGGCGGCGCGGAGGTCGGCCACGCCGTCGAGCATCGCGGTGTGCAGGCTCTGCATCGCGGCGTCCACCTCGGCCGGCCCGGTGGCCCAGACCTGGAAGCGCACCCTGGCGTCGAGCCGGCCGGCGAGCAGGCTGCGCATGCCGAGCCCGCCGGTGGTCTCGAGCCCGCGCTGGTTCCCCAGACCGGCGAGCTTCTCGGCCACCGTCTCCAGCGTCACGTTGGCGGCCGGGACCGTGGCCGGGCCGGGCGCCGGCAGCCGCGCACCGAGCACGGCGAGCATGTCGGCGACGACGTCGTTGAGGGACGGGGTGCTCATCGCGACCGCCGCCAGGGGGTCCGCGTCGCCCGCCCCGAGGAGCGCGCCCGCGCCGGCCGGGTCGGCCGCGAGCTGCGCGTCGATGAACCGGGCGACGTCCTCCGAGCGGCGCCATCGGCGGCGGGCGCCCGACTCGGCGTCGGTGACGAAGCCGAACCAGCGCCGCCGGTTCGACCCGGCGGCGTCCGGCTCGAGCAGGGCCCGGGCGACGAACGACCGGGCGACGACACCGTCGTCCGTGCGGTCGTCCTGACTCGACATCCCACCAGAGCTCCCCCGTGGTCGCTGCAGAACTGGAGCGTGCGACAGCCGGGTCTCGGTGCCGTCCGCGGCTCGTCGGCGCGTCGTCTCCTGCGCGCCTCCCGTGTGTCGCGGGCGTGTCTCGGCGGCGTCGCCGGGGCGTCTCCGGTCGCCTCGGGCACGGCGCGGCAGCGCAGGGGCCGTCGGGGTGGGGCCGTTCGGGCCCGGGCGGGGCGGCCGGGTCAGGCAGGGGCGCCGGCCGCCGGGTCAGGCGCGGGAGCGGGCCGCCGGGTCAGGCGCGGGAGCCGCGGGCCCGGATCGGGCCCGCCTCCAGGCCATCCACGGCGCGGCGCAGCTCGGCGAGCTCGCCGGCCAAGGTGCCCCACGCGCTCCGCCCTTCCGCCCCGGCCGGCGAGGCCGACGAACGGGTCGACCGGCGCGAGCCCCCGGCGGGGACGCCACGACCGGGGCGGCCGCTGCGTCCCGCCGGCCCGCGCGCGGGGTGCGGGACCCCGGCCGGGACGACGGTCGGCCGGGGCGACGGGTCCGGGCGCCCACCGTCCGCGGTGTCGTCGGGCACGGCCGGCGCGGGGAGCTCGTCGACGGTGATGGCACGGCCGAGTGCTTCCGTCCGGTGGTCCGGTGCGATGCCCAGGCTCACCGCCAGCGTCCGCCGGCACTCCTCGAGCTGGCGCAGCGCCCGGGTGCGGTCCCCACGGGCGGCGAAGAGCCGCATGAGGCGTCGGTGGGTCCGCTCGTGGGCGGGCTCGATGTCGAGCAGCCGCTGGGCCCAGCCGATCGCCTGCTCGTCGGCGCGCCGTCGCTCGTAGGCACGGCTGAGCGCGTCCAGCAGGCTCAGGGCCCGGTCCTCGAGCCGGACCCGGGGGACCGCGCACCAGGCCTCGTAGCAGCCGGCGTGCAGGGAGCCGCGGTACAGGTCGGCCGCGCGGGACCAGGCCGCGAGCTCGTCGGCGCCCGCCTCGTCGAGGTCGGCGACCTGCACGTCCTGCGCCACCCGCACGAAGTCGCTCGCGTCCACCCAGAGCTCGCGGGCGGGGTTGACCCGGATGGCGTCCCCCTCGGTGAGCAGCAGGCGCTCGACGGCCTCGTCCTCACCGTCCACCGCCCGGTGGAGCTGCCACAGCGCCTGGCGCATCGCCTTGCGGGAGACCGCGGCGGGAGCATCCGGCCACAGCCCCTCGGCCGCCACCTCCCGGAGCACCGCGCGCTCGGGGCTCACCAGGACCATGACGAGCAGGTCCTGGGCCTTGTGCGGCAGGGCAGGGACGGGCGTCCCGTCGCGGTCGAGCGCGAGCGGGCCGAGCAGCATGGCCTTGAGCACGATCGCCCCCCAACCCCGGGTGGTGTCGATCCGGGCCCAGCGCGAAACGGGTCGTCAGAGCACTGTGACGCCGGTCACATTTGTGACTGCTAGGGACCAGAATGCCTTGCATCGCCGCAAGGGGCAAGGTCGACCCGGCGGGCGCCGGAACCGCTCCGCCCTCGACGCCCCGACGATCCTCGGCCGGTCAGCCGAGGTTCTGCAGCACCACTCCGGCCGCGACGAGCGCGACGACAGCCCCGATCGCCCAGGTCCGGGCCCGCGACCACAGCGGGGTGTCGGCGGCGCCCAGCACCGCGCCGGCGGCGGCGAACTGCAGGAGCAGCGTCGACCACCACAGCGCCAGCACCACGAGCGGCACGGTCGAGAAGGACCACAGGCCGAGCACGACGGCGGAGGCGAGAACGAGCCCGGCCAGCGTCCCGGTGCGCAGCCCACCGGCGATCCCCGGTCGTCGGCTCGCCGTGAGCAGCCAGCGCAGCAGCACGACCTCCAGCAGGAAGGACGCGTAACCGGCGGGGATCCGCGCGAAGAGCTGCTCCGGAGCGAGCACCGCAGGGTGGTCGGCGCCCTCGAGCACACCGGTGGCGAGGCCACCGAAGATCACGAAGTCGACGGCGATCGTGACCAGCCAGGCGAGCGCGATCGGCGCGACGGTGCGGCGTGCCATCCGGCCACGCTAGCGGCAGCAGTCACCGAGGACGGGAGTCGCCGGGACCAGGCCGGACGACGCGACGTAGTGTGGTTGCATGCGTCGGCTCCGGTCGCGATCAGGTGGCGACGTCGACATGGTCGACGTCATCCTCTGGGACGACGAGGCCGACGGGGCCGGCAACAGCGTCACGATCATCCTCGACCGGGACGAGGCCGACGACGAGTTCCTGGCCCTGCTGCACGAGCTCGCCCTCGACGCGATCGCGCTGCGCGCGCACTCGCCCGGCGACCCACGACCGGAGGCCGAGACCCTTCAGGCGCAGGAGCCCGCTCCGCCCGTCACCCCCGCGACGACCTGGCTCATCCGCAGGCTCGGCACGCGCCGCCTCGTGCGGTGGGCCGTGATCGCGGCGGCCGCGCTGGCGGTGGCGATCGCCCTGGTCGTGGTCGACGCCCGCCGGGCCGCGGTCCGCCGTGCCGCGCTCGTGGCGAGTCCCGGCGTCCTCGAGCCGGCGACCAGCCCTCCGGTCGAGCTGTGGCGGCTGCCCGGCCGGGTCGTCGGTGATCGGGCCGACCTGCTGCTGGTGGCAGACGGCGCAGGCGGCGCACCCCAGCGGGTGGATCCGGCCACCGGGCGGCGCTCGAGCCTGTGCCGCACTCGCCCGACGACGGCGTCACCCTCGATCTGGCGGCCGGCGAGGAGCTCGGCGTCGGGCGGGCGCGAGGTGAGCGCAGCGGTCCCGAGGAGTACGCCCTGCCCGGGGGAGCGCAGGCGACCTGGTCGTGGGACCCGGACGGGAGCTCCGGCCGAGGCTCGGTCACGAGAAAGGACGGCGCGCGTGCCTTCGCGCTCTGGGGCCCGCCGCTCGTGCCGGCCATCACGGACGGCTCGGAGGCGGGCACCCTCGTCGTCATGGCGGCCGACGGGGATCGGCTCGTCGGCCGGGACCTGCGGACGGGGCGGAGCCGGTGGTCCGTGACCTACGCGGGTGCGGCGCCGGCGCACGCCACGGCACTGGTGGACGGGGTGATGCTCGTGGACGACGGCGCCGTGGTGACCGCGATCGACGTGCGGACCGGAGCAGAGCGGTGGAGCGCGGCGGTGGCGTCCGGGGTGCGGCAGGGTTCGGCCCTCATCGACGGCGACGTCGTGCTGCTGCCGGTGAGCGAGGGACGCGCGGTCCGGCTGGTCGCCCGGAGGATCGCCGACGGCGCGGAGACCTGGCGCGGGTGGACACCCGCGGGGACCGTCTCGCTCACCGTGGTCGACCACCGCCTGGTCGCGTCGACCGGTGACGCCGTGGTGGGCCTGGGCTGAGGCACCGCACCTCAGACCCCGTCGACCCTCAGCGCCCGGGCGAACCAGCCCCCGGCGGGGACCTGAGGAGGTCTCGGCTCCTCGGGCCGGGCGGTGGACGGGAGCTCCCACGGCCACAGCTCGACCGGGCCGGCGTCCGCCGTCGGCCGGAGGTCCGCGGCCACGACGTACCTGGACTCCGCCAGGCCGAGGGTCGGCGCGGCCGTGACGATCGCGAGGTCGCCCGGTGCGGGCCGCGGGGTCAGCCAGAAGGACCACAGGAAGGATGACCCGCCCCCGCCCCCACCGAGGCGGGCGAGCTGCGGACGCCGGGGGTCGTCGGGCTGCCCGTCGCGGAAGGGCCAGCCGTCGGCGACCACGGCGCTCCCGTCGGGCAGCTCGACGCCGACCAGAAGCCCCTCCAGCTCGTCGAAGAACCCGGAACCGGGTCCGCGGCTCGTGTCGGGGTGTCGCAGGACGACGCGGATCTCGAGGTCGAGGCCGCAGGAGTACTCCCTGACCGCCCAGAGCAGCACCGCCAGGTCGTCGGTGCGGCCCAGCACGACCGCCGGGACGACGAGCGAGACCGGGACCTCGTTCTCGGGCGCCGAGTGGCGCAGGATCGCCGCGCGGAGCTCTGCCGGGTCCTGGCCGTCGGAGTCGGCGAACAGCATGACGGAGGACATGGCACGGACGATCCTCGGCCGGTCGCCGCGCGTCAACCACGGTCTCAGGCGGCGACCACGGGGCCGACGCACCCCTTCCCGCGACCGCAGCCGACGGGCAGAATCGTGGGTGCCCGAACCCGACGTCGGAGGGCTCGTCGACCGATGCTGTCCGTGGTCCAGAGCGCGAACTCTCGCTGCGCGCTTCCTCCTCGAGCTCGCCGCGCTCACCGCGCTCGCGTTCTGGGGCTTCCACCTGTCGACGCCCACCCTCTGGCGTGTGGTCGCCGGCGTGGGAGCGCCACTGGTGGCCGCTGTCCTCTGGGGTGTCTTCGCCTCACCGAAGGCCGCGATCAGCCTGCCGGGACCGGCCGTCATCGCCGTGCAGGTCCTCGTCCTCGGTTCCGCCGTCGTCGCCCTCGCGCTCGCCGGCCGGCCAGGGCTCGCGACCGCGTTCGGGCTGGTGGCCGTCGTCAACGCCGTCCTCCTGGCGTGGTGGCACCAGTGACGACCCCCGGCCGACGACAGGGCGGGACCCCGGCGGTGCTCCGCTGACCGCCGTGGCGGAACGCGACCTGCCCCTCGCCGACGGCGGCACGCTCCACGTGTACGACACCGGCGAGGGCGACCTGCCGCTCATCTGGCACCACGGCACGCCCAACACGGGCATGCCGCCGGTCCCGCTGTTCGCCGCGGCCGAGCGGCTGGGGATCCGCTGGGTCGGCTGGGACCGCCCCGGCTACGGCGGCTCCTCGCCGCGCCCGGACCGCCCGGTCTCCTCCGCGGCCACCTACGCCGAGGCGGTGGCCGAGGCCCTCGGCCTCGGCCGGTTCGCCGTCATGGGGCACTCGGGCGGCGGACCGCACGCGCTCGCCTGCGCCGCGCTCCTGCCCGACCGGGTGGTCGCCGCCGTGGCGGGTGCCTCGCTGGCACCCTTCGACGCCGAGGGCCTGGACTACACCGAGGGGATGTGCGCCTCGGGGGTGGCCGCGCTCGGCGCGGCGGCCGCCGGTCGACCGGTCAAGGAGGCGTACGAGGCCGCGCACGGCGGGGACTACGACCCCGAGTTCACCCCGGCCGACCTGGCCGTCCTGGCCGCGGACTGGGGCTGGTTCGGCTCGGTGGTGGCGGCGGCGGCGCCGTCGGGCCGGGCGCCCGCCATCGACGACGACCTCGCCTACGTCCGGCCGTGGGGCTTCGACCCCGCCGACGTCCGGGTCCCGACCCTGCTGCTGCACGGCGCCCGGGACCGGATCGTGCCGGCCACGCACGCGCAGTGGCTGGCCTCCCGGATCCCCCGCGCCGAGCTGCGCCTCGGCGCACGGGACGGCCACCTGTCGATCATGCGAGATGCGGAGGACGCCCTCGCGTGGGTGGCCGCCCGCGCCGCGGGCCGGTGAGCGTCAGTCCGGGACGGTGACGTTCGCCGACCTCGTGCTGGACGGCATCATGAACATGAAGGTCCGCATGAAGAAGAGGGTGACCTTCTGGCGTGCCGTCACGTCCCCGGTCTCGACCACCGACTTGAGGTCGGACAGGATCCCCTTCCAGGTGGTGTCGACCTTCTCCATCCTGGCGTCGACGGGCCAACCGCTGTTCACCAGCGTGACCCGGGTGCCTTCGGGAACCTGCTCCAGGTGCCAGGCGACCTCGGTCAACGGGTCGTCGCGCATCGTGAGGACCTGGGTGTGCCGGAAGGTGCGGGGCGGGTCGACCTCGATCACCCGGCCGACCATGAACGTGCGCGAGCCGTCCGGCGACCGGTAGTAGAGCGGGTCGCCCGGACGGAAGCTCGTCTCCAGCACCGAGTCGAGCTGCGCGCGCTGTCGCGCACCGATCTTGGTGAGCTCGGCCCAGACCAGGTCGATCGGTGCCGCGATCGTGATCGAGTGCCGGATCTCTCTCTCAGCCATGGTGTGTCCACTCCTCGGTGCTGTCGTCGGTCCCGGGCACGCGTCGAGCCGCGCCCTCGGCCTGGTCGCGGACCGCGATGAGGGCAGCCGCCCACGGTCCGTTGGAGGGTGTGATCCAGCGGTGGTGGATCTGCTGGATCGGTACGGCGTTGAAGAAGTTGAGCCGGTAGCGACCGCGCCGCTCGGTCAGCACCAGGTCCGCCTCCCGGAGGACCGCCAGGTGCGCCATCACCACGTGCCGGTCCATCTCGAGCGCCGTGACGAGGTCACCCGTGGTGCACGGGGACTCGACGAGCAGGTCGAGGATCCGCCGGCGGGTGGCGTGCGCGAGGGCCTTCCACACCTCGTCGTCGTCATGTGATGGGGTCATTACGTAATGATTCCCCTACATGTTTGCGACGTCAAGCCCGACGTCGGTCACGGCGCGAGCCGGGGCATCCGGCGGATGCCGAACCGGTCGCGCAGCACGCGGTGCGCCGCGAACCAGCCGCTCAGGCCGTGCACCCCGGGCCCGGGCGGGGTGGCCGCCGAGCAGAGGTAGACCTCGGCGCCGATCCGATAGGGGTCGGCCCGCGGCGTCGGCCGGGCGAACGCCTGCCACAGCGTGACGGCCCCGGCGGAGATGTCGCCCCCGACGTAGTTCGCGTTGTGCTCGCTCATCCGCGCGGCCGGGATGCACCGCGACGCGACGACGACGTCGCGGAAGCCCGGCGCGTAGCGCTCGAGGTGCGCGGTGACCGCCTCGGTGAGGTCGAGGTCCGAGCCCGCCGGCACGTGCGCGTAGGTCCACAGCGGGCGCAGCCCACCGGCCGCACGGCCGGGGTCGACCACGGTGGGGTCGCTGGCCAGCAGGACCGGCCGCTGCGCGTGCCGGCCGGCCGCGACGTCGGCCTCGGCCGCGGTCATCTCGGCGCGGGTGCCGCCGACGTGCACCGTGCCGGCGCGACCGACCTCCGGCACCGCCCAGGGCACCGGCCCGGAGAGCACGAAGTCCACCTTGGCGGCGGCGTTGCCGTGCCGGTACCGGCGCAGCGCGCGGACCGTGCGCGGCGGCAGGCGGTCCCCGAGCACCTCGAGCGCGGTCCGCGGCGTCGTGTCGAACAGGTAGGTGTGCGCAGGGGGCAGGTCCGCCGCGGTCCGCACCGGACGGTCCGTCTCGACCCGTCCGCCGTGCGCCACCAGGTCGGCGACGAGCGCGTCGACGATCGCGCCGGACCCGCCCCGGGGGATCGGCCAGCCGTCGCCGGCGTGCCCCAGCGAGGCGAGCAGGAGCGCGGCCCCGGCCGCCGCGAGCGAGGGCAGCGGCGCGATCGTGTGCGCGGCGACACCGGTGAGCAGGGCCGGCGCCCGGTCCCCGGTGAACCGCAGCCCGCCCGCGCGGGTGCCCTGCTCGAGCACCCCGAGACCCAGCCGGCCCGCGGCGAGCAGCGCCGCGGGGGTCAGACCCGGCGGGAGGCTGCGCTTGTCGCCCAGGGCGATCCCGACGACGTCGGCCCACCGCTGCGCGAGGGACCCCACCAGCGCCCGCCAGGCCGGCCCGTCGCCGCCGAGCCCGTCGACGGTCCGCGCCAGGTCCCGGTAGGCGATCCCGGCCCGGCCGCCCGCGAGCGGCTGGGCGTAGGAGACCTCGGGCACGAGCAGCTCGACCCCCCGCGCCCGCAGGTCGAACGCCCGGAAGAACGGCGAGGCCCATGCCATCGGGTGCACCGCCGAGCAGACGTCGTGCTCGATGCCGGGCGCGAGGTCGAGGTCGAGGGTCCTGGCGCCGCCACCGATCGTCGGCTGCGCCTCCAGCACGAGGACGGCCAGACCGGCGCGCGCGAGCGTCACCGCCGCCGCGAGCCCGTTCGGTCCGGACCCGACGACGACGACGTCCGGCCCGGGCGCGGGCGAGCGACCCCTCGGCCTGGGCACGGGGTCAGCCCGACGCCGTGCCCGGCAGGACCGAGCGCGTGGGCGCCACGAGCTGCCCGACCGCCTCGTCGACCTCCGCGCGACCCGGCAGGGCCAGCCCCATCCGTTCGACCGAGAGCGCAGCCGCCGCGTTCGCGAACCGCACCGCGTCCTCCCAGCTGGTCCCTTCGACGCGCCGGACGGCCAGGGCCGCGAGGAAGACGTCCCCGGCGCCGGTCTCGTCCCGCGCCCGCACCGCCGAAGTGGGGATCTGGACCACCCCCGTGGCGTCGGCGAGCAGCGCCCCGGGCGCACCGAGCTTGAGGATCACCCGCCGGGCGCCGGCCTCGACGAGCTCCCGGGCGGCGAAGGCGGGCCAGAGCTGGGAGTCGTCGCTGCGGCCGGTGAGCTGGGCGGCCTCGGCCAGGTCCGGCGTGATGACCTCGGACGCCGCGAGGTGCTCCCGCCGGACGCGCCCCGGCGGGGTCGGGTCGAGCAGGATCGGGCACCCTCGCGCGACGGCGTGCTCGCACAGGGCGGTGAGGGTCGCCTCGGGCACCTCGGCCTGGACGACGAGCAGGTCGCCGCGATCGAGCCGGTCGACGAACGGGGCGACGTCGTCCCAGGTGAGCAGGTCGTTGGCGCCGGGCGAGAACACCAGGGAGCGGTGCCGACCGTCGTCGAGCTCGATCGCCACGAAGCCGGTCGAGGTGCCGGGGCTGACCTGCACCCCCGAGGTGTCGACCCCGTCCGCCGCGACGGCCGCCACGCAGTCGTGACCGAAGTCGTCGGAGCCGACCCGTCCGACCAGGGTGACGTCGCCGCCGAGCCGTGCGGCGGCGCGGGCGACGTTCGCGCCCTTGCCACCGGGCTCGGCGAGGTGGTGGTCGGCGACGAAGCGCGCCTGACCGACCGGTTCACTCACACCGAAGAGGTGGATGTCCATGTTGAGCTCGCCGACGACGACGATCCGGCCCACGATGACCTCCTCCGGCGCCGCACGGTCCAGAGAGGCGCTCGTCCGGAGCGTGCTCGCCTCCGGCCCGCACGGCAAGTCCGCACGGCGGATCCCGACCAGGAGCAGGGCACCGTCGGCCCGCTGGCGCCGTGCGGCAGGAGACGTACGGTGAGGACGTGCCTCCCCGCTCCCACCGGCGACGGGTCCTGCTCGAGCTGGACCTCTGCGAACCTCCCGTCGAGCGCGAGCCGGGCGACCCGCTCGCGCGGCTGCGCGCCCGGGGTCGCCACCGGCTCGGACCCACCCTGCGCGCGCTGCACGAGGCCGCCGACGACCCGCGGGTCGTCGGCCTCATCGCCAAGGTCGGCGGCCCGCTGACCTGGGCGACGATGCAGGAGCTGCGCCTCGGGGTCCGCGCCTTCGCGACGAGCGGCAAGCCGACCCTTGCGTGGGCCGAGACCTTCGGCGAGCAGCGTGGGTCGATGGCCGGCTACGTGCTCGCGACGGCGTTCGACGAGGTCTGGCTGCAGCCCGGCGGCGACCTGGGGATGCTCGGGGTGGGAGTCGAGACGACCTTCCTGCGCGGCGCGCTCGACCGGCTGGGTCTCGAGCCGCAGATCGACCAGCGGCACGAGTTCAAGAACGCGGCCGACCGGCTGATGCGGACCGAGTTCACCGAGGCCCACCGGACCGCGCTGGAGCGTCTGGCCGAGTCCGTCCTCGCCGAGGCCGTCGAGGCGATCGCGCAGGGGCGGAGCCTGGACGCTGCGGCGGTGCGCGCCCTGGTCGACGGCGGCCCGCGCCGGGCGAGCGAGGCGCGGGAGGCCCACCTGGTCGACGCGCTCGGCTATCGCGACGAGGCGTACGCGGCGATCCGGGACTCGGACGACGTCGAGCTCCTCTTCGCCGACCGGTGGCACCCCCACCGCCTGCCCCGCCTGCCGGCCCGGCACCGGGACCACGTCGCACTCGTCGAGGTGCGCGGGACGATCGCGCAGGGACGCTCGCGGCGCGGTCCGACGGGCCGGATCGCCGGAAGCGACTCGGTGGCCGCTGCCCTGCGTGCGGCCGCGCGCGACGAGCACGCCCGCGCCGTGGTGCTGCGGGTCGACTCCCCGGGGGGCTCGGCCGTGGCGTCCGAGACCCTGTGGCGCGAGGTGGCCCTGCTCCGGCAGGCCAAGCCGGTCGTCGTCTCGATGGGCGAGGTCGCCGCCTCGGGCGGCTACTTCCTCGCGTGCCCGGCCGACGAGATCCTCGCCCTGCCCGCCACCCTCACCGGGTCCATCGGCGTCTTCGGCGGGAAGGTGGTCGTGCAGCGGCTCCTCGAGCGGCTCGGCCTGACCACCGGGACCGTCACCTCGGGGGACCACGCCCTGATGTACTCGCCACGCCGGGGCTTCGACGACGTCGAGCGCGAGCGCCTGGCGGGGTCCCTCGACGCGATCTACGACGACTTCGTCGCGAAGGTCGCGCAGGGGCGCGGGCGCCCGGTCGCCGCGATCGAGGAGGTCGCCCGGGGCCGGGTGTGGACCGGCAGCGACGCCCTCGAGGCCGGCCTGGTCGACCGGCTGGGCGGGCTCCGCGACGCGGTGCGGACGGCGCGCACCCGAGCCGGGCTGCCCGACGACGCGCCGGTCCGGCCCGCGATCCGGCTCTCCCTCCGCTCGCGACTGCGTCGGCCGACGAGCTCGGACGACCCGCGGATCGGCGTCGCCGCACCCCTCCCGGGTCCCGGGGACCTCGACGCCGCGCTGGGGCTGACCTCCGCCGTCCTGCAGATGCCGCCGGTCCGGCTGCGCTGAGCGGGGGAGGCGCCCGGCGTAGAGTCGGCGCCATGCGCGGCACGGCGGGGATCAGCATCCCGAAGGAGCTCGCCCAGGGCGTCGCCGACGCGGCGATGGCGGACGTCGCCTACAACGTCAACATCATCGACGCCCGCGGGGTGATCATCGCCTCGGGCGACAAGGCGCGGCTCGGCCAGACCCACGAGGGTGCGCTGCGGGCCCTGGAGACGGGCGAGCCGTTCGAGGTCGCCGAGGACGACGGCGCCCAGAAGACCGGGATCAACCTGCCCTTCGCCGTGGACGGCGAGGTCATCGGGGTGGTCGGCATCACCGGGCCGCTGGACGAGGTGCGGCCCCTGGCCCGGCTCGCCCGCACCTCGGTCTCGCTGCTCGTGCAGCAGAACATCGAGTTCACCCGGCAGCGCTACGAAGTCCTCGCCGCGGCGCTGGCCTCCGAGGCGGACGCGTACCCCGCCGGGCTGGTCGAGCTGGCGCTCATGCAGGGTCTCGACCTGAGACATCCCCAGGCGGCCGTCCTCGTCGAGGGCGACACCGAGGGCCTGCGGCGGTTGTGGCCGACGGCGTTCGCGCTGCCGGGCGGCATCTTCCTGCTCCCCCCCGACGACGTCGAGGACGCCATGGCCCGGTGGATCCGGCGCGCGCCGACGGCGGCCTTCTTCGTCAGCGAGCCGCACGACCTCGCCCGGTACTGCATCCGCGAGGTCCAGGGGGCGCGGGCGGTCCGGACCGGCCTGGGGATCACGGGCCGCGTGCACCGCGCCGCGGACCTCGCCGACCTCATGGCGCTGCACGCGGTGCCCCGGCGGGACTCCCTCGCCGTGCTCGACGGCCACCCGGAGCTGGTGGACACCCTGCGCGCGTTCATCGCGCACAACATGAGCACCAGCGACACCTCGGCCGAGCTGCACATCCACCGGAACACACTGCTGTACCGGCTGAACCGGATCCACTCCCTCACGGGCTTCGACCCGCGTCAGCTCCTCGAGCTCATCACCCTCGTGGGCTACGTCCTGCGGGCGACCGGCGACCACGCCGAGTAGGCACGGGTCAGCGGAGCACGGCGTCGCCGGTCACCGTCGCGACGCGCTCGGCGGGCCGCGGCGCCGTGAGCAGCCGGGTGGCCGTCGCCGCCGCACGCTCCAGGTTGGAGCTCCCCTCGCGCAGCGCGTCGGGCAGGTCGCTCACCTGGCGCAGGATCGGGACCACGGCCACCACCGCGTCGCCGATGAGCTCGTAGGCGTCGTCGCTCACCCGCCCGCCGAAGAGGACGGCGGGAACGCCCTCGGCGCGGGCCGCCTGGGCCACCCCCCACGGGGTCTTCCCGGACGCGGTCTGCCGGTCGATGCCGCCCTCACCGGTGAACACCCAGTCCGCCCCGGCGATCCTGGCCTGCAGCCCGACCGCGTCGCGCACCAGCTCGACACCGCTCTCCATGGTCGCGTCGGCCGCGGCGGCGAGGGCCGCCCCGAGGCCGCCCGCGGCGCCGGCGCCGGGCAGGTCCCTGACCCGACGCGCGAAGGCCGGCTCGACCACGTCGGCCCACCGGGCCAGCGCGGCGTCCAGCGCCGGCACGTCCTCGGCGGTGGCACCCTTCTGCGGCCCATAGACCGCGGAGGCGCCGTGCTCGCCGAGCAGCGGGTTGGAGACGTCCGAGGCGATCCGGAAGCTGACCCGCCCCAGCCGGGGGTCCACCCCGCGCAGATCCACCGACGCGAGGCCGGTCAGGCCCCGGGCGCCGGGTGCGACCGGCGCGCCGTCGGCGTCGAGGAACCGGGCACCGAGGGCCGTGAGCATGCCCGCGCCGGCGTCGTTCGTCGCCGATCCGCCCAGCCCGATGATGAACTGCACGGCACCACGGTCGAGCGCGGCCAGGATGAGCTCGCCGACGCCGAACGACGTCGCGGTCCACGGGTCGCGCTCCCCCGGGTGGACCTGGGCGAGACCCGCGGCCTCGGCGACCTCGATGATCGCCAGGTGTCTGCCGGCGACGTACCCGAAGCGGCCGGTGGCGGGCCGGCCGAGGGCGTCGTGGCAGGCCGCCTCGACCCACTCGCCGTCCAGCGCCGCCACGAGGGCTTCGGTGGTCCCCTCGCCGCCGTCTGCCATCGGGACGAGGTCGCACTGGATCGTGGGGTCGACCCGGTGGATCCCCCGGGCCATCGCCTCGGCGGCCTGCACCGAGGTCATCGACTCCTTGAAGGAGTCCGGGGCGCAGACGATCCTCATGAGAGCGAGCCACCCGCGGTCGCCCGGTCGTGCGCCGAGGACACCAGGACGGCCTCGCCCTGACCACTGACAGCCAAGGGTTCGCCGGCGTCGACGAAGACCGCGTCGCCCCGGGTGACCGCGGCGACGGTGGCGCCGGCCAGGGAGAGCTCACCGGAGAGCCCGACGACGAGGCGGGCCCGGTCGGCGGCGGGGAGCTGCAGGGTGCCGTCCGGGGAGCGCACCAGCCAGACCTGGAACTCGGGGGCTCCGGTGTCGTACGTGAGGAGACCCGGAGCCACCTCGCGGCCGGTCAGGGGCGACGGCGTGCCGGGCCGGAAGTCACCGATCTCGGTGAGCACGGGGAGGTCGACGTGCTTGCCGGTCAGGCCGCCGCGCACGACGTTGTCCGAGGCCCCCATGACCTCGACCCCGACGCCGCGCAGGTAGGCGTGCATCGTCCCGGCCGGCACGAACATCGCCTGCCACTTCTCGAGCCGGGTGTGGTTGAGCATCAGCGCGGCCAGCACGCTGGGATCGTCCGGGTAGGCCTCGGTGAGCAGCCGGGCCGTCTCGCGGAAGTCGGCGTCCGCCTCGCCGGCCGGCCCGCTCGCCGCGAGCGCGGCGGTCAGGGCGGCGACCATCTCCTGGGTCGCGGTGGCGAACACGTCGAGGAAGGCCTCGCGGGTCCCCTCCGCGGTGGGCTCGGCCGCCGCCAGGGTCGCGACCACGGGGGCGAGCTCGTCGACCGCCAGCGCGCCCAGCAGGGCGGCGGTCCGGGCCGGCTCGCGGAAGCCCACCAGGGCGTCGAAGGTGTCGAGGGCGATGATGACCTCGGGCTTGGGCCAGTCGTCGCGGAAGCTGCGCAGCGGCGAGTCGGGAGCCATCCCGGCCGCGTTCTCGCGGGCGTGCCCTGCCTCGGCCTGGGCACGGCTCGGGTGGGCCTGGATCGAGAGGGGCGAGGCCGCGGAGAGCAGCTTGACCAGGAACGGCAGCCGGTCGCCGAAGGCGGAGCGGCTCCCGTCACCGAGGCTCTCGGGCCGCTGCGCGATCACGTCGTCCAGGCGCCGGCCGTCGGCGGTGGTGGCGGGCCCGTCCGGATGGGCGCCCAGCCAGTACTCGGCCCACGGCATCCCGTCCGGCTGCGCGCCCAGCAGGGCCGGGATCGCATCCGTCGAGCCCCAGGGGTAGCGCTTGAGAGCGCCGACGAGGGTGAACATGGTGACCTCTTCTCGGGTTCGTGACGAGCGACAGCATGGACCGTGGGGTGCCGAAGGGCGGCGGGACGTGCCGAGCAGGGTGGCCCCGGGAGGGGTTGAACCCCCCGGGGCCACTCCACTCACTCGGGCAGGTAGACCAGGGTGACGGGGGCGCACGGCGGCACGGACACGCTGTCCGGCGCCGGGTCCCCGACCTGCTCGTCCAGCCGGCTGGTGCGCGCGACGTACCCGTCGAGGCGGGGAACGTCGACCGTGACCGCATCCCGCGTGGGGTTGAAGAAGCGCACGACGTAGCCCTCTGCGGACTGCGCCAGCTTGACCGTGCTCAGCACCACCGAGTCGTCGAGGGAGAACCACGTGAACTCCGCGGGGATCTCGAACTCGGGCGGGTTGAGCTGGAAGTCGTTGAACCTCTTCACCTGGAAGGTCGCGTCCGGTGTCGCGATCAGGTGCGCCACCTTCCCGGCCCGCAGGATGTTCGCCTCACCGTCCACGAAGCCGACGGCGAGCTCGAAGTCGAGGTGCATGTGCATCTGCGACTCCGGGGACGGGACCTTGATGCCGGAGGCGCGGCCCGGACGACGGGTGAGGTCGTCCTTGCCGATGTCCCCGACGGTCCGGTAGAGGGTCACGGCCAGCTCGTCGTAGTCGCCGCCGATCGCCTCGTACTCGCGAAGCCCGTGCGTGGCCACGAACGCGCCCTTGTCGCCTTCCGTCAGGGCGCAGAACCCCAGCATCGGGTAGATCGCGTCGGGCCGCTCGGCCCAGCCCAGCGCCTTGAAGTCGTCGAACTCCGGGTGCTTGAACTCCCGCTGGATGACCCCGAACTGGTTGTCGGCCACCGAGTACTCCGGCTTCAGGCCGGTGATGGCCTTGATCCGGACCCGGTGGTTGTCGACCACGTTGTCGTGGCCGAGCCGGAACCGGGCGAAGTCCTCGCCGTCGCGCAGCTCGACCGTTCCGTCGAAGCTGCACGCGACGCTCGTCGCGCCCCGCTCCCGCTCGTCGAGGTTCGCCGGTACCGTCCGCGAGGCGGTGAAGGCCACCCGACGGGTCCCCTCCGCCACGGTGACGCCCTTCGCCTCGAAGGCGAAGTCGTCGAGGATCAGGTCCGTGGCCGGCGGAGACCAGTCGTAGTTGTCTCCCTCGTCACCGGACTCCTCGAGCACGACCGTGACCTGCTGCCCGTCGGCCCGCACCAGGACGATGCCGTCGGGACGCACCTCCGCGGAGAGCGCCTCGTTGGCCACCGTGGCAGCGGCCGGCCGCTCGACGGCGACGACCTGCCCGGGCTTGCCCGGCACGATCCGGTAGGACGTGTAGCCCAGTCCCGGGAACGTCGCCTGGAAGGTGATCACGGCTCGGTAGAGCGGGATGCTCTGGTTGAGGTGCGCGATCTGCCGGTCGATCTTCGCTGCGTCCCACGGCTCGATCTCCAGGACGGAGTAGGCCACGTCGTTGCCGTTCGCGTCGATCAGGGCGAACTCCTCGGCACCGACGTACAGCTCCTGCTCCACCAGCCGCGTCCCGCCCGAGGGGAGCGAGTTGAAGACCAGCAGCAGGTCCTCGTCCTCGGCCTTGGTGATGCTCTTGGCCATCAGCCGCAGCGTGAGGTTGGCGTGCGCCTCGATGACCTCGCTCGCCTTGACGTACCGGTGAGCGATGTCGGCGTTGGTGCGGTCGCTGTTGCAGCAGCCCATGCTGTCGTGCGCGTGGCTCGCCAGGATGATCCGCCACGCCTCCTCCACCAGGGACGGCGAGTAGTCGAACCCCAGGAGGCTCGCCACCGACACCAGGGGCTCGAGCTTGCGGGTGAGCCCGGCCTCGCACGCGGCGTTGGCCATCTTGATGTCCATCCGCGTGGAGTAGATCGACCGGTGCACCCGGGCGCCGTGCTTGCCCTCGGTGAACTCACCCTCGTAGAGCTCGAACGCCTCCGGGTCGGCGAAGGTGTCCGCGAAGAACTGACTGATGGTGGAGATGGTGAACGTGTCGCCCGGGTTCATCTCCTCCAGCTTCGCGAGCAGCTCGGGCAGGTTCTTCTGGATGGGCATCTGGTCGTGCCCTGCCGGGATGAGGACGTTGTCGGTCCTCGAGCTGGACACGGTGGCCAGGATCTTCTTCATGCGAGCCTGCAGCGCCTGCGGGTCGGACTCCAGGTACTTGGCCACCTGGTACCCGCCGGCGATGTTGATCGCATTCACCTGGCTGCCGTCCGGGCTCCGCCACCGGAAGCAGACGTCCTCGGTGTGACGCTCGGTCCGGCCGCGCCAGAACAGGGCGGAGTTGATGCCGAAGCCTTGCAGGATCGTCGGCATGCTCGCGCTGTGCCCGAACGAGTCCGGGATGTAGCCCTCCATCATCGGCGGCCCGAACCGCTTGGCGATCTCGAGGCCGTAGGTGAGGTTGCGGACGACGGACTCGGCCCCGACGACCTGGGAGTCGGTCTGGGTGAACCACGGACCCAGCTGAAGCCTGCCGGCCTCGGTCAGTGCCCGGATCCTGTCCTCGTCCTGGGGCCGGGTCTTCAGGTAGTCCTCGATGACGACGGACTGACCATCGACCGTGTAGGTCGCGAACTCCGGGTGCTCCTCCAGGTGGGTGAGCACCTCCTCGAGGTCGTGCATGAGGAGGGAACGCGACTCCTCGACCGTGAAGTACCACTCACGGTCCCAGTGGGTGTGCGGGAAGACGTAGACGTTCTTGCCCATGGGCCTGCTCCGTTTCTGGTCGGTCAGGCGTGGATGCCGGTGGTCTGCTCGACCGCGACCTCGTCGGGGCCGTGGACGTGGACCTTGTGGCGCTTCAGGGCGGCGAGGACGAGCGTGCCCGCGACGGCACCGGCCAGGAGACCGGCGATCCAGAACGGGGCGTTCGTGGTCACCGGGATGGTGAGCATGCTGCCGCCGGCGCTCTGCAGGGACGCCTTGCCCCACAGGGAGATGACGGCCGCGACGGCGCCGCCGACCATGGTGGCCGGGATGACGCGCAGCGGGTCACGCAGCGCGAACGGGATCGCACCCTCGGAGATGCCGAAGACACCGAGGATCCAGCTGGACTTCGCGGCGTCCTTCTCGCCGTCGGTGAAGCCCTTGGGGACGATCCAGGAGGCGAGCGCCACGATGATGCCGGGGAGGCTCTTCGCGGCGGCGAAGGCGGCGTAGGGCAGGCCGTTGCCGGCCTCGATCGCGGCGAGGGCGAAGGCGTAGCCGGCCTTGTTCACCGGGCCACCCATGTCGAACCCGGCCATGGCGCCCAGGACGATGCCGAGTGTGACGAAGTTGGTGGTCTGCAGGTCGCCGAGCCAGCTGATCATGGCCTCGTTCAGCGCGCCGATCGGCTCGCCGATGACGAACAGCATGACGAATCCGACGACTATCGTCCCGATGAGTGGATAGAAGAAGATCGTGACGATGCCCGCGAAGGCCGGCGGGTACTTGACCTTCTTGAGGTACCGGATCGTGTAGCCGGCGATGATGCCGGCGATCAGACCGCCGAAGAACCCGGCGCCGAGCGATGCCGCCGCGAGACCGCCGGCGAGGCCGGGGATCAGGGCTGGCTTCTCCGCGATGCTGTAGGCGACGTAGGCCGCGAGGATCGGGATGAGCAGGCCGAGGATCGACCCACCGAAGACGCGCCAGGTGGCGCCGATGGAACCCTCGATCCGGGCGCCCTCGTTGCCCCAGATGAGCAGCGAGAGGGACAGGACCATACCGCCGGAGACGACGAGCGGGATGATGTAGGAGACACCGGTCATGACGGCCTTGTAGACGTCCTTGCCGAACGTCTTCCAGCCGCTCTGCTTGCGTTCGATCTTCGCCATGTCAGCTGACCGCCTTCACGATCTCGTCGAGGATCTTGGGGGCCTTCTTGATGGCCTCGGAGAGCGAGCAGTCCAGGGTGGGGAGGTCCTCGAACCGCTCCGACCCGGAGATGCTCACGTCGGCCGCCACGAGGGCGGCGTTCGCGCGCTGGACGTCCTCGGCGGTGATCTCGTTCTCCCGGCCGGTGGAGCCCTGGGTCTCGATCTTGATCTCGATCCCCTTGGCTGCGGCGGCCTTCCGGAGGCTCTCGGCGGCCATGTAGGTGTGGGCGATGCCCGCAGGGCATGACGTCACGCAGACGATGAACATGGTTACTCCCCTTCTTTGGCGAGAATGGCGGTCTTGACGTCCTGCTCGGACGTGGCGGTGGCGAGCTTGGCGCGGAACTCCTCATCCATCAGCGCCATCGAGAACTGCGAGAGCAGCTTGAGGTGGGTGGTCCCGGCCTGCTCCGAGGGGACGGCGAGCATGACGATGAGCGTCGTGGGCTCGTCGTCGTCCTCGTCCCAGAGGAACGGGGTGGCCAGGTTGGCGATCGCGTAGGACGCGTTCGTCACGACGGGCGACTTCGCGTGCGGGATGGCGAGCCCGCCACCGACACCGGTGGAGAAGCTGGACTCGCGGGCCCGCACGTCGGCGAGGAATCCCTCGAGGCCGGACACGTTGCCGGCGTCGACGAAGAGCTGGCCGATGGCGGTGAAGACCTCGTCCTTGGTTCCCGCGTCGAGGCCGAGGACGACCAGTCGCGGATCGTACAGATCTGAAAGCTTCATTGACTTCCCTCCCGGCGGATCTGTCGAGCGCTGCTGTGCGGTCGACGGGCTGCTGTGCGACCTGTGCGTCGCTCGAGCCCTGTACATAGATCCTCTCGGCGGGCGCTCCTGGGCACTATCCGCATCCCCACAGACTTGGTTGTGCGTCTGCACAGGGGAGAACGTGGGCGTCGACCGACCGGGCGCCGCCGGTCAGGGGGTGGCGCCGTCGGCCGGGAAGACGATCCCCGCCGAGCGCCGCAGGCGGTCGCTGACCTGGACGACCTGGTGTCCCCACTCGCGCAGTCGCGCCGAGCTGTACGGGGCGTCGACCGGCTCCTGGGGGTGTGCCAGCAGGCGTCGAGCGAGGTGCTCAGCCTCGGGGGCGAGCGGGTTCGCGGCGGGCGGGCCCAGCGGCAGGTCCCGGTCGCCGGCCGGGGACTCGTGGCGCAGCCACGCGACGCTCGCGACGTTGTCGAAGGCCAGCAGCTGACCGCCTTCGCCGTAGACCTCGTTCCGCTGACCGGAGGTGTGCACCTTGGAGACCGCGAGGCTGACGTCGAAGTCGGCGTAGCGCAGGAGGGCGACCCCCTCGGCGTCCGCACCGGTCGGCAGGAGGCGGGCCCGGTACTGCGCCTCCTCCGGCACCCCGAACCAGTCGATCGCGGCGTAGAGCTGGTAGACGCCGAGGTCGACCAGCGCCCCGCCCGAGTGCGCGGCGGAGAACACCCGGGGGCGCTCGCCCGCGAGGTAGGCGGGCCAGCGCGAGGAGTACTGGCGGAAGACGAGCGAGGCGCCGGTCACCGGCCCGAGCTCCGCGACGGCCGAGCGGAGCGCCAGGTAGTTGTCCTCGTAGACGTGCCGGGCGGCCTCCAGCAGCAGCACCCCCGCACGGTCGGCGATGCCCTGCGCGGTCTCCCACTCCCGGACCGTCGTGAAGGCCGGCTTCTCGACGACGGCGTGGATCCCGCGCTCCAGGATCCGCCCCGCCGCCTCGGCGTGCAGCCCGTTCGGGGTCGCGACGTAGACGACGTCGGGCTCGGCCCGCAGCAGGTCCGCGAGGTCAGGGTGGACGGCGACCTCCGGCGGGGCGCCGAGGGACGAGCAGAACTCCCGACCGCGCGCCGGCGCGGAGCCGAGCACACCGGTGAGCTGCCAGGAGCCCTGCGCGGCGGCCGCCTCGGCGAACTGCCGGGCGATCCTGCTCGTCCCGATCACCGCGTAGCGAAGCATGGTTCATCCTGCCCGACGCGCCCGCGCGGCGAGCGCTCAGAGCGTCATCGGGACGCCGGTCTCGCGCTCGCTGACGGCCCAGAGCGTGGCGATGGCAGCCGCCCGGCCCGGTCGCAGGATCGGCAGGCGCACCGCGTGCCCGGTGTTGACGAAGCGCGGCCCGTAGAACTCCCCGCCACGCGCCGCCGGGTCGGTCGCCGCCCGCAGCTGCGGCATCGCGCCGTCCTCGGGCGTCATCCCGGAGCGGGCGGCGAGGGTCTGCCAGAAGGGCCCGGAGCGGCCGGCCCCGGCCTCGCGGACGGTGCGCTTCTGCAGGTCCGTGTGGGACAGGCCCGGGTGCGCCACGAAGGACCGTGCCCGCCGGCCGGCCTGCTGGAACCTCGCGTCGAGCCCGAGACCGAAGTGGTAGTTGGCGAGCTTGGACTGCCCGTACGCGCCCCACGGGGTGTAGCGGCCGTGCAGGTGCGGGTTGTCCGGGTCGAGCGGCCGCCCGGCGTGGTGCGCCGTCGAGGTGACGGTCACCACGCGGGCGGCGGGCGCGGCGAGCAGGGCCGGCATGAGGTGCGCCGTCAGCGCCCAGTGCCCGAGGTGGTTGACGCCGAGCTGCATCTCGAAGCCATCGGCCGTCTGCCGCTCGGGCATCGCCATCACCCCGGCGTTGTTCATCAGCACGTCGACCACCTCGTGCCGGGCCAGGATCGCGTCGGCGGCGGCGCGGACCGAGGCCAGCGAGCCGAGGTCCAGGTCGACGAGCTCGAGCGAGGCCTCGGGCACCGCGGCCCGGATGGCGGCGACGGCGTCCGCGGCCTTGGCCTGGTCGCGGACCGCCAGGACGACGTGCGCTCCCCGGTCGGCGAGGGCGAGCGCGGTGGCCAGGCCGAGGCCGCCGTTCGCCCCGGTCACCACCACGGTGCGGCCGGCCTGGCTGGGGATGGACTCTCGGGTGTAGCGCACGGACGGTGCTCCTCGGGGTGGATCTCGGGGTGGGTGCCGGGTACAGCATCCCCCGGCGAGCGCGTCCGGTCCTGCCCAGGTCACGCCCAGCGGGTGGTCGACGACGCCCCCGGGAGGGTGGCGCGCCGCCGCACGGACGGCGATGCTCGACGGACAGGTGCACCAGCGGAAGGGCGAGGGGACATGAGCCAGGTGCTGCGCTACGCGGCGTTCACCACGGACCCCACCGGCGGCAACCCGGCGGGTGTGGTGCTGGAGGCCGACGGGCTCGACGAGGCGGAGATGCAGCAGATCGCCACGGAGGTGGGCTACTCCGAGACCGCGTTCGTGCTGCGCAGCGGCCGGACGGGGTCGGATCTCGGACTGCGCTTCTTCAGCCCGCTCGCCGAGGTCGCGTTCTGCGGGCACGCGACGATCGCGACGGCGGTCGCCCTGGTCACCGCGGGCACCGACGGCCCGTTCCGGTTCACGACGCCGGCCGGCCCGGTCACGGTCACCACGACGCGGGAGGCCGGCACGGTCCGGGCGACCCTGCGGAGCGTCCCCGGGCACAGCCGACCGATGGAGCCCGATGTGCTGCACGCGACGCTGGCGGCCCTGCGGTGGTCGGCCGACGACCTCGATCCGGCCTACCCGCCGCACGTCGCCTTCGCGGGGAACGACCACCCCGTCCTGACCACCCGGACCCGGCGACGGCTCGCCGCCCTGGACTACGACGTGCCGCGCCTGAAGGAGATCTGCGAACGCCAGGGCTGGACGACGCTCCAGCTCCTCTGGCCGGAGAGCGAGTCCGTCGTCCACTCGCGCAACCCGTTCCCGGTGGGCGGCGTCGTGGAGGACCCGGCGACCGGCGCCGCGGCGGCCGCCCTCGGTGCGTACCTGCGGCAGATCGGGCGGGTGTCGGGCCCGCGGGTCCTCACCGTCCGGCAGGGCGTCGACCTGGGCCGGCCGAGCGAGCTGACCGTCACGGTCGACCCGGACGACCCGACCATCGCCGTCACCGGTGCGGCCGTCCCGATCCCGAGCACGGCGGACGGGGCCGGCTGACGGCGCGGCTCGGCTCGGCGCGGCGCGGCTCAGGCGGGGGTGACCGGCCGACCCTGGTACGCCGGGACGAGGGCGAGCCACCGCGGCCGCCACGCCTCGGGCCGGCGCCCGGCGAGGTGGGCGCCGAGGTCCTCCCAATGCACCTGCCAGCCGGCACCGTGCATCGGCAGCTCGTCGACGGGGAGCCCGCGGTCCTCGATGACGAGGCGCACGCCGCCCTCCACCGGCTCGAGCACCGCTTCCATCTCGGTGCCCGGCGCGCCGTCCTCGCCGTCGATCCGCACCCGCAGGAGGCGTGGCCGCTCGCACACCTCGACGTGGCCCGTGCCCTGCCAGCCGCTGGTGAACGCCAGGCGGACCTCCCCGCCCACCGCCAGGTCCCCCTCGACGTCCACGAGCCACCGTCGCAGCCGGTCAGGCCGGACGAGCGCGTCCCACAGGTCCTCCACGTCGGTCTCGACGATGTCCTCGACGTGGATGAGGCCACGACCGTCGCGTTGCCGCATGCTGCTGACGAGGCGGCCCTCGCCGGCGGGTCCTGGGCTCGGGTGCCTTCCGGTGCTCTCGTTCACGTCGTCCTCCGTTCGTCGCTGCGCCCGCGGGCGACCTCGGCATGCAGGGCGTCCAGGCGTTTCTCCCACAGGTCCCGGTACGGGTTCAGCCACGCGTCGACCTCCGCCAGCGGATCCGCCCGCAGGCTGTAGACCCGCCGCTGCGCATCGTGGCGCACCTCGACCAGGCCGACCTCGCGCAGCATCCGCAGGTGTCGGGATACGCCAGGTCGGGCGATCGGCAGCTGAGCCGCGAGGGCCCCGGCCGTCGTCGGCCCCGTGCGCAGTCGTTCCAGGACCGTCCGGCGGTGCGGGTCGGACAGGGCCAGCAGGATCGCGTCCATCCCTGCAAGGTACCAATGTGGGTACGTACCCGGCAAGGTACATTCCGTGCAGGGCCGTCCCGACCCGGGTCGAGGGGCGCCCCCGGCCGGCCCCGGGCGATGGTGACCCAGTTTGGGCGAGATTCCCGAGTGAGGTTAGCCTTACCTCACTCGGCATCACCGAGCGTCACGATCGAGAGGACCTCCGTGCGCCCCACCCGCCTGGCCGTACTCGCCGGCCTCGCCGCCCTGCCCGTGCTCGCCGCCTGCACCGCGCCGGCGGAGCCCGCGCGGTCGCGGGTCCGACGGCACGGTCGTGCTCTACGCGGGCCGCAACGAGGACCTCGTCCAGCCGCTCATCGACCGCTTCGAGGCGGAGACCGGCATCACCGTCGACGTCCGCTACGACGGGACCACGGCGCTGACGGCCCTCCTGCTCGAGGAGGGCGACCGCACCCCGGCCGACGTGTTCCTCTCCCAGGACGCCGGCGCGCTGGGCGCCGTCTCCGCGGCGGGCCTCTTCGCCGACCTGCCGGCCGACGTCGCCGGCGCGGTGCCCCAGGGCTTCACGTCCGCCGACGGCACGTGGACGGGCATCACCGGCCGGGCCCGCGTGCTCGTCTACGACAGCCAGGAGGTCGCCGTCGCCGACCTGCCGACCTCGGTGCTCGAGCTCACCGGCGAGCAGTGGCGCGGCCGGGTCGGCGTCCCGCCCACGAACGCCTCCTTCCAGGCGTTCGTCACCGCCCTGCGGGTGCTCGAGGGCGAGGACGTCGCCCGGACCTGGATCTCCGGGATGGTCGACAACGACGTGCAGAAGTACGAGTCGAACGGGGCGATCCTCGAGGCCACGAACTCCGGGCGTCTCGACGTCGGCCTGATCAACCACTACTACTGGTTCCAGACCGCTGCCGAGGTCGGCGCGGAGAACATGCGCGCGCAGCTGCACTTCCTGCCCGCGGGCGACCCGGGCGCACTCCTCAACGTCACCGGGGCCGGGATCCTGGCGGGCGCAGCCGAGGACGCCGACGCGCTCGAGCTGGTCCGCTACCTCGTCTCGACGGCCGGCCAGGAGTACTTCGTCGAGCAGACGTACGAGTACCCCCTGGTGCCGGGGATCGACGCACCCGCCGGCCTGCCCCCGATCGACGAGCTCCGCAACCCCGCGCTCGACCTGGCCGACCTGGACAGCCTCGAGAAGACCGTCGAGCTCCTCGGCTCCGTGGGGCTGACCTGAGCGTGCGGCTCCCCGAGCGCGTGGAGGTGCCCACGCGGAGACGCGCGCCCGGCCGGCGTGTCCCCGTCGCCCTGCTGGTCGCCGGGTCGCTCAGCGCGGCCGCCGCGGCGATCCCGCTCGGCTACCTCGTGGTCCGCATCGGCAGCGCCGGGTGGGCGGCGATCTCCGACGCCCTCGGCGGTGCGCGGGTCCTCGAGCTCGCCGGGAACTCCCTGCTGCTGGCGGCCACGGTCACCCTCGCGTGCCTGACGCTGGGGGTGCCCACGGCCTGGCTGCTCGCCCGGGCGACCCTGCCCGGGCGCGGCCTCTGGCTCGTGCTCGCCGCCCTCCCGCTGGCCGTCCCGTCCTACGTCGCGGCGTTCGGCTGGGTCGCCACGACCGGCATCTCCGGCTTCTGGGCCGCGGTCCTCGTCCTGACGACCGTGAGCACGCCGTACGTCACGCTCCCCCTGGTGGCCGCGATGCGCAGCGCCGACGACCTGGAGAGCACGGCCCGCACCCTCGGCCGAGGCCCCTTCGCCGCGTTCTGGTCGGTGACGTGGCCCCAGGTCGCGCCCGCGGGCGCCGCCGGGGCCCTGCTCGTCGCGCTCTACGCCCTGGCCGACTTCGGCGCCGTGGCGATGCTCCGGTACGACGCGCTCACCTGGGCGATCCACTCCGCCTACGGCGCCAGCTTCGACCGCACCCGCGCGGCGGTGTACGCGCTGGTCCTGGTGCTGCTCGCGGTGAGCGTCGTCCTCGCCGAGCGCGGCGCCCGGCGGCGTGCCGTGCTCCGGCTGCCGGGCTCCGCCGCCCCGGCCCGGACGCTGCCGGTCCGGCTCGGCCCCTGGCTGCCGGCCGCGCTGGCCGGGCTCGGCGGCGTCGCGGCCGTCTCCGTCGGCGTGCCGATGGCGGCGCTCGTGACCCGGCTCGTGAGCGCGCAGGCGGGCGTGACCTGGGGCGACCTGCTCCCGGCGATCGGCGGCACCGCGGCGCTCTCGGCCGCCGGCGCCCTCGTGGCGACCGCGATGGCGCTGCCCATCGGCGTCCTCGCCGCCCGGTACCGCACCGGGGCGACCGCGGCCCTGGAGTCCGCGAGCTACCTCGGGCACGCCCTGCCCGGCATCGTCGTGGGGCTCTCGCTCGTCTTCTTCACGCTCGCCGTCGTGCCGGCGCTCTACCAGAGCGCGGTGGTGCTCGCCTTCGCCTACGGCGTGCTGTTCCTGACGAAGGCCGTGGGCTCGATCCGGGCGGCGACCTCCGCGGTGCCGCCGGCCCTCGAGGACGTCGCCCGGACCCTCGGATCGACCGCGCCGGGGGTCTGGGTCCGGGTGACCGCGCCGCTGGCTCTGCCCGGCGTCGCGGCCGGCGCGCTCCTCGTGGCACTGACCGCGATGAAGGAGCTCCCCGCCACGCTGCTGCTGCGCCCGACGGGCGTCGAGACCCTGGCCACCGAGCTCTGGGCCCGGACCGCCGTGGGCGCCTACGGTGCCGCGGCTCCCTACGCGCTCACCCTGGTGCTCGTCGCCGCCGTCCCCGCCTTCCTGCTGTCCGGCGCCCTGTCGCCCGGAAGGCCCGGCGTCGCGGGTGACGTCCCGTGAGCACCGTCCGGCTGACCGGCGTCGTCGCCGGGTACACGCAGGACGACGTGCTCGACGGCGTCGACCTCGTCCTGGACGAGGGCACGCTGACGGCGGTGCTGGGCGCGAGCGGCTGCGGCAAGTCGACGGTCCTGCGAGCCGTCGCCGGGCTGCTGCCGGTGCGGGCCGGCACGGTCGAGATCGGTGGCCGTCGGGTCGCCGGTGACGGGGTGCACGTCGCTCCCGAACGGCGCCGGGTGGGCCTCGTGCCGCAGGACGCCGCGCTCTTCCCGCACCGCGACGTCACCAGCAACATCGCCTTCGGGCTCCGACGCGACCCGCACCGACGTGAGCGGGTCGCCGAGCTGGTCCGGCTCGTCGGGCTGCAGGGCCTGGAGCGGCGCATGCCGTACGAGCTGTCCGGCGGCCAGCGGCACCGCGTCGCCCTGGCCCGCGCGCTGGCGCCGCGGCCCACGGTCCTGCTGCTCGACGAGCCGTTCGCCGCCCTGGACGCCACCCTGCGCGTCGAGCTCCGCGCCCAGGTCCGCGACGTGCTGCGCACGGCCGGCACGACCGCTCTCCTGGTGACCCACGACCAGACCGAGGCGCTGTCCATGGCGGACCAGGTCGCGGTCATGGCCGGGGGTCGCATCGCCCAGGCCGGTCCGCCGCACGAGGTCTACGCCCGGCCGGTCAGTCCCACCGTGGCGGCGTTCGTCGGCGACGCGGTCCTGCTCCCGGGCCGGTGGCAGGCCGGCCGGGTGCGCTGCGCCCTCGGCACGTTCGACGCCGTCGGCGGCGCCGTAGGACCGGACGACGCGCGGGCGCGGGTCCTGCTGCGCCCCGAGCAGATCCGGGTGCGACCCGTCGAGCCCGGCGCCGAGGGCGGCGGGGAGGCCGTCGAGGCCGGTCACCCGGCACCCGTCGCCCTCGTGCGGGCCGTCGACTTCTACGGGCACGACGCCGAGCTCGAGCTGGAGCTCCTCGGCGGCTTCGCCCGGCTCGCCGGCGCCGTGGAGCTCCCCGGCGGTGTCGGTCCCGCCGAGCGCGCACCCCACGAGGACGGCGTCCGGCTGCGTGCCCGGACCTCCTCGGACCGGCTCCCGCCGCGCGGGTCGCTGGTGCGGATCGACGTGCGGGGCCCGGTCGTCGTCTTCCCCGAGGGGCACCGCACCGCTGGCCGCTGACCGCGGGATGCCGGGCGAGGCGGGGCGAGCGAGGGTGTGCGGCGGACCGTCGGCCCGCGACGGGCCCGGCCCTACAGGGCGCCGCCGGCGGCCTCGGGTGCGTCCGTCGAGGCGCCCTCGTCGCCGATCTGCTCGCGGGCCACGTAGTTCTCCAGGTCGAAGAGGTTCGCACCGGCGGCGTCCGCCCGCTCCGCGACGGCGAGCAGCGTCGTCGCGGCCGAGACCTCCTCGACCTGCTCCTTGAGGAACCAGAGCATGAACTGCTCGCCGAGCGCGTCGTCCTCCGCCCGGGCGGCCCGGAAGATCGCCTCGATCTGCTCGGTGACCTGCCGCTCCTGCGCGAGCGCGAGCGCGATGGGCTCGACCACCCGGGCGAACTCGTTCCGGACCGTGCTGCCTGCGGGGATCGTCACGGCCAGGTCTCGGTCGAGCATGTACTGCACGATCATCATGGCGTGGTTGCGCTCCTCGATCGCCTGCCGGTAGTAGTGCCGCGCGAGCTGGGGCAGGTCCTGCGAGTCGAACCAGACGGCGATCGCGACGTACTGCTGGTGCGCGTCGAACTCGTGCCCGACCTGTTCGCGCAGGAGGCGGAGGAACCCGGAGTCAGGGGCGATGGTCATGGGTCCACCGTATTCCGCGGACCCACCGGGCGGTAGCGGCCCTCGCCGAGCCCGGCGGCGTGCGGGAACAGGCGCGCCGTGGCCCCTCAGGCGTCCCGCCTCCGCAGCAGCACCGCGCCCGCGACCATCGGGATCACCGCGTACGCGATCACGACGAGCAGCCCCGCCGTAGGTGCGAGGGTCTGGCCGAGGCCGCTGTTCTCCCCGGAGATGAACGCGCCGGCCGCGGGGGCAGGAAGGTAGCTGACCAGCGTCTGGACCCAGTCGAGGCGGATGAGGCCGAGCACCCCGGGCAGCAGCAGGAGCACGGTCAGCGCGGACGCGACCGTGCCCGCCGTCGAGCGCAGGACCGTGCCCACGCCGAGGCTGAACAACGCGGCGACGACCAGGAAGAACGCCGCGCCGCCGATCACCCGCCAGGACTCGGCGGCAGCGAGGTCGGTCACGATCGAGTGCCGGGCGAGCATCGGCTGGGTGACCAGGTAGGACAACGCGGTGCTCAGGACGCTCGCCGCGACCGTGACGACCATGAGGACGACGCCCTTGGCTGCGAGGACCGGGAGGCGCGTGGGCACGGCGGCGAGCGTCGACCGGACCATCCCCGTGGAGTACTCGCCGGTGATGGCGAGCGCCCCGAGGACGGCGATCGTGATCATGCCGATCTGATAGCCGCCGGAGATCACGCCGGCGCCGGTCATCTGCTCGACGACGATCGCGGTGGTGGGGTCCGCGGCCAGGCCGTCGAGGGACTTCGCCACCGCGAACGCGGCGAGCGTCATCAGGGCGACGGTGGCGCCGAGCGCCCACCAGGTGGACCGCAGGGAGACCACCTTGATCCACTCGGCGCGCAGGATGCCGAGATGGTGCGGACGAGGGACTGCGGATGAGGGACGGGCAGAGAGCTTGACCCGGGTGCCGGCCCGGACGGTGATGGCGGTCATCGGTTGTCCTTGGTGTGCGCAGGGGTGGTGGAGCGGTACTCGACGGCGTCGTTCGTCAGGCTCAGGTAGGCCTCCTCGAGGGTGGCGTGGAGCGGGGCCAGCTCGTGCAGGGGGATGCCGTGGGCGAACGCGACGTCGCCGACGGCAGCCGGGGCGATGCCGCGCAGCTCGAGCGAGGTCGGCTCGGTCCGGGTGACGCTCACCCCGTCCAGCCGCACGAGATCGGCCAGCCGGTCCGCCTGCGGCGACCGGACCCGGACGCCGGGTCGGGAGACCGAGTCGATGACCTCCTGCACGGGCCCCGCGGCGAGGATCCTGCCCCGGCCCAGCACGAGGAGCTGGTCGGCGGTCTGCGCCATCTCGCTCATCAGGTGCGAGGACAGGAAGACCGTCCTGCCCTGGGTCGCCAGATCACGCACGAGCCGGCGGACCCAGTGCACCCCCTCGGGATCCAGCCCGTTGACCGGCTCGTCCAGGATGAGGGTCTGGGGGTCGCCGAGCATCGCGGACGCGATCCCCAGGCGCTGGCCCATGCCGAGCGAGAAGCCGCCGACGCGCCGGTCGGCGACGGTCGCCAGTCCGGTCATCTCGATGACCTCGTCGACGCGCCGGTTCCCGATCCGGTGGGTGGCCGCCATCGTGCGCAGGTGGGACCGCGCGCTGCGGCCCGGGTGGACCGCCTTCGCGTCCAGCAGGGCACCGACCTCGTGCAGGGGGGCACCGTGTCGGCCGTAGGGCCGGCCGTTGACGGTCACGGTGCCCGAGGTCGGCCGGTCCAGTCCGACGATCATGCGCATCGTGGTGGACTTGCCGGCGCCGTTGGGGCCGAGGAACCCGGTCACCGTGCCGGGGGCGACGGAGAAGCTGATGGTGTCGACGGCCGTCTTGTCGCCGAAGCGCTTGGTCAGCTCATGGGCTTCGATCATGACGCACCTTCTAGGTGGGCAGAGCGGGTGGCAGCGGGATCGGTCTCGGGCGCGGTCGTGACTCTCAGCACGACGTTGCCCTTCTTGTGGCCCTGGTCGACGTAGCGGTGGGCTGCCGCGACGTCGGCCAGGTCGAAGGTGCGGTCGCGCACCGCGACGTACTGCCCGGCGTCGGCCAGCGCGACGATCGCGGCCAGGTCGGCCGCACCGGCGACGGGCCGGGTGGCGACGACCAGGCCGGATCGGCGTGCCCGGATCGGGGCGCCGATCAGCCCGCCCAGGTCGGTCACCACGAGCAGGAGGGCACCGCCGGGCTTCAGCGCCGTGCGCGCCCGGGCGAACCCGGCGTTCCCGACGCAGTCGACGACCACGTCGTACCGGGTGCCCTCGGCGGCGAAGTCCGTGGTCGGGTAGTCGATCACCCGGGTGGCGCCGAGCGCGGTCACCAGGGGTGCGTCGCTCGCCCGGCAGACGGCCGTGACGTGGGCGCCAGCGGCCCGGGCGAGCTGGAGCGCTGCCGTGCCGACCGCACCGGCGGCCCCGTTGACGAGCACGGTGGTCCCGGGCCGGAGCGAGGTGTGGTGGAAGAAGCCGCGCGCGGTGTACCCGCCGAAGACCAGGGTCACGGCGTCCTCGAAGGTCATCGTGCGGGGTTTGCGGGTGATCGCCGCGTCGTGCGGGACCACCACGTACTCGGCGTGGCCGCCGAACCGGCCGCCGAGCATGGCGATCACCTCGTCGCCCGGGGAGAAGCCTGCGGCGCCGGGTCCTACCGCTTCGACGACGCCGGCGACGTCCATGCCGAGCACCGGGTGACTGGGCCGGACTGCGCCGATGCCGGCGGCGGACAGCAGCCCCAGCCCGCGCGGCACGTTCCGGCTGCGGGCACGGTGGTCGGCCATGGAGACGGTCGACGCGTGCACCCGGACCAGGACGTCGCCGGGGCCGACGGCCGGTCGGGGGACGTCCGCGACGCTCACCACCTCCGGCCCGCCGAAACGGCGGTAGACGGCCGCCCTCATCGGGTCACCGGAGCCGCGGCGGGCTCGACCAGGTCGGCGGTGATCGGCGAGGGCTTGAAGCCCTTGAGCGTCAGGTACAGGCCGAGGGACAGCTCCCAGAAGAAGATCCCCGGCAGCGCGAGCGTGGACATCAGCGAGAACTGCTCGTTGATCCCGAACAGCGTGGCCGTGTTGGACGCCAGCAGCAGCGGCGCGCCGATCAGGCCCATGAGCGGGATCAGCCGGGGAACCAGCCGGGACCGGTACATCAAGGTGCCGAGCAGGAGGGCGTTGGCCGCGGCCATGCCGGGGCCGAGCAGGAACGTGGCATCGCGCACGGCGACGAGGGCTGCGCTCACGGTCAGCAGCGAGCCGGCGTCGGCGTCCGGCGCGGTACCCAGGTCCTGACGCAGGGTGACCACCGCGATCAGGCTGACGATGCCGACGAAGATGATCGCGGCCTCCAGGATCCTGGACGCGAGGAAGCCGATCGCGAGGCTCTCGTTCTGCCGCTTGACGACGGGGAAGAGGGCCACCGCCGTGCCGATGGCCGCGAGCGCGTTGACGATGTCCAGGACGCAGCCGAACAGCACCCGGGTGTCGGCGCCGGGACCGGTCACGTATCCAGGGTCGGTCAGCAGGGGGACGAGGAAGTAGGCGGCGGCCGGGATGGAGGACGCGAAGGTGATCAGGTAGAGCACCCCGCCGGCCAGGGCGGTCCTGCGCAGCGAGGTCATCCGGCCGGTGTGCGGCACGGTTCGGGCGATGGTGGTCATGGTGTGTCTCCTTGGGTCTGCGCGGGTGGAGCGGTGGGGGCCGGTTCGGCCGGGAGCTGAGGGGTGACCGAGAGGAGTCGGAGGCCCATGTCACGGGTCCGTTCCAGGAGGCCGTGCAGGGCTGCCTGGTCGGGCACCGTGCCGCGGATGACGGTCGTGCCGTCGGGCTGGGTGATCACGGTCAGCCCGTCGAACCAGATGGCCCAGCGAGCCGGCAGATGGCCGTCGACCCGGATCTCGTAGCGGTCGGTCTCGTGCTTCACGTCGTTCCCCTCGCCTGCCACGGAGGGGTGGGAGGTCCACCGTCCGCGGCGTCGTTCGTCGTCGTACGGGACGGAACCTAGGAAGCGACGTGGGGATCCGACATCACCACAGGTGGGTATTCACCTGGGGATCTGCGTCCGTGGCCGGCGGACGTGGCCGGCGGGCTCGACCGTCAGCGCGCGGCGGTCGGCGCCAGGAGGCCCATCTCGTGCCCGCGCCGCACGGCCGCTCGCCGGCCCGAGACGCCGAGCTTGGCGTAGATGCTCTTGGTGTGGGCGCGCACGGTGTGCAGGGACACCACGAGCTCCCGGGCGATCTCGGGGCCGCTGAGCTCGGTGCCGAGCAGGCGCAGTACGACGAGCTCACGCGGGCTGAGCTGCTCTCCGCCGGCCGCGGGCTGCCCGGTCGCCGGCACGCCGACCCCGGCGAGGACCGCCCGTGCGTGCTCGGCGGTGCCGGGCAGCGAGGCTGCTCGCTCGAGGGTGTCGCCGAGTGCCGCGGCCTGCTCCCGCAAGAGCGCGACCTGGCCCTCGGGCGCGGCGAGCACCAGCGCGCGCCGCAGGGCGTCGAGCGCGCCGGCCTCGTCACCGGCCGCGCGGTGCGCGACGGCCCGGAGCACGAGGGTCTCGATCACCGACCGTGTCCGCCTCCCGGCCTCGGCGGCCGCGAGCAGCCGATCGAGGAGCGTCGTCGCCGCGCGCAGCGGCCCGTCGGCCCGGGTCGCTGCGTGCTGCGCCAGGAGCGTCCTGGCGAGCGCGAGGTGCTCGTACTCGCGGACGTAGGTGAGGTCGTCGCCCGCCGAGAGCCCGTGCGAGGTGGCCCAGGCCAGGGCCTCGGCCCACCTTCCGTGCGCGGCGAGCATCCTCGCCGTGATCGCGCCGACCGGGCGGACGTCGGGTGAGAAGTCGTTGACGTAGAGGCGCTCCGCTGCTCGCAGCAGCACCAGCGCACCCTCGAGGTCGCCGTCGGCCTCCGCCACCCGCGCGGCGGCGACCCGCCAGCGGTACGGGTTCTGGGGCAGGCCGAGGTGGTCGCCGAGCTCCTCGCGAGCTCGCAGGTGGTGCCGGGCGACCTCGATCTCGCCCCGCTCCAGGGACAGCTCCGCCATGCCCACGTGCATGTCGCACACCCCGCGCAGGGGCGTCGGCGCCGACGCAGACAGCCGGAGCCCGGCCTCGCAGGTCGCGATCGCCTGGCTCAGGTCGCCCTGGGCGGTCTGCATGTCGGACAGGGCGAGGGCGCAGCCCAGCACGTCGGACAGGTGGCCCGCTCGCTCGAGGCACGCCATCGCCTCGGCGTACCACCGCCGCGCCTCGGCCAGGTCGCCGGCGCTCCACCGCTCGAGCCCGAGGAGCGCGGCCGGGCTGCCCCGGCCGACGTGGTCGTCCGCTTCGACGAGCTCGAGCGCCCGGAGCGCGTGGGTCCTGGTCCCCTCGCTGTCGCCCCTGATCAGCGCCATCGCGGCGCGATACATCTCGATCGCCGACGGGATGCGGCCGAAGGTCACGGTGTCGACCACGACGGCGCCCGAGCCGCTGCCCAGCAACCGCTCGGCCGCGGCCAGCCGGGGCTCCACGCCGTCCACCTCGCCGCGGACCATGAGGGCGCCGGCCTGACCGATGAGCAGCACCGGGCGGTCGCCGACGACCTCGTCCGGCAGCGCGTCGAGCCAGCGGCGCTGGGTCTCGTCCTGCCGGTCGCGGCGCAGGCCCGGCAACGCGAGCTCGACCAGGCCCGCTGCGCGCTCGGCGTCGCCGCCCGCGAGAGCGTGCTGGACGGCGCCGGCCACGTCGCCGTGCTCCTCCAGCCAGTCGGCAGCCCGCCGGTGCAGCCCGACGAGGCGCTCCGGCCGCTCGTCCAGGAGCCGCGCCTGAAGGACGTCGGCGAAGAGGTGGTGGTAGCGGTACCACCGGCGGCGGTCGTCGAGCGGGACGAGGAAGAGGTTCGCTCGGTCCAGCTCCTCCAGTCGCGACTTGCCGCCCGTCGTTCCGGTCACGGCGTCGCACAGCCCGCCCTCGAGCCGACCGAGGACGGACGTCTCGAGCAGGAAGGCGCGCGTCTCCGGGCTCAGCCGCTGCAGCACCTCTTCGACCAGGTAGTCGACGATGTACCTGTCGTCGCCGGCGAACTCGGCGACGAAGCCGGAGACGTCGTCCCGTCCCCGCAGCGAGAGGGCCACCAGCTGGAGCGCCGCGACCCAGCCCTCCGTCCGCTCCTCGAGCGCGGCGACCTCACGCCTGCCCACCGCATCACCCAGCGTGGCCCGGAAGTAGGCCTCGGCCTCGGCCAGGGTGAAGCGCAGGTCCGCCGCCCGGATCTCCAGCAGCTCGCCGCGCGCCCGCAGCCTGGCAAGGGGAAGGGCCGGGTCGGCGCGCGTGACGACCACCAGGTGGATCTGCTGCGGGAGGCGGTCGACGAGCTCGGCCACCGACTCCTGGACCTCCGGCGAGTCGATCACGTGGTAGTCGTCCAGGACCAGCACCGCGTGGCCGGCCACTCCGCTGAGGGAGTTGATCAAGAGCGCCAGGTCCTGCCGCTCCTGTGCCGGGCCGGAGCCCGGGAGCGGGCTCGCGTCGTCACCGAGATCGGGCAGCGCGCGACGCAGGGAGGCGACGAGGTAGGGCCAGAAGACGGCCAGGTCGTTGTCACGGCGATCGAGCGAGACCCAGGCGACCGGCGTGCGATCCCCGACCTCGGCGAGCCAGTCGACGACCACCGTGGTCTTGCCGAATCCCGCCGGCGCCGACACGAGGGTGACACGCGCCTGCGAGCTCTTCTCGAGCATCGTCCGCAACCTCGGGCGCGCGATCAGGCCGTCCCGTCGTTGCGGGACGTGGACCTTGGTCTCGAACAAGGGAACGGACACGATCACCTCCCCCAGGCGCGAGTGTGCACCAGCCGGGACCGGACGCACCAGGGCCGCGACCCCCGACGCGCCCCGTTCCTGGGGCGCGTCGGCCACACCTAGGCCGCGCGCCGGGCCAGGAGCCTGCCTCGGGCGCGGTGCAGACGAGGCATCAGGCCGTAGATCACGACGGGGACGGCGATCGTCGCCAGCACGAGGGTGCGGACCACGACCGGCAGGTCGACGAGGAACCGACCGAGCGCCAGGTTGAGCACCGTCAGGGTCGGGAACACCGCCAGCCAGATCATCACGGCCAGCTGGTGCGTGGTCGGCGCGGGCGTGCGGGGTCCGGGGGTCTGGCTCTCGGGCATGGCGAAGGCTCCTTCGGTGAGTCGGTGGATGGGGTCGCGGATGGGTCGGTGGATCGGGATCGATGGGCTGGGGTCGGCGGATCGGCGCGCGACCGGGCGGGCTAGGCGGGCGAGGCGGGGGAAGCGGCGACCCGGAGCGCGGCGACGTCCCGCTCGACGTCCTCGGCGAGCAGGTCGGCATTCAGCGCGATGGCCGCGGCTGAACCCTCGCCCGCGGCCGTGATGACCTGGGCCCGCGGGTCGGAGGCGTTGCCGGCCACCCAGACCCCCGGCACCGACGTCCGGCCCTGGGCGTCCGTCCGTGGCCATCCGGACTCGTCCAGATCGGCGCCCAGCTCGGCGAGCAGGAGGCTGCGCGGGACCAGGCGCGGGCGGACGAAGACCGCAGCACGCCGGATCACCCGACCGTCGGCAAGCTCGACCCCGCTCAGACGGTCCGCCTCGACGACGAGCGCCGAGACGGTGCCCTCCACCACGGCGACGCCCCTGGCCGCCAGCTGCTCGGTCTCGCGGTCGTCGAGAACACCGGTGTGCGGGAAGTACACGACGTCGGCCGACCACTGCCGCACCAGAAGAGCGTGCTGGACGGCGTCCGGGGTGCCCCCGAGCACGCCCAATGCCTGGTCACGGACCTCGTAGCCGTGGCAGTAGGGGCAGTGCAGGAGGTCGCGGCCCCAGCGCTCGGCGACACCGGGAAGGTCGGGGACGACGTCGCGCAGCCCGGTGGCGACCAGGATCCGCCGAGCCATGAGCGGCTCGCCGTCCGGCACCCTCACCTCGAACCCGTTCGGGGCCGGAGCGAGGGCCGTGACGGAACCGTCGATGAGCACGACCCCGTACCGCTCGACCTCGCGGCGACCGGTGGCGAGGAGGTCCCCCGGCGGCATCCCGTCGCGGGAGAGGTAGCCCTGCATGTGTGCGGCGGGCGCGTTGCGCGGGGAGCCGCAGTCCACGACCGCGACCGTGCGCCGCGCACGGCCCAGCACCAGTGCGGCCGACAGACCGGCGGCACCGCCACCGATCACCACCACGTCGTACGAGTTCTCGCTCATGACATCGAGGGTGCGCGGCCACCGGGCGGGCGGGCAACAGGTGTTGCCGTTTCCGGGAAGGGCGCGATCCACTGGACCGGTGACAGCGACGCGCATTCCGCCGGACGACGCCGCGCGCCATCAGGCTGCGGCGACGATCTCTGCCACCCTCGACCTCGTCGGCCCGCGACTGCGGCGGGTACGCGAGCGACGGGGGCTGACCCTCACTGAGGCGGCCGACCGCACCGGGATCTCCAAGAGCACGCTGTCCAGGCTGGAGACCGGTCAACGTCGACCCGCACTGGAGCTGCTCCTGCCCCTGGCCCAGGCCTACCGCGTGCCGATCGACGACCTGGTCGGCGCTCCCGAGGTGGGAGACCCGCGCATCCGACTCCGACCGCGGCGCGTCAACGGCCGGACCGTGCTGCCCCTGACCCCTCCCGGTGGCATCCAGGCGTGGAAGATCGTCGTCCCGGCATCCCAGTCGACGCCCAAGCCCCGCTCCCACGACGGGTTCGAGTGGCTGTACGTGCTCTCCGGACGGATGCGCCTGGTCCTCGGGGACCGGGACATGGTCCTCGGCGTCGGTGAGGCTGCTGAGTTCGACACCCATGTCCCGCACTGGTTCGGCAGCACGGGTGACGGACCGGCGGAGGTGCTGAGCATCTTCGGCCGGCCCGGTGAACGGATGCTCGTGCGGGCCTCGAGCGAGGACCGCGTCGGGCCGCCGGCCGACCCGCACGTCGGTGACGGGGCGTGAGGTCGGCGAGGGCGCGGAGATCCTCAACGCCCCAGACTGCGTCAGGAGCCCGCGCGTGCCACCGGGAACAGAGGCAGGGCCTCGCGTCCGAGCTCGCCGTTCACGACCTGCGCGAGCCCGCCGTACAGGGCGATGAGCCCGCAGCCGATGCCCCACCAGCCGGCGAGCGTCGTGACCGCGGCGGATCCGGTGAAGTCTCCGAGGGCGAGCAGGGCGAAGAGCACCGTCAGCGTGAGGAACACCGCCTGTGTCGCCCGGTTGTGCCGAAGCGTGGCCACGAACATGAACAGCGTGAAGACCGCCCAGAGCGCGAGGTAGAAACCCATGCTCGTCGAGTCCCCGGCGGCGACCGCAGACTCCACCGGGTTGACGACGATCACGATCAGCGACCACCAGAAGAGCCCGTAGGCAGTGAATGCGGTGGCGCCGAAGGTGTTGCCGACCCGGAACTCCATGACCCCCGCGATGATCTGGGCGAGCCCACCCAGCGCGAAGCCCATGGCGACGATCACGATGGACATCGGCACGACTCCGGCGTTGTGCAGGTTGAGCAGGACCGTCGTCATCCCGAAGCCCACCAGCCCGAGCGGAGCGGGGTTGGCGATCGGGGTGCGGCTGGCGTCGGCGGTCATGGGTTCATCCTCGCGGCTGCGGGCGTGTCAGGTCTCGATACGCGCCTGACAGTCCGGCCCCGGCTCCACGCGCACCACGTCACTCCAGCCGTGCCTCGAAGCGCGCGGTCAGCAGGGTCTCCGGCCTCGACGACGGACCGACGAGGACCTCGAACGCCCCCGGTTCGACGACCCGGTGCCCCGCGGCGTTCACGACGGTGCACGCCGCGACGGGCAGCGCCAGCTCGACCGTCTCGGCGGTGCCCGGCGCCACCTCCACCCGCCGGTACGCCTTGAGCTCGCGGACCGCCCAGCTGACAGACGACACGACGTCGCGCACGTAGAGCTGCACGACCTCGTGGGCCGGGCGCTTCCCGACGTTGCGGACGGTGACCCGTGCGCGGACGGTCTCGCGGGTCGAGTACTCGTCGGCGTCCAGCCGCAGGTCCTCGTAGCGGACCTCGCTGTAGCCCAGGCCGTCGCCGAAGGCGAAGGCGGGCTTCTGCGTGAGGTCGGCGTACCGGTCGCCGTGCTGGCCGCGGATCTGGTTGTAGTACGTCGGCTGCTGGCCCACGTGCCGGGCGAACGAGATCGGTAGGCGGCCCGCCGGTTCGACGACGCCGAGGAGCAGCTCGGCCAGCGCCTGGCCACCCTGCATGCCGGGGTTCGCGACCCACAGCAGCGCGGCGGCGCGGTCGGCGGACGGGGGCAGCACCAGAGGCTTCGACGCCAGCAGCACCACCACGGTGGGTGTCCCGGTGGCCACGACGGCGTCGAGCAGCGCGACCTGCCCGCCGATGAGCTCCAACGTCGCCGTCGAGCGTGCCTCGCCGAAGAGCTCGACCCGGTCGCCGACGACGACGACCGCGACGTCGGCCGCGGTCGCGGCCTCGACCGCGGCGGCGAGCTGGTCGTCGTCCACCGGCGAGGGCACGACGATCGGCGAGCGCGGTTGACCGTCGGGGAACCGGTCGCCCTCGGGGTCGGCCTCGACGGTGAGGATCTCGGCGCCGCGGGTGTAGGTCACGGACCAGTCCGCCGGGACCGTCGCCCGCAGCCCGTCGAGCGTGGTGCGGATCATCGCGCGGGGATGGCCGTCGGGCATCCAGTCGGTCTGGCCCGAGTTGCCCGCCCAGTCGCCGAGGTGCGTCTGCGCGTCGTCGGCGAGCGGCCCGAGGACCGCGACGCGCCGAGGTGTGCCGTCGCTGACCGCGCGACCGGTCGCGTCCGTCGCGCCGGGGGTGAGCGGCAGCAGCCCGTCGTTGCGCAGCAGCACGAGCGACCGGCGGGCGACCTCGAGGTTCAGGGCCTCGTGCTCGGGCGCACCGACGCGCGCGCGGATGCGGTCGGCGTCGGGCACGCGCGGGTCCTCGAACAGCCCCATCTCGAACTTGAGCGCGAGGACGCGTGCGACGGCGCGGTCGAGGTCGGCCTCCGTCAGCAGGCCGCCGGCGACCGCCTCCAGCGCCCCCTCGAAGAACCGGGGGGTGACCATGATCATGTCGTTGCCGGCCTTCACCGCGGCGGCCGCGGCATGGGCGTAGTCGGGCTGCACCTCCTGCTCCCACACCATGCGGCCCACGTTGTCCCAGTCGGTGACGAGGGTGCCGGTGTACCCCCACTCGCCGCGCAGCACCTCGGAGAGAAGCCACGCGTTCACCGTGATCGGCACGCCGTCCACGGTCTGGTAGCCGAGCATGAAGGTGCGGCACCCCTCCCTGGCGACCCGCTCGAACGGGGGCAGGAACCACGCGCGCAGCTTGCGCTGCGACAGGTCCGCCTCGCTCGCGTCCCGTCCGCCCTGCGTCTCGGAGTAGCCGGCGAAGTGCTTCGCGGAGGCGAGCACTGCGGTCTCGTCGTCGAGCCCGCGGCCCTGGTAGCCACGGACCATCGCCGAGCCGAGCTCGCCGATGAGGTACGTGTCCTCGCCGAACGTCTCGCCGACGCGACCCCACCGCAGGTCGCGGGCCACGCACAGCACCGGGGAGAACGTCCAGTGGATGCCGGTCGCGGCGGCCTCGACGGCGGTCGCGCGCGCCACCCGCTCCACCAGCTCAGCATCCCAGGTGGCGGCCATGCCCAGCTGGGTCGGGTAGATGGTTGCGCCCTCGAAGAACGAGTGGCCGTGGATGCAGTCCTCCGCGACGAGCAGGGGGATGCGGAGCGGCGTGCGGGCGACGAGCTCGTGCGCGCGGGCGACGAGCTCCGGGGACGCGTGCAGGATCGAACCCACGTGGCGGTTCAGCACCTGGTCGTCGAGATCGTCGCGTGCGTCGACCTGCATCAGCTGCCCGACCTTCTGCTCCGTGCTCATGCGGGAGATCAGGTCGGCGATGCGCTCGTCGATCGGCCGCGCAGGGTCGAGGTACGGGGCCGCGCCGAGTTCGGTGGCGGTCATGCGTTCTCCTGGGTGGGCGTCTTCCGACGCACGGCGGTCACGGGATCGTTGACGTCGAGGCCCTGCTTCTTCATCGCACGGGCGCGTTCCCCGGCGGACCGCAGGCGTGGGTTGACGTACTCGTCGATGCCGAAGTTGATGAGCGACAACGCCACGCCGATGGTGCGTCGGCCGGGCTGCTCGGCGTCGTCCTGGTCGTGGTCGTCGTGGCCGTGAATTGGGGCGCGATCAGCAAGCTCATGGAGCGCACCACGAAGGTCAGTGCCGGTGGGATGGTGCTCGAGTTCGCCGCAAGGGAACTTCGCGACTCGAAGGACCGACCGGTGTCCGCGCTCGTCTCGGACCGCCTGCGCAGTCGCGCCGACCGACTCGCAGGTCGCACGGAGGGCATGCGGGTGCTGTGGGTCGACGACACGCCCCTGGGCAACAGCGCCGAACGCGGGTTCCTCCGCGCCGCGGGCGTCACCGTGGTGAACGCGATGAGCACGCAAGCCGGGCTCGCCGCGCTCGACACCGACGACTGGGACCTCGTCATCACGAACTTCCGCCGCGACGACGACCCGCGCGAAGGCATCCTCTTCCAGGAGCGGGCAGAGGCGAGGGGGCACGGTCAGCCGTTCGTCGGCTACGTCGGAAGCGCGCGCCGACCGTACCCGAGCGGGTTCGCCGCCGTCGTCGACCGACCTGAGGACCTGATCGACCACGTGCTCGACGTCGCCGACCGCCGAGCCTGAGTGGCCGCCCGGCCCCCACCCACCCCGACGGCCGCGAGGCCACCGACGCCAGACTGATCGTGCCGCCGATCTGATCCGGGATTCACCGGTGAGGTTGGCGTTCTGAGCGGATGGGCGAGCGCTTCTCTCGCGATGATCCAGGCCTCGCCGGCCTCGCGGCGACCGCGTTCAGGCGGTCTTGGCACCCACTTTGGCTCCCGGAGGCCCCCGCGGGCCCCCACATGGCTCAACGACAAAGGCCCCCGACCAGCGTCTCCGCAGGTCAGGGGCCTTCACCATCGGTGCGCCCGGAGGGATTCGAACCCCCAACCTTCTGATCCGTAGTCAGATGCTCTATCCGTTGAGCTACGGGCGCGTGGCCACGAGGACCGACGACGAGGATACAGGCCAGCGGGCCGATGGCCCAATCGGCCCTCCCGGCCGTGGAGCACCTCGGTCGGGACGCCGATGGACCCGTCGGTGACCGCCGCCCGGAACCGCCGCGGTCAGCCCGCGGGCGGGACGAGCAGGGTCTGCAGGAGCGAGCCGCGCTCGAGCGTGCGGTGCACCGGGCACCGGTCGGCGATCTGCCTCATCCGCTCGCGCTGCTCCTCGGTGAGGTCACCGTCGATGGACACCTCGCAGGTGAACTTGTCGACCTTGACCGGCGCCCCGCCGGCCTCCGGCGCCGGCACCTCCGCACGCTCCCGGTAGGCGCGGACGGCGATCCGGTCGACCGGCCACTGCTTGCGGTCGGCATACATCCGCAGCGTCATCGACGTGCAGGTGGCGAGGGACGCCAGCAGCAGGTCGTAGGGCGAGGGACCGGCGTCCTCGCCGCCCACGGAGCGGGGCTCGTCGGCGGTCCACCGGTGCGCGCCGGCGAGGACCTGGTGCCCGAACCTCCCCCGGCCGGTCTCCCCGGCCCAGACCTGGCCGGGCTCGAGGGGGGCGGGCTGGGCGACGGTCTCCTCGGCTTCGCTCATGGCCCCATCCTTCCCTGACAGGCGCCGCCCGCGCCACGTCCCGCGCGCAGGACCCCGGCGCGATCCCGCCCTGGCGCTCAGCGGCAACGGGGCGCACGATCGACCCATGGTCTACGACGAGTCCCTCGCCGCCCGGGTCCGCTCGGCCGTGGCCGAGCACGCCCCGGCCGAGGAGAAGGCGATGTTCGGCGGGCTGGCCTTCATGGTCGAGGAGCACATGGCCTGCGGGATGATGGGCGACGACCTCATGGTCCGCGTCGGCCCGGACGGCCACGACACGGCGCTGGCGCGGGGGGCCCGGGAGATGGACATGCACGGCAGGACGATGCGCGGGTTCTCGGTGGTCCCAGGGACGACCCTCGCCGACGACGAGGCGCTCGACCGGTGGGTCGCGGAGGGCGTGAGCATCGCCCGCTCCCTGCCACCGAAGAAGCCGAAGAAGCCCCGCGCGCCCCGGGCGGCGCCGACGTCCTGACCCCGGACGCACGACGTCCCGACCTCGTCAGGGACGGGATCGGGACGCGAGAGCGGAGACGGTGGGATTTGAACCCACGGAAGGGTTACCCCTTCACGACCTTAGCAGGGTCGCGCACTAGACCTGGCTATGCGACGTCTCCAACGGTGCAGTGCAGGGTACCCGGCGGTGCGAGCCCTGAGCAAAGCGTGCGCGCGCCGGAGGGTCAGCCGCGCTCGTACGCCCAGGCGCGGTCGGTGAGGATGCGCCCGGCCGCGAGCCCGACGGCGATCGAGATGACGACGAAGATCGCGGTCGCCCCGGAGGTCACCGCCGTCTGCACGTCGCCGTTGTTGAACCCGAACAACGAGCGGTAGGCCGCGACGCCCGGGACCATGATCACCACGGCCGGCACCGAGATGGTGATCCGGGGCACCTTGAGCCGCGGGGCCACCACGGCGGCCATGAGGCCGACGCCGAAGGTCGCGATCATCGTGGCGGCCTGGATCGCGACACCCGCCCCGGCGAGCTCGAGGCGTAGCGTGTTCGCGATCATGCCGATCGTCGCCGCACCGATGGCCATCCGCCACGGCGAGTTGAACATGAGCGCGAAGCCGAGCACGCCGAACCACCCGGCGACCAGCCGGAACACGAAGGTGAGGATCCACGGCAGCTCGGGCGGCGGCACGAGGTCCGGCGAGAGCCCGACCGCCCAGGAGACCGCCCAGACCGAGAGGCCCGCCGAGGTCAGGATCATCATGGCGTACGCCGTCCTGGCCACCCCGGCGGAGAAGTCCAGCTTGGCCAGGTCGAGCGCTCCGGTCACCAGCGGGAACCCGGGGACGAGGAACAGGACGGAGGAGATGTAGCCCGCCGCGTGGTTCTGCGCGGTCCCGCTCACGGCTTCGACGACGAGCAGGATGCCGAGGTAGACGAGGCACGCGACCGCCGCGGCGACCATGGCGGCCGCGAACTGGTTGAACTTGCGGTGCAGGAACAACCGGCGCACGTACTGGCCGAGCCCGGCCGCGACGATGACCGAGGCGACCTCGAAGACCCCGCCGTTGTTGAGGTAGGAGAACGCACCACAGGCCACGCCGGCCGAGAGCCCGTTCATCCAGCCCGGGTAGAGCGGCGGCGTCGCGTCGATCCGGTCGACCGCCTTCATCACCTGGTCCGGCGTGGCGCCGGGCTTGAGCCCGTTGACCAGCTCGGTGAGCAGCTTGATCTTGTTCGAGTTCACGCCCATCGAGTGGACCTCGGCGACCTCCGTGCGGAAGATCGGCCCGCGGTAGGAGGTCCCGGTGATCTCGGTGAGGGTCACGTGGGCCTCGTGCCGGTCCAGGCCGAAGGCGTGCGCCACCTGGTCCATCGCCGTCTTGACCCGGTAGGAGCCGGTGCCGGAGGTGAGCATGGCCCGGCCCACGCGGAGCACCGCGCCGGACTGCTTGATGAGCTCGACGGGCTCGAGGGAGTTCTCGTCGCGAACTGACATGGGAACCATCTTGGCCGAGCCGCCTCGGACGGCAGTAGGACCGTCTCACCGGGAACGGGCACCCGGCCGGCGTCCTGCCAGGTGAGCGCGCGGGCCCGGGCGGGCGGAGGGCAAGGGATTCGAACCCTTGGTGCAGGGTCACTGCACAACGGTTTTCAAGACCGTCACATTCGGCCGCTCTGTCAGCCCTCCACGCCCCGCAGGGCGCCCCCATTCTGCCAGCGCCCGCTCCGCATCGGCGCCGGGCGGACGACCGGCGCTACTCCTCCCACCAGCCCGCCGGGCGGCCGGGGCTGACCACCTCGAGCCCGTGGATCACGGCCAGTCGCGCCAGGAGCCGGTCGTAGGTCGCGACGCTGTCGACGTCGGGGTGAGCCGCCGCGATGCCGACGTGGATCGCGGTGAACGGCGAGGCCACCGCCGAGGCCATCGCCGCGGACTTGAGCGACTGGTCGGAGAAGCGCACCACGACGATCCGCTCGGCGAGCTCGTAGGCCGCTGCGCGCGCCGCCGGCCCCCACGGGAAGACGGCGCGGCGCAGCTCGGTCAGGCCGAGCGGGGAGGTGACCAGGTCGTCCTCGCGCTCGAGGACGAACAGGCGCCACGCGGCCGACTCGGGCTCCTCCGTGACGGCGCGCGCAAGTGCTGCGCCATCGGCATAGATGAGCATCGTGGTCCGTCCTGCACTGCGGCCCTCTTCGTCCAGCAGCCTAGCCAGCAGGTGCAGGCCTCAGCCCCGGAGGCGTTCCATCGCGAGCTTGACCACGGAGATCAACGCCTGCTTGGTCGCCGCCCGCGAGCGCGCGTCGGTGTACATGAGCGGCACGTGGTCCGGCACCGAGAGCGCCTCGCGGACGTCCTCGAGACGGTGGCGGGCCACCCCGTCGAAGCAGTTGACCGCGACGATGAACGGGATGCCCCGGCTCTCGAAGTAGTCGACCGCGGGGAAGCACTGGTCGAGCCGCTCGGTGTCGACCAGCACGACGGCGCCGATCGCGCCGCGCACCAGGTCGTCCCACATGAACAGGAAGCGGTCCTGCCCGGGGGTGCCGAAGAGGTAGAGCCAGAGCGACCCGGCGAGCTCGATGCGACCGAAGTCCATCGCGACGGTGGTCGTCGTCTTGCGGTCGGTCACCCCGCCGGCGTCGTCGACGCCCACCGAGTGCTCGGTCATGGCCGCCTCGGTGTTGAGCGGCTCGATGTCGGAGATCGAGCCGATGAAGGTCGTCTTGCCGACGGCGAACCCGCCGGCGACGACGATCTTCACGACGGTGGGGGCCACGCGCGCACCGGCCACGGCCGACTCGCTCACGACCGTGTCAGAGGGCTGCAATGCCATTGAGAACACTCTCCAGCACGCTGAGGGACAGGGCAGGGGACTGACCGGTGTGCAGGCTCACCGGGGTGGAGCTGTGGACGCGGACCAGCTCGAGGTCCGCGAGATCGGCGACGAGCACCCGCACGACACCGAGGGGCAGCCGCAGCAGGGCGGACAGCTCGGCGATCGAGACGAAGGTGTGGCCGGCGTGCTGGAGGATCGCCCGCTTCTCCGGCGGCAGGCCGGAGCTCGACGCCGCCGAGGGCAGCATCTCGACGAGGGCCTCGATCGGCAGGTCGACGCCGGCCGCCCTGACCCTGCCGCCCGTGACGGCGTACGGACGCACGGTGCGCATCTCGTACTCGCCCTGGTGCTGGTCGGGGAGGTCCGTCCGACCGGAGAGGTGCGTGGTCATCGGATCGTCACGCCACCGGTGCCCGGAGCGCGCCGTCGACGGGGAGGGCACCGCGCATCTCGGAGACGAGCTGCGGGGTGAGGATCGACTCGGTCCGCGAGACGAGCATCGCCATCTCGTAGCCGACGAGGCCGACGTCGCACTGGTTGTCCGCGACCACGGCGAGCACCGAACCGTCCGAGACGCTCATGAGGAAGAGGAAGAGGTCGTCCATCTCGACGATGGCCTGCCGGACGTTGCCCGCCTTGAGCTGGCGCGCCGCTCCTCGGGTCAGGCTCGACATCCCGGCGACGATCGCCGAGAGCTGGTCGCCGCTCGTGCGGTCCAGGTCGGCGGACATCGACATGAGCAGCCCGTCGGCCGAGACGGCCAGGGTGTGCCGGGTCCCCGGCACGCTGTGCACGAAGTTGTCCAGGAGCCAGGCGTAGTTCGTGGCTTCTGCGCTCAGGGTGGTCACGCGTCCTCCTTCGGGGGTCACCGCGAGGTGCCCTGCTGTGCTGCGTCACTGGGTGTGGTCACTGGTTCGGCCGACTCGGCATCCGTCCGGCCCCGTGTCGTCCCCGACTGGAAGCTGGCGAGGAGCGAACGGACCTCGTTGGCGTCCCGCTGGGCGGCGGGCCGGCGCTGCTCGGCCGGCGTGTCCCGCGGGACGGCGGCGGGCGTGCGTCGCACCAGGGCGGGCGCGGTCCCTCCGGCGGTCTGCGGTCGGTAGGCGGAGAGCTGGCTCAGCTCCGCGAGGGCCTGCTGGGCGATCCCGGCGCGCAACGCGACGGGGTCGGCGTCCCGGGAGTCGTCGGCCGGCACGAACGTGGCGAAGCTGTGCTGCGAGGGGACGCCCCGCGTCGCGGCGGGCGCCGGACGCGGCTCGAGCGGTGCGGGGTCGAACGCCGCCCGGGCACCGGCAGCCGTGGGGTCCTCGAACGGCTCGGCGTGTGCGGCCCGCACGGCCTCGTCCTCGGCCGGGGCCTCGGCGGCGACCGGGACCGAGGGGTCGGGGAGGCTCGGGAAGCTCGGCCACGCCGCGTACGTGGTGAGGTCGAGGCCATCAGGGTCCGGCAGCCACGAGTTCGAGGCGGGTGCGGCGGGCACCGGCGCGGCGGGGGGAGCCGACGGCGTCGGCGCGGCGGGAGCCTCGGGCTCCGGCTGCGCGACGGCCACCGGCTCCTCGGGGACCGTCGGGGTCGGGCGGACGGCCAGCGAGGCGAGCTCCTCCGCCGCGGGCAGACCGGCCTCGACGGTCGAGGCCTCTGCCGGGTCGGCGTCGGTGGGAGCCCAGGTGGGCTGCACGTGGGCGCCGTTGGCCGACCAGACGGACTGGCGGGCCGGGGCGACCGGCGCCGGCGGAGGATCGGCGGGCAGGGGCGGCGGGATCTCGGCGGCGGGCGTCGACGCGACGACGGCCTCGGGCGCGGGCTTCGGAGCGCGCCGGCCGAACAGTCCGCGCCGACGCTTCGGCTCGGCGGGAGCGGCCGGAGCCTCGCCGGCGACCAGGGTCGCGAAGTCGGGCACGGACGTCTGCTCCGCCTCGACCGGCGCGGCGGGCGTGGCCCATCCGGCGGGCGGGGCGGGCGGCGTCCATCCGGCCGGGGGTGCGGGCGGCGGGGCGGTCTCGGTCGCCGGCTGCGGGGCGGTCCACTCCTCGTCGGCGGACGCCTCGACCAGCGCGTCCTGCATCGCCTCGGCGGGGACCTCCGGCAGGACGGGAGCGGCGTCGGCGGCCGGGACCTCTGCGTCGTCGGGTGCCCACGGGCTGGCGTCGGCCGCGGTGGCGGCCTGGGTGTGGTCCGCCTCCCACGGGTGGGCGGGGTGGGACTCCTCGGCCGGAGCCTGGGTGTAGCCCGCCTCCCACGGCTGCGCCGCGTAGGTCTCCTCGGCCCAGGAGCCGTCGTCGGTCTCGTCGGCCTCGGCCTGGAAGACGAGCGGGACGTCCTCCTCCTCCCACTCCTCGTCCTCGACGAGCGACGGGATGACGAAGCCGATCCCGGCCGGCTCGGCCTCGATCTGCTCCGTGGTCGGCACGGCGAGCTGCTCCGGCGCGCGCACGTCGAGCTGCTCGGCGATGACCTCGGCGCGACGGGAGCGGAAGCCGCTGAACATCGAGACCCGGGCCTCCGGGGCCACCGGGGCGGCGTCGAGCGCCACCGGCTCGGGGTCGACGGGCGCCGAGGGCGTGCGTGCCGGCAGGGCGGCAGGCGCCTGGAACGCGCCGCCGGACTCCGGGCCGCCCGTCTCGGGGCCGCCCAGACGGAGCGGCTCGAAGTCGACGGTCTCCTCGACGGCGTCGATGGCCTCCGGCGAGGGCAGAGCCTCGGCGCCGGTCGCGGGGTCCGGGGTCGGACGCTGCTCGGTCCAGTCGAGGTCACCCTGGTCGGCGTCGTCCGGCGTGGCGTGGGCACGGGCACGGGCGCGGCGGGATCCATCCGCCCACGGGTGCGGGGTCGGCGCGTCCGGGGCCTCGGCGGCCGGCGACGGCGCAGCGTCCTCGTCCGCAGCCGGGAGCGCGTGCTGGCCCCGACGCCGACGGGTCAGCGGCGCGATGTCGGAGATCGGCGGGGCCCAGTTCTCGACCTCGGTGGCGGCCGCGCCGGCGAGGGACTCGGCGGTGGGCGCCACCGGGATCGTCGCGGTGCTCGGGCCGGACGCCTCGGCCTCCGGCTCGGCGGCGCGGATCCGCCGCCGGGGCAGCCCGAGGTCGGTCGCGCCGTCGGTGAGCTCGGCGAGGTCGACCGGCTCGGCCACGACCTCGGGCGTCTCGGCGATCGGCGCGGCCTCGGCGGGGCGGTCCGCGGTGCTCGCCTGCACGATCGGGGCGTGCACGGGGACGTCGGCGATGTCGACGAAGAGCACGAGCGGGAGCCGCACGGTCGCCTGCGTGCCGGTGCCGTACGGGCCGGCCGCGAGCTCGACCTGCGCGCCGAGCCGGGCGGCGATCCGGCCGATGACGAACATGCCGAGCCGCTGCGCACCGAGGACCTCACCCGCCGAGGCCGAGCCGATCCTCGCCTGCGCGTCCGCCAGCTCCTCGGGGCTCATCCCGAGGCCCTGGTCGAGGACCGTGATGATCACGTGCGTCTCGTCCCGGCCGGTCGAGACGTGCACGGGGCTGCCGGGCTCGGAGAACATCGTCGCGTTCTCGAGGAGCTCGGCCAGCAGGTGGGCGGCCGGGAGGGCGGTGTGGCCGAGCATCAGCGGGTCGACCGCCAGGTCGAGCTGCACGCGCTCGTAGTGCTCGATCTCCGAGGACGCCGTCCGGACGACGTCCGAGAGCGGCAGGGTGTCGCGCAGGCGACGCCCGGTGTCGATCCCGGCGAGGACGAGCAGGGACTCGGCGTTGCGGCGCATCCGGGTGGCGAGGTGGTCGAGCCGGAAGAGGTCGGCGAGGACCTTGGGGTCCTCCTCGGAGCGCTCGAGCGCGTCGATGAAGCTGAGCTGGCGGTTGAGCAGCACCTGGTCGCGTCGGGCGACGTTGACGAACATCTCGGCGATCGACCCGCGCAGGGCGGCCTGCTCCTGGGCGACGTGGATCGTCGTGGCGTTGACCTCGTTGAACGCGGCGGCGAGCTCGCCGACCTCGTCCTGGGACGTCACCGGGATCTCGGCGAGCGAGAGGTCGGGAGCCTGACCGGGCACGGCGACCTGCTCGATGATCCGCGGCAGCTCGTCGCGGACGCTCGCCGCTGCGCGGGTGAGCTGACGCATCGGGCGGACGATGCTGCGGGCGACAGTCAGCGCGAGGACGAGCGAGAGCAGCACGGCGGCGAGCGCGCCGACCGCGGTGAGCAGCGCCTGCCGGTTGGCCGCCGCCGCGAGGGCGTCCGCGTCGGTCCGGATCAGCCCGATGAGGTCGCTCCGGATGGCGCCGAGCCGACCCTGGAGCTCCTGGACCAGCGACCACTGGGTGGCATCGGCACCGGCGACCGCCTCCGGGAGCCCGGAGGACAACGCCTGGCGCAACGTCGCGAGGCTGCCCGGCGTCGTCGCGAGGGCGAGGCTGGGGTCGTCGAGGGCCGCCAGGCCCTCGCGTGCGGCGTCGAGTGCGGCGTCGGTCAGGGCGATCAGCCCGGGCAGGCGACGCACGGCCGCGATCTCGCCCGAGGGGTTGGCCAGGACGGCGTCGACCAGCGGCGCCTCGTGGGCGAGCTGCTCCGACGCGCTCAACGCGAGGCCGTAGGCCCGGAACTCCGCGGCGAGGTCGGGCTCGGTCATCCGCTCGGAGAGCAGGACCGGCATCGAGACGACGTTCGCGATGAGCTGGGTGTACCCGGTGTCGACCGCGCTCTCGGGCATGGCCTCGACGCGGCCGCGCACGACGTCGACCGCGGCCTGCAGGTCGGTCGCCATGCCGAGCAGGTCGGCGATCCGGCCGCCGAGGAGTCCGTCGGAGACCTGCCCCGCGCCCGCGGCCAGCACGCCGACGGACTGGTCGGTCACGGCGCGCGCCTGCTCGAGGTCCGCACCGGCGCGGCCCGCCGCGAGGGCGGTCGCCTGGGCGCGTTCGGTCTGGAGCGCGACGACGACGTCCGCGTGCGGGGCGAGGAGGTCGGCGATCACGCCGCTGTCGCCGCTCGCCCGGGCGGCAGAGGCCGACTGGAAGGTGAGCAGGCCGGCGATGAGGATCAGCACGAGCACAGGCCCGGAGAGGGCAGCCAGGACCTTGCCCCGGATCCCCAACCTGTGAAGCATGGCTTCTCCTTCACTGCCCGACGGTCGACGGCGGACGACGCGGTGACGAAACGGAGCTGGTCGCTCTCCTGCCGTCCGCTTCCCATCGGCGCGGCAGGTGCCCGGCATTAGTCCATTCGGGAAAGTCGATGATCAGGATGCGGCGTTTCGACCGGTTTTCACCCGCATGAGCAGGTCCTGAGAGACTCCGGGCATGCGGATCGTCAACACCGACACGCCGGGCGGACCGGAGCAGCTCCAGGTGCAGGAGGTCCCCGTCCCGGTGGCCGCGGCGGGCCACGTCGTCGTGAAGGTCGCGGCCGCGGGGGTGAACAACGCCGACCTGCTCCAGCGCCGCGGGCTCTACCCCCCGCCGCCGGGCGCGCCGGCCTGGCCGGGGCTGGAGGTCTCCGGGACCGTCGTCGAGGCGGGCCCGGGCTCACGCTGGCCCGTCGGCGTGGAGGTGGTCGCGCTGCTCGACGGCGGCGGGTACGCGGAGTACGCGGCCGTGCCCGACGCCCAGGTGCTCCCGGCGCCGGGCGGCGTCGACCTGGTGGAGGCGGCCGCCCTGCCCGAGGCCGCCTGCACGGTCTGGTCCACGCTGAGCGCCGCCGGGCTCCGGCCCGGCGAGTGGCTGCTCGTGCACGGCGGCTCCGGCGGCGTGGGCAGCCTGGCCGTCCAGATCGCGGTGGCGTTCGGGGCGCATGTCGCCACGACGGCCGGCGGCCCGGAGCGCGCGGCCCGGTGCGCGGCGCTGGGCGCCGAGGTCGTCATCGACCATCGGTCGCAGGACGTGGAGGCCGCGCTCCGGGCGGCCCACCCGACCGGCGCCGACGTCGTGCTGGACGTCCTGGGCGGTGGCGCCCTGGAGGACAACCTCCGGCTGCTCGCCGTCGGCGGGCGGCTGGCCGTCATCGGCCTCCAGCAGGGCCGCACGGGCCGGCTCGACCTCGGGCTGCTCCTCGCGCGGCGGGCGACGGTCCTCGGCACGACCCTGCGGTCCCGCCCCGCGGCGGAGAAGGCGGCGATCGTCGCCTCCGTCGGCGCGACGGTGTGGCCCTGGGTCGAGGCCGGCCGGGTCCGGCCGGTCGTGCACGCCCGGCTGCCGCTGGCCGAGGCCGGGCGGGCGCACGAGCTGCTCGCCGCGGGCGCCGCGTTCGGCAAGGTGCTCCTGGTCCCCTGACGGCCTCAGGGCAGCACGGCCGGGGCGGCCCGCGTCGGCACGGCCGTGAGCAGGATCGCCGCCGAGACGAGCAGGAGGCCCAGCAGGTCGAGCAGGTGCGGCCACTGCCGCAGGACGAGCGCCCCGACGACGGCGGCCGTGGCGGGCAGCAGGGCGAGCAGGACGGCGAACGTCGCGGGCGCGACCCGGCGCAGCACCACCTGCTCGAGGGCGTAGGGGACGACGGAGGACAGCACGGCGACACCGACGACGGCCGCCGCGAGCGAGAACGACCCCAGCGCGGGCGCGCCACCCCTGGCCAGGAACGGTCCGAGGACCAGCGCTCCGGCGGCCATCGCCACCGACAGCCGGGTCACGCCGTCACCGCTGGTCGCCACCCGTCGCCCCAGCAGGATGTAGGCCGCCCAGCAGGCCGCCGCCGCCCCGATCGCCAGCAGGCCGATCCGGGCCCCGGGCCCGTGCAGGCTCAGCGTCACCCCGGCCAGCAGGACCACCCCGGCCGCGGCCAGGCCGATCCCCACCCGGTCGCGCCACCCCGAGCCGGTGATCGCGGCGACGGCCACCGGGCCGAGGAACTCGATCGCCACCGCGGTGCCCAGCGGCAGGTGGGAGATCGCGACGTAGAACATGACGTTCATCAGGCCGAGGGCCATCCCGAAGAGCGCGGCGAGGCCGAGGTCGCGCCGGGTCCAGCGCAGCCGCCAGGGCCGGCGCCAGGCGAGCAGGACGAGCGCGGAGACGAGCACCCGCAGCCAGGCGAGCGAGGCCGGGCCGATGGCGGCGAACAGGCCGACCGCGAGGGCCGCCCCGAGGTACTGCGTGAGCCCGGAGCCCACGAAGATCAGCGGTGCGGGGACCCGGCCGAGCAGGGGGCCGGGGGCGGGGGGCACGGCGCCAGGCTACGAGATCCGCGCGACCGGGTGCGGGAGCCCGCCCCGGGGTGAAGGCTGGAGATGCCCGCGCCCCGACCTCCGATCCGACCACCCCAGGAGCACCCGTGTTCACCTCAGGCCGACCGTTCTCCGGCTTCTCCGTCGACGACACCGACCGCGCGGCGGGCTTCTACCGCTCGGTCCTCGGCCTGCGGGCGGACGAGGCCGGCGGGATGCTCCGGCTGCACCTGGCCGAGGGCACGACCGTCCTGGTCTACCCCAAGGGTCCGGCCCACGTGCCCGCGACGTTCACGGTGCTCAACTTCCCCGTCGCCGACATCGGCGCCGCCGTCGCGGACCTCGCGCGACGCGGCGTGGAGTTCGCGCGGTACCCCGAGATGGCCGAGTACACCGACGCCGCCGGGGTGGTCCGGGGGCCGCACGGACCGGCGATCGCCTGGTTCACCGACCCGGCGGGCAACGTCATGGCGGTCCTCGAGGACGACGAGGCGCCCGACTGACGGACGCACGACGGCCCACCACCGCCGGAGCGGGGTGGGCCGTCGTGCGGGTGCGCTCAGCCCTTGACGGACCCCGCGAGCAGGCCGCGGACGAAGTAGCGCTGGAGCGAGAGGAAGACGACGACCGGGACGATCATCGCGATGAAGGCGCCGGAGGACAGCAGCTGCCACTCCGCTCCCTTCGTCCCGGACAGCTCGGCAAGCCGGACCGTCAGTGGCGCGACGTTCGCCGTCCCACCCGCGAACGTCAGCGCGACGAGCAGGTCGTTCCAGACCCAGAGGAACTGGAAGATCGCGAACGAGGCGATCGCGGGCACCAGGAGCGGGAACATGATCTGGAAGAAGATCTTCACGTGCCCGGCACCGTCGACCCGCGCCGCCTCGACGAGCGAGGCCGGGATGTCCTTCATGAAGTTGTGCAGCAGGAAGATCGCCAGCGGCAGCGCGAAGATCGAGTGCGACAGCCAGACGGTCCAGTAGCTGCCCGCGATCCCCCACCGCACGTACTGGGTGAGCAGCGGGATCAGGGTGACCTGCAGCGGGACGACCTGGAGCGCGAACACCGCGATGAAGAGGATGTTCCGGCCGCGGAACTCGATCCAGGCGAAGGCGTACGCCGCGAGCAGCGCGAGCGAGATCGGGATGACGACCGCCGGGAGGGTGAGGGCGATCGAGTTGATGAAGTAGGTCGAGAACCCCGTCGACGAGCCGGTGAGGACGTCGCTGTAGTTCTCGCCGGTCACGTTGAAGTTGGTGAACCAGGTCCACCAGCCGGAGCTCTTGATGTCCGGCTCGGGCCGGATCGAGGTGACCAGGAGGCCGAACGTCGGGATCGTCCAGAGGATGGCGATGACGATGGCGGCGAAGGAGGCCCAGGGGGAGGTGAGCTTGCCCTTGGCGGCGATGGCGCGCTTGTCGGCCCGGCTGAGCTTGGGCTCGCGGCGGACCGGCGTCGGTGACGGCGTTGGTCATCGGATCTCCTCGGACTTGCGCAGCTGCCGGACGTTGTACGCGATGATCGGGATCACCAGGATGAAGAGGATGACGGCGAGCGCCGACCCCATCCCGGGGTTCTGCTGCACGAAGCTCTGCGTGTAGAACTCGTACGCCACGACCGAGGTGTCGAAGTTGCCACCGGTCATCGTCCGGACCACGTCGAAGACCTTCAGCGTTCCCATGGCGATCGTGGTGATGACCACGACGAGCGAGGGGCGGATCGAGGGCACCGTGATGTAGCGGAACATCTGGAAGCCGCCGAGCCCGTCGAGCGTCGCCGCCTCGACGATCTCGTCGGGGATCGCCTTGATCGAGGCCGAGAGCACCGTCATCGCGAACCCGGCCTGGATCCAGATCATCACGACGATGAGGAAGAAGGTGTTGGCCGGTGCGTTGAGCAGGAACTGCTGCGGCTCGCCGCCGAGCCAGACGAGGATCTGGTTGATCAGGCCGATCTGGGCGGGCTGCTTCTCAGCCGGCACGCCCTCGAGCACGGGGCGGTAGTCGTAGACGAACTTCCAGATGATCGACGCGCCGACGAGCGAGATCGACATCGGCAGGAAGACGAGGATCTTCGCCTGCTTCTCGAACCGGGTCCGGTCGACGAGCACGGCGTAGACGAGCCCGATCAGGGTGGCGACGAGCGGCACCATGATCACCCAGATCGCCGTGTTGCGCAGCACGATCTGGAACTGGGACTCGGTGAGGGCTGTGAGGTAGTTGTCGAAGCCGACGAACTCCTTGCCGTTGCGGTCGAGGAGCGAGCGGCGGATCGTGTCGATGCCCGGGTAGACGAGGCCGAAGCCCAGCCCGACGATCGTGGGGAACAGGAAGAACAGCGCGACGAGGTTCGCCGACATGTTCTTGATGCGCTCGACCACCGACAGGATCAGCGCCATGATCACGACGAAGAGCACGACGGCGAAGAGCATGAGCGTGAGCTTCTCGGCGGTCGTCGTCGTGGTCAGGGCCCAGTCGGGGACACCGCTCACGGCGATCGACGTCACGGCTCCGACGAGCGCGGCCACGCCGACCCACGTCGCGACGAGGCCGACCGTCTCGGCCCGTGTACGGGCCCGGCGGGGTTCACCGCTCGGGCGGCGAGATCGTGTCGGGTCGCTCGGCGCGGCGACCGCGCCGTCCGGCACCGGGGGTGTGGACATCCGTTCCTCCTCGGGCTGCGCACGCAGGGAGCACAGGGCTCCACCGCGTCGGCTCTGACGGTGGTGGTGAGTCGAACGTACTCCAGCCCGCTCCTCACGGCAGCGAGAAGCGGCGTCTTGCGCGGCAGGGGCCCATCCCTTGCGGGGATGGGCCCCTGCCGGTCACGCGCCGAGGTCAGGACCTCAGCTGGCGGGCCAGGCCGCCTGGATGTTCTTCAGGGTGTCCGCGTCGGACTGCCCGGTGATCCACGCCGTCAGCTGCGACCACTCCGCACCCGCACCGACTGCCGCCGGCATGAGGTCGGAGGCGTCGAAGCGGAAGGTCTGCGTGGTGTCGGCCAGCAGGGTCGCCGAGAGCTTGTCGATCTCGGAGACGAGGTTCTCCGGGTCGAGACCGCTGTTCGCGGAGACCCAGCCGCCGTTCGGGGTGGCGATGCCCTTGGCGTTGGCCCACTCCGGGCTGGCGAGGTACGCCTGGAACGCCTGCACCTCGGGACGGTCGGAGAAGGCCCCGACGAACTCGCCGCCGCCGAGCAGCGGACGCTCGTCAGCGGTCAGGCCCGGGAAGTAGAACGCGAAGATGTCGCCGTCCGGGGCCACGACGGTGCCCTCCGGCCAGTTGGACGCGTAGAACGAGGCCTGGCGGTGCATGTAGCACAGCTGGTTCTGGACGATCGGCAGGCCGCCGTCCTGGAAGGTCGTCGTCGCGATCGAGGCGACGTCACCGAGACCGCCGTTGACGTAGTCCGGGTTCTTGAGGATCTTGCCGACCTCGGCGAGCGCCGTGGCGACGATCGGGTCGTCGAACTTGATCTCGTTCGAGATCCACTTGTCGTAGTCCTCGCCGCCGGCGGTGCGGAGCATGATGTCCTCGAGCCAGTCGGTGGCGGGCCAGCCGGTGGCGTCACCGGAGCCGATGCCCGCGCACCACGGCTTGGCGCCGGTACCGTTGGCCTTCGCGTCCGCGACGATCTGGTCGGACAGGGCGAGCAGCTCGTCCCAGGTCTGCGGGATCTCGTAGCCGCCGTCGGCGAACATCTGCGGCGAGTACCAGACGAACGACTTCACGTTCGCGCCGAGGGGGGCGGCGTAGAAGGTGCCGTCGACCGTGCCGTAGTCCTTCCAGGACGGGCTGAAGTACTCGTCGACGTTGGCCTCGGTGCCCGCGGAGGCCGGCACGATCGCGTCGGGGTACTGCTGGACGATCGTCTGCAGGAGACCGGGCTGGGGGATGTAGGCGATGTCGGGGGCGTTGCCGGCCGCGAGGCGGACGAGCAGCTGGGCCTCGAACTCCTTGGAGCCCTCGTACACGACCGACGCGCCGGTGCAGTCCTCGAACGGCTTGTAGGAGTCGATGTGCGGCTGGTCCTCGGGGGAGACGATCGAGGTGTAGACCGTGACGGTCGTGCCACTCAGGTCGCCGTAGTCGGCATAGGCCTCGCAGCCGGCCGCGGTCCCGCCGTCGGTCGAGCCGCCGGTCGCCTCGCCGTCCGAGCCGCTGGAACAGGCAGCGAGCACGAGCGCGAGACCGACGCCACCGGCTACCGCCGCGTAGCGCCGTCGTGTGTTGCTGAGCATGTACTTCCTCCACATCGTCGTGGTCCTTCGACCGCTCGGCACCGAACGAAGATCGGGCCGACACGTACGAGACCCATCAAAGGGGCTCGACGGCTTCCGCGCCACGGGTTTTGCCCGATATCGGATGACAAGTTGATAACGCTTTCATCAGACCGGTCCCATGGGATGGCTGAGCACGGGAGGGCGGCCGGCGCGCGATCGCGCGAGGGTGCGCGTCCCCGCGGAGCGGGACCTCAGGCGCGCGGCGCGGCCGTCGACGTGCGCTCGACCAGGACGGTCGGGTAGACGACGCTCGCGGGCGCCGCGTGACCGTCGATCATGTCCAGGACAAGCCTCGCCGCGGCTCCGCCCTGCTCCGCGACCGGCTGGGAGAGGGTCGTCAGGCCCACGAGCTCGCCGAGCTCGTGCCCGTCGACCCCGACCACCGACACATCCTGCGGGACGCGCAGCCCGAGGTCGCGCAGGCCGAGGATCACCCCCATCGCCATCTCGTCCGAGGCCGCGAAGACGGCCGTGAGGTCGGGACGGCGCGCGACGAGCCGGGCGATGGATGCCCGGCCGCCCTCGATCTCGAAGTCGCCGTGCTCGAGCAGGTCGTCGTCCGGCTCCACACCGACCTCGCGCAGGCCCTCGCGCCAGCCGGCCGCGCGCTCGGGGGGCGGCGACCAGGCGTGCAGGTCGTCCGGCGTGCCGGTGACGTGAGCGATCCGCCGGTGTCCCAGGGCCGTGAGGTGCCGGGTCGCGGCCAGCCCGATCGCGCGGTCGTCCACCCGGACCGTCGCCTGGTCGGAGCCGCCCCAGCCGATGCACACGACCGGGTAGCCGAGGCCGAGGAGCGCGTCGAGCTCGTCCTGCGCCAGCGGCATCCCCACGACGAGGATCCCGTCGACCCGCCGCCGCAGGACGTCGGGGTCGACCCGAGGTCGGGCGCTCTCCCGGCGGATGTCGAAGGTGTAGAGCAGCACGTCGTACCCGTGGGCGCGCAGCTCGCGCTCGGCCGCGTCGATGACATGGGCGAAGAACCACCGGTTGACCCACGGGCTGATCAGGCCGATCGTCCGGGTGCGGCCCGAGGCGAGGCTCGCGGCCGAGGGCGAGGCGACGTAGCCGAGCTCCGTCGCCGCCGCCCGGACCTTCGCCCGGGTGACCTCGTTGACGTTGGGCAGGTTGCGCAGAGCGCGGGAGACGGTGGCCGTCGACACACCGGCCGCCCGGGCCACATCCTCGATGCCCGCCGCCATGGGACCGCATTGTGCCCCGCCCGCGCCCCGGGGCGCCAACGGCCGCGCCCCGGACGGCCGTCGGACCGGGCGCGCGCCGCCGCCCTCAGGCCAGCAGCGCGCGCAGCAGCAGCGCCGCGCCGTCCTCGTCGATCGTGCCGGTCACCTCGTCCGCAGCGGCTCGGACGTGCGCCGGCGCGTGGCCCATCGCGACGCCGCGGCCCGCCCATCGGAGCATGTCGACGTCGTTGCTGCCGTCCCCCACCGCGACGGTGCCCGCGCGGTCGACCTGCAACCGCTCGCGGACCTGTTCGAGCGCGCTCGCCTTGGTGACGCCCTGCGGGGCGATGTCCATCCACGCGGTCCAGCCGATCGCGTACGTCACGTCGGCGAGCCCGGTCGCCCGGACGAGCTCGTGGAACTCCTCGGGCGTGTGGCCGGGGCTGCGGACGATGAGGCGCGTCACGTGCGCCCCGGCGAGGTCGTCGATCCCGACGACCTGGTGCTCGCCGTGCAGCTCGCCGTCGGGGAAGAGCTTGTTCATCCGGAAGCCGACGCCGACGTCCTCGACGGCGAAGTAGGCGTCCGGCATCTGGGCGTGCAGCAGCCGCAGGGCGGGCGCCGGGTCGAAGGTGACGACCTCCTCGATCTGGTAGCCGGCCGGAACCGCGGCGTCCAGCCGCGCGGTGACCGAGCCGTTCGAGCAGACCGCCCAGCCCGCCTCGAGGCCGAGCCGCCGCAGGACGGGCACGGTCGCGTGCACCGACCGCCCGGTCGCGATGACCACGTGGTGGCCGGCGTCCCGCACGGCGGCGACGGCAGCGGCGACCTCGGCGGAGAGCTCCTCGGTGTAGCTGAGCAGCGTGCCGTCGACGTCGAGGGCGACCAGCAGCGGGACGGTCATCGGCTGAGCGGCCGCAGCACCTCGAGGCCGCCCAGGTAGGGCCGCAGACCCTCGGGCACCCGGACCGAGCCGTCGGCCTGCTGGTGGTTCTCGAGGATCGCCACGATCCACCGGGTGGTCGCCAGCGTCCCGTTGAGGGTGGCGACGGTGCGCATCCCGTCCGGCGTCCGCTCGCGCACGCCGAGCCGCCGCGCCTGGAAGGTGGTGCAGTTCGAGGTCGAGGTGAGCTCGAGGTAGCGCTGCTGGCTGGGCAGCCAGGCCTCGCAGTCGAACTTGCGGGCGGCGCTGCTGCCGAGGTCCCCGGCGGCGGTGTCGATCACCCGGTAGGGGAGCTCGACCAGCGCGAGCATCTCCTCCTCGAGGGCGAGCAGCCGCTCGTGCTCCGCCTCGGCGTCCTCGGGCTGTACCCAGCTGAACATCTCCACCTTGTGGAACTGGTGCACGCGGATGATCCCGCGGGTGTCCTTGCCGTAGGAGCCGGCCTCGCGCCGGTAGCAGGCCGACCAGCCCGCGTAGCGCATCGGGCCCGCGGACAGGTCGAGGATCTCGTCGGCGTGGTAGCCGGCGAGCGCGACCTCCGAGGTGCCGACGAGGTAGAGGTCGTCCGCCTCGAGCCGGTAGATCTCGTCGGCGTGCGCGCCGAGGAAACCGGTCCCGCGCATGATCTCCGGCTTGACGAGGGTCGGGGTGATCATCGGCGTGAAGCCGGCGGCCAGGCCGCGGTCCATCGCTGCGTTGAGCAGCGCCAGCTCGAGGCGTGCGCCGATCCCGGTGAGGAAGTAGAACCGGGTGCCGGACACCTTGGCGCCCCGCTCGGTGTCGATCGCGCCGAGCATCTCGCCGAGCTCGAGGTGGTCGCGGACGGCAGGCAGCTCGGCCGCCAGGTCCCGCGGGCTGCCGACGTGGCGCAGGACGACGAAGTCCTCCTCCCCGCCGGCCGGGACGCCGTCGATGATGACGTTGCCGATCTGGCTGAGCACGGTGTCGAGCTCCTCGGCCGCGAGGTCGGCGTCGGCCTGGAGCGCCTTGACCTGCTCGGCCAGGCCCTTGGCGTGCGCCAGGACGGCCTGCTTCTGCTCGCCGGAGGCAGCGGCCACCCTCTTGCCGAGGGTCTTCTGCTCCGCGCGGAGCCGCTCGAAGTCGCCGAGTGCCGCCCGCCGGCGGGCGTCCAGGTCGAGGGCGGCGTCGACCAGGGAGGCGTCGGCTCCCCGCGCCTCCTGGCTGGCACGGACGACGTCGGGGGTGTCCCGCAGGACGCGCAGGTCGATCACGGTCCCAGGGTAACGACCCTCCCCCACGACGGGAGCCACGCATCGGCCTACGGTGAGCACGTGACGTGGCTCGAGTGGCTGGTGGTCCCCGCGTTCGTCCTGGCGATCGTGGCCGTGGTGGTCGCCGTTCAGAACCGGGTGCGGCTGGCGGCCTGGCGCACGCAGGCGAGCGCGCCGGCCGCCCCGACGCCCGCCCCGGCGCGCCCCCAGGTCGCCTTCGTGGTCAACCCGACGAAGCCCGGCGCCGCCGGTCTGCGCGACGCGGCGCTCAAGGCCTGCGCGGAGCGGTACCTGCCGGAACCGATCTGGATCGAGACCAGCGAGGAGGACCCCGGCGTCGGCCAGGCGCGGCGCGCCGTCGCCGACGGCGCCGACGTCGTCGTGGCCGCGGGCGGCGACGGGACCGTGCGGGCCGTGGCCGAGGGGCTCGTCGGGACGCCGGCCGCCATGGGCCTGGTCCCGCTGGGCACCGGGAACCTGCTCGCGCGGAACCTCGACCTCCCGCTCGGCAACCTGCCCGCCCTGCTGCGGATCGCCCTGAGCGGCACCGACCGGCCGATCGACGTCGGCTGGCTCACGGTGCTGCGCGACGCACCGGACGACGCTGCGACGTCGGAGCCCGGGGAGCCGGCGGGCGACGAGCACGAGCAAACCCTTCCGCGGGCACCGTCGCACGAGACGCAGGAGCACATCTTCCTGGTGATCGGCGGGGTCGGGTTCGACGCGGCGATGGTCGCGGACACCGACGCCGACCTCAAGGCCCGGGTGGGCTGGATCGCCTACTTCGTCGCCGGCGTCCGCCACCTGCACGCGCGGCGGATGCGCCTGGACGTCCGGCTGGACGACGGGCCCTGGCACTCGGTGCGGCTGCGCAGCCTGCTCATCGGCAACTGCGGTCGGCTGCCCGGGGGCCTGACCCTCCTGCCGGACGCGGTGCTCGACGACGGCTGGCTGGACGTCGGCGCGATCGACACCCGGGGTGGGCTCGTCGGGTGGACCCAGCTCTTCGGCGAGGTCGTCATGCAGCGGTTCGGCTTCCGCGCCGAGCTGCCGAACCGGATCGGCCGGATCGACCACGAGCGCGCGCGCCGGGTGCACCTGCGCTCGCGGGACGGCCAGCAGGTCCAGGTGGACGGCGACCTCATCGGCGCGGCCTACGAGATCGAGGCACGGGTGGACCACCTCGCGCTGACCGTGCGGGTCGACTGACCGCGACGGGTCCCCGCGACCGGTCGGCCCCGTCGTGCGCTGCGCTCAGAGCGTGCCGGCGCGCAGCGACTGCACCCAGGCGCGGGCCCCGCGGAAGTCGTCGTCCGTCGTCCCGATCCGTACGTCGCCGAACGGCGCGTCGACCCGCGGGTAGGAGCCGAGGAAGCGCACGTGCGGGCACACCCGGTGCAGCCCCATGAGCGCCTCGGCCATCCGCTCCTCGGCGAGGTGACCCTCGGCGTCGATCGAGAAGGAGTACCGGCCGAGGGAGTCGCCGATCGGGCGGGACTCGATCCGGGAGAGGTTCACCCCTCGGGTGGCGAACTGCTCGAGCATCTCGAGCAGGGCCCCGGCCTGGTTGCTCGGCAGGTGGACGACGAGCGTCGTCTTGTCCGCCCCGGTCGGCTCCGGCACGAGCCCGGGACGTCCCACCAGGACGAAGCGGGTGACCGCGTGCTCGTTGTCCGAGACACCCGTCGCCACCCGGGCGAGCCCGTAGTGGGCGACCGCCGGGGGCGGGACGAGCGCGGCGTCGAAGCCGAGGTCCGCACGGGACCCGGCGAGCAGCGCCGCGGGCGCGGTGTTGGAGGTCGCCGGGACGTGCACCACGCCGGGGAGCTCGGCGGCCAGCCAGCGCCGGCACTGCGCCCAGGCGTGCGGGTGCGCGGAGATCCGGCGGACCGCGTCGAGCGTGGTGCCGGGGCGTGCCGCGAGGTCGAAGGTGACCGGGACGAGCATCTCGCGCAGCAGGACTAGCGAGGAGCCCACCGCGAGGGAGTCCAGGACGGCGCTGACCCCGCCCTCGACCGAGTTCTCGATCGCCACGACGGCGAAGTCCGCCGCACCGGTGCGCACCGCGTCGATCGCGGCGACCACGTCGACCTGCGGCAGGTACTCGGCCTCGTCGGGGCTGACGACCTGGCGCAGGGCGGCCTCGGTGAACGTCCCCGCCGGGCCCAGGTAGGCATAGCGCGCGGGCATGCGTCCTCCGCTCCGACCGGGCAGGCCACCGACCGGCGACCGCCGCACAGCCTAGTGCGTCACCCCTCGGGCGGGTCGCCGCGCCGTGGCAGCGACCGCACGACGAGCAGGCCGACCAGCGGCACGGCCACCGCGAGCAGCACCGTCGCGATCCGGGTGCCGTAGTCGTTGACCAGCGACCCGCCGATGGCCGCGATGAGCAGGCCGACGACGAGCGCCCGCAGCATCGGCCACTCGCCCTCGACCCGGGTGAACCACTGGGCCCGGACCCGCGAGCGCGGCCAGACGAGCAGCACGACCGCGACGACGAGGGCGAGGGTGAGCCAGGCCGTCGGCCCGCTGGTCACGGTCGAGGCCGCGTAGCCCGCCTTGCGGGCGACGGTCTCCCACGCGGTCCCGTCAAGGGCCGACTGCACGAACCGCCCCAGGTGGGAGCGCTCGGCGGGGGGTCGCAGCCAGTCGAGCAGCCCGACACCGGCCACGGCGACCACGCCGAGGGCACCGATGAGGGCCAGACGACGCCAGGTCACCCGGGCACGGGCGACCGCGAGGACGACGATCGCCGAGGCCGGGAGCAGCACGAGGCCGCCGCCGACGTCCGCGCCCAGCGTGGGCAGCAGGTCGACGGCCAGCGCCACCAGGGACACCCCGGCCGCGACCGCGACGGCAGACCGGCGCCGGCCGCGGGCGAGCAGGGCGGAGCCGAGCCCGGCCGCCGCGACGAGCGCCACGACGACGTAGATCGAGTAGGTCGGGTTCCCGAACCCGTAGTAGCGCCCGCCCAGGGTCGGCGCCGGGCCCAGGGGGCTGCCCCGGTGCAGCGGGGTGCCGAGCAGGGCGTCGACGGTGAGCAGGACGAAGGTGATCGTGCTGATCGCGGTCGGCGCGGCCCAGATCGGCCGCCGGGGGACGAGCGCGGCCACGGCGGCGACGATGACCGTGGACGCCGCCATCGCCCCCCACAGCGCGGCCTGCGGCGTGTCCGCGCGCCACCAGGACCAGGCGGTCATGAGGAAGAGACCCGCCGGAAGCGAGCCCAGCAGGAGCTGTGCCCCGTCGATCACGCCGCGCAGCCGGCGCTCGGCGGGCAGCCGGCCGGCGCGCCGGGGCAGGACCAGGACGGCCAGGGCGAGCAGCACGAGCGAGACGAGGAGCGGGATCGTCGTGACGGTGCCGGAGCGGCCGCGCAGAGCCTGGTCCCGCACCGAGAGGTCGACGAGCTGGTCGACGACGCCCGAGGCCTCGGTGGCCCGGGTGCCGCCGGCCGTCAGCGGTGACCCGGTGAACTCGACCGGGTCCGCCGCGCCGACGGCGTCGAGCACCGTCGTCGGCACGTCGAGCAGCCGGACGACGCCCTCCCAGCGGGTCGAGGGGGTCGACAGGAACCGGGCGCCGGCCTCGCCGTTCATCGGCGCGGCGCCGATCCCCAGCGAGACGGCACCGGCGGCGGGGTTGCCGACGTCGACCACGAGGACCGACGCGCCGTCGGGGACGGCCGCGAGCACCCGGCGCAGCGTGGAGTCGATCTCGGTCAACGCCTCGGAGCGGGCCGTTCCCTCCGGGGTCGCCGGCGGGGCGGCGGGGTCGACGTCGCGCCCCGCCGGGGTGGGTGCGCCCTCGAAGGGCACGGCGCCGAGGTCGATCACGGTGACCGGGCAGGAGAACGCCTCGGCCCGGTCGGCCAGGGCGTCGTCGAGCGGGAGGTACCGCTCGACCTGGCCGTCCGGGCCGGCCAGGGCCAGGGCGGCGCCCCGCCCCACGGCGGTGGCACAGACGCCCGCGGTGTCCAGGCTCTCGGCCAGCACGCCGAGGCGGGGGTCGAACTCCGAGCTGGACTGCAGGGCGTCGAGCCCGTCCCACCCGGCGACGTACGCCCCGAGGCTCGCCGACCCGGACACCGGGGCGGGGTCCCGCACGACGGCCCAGGGATCGCAGCCCCAGGTCCCGTCGGCGGTGTGCCCGGTCACGGTCGACCGGCCGGCCGACAGCGAGAGCCAGCCGGCCGACAGGCACCTGCCGTTGATCCCGACGACCCCCGGCGCGACGCCCGCCACCGCGGCCCCGTCGCGGACCAGCCCCCAGAGCGTCGGGGTCGCCGCGGGGCTGACGTCCTGCCAGCGCACGCCGGCGGTCCCGATCACGACGACGGGTTCGCCGGCGGCCGCGACGGCCGCGCCCCGGCCGTCGGTGACGTCACCGGCGGCGACGGTCGGCAGCGGGGTGAAGCCGACGCCGAGCAGGAGCACCGCGAGCAGTCCGCCGCCGGTCGCCAATAGCACGCTGGGCATCCGCTGCACGGGGGCCTGGCGGACCTCGGGCACCGCCGCAGGGGCCTCGGCACCGAACCACGCGCCCGCGCAGGCCGAGGCGGTGAGCACCGCAGCGGCCAGGCCGAGCACGACCACGGCGACCGAGATCCCCGAGTCGTTGAGCAACGTCCCGACGGCCGCGGCGACGACCACGGCGCCGACGACCGGGCGCAGCATCGGCCACGAGCCGTACGCCTCGCGCAGGACGGGCGGGCGCCACCGCTCCGGACCGACCAGCACCGCCCCGACGAGCAGGCAGAGCACGGTGGCGACCGCGCCGGCCGGGTTCGCGATCGTGGCCCACGCACCGGCCGCCTTGTCGAGGACGACCTGGGTCGCCTGCCCGTCGATCACGCGCTGGACGAAGAGCCCCAGGTGCGAGGCCGGACCCGGGCCCAGCCAGTCGATGAGGCCGACGACCGTCGTGGCGACCAGCGCGAGGAGCCCGGCGCCCAGGGCCCGGCGCGGTGTCAGCCCGCTGCCGCTGACGCCGAGGGCCAGGACGACGAAGGCCGGCACCAGCGCGAGGATGCCGCCGACGTCCGCCCCGAATCCGGGCCACCCGTCGACCACGGTGGTCACCACCGCGACGGCGAGCACGACCGCCAGCGTGCGGCGCGGTCGACCGGCGCGAGCCACCAGGGTGGCGAGCGCGCCGGCCAGGACGAGCGCGCTCGCGGCGTAGACGGAGAACGCGAGGTTGCCGAAGCCGTAGTACCGCGCGCCGAAGGTCGGGGTGGACCCGAGGATCGAGCCCTGCTGCAGCTGGGTCCCGCTCAGCCCGTCGACGGTGAGGACCAGCCAGGTCAGCCCCGCGCTGACCCCCGCGAGACGCCAGGGCCCCGCGGGCAGGGCCCGCGAGACCACCCAGGCCACGAGGGCGAGCAGCACGGTGCCGATCGCGGCCGAGACCGCGGCCCCGACGAGGGGCGCCGGCGTGACCCACCACCGCGAGAGGGCCGCGAGGAAGGCACCGGCCGGCGCCGACCCGGCGAGCAGCAGGACGGCGGTCAGGACGCGCCGGGTCACCGGACCGGGGCCCCGCGGGCGCCGACGCGTACGCCACAGCACCAGGCCGGCGGTGACCCCGGCGAGCAGGACGACCGCCGCGAAGACCGGCATGACGTGGGTGACCGTCGTCGTCATCTCGGTGAGGTAGCGCCGGTTCTCCACGGTCCGCTGGGCGCTCATCCGCCGGTCGGCGCCGACGGTGAGCGGCGCGCCGACGACGTCGGTCAGCTCACCGCCGACCGCCGCCACCGCGGTCGCGGCGAGGTCGGGCAGCGTGACGATGCCGGCCCGGCGGGTCGAGTCCGAGGTGAGCCAGCCCACCCGACCGCCCCGCTCCCAGTCGACGACGACCTGCAGGCCCTCCTCGGCGACGGGGGTGTCCGAGATGCCGGCGACCACGACGTGCCAGCCGTCGGGCAGCGCGTCGAGGATGCCGAGCAGGGCCACGTCGAGACGCCGGAGCGCGTCCTGCCGGTCGGCCCGGTCCTCGCCGAGCTCACCGGTGTCCACGACCGCGACCGGGCAGGCGGTGAGCTCGCCCGGCGAGAGGTCCGCGAGCGTCGGGACGTAGCGCTCGACGCGGCCCTCGGCGTCGGCGAGCGCGACGGCGCCGCCGGGGCCGACGGCCGTCGTGCACGCTCCGGCCTCGGCGACCAGGGTGGCGAGCGTGCCGGGACTGCCCGCGCTCGAGGCGTCGTCGACCGGCTCGTCCGGGGTGAGGCCGGCCCAGCCCTCGACGAGGTGCGGCGCGGGACCGTCGGTCGCGGTCGAGGTCGGGACCACCGTCGGCAGGTCGGCACAGCCGTCGGAGACGGTCTCGGCCACGGCGGACCCGTCGGCCGGGTCGCCCTGCTCCGCCGGCGTGGGGACGGACCAGCGCCGGCCCGCCGAGACCGTCGACCAGGCGTCGACCGGGCAGGTGCGCGAGCCGGCCGTGCGGACCGAGATCGAGCCGACGGAGCCACCGGCGACCATCCGCCAGAGGGTGGGGGTGCCGGTGCGGTCGACGTCGGTCCAGTGCAGCCCACCGGTGCCGACCACGACGAGGCCGGTCGCCGCCGCACCGACGGCGGAGGCGAGGGACGGCTCGTCCTGCCCGACGGAGCGGGAGGAGACCGCCTGCGCGGCCGGCGCGGCGCCGATCAGCAGGACGAGGGCGAGGGCGGCGGCCCGACGCGCCCTGCCGGCGAGCCGGTGACCTCTGCGCACGGTCGAGGACGAGGGCGCAGACACCCGCTCAGCCTACGTGGCCGACGAGCGGGCGGTCCGCTGCCCGTTCCTCGCGGCCAGCCGCTTGAGCCGGCGCGTGTTCACCGCGAGGAGGACGTCGCGGTACTGGCCGGCGCGGTGCAGCTGACCGGCGAGATCGGTCCCCGACGCGCGGTGGCGCAGGTCGCACGGGACCTCGAGGGCGACGAAGCCCTTCGCGACGAGGTCGATGCTCAGCCCGGTCTCCACGCCCCAGCCGCGCGCGAGCGGCGTGCCGGCCTCGAAGGCCTCCCGGGTCAGGCAGCGGATGCCGGAGAGCGGCTGGCTCGGCAGCCACCCGGTCATCGCGTGGATGGATCGGCGCGCGAGCCCGACGACGAGGCCGCGACCGCCGGCTCCGGTCTGCGGCGGGAGCAGGGCGATCGTCATGTCGGCGACCGCGTCGAGGACCGGCGGGATCAGCGGCGCCGCGTTGACGGCCGACTCGCCCAGGTCGCCGTCGAGGAAGAGCAGCGCGCGGGGCGGTGCGTCCTCGGCGTCGCGCATCGCGACGACGGCGGCACCGGTCTCCATCGCCGAGGCCTTGCCCCGGTTGTGCGAGTGCCGCACGACGACGGCGCCCGCGTCCCGTGCGACGTGCTGGGTCGCGTCCATGCTGCCGTCGTCGACGACGAGGACGAGGTCCACGTGCGGGATGGCCTTGGCGGCCCGCACGGTCGCGGCGATCCGGTCGGCCTCGTCCTTGGCCGGGATGACGACCGCGACCCGCTCGGAGGGGGTCTGCGGCGACGACGGGTTCAGCACGTCCTCACCCTAGCGACGGTTGCGGACGACGCCACCCACTGGCCACGTTCTGGTCAACAGCCGGTCATCTTCCGACGTGGGCGAGCCCCGGCGCGGCTCCGCGGCGACCGCGCCGCGCAGCGTCGGTGCAGGTCGGCGCAGCTCGGCGCAGGTCAGCGCAGGGTGAGCTGGCGGGCGACCAGGCCGGCACGCGCACGGCGCTCGTCCGCCGTCAGCGGGGCGTCGACCGCGAACGCGGCGTCGAGCCGGGCGGCGAGCTCGGCCACCGGGGTCTCGATCTCCGCCGGCTCCGTCCCGGGCGCGAGGTCCCAGACGGGCACGAGGATCCCGCAGGAGCGGAAGGCGCCGATGAACTTGCCGAGGCGCCCGCCCTCGCCCAGGCCGGCCTCGCGTCGGGCGTGCAGCCGGGCGAGGCCGTCGACGAAGAGCTGCTCGTCCTGCGGGACGGCCCAGCGCAGGTACTCCCGCTCGCCCATCCGCGCCCAGTAGGCGGCGTCGACCGAGGTGAGGCGCCGGGTCGGGACCACCGTCTCGTTCATCCGCTCCAGCGAGGCGGCCGCCTCGGCGCCCAGCTCGACCCCCTGGGCGGCCCAGAACTCGAAGCCCTCGTGGACGGTGACCTCGAACGGCACGGTGAGGTCGAGCACGTCCTGCAGGCGCGGGCCGGGGCCCGGACGGCCGTCCGCGGCGACCGGGGTGCCCACCGGCGCGTCGAGCGCGCTGAGCAGGGCGGCCGCCAGGTCACGGGAGGCGTCGCCCGACCCGGCCTGCTGCTGCAGCCCGAGCATGATCACGCCGTCCCCGCGGTGCAGTGCCGCCCAGGACATCGGCAGCACGGTGGCGACCACGACCTCGCGGGCACCGTGCGCGGCCGTCGTGCGCGCGGTGCCCGTCGCGGCGGGGACCACCTCGCGCATCGCGACCCAGTCCGGCTCACCGGGGATGCCCTCGAAGGGACGCAGCACGAAGTCGACGGAACGGCTCATGGCAGCGGAGCCTACCGAGATCCGCAGAACCCGCCGCCCCCGGCGGGTGCGCGGGAGGCCCCTGCGGTGCGAGTATCGCTCCATGCATGAGCGCGCCGGAACCACCGCCCTGCCCGAGGACCTCATCGACGTGGACGCCCTGATCGGGGCGTACTACGACCGCAACCCCGATCCGGAGAATCCCGACCAGCAGGTCGCCTTCGGCACCTCCGGGCACCGCGGGTCCAGCCTGGACTCCGCCTTCAACGAGGCCCACATCATCGCGATCACCGCGGCGATCGTGGAGTACCGGCGCGGCCAGGGGACCGACGGTCCGCTGTTCCTCGGCCGGGACACCCATGCCCTGTCCCTGCCCGCATGGCAGACCGCCCTGGAGGTCCTCGCGGCCGCCGAGGTCGAGGTGCACGTGGACGCCCGCGACGGCTACACCCCGACGCCGGCGGTCTCGCACGCGATCCTGCTGCACAACGGCGCCGGGACGTCCGAGGGCGTGCGCACCACCGGCGGGGCCGGCAGCGGGCTGGCCGACGGCATCGTCGTCACCCCGTCGCACAACCCGCCCCGGGACGGCGGCTTCAAGTACAACCCGCCGCACGGCGGGCCGGCCGACTCCGACGCGACCGGCTGGATCGCCGACCGCGCGAACGAGCTCATGCGCTCCGGCCTGGGCGCCGTCCGCCGCACGAGCCTGGAGAAGGCGCTGGCCGCCACGACGACGCGCAAGCACGACTTCATGTCGGCGTACGTCGCGGACCTGCCCAACGTGGTCGACCTCGAGCTCGTCCGCGCCAGCGGCGTGCGGATCGGCGCGGACCCGCTCGGCGGCGCCTCGGTCGACTACTGGGGCGAGATCGCCGAACGGCACGGCCTGGACCTCACCGTGGTCAACCCGAAGGTCGACCCGCGCTGGGCGTTCATGACGCTCGACTGGGACGGCAAGATCCGGATGGACTGCTCCTCGCCGTACGCGATGGCGAGCCTGGTCAACGCGATGACGGGCACGGGCGGCACGAGCCCCTACGACCTCGCCACCGGCAACGACGCCGACGCGGACCGGCACGGCATCGTCACCCCGGACGCCGGGCTGATGAACCCGAACCACTACCTCGCCACGGCGATCTCCTACCTGTACGGCGGCGGACGCCCGAACTGGCCGGCCGACGCGGCGATCGGCAAGACGCTCGTCTCCTCGGCCCTCATCGACAAGGTCGCGGCGCACCTCGACCGGCGGCTGCTCGAGGTCCCGGTCGGGCTTCAAGTGGTTCGTCCCCGGGCTCCTGGACGGCTCGGTCGGCTTCGGCGGCGAGGAGTCCGCAGGCGCGTCCTTCCTCCGGATGGACGGCTCGGTCTGGACCACCGACAAGGACGGCATCCTGCTGGCGCTGCTCGGCTGCGGAGATCACCGCGAAGACCGGCTCGTCGCCGTCGCAGCTGCACGCGCACCTCGTCGAGCGGCACGGCGAGTCCTGGTACGCCCGGGTCGACGCCCCGGCCACGCGGGAGCAGAAGAAGGCCCTCGGCTCGCTCCGGCCCGAGCAGGTCACCGCGACCGAGCTCGCCGGCGAGCCGATCACCGGACGTCTCGTCGAGGCCCCGGGCAACGGTGCCGCCATCGGCGGCCTCAAGGTCACCACCGAGCACGCCTGGTTCGCCGCACGCCCCTCGGGCACCGAGGACGTCTACAAGGTCTACGCCGAGTCGTTCGTCTCGGCCGACCACCTCGGCCGAGGTGCAGCAGGCGGCCCGCGCGCTGGTCACCGAGACGCTGGGCGGCTGAGCCGCCCGGTCGCGGGCCGGGACCGGCTCGCGACCGTGCCGTCGCCCGGGTGTCGGTGGCGCCTGAGAGGATGGCGCCATGCTCCAGCCGTACCGTGAGGTCCTCGCGCGCCCCGGCGCGCTGGCCTTCTCCTCGGCGGGAGTCCTCGCCCGGCTGCCCATCTCGATGGTGGGCATCGGGATGGTGCTGGCCGTCTCGGGCATCTACGGCTCGTACGGCCTGGCCGGGCGGGTCTCGGCCGTGTACGTCGTGGTCCAGGCGATCTGCTCGCCGCTGCTGGCCCGGCTGGTCGACCGCCACGGTCAGGCGCGCACGATGCGCCCCGCCACGCTCGTCGCGGCCGGCGCGCTCGCCGTGTTCATCGCGGCGGCCGCGCTCCAGGCGCCGACCCCGTGGCTCTACGCGCTCGCCGTCGTCGTCGGGGCGAGCAGCGGCTCGATCGGCGCGCTGGTCCGCGCGCGCTGGTCCTACGTCCTGGACGACCACCGCGCGCTGCACACGGCGTACTCCCTGGAGTCCGCGCTCGACGAGGTGGTCTTCGTCGTCGGGCCCGTCGCGGCGACGCTGCTCGCCACCTCGGTCACCCCCACCGCGGGCCTCGTCGTGCCGGTCCTCGCCCTGCTCGTCGGCGGCCTGATCTTCCTCGGCCTGCGCGGGACGGAGCCGCCGGTCGCGCCGCGCGAGCCGGGGGAGCGCCACCGCAGCGTGATGCGCTCGGGCTCGATGGTGGTCCTGGCCGCGGTCTTCGTCGGGATGGGCGCGATCTTCGGGGCGACGGACGTCTCGGTGGTCGCCTTCGCGGAGGAGCAGGGCAGCAAGGGTGCCGCCGGGTTCATCCTCGCCGTGTTCGCGACGGGGTCGCTCATCTCGGGGCTGGTCTACGGCTCCCGGCACTTCGTCCGGCCGCTGTGGCAACGCTTCGCGCTCGGGATGGTCGCCCTCGCGCTCGGCGTCGCGCTCTTCGAGCTCGTCACGAGCCTGGCCGTGCTGGCGGTCGTCATGTTCGCGGCCGGGTTCGCGATCGCGCCGACGCTCATCAACGGCAACGGCCTGGTCCAGCAGATCGTCCCGCGGCGCCAGCTCACCGAGGGCCTCACCTGGGTCGGCACCTCGCTGGGCGTCGGGGTCTCGCTCGGCTCCTCCGTGTCCGGGGCCGTCATCGACGCCCAGGGCTCGCACGGCGGCTTCCTCGTGGTGCAGGCCGCGGCCGCGGTGTCGGTCGTGGCGACCCTCGCCTCGTTGCGCCGGCTCCGCGCCGACTCCCGACGGTCCGGGCCGAGCATCCCGGCGCTCACGGTCGCCGAGACCGCCGACCCCATCGACCCGACCGACTGACGTCGACCGCCGGGGCAAGAACGCACCTCGTCCCCGCGACGACCGCCCCTCCCCTGGGCGCCCCGACGCCCGCGGTGGTCTGATGAACGGACGACGCCGCCACCGGCGGCGGGAGGAGGCGACGATGATCCGCGACGAGAAGTGGCCCGCCGGGACGCCCGCGTGGGTGGACCTCAACGTGCCGGACCACCGGGCGGCACACGCGTTCTACACCGGCCTGTTCGGCTGGGGCTTCCTGCCACCCGCCGGCCCGGAGATGGGCTTCTACTCGATGTCCCATCGCGGCGGGAAGATGATCGCCGGCGTGGCCGAGAGCGAGGAGCCTGCCGCCTGGACGACCTACCTCGCCACCGATGACATCGAGGCGACCCTGGCGAAGGCGGCCGAGGCCGGTGGCCAGGTGCTGGTCGGGCCGGAGACCGTCGAGCCCTTCGGGCGCTTCGCTGCCGTGCTGGACCCGGTCGGCGCATCCTTCGGCCTGTGGGAGGCCGGGGAGCACATCGGGTCGAACGTGGTGAACGAGCCCGGCACCGTCATCTGGAACGAGAGCTACGGCCTGGACTTCGAGGCGGCGAAGGCCTTCTACGGCCACGTCTTCGGCTACGAGTTCGGCGACCTGTCCCAGCCCGGCTTCGACTACGTGACGTTCACGCCGCCCGGGGGCGAGCCGGTCGGTGGGCTGGGCGGCCCGGGCAGCAAGGCAGAGGGCACCGATCCCGCGTGGTTCGTGTACTTCGGCACCAAGGACACCGAGAAGGCTGCGGAGCGGGTCGTGGAACTGGGCGGGTCGTTGCTGGCCGGACCCAGCCCGAGCCCGTGGGGCACGACGGCGACGGTCGCCGGCCCCGCGGGTGAGGTCTTCGTCCTCATGTCGACCACCGAGCCGGTGAGCCCGACCACGGACTGACCGGACGCGCCGGGCGGGAGCACCTTCAGGCGGTTCCCGGCCCCCGGGTCAGCCCGAGCCGCTCGAGCAGGGAGACCGAGGCCCGCGACTGGTTGAAGGTGTACAGGTGCAGCCCCGGCGCGCCGGCCTCGAGCACCGCGGACACCAGCTCCGCGCCCATCTCCAGGCCGGCGGCCCGGCGGCGCTGCTCATCGGTCTCGGCGTCGAGCCGGTCGAGCAGCGCCCCGGGGACGGGGACCCCGCTGATCTCCTCCAGCCGCCGCAGCCGGGCCGGGTTCTCCAGCGGGACGATGCCCGGCACGATCGGCAGGTGCACGCCCGCGGCCCGCGCCGCGGCGACGTAGCGGCGGTAGGACTCCACCTCGAAGAAGACCTGGGTGATCGCGTACTGCGCGCCGGCCTCCTGCTTGGCCCGCAGCGCCAGCAGGTCGCCGCAGAGCGGGGCGCCCGGGTCGGCGACCTCAGGCAGGCAGGACGGGGTCGCCGCCACGGCGACGTCGACGCCCGGCTCGATCCGGCGGAGCAGCTCGACGAGGTCGCTGGCCCGGGCGAGGCCGTCGGCGGGTGGCACCCAGGGGTCCACCCCGGCGGGCGGGTCGCCGCGCAGCGCGAGGAAGTCGCGGACACCGTCGGCGAGGAAGCCCTCGGCGATCTCCCGGAGCTCGGCGCGGGGCGAGGCGATGCAGGTGAGGTGCGCCACCGGACGGACGTCGGTGTGCTCGATGACGTGCCGGACCACGGCGCGTGAGGTTTCGCGCGAGGAGCCGGACGCCCCGTAGGTCACGGAGATGAAGTCCGGCGCGACGTCGGCGAGGTGGCCGATCGTGTCCCAGAGCGACTCCTCGGCCGCCGCCGACCGCGGCGGGTAGAGCTCGAAGGAGACCGTCGGGCCGAGCTCGGCCGAGGCCGCCAGGCGCGCGGGCACCGAGGTCGTGCCGCTCGTCTCCACCATGCTGCTCCGTCATCCGCGCGCCGTCCGGACGTCGGCGCTCTGCCGCCGGATCGCGACCGGCTCCGGGCAACTGTAGGCCGCGGGGAGGCGCGGCCCAAGGCCAAAGGTCTCGACTGTCGAGATCGCCCGTCTCAGCAGGCGACTTCGTGGGAGTGCCAGGGTCTTCGCCGGGCCGCTCTCTCAGCGGACTCCCAGACTGAGCACGTACCCTGAGGCGGTCCGCGTCCGCGGGCACCCCGCGGGAGGCCGTTCCTCGCCCGGGACCGCCGACTGTGAAGGACCCCGCTGTGCGCCGACCGGCCGCCGCCCTCATCTCCGTCGCCCTGGCCGCGACCCTCCTTGCCGGCTGCAGCAGCGGGTCGGGCTCCGACGCGAGCGCCTCGTCCTCCGCGAGCGCCAGCAGCACGATGAACGCCGCCGACCTCGCGGCCCTCGAGTCCGTGACCGTCGAGGGCGACCTCGGCGCGACGCCGACGGTCACCTTCACGCAGCCGTTCACGATCTCCGAGCCGGCCGCACTGGTCGAGACCGAGGGCGACGGCGAGGAGATCACCGCCGACGACCTCGTCAACGTCCACTACGTCGCCGTCGACGGCGACGACGGCAGCGTGCTCGGGTCCACCTGGGACGACGGGGCGCCGAGCGTGATCGCCATGTCCGACACCCAGATCGTCACCGCGCTCGTCACCGCGCTCGTCGGGCACAAGATCGGCACCCGGGTGCTCTTCGCGGTCCCCGGCACCGAGGCCACCGACACGGCCGAGGCCACCGCCGCCACGGTGATGGTCATCGAGGCCTTCGAGAAGGTCTCGAACCGCGCCACCGGTGAGGCCGTCACCCCGCCGGCCGGGCTGCCGGTCGTCACCCTCGCCGAGGACGGCGAGCCGTCGATCTCGGTCCCGGACGGCACCGCTGAGCCCACCGAGCTGGTCGCCCAGACCCTCATCACGGGCGAGGGCGCCGCCGTCGAGTCGGGCCAGACCCTCACCGTGCAGTACAGCGGATGGCTCTTCGACGGCACCCCGTTCGACTCCTCGTGGACCAACGGGGCACCGTTCGAGACGCAGATCGGCACCGGCTCGGTCATCACCGGCTGGGACCAGGGCCTCGTCGGCCAGACCGTCGGCAGCCAGGTCCTCCTGGTCGTCCCGTCGGACCTTGGTTACGGCGAGAACGGCAGCGGCGACGCGATCCCGCCGAACTCGACGCTGATCTTCGTCGTCGACATCCTCGCCGCGGGCTGACCCGCCCGACGGCCGACCCGCCCGACCCAGGATCCGGCGGTTTCTGAGCGGTTCTCGCTCCGAAACCTCCGGATCTTCGGCGTTCAGAGGACGGCGGTCACCCGCACGACGGCGCCGGCGGGGGCGTAGGGCACCTCGTTGCCCTCGATCTGCACGCCGTCGACCGTGAGGCGGGCCCGGGAGCCCTCCGCGCCGGAGTTGCGGACGCTGATCTCGTAGGTGGCGCCCCGCGCGACCCGGCGCACCGTGAACTCCGGCACCTGGGGCCCGATCTGCGGGTCGACGACCAGCCCGTCCCAGCCCGGGCGGACCCCGAGCAGGTGCTGGCTGACCGTGACGAAGTTCCAGGCCGCGGTGCCGGTGAGCCAGGAGTTCTTCGCCTCGCCGTGCCGCACCGCCTGCTTGCCGGCGATCATCTGCGCGTAGACGTACGGCTCCTGCTTGTGGATCTCGGAGATGTCCTCGCGGTACGCCGGGGTGATCCTCTGGTAGTAGTCGAACGCGCGCTCACCGTGGCCGAGCACCGTCTCGCCGATGATCACCCAGGGGTTGTTGTGGCAGAAGATGCCACCGTTCTCCTTGTAGCCCGGCGGGTACGTGGAGACCTCGCCCAGCTCGATCTGGTAGGTCGTGTAGGCCGGGTACTGCAGCACCATGCCGTGCTCGGTCGCCAGCATCTCGTTGACCGACTCCAGCGCGGTCTCGGCGACCGACGGGCCGCCGTCGGCCGGCTTCTCGGTGCCGATCCCCGCCATCACGGCGAAGCCCTGCGGCTCGATCCAGATCTTGCCCTCGGCGTGCTCGTCGGTGCCGACCTTGTTCCCGTGGAAGTCGTAGGCGCGCAGGAACCAGCGGCCGTCCCAGCCGTGCGCCAGGACCGCCTCCCGCATGGCCTCGACCTCGGTGCGCGCCGCGGCGGCGACCTCGGTCAGCCCGCGACGCTCGGCGATCTGCGCGTACTGCTCGCCGTAGAGCACGAACTGGGCGGCGATGAACAGCGACTCCGCGACCCCGCCCGAGGCGTTCTCGGTCGTCTGGAACGACTCGCCGGGCTCGGAGGAGAAGCAGTTGAGGTTGAGGCAGTCGTTCCAGTCGGCCCGGCCGATCAGCGGCAGACCGTGCGGTCCGCGGTTGTCGACGGTGAACCGGAAGGAGCGCGTCAGGTGCTCGAACAGCGGCTCGGCCAGCGCCTCGTCGTTGTCGAACGGGACCTGCTCGTCCAGGATCGAGGTGTCGCCGGTCTCCTTGAGGTAGGCCGCGACCCCGGCGATGAGCCAGAGCGGGTCGTCGTTGAAGCCCGAGCCGACGTCGTTGTTCCCGCGCTTGGTCAGCGGCTGGTACTGGTGGTACGCCGAGCCGTCGGGGAACTGGGTCGCGGCGATGTCCAGGATCCGCTGGCGCGCGCGCTCGGGGATCAGGTGCACGAAGCCGAGCAGGTCCTGGTTGGAGTCGCGGAAGCCCATCCCGCGGCCGATCCCGGTCTCGAAGTACGAGGCCGAGCGGGACATGTTGAAGGTGACCATGCACTGGTACTGGTTCCAGATGTTGACCATCCGGTCCAGCTGCGGGTCGGTCGAGGCGACCGAGTAGGTCGAGAGCAGCCTCGTCCAGTGGTCGCGGAGCGCCGCGAAGGCGGCGTCGGTCTGCTCGGTGGTCGCGAAGCGCGAGAGCAGGGCGTGGGCGCGCTCCTTGTTGACGACCTGGTGGGCGTCGTCGGCCCACTTCTCCTGGACCGGGTTCTCGAGGTAGCCCAGCACGAAGGTGTAGGTGACCGACTCCCCCGGCGCGAGGGTCGGCGCCAGGCTGAGCGAGCCGATCGGGTACCAGCCGGAGGCCACCGAGCCCGCCGAGACACCGGCCCGCGGGACCGCGGACTCGCCCGGTCCGTTGTACGCGCCGACGAAGGTGTCCCGGTCGGTGTCGAAGCCCGTGGCCGGCGCGTTGACGGCGTGCACGGCGTAGTGGTCGCGGCGCTCGCGGTACTCGGTGCGGTGGTAGACGGCGGAGCCGTGCGGGCCGTCGAGCTCGACCTCGACCTCGCCGATGGACAGGTTGCGCTGGTAGTTCGTCTGGTCGTCCTGGGCGTTCCACAGGGCGAACTCCACGAACGAGAACAGCGTCGGGGTCTTGGTGACCTCGGAGGTGTTGGTCACGGTGACCCGCGCGATCTCGGCGTTCTCGTCCATCGGGACGAAGTGCAGCGACTCGACCCGCAGCCCGCCGCGCTCGCCGGTGATCCGGGTGTAGCCCATGCCGTGCCGCGTCTCGAAGTGGTCGAGGTCGGCCTTGACCGGCAGCCACGTCGGGGTCCAGGTGTCGCCGTCGTCGTGGACGAAGAAGTACCGGCCGCCGACGTCGGCAGGGATGTTGTTGTACCGGTACCGCGTCAGCCGGCGCATCCGCGCGTCGCGGTAGAAGGAGTAGCCGCCGCCCAGGTGGGAGATCAGCGAGAAGAAGTCCTGGGACCCGAGGTAGTTGATCCACGGGGCCGGGGTGTGCGGCGTCGTGATGACGTACTCGCGGGTCTCGTCGTCGAAGTGCCCGTAGCGCATGATTGCCCTTCTGCTGATCCGATGAGACCGGTCCCATCGCCTCGACCCAGGCTACCTGCTCGAGGCGAGGACGGGAAGGCCCCAGCCGCCGCGGCCCGGCGCGCCGCGCGGCCGGCGCCCCGGACGATGGTCACGCTTGCCCCGGCCGGTGTCGTCGCTAGCCTGCATCCAAGGGCCACTCCAACGAAGGAGATCCGTCATGGACCAGGCAGCAACGCCGCTGATCCGCAACGTGGCCCTGGTGGGCCACAGCGGGGTCGGCAAGACCACCCTCGCCGAAGCACTCCTGCACCGCGCCGGTGTCATCCCGCGGCTCGGGCGCGTCGAGGAGGGCACCACCGTGTGCGACACCGAGCCCGAGGAGATCAAGCGGGGCATCTCGCTGTCCCCGGCGGTCGCCCCGTTCGAGTGGAAGGCCAGCGACGGGACCACGTACACCGTCAACCTCATCGACACCCCCGGGTACGCCGACTTCGCCGGCGGCGTGGATGCCGCCCTGGCCGTCGCCGACCTCGCGATCGTCCTGGTCAGCGCGGTCGACGGGGTCGAGGTCGGCACCGAGCTCGTCTGGCAGCAGTGCGTCGAGGCGGGCATCCCCCGCCTCGTGTTCGTCACCAAGGAGGACAAGCAGCGCGCCGACTTCCAGCGCGTGCTCGCCCAGCTGCGCGAGGTCTTCGGCGCCGGGTTCGTCCCCCTCGAGCTACCGCTCGGCGAGGAGGACGCCTTCCACGGCGTCGCCGACGTGCTCTCCGACGAGGCCTTCGAGTACGCGGCCGACGGGACGCACGCGACGACGGAGCTGCCCGCCGACGTCGCCGACGAGGAGCACCGCCTGCACGAGGAGGTCGCCGAGGAGATCGTCTCCGGCGACGACGAGCAGCTCGAGCGCTACCTCTCCGGCGAGGTGCCCGGAGCGGCCGACCTGGAGCGCGCCCTGGTCCACGAGGTCCGCGACTGCCTGGCGTTCCCCGTGCTCGTCGGGTCCGCGACGACCGAGGTCGCCGTCGACCGGCTGGCGGACTACCTGTGCGAGCTGGGCCCCTCCCCGGCCGACCGGCCCTCGAAGGTGCGCACGCCGGACGGCGCCGACGTCCTGGAGATCGCCGCCGACCCGGACGGCGACGTGCTCGTCCACCTGTTCCGGACGGTCGCCGACCCGTTCGTCGGCCAGGTCTCGATGTTCAAGGTGCTCGCCGGCACGGTCCGCACCGACGACCACCTCACCAACTCGGTGACCGGGGCGGACGAGCGGATGCACGGCCTGTTCCGGGTCCGCGGCAAGGAGCACCTGTCGGTCGACACCGTCGTCGCCGGGGACATCGCCGCGGTGTCCAAGCTCTCGGCCTCGCCGACGGGTTCGACCCTCTCCAAGCGCGGCACGGCCGTCACCCCGGTGGGCACCGCCCCGCGCCCGACCCCGTACGCCCTGGCGCTCAACCCGCTGACCCAGGCGGACGACGACAAGCTGTCCAGCGCGCTCCAGCGCCTGGTCGCCGAGGACCCGACCCTGGTCATCGACCGGGACGCCGAGGGCGGTCAGACGGTGCTGCGCGGCACCGGCGACACCCACCTCGTGGTGGCGCTGGAGCGGCTGAGCCGCAAGTTCGGCGTCAACGTCACCACCGAGGAGGTGCGGATCGCCTACCGCGAGACCATCGCCGGGCCGACGGAGGCCGAGGGCAAGCTGAAGAAGCAGTCCGGCGGGCACGGGCAGTTCGCCGTCGCCCAGCTCCGCGTGCGGCCCCGCGCGCGCGGCGAGGGCAGCGCCTTCGTCGACTCGATCGTCGGCGGCTCGATCCCGCGCAACTACATCCCCGCGGTGGAGAAGGGGGTGCACGAGGCGATGGCCGTCGGCGGCCTGCACGGCTTCCCGGTCGTGGACGTGGAGGTGGAGGCCTACGACGGCAAGTACCACCCGGTCGACTCCTCCGAGATGGCGTTCCGGACGGCCGCGGCCCACGGGCTGCGCGAGGCATTGACCAAGGCGGGCACCGTCGTGCTCGAGCCGGTGTCGATGGTGACGGTGACCGTGCCGGCCTCCCAGCAGGGCGACGTCATGGGCGACCTGTCCTCCCGGCGCGGGCGGATCGCCGGCACCGAGGGGCTGCCGGACGGGCGCTACCAGGTGCAGGCCCTGGTCCCGGACGCGGAGATCACCCGCTACGTGCTGGACCTGCGCTCGCTCACCGGGGGTCGGGGCACGTTCACCTCGACCTTCGACCACTACGACGTCCTCCCGGCGCACCTGGTGAGCAAGCTGGCCACCGCGGACTGAGCCGGGACCGGAGACCCCTGCGCGGGACGGCGCCGGGGGGTCGCCGCGTCACCGGTACGCGGCGACCTGCCGTTCCAGCTGGACGTCCCAGGGGGTCGGGGCGAGGCCGAACGTCGTCTGCGCGGCGGAGGAGTCCAGGACGAAGGGTCGCTCGAGCTGGTAGGCGACCTCCGGCAGCTCGCGCATGATCGGGACGGCGAGGCCGAGGAGGCGCACCAGGGCCGGGGCGAGCTCACCGACCGCGCCGGGCTCGACGCCTGCCGCCACCGCCAGGTCGCCGATCGCCTCGCGCTGGCTCCGCGGCGCGACGCTCGGCACGTGCCAGGCCCGGCCCCAGGCGCGCTCGTCGGTGCCCACCACGGCGAGCAGCCGCGCGACGTCGGCGGGCGAGGTCCAGGTGTGCGCGGTGTCGGCGCTCCGCAGCACCCGGACGGACCTGCCCGCCAGCAGTCGCGGCATGACGCGGTCGCCGAGCTGGCTCTGCTGGCCGGGGCACAGGTAGTCCGAGCCCCGCACCTCGGTCACCCGGACGCGGCCCGCGGCGTGCGCCGCCAGGGCCTGCTCCCACATGACCACCCGGGTGCGCGCCTTGGCCCCGGTGGCCGCGAGCGGAAGGTCCTCCGTCATCGCGACGTCGACCGGCCCGTAGCCGTAGAGGTTGCCCGTCGTGGCCAGCACCGCACCGGTGGCCTCGGCCGCGGCGAGCAGCGCGGCGGCGATCGGCGGCCACAGCGTCGGCCAGTGCTGGTACGCCGGGTTGGCGCAGTTGTAGATCGCCACGGCGCCCTCGCTCGCCGCCGTCACCACCCCGGCGGACGACGCGTCCCCCGCGAGCCGGCGCACCGCCGGCTCGTCGGGGCCGGAGCCGGACCGGGAGAGGACGACGACGTCCTCGCCACGCTCCGCGAGCAGCAGTGCCAGGGCGGAACCGACGGCGCCGGCTCCGACGACGAGATGACGGGACACGAGGACTCCTGGGATCGGACGGGACGGCTCAGCGGGGGACGACCGGGGCGCGAGGCGCCGCGGTCGAAGGTCGAGACCAACGCTCACTGTGGAGAGCACTGCTCTCGCTCTCAGCATGGCGCGGCCGCGGCACCTCGTCAAGAGCAGCGCTCTCGTTTGTTGCCTCTGCTCTCTCGATGGGCCAGGATGGCCCCATGACGACTCCTCCCTCGCCGAGCGCACGAGCCCGCGTCCGGGTCCGGGAGGAGATGACCCAGCTCATCATCGACGCCGCCCGGCGCCAGCTCGGCGAGGTCGGCGGCGCCGCCCTCTCGGTCCGCGCCGTCGCCCGGGAGATCGGGATGTCCTCCTCGGCGGTCTTCCGGTACTTCCCGAGCCGGGACGCCCTGCTCACCCGGCTCATCGTCGACAGCTACGACGCGCTGGGCGAGGCGGCGGAGCAGGCCGAGGCGCGGGTGCACGACGGAGCGCTCGGCGAGCGCTGGCGGGCCATCTGCCACGGGGTCCGCGACTGGGCCCTGGCCCATCCGCACGAGTACACGCTGATCTTCGGCTCGCCGATCCCGGGCTACGCGGCACCGGCGGACACCCTCGGCCCGGCCGGGCGGGTGCCGGCGCTCCTCAGCGGCCTCCTCGCCCCGCGGACCCCGGGACCGGGGGGGACGTCCGGCGACGGCCCGACCCCGCCCGACCGACCGGGCTACCCGGGTGACGATCCGGCCGCCCCGGCGGACGACGCGCTGCGCGCGAGCTTCGCCCCGCTGATGACCGTCATGCCGCCGGGCGTCCCACCCGACCTCGCGATGCGCGGCCTGATGGCCTGGACCTACCTGTTCGGCGCGGTCTCCATCGAGCTGTTCGGGCACCGGGCCTTCGTGGTCAGCGACCCGGCGACGTTCTTCGACCACGAGGTCGTGCTGCTCGCCGAGCGGCTCGGCATCACCTGACCGGTCCGGTGCCACGCACGCAGGGGCCCGGTCCACCCGGACCGGGCCCCTGTGTGCGTCAGCTCACTCGATCCGCGCCGCGCGCCGCCGCAGGAACACGCCGCCGCCGATGAGCAGCAGCGCCAGCAGCACGATCCCGCCGACCGTCGCACCGGTCGAGGCCAGGAACGTGGGCCGCAGCACCAGGTCGACGTCGGTCCGCTGCTGGCCGGCCGCCAGGTCCACCGTGGTGACGAGCGGGTCGCCGCCGTCGAGGTCGGCGTACGCCGCCGTGCCCTTCGGGAAGGTGGCCTTGTCGAAGGTCACCACGAAGCGTCCGGCCGGCAGGCCGTCGGCCACGTAGATGCCGTCCCCGTCGGTCCGCACCTCGACGGACACGTCGTCGCCACCACCGAGGACGCCGTCCCCGCCGAGCCAGGTGACCACCACGCGGACGTTGGTCGCGGCCGGCTCGTTCGGGTCGCGGGTCCCGTTCCGGTTCGAGTCGATCCAGACCAGGTCGCCGATCGACCCGGTGCCCCGGACGGCCGTGTCGATGTCCGTGCGGATCTCGCCCGGGTCGAGCGTGTCGCCGTAGGCGCCGGACGGGCCGGAGGTGCCGTTCGTCCGGTCCCAGACCACCGTGGTGCCGGCGGGGATCGTCGTGGTGTCCACCACGGCCGTGAAGGGGCCGGGCGGCATGTGCTCGACCGTCCACGTCCCGCCCTCACCGGTCAGGGTGCGGATCTCGACGTCGTCCGGCGTCCCGAGGATGCCGTCCGGTCCGGACCACGTCACGTCGATCGCCACGCCGGGCAGGCCCGCCTCGGTCGGGGTGTCGAGCGTGCCGTCGACCAGCCGGTCCAGCCAGACCGTGCCGCCGATCGCGCCGGTGCCGGCGTACCCGAAGTCGGCGGTGAGGTGGTCCTCCGGCCCGCCGGCCCCCAGCCCGACGACGGTCGACGCGCCGTCGGCCACGTCCGTCTCGTCGTAGCTCGGCGCGTAGCCGGCCGGGATCCCCGCGATCACGGCGACCGTCCAGTCACCGTCGGGCAGCCCTGCGGCGAGGTAGGCGCCGTCGGGTCCGGTGATCGCCCGGACCACCATGTCGTCCCCGCCGCCCACGACGCCGTCCGGTCCGAGCCAGGTCAGCTCGACCGTGACGCCCGGGAGGCCGGGCTCGCCGGCGTCCTGCACGCCGTCGGCGTTCACGTCGACCCAGACGAGGTCACCGATGCTGTTCGGGCCGGTGTAGCCGAAGTCCTGCGTCGTCACGACGCTGCCGTCGACGAGGGTGACCTCGCTGACCCCGGGGGTCAGCACACCGTCGGCGTCGAAGGACTCGGTCACGCCGCCCGGCAGGCCGCCGGTCACGGCCACCTGGGTCAGACCCGCGGGCAGGCCGGTCACCAGCCAGGCGCCGTCGACCCCGGTCGTCGTCGTCCGGACGATGTCGTCCGACGTGCCGAGGAGGCCGTCGATGCCGGCCGAGGTCACGGTGACCTCGACCCCGGGGATCCCGGGCTCACCGAGGTCCTGGACCCCGTCACCGTTGAGGTCCAGCCAGACGCGGTCGCCCACGCCGGTGTCGGCCACGTAGCCGAAGTCCGCGGTGCGGTGCGAGCCACCGGCCGGGAGCGTGAGACGGGTCGTGCCGTCCGGGCTGACCAGCGCGCTGTCCTCGTCGAAGGTCGGCGCGAGCGCGGTGGGCAGCGCGGTGACCGTCACGGTGTACTCCCCGGCAGGGAGCCCGCCGACCAGGTAGGCGCCGTCGGCACCCGTCGTGGTCGTCACCAGGAGGTCGTCGGTGGTGCCGGCCGTCAGGTCCGGCCCCAGCCAGCGCACCTCGACCGTCGCTCCGGGGATGCCGGGCTCGGTCGGGTCCTGGACGCCGTCGCGGTTCGTGTCGACCCAGAGCCGGTCACCGATCTCGCCGGTACCCCGCAGGCCGAAGTCGAAGCCGTCGTCGGTGGCGCCCGCGGCGAGCGGGAACGTGGCAGTGCCGTCGACCGCGCCGCCGTGCGGCTCGGAGACCAGCGTCGTGCCCGCCGGGTAGCTCGCGGGGGCGAGGCTCACCGTGACGTCCGCCGCGGGGATGCCCGTGACGGACCAGGTGCCGTCGGCCGCCGTGGTCGTGGTGATCGTCCCGGCAGGCTGGCCGTTGACGGCAGGCCACGAGACCGTGACCTCGACCCCGCCGAGGCCCGGCTCACCGGTCCCCTGGGCGCCGTCGCCGTTCTGGTCGAGCCAGACGGTGTCGCCGACCGTGCCGCTGCCGCGGATGCCGAAGTCGGCCGTCCGGTGCGCGTCGCCGTCGGCCAGGGTCACCGCCGTGACGCCGTCCGGCGCCGTGGTGGTGGAGTCCTCGTCGTAGGTGTTCACCGTGCCGGCCGGGACACCGCTGATCTCGACCCGGTAGAGGCCCTGCGGCAGGTCCTCGACGAGGTAGGCGCCGGTCGCGCCCGTGGTCGTCGGGTGCACCTCGTCGTCCGGGGTGCCCAGCGTGTTGTCCGGGCCGAGGTAGGTCACCGTGACGGTGACGCCCTGGACACCGAGCTCACCGAGGTCCTGGACGCCGTTGGCGTTCGTGTCGAACCAGACGGTGTCGCCGATGCTCGCTACGTCACCCTCGAGACCGACGGTGTCGGTATTGGTGGTGTACGAGCGGTCACCGGCGGGCGTGCCGGCGGCCGAGGTGTAGGTCGAGACGGCCGTGTTGCTCAGCTCCGGCCCGGTCGGGTTCGCGGTCAGCGGGTCGGGGACGAGGGCCTGGTAGGTGATCGTCGAGGTCCCGTTGACCGGGATGTCGGCCACCGTGAACGCGAGGCTCCCGTCGCCCGAGGGGTCCGCGTCGGTCACCGTCGCGCCCGTCACGGCGGTGATCGGCGCGAAGCGCGGGTCCGTCGTGTCGGCCACGGCGACGTCGTAGGCCGTCGAGGTGCCGGTGTTGCGCAGGGTGATCGTGTACGTGACCGTCTCGCCCGGCAGGACCCGGCGGGCGTGGGTCTGGCCGGCGGCGGAGCCGACCGTCTTGGTCAGCGCCACGGAGGGCTCGGTGACGGTGACCCGCGCCGTCGAGGTGGCGCTCGCGGCGGGCAGCGCGTCGGCCTCCGCGATCGTCGTGGGAGCAGGCCCGGGCGTGCCGGAGAAGCGGAGGCGCGCCGCGTTGTCGAGGGTGCTCGCCGCGGCGACGCTCGTCGCGCCGTCGACGTAGGCCTGGTAGGTGAAGGTCAGCACCCGGTCGCCGGTCACGGCGGAGATGTCACCGACGTACCAGGCGACCTGCTGGCCGGAGGTGATCGGCGCGCCGACCGTCAGCCCGCATGCCGGCGCACAGCCGACGACGGTCGTGGACCCGGGCACCAGGACCAGCCCGGCCGGCAGCGAGTCGCGCACGGTGAGGTCGTGGGTGGTGATGTCGGACGGCACGGTCGCGGCCAGCGTGTAGGTCACGACCTGGCCGGGTGCGGCGGTCGCCGGGGACACCGTCTTGACCACCGACGGCAGCGGGCCGGTGAAGGTGTGGGTGTCGGTGTCGGTGTACCTCGTACGTGTGGGCGTGGTCGTCGCCGACCGCTCCTCGGCGGGCAGGTCGCCCGGGAGGGAGCTCGTGGTCACGGTCGCCGAGTTCTGGTAGCTCGCGGGGACCGGCAGCGGGGAGCGGACGAGCACCTGGTAGGCGAAGACCTGGCTCGCACCTCCCACGAGGTCGAAGGCCGGCCAGGTGAGAGTGCTCGCACCGCTGTTCCACACACCGCCGCCGGGGACCGTCCCGCCGTCCGCGAGCGCCGTCGTGCCGTCAACCGTCGGCACCATCGAGCTCGGCACCTGGTCGACCACCACGGTGTCGAAGGCGGTCGACGTGCGGGTCCCGGCGAGGTTCCGCACGGTCAACGAGTAGCTGAGCACCTCGCCCGGCTCCGCCATGCCGTCGCCGTCGTCGGTGCCGGTCTTCGCGAGGTCCATGCTGGGCTCGACCAGGGTGATCGGCGCGTTGGGGGACGTCGCGGAGATGGTCCCCCCGCTGCCGTTGTCCCAGGAGAGGGTCGCGACGTTGTCGATCTGCGTCCCCGCGTTGGAGCCGACCTGGTTGAGCACCCGGGCCCGGAAGGTCAGGGTGATCGTCTCGTCGGTCGCGCCGACGGTGTGGTCGGCCACCGCCACCGTGATCGTGTTCGCGGCCACGGTGGTCGTCAGCGCCGTCCCGGCGGACGACGTCGCGGTCGGAACGCCGACGCCGGAGGTGGCGAGGAAGAGCCTGCCGCTGACCGTGTCGACCAACCGCGTGCCGGTCACCGTGGCGTCCTTCGGCAGGGTGGCGGTCACCGTGTAGGTGGCCCACTCGCCGATCGTCGCCTCGGAGGCGGTGTTGTCGTTCGACCCGGGCGTGGTGACGATGTCGGTGGCGACCGCCTTGGTCACCACGGCCCCGGTGATCGGCAGGTTCACCGTGCCGGTCGCGGGGTCGGTGTTCGTGGACCCGGACGGGGTGCCGTCGATGTTGCCCGAGGGGACGTAGGTGAACGTCCCGCCCGAGTTCGTGTCCGCGGTGTAGGTGCGCACGCCGGCCCGGTTGGTGAGAGTCGTGCCGGGGATCACCGTGTTGGGGATGAGGACGTCGAAGGCGATCGAGACCGTCGAGCTCGCCGGCACGGCGGTCAGCGTCCCGTCGATCACGCCGCCGGCACAGGCGAGCGCCGTGGACTCCGTGCCGCCGGTGAGCGTGTACCCGGAGGTGATGTCGGTGCAGGCGAGCTGGCTCGGCAGGATGTCGCGCACGACGACGGACTCCGCGTCGCGGGACCCGCCGTTGACGACGTCGATCCGGTACGTGACCGTCTGGCCACCCGTCACCGGACCCGTCGGGCTGACCGACTTGGCGACCGTGAGCTCGGGCTCGGCCCACCGGGCGTCGACCCGGTCGCGCAGCTGGAAGAGCGTGCCGTCGGTGTTCTCGTACGCGAGCTTGGCGAGGTTTCCGAGGATGTCGCCGTCCGCCGCCGCGCGCGGGTCGGTGACCTGCGAGCGCAGGACGACGGAGGCCGTGCGGGACTCGTCGAGGTTGCCGGTGGCTCCCGAGAACGTCCAGGTGATCACCGAGCCGTCGACGACCGGTGCGGGGAACGTGATCGCGCTGCCCAGACCCGTCGTCGAGGAGGTGTACGTGAAGCCCGGCGGCAGGAAGTCGGACAGCGAGGAGTTGGTGGTGTCCAGGCCGGGCGGCGCGACGATGTCGATCTTCCAGCAGACGTAGTCGCCGGGGGTGAAGGTGCCGGTGGAGACCGGCTCCTCCCAGGTCAGGCCTGATCCGTCGCCGCACAGGCCGCTGGCGTCCGGGGCGGCGACGGTCTTGTCGAGGGAGATCGGGTCGGCGCTCTGGCCGGCCGAGGACTCGTCCTGCACCATCCGGTCGGTCAGGTCCAGGTCGACGGCGCGGGCGCTCAGGTCGACGGAGTTGGTCCACGCGTCGTTGGCCCGCACCGGGTTGGCCAGGTCGTCGGCGAGGCCCTGCCGGTAGTAGGCACGGGCGACCGTGCTGACCGTGTAGGTCGCGGTGTCGTTGGTGACCATGTCGGCGGTCGCGGCGCCCGACCAGGTGATCAGCGTGCTGCCGTCGTTCTGCTCGACGACGCTCGTCGCGGCCGGTGAGGTGCCGGTGACCCGCAGCCCGTCCGGGAGCGTGTCGACGACGACGATCTCGGTGGCGCTGGTGGTGTACTCGCTGGTCTCGACGAGCAGGGTCCACAGGCTCGTCCCGCCCTGCACGATCGTCCCGGCATCGACGCCCTTGTGGATCGAGACGTCCTCGAGGACCGTCACCTCCGCGTCGTCGTCGCTGTAGGACTGCGTGCCGCCCGCGGCGTTCGGGTCGTCGTAGTCGCCGCCGAGCACGGCCAGGTTGGTCACCGACTGCTCGGCGCCGTCCAGCTCGATCGTCGAGGCGCCGGTGTTGTTGTCGAGGTTCGACGCCTGCTGGCCGGCGAGGCCGACCGAGCCGGCGAAGGTGTCGGCGTTCGCGCGCTGCGGGATGCCGACCACGTAGGAGATCACCGCGGACTCGCCCGCGTCGAGGCTCCCGGTGCCGGACAGGTCCGTCGCGGTGGCGGTGGCCAGGGCTGCGGTGTCCCAGGTCACGACGGTGTAGACGCCGGCGGGCAGCGGTCCGCTCGCGCCGTCCGGGTCCAGGGTCTGGGTGACGACGGTGGTCGGCTCCGGGCAGGTGCCCGCCGCGAGCCCGAAGGATGTGGCGTTGAGCCGGCCGGAACCGGGGTACTCCTCGACACCGACGGCGGTGTTGTCGCCGTCCACGTCGGGGTCGCCGTCGGCACCGGGCTCGCCGCAGCCGAGGAACTCCAGCGCGGCGGGGATGTAGTCGACGATCTGGAAGTCCGTCGAGGTGTCGACGAAGTTGTTGTCGATCCGCAGCTGGTACTCGGCGCGCTGGTCGTGCACGCCGCGCAGCAGCTCGTTCTCGGCGGTGAGCAGGGTCTTGGTCAGCAGGAACGGCACCAGCTGCACGGTGTCGCTGATGGCCTGGTAGGCGGTGTGCGCGCCCGAGGCGACCCCGGCCGCGGTGAAGGTGGGCAGCAGGCGGGGGTTCGTGCTCGCGTACGCCTGCCCGGACAGGGCGAGCGGTCCGAGCGGGACGGTGCTCGCCACCTGCAGGGTGACGGGCAGCGAGACCAGCGGCCCGGGCGATCCGGCGAGCAGGTCGGACACGTTCATCCAGACCAGGGTCGTCTCCCCCGCGGCGGGCCCGGCGGTGCTGGAGGTCGGCGCCGGGGTCGAGCTCGACCACGAGACCCCGGCCGGCAGCACGAGCCGGAACGAGGTGTTGTACGCCGGTGTGGCCGTGGGGTTCTGTGCCGTGAGGGTGAGCGCGAGCTCGGCACCCTGGAGCGCCTCGCCGGGCGCGTCGACGGAGGCCGTGAAGTTCAGCGCCCCGTCGGCCTGCGCCGCCGGCGCGACGACCACGGCGCCGAGCGTCGCCACGGCCAGCGCCGTGAGGAGGCTGACGGCGCGCGCGAGCCGCGCACGGACCGAGCGGGACGCGGACGTCCCGGGCACAGCGCTGAGGGGACCGAGCATGGGGAGGTGCCTTTCGTCGACGACCGAGCGGTCGAGCGAGGGGCGCGACGAGGCGCCGCCCGAGCATTCCCTCGAACGGTAGCGGGCGCCGATCGCCCGTGGGTGGAGCATCACCCGATTTCACCCGGGGATGTCCGGAATCGTCCGGTTCGTCACCCGATGCGCGGCCACTCCCGGCCGCATCGTGGACGCGCGGCCCGACAGCCGTGGAGCCATGTCCACCCACCACGGCCGAACCTCGGCCACCGAGCACGGCCGAGGCCTAGTCTCGGTCCATGGCGCGCTACGTCGAGATGCACCCCCAGGACCCGCAGCCCCGGGCGGTCACGCAGGTCGTCGCCCAGCTCGCGGACGACGCCCTCATCGCCTACCCGACCGACTCCGGCTACGCCTTCGGCGCCCGCCTGGACAGCCACACCGCGGCGGACCGGATCCGGCAGATCCGGCACCTGGACGACAAGCACCACTTCACGCTCGTCTGCGCGGACTTCGCCCAGCTCGGCCGGTTCGTGCTGCTCGACAACGCCCAGTTCCGCGCCATCAAGGCGGCGACCCCCGGTCCGTACACCTTCATCCTCCCGGCCACGAAGGAGGTCCCGCGCCGCCTCGCGCACGCCCGCAAGAAGACCGTCGGCGTGCGGATCCCCGACCACCCGGTCACGCTGGCCCTCGTCCGTGCCCTCGGGGAGCCGCTGCTCTCGAGCACGCTGCTGCTGCCCGGCCAGGACGAGCCCATGACGGACGGCTGGCTCGTCAAGGAGGAGCTCGACCACCTCGTCGACGTCGTCATCGACGCAGGCGAGACCCCGCACCAGCCGACGACGGTGGTCGACTGGTCGGAGGGGTACCCGGAGGTCCTGCGGGTCGGCGCGGGGGACCCGAGCCGGTTCGAGTAGGCGCTCAGCGCCCCTCGACGAGCGAGGTGCCGACCTGGGTCCCGGTAGAACGTCGGCGGAATGACGACGCCCGCTCCGGCGTTCCACCCGGCATGCCACTGACCGGTGAGTACGCCCCGTCCACCTCCGCCTGGGCCAGGGAGCAGGCCGAGCGATTCGAGGCCACGAACGGCGCCGAGGCCAGCACCATGCGCGGCGTCCCCATCATCGTGCTGACCTCCGTGGGCGCGCGGAGCCGCAAGCTCCGCAAGACCCCCCTCATGCGGGTCGAGCACGAGGGGCAGTACGTCGTCGTCGCCTCCCAGGGCGGAGCCCCGCAGCACCCGACCTGGTACCACAACCTCGTAGCCCATCCCCACGTGGAGCTCCAGGACGGCGCGGTCCGCCGTGACTACCTGGCCCGCGAGCTCGCGGGCCAGGAGCGGGCGCTGTGGTGGGAGCGCGCCGTCGCCGTCTGGCCGGACTACGCGCAGTACGCGACGCGGACCGCCCGGCTCATCCCGCTGTTCCTGCTCACGCCGGTCGAGGACTGACGACCCGGGCAGGCTGGCCACCGGCCGTGCCCGGTCCTCGCGGGGGCTGAGTCGCGGGCTTCGCCCTCCTCGAGGAGCAGGGCGCCCGGCCGCGACGGGTGCTCGGCGTCGACGCCTCGGCGAAGCCCGCCGAGACCCGGGACCAGGTGCTGCGGATCGCCCGGCGCACCGCCGCCGCCATCGGGGTGCAGCGCGAGCTCACCCTCGACGACGTGGAGCTCGACGAGCGGTTCCACGCCGCCACCTACGGCATCCCCGACGAGACGACCCTCGACGCGATGCGGCTCGCCGCGCGCGCCGAGGGCATGGTCACCGACCGGGTGTACGAGGGGAAGTCGATGGCGGCGACCATCGCGGCTCATCGCAATCGAGGGTGTAGTTGGGGTCTGAACTCTCCGGTCTCGAGCAGCCGGCACTGATCCAGGGCGTCCCCGGCCCAACGGACCACGTGAAAGGCGGTCCCGGAACCGGGCTCGCGCCCGCACGCGCCCCGAGACCGCGTCCTGGTGGAAGTCGATGCGCCCGTGCCCGCCCAAAGGCAGTGGTGGTCGTCGTATCCACCCACGATCATCCGTCCCAGCCCGTGTCAGCGTTGGGCGGTGGCACCACATCCGGATGCCGATCCGGGCCGAGCACCTCAACGGGGCGCAGTGAGACCCCCGCGGCCGCGGGGGACCTGGTCCTCGCCCCCGGCGGCCGCCACACTTTCGCACAACCGGCGGAGGCGATCACCGGCACGGTCGCAGGGCGGCTGCGCGAGGTCTGCCCGGCGCGACGGCCGTCGCCCGCGGAGGGTGTTAGTCCGCGGCCGGGTCGTCGACACCCCCGATAGCGCGGTTGGGGCCCGGCGACCTATGGTCGCGCCATGAGCAGTGCTGGGCAGGCGCCGGCCGGGGGCCGCACGCTGGCCGTGATCGTGAACCCCACGAAGTTCGACGACCTGGAGCGTGTGCGCGCGCGCATCGCGAAGCGGTGCGTCGAGGCGGGCTGGGCGGAGCCCCTGTGGTTCGAGACGACGGCGGAGGATCCCGGTGTCGGCCAGGCCCAGGCGGCGCTCGAGCAGGGCGCGTCCATCGTCTGCCCCCTGGGCGGCGACGGCACCGTCCGCGCCGTGGCGACGTCGCTGCTCGGCAGCGAGACTCCGCTCGGTCTGCTCCCTGGTGGGACCGGCAACCTCCTGGCGCGCAACCTCGAGCTGCCGATCGACAAGATTGAGGACGCGCTCGACGTCGTGCTCACCGGTCGCAGCCGGCCCATCGACGTGGGCCTGGTGCGCCTCTTCCCGAACCCCCAGTCACCCGAGCCACTGCTCGGCAGCGACGGACCTGGCGACGGCGACCCGCGCCGCGACGACGAGGAGGTCTTCCTCGTGATGGCCGGGATCGGCGTCGACGCCGAGGTGATGGCCGGCACGAGCGAGAAGGTCAAAGGTGTCATCGGCTGGTTCGCCTACGTGCTGGCCGGGATCGCCCGCCTCTGGAACCGCGGCTTCCGGATCACGGTCTCGGGGGGTGGCCGAGCGTCGCGGTCGCAGCGGGCGCACAGCGTCGTGATCGGGAACTGCGGCACGCTGCAGGGCAACGTCCAGCTCATGCCGGACGCCCTGCTCGACGACGGTCGCCTGGACGGCGTGGTCATGGCCCCGAACGGGGTCTTCGGTTGGCTCTCGGTCGCGGTCGACGTCGTGACCCGGCACCGTCGGGGCACCAGTCGGATGTCCCGCCTGACCGGGACGTCGATGTCGGTGCGTGTCAGTCGGCTCGTCGAGACGCAGATCGACGGGGACCCCATGGGACCGCAGCACGGCTTCACGGTGCGCGTCCTGCCCGGGACGCTGGTGGTGCGTGTGCCGGCCGAGCCGGAGGCCGTCGACTCCGTCGACGGCGCCGTGCTCCGGTCCGGTCAGGCACCCGGCGAGCCCTGACAGAAGAGCAGGGGATCCGGCTCCTACGACCTAGCGATTTCGGCTCCTACAGCCTAGCGAATCTTGCCCGCGATCGTCTCCGCGGCACCGATGAGCAGCACGGCGGCGACGACGGCGAGCACGAACCCGAGCACGTTGAGCTCCCAGATGGAGCCGGTGCCGAAGAACTGCGCAATGAGCCCCCCGATCAAGGATCCGACCAGCCCGAGACCCAGGGTGGCGAGGATGCCCAGGTTCTGCTTGCCAGGCTTGATCAAGCGCGCAAGCGCTCCGACGATGAGCCCCGCGACGAGGAATCCGATCACGAACCTGACGATAGCCGGGTCCCGCATGCCCTGGCCATGCGGTGTGAGGCGGCCGGCGTGGCGGGGCAACGGGCGATGCTGAACGAACTCGCGCACGTCGCTGAGGAAGGCTGTGCTTGTGATGGCCCCGAGGTGGTTGGTTTCCGGGTAGAGCTTTGGCGCGTGGTGCGGGATGAGTTGTACGGCCTGCTCGATGTCCGAGTAGGCGAGTCGCACGAGGCGACACGGTGCGGGCGTGCCTGACAAGGGGATTCCAGCTGGCGTCGACGCCGACCGGAATCCTGCCGGGCCCTGGCGCCGCGCCCGCCACAGGTACACAGCGGTACCGGTTCGCGGGGCGGTGCTCACGTCGTCCTCTGGCGGTCGCTGATGACCGACATCTTCCGCCGTCGCGGGGTCGAGACCGGCGGGTATTGGGGCGGTGGGCGCCCAGCCCGGGACGAGCCGGGCCGGGGCACCGAGCTTCGCGAGGCCCGCAAGCGCATCGTTGCCGCCTGTCGAGACGCCCTCGAGACCTTGCGGCTGCGTACCGCCCCGGTGGCGCCGTTGACAGACGACCTTGCCGTGGCCGAGTCTCGGCGATGAGAACGGTCGAACCTGATGCCCACCTCGCGGGGGCCCTGGTACGGGGGGCCAGCGGCAGCCTTCACAGGGATCGACGCAGGCCCCCAAGAACGCGAGTTGGTCCAAACCAGAACCCCTAGGGTGAGCGCGGCCGGACCGCGCCCATGGGCCGGTAGGGCACCCCTCGGCGGACGGAAGTGAAAGGGCAACCATGCTGTCTCGCGCAATGGCCTTTGGCGGACGACTTCGCGCCAGCCTCTTCTTCGTCCCCATGCTCTGCGTGATCGGCGGCATCGTCCTCGCGGAAGCGATGCTCCTGGTCGACGCCCAGGTCCCCGGAATAGATCCTCGCCTGACCGCCACCGTGGACAGCGCCCGGACGGTGCTCACCACCGTGGCGGGGGCAACTCTGGCCTTCGCCGGCATTGCGTTCTCCGTCAGCCTGCTGCTCATCTCGCTCGCGTCGAGCCAGTACTCGCCCCGTGTCGTCCATGGCATGTTCCGGGACCCGTTCAACAAGCGAGTGATGGGCCTGGTCATCGGCACCTTTACCTACTGTCTGCTGCTCGTGCGCGCGGTGCGAGGCTCGCTGGAGGAAAGCAGCGATGCGATCGTCCCGAGCGTCTCGATCCTGCTCGCAGTGGTCCTCGGTATCGCGTCGATCCTGTCGATCGTCGCCTTCATCAACCACGCGGCTCACTCCATGGACGTCTCAAAGATCCTGCACCGCGTCACCCAGGAGGTGCTGAGCCAGGCCGAAACGGCCTGGCCGGAGCTCGAACCGGGCTCTAAGCCGTACGCCGCGGCGCTGAGCCTGCCGGAAGGGGCCGTCGCCGTGCGGTTCTCCAAGCACGGCTGGGTGCAGAACGTGGACTACGACCGGCTTCTCACCTTGCTCCCCGAGGGGTCGAGAATGCGGCTGGAGACCCTCGCCGGGGAGTACGCCGTCCAGAACACGCCCATCTGCCGCATCTGGCCGCCCCCCGCGGACGAAACCGACATCGGCAAGGCGGTCCGCGCGGCCGTGATGGTCGGTGAGACCCGAACGCTGCAGCAGGACCTCGCGTACGGCATACGCCAGCTGTCGGACGTGGCACTCAAGGCAATGTCGCCCGGCATCAACGACCCGACAACTGCCCACGACGCGATCTCTCACCTCGGCACGGTCCTGTCCGACCTGCTATGTCGACAGCCACCGGCTCAGCGGCGCTCCGGTCAGGATGGCCAGGAGCTCCTGGTTCCCCATGCCACCACCCACCCGCAGCTCGTCGGGCTCGCCTTCGACGAGGTACGGATCGCGTCCGCTGAGCAGCCGACGGTGCTGATCTACCTGCTCGAGGTCCTGCACCAGGTGGAGGAGTCGCTCGCGCACCTCGATCACCCCAGCGCCGTGGAGGCACTGCGCCGACAGGCCGCCCTGATCCGGGAGATGAACGAGGGGGCCGACGTGCCAGCGCCGGACCGCGAACGGGTTCGAGTCGCCTACAACCTGCGCTATCGAGACTGACCAGAAACCCGGCGACGTGCCGCGTCCCCCGCAACACCGCGTCGACGGGCCACCGGTCCCGCGCAGCCGACCTCACACCTGGCGCAGCCGACCACCGAAGCTGACAGCTGCGGTGCTCAGCGCGCGACCGCACCGCCGGGCGTCACGTCCCGGTCGCCCTGCAGCGCCGCCTTGAAGCTCGGCGTGGCTTGCAGAGCGACGATGTCGGCCGGCATCTCGATCCCGGCTTCGTCCAATGCTCGCTTCGCAGCGACGATCGCTCGGCTCAGCACCCGGACCGCCTCGAGCTGGCGGGAGCCACACCAGAACCGGACCTCGACGTCCACCGTCGACACCCCAAGGGCGGCAACCGCTGCCTCCGGTGCAGGTTCGTCGGCGACGCCTTCAACCCCTCGCAAACACCCGGCCAGCACGTCAACAGCCTGCGCTGCGTCGTTCTCGTAGGCGAGCCCGACGGTGAACGCCATCCGTCGCGTCGGGAAGTGCGTCGGGATCATCAGGACCGACTTGTACACGTCCCGGTTGGGGACGAGCACGAGTTCACCGTCGAAAGTGACCACGCGGGTCTCGCGGATCGTGATCGCCTCGACGGTGCCGGACTGGCCCTGGACCCGGACCTGGTCACCGGATCGAAAAGGTTGGCGCAGGACGGGATCGAGGTCAAGGACTGGACGATCGGCCCCGAAGGACGCGCTGGGCGCGGCAGATCCGCACCTCGCGCGGTGCCAACGGGATGTCACGTCAGGGCCACCATCGCGCTGGCGCGGTCGGGCGAGATCCCCCGCTGCTCGACCGTCCTGTACGCCCACCTCGGCGGGCAGCCGGCCCTCCACGGGTACTCGGCCCTCTTCTCCTGACCGGGGCGCGGACCGCGCATCCGCTGGGCGGCGTCGGAGCGGCGGGGTGCTCTGCCGGCCCGACGTCGGATCCTGTGAGCGGGAGGGCCGGCCGCGCCTGCGGAATGCGCTGACGTCGACTCCCGAAAGTGCTCCGCGGGCGCGGAACCGGACGATTTCCGGGCGGCTCGCGGAATGGAGAATGGCGCACTCACCTACATTGTCGCCCTGCCGCCCGGAGCCTCGACGGGCCCGGCGGGGTGTCTGGCCTCCCGCCGGCCAGGCCGCTCCGCGGCCGCCGGCCTCCGCCCGTCGGCCCTCGCGACCCCGGGCGCCGCCCGCGTCGGCGAACGGGTGAAGATCTCACCATGCGGACCACCCGGGTCGGAGGTCCCACGAATTCAGGCCTCTGACCTGTGACGATACTCATGACTGATCGCCATCCACACCGAAGTGAGACATGTGATGCAGACGCTTGAGACCGCCATCCTCGACCCGATCGACTTCGAGCTGGCGCACCTCGTCGGCGCGAGCGACGAGCTCCCGCCGTTCTGGGACTGAGCTTCCCCGAGCCGAGCGGCCGGAACCCGGCCCCGGCGCGCCTCTCGACCAGCACGCGCCTTTGCCATTTCTTGGCATGAGGCAGGCATTTCCAAGATTCAATGCGGACCAAGCAGTGGGATCAGTTCAGCCGTCCGCATCGTGAGCAGCCGATCCGAAGGTCCTATCGCCTTCTGCCCCGCTGGACGTAACGTCGCGGTCAAGTCGGCTACCGCATCCTCGCGGGGCCCGCAGACCCCGCACCGTCCCGAGGAGCAACTCACGTGTCGATCGATGTGCACCCGGTTCTCGCTGACCTGATCCTGCCGCCCGCCGTGCGGGCCGCACTCGACGCGTGCACGGACGTCATCGTCCCGGCCACTCGCGAGGAGCTCTACCAGCTCTGCCTCGGCCCCGACGGCGGCCCCGTCTTCGATGTCGTCTACGACGTCGACGGCGCCCCGTACAAGGAGGCGGACGTCGTCTCGTGCAAGAACGGCATCGCCGTCAACTACACCGAGGACTACATGCGCCGGCGCGACCCGGACTGCATGCGGATCGCCGACGACCTGCCCACCGACAAGCCCCGCTACCGCGACACCTTCTCGGCGGAGTTCGCGCCGACGAAGGCCGAGACCCTCTCCTGGCTGAGCGGGCAGCCGCTCATCGTCGTGCCGTTCAAGGCCGGCGGCCCGCGCTTCGGCTACCCCTCGCTGGCGATCATCCCCGCGAACGCCGCCTTCTTCGCGCTCGCCCTGGTGGACCTGCAGGGCTGGGTGACCTTCGACGAGCTCGGCGTCTTCACCCCGCGATCGATCCTCTACGTCGCCCCGCCGTTCCGGCACACGCACTTCGCCGGCAAGCAGGTCGTCGTGCACGACCGCTCCGACACGCTGCACGAGATCTTCGCCTACAACCTCTACCCGGGGCCGAGCGCGAAGAAGGGCGTCTTCTCCGTCCTGCTCGACGTCGGCGAGCACGAGGGCTGGCTCACCGCGCACGCCTCGTCGGTCAAGGTGCGCACCCCGTACGAGAACGAGATCGTCGTCATGCACGAGGGCGCCTCGGGCGGCGGCAAGTCCGAGATGTGCCAGGAGATCCGGCGCGAGGAGGACGGCCGCATCCTCGTCGGCACGAACGTGGTGACCGAGGAGCCCTACCTCATCACCCTCGGCGAGACGAGCACGCTCTCCCCGGTGACCGACGACATGACGCTGTGCCACCCGAGCTATCAGCACGGCGACGGCTTCCTCACGGTGGCCGACGCCGAGGCCGGCTGGTTCGTGCGGGTCGACAACCTCACCGAGTACGGCGAGGACCCCCACCTCGAGCGTGCCTTCATCCACCCGAAGAAGCCGCTGCTCTTCCTCAGCCTCCAGGGCGCGCCGGGCGCAACCGTCCTGCCGTGGGAGCACACGATCGACTCGAACGGCAAGCCCTGCCCCAACCCGCGCGTCGTCATCTCGCGCACGGAGTTCGCGCACCTGGTCGACGAGCCGCAGCAGGTCGACGTCCGCACCTTCGGGGTCCGGATGCCCGCGTGCACCCGCAACGCCCCGAGCTACGGGATCATGGGGATGATGCACCTCGTCCCGCCGTCGGTGGCGTGGCTGTGGCGGCTGATCGCGCCGCGTGGCGACAAGAACCCGTCGATCGGCGAGAGCAAGTCCGAGAAGAAGACCATCAAGCACGGCGGCATGGTCTCCGAGGGCGTCGGGTCGTACTGGCCGTTCTCCACCGGCACCAAGGTGGCCGCGGCCAACCTGCTGCTCCACCAGCTCCTCAGCGCCGACCGCACCCGCTACGTGCTCACCCCGAACCAGCACATCGGCGCCTACAAGGTCGGTTTCTCCGCCGAGTGGCTGACCCGCGAGTACATGGCCCGCCGCGGCGGTGGCCGGCTCTCGATGGACGCCTTCTCGCCGGCGCGGCTGGCGCTCTTCGGGTACACCCCGAAGGAGATCAAGCTCGACGGCCAGCAGGTCCGGCCGACGCTGCTGCGTCCCGCGTTCCAGTCCCAGGTGGGCGAGGAGGCGTACGACATCGGCGCGAAGATCCTCACGGACTTCTTCAAGCACGAGCTCCAGCAGTACCTCACGCCCGACCTCGACCCGCTGGGCCGGGAGATCATCGAGATCTGCCTGCGCGACGGGTCCATCGACGACTACGTCGCGCTGACCCCGATGCCCCGCTGAGCCTCCGCCGAGCGCCCAGCCACGCCTTTTCGCCGAGATCGGTGCGTCCGGCGCGCAGATCTCGGCGAAAAGGCGGAGTGGAGGCGGCGGGCGGACGGAGCGGGCCCGGGCGGCGGATCCGCTAGCGTCGCGGCATGGACGTGACCATGACGGTCGTCGTGGTCGGGACCCTGGCGACGGCGATCTTCGGCATCTCGAAGACGGCGGTGCCGTCGGTCGGCTCCTTCGGCGCGGCCCTCCTCGCGACCGTGCTGCCGCCCGTGGCCTCCACCGGCGTCGCGCTGCCGGTGCTCATCGTCGGCGACCTCATCGCGCTCGGCCTCTACGCACGGCACGTCGAGGTGCGGGTCCTGCTGCGACTCCTCCCGGCGGTGACCGTCGGCCTGGCGCTGGGGTTCTGGACCGTCCGGTCGGTGAGCTCGGACTCGGCCGCCCGGGTGATCGGGGTGCTGCTCCTCATCAGTGGCCTCGGTGAGCTCCTGCGGCGGCGCCGCGTCGCCCGGGCGACCGGTGCACCGACCGTCGCGGGCGACCGCAGCCCTACCTCGGTGGCCCTCGGCGCCGGCGCCGGCTTCTCCACGATGGTCGCCAACGCCGGCGGCCCGATGATGACGCTCTACCTGCTCCGCCTGGGCGTCACCCAGCGCGCCTTCCTCGGCACCGTCGCGTGGTTCTTCTTCGTGGTGAACGTCCTCAAGGTGCCGTTCAGCGTCGGCCTCGGGCTCATCACCGCACGGTCGCTGGTGATCAGCGCGGCGCTCGTGCCCGGGATCGTGCTCGGCTCGCTGGTCGGACGCCGGCTGGCCGCGGCGATGTCCCCCGCCGTGTTCGCCACCGTCGCGCTGGTCGCGACCACGGCGGCCGGGCTGTGGCTCGTGGTGGCCTAGGAGCCGTCCGGGACGGGGACCGAACGGTCACGCGCACGCAACCCGCCGGACACGTGGCACGCCTACCGTCGGCCGATGGACATCGCCAGCGAGCCCTGCGCGCCCGGCAGGTGTGGGTGATCGAGCACGTCGACCCGTTCATCGGGACCGCGGCGACCGACCTCTCTGCAGCCACGGGCCTCGCCGCCACGTGGTGGTGGCCCAAGCCACTGGTCGGCAACACCCATCCCGGCGCGACCTACCCCCTGGGCATGGTCTCCGCGTGCGCGTACTCCGGCGCCTACCCCACCGGCTACGGCCGCTACGAGCTGAGCACCGAAGGAGTGCCTCCCGAGCTGTACGAGCGGCAGGTCGCCTCGGGCTTCACGCACTTCCAGCAGTCGGGCACCGGTGCGATCCGCAAGTACTACAACTACGTCCGGGTCACGCCGATGCTCGAGCCGCTCGACGCCCTCGGCGAGCAGTGGGAGCTCAGCGACGAGCGCGCCGAGCCCGGCTGGTACGCCACGACCCTCTCCTCCGGGATCCGCTGCGAGCTCACCGTCGGACCCAAGAGCGCGGTGCACCGCTACACCTTCCCCGCGCACAAGGACGCCCGAGTGGTCCTCGACTTCTCCCTCGGTGGGCTGGCGATCCCGCACGGTCGCACGGTGCCGCTGCGTGCCCACCTGCACAGCATCGCGCCGGGCGTCGCTCAGGGCGAGATCGTCGTCGAAGGAGCACCCCTGGCGGTGCACCTGGAGTGCGACACCCCCGACTGGCGCCAGCTCCTGTGGTACGACCGCCGCCTCATGCCGGGCGGCACGCGCCTAGACTTCGACTACATCCGCCCGACGACGCTGCGCCCCTTCGGCCTCATGTGGGCCGGGCCGACGACACCGGGCCAGGTGGTGGAGATGCGGATGGGCTTCTCCTTGCGCGGGGTCGAGCAGGCCAGGGCGAACCTGGAACGCGACTGCGGCACGGCGCCCTCCGGCTTCGCGGCCCGCCGCGCCGCGACCCGCGAGACCTGGCGCGAGCACCTCGACGCGATCGTGGTCGACACGCCGTCGGCCGAGCGCAAGCAGGTCTTCGCGACCGCGCTGTACCACGCACTGATCAAGCCGTGCCTCGCCGCCGACGAGAGCCCGTTCTGGCCGGCCGACGGCGCCTTCGCCTACGACCTCTCGACGATGTGGGACATCTACCGCACCCAGCTCCCGCTGCTGACCCTGCTGCGGCCCGGACCGCGCCGTCGAGCTCGCCCAGGCACTGCTGTACATCTGCGAGCAGGAGGGCAACCTGCCCATCGGCTACCGGATGGCCCGCGGCGCCGACCAGTTCTCCCGGCAGGGCAGCGCTCTGGCGCACACCTTCTTCGCCGACCTGTGCCAGCTGGGCCTGCCGGGGATGGACTGGGACTGGGCGCTGGTGCACATGCACAACGACCTGCGACGCACCTACGGCGAGGACTTCCTGCTGCGCGGCGTCGCCCACCCGATCAGCCACACGCTCGACCTCGCCTTCGGCTACTGGTGCACGGCGAAGGTCGCCGAGCACCTCGGCGACGCCCAGCTGGTGCGGCAGTTCGCCCCGCTCGCGGCCCAGTGGCGCAACGCCTTCGACGAGGAGTCCGGCCTGCTGGTGGACTCCACCTTCTACGAAGGGGGCAGGTGGAACTACTCCTTCCGGCTCGTCCACGACATGGCCGCACGCATCGCTCTCGCCGGAGGCGACGAGGCTTTCGTCGCCCTGCTCGACCGGTTCTTCGGCTTCGGCGCCGAGCCGGTGAGCCAGCCGGGGGTCCGTCCGCCCGCCGCGGAGATGGCCGCCGGCTACGCCCTGAACCGCTTCGAGGGCCTCAACAACGAGCCGGACATGGACGCCCCGTGGTCCTACCACTACGCGGGCCGGCCGGACCGGACCGCCGAGGTCGTGCACGCCATCGTCCAGAACCAGTTCGGGACCGGCCGCGGCGGTCTGCCGGGCAACGACGACTCCGGGGGCCTCAGCTCGTGGTTCGTCTGGGCGACGCTCGGCCTCTTCCCCGTCGCCGGGCAGAACCTCGCCCTGATCTCCACCCCGGCGTGGCGCGAGTCGCGGATCACCGTCGCCGGCGGCGCCCTGACGATCGCGACCACCGGATTCGTCGAACCCACCCCGGACGGACCGCCCCGGTACGTCCAGTCCGTCCGGCTCGACGGCGTCCCGCTCGACCGGCCGTGGCTGACGGGAGCCGAGATGCACCGCGGCGGGCGGCTCCTGATCGAGCTCGGGCCACTCCCGTCCGGCTGGGGTGTCGACGTCCGTCCACCGTCCTGGCCGATGTCCGAACCGACCTGACCCCTGACCCCTGACCCAGCCCTGTGCCCTGACAGCGACCGCCGTCCCCGACCCGCTCCCCACTCGCTGAGGACCTCCGATCGGAGAACGACCATGCACAACGACCGCCGCCTCGTCCTCGTCGTCCGCGCCGACCCCGTCATCTGCGGGCACTCCGGTGAGGCCCGCAACCTCGCCGAGGCCGCCCTGCACCGCGGATTCACCGATGTGCGCATCGTCACCTGGCCCATCGACCGCCTCGTCGACGCCGGCCTCCCGCTCAAGCCCCTCGACCGCGTGTCCCCGTACCGCCCGGGCATCACCGTGGAACGACCCGAGCCGGTCGGGGACTACAAGGTGCCCGACGGTCGCTGGCTCGCCGGGATCACCGGCCGGCTCGTCGAGCTCTTCACCGACGGGGTGCCCACGGTGGCCATGTCGCTGTACCTCTCGCCCCATGCCCAGGCCGTCTCGGACGCGGCGCGCATCGCCTACGCCACGGGCCTGCCCGTCGACGTGACGACCGTGGCGGAGGCGGTCGGCTCCGACGTGACGAACGTCGTGCGCGCCAGCGTCGAGGAGGACCGCCTGGGCGCGGCGGCGCAGGTGCTCACGACCTACCTCGACGCCGATGTCTGCCTGGCGGTCTCGCGGTACACGAAGGACCTCGTCATCGCGGAGGCCGAGTCCATCGACGCCCGGCACGGGACCCGGTTCGCCGCTCAGCTACGTGAGCGCGTCGAGGTCTCCTACCCGGCGATCGACGTCGGCGAGTACCTCGCCCGGGACGAGGCGGCGACCGACCTGGCCCTCGCACGCCGAGGGCTCACGCGCGACGGGTACGTGCTGTTCCTCTCGCGGCTCAGCCCTGCCAAGGGAGTCGAGGACCTCATCGCAGGGTACGAGCGCAGCGCCGCCGCTGGACGCGTCGACCTCGTGATCGCCGGCTCGGGACCGAGCGCCGCCGCGTTCCAGGAGCGGGCCGCCGCCTCGCCGCACGCGAACCGGATCCGCTTCCTCGACGACGTCGACGACGTGGAGAAGCCGCACCTCATGGCGGGCTGCGCGGCCTACGCGCTGCCCAGCAAGCCGAGGCCCGGATTCGTCGAGACCTTCGGGATCGCCCTGGTCGAGAAGATGCTCGCCGGCGGCGGCCCGGTGATCACCACCGACACCGGCGGCATCGGCGAGGCCGTCGGCGGCTGCGCGATCATCGTCCCCGTCGAGGATCCGACAGCGATCGCCGCGGCCCTCGATCGCGCCGTCATCGAGATGTCGGCTGAGGAGCGCCGCCGTGCCGCCTGGCGCGCCAGGCAGCACGCGATGCAGTTCGATCGGGCCGCGGTCCTGGACCGGATCCTCGAGCAGATCGACGGGACCGCCCTCGCACGCCTACGGGCCGTCTGAGCGGTTCGTCGCCGGGGGCCGGCGGCCCGGCGGGTGCCTCGGCAGGGTCGGGCGCGGTTCCGGGGGAGGCGTGCCGGTCTCGTCAGGCCGCGCCCGGCGCCCGCGGCGTCCGTGCGACCACCAACAGCGGCGGCGCGATCAGCAGCGCCAGGAGCGCGGAGATCAGCACGGACGCGCGCCCGCCGGAGGAGCCGGCCAGCGTGAGGACGCCGACGACGAGCACCGGTGAGCCGACGACGGCGGCGGCCGACCAGCCGAGCACCTCGAGCCGCCGGCCCGCCGGGACGAAGCGCCGCGTCGCCAGGGTCATCGCGACGATCCAGACGATCGTGGCGGCGGCGATCCCGGCGAGCATCCCGAGGACGACGGCGACGAGGCCCTCCCAGCCGTCCGACTGGCCGGTCATGGCGAGGTTGAGGGCACCGACCGCGAAGCCGAGCACGGCCCCGACGCCGAGCGCGACCCCGAGCCAGCCCAGGGACCAGCCGAGCACTCGGAGACGGCCCGACGCTGCCGGCGCGCCCCGGCCAGGAGCGGGCGGCCGGACGGCGGTCGCAGGGCCTCCGGCGGTCGGTGGCGTCGAACGGTCGGACTGGTCCTGCGGGCTCGTCCCGGGCATCGTCGCCTCCTTTGTCCGCGCACAGTAGCGCGGCCGGGGAAGCTGCGGAGTCCACCGGACGGGTGGGCCGTCGGGGGGTCGGTCCGGGGCCGGTGACGCGGCCGCAGCGACCGCGCCGGCGGCCGGCCCGCTCAGTCCCGCGCCACCTCGGTGACCGACCCGTCCTCCACATGCAGGCGCCGGGTCAGCCGGACCGTCTCGAGCATCCGGCGGTCGTGCGTGACCAGCAGGATCGTGCCCTCGAAGGAGTCCAGCGCCGCCTCGAGCTGCTCGATCGCCGGCAGGTCGAGGTGGTTGGTCGGCTCGTCGAGCACGAGCAGGTTCACCCCACGGGCCTGGAGCAGCGCGAGCGCCGCGCGGGTCCGCTCCCCCGGCGACTGGGAGGACGCCGGGCGGGTGATGTGGTGCGCGACCAGGCCGAACTTCGCCAGCAGCGTGCGCACGTCCGCCGTCGGCCAGTGCGGCACCTCGCGGGCGAAGGCGTCGACCAGCGGCTCGTCGCCCTCGAACGCGGCGCGCGCCTGGTCGACCTCGCCGACGAGCACCCCGGACCCGAGGTCCACCGAGCCGGACGTCGGGGCGAGCCGCCCGAGCAGCAGCGCGAGCAGGGTGGACTTGCCCGCCCCGTTCGGACCGGTCACCGCGACCCGGTCCTTCCAGGCGACCTGCAGGTCCACCGGCCCGAGCCGGAACCCGCCGCGCTCGACGACGGCGCCGCGCGCGACGGCGACCACGGCCCCCGAGCGCGCCGCCGTCGCGATGCTCATCTGCAGCTGCCACTCCTTGCGCGGCTCCTCGACGACCTCCAGCCGACTGATCATCTTCTCCGTCTGCCGGGCCTTGGCCGCCTGCTTCTCGGTGGCCTCGGAGCGGAACTTGCGGCCGATCTTGTCGTTGTCCTTGGCCTTGCGGCGGGCGTTCTTCACGCCCTTCTCCATCCACGCGCGCTGGGTCCGTGCGCGGGACTGGAGCGCGTCCCGGCGCGCGGCGTAGTCGTCGAAGGCCTCCCGGGCACGCCGTCGGGCGATGGACCGCTCCTCCAGGTACGCGTCGTAGCTGCCGCCGTAGGCCGCCACGCGCTGCAGGCTGCGGTCGATCTCCACCACGCTCGTCACGGTGCGGGACAGGAACTCCCGGTCGTGGCTGACGACGACGATCGGCGCCGGGGAGCGCTCGACGAACTCCTCGAGCAGGTCAAGACCCTCGGCATCGAGGTCGTTGGTCGGCTCGTCGAGCAGGTAGAGGTCGAAGCGCGAGAGCAGCAGCGCCGCCAGTCCGACGCGCGCCGCCTGGCCACCGGAGAGCGCCGTCATCGGGTGGTCGAGGTCGACGGTCAGGCCGAGCTCGTCGGTGACGGAGCCGAGCCGGGACTCCAGGTCCGCGCCGCCGAGGGCGAGCCAGGTCTCCAGGGCCTCGCCGTAGAGGTCCTCGGCGCCCATCGCGCCGACGGCCAGCGCATCGGCGGCCACGTCCATCGCGGTCTGGGCGTCGGCGACGCCCGTGCGCCGCTCCAGGTGCTCCCGGACGGTCTCGCCCGGGAGGCGCTCGATCTCCTGCGCGAGGTGCCCGAGCCGGGCGTGCGCCGGGCTGACGCTCACGGTGCCCGCGTCGGGCCGGCGCTCGCCGCCGAGGATGTGCAGCAGGGTCGACTTGCCGGCGCCGTTCGGCCCGACCAGGCCGACGACGTCGCCCGGCGCGACCACCAGGTCCAGGCCGGAGAACAGCACGCGGTCGCCGAAGGCGGCGGCCACCCCCTTGGCCTGCACGGTCGCGCTCATGGCGGCCATTGTCCCGTGTGCCGAGGCCTTGCCGCCCGACGGATCGCGATATATCGTTACTGTATCGAGATAGAACAGGAGGAACTCCCATGAGGTTCCAGGACGACGACCGGTCGGGAGCCGGCGAGCGCCGCTTCCGTCCGGAGTCCGTCGACGACGACTCCGTCGGCTCCGGACGGGGCCGGCGCGGCGGGCACCGCGGCGGGCACGGCGCGGGCCACGGGCGCGGCTTCGGCGGGCCCGGGTGGGGCGGGCCCGGCTTCGGCTTCGGCCCGGGCGGACCGGGCTTCGGTGGTGCCCGACGTGGCCCCCGGCCCCGCGGCGACGTGCGTGCCGCCATCCTGCTGCTGCTCGCCGAGCAGCCTCGCCACGGCTACGAGCTCATCCAGGAGATCGCCGCGCGGTCCGACGGCGCCTGGACGCCGAGCCCCGGCTCGGTCTACCCCGCCCTGCAGGTCCTGGAGGACGAGGGCCTGCTGATCATCGAACCGGTCGCCGGTCGCAAGACGGCGTCGCTGACCGGCGCCGGCGAGGCCTACGTGTCCGAGGAGCGCGAGCGGCTGGGCGACCCGTTCACCGTCGGCGGTGCGGACCACGGACCCTCCGCGAGCTTCCGGGACGAGATCCGCGCGCTCGCCGAGGCCTTCGTGCAGGTCGCCCGGGTGGGTTCACCCGCGCAGCAGGACGCCGCGCTCACCGTGCTCGCCACCGCCCGCAAGGACCTCTACCGGATCCTGGCGGACGACGTCGATCCCGAGGGCTGAGATCGGACGTATCCTCACGGGAGCGGCCCGTCCGCGGCGGAAGGCTCCGTCGGCGGGCGGGCGCCCACCCGAGGAGAGGACGACGTGACCGAGCCGTCCGACACGATCGTCCCCCTCGACACGAGCACGTTCGACGAGCTCGCCGGGCTCCGCGCCGAGTTCACGCGGTTCATGCTCCAGTACAAGTTCGGGATCGACGAGATCACCACGAAGATCTCGATCCTCCAGGAGGAGTTCACGCACCTGCACTCCTACAACCCGATCGAGCACGTCGCCTCCCGGCTCAAGACGCCGGAGTCGATCATCTCCAAGGTGGTGCGACGGGGTGTGGACCCGTCCTTCGACGCGATCCGGGCGAACGTCACCGACATCGCCGGGATCCGGGTGGTCTGCAGCTTCACCTCCGACGTGTACCGGGTCGCGGAGATGCTCGGCCGGCAGAACGACGTCACGGTGCTGCGGACGAAGGACTACATCGCCGAGCCGAAGCCGAACGGCTACCGCAGCCTGCACGTCCAGCTGGTCGTGCCGGTCTTCCTCTCCCAGGGACCCGTCCCGGTCACCGTCGAGGTGCAGATCCGGACCATCGCGATGGACTTCTGGGCGAGCCTCGAGCACAAGATCTTCTACAAGTACCGCGGTGAGGCCCCGCCCGACGTCGCCACCAGCCTCACCGAGGCCGCCGAGACCGCCCACCGTCTCGACGACGTGATGGAGCAGCTGCACCAGCGCGTGCACGGCGAGGGTCCCGGCGCCCCGAGCACGCCGAGCTCTCTGGAGCCCGACGACGGGCTGCTCGAGCGCCTCCGCGCGATCCGCGCCGCGGGTCGGTAGGCGGCCCCGACCCGCCCGCGCCGCGGGTCGACGGGCGCCCGCGCCCGCGCCGTCCGCGTCCGCTCGGCGTGCGGCGTCTCGCCGAGCGACCCGTCGTCGGCGCCGCCGTCGGCCCGCAATACCCTGGTCCGATCATCGCGGAGCCCACCCGCACCCCCGAGCCGAGGTCCCCATGCCGCAGCTGCGTTCCCGCACCACCACCCATGGCCGCAACATGGCCGGCGCCCGCGCCCTGTGGCGCGCGACCGGCCTGACCAACGACGACTTCGGCAAGCCGATGATCGCCATCGCGAACTCGTACACGCAGTTCGTGCCCGGTCACGTGCACCTCAAGGACATGGGCGACCTGGTCGCCGGGGCGGTCAAGGAGGCCGGCGGCATCGCGCGGGAGTTCAACACGATCGCCGTCGACGACGGCATCGCGATGGGCCACTCCGGGATGCTCTACTCGCTGCCCAGCCGCGAGCTCATCGCGGACTCCGTCGAGTACATGGTCAACGCGCACCAGGCCGACGCGCTGGTCTGCATCTCCAACTGCGACAAGATCACGCCCGGGCATGCTGCTCGCCGCACTGCGCCTCAACATCCCCACGGTGTTCGTCTCCGGCGGCGCGATGGAGGCCGGGCGCGTCGTCGTCGGCGAGAACGGGACGGTGCGCTCGCGCCTGGACCTCATCGACGCGATGGTCAAGGCCGTCGACCAGAACGTCTCCGACGAGGAGATCACCTCGATCGAGGAGAACGCCTGCCCGACCTGCGGCTCCTGCTCGGGGATGTTCACCGCGAACTCGATGAACTGCCTGCTCGAGGTCATCGGGCTGGCGCTGCCCGGCAACGGCTCGACGCTGGCGACCTCCGCCGCGCGCCGCGAGCTCTTCCTCGAGGCGGGCCGCACCGCGGTCCAGATCGCCCAGCGCTGGTACACCGACGACGACGCCTCGGTGCTCCCGCTGTCGATCGTCACGCGCGAGGCGCTGGCCAACGCGATGCGGGTGGACATCGCGATGGGCGGCTCGACGAACACGATCCTGCACCTGCTCGCCGCGGCGCAGGAGGGTCAGATCGACTTCGACCAGGACGACATCGACGCGCTCTCGCGGGTCACCCCGTGCCTGTGCAAGGTCGCGCCGAACTCCACGAGCTACTACATGGAGGACGTGCACCGCGCCGGGGGCATCGCCGCGATCATGGGCGAGCTGCACCGCGGCGGGATGCTGGAGACCGGCGTGCACGCCGTGCACTCCCCGGACCTGCAGTCCTGGCTGGACGCCTGGGACGTGCGCGGCGGCTCGGCGAGCGCCGCGGCCGTCGAGCTGTTCCACGCGGCGCCCGGCGGGGTACGGACGACGCAGGCCTTCTCCTCGACGAACCGCTGGGAGTCGCTGGACCTCGACGCGGCCGGCGGCTGCATCCGCTCCGTCGAGCACGCGTACACCGTCGACGGCGGGCTCGCCGTGCTGAGCGGCAACCTCGCGCCGGACGGCTGCATCGTCAAGACGGCCGGCGTGCCCGAGCACCAGTGGACCTTCCGCGGGCCGGCGAAGGTCGCCGAGTCCCAGGAGGAGGCCGTGGAGATGATCCTCGGCGGGAAGATCGTCGAGGGCGACGTCGTCGTCGTGCGGTACGAGGGGCCGCGCGGTGGGCCGGGCATGCAGGAGATGCTCTACCCGACCTCCTACCTCAAGGGCGTCGGCCTCGGCCCGAAGTGCGCGCTGATCACCGACGGGCGGTTCTCCGGCGGGTCGTCCGGTCTGTCCGTCGGGCACGTCTCGCCGGAGGCGGCGTCCGGTGGGGCGATCGGCCTGGTCGAGGACGGCGACGAGATCGAGTTCTCCATCCCCGAGCGCCGCGTCACGCTGCACGTGCCCGAGGACGAGCTCGCCCGACGCCGCGCCGAGCGCGAGGTCACCGGCTGGGCACCGCGCGACCGCAAGCGCGAGGTCTCCGCAGCGCTCCGGCTCTTCGCCCTCTTCGCCCAGTCCGCCGACAAGGGCGCCGCCCGCAAGGTCCCCTGACGGGCGCCCCCGTCGGACGGTGAGAGCGCCGCCGCCCGTCGGAACCCGACCCACCGCCGCCCCCGTCGGACGGTGAGGGCGCACATCTGTCGCGAGGACGGAGGTCCGTACGTGCGCTCTCGCGACTGACGTGCGCCCTCGGCGGTGTTGCCAGCGATCACGCCAGCCAGCTGCGGGGTCGCAGCCGATCGCGCGCGGCTGCCGGCGCCCAGCGGGTCAGGGCCGTGAGGAGCGGGCCCGGCCGGCGCAGGTCGGCGGCCGGGGCACGCACGACGTGCCACCCCTCGCGCTCGATGGCGACCTCTCGCCTCCGCTCCTTGAGCACGGCGGCGGCCGCCGTCGACTGCGCGGTGTACTTGGCGACGCCGTCGTACTCGGCGATCAGCCGCCACTCGGGCCAGCCGACGTCGCCCCAGACGGCACCGTCCCCGGTCTCGACCAGGACCTGGGTCTGCGGCTCCGGCAGTCCAGCGCGCAAGGCCACGTGACGAAGCCGGCTCTCCCCGGGGGACTCGGCGCCGTCGTCGGCGAGCTCGAGGACCGCCATCGCCCTGCGCACGCCGCGGTGCCCCACCCGGGCGCGGAGCAACGCCGCGCACACCTCGCGGTCCAGCCCTCGCCGCAGCGCCGCGTCCGCGAGGACGAGGCCGTCCTGGGCCGGCAGGCTCGACGCGCAGTCGGCCAACGTCCGGGCCAGGGACGTCACGCGCCGGCCGTCGAGCTCGACGACCTCCGCGTCGTCCAGGTGGTGTCGATGCCGGCGGACGTCCGCCGGACCACGGTGCGCGGGGACGGACTGGATGAGGTGGACGACCGATCCGGGGCCGATCAGCGGTAGGCCCCACAGCAGGGCCGCCGACTCATGGCTCAGGGTGTGCCGGGAACTCAGCTGGGCGTCGACGGCAGCGATCCGGGCGAGCGCCCGCCGGTGCCGGTCGGCGTACGGATCGGCGAGCGTCCCGACCTCCAGGTAGGCGCCCGGCCGGATGCGCTCCCAGCGCCCGGCCCTGATCTCTGCGATCGCCATCGCCGGCGGGACCTCGCGCCGGAGCAGCACCTGCGGAACCTGCGGGCGACCTGGTGCAGGAGATCCCGGGCGGAGTGTCATCCGCCCAGGATCGGCGCGCCCACGCCTGGCACCCCACCTCGACCGTCTGCCCTGGGGACGCACGCCGGTCCACGTGGCCGTGAGGGCGCCGGTCTGTCGCGAGAGCGCAGGCTCAGACCGGCGACCTCGCGACGAAAGGGCGACCTCGCGCCGCGATCGACCCGGCCGGTGACGACGGGTAGCGTCGGCGGCGACGGGCTCGTCGCACGAGGGGAGGGTCATGTCCGGCGCGGACTCCCTGACCGGCCGCATCCGCGCGCGCATGGCGACGGCGGCCGCGCGCCTCGAGGAGTCGCGTGCGTGGAGCCCGGTGCCGGGCGCCGCGCCGGCCGACGGCGTCCGGACCAGCCCGCCCGACGACGCCCCGTCCGGCATGATCCCGCCCGACGGCGCCCCGCCCGACGACGCCCCTGCCGACGGCGCCCCTGCCGACGGCGCCACGGCCGGCAACGCTCCTGCCGCCGCCCCGCCCGGCACCGACTGGGTGTCCCCGCCCGAGCTCGCCGCCGAGCGGGTGCGTGCGGCGACCGGCCGGGGCTGGGACGAGTGGCGCACCCTCATCGACGACGCCGGCCTGCGCGACGCCGGCCACACCACGATCGCCTCCTGGGTCGCCGCCGAGCACGGGGTCGACGGCTGGTGGGCCCAGGGCATCACCGTCGGCTACGAACGGATCACCGGCCTGCGCCTGCCCGGGCAGATGGCAGACGGCACGTTCACCGCCAACGTCGGCCGCACCCTCGACGGGTCCCTCGACCTCGAGGGGCTCCGCGCCCTGCTGCTCGAGGCGCGCGAGGACCTCTTCCCGGCGATGGCCACCGAGCTGCGCTCCCGGCCGACCTCGAGATCGCTGCGCATCGCGTTCCCGGAGGGCTCGGCGCTGATCTCGCCCGAGGCCACCACCGCCGGTCGGCTCAAGGTCACCGTCGCGCACGAGAAGCTGCCGTCGCAGGAGGCGGTCGAGCGGTGGAAGGCCTACTGGCGCCAGTGGTTGGCTGCGCTCGCGGACGGCTGAGCGGCCACGCTCGCGGAGGGTCTGCCGGCCACGCTCACAGGTCGAGCACCACCAGCGGCCGCGTCGGCACCGTGCGCCCGACCTCCCGGAAGCCCGCCGCCCGAAAGGTCGAGAGCACCCCGGGGTAGAGGATCGCGCCCGCACTGCGCGTCTGCCGCGCGACGACGTCGACCGGGTGCGCCTCGAGCCACCGCGCGCCCTGGGCCCGGGCGTGCGCGATCGCCCCGTCGAGCAGCGCGGCGGCCACCCCTGCACGACGGTGACCCACCCGGACGACGAAGCACGTCACCCGCCACGCGTCGTCCTCGACGGCGGCCGCAGCCAGGAGGCGGCTCTGCTTCGCCGAGTCGGTGATCCGCGGGAACCGCCCGCGCGGGCCGAGCTGGGTCCAGCCGACCGGCGCGCCGTCGACGTAGGCGAGCAGCCCGATCGCGCGACCCGGCTCCGACGAGGCCACCTCCTGCCGCAGCGCCTCGCGGTTGCGGCCGACGGCGTCCTCGTAGGCGCGCGCGGTCGTGAGGAACCACTGGCACCAGCACGACGACGGGTCGCCGCGGGTACCGAAGACCGTCGTCACGTCGTCCCAGCGCTCGCTGGTCGCGCGGACGATCTCGACGGCGTGCGCCGACCGCGGAGCCCCGGTCACCGGCCGCTCACCGCTCCCGGGCCCCGACGAGCACCAGCGCGACGAGGCCCGCGACCAGCGCGCCCTGCGCCAGCGCCCACAGCGCGGGCGGGCCGGGCCGCGGCCGGCCCATCACCGACCCGCCGGCCTTGGCCGACATCACCGTGCCCACCCCGAGCGCCGACATCGCCGACCCGATGCTCAGGGTGCTGCCGATGCTGAAGGCCGAGAGCGAGGAGCCCATCGACCCGATCGAGCCGATGCTGCCGACCGACCCGATCGACAGCATCGAGCCGCGACTGGCGATGGAGAGGAACGAGTCCTCCGAGGCGAGGGACCAGGACGACGACATGCCACCAGGATGCCCCTCCGTCGCCCGCAGCGGCAGGGCGGGCCCCGCGCGGACCACGTATCGGCACGGTCGGGGCCTCCCGCGCCGAGATCACCCGCCCGTGCAGCCCGACCTCCCCGCCCCCGCCCCCGCCGGGTGCTAGACACGTCCCATGCCCCGGCTCATCCCAGAGGCACCGGTCTTCCCGCACGACGGCGGCGCCGAACGCACCGTATGGGAGGCCCTGCGCGACCAGCTCCCGGACGACGCCGTCCTGGTCTCGGGCTTCGCCATGCAGGACGGCGCCGAGGAGCGTGAGATCGACCTGCTCGTCGTGTGGCCGGGGTTCGGGCTGGCGGCGATCGAGGTCAAGGGCGGTTTCGTCCAGAAGGTCAACGGGCAGTGGCTCCAGGGCAGCGGGGCGAAGCGGCACCCGATCGACCCCGTGCGGCAGGTCCGCGCCGCCAAGCACACCCTGCAGCGGCTGCTCGAGCGCGAGGGCTTCGGCGCCGCCCGGGCCCGACTCACCCACCTGGTCGCCCTGCCGCACACCCCGGTGTCGCGGGAGACCCACCTGCCGGACCTGCCGCGCCCGATGCTCATCGACCGCGACGACCTCGGGCACGCGGCGGACCGGGTGGCGCGGGCGATCGACGAGCACGGCAAGGGGCACGAGCCGCTGGACCGGACGGCGATCGGCCCGCTCGCGGAGTACCTCGGTGGCGGGCTGCCGTCCCAGGTCGAGGTGCTCGCCCTGGCCGCCGAGCACGAGGACCACCTCGACCACCTGACCCGGGACCAGGCGCACCTGCTGCGGATGCTCGACCGCTTCCCGCGGCTGCAGGTGATCGGCGGGGCGGGCACCGGCAAGACCTGGCTCGCCCTGGAGCAGGCGCGCCGCCGCGCCCGCGCCGGGGACCGCGTCGCGCTGCTCTGCTACTCCCGCGGACTGGGTCGCTACCTGGAACGGATGACCGCGACCTGGCCCGCCCGCGAGCGCCCGGCCTTCGTCGGCCTCTTCCACCGGCTGCCCCTGGACTGGGGCGCGCAGGCCGGGGACGACGACGACTCGGACTACTACGAGCGCCGTCTGCCGTTGGCCCTGGGCGAGCTCGCCGCCGCGCGCGCGCCCGAGGAGCTGTTCGACACCGTCGTCGTCGACGAGGCGCAGGACTTCGGCGCGCTGTGGTGGCCGTCCCTGCTGCGGTGCCTGCGCGACCCGGAGGCCGGTCGGCTGACGGTGTTCTCCGACGAGGGCCAGCGCGTCTTCGACCGCGCCGGTGAGGCGCCGATCCCGCTCCAGCCGGTCGAGCTGGACGAGAACCTGCGCTCGACCAAGCAGATCGCCCAGCTCTGCGGCGCCCTGCACGCCGGGGTCACCCGGCCGCGCGGCTGGGCCGGCGCCCCCGTGCGCCTCGTCGACGTGCCCCCCGAGGAGGCGCTGCACGCCGCCGACGACGCCGTCGACGCCCTGCTCGCCGAGGGCTGGGAGCCCGGGCAGCTCGCCCTGCTCACCACGCTGCACCGCCACCCGCTGCAGGCCGAGGCGGTCGAGGTGGGCGGCTGGGCGTCCTACTGGGACGCGTTCTTCGCCGAGGACGACGTCTTCTACGGGCACGTCCTGGGCTTCAAGGGCCTGGAGCGCACCGTCGTCGTCCTCGCCATCAACGGGTTCCGCGACGTCGAGCGCGCCCGGACGATGCTCTACACGGGCATGTCCCGCGCGCGGGTGCTCCTCGTGGTGGTCGGCCCGCGGGCGCTCGTCGAGGAGGTCGGCGGCGCCGCGGCGCGTGCCCGGCTGCGCGACGCGGAGGTGTGGTCGCCGGGCTGAGGTCGCCCGGGCGGGCGCGACTCCGGGCGCCGTGAGCGCCCGGTCCGGGCCACCTGGCTCCCCGCGCCCCCTTGATCGAAGGCGCGTAGGTTGGACGGTTACGTCGCGACCCGGTCGGCGCACCAGCGTCGGCGCTCCGCGGCGGACGGGGAGATCCCATGTCTGCACAGACGATCGATGCCCTCAAGACCCGTGTGATCGGACCGGTGATCACGCCGGCCGATCCGAGCTACGACGAGGCCCGGCAGGTCTACAACTTCATGATCGACCGGCGCCCGACGGGGGTGGTCGGCTGCACGGACGCGGCCGACGTGGTCGAAGCGGTGCGGTACGCCGCAGAGGCGGGGACGGGGCTGGCGGTCCGCGGCGGCTCGCACAGCGTGCCCGGCTTCGGGACGGCCGACGGCGCCCTGGTGGCCGACCTCTCCGCGCTCTCCTCGGTCCACGTCGACCCCGACGCACGGACGGCACGGGTCGGCGGCGGTGCGACCTGGGGCGGCTTCAACGAGGCGGCCGGCGCCTACGGACTGGCCACCACCGGCGGGATCATCTCCACGACCGGCGTCGGCGGACTGACCCTCGGCGGCGGGATCGGGTACCTGTCCCGCGCGTACGGGCTGTCCTGCGACAACCTCGTCTCGGCCCAGGTGGTCACCGCCGACGGACTGCAGGTGACGGCGAGCGAGCACGAGAACGCCGACCTGTTCTGGGCGCTGCGCGGTGGCGGGGGCAACTTCGGCGTCGTCACCGAGTTCACCTTCCGGCTGCACGCGGTGGCCGAGGTCTACGGCGGCCCGATGTTCTTCGAGCTGTCCGACGGCCCGGCGATCCTGGCGTACTTCGACGAGTTCATCGCCGACGCCCCGCGCGCCTACGGCGGCTTCCCGGCCTTCCAGATCGCACCCCCGCTGCCGTTCGTGCCCGAGGACCGGGTCGGCGACACGTTCCTCGCGATCGTGTCCTGCTGGACCGGCTCGATCGCCGACGGCGAGAGCATCATCCAGGGCTTCAAGGACGTGGCGACGCCGGCCGCCGAGCACGTCGGGACGATGCCGTACGCGGCGATCAACAGCGCCTTCGACGGGCTGGTGCCCCGCGGGATGCAGCACTACTGGAAGGCCGCCTTCCTCGGCGCGATGACCCCGGAGGCGATCGCGGTGCACATCGAGCACGGTGCACGGGTGCCCGTCGTCAACTCCACGATGCACCAGTACCCCATCAACGGCGCCTGCCACGACGTCGCTCCGGACGCGACCGCGTTCGGGCACCGAGACGCGCGGTACGCCGCGGTGATCGCCGGGATGTGGCCGGACCCGGCCGACAACGCCACCCACACCCAGTGGGTCAAGGACTACTACGCGGCGCTCGCGCCGCACGGGCTCGGCGGCGGCTACGTCAACTTCGCCTCGCCCGACGACGCGGCGAAGGTCGCGGCGAACTTCGGCGTGAACTACGCGCGGCTCCAGGACGTGAAGAAGCAGTACGACCCGGACAACGTCTTCCGGTTCAACCAGAACATCCAGCCGTAGAGCGGCGGGACGGCGGGGCGTCTCGGTGACCGGGGCGCCCCGCCGGTCAGCCCTCGTCGTCGGGCGACGTCGGCCCGGCCTCCAGCGACCGTGCCTGCCCCGCCACGCGCAGCCGGGCCGCCTCCCGCTCGCGCCAGCCCTCAGGGATCCATCCCTCGGCGGCGAGCCGCGGGTGCTCGGGGTGCCGGGCCATGGCCCACAGCGCGAAGGCGAGCTCGGCCCAGTCGCACTCGAAGCCCAGCATGCGCGGACCGCCCGGCCCCGTCGTGCTCATCGTCAGCGACCGCGGTCCGAGGAGGTCGGCACTCGCGAAGCGCTCCCAGCCGAAGGTGCTCAGCCCCTGGGAGGTGAGGAAGTACAGGCCGTGCTGGGAGACCCACAGCCCGCCCTGCTCCTCGACCACCCACCGCGGGACGGCCTGCGCGGCGGCGGCTGCCTTGCGGCGGGAGTTGGTCACGGCCTGCACCCCGGCGACAGCCACGGTCGCGGCGATCCCCCACACCCCGGTGGCGAGGAACAGGCCCGAGCTCTTGCGGTACTCGCCGGTGCCCGCCGGGCGGAACGCCAGCCGGCTGCACCGGCCGCCGGCCAGCAGGTGCTCGGCCGGGCCGAGGGACGGCGGGAACGGCGAGCCCCAGCGCGGCAGGTCGGCGATCCGACCCGCGCGCACCGCGGCGAGGATCGCCCGGGTGTCGCGGATCGCCTCGTCGTGGTCGGTCGTGTCGGAGCCCATCTCAGGCGGCTCTCGCGGGGGCGCGACGCAGCGGACTCAGCCCTCGTCGCGGCCCGCGACGAGCCGCTCGGTGAGGGCGGCGAACCCGGCCTCGTCCCCGTCGGCCAGGAGCCGGGCCTGCCGGGCCCACGTCGTCAGGCTCGGGGCGAAGCGCATCCCGGCGTCCCGGAGCGCGGCCTTGAGGTCACCGACCGAGGCGTCGGCCACGGCGGCGTAGGTGCCGAGCTCGGCGGCCGCGAGCGCCGTGGCGATCTTCGGCCCGATGCCCTCGATCCGGCGCAGGTCGTCGGTGGGGACGGCCGGCGGGGCGGCCGCGGCGGGCGGGGCGGTCTCGGCGGGCGGGGCGGTCTCGGCGGCGGTCTCGGCGGCCGGCTCGGCGGACGCAGCCGTTGCGGCGGCCTCGGCGCGCCGGGCGGCCGTCTCGGCACCCGTCCCGGTCGGACCGGACCACTCCGGCAGCGCGTGGCGCCACTCGTCGGCCTCAGCGATGCCGGCGACGTGGCGGCAGCGCACGGCCCAGACGAGGGCCGCGCCCAGGGCGAGCAGGAGCAGGACGATCCACGGCCGGGAGGAGGGCGCCGACGCGCCCGCGCAGCCATGCTTCTCGTGAGAACGCATGGTCCATCCAACCACTGCCCTCCGCGCGCGTGCCGGGCAACGGAGGCCGGGCACGACCGTGCCGCCGCCCCCGGGGGGAGGGGCGACGGCGCGGGGTCGGTGGGTTCAGGTGCCGGTCGTCGACGCGGTCTCGTCCTGCGGGGCGCCTCCCGTCCCGTCGCCGGGCGGGGCGCCGGGCCCGCCGGTGCCGCCGGGGAGCGCTCCACCACCGGGGGCGGTGTCCGTGGTCGCCCCCGTGACGGTGAAGGAGTCGTCGAGCTGGACGAGCAGGAGGTCGCCCTCCGCGGTGGTGACGTGCGCCCGGTAGGCCCCGTCGGGGTCGACCTCCGCCTGCTCGACGGTGGCCCCGGGGTACTCGGCGAGCACCGCGGCGGTGACCTGCTCGAGGTCCGTGCCGGCGAGCGCCTCGACGTCGGGCGGCGGGCCCTGCATGCCGCCGGCCTGGCCGGAGGCGGGCCCGCCCGCCTGCCCGTCGGCGCCGCCGGCCCCGGGACCGCCGGCCGACCCGTCCGGCGCGGCGTCGTCGGGAACGCCCTCCTGCGCGGAGGTGACGGTGGCGGCGTCGGTGCTCGGCTCGTCGGCCGAGGCGAGGCTGGTGACCGCAACCGTGGCGCCCGTGAACAGCACTGCGGCCAGCGCCGATCCGGCGATGATCTTGGCTCGTCTGCTCCTGAGGTTCATCTGGTCCTCCCTCGTTCTCCCTGGTGGGATCGGTAGGGCTCGAGCGTCGCGGCCGGGCCTGTGCACGCCCGATGGCCTGCCCATGGGGCACCTGTGAGAGGGCTCGTCCGCCGAGCACCCGCCGCTGGGCACCTGCGGGCCTGCGACGGCGGTCGTCAGGGGCCGACGACGCCGATCCAGACGCCGTCGCGCGCGCGGGCCCGCGCGACGGCGAGCTCGCGGCGGGCCAGGTCCCAGCGCTCGTGCGCGAGGTCGTCCTCGGGCGGGGGCGCCCCGTCGAGCAGCGCGCCGGGCACCTCCGGGAGCAGCACGTGCCCGACGTCCAGCCCCACCGCACGCCGCACCGTGCCGACCAGGACTCCCTCGCCCGGGGCGCCGTCGTAGGTCTCCAGGGCGGTCACCCCGATGCCGTCGGCCTCGAGCAGGGCGGTCGCACGGCGGGCGCCGTCGTGCGTGGCGGTGAGGACGGCCGTCGAGCCACCGCCGGCCGCACGGAGCTCGCGGAGCCGCGCGACGAGCCGCGTCGCGCGGTCCGCGCGGCCGACGGTGCGCTCGACGACGGTGGCCGGGGCCGGCCGGTGGGCGCGCGTGAGCCGGAGGTCCTGCCCGGTGATCCCGGCGGCCGCGGGCCCGGCCGCACCGAGGTGCAGCGGCGGGCGGTCGGCGGTGAGCAGGGTGAGGTCGTCCGGGCGCTCGGGGACGAGCAGGCGGACCATCCGGAGCATGGCGAGGGAGAGGTCCTGGGCGTCGTCGACGACGACCGCGCGGTACGGCTCGGCCTCCGGGGCGCGGCGCAGCTCGCCCTCGGCGAGCAGGATCACGTCGCCGAGGGTGTGCACCTCGTGGCGGCGCAGGGCGGCCGCCGTCGCCTCGTGCAGCGCCCAGACGGCCCGGCGGGCGTCGGGCCCGAGCCGGTGCCGACGGCCGGTGCGGGGCGCGGCGAGGTACTCCTCGAGGGAGCCGATCCCCCCGCCCTGCAGGACGACCGCGATCTCCTCCTCCCAGAAGGCGCGGTCCGGCGCGAGGTAGGAGAGCAGGCCGCGGCGGCCGACGGTGCGCCAGGCCTCGTCGGCAGCCTCGGCGACGCGCGGGCCGTGCAGCGCGACCGGGACGCGGCGCTCGCGCAGCAGGGCGAGGGCAAGGGTGTGCACGCCGACGCAGTCGATCCGGTCGGCGGCGTCGGGCGCGAGGTCGGCCAGCCGGCGCCGCAGGACGGCGAGCACGGTGGGGTGCAGCGCGGTGAGGAGCACCCGGCCGGGCGTGGCGCGGGCGAGGTGGATCGCGCGGTGCAGCCCGACCGCGGTGGTGCCCGAGCCGACCGGTCCGGTGACGAGCAGCGGTCCGCAGGCGGATTGGTGGGCGGCGGTCGCCTGCTCCCGGTCGAGCAGGGCGGTCCAGGTCCCGGCGGGTGCGGTGAAGGGGCCGACGAGGAGGGCGGGGGCGGCGGCGGCGGGGGCGCGGAGGGCGGGGGCGGCGGTACGACGCGCATCCGTCGCCTCAGGGGTCCGGCGCTCGTCGGGGGCCGGGCGGTAGTCGGCCGTCGGCAGGGGTGACGTGCGCGCGTCGGCGACCGCGCCGTCCCCGGCGTCGGTGTGCTCGATCTGGCGGCGCGCGTCGACTCCGACGGAGCGACCTGCGGGCATGGGACGTCCCCTCTCTCAGGGGTTCGTCGGCAGGCCGGCGGCGCTTCTTGATCGGGCGCCCGGGTGAGCGCGGCGGGCTCCCGCACGGGTCGGCGGCGCGGGCTCCCGCACGGGTGGGCGCAGCGCGTCCGTCGGGCTCAGCCGGCCGTGCTCTGGATCGCGTCGATGACCGCCGCGACGAGGCCGAGGCTGAGCAGGGTCGCGAACCCGGCGGCGAGCAGGGCGATCCACGAGAGCACCGGCGAGATGCCCGCCTTGGCGGCCCGCCGCAGCGACGCGATCGCGATGAGCAGCGCGATCGGCGGCGCGAAGAAGATGACGAAGAACGCGCCGAGGGCGAGCGGGTCGAACGGGAGCGACCCGGGGCCGGGCGGACGGTCCGACCGGGCCGGGCGCGCGCCGGCGGGGCCGGTCGGCCGGGGCTGGCTGCCGGGCGGGCGGGAGCCGGGCGGGCGGGAGCGCCCGAGCTGGAGCGTCGGCGGGGGCGGCGGTGCGGCCATCGTGGCGCCGGCGGACGCGGGCGCCGTCGTCGCCTGGGGCGCCGGGACGGACTCGGCGACCCGGGTCGGCATCGCCGTCCGGACCCGCGCCGTGCGGACCTGCGCCGTCGCACGACGATTCGCCCGCCGCGACGCGCGGCCCGGCGTCGTGCCCTGGGGGTACACGGTGGCGGGTGCGGCGGTGGCCGGGCCGGTGGCAGGGCCGGGCGCCGACACCTGGCGCCCGGGTGCCTGGCGCCCGGGTGCCGGTGCCGGCGAGCGCGGCGCGGGCGCGAGGGCGGGCCTCGGGGCGGACGACCGCGGCGCGGGGGCGGGCGCCGCGGCGGGCACGGCGGGCGCAGCGGGCGGCTGGTACATCCAGCGGTTGAGCTGGACCGGGGCCATCGGGATCCGCCGGCGGGGCGCCACGGCCTGGCGGGCGGCGACGGACGTCGACGACCCTGCCATCGCCTGGGATCGTCCGGTGCGGCCGAACGGCATCCACGAGCGGCGGTACGGCGTGCTCGGATCCACCAGAGCCTCCTCCGGACGACGACGGCGCGCGTCGCGCGGGACGACCGCGCCGGCCCCTGCCAGCGTACGGGGGCACGAGCCCCGGGGCGGCCCGGACGTCACCCGGTCGGCGGAGAACTCGGGGTCAAGGCCCACGGCCCGCCCGCCGATGCATGAGGGAGAGGGCCTCCCGGCCGGACCTGGCCGACGGAGCCGCACCTCTCAGCACGGTGAGGAGCAACGATGCCGCGACCGGACGAGCCGACGGTCCGCCCCGTGCCGCTGCCCTCGAGGTGGATCCTCACCGACCCGCCGGTGTCCCTGCGCGGCGCGCTCGACCAGGTCACCGTCGGCCCGGGCGGTGTCCTCACCCTCACGCGCTGGCCCGGCCGGATCGGCGTGCGGGGTGGCGTGATCCGGTCCGGGGGCAGCCGGGACGGGCTCGAGGTGGCCGATGTCGTCGTCGCGGCCGGCCGGCTCGCCGACCACCTCCAGGAGGCGCACCGCCCGGTGACCGCGGCTCTCGTCGTCGTGCCCGGCAAGCAGCCCCCTCGTTGGGTCTCCCCCGGCGCCATCGTCATCGGCACCCGGAACGTGGCCTCGACCCTCGAGCGGCTCGACACGCACCTGGGCCCGGACGACGTCGCCGACGTGCTGCACCGCCTCGCCGTGGCCTCCAGGGCGTCCGACGACGGTCTGCCGACGGTCGCCAACCTCACCGCCCGGCTCGCCGAGGACCGCGCGCGGAAGGTCGGGGTGCGCCGGGGGTAGGGCGGCCGGCTCCCTGGTGGCACCATCGGAGGGGCGGGCGCCGCTCGCCGCCGCCGAGGGGAGACCGATGACCGCTCCGTGGCCCGCCGAGGGCTATCCCACCACCTCAGCTCCGGCACTCGTGCCCCAGCAGGGCACCGGTCTGCGGGTGCTGCGCATCGTCCTCGTCGCACTGCTGGTCAGCGGCTGGTACTCGAACGCCACGGACCGCTGGACCAGCGAGTGGACCCCACCCGGCGGCACCACCCTGACCATCGACTGGGCCGGGTCGGGGCTGGTCTACCTGGCGATCCTCATCCTGCTCATCTCCGGGCCGCAGCCGCGCTGGGCCACCAAGTGGGCATGGTTCTGGCTGCTCAACGTCGGCCCGATGGCCGCGGTGTTCCTGCTGCTCGAACCCGTCCCGGTGTGGCAGAGCGAGCCGGTCTTCGCGAGGAGGTCGCGGCTGACCGGGGGTTGGGCCCTCCTGCTGGCGCTGTTCGGCGGCGCGATCCTCGGCGCGCTGGCAGCCCTCGTCGTCCTGCCGTGGCTGGCCCCGCTGCTCGGGGTGTGGGGGATGGGGTCGTCGGGGACGTGACTCGGTGAGGGGCGGGAGCGTCGGGAGCGGCGGCTTGGTCCCAGGCCAACCCACGTGTACGGGTCGCTATTCGACCCGTGCCCGCCCCTCGCCACCCTCGAGCTGGCGCGGTGCTTGCAGGACCTGCTGTCGCGCCGCCTCGCGCTCGTGCCACCCCGGCGGGATCCACCCATCAGGGGTCATCCGAGGGTGGTTCGGATGGACCATGGACGCCCACAGGACGAAGGCGAGCTCGGCCCAATCCGAGTGGAATCCGAAGGTGTGGGGGCCCTGCGGAGTGGCCATGCTCGCGAGGAGGAGAGCGGGAGCACCCAGGTCGGCCATTGTCAAGGAGGACCACGCGCAGGACCAGAGGCCGGTGGTCGACAGCAGGTAGAGGCCGTGCTGGGAAACCCACGCCGTGCCGGCACCGTCCACGATCCAACGCGACTGCGCGTCGGCCTTGGCTTGCTTGCGACGGCGGTTGTTGCCGGCCGCGCGAGCGCCCATGAATGCAGCCGTCGCCGCGAGACCGAGCCCACCGGTGGCGAAGAAGAAGCTTCCGTTGTGCTGATAGGTCCCGTCGCCGAGCGCGGTGTAGGCAAGGTGCTCGTACGGGCCGTGCGCGAGCATCACTTCGTCCCGCGAGAAGGCCGGCGGGAACGGCGTCGGCGCCGACGTGCGAAGCGCCAGCCGACCGGCGCGCGCGTCCGCCACGATGGCCCGCGTGTGCCAGATGGCGCTGTCGTGCATCGTGTAGTCGTCCATCGTTGCCCCCTGGCACCTGCGTTCCGTCACTTCCTGCAGGAGCCTAGCGAGGGTGCGTGACAGCCGGAGGGGAGGTTGTGGATATCGGGAACTATTCCGTCGTCCACGGGAACTACGTCACAACCTGCCTTCCGCCCACTCGTGATCCCGTTCTTGCCGCTCCCCGGTCCACCGGCGACGACGACGCCGGCCGTCGCATCCATCTTCCGCGCGGACTTCACCACGGCGAGCATCTGCGCGTCGGCGCCCTCGACGTCGACCAGCGGGTCGCTGTCCTCGAACCGGGACGCCGTCGTCCTCCGCGTGAACTCGACGCCGAAGTGGGAGGGCTGCCGCGCTGTGGGGTGCGCGCCGGGAGGTGGGGCAGCTCGCCGACCTGTGCCGTGGATCCCGGCGGATGGCGCTGTCCAGCACTTCAGCGAACCGTCACGCGCCGCACGCGCTGGCGAGGAGGTGGCGGACGTGCTGCTGCATCTCGTGCGGCTGGCGGACGGGGTGGTCGACCTCATGGCCGCAGCACGGGCGAAGCTGGGGAACGCGCACGCCCGGTATCCCGTGGAGGACGTCCGCAGCTCCGCCCCTGCGAAGCGCTGACCGCCGGCGTACCGTCGATCCGAGGGAGGGTGAGGGCCATGGACGACACGACGGCACCGGTCACGCCCGAGCCGGCCGCCGAGGACGACACCGCCGAGAACCCGCACGCCCACCTTCCCGAGCCCATCCGGCTCACCGACACGATCACGTCGGCCGATGTCACCGACCACCCGACCGAGCTCGACGACGACACCCGCGAGCGCGAGTGGCTCATCCGGACGGCCGGCGGGTTCTGACGCGCGGGGCGGGCAGGTCGCCCGGAGGCGCGATGCCGCCCAGCGTGGCGATACTGAGGACGTGACCGATCACAACGTTCTTGGCGGAGAGCTCGAGCCCTGCGGCGTCGACCCCGTGACGGGCTTCTACCGGAACGGCTCGTGCACCACCGGCCCCCAGGACGTCGGCAGCCACACCATCTGCGCCGTGGTCACGGCGGAGTTCCTCGCGCACCAGACGGCGATCGGCAACGACCTGAGCTCGCCGGCTCCGCAGTACTCCTTCCCCGGCCTGGTGCCCGGCGACCGCTGGTGCGTGACCGCGCGCAACTGGTTCAGGGCCCACGCCGACGGTGCCGCCGCGCCCGTCGTGCTCGCCTCCACGCACGAGCGCGCCCTGGAGATCGTCCCGCTCGACGTGCTCCGGCAGTACGCCGTGGACGTGCCGACGGATCCGGGCGGCCTGATCTAAGGGGAGGGGCCGAGGGCGGTCGGTCGTCGCCTACCCGTTCGCGGGGTGCTGGGCAGGGCGCATCTAGCCCCTCCGTCCCGCCGTCCACAGACCCGTCGGACCCCACCCCGCGTGTCAGGGGTTCTTCGTACACTTGTTCGAAGACGGAGGGGGTCCGATGGCGATCGACGAGGTGACGACGGCAGGCGCGGCCGCGCGCTCCGTCGGGGCCATCCCCTCTTCGGCCGCGGATCTCGCTGCCAGGATCGCTCGCCTGCGGGCGGAGATCACCGAGCTGGTCGGGCTCGACCCTGCGGTGGACGGCGCGAGCGGACCGGCCCTGCACGCCGAGCTGCGCACCGCGGCCGGGCAGCTCCACGCCTTCGCAGCCCGGATCCTGGCCCGCGTCGAGGCCGACGGGCGCTGGTCGGCGAGCGGCTCACGCACGTTCCCCGACTGGGTCGCGCGGCGGCAGCTCGCCTCGACCGGCTCGGTCCGTCGCGAGGTCACCCTCGGCCGCGCCCTGGACCAGTCCCTTCCCCGGACGGCCACCGCCCTCGCCGACGGCCAGGTGACGCTCGAGCACGCCGAGGTCCTCGCCCGCGTCGCCGCCACCACTCCCGCGCGGCTGGCAGCCCTCGCCTCCGACCACCCTGACCGCAACGAGGCGGCCCTGCTCGAGAGCGCCCGACGCATGCCGCTGGACTCCTACCGGCGCGAGGTCGACCGCTGGGCCACCCAGGTCGACGCCACCGCCGCCGAGGCCGAGCACGAGGCCGCCTGCGCCAAGGAGTACCTGACCCTGTCCCGGCGGCACGACGGCGTCGCCCTCCAGGGCTTCCTCACCCTGGAGAACGCCGAGGTCCTGGCCACCGCGCTGCGCTCGGTCGCGGGCGTGCCCTCCCAGGGTGAGACCCGCAGTCGCGAGGAACGGCAGGCCGCGGCCCTCGTCGACGTCGGCCGGCTGATCCTGGACGGCGGCCTGGCCGGCGGCGGGCAGCAGGTCCGCCCCCACCTGCTCGTGCACGTGCCGGCCGAGACGCTGCACCGGGTACAGGGCGGGCGGGACGTGCTGGGCGGGCGGGACGGCTCCGACGGCCACGAGGGCTCCCACGGTTCGGACGGTTCGGACGGCCCGCCCTACACCGGCCAGCCGGCCGGCTCCCCGTCCCGTCTCGATGGTCTGGCTCCCGCGACGCTGCAGGACGGGTCACCGATCCCGCCCTCGACCCTCGCCCGTCTGATCTGCGACGGCGAGCTCAGCCGGATCGTCTTCGGGGCCGACGGCGCCGTGCTCGACGTGGGTCGCGCCCGGCGCACCTACTCCGGCCAGCAACGCCTCGCCGTGATCGCCCGCGACCGGACCTGCCGCTACCCGGGCTGCGGAGCCCCACCCACCCTCGGCGAGGTCCACCACGTGACCTCCTGGGCTGACGGCGGCCCGACCTCCGTGGCCAACGGTGTGCTCCTGTGCTGGCACCACCACGCCTACGTCCACCGCCGAGGCATCCGGATCGCGCGCACCGGCAGCGGCTGGGACTTCCGCCGCGGCGACGGGAGCGTCATCGACGACGGGCGCTCCGTCACGGCCGGCGGCGCCCCGCCCGGCGCGCGGGCGCCTGCGGACTCAACGGTCCCGCACGGAGCGAGGAGTTCGGCGCGCGCAGGGGGCCTGGCAGCGCCGAGCACGCCGTCGCCTGCAGCCAGCCCGACTTCCGCAACCAGCCCGACGACCACGGGGGACGCGAGGGGTACCCGCAGTCCGGCCTCTGCCCCACCTGGAGGCCAAGCCCCTGCTGGGCCCGCGCCGCACAGCAAGGCCGACGTCGTCGGCCCGGCACCCAGCACCTGGGGTGGACCGCCCCGTGCGTCCGGTCGACAGGCGCCCGCGCCCTCGGCGGACGACGGTGCAGCCCGGCGACGACGACCGCCCGACGGCGTCCAGGACGAGTTGGCGCTGCCCGCCTGATCCGGCGCACGGCGCACGGCGCACGGCGCACGGCCACCACGCCACACCCCGCAGCCGGCACCCCGCAGCCGGCACCCGCCCCTACCGAAGGTGCTCGGCCACCAGTGAACTCCCCGCAGCCGACGCCGCCGCGAACCACCGGGTCCGCTCGGTCGCCCCCCGGCGCTCGACCGAGGCGGTGAACCTCGGCGGGACACCGCCGCCGATCCCGCCGGTCGGCCGCGCGGCCCTCGGGGCTTCAGCCACGGGGCCCGGACCGCACGACCTCCGGACGGACGCCGAGCACGCCCGCAAGCGTCCGCCATGTCGTTCGGTCGAGGTGCTCGAAGCGACCGTCCACGGTCGCCATCGCATTGCGCTCCGCGCGGCTCCCGCCGCGTACCGCCGCCACATGGTGCCGATAGGTGTTCACGGCCTGGATCACCCCGTGCGCCGTACCCGCCCAGGGCGCGACCCGAGGGTCCTTCGCGTAGAGCTCCCGCAGGACGTCACGCTTCTCCTGGGCGACCTTGAGGGCGTTGCCCACCTTCGGGCCGCCGCGTGCGGTCAAGGGCTCGTGCGCGTCGAGGAACGCCGCCCACTCCCGATCGCTCACCGTCAGAGTCGTCAGGACGTCGGTCTCCGCGGTGAACTGCTCCTTGGCCGTGAGCACGAGGGCGAGTGCCTCCCGCGCGTCGATCCTCCGGAGCTCGGACCGCCGGGTGTGCCGGACCTTGGCGGCCTGGCCTGGCTCCGCCAGCGCCGCCACCCGCGTGTTGTCGCAGAGCACGTCGGTCACCACCCGCTTGTAGGTGGTCGCGCACGAACCGTCGAACGACGTCGTCGCGAGCAGGTTCGGCCGGAACTCCACCCCCGCGGCGGTCGCGAAGGTCTCCGGCACGCTCACCTCGACCCAAGCGACCGCGCCGCCGCGCGCCAAGCCGGCCGAGCTGATCCCGAGGTCGCCCTCGACCAGTCGCGCGACGCCGTCGACGAGCCACTCCCCGTACTGGTGCGGCGCGTACCCCTGCGCGAACACGCCGAGCACGGCGCCCGACGGATCGTCGGACCGGCAGATCGCCTGGCGGCCCGGGACCTCGACCCAGCGCTGAGGCCTTCCGCCGGCGTCGCAGTGCGTGCCGTCCCGCTCCGACGCCGGAACGGCGACCGCGAGGGGCCGCGAGACAGCCGTCCAGGAGAAGAGCCGCCGACGCACGTCCTCGACCGGGATCGGCCCCGGGTAGGCATCGGGCTCCTCCCCGTCCTCGGAGGTCCGGTATCGCCAGGCGTCACCGCGCTGGTCGGTGTTGCCGACGAGGGTGATCGCTCTGGCGATCCCGAGCGACTCTCCTGACATGGTGCCCTCCCTGGGCTGAGATCGAGTGCGACGAGGTGTCGCTCTCGATCATGGCGTCGACCACTGACAGGGCCGCGAGCGGTGCGGGCACACTGAGCTCTGCACCGCCGGCGACCGCGCGAGCGGCCGCACCCGATCGCCCACCGCCCGACCCCGCCTCGGCCACCCCGCTCGCCACCCGGAGCCCCCATGACCGACCACGACCTCGTCGTCCGCCTCTTGCGCGACGCGCTCGGCGACACGGTGCTCGGCGCCTACCTGCACGGCTCGTCCGTGCACGGCGGCCTTCGCCCGGACAGCGACGTCGACCTGCTCGCCGTCGTCGAGGGGTCACTGGCACCCGGGGCGAGGGAAGCTCTCGTCGACGGACTCCTCGACATCTCCGGGCGGCGAGCGCGCCGCGGGCCGGCTCGGCCGGTCGAGCTCGCGGTGGTGGTGCGCGACGACGTCGTCCCGTGGCGCTACCCACCGGTCTGCGACCTGCTCTACGGCGAGTGGCTGCGCGACGACGTGGAGGGCGGGGCACCCCTGGCCCGCGAGACGGCGCCCGACCTCGCCGTCCTCCTCACCGGCGTCCTGGAGCGCGGCGTCCCGGTGATCGGGCCGCCACCGGCTGAGCTCCTCGAACCCGTCCCGTCGGCCGACCTGCGTCGGGCCGTGCTCGACGGCGTCCCCGGCCTGCTCGCCGACCTCGACGGCGACGAGCGCAACGTGCTCCTCACCCTGGCGCGGGTCTGGGTGACGCTGACGACGGGCTCCATCGTCGCCAAGGACGACGCCGCGGACTGGGTCCTGACCCGGCTCGCGCCCGGCCGCCACGGCGTCGTCGCGCTGGCCAGGGACGCCTACCGCGGCGAGGCCTCCGACGACTGGACCCCGCGAGCCGCCGAGCTGCGCGCCTGCGTGGACGCGATCCTCGCCGAGATCGAGCGGGCGGCGCGCTCCGGGGACTATCCGGCCCCCCGGCGGAGTTGAGACCCGTGGCAGCGTCGCGACCCGCCGCCGAGAAGGAGCCCCACCCGTGACCGGCACCGCCCGAGCCCAACCGACCGCCGTCGGCTTCCGCTCCGACCGCGGCCCGATCCTCGTCGCGCTCATGGTCACCACGGGTCTGATCGCGATCGACGCGACGATCCTCGCCACCGCCGTCCCCACGATCGTCGCCGACCTCGGCGGGTTCACCTCCTTCCCGTGGCTCTTCTCCATCTACCTGCTCACCCAGGCCGTCAGCGTCCCGATCTACTCCAAGCTCGCCGACACCATCGGCCGCAAGCCGGTGATCATGATCGGCATCGGGCTGTTCCTCGCCGGTTCCGTGCTCTGCGGCCTCGCCTGGTCGATGCCCGCGCTGATCGCCTTCCGCGCGGTCCAGGGTCTGGGCGCCGGCGCCGTCCAGCCGATGGCGATCACCATCGCGGGCGACATCTACTCCGTCGCCGAGCGCGCCAAGGTCCAGGGCTACATCGCCAGCGTCTGGGGCGCTTCGGCCGTCGTCGGCCCGACCCTCGGCGGCCTGTTCTCCCAGTACCTGACCTGGGAGTGGATCTTCTTCGTCAACGTCCCGCTCGGCCTGCTCGCCGCCTGGCTGCTCGCGCGCTCCTTCCACGAGAAGGTCGCCCGCACCTCCCACCGCATCGACTGGGCCGGCGGCGCCCTGCTCACGCTCTCGATGAGCCTGCTCATCCTCGCCCTCCTCGAGGGCGGCAACGCCTGGGCCTGGGCCTCCACGCAGAGCGTCGGCGCGTTCGGGGTCGGGCTCGCGATGCTCGGTGCCTTCGTCGTCGTCGAGCGCCGAGCGGCCGAGCCGGTCCTCCCGCTCTGGGTGCTCTCGCGCCGGCTGCTCGGCACGACGGCGCTCATCGGGGTCACCGTCGGCGTCGTCCTCATGGGCGTCACCACGTACGTGCCGACCTTCCTCGAGGCGCTGGTCGGCGCGTCGCCCCTGGTCAGCGGCCTGACCCTGGCGAGCCTCACCCTGGGCTGGCCGATCGCCGCCGCGCAGGCCGGTCGGGTGTACCTGCGCGTCGGCTTCCGCACGACGGTGATCCTCGGCGCGACCGTCGTCGTCGCCGCGGCGGCGGCCCTGGCGTGGACGAGCACACGGCCCTCGATCGTCGGGACGGGTCTGAGTCTCTTCCTCATCGGCGCCGGGCTCGGGTTCGTCGCCGCACCGAGCCTCATCGCCGCGCAGTCCAGCGTGGACTGGGGCGAGCGGGGCGTGGTCACCGGGGCGAACCTCTTCGCGCGGTCGATCGGGTCCGCCGTCGGCGTCGCAGGGCTCGGCGCCCTGGTCAACGGCCTCATGCGCGGGCAGACGGCGACCGCCGACCCGGTCGCGTTCAACGGCGCGGTGACGGCGGCGTTCGTCGCCATCGCGGGCGTCGCGGTGCTCGGCGCGCTGGTCGCGCTCGCCATGCCCCGAACGCCGGAGCTCTCGCGGGGGTAGGCCTACCCGGGCGGGATGTTGAGGTTGACCCGGAACACGTTGTCGGGGTCGAAGGTGCGCTTCACCGCCACGAGGCGCTCGTAGACGTCGGGCCCGAACGTCTCGACCGGGTCCACGACCCGGTGCCCTCCGACCTCGTGGCTCTCGAAGTTCACGTAGTGACCCCCGGTGGCGAAGGGCTCCATCTCGGCCGACATGCCCCGCACGAACGCCACCCGGTCGTCGTCGTCCGCCGTGTCGGCCCAGAACCCGTAGATGTTGATCCAGAAGCCGGCGTCACGGGCCGGGAACGGGCTGGCCTCCGGGCCGACCCGACCGAACACGCCTCCCATGAGGTGCACGTCGAAGGCGGTCCCCACCCACGTCTGCTCGAGCCCACGCCGGACCAGGACCTCGATGACGTCGTCGTCGAGGCCGGCGAAGGAGGTGTTGCGCCAGTAGGCCCGCACGCCGTGGGGGAACATCGCGTCGGCCGCCGACTGCCACGTGGTCCAGGGCGTGAGCTCGACGATCTCGTCGTCCGGGGGACACATGTGACGGAGCCCGTTGATGAGGGCCTCGCCGACCCCGACGTCGTGCGACGCCCAGGCGCAGGCGATCATGAGAACCGGCTCGTCGCCCATCTGCGCGACCGGCGGCGGCGTCAGCACGCTCGCCACGACGGTCATCGCGTCGGGCAGGTCCGCGCTCCACTCCCTGAGCGCCCGCCACGCGGCGTGCCACCGGTCCGGGGCGTAGAGCAGGGTCGCGCCCAGCACTCTCGGGCCGACCGCGTGGGCGCGGAAGGTGAACTCCCACACCACGCCGAAGTTGCCGCCGCCGCCGCGCAGCGCCCACAGCAGCTCCGGGTTCTCCTCCCGGCTGGCGGTGACGGTGCGGCCGTCGGCGGTGACGAGCTCGGCCGCGACGAGGTTGTCCGCAGCCAGGCCGTGCTTGCGGGTCAGCCAGCCGAAGCCACCTCCGAGGGTCAGCCCGGCCACGCCGGTCCCGGAGATGACACCCAGCGGTACGGCCAGCCCGTGCGGCGTCGTGGCCGCGTCGACGTGCGCCAGCCGCGCGCCGCCCTGCACCCGGACCGTCCGGGTCGCGCTGTCGACGTGCACGCCGGTGAGGCCGCCGAGGTCCAGCACGATCCCGCCCTCGACGGTTCCCTTGCCCGCGGCGTTGTGCCCGCCGGCGCGCACGGCCAGCGGCAGCTCGTGGGTCCGGGCGAACGCGATCACCGGGGCGATGTCAGCGGGAACAGCCACCCGGACGATCGCCTCCGGCCGGACGTCGATCATGGCGTTCCAGACGGCCCGGGCCTCGTCGTAGCCGGGGTCGGACGGCACCGTCACGGAACCTGCTACCGAGACGCGCAGGTCCCGGAGTGCATCGTCGGACATGCGCGGCATGGGACGTCCCCTCGTGGACCTCCTCCAGCATCAGCCCGCTGGGTGAGGGCGTCAACGGCAGCGGCGCAGTCCGTGCTCGGGAGAACGCGATCGCGGGCGGGGATCGCCGACGGGGATCGCCCCCTCGCGCCGGGTTCAGCGGGTCCTCGATCGACGCGCACGATGACGAGCCGTCACGCGCTACCGCTCGTTCGTTTGCGGCGCCGGGCGTCCCGCCGCCCGGCCCGAGCCCGACGCAGGCCCGTGCACCCACGCGTGTCCACAGCCGACCGAGGCCCCGAACGGGGGCTCGGTCGGCCGCGCCTACGGTCGCCCCATGACGCCACGAAACGTGCGAGATCCAGGCTCGGGCGGGAGCGTCACCGGCGGCTGGGTCACCACCGGGCGCGACGCGGCCGTGACCGTCGACGCCACCGTGGGGATCCACACGGTCGCCTTCCACTACACGGCGACGGCGGGCGTGACGAGGGATGCGGTCACGCAGGTGAGCATCTCGACGCCGGCCGAGACGGGGACGCTCGTCGTCGATCTCGAGTTCACCGGGAACGGATGGATCCTGCGCGAGATGAGGTCGCCGACGGGGTGAGGGCGCCGCCGCTCCGGCCTACCGCACCGCCCGCCGCGCGCGGTAGGCGGCGACGGCGTTCCGGTTCCCGCAGGCCGTCGAGCAGAACCGGCGAGACCGGTTGCGGGACAGGTCGAGCACGACCCCCTCGCAGGTCGGGTCGGCGCAGACGCTCAGGCGGGACATCTCGTCGCCGCGGATGACGTCGACCATCGCCATCGCGGTCTCCACGACGATCTGCGTGGCCAGCGCCTCCCCCGGCGCGACGGCGTGGATGTGCCAGTCGTGCACGCCGTGCCGGGCCAGCTGCGGCAAGGCCGGGGCCTCGGCGAGGATCGCATTGACCTGGGCGGCGGCCCCGTCCCGCTCCGCGAGGAGCAGCGCCCGCAGGGCCGGGCGAAGCGCCCGGACCTCGTCGAGCTCGCTCTGCGTGCCGTCGTGCCGGCCGGTGTAGGCCCACCGCTCGACGAAGTCGGTGAGCGCGTCGGGCGAGGTGAGGGAGTCCGGGGCGAGCGCGCTGTTGGCCAGCTCGACCGCGGCCTGCAGCGCCGCCTCGGTGTCATGAGTGAAAACCACGTTGACACATTACCTCCCGCCGCCTAGCGTCACGACTCATGACCTCCGTGACCCATGACGCTCGGCGCCTATCGCCGGCCGGGTCGCGCCTCGCGTCCGGACTGGCGTTCGCGACGATCTCGTCCATCTCGTTCGGCGCCTCGGGCGGGCTCGTGCGCGGGCTGCTCGACACCGGCTGGACACCCGGGGCGGCGACGCTCGCGCGGGTGACCCTCGCAGCCGTCGTCGTCGTGCCGCTCGGCCTCGTCGCCCTCCGCGGGCGCTGGTCGCTGCTGCGCAACAACCTCGGACTCATCACGCTCTACGGCGTCCTCGCCGTCGCGGCCACCCAGTTCTGCTACTTCTCGGCGGTGACGTCGATGCAGGTCGGCCCCGCGCTGCTCATCGAGTACACGGCGCCGGCCGCCGTCGTCGGGTGGCTCTGGCTGCGACACGGGCAGCGACCGGGGCGCCTCACGCTGGCCGGTGCCGGGGTGGCCGCGCTCGGACTGGTGCTCGTGCTCGACCTGGCGAGCGGAGCGGAGCTGAGCCCCGCGGGAGTGGCATGGGCGCTCGGCGCGATGGTGGGCGTCTCTGCGTACTTCGTCATCTCGGCCGACGAGAGCACTGGACTGCCGCCGCTGACCCTCGCTGCCGGCGGGCTCGTCGTCGGCGCCGTCGTCCTCGCGCTGCTCGGGGCTGTCGGTCTGCTGCCGCTGCGGGCGTCGACGGCGATGGCGGTCTACTCGGGCCGCGAGGTGCCGTGGTGGCTGCCGACGCTCGGCCTCGGGCTCGTGACCGCGGCGCTCGCGTACGCGACCGGGATCGCGGCGAGCCGGCGGCTGGGCTCGCGGCTGGCGTCCTTCGTGTCGCTGCTCGAGGTCGTCGCGGCGATCGGCTTCGCGTGGTTGATGCTCGGCGAGCTGCCGCGGGCGGTGCAGCTCGTGGGTGGGGTGCTGATCCTGGGTGGCGTGGTGGTCGTCAAGCTGGGCGAGCGAGTGACCGCGCAGCCGGTCCCCGAACCTGCCTGACGTGCCGGTTGCCGGATGGCTCGCGGTCTCGGAGAGTGACGGTATGGACCTGCGAGTGGCGTCACTCCGACGGCCGACGGTGATCGCGTGACCCTGCCGACCCCGTTCTCCGCCGACGAGATCCGCGCGGGTTGCCCCGACGGTCGGACCGTGCGGATGCGCGACGAGGCCGGCGTCGTCTCGGTCAGCCGTTTCCTCGACGGCGACGCCGACGGCACGACGGTCGAGAGCTGGACCGAGTCAGCCGACGGCGCCACCGTCGCGGCGCCGCCCAGCCGGTCCCGGGTGAGCTGGCGCGAGCTGCAGCAGCACGCCTCGTTCCCCGCCGGAGGGACGAGGGTCAGTCGGGAGACCATCCGGACGCACCTCGGCGAGCACGAGTGCCTGCGCTACGACGTCGGGGATGCGACGTTCTGGTTCGACGTGCGACGGCCGGGAATGCCCGTGCAGTTCGGTGAGCCGGGCGCGACGAGGATCATGATCGGCGACGACCGGGAGTAGTCACGCCGGTGCGACCCGGACCTTGATCCACAGGTGCAGCGAACCCCTCCCGCACGACGGGGGTGCGCCGGTAGGGTCCCGAGCATGGTGCGGGGGGTCGCAGCGGGGGGACGAGCAGGCGCTGGCGGGCGCCCGACGAGCATCGCCCTGGGCGCTGCGCTGGTGCTGGGCCTGCTCGCCGCGTGCAGCTCTGCCACGCCGAGCCCGACGGCGACGCTCACCTCTCCGCCGGCGACGGTTTCGACCAGCGCCCCGCCGCCCAGCGCGACGCCGGAGTCGCCCCCGGTCCAGCCGCCTGAGATGCAGCGGAGCGACGAGGTCGGCGCGGTGGCGGCGGCGGAGTACTTCATGGCGTTGTGGGCCTACTCGGTTGCTTCGGGAGATCTCTCAGAGTGGGATGCCCTAAGCGCGACTGGTTGCACGTTCTGTTCGCGGGTACGGGACGACGTCATCCGCGTCTATGACGCCGGCGGATCGTATCGCGGGGGCCAACTCGAGAAGGTCGAAGCAACTCCGGGGCGACGCGACCCGACGCTCGGCGGCTTTCCTGTCTCCATTACCTTCTCGATTGCAGGGGGAGCCGAGCTAGACGCCGCGGGTTCGGTTGTCCGGGAAATAGACCCGGAGGTGAGTACGGTCGTGATCGACACGGTGTTCAGCAGCCAAAGATGGCGCCTCGTCGAACTGAGCGTCGACGCTGCGCACTCGGTGTATTCACGATGAAGGGGGCGTCGCCCGTCGTCGTTGCTCTCGTGCTTGCGGTGGCGATACTCGGCGGCTCGGCGCGTGCCGAAGCCACGGTACGCACGCCGCCTGCCGATGGACCGAGCAACGGTGGCTGGATCACTTCCAAGGCGAATGGTTCCTCGGTCGACGTCTCGGGAGAAGTAGAGCGCGAGACCGGGCGCCAGCCGGAACAGCCGACCTCAACCCGAGCCTCCTATGCACACAGACGAATACCGCTCACGTACTGCGGCTCCGCCGACGGCCTCGCCACCTCCCCCACCGCGTGCATCGACGGCGTCTCCGGCGGCACCGTCTCTCGGACCTGCGCCGACGGCACCGCCGCCCTCGACCCGCTCTTCCGTCGCGAGATCGACCCGGCGACCGGCGCCTTCATCGGTCCCTGGCAGCAGGTGGACAGCGGCGGCTGCCCGGAGGACCCGCCGGTCACCGTCGTCCTCACCGCCGCCGACTTCTCCCGGCTGCCGCTGACCCCGTCCGCTCCCCAGATCCAGCCCGCCGACGGGCGCGGCCTGGTCAACGCCGACCTCATCGTCTACACCGACCCCGGCACCCAGACCCTGACCACCACCGTCCTGGGCGTCCCGGTCACCGTCCGCGCCACCCCGACGCGCTTCGCCTGGGACTTCGGCGACGGGACCCCCGCCCTGGTGACCAGCGACCCCGGCGCGCCCTACCCGCGCCAGACCGTGGCCCGGCCGTACACGTCTCCCGGTACCTACCGGCTCACCCTCAGCACCACCTGGGCCGGCACCTATCAGGTCAACAACTCCGGCCCGTGGTTCGACGTGCTCGGCACCGCCACCACGGTCTCGGCCCCCCGGACCGCCGAGATCGCCGAGGTGCACACCGTCTTGGTGGCCAACCCCTGACCCCGCGCGCTGGCGGACCGACGTTTCGTCGAGAACGGCTCGCCTGACGCGCAGAACTCGCCGAATCGCGGACTGCGATCGGTGGCCGCCGTCGGGGCGCAGATGCGCACCGCGCGCGCGGCGTCACCCCAGGGCGATCACCGCGAGGATCGATGACACGAGGAAGTACCTCTCGGCCCCGCGCAGGTGGCACCAGCCCCACAGGTAACCGTTCTGGAGCCGTAGGTCGGAGACCACCCGATCCGTGGTCCCGCCCGACGACGACCGGTAGCGGATCCGCACCGGCAGGCCATGACCGATCGCGTAGGCGAGCTGGCGCACCTCGGCCCGGGTCAATCGGGACGTCTCGGCCGCGATCTGCCGCTCGGTCGGCGCAAGAGCATCACCTGCTGGCGCGGGCTCCCTGCGGAGCAGCCGCTGCGCGACCTCCGCCGGCGTCTCGGCGACCGGTTCGGCCACGGGTTCGCCCACGCCCCGCGCGGCGTCGGCCTGGGCCCAACGACGCAGCGCGGCCTCCGGGGTGTCCGGCTCCGGAACCGACTCCGGCTCCCGCTCAAGGCTCGGCTCCCGCCCCCGCTCCGGGCGTTCCTCGGCGTCCACGGCGTGCCGAGCTCCGAACCCCGGCGGCTCGCCCCCACCCCCGAGTCCCGGAACGGCCCGGACCTGCACCACCCGCGCACCGGCGACGTCCTGCTCGACCGGCAGGTACCCGGCGGCGCGCAGCGCCGAGAGCACGGCGTCCGACGACGACGCCGCCACCAGCACGGTGGGCGCAAGCGCGCTCAGCCGCAGGCTCCGCAGCCGCCGGTCGGCCGCGACCTCCGCCAGCAGCGCCTCGTCCTGCGAGACCAGCACCGACCCCGCGGGTCGTACGCCGACCCGGCCGTGCCGCCGCTCCACGTCGCGCAGCAGGTACTCGACTGCCTGCGGGACGCTGCCGCCCGCCAGGTCCCGCAGGGCCGCGAGCAGGTCCGTCGCCAGGTAGCCCCCGTCGAGCGCGTCCCGCACGCTCGCCGGCGTGAGTCGCCACACGCTGGCGGCACCCCGCGCCTCCCGGACGGCGAGGGCGTCGAGCAGATCGACGACGGCCACATCAGGCGTCCCGGAGACGACCACCGTGTGGTCCGACCCGATCCGGACGTTCCGTTGCACGGCGGGCAGCATGCGAGCGAGCTCCGCGACGAGCGGATCCCCCGCCACGGCGGGCCGCCCGGGGCCCGACGGCACGTCCGGGTCGTCGACCGCGCCGCCGCGTCGCGCGCCCGTGCCGACAGCGTCTCCAGCACCCGGCAGGCCTGCCCCCAGCAACGTCAGACCCGCCGCGCTGAGGCGGCCGTGCGCGATCACCCCGAGCCGCTCCGCCTCGTCCCACGCCGCGCGCACCGCCACCCCGGCACGCCCGCCGACGACGAGTGGCAGCCGCCACGCGACCGCGTCGACCAAGGGCTCGACGCCCACCGCACCCACGTCGTCCCCGAGACCCGCGAGCCAGGTCAGCAGCACCGAGCGGGCGGCGGCGTCCGCGTTGCCCCGGACCGGCGCCGCGAGTGCCGGCAGTGACGCGCCCTCCTCGTCGCGGTCCACCGTCGGCGCACCGGGGAGCTCGCTCCACCTGCGCAGGAGGTGCGCGGCGCGCACCTCGGGCGCTCGACGGCGCCACCGGGCGAACACCTCCGACGTGGACACCGCCCCGTCGTCGACCTCGAGGAGCCCGCTGCTCCCCGCGCACTCCAGGACGAGCCGGAGCTCGGCCACGTCGGCGCCGAGGGCCTTGGCCAGCCGGGTCAGCTCGCGAGCGCCGACGCCTCCGGCGCGCACCGTGGCCACCGGGTGGCGGGAGAGGTGCTCGAGGGTGGCCATCGCCGCCGCGAGGAAGGTCGTCGCGGCGCCGGCAGCGCTGGTTGCGACCTGTTGCGCCGCCACCGCCGCCGTCGGGACCAGCGGCGGCCGGGGCGTGAAGGGCGCGCGGAAGCTGCCGTCCGCGAGCGCCAGCAGGACCTCGGCCGGCAGCTCGGCCTCGCCTCCGTAGGGATCGGTGAACGCGAGCCCGCTCTCCTTCGCCCACTGCGAGGCGACCCGGGCACCGAAGAGCCCCTGAGCGGCGAGGTGGCGCCGCAGGTCCTCGTCACCGGCCCGCGCACCTGCCGCCGCGACGCGCACGGCATCGGCCGCGCGGTCGAGGAGCACCCGACGCACGTCCTCGGGCGCCCCCCCGACCATCTCCCGGACCAGGGCGCCGTCGGCCAGCACCGCGCTCACGGCAGCGACCTGGTCGGCCTTGCGCTTCGGGACGTCCAGGCCCCATCGACGGGTCACCTTGGCGAGCTCGGTGGCGGACACCTCCGCGAGCACGACGGAGGCCGGGCGGCCCAGCCCGAGCGGCACGGGCAGGACGGCGGGCACACCGGGGTTGACCCGCACGCCACCCGCGGACCGGTGCTCGCCCGCCACGCCGGCGGGGAGCTGCCACACGAGCGCGGCGGACAGCAGCAGGTCGACCCAGTGGGCGACGTCGGCCAGGTGCGAGTCCAGGTCGCCCGCGTGGTCGAGCAGCTCCGCCGCTCGTGCGAGTCCCGCGCCGGACCCGCAGGCCGTGAGCACCTCGAGCACCTGGAGGGCGGGCTCCGGGAGCGCCGCGATCGACCGTCCGACCGAGGCTCGGTGCACGAGCCGCTCGGCGAGGTCGTGCATGGTCAGCGGCGGCGCGCCCCGCAGGGCGTCGTCGCGCAGCCGCAGGATCGTCTCGATCTCGTCCGCGTCACGGCTGAGAAGCCAGTCGGCCAGCTCGTCCAGGGTGCTCACGGGCCTCATCGTGCCCGGGTCCGGGACCTCCGGTCACCCAGGCACCCGGTGGGCGTGGACAAGGGGCTCACACCGCCGCGCCCGCCCGTCGCCGCCGCACGCCGCGCACCACGACCACCGCTGCGACCGCGAGCACCACCACCGCGACCGCCGCGACCCCGCCGGTTCCGAGCCCCACCACGAGCCGGGTCAGCCAGCCCTGCACGCCGATCGCCGCGTCGACCACCGGGTCGTCGACCTGCTGACCGCCGAGGACGCGCAGCTCGAACCAGCCGTACCAGGCGACGTACGCCCCCGCGAGGAGCAGCAGCGCCCCGCTGAGCCGGGCGATGACGGGGCTCGCGCGCCGCAGCCGCGCGGTGATCGACGAGCTCGCCGTCGCCGCCGCGAGCGCCAGCACGCCGACGACGGCGCCCATCCCGAGCGCGTAGACGACGAACGCCGCCACCACGCCGGGCACGCTCCCGGTCCGCAGCGCCGTCGTCGTCACGGCGAGGAACGGCGCGATCGTGCACGACAGCGACGCGAGCGCGAACGTCACGCCGTAGCCGACCTTGGACCACCAGCTCCGGCTCGGCGCCCGCCCACCCCGGCGCAGCGCGGGCAGCGCCAGCTCGCGGCCGGCGAGCAGCCACGCCCCCAACGCCACCAGCACCACCCCGAGGACGACGGTGAGCACCGGCAACCACCGCTCGATCGAGACCGCGAGCGGCGCGATGACCAGGGCGAACGCCCCGAAGACCGCGACGAAGCCCACGGTCATGCCGGCCGTGAACCGCAAGGCCCGCGCCGCCGCGGCGCCACGCCCCGGGTCGCCCGAGGGGGAGGCGACGAGCATCGTCAGGTAGGCCGGCAGCAGCGCGAACCCGCACGGGTTGAACGCCGCGACCGCCCCCGCGACGAAGGCGAGCGCCAGGACAGCCGGGTCCATCCGCGCTCAGCCCGCCAGCAGGGCGGAGGCGCGGTCACGCAGGCCGTCGGCGCCGAGCGCGCCGACGACGGTCTCCACCGTGCCGTCCGGCGAGACGAACGCGAACGAGGGCTGCGACGCGACGTTGAACCGCGCCCAGATCGACCCGTCGACGTCGGCCAGGTGCTCGAAGCCGCTGACGTTCGTGTCAGCGACGAAGCCCTGCATCGCGTCGACCTCGCCACGGCCGGCGACCCCGAGGAAGGTCACGTCGTCGCCGAGCTCGGCCACGACCTCCGAGACGTCCGGGGCCTCGCTGCGGCAGATGGTGCACCACGGCGCCCAGAACCACAGCACCACGGGGCTGCCGGCAAGGGTCGCGACGTCCAGCTCGCCACCGGAGACGGTCGCGGCGGTGAACGAGAGCGGACCGTCGGCCATCGCCTCGGGGCTCGTCGCGTCGCCGCTCTCCATCGCGTCCGGGCTCGCGTCCGGGCTCTCCATCGCGTCGACGCTCGCCGTCGCCTCGGCGGACGGCGACCCGGCGGCCGTGTCCGCGTCCCCGGTCGCGCACGCGGACAGCGCGAGGGCGGCGGTCAGCGCGAGCGCGCCGGCGCGGGCGAGCGCGGCGCGGCGGGTGCGCGGGAGCGAGGACGTCGGGCTGCTCGGGCTGTTCGGGCTGCTCGGGCTGCTCGGGCTGTTCGGGCTGTTCGGGCTGTCGGGCTGTTCGGGCTGTTCGGGCGGGTGCGGCGGAGCGTGGCGGTCATCGAGGCCTCCAGGTCGGTGTGCACCGGGCCCCGCAGTCCCCCGCGACGATCCGGCCTGACACCTCGGTCTTCGTCCGCCGGGGCGCAGTGGATGGGCTCGGCGACGAGGAATCCGCGGTTGGTGGGGCAACCCCGACCCGCCGCGCCTCATTCCCCGCCGACGCTCGCCGCCTTACTCCCAGCCCTCCGCCCCGGCCCGCGCCGCGACGGACCGGACCGCCAGCCGGCCCTTCTCCAGCAGCGTCGCGACGAGCACGGCGACCAGCCCGAGCACCGCCACCGCCACCCAGACCGCCGCCCCGCCCCACGCCGGGAGCAGGGCGACGAGCGGCACCGCGACCGCGAGCACCAGGGACACGAGGACGACGACGGCGGCCGCCGCGACCCGCCGTCGGACGCGCGTGATCAGGCCCCAGAGCAGCACCGCGACCCCGATCGCCGCCGCGAGGAGCGCGTGCAGGACGGAGACGGTGAAGGTCTCCACCCAGGAGGTGACCACGAGGAAGGCGATGCCGGTGAGCTCCAGGGCGATGCCCGGCGGGTCGGCCGGCGCCAGCCCGCGCGAGCGCCGCTCGGCCCGCCAGAGCGCGACGACCGCGAGCAGCGCCAGACCGACCGGCAGGGTGTACCAGGAGCCCGGCGCGCCGGCGGCGACCTCGGGCACGAGCGCCGCCCAGGTGAGCCAGGCGAGGACGGGCGCGGCGAGCCGCAGCCCGACCTTGCGCCACGCGACGCCGGCCCCCGCGACCTGCACCGTCGCGCCGGCGAGCGGGGCGGCGAGCAGTCCGGTGTCGGACAGCAGGACGACTCCGAGCGCCAGGACGACGGCGGCCATGCCGGCACCGGTGACCGGGCGGAGCCAGGGGTGGCGGACCGGGGCGGCGGCGTCGTCGCTCGAGTGCACCCAGGCCAGCAGCACCGTGCCGACGGCGCAGGCCGCCGAGAGCCCCACGAGCAGGCCGGCCCGGGCCGCCGTCGACCAACCCGCTGCGTCGAAGGCGACGAGGAGCGCCGCGAGGCCGAGGCCGACGGCGACCGAGCGTCCCGGCGCCCAGCCGAAGACGCGCAGCACGAGCACCGCGGCGACCGCGAGCAGCACGAGGGCCGAGGCGTGCCACCACGACCAGGCCGGGCCGCCGTCGCCCGCGACGGCCAGCATCGCGACCGCCGCGAGCAGCGTCGTCGTCGCACCCCAGACCGTCACCCAGGACCGGCCGAGCAGCCCGCGGGACTGCGCGAGCAGGAGCAGGACGGTGAGCACCGCACCGCCGACGGCGGTCACGTCGGACGCGCGCTGGTCGGGCCAGGCGAGCCAGGCGAGCGCCGCGCCCCATGCTGCGGCGCCGGCGAGCGCGCCGACGACCTGCCGGATCGTGCGGGCCGTCCCCGACTCGCGGACCGCGGCGAGAGCGGTGTGCGCAGCGGACAGCGCGAGCAGCGCGAGCGCGAGCCAGCCGGCGCTCGACTCGCCGGTCCCCACGAGGATGATCCCGGTCCCGAGCACGCCGAGCACCTCGCTGAGGACCAGCCGGCGGCGGTGCCACCCGAGCCGGACCGCCGCCCCGACGACGAGCAGGCCGACGACCGTGAAGACCGGTGCGACGTTCGCGCCCTCGGCCCTGACCAGCGCGAGCAGCGCCGCGGGCGCGCCGGCGAGCGCGACCGGCAGGTCCCAGCGGCTCCAGCCGCGCCGGTGCCCGGGGACGAGGGACACGCCGACGCCCGCCGCGACCAGCGCGACGGCGACCGCGACGTCGGCCCACGGCGTCCCGGGCTCGGCGAGCAGGTGCCACCCCGCCCAGCCGACGACGAGCGCGATCCCGGCGGTGACGCCCACCCCGCTGAGGGCAGCGATCGCGAGGATCAGCCCCGCCGCGCCGAGCACGACGGCGGCCTGCCGCGGGGTCTGCGCGCCGAGCGCGACGATCAGCCAGACGGCGAGCTGGACGGCGCCGAGGACGGCCGGCGGGTGCAGCACCCGCCGGCGCGGCAGTGCGCGAGGATCGCCGGGGCGGGCACCGTCGGCCAGCAGGGCGCCGAGAGCGAGGAGCCCGCTGGCCCCCACGAGCGTCCACAGCACGAGCAGGTCGCGGCGGGCACCCGCGCTCCAGGGGACCACGCCCCAGGTCACGGCGGCGAGGCTGGGCACGACGACGAGCCACGCCGACCACACCATGACGGCCGGACGGCACCCCACCGGGAGCAGCAGGACGGCCGCGACCAGCGCCGCCCCCCGCCGTGGCGAACGACCACGACCCGCTCGCCAGGAGGACGGCCACGACACCGGAGGCGAAGGCGATCCACATCAGCGGGCCCGCGGCGGGGGCGGCGCGGACCCCGGGCCACCGCAGGACGGCGGCGTAGAGGACGGCGGTCACCATGAGCGCCGCCGATCCCCACGGCGCGCCGAGGTCGACGACGCCCCCCAGGTGCAGCGCGCCCATCGCGGCGAGCGGGACGCCGAGCAGGGCGAGGGTCCACGGCGCGAACCGACCCACCGCGCCGAGGCGGTCGAGGACGGCGGCCACCGGCGACCGCCCGCGATCGGCAGCGAGGGCGGTGACAGCCCAGCCGAGCGCCGCCGCGACGAGGGCGAGCTCGGCCGGCCAGCCGCCCCCGGCGACGAGGAGGGTGACCACGCCGAGGACATGGCCGGCGAGCCCGAGGGCCGCGCGGACGGGGGCCGCGAGGACAGCTGGCCGGCCGTGGCCTGCGGACCGGCGACACGGCGTCGGCACCGGCCGGGGCGTCGGCGGGGGCAGGGGCGCCGGTGGGGGCCTCTGCGACTCCCCGTCCGGGGTCCACCGCGTGCGCGGCGCCGATCAGCGCCAGCGCGGCGACGGCCGGGACGGCGGCCCGCAGCAGGAGGTCGAGATCGGCCAGGGCAGCGCCCAGCACCCAGGCCCACCAGCTCAGCCCGACGACGGTCCACACCCGGACGACCCGGGGCAGCGGACCGACGAGGGCGGCGAGCGCGAGCGCGGCGGAGACGATCACCGGCGACCACGACGTCCAGCCCGTCGAGCCCGTCGAGCCGAAGTCGACGAGCTCGCTCGCGTTGTCGCTGCGCTCGACGAGCGTCGCCGCGCCCCGCAGCAGGACGACGCCCACAGTGATCGCGCCCGCCGAGCGCCACCACACCCGCCAGAACCGGTCGTCCGGCCCGCGGCCGAACCAGGCCACGCGCGCGGGAAGCGTCGCCGCGAGGACGACGCCGCCGGCGGTCAGCACGGTGACGTCGACGCTCTCGTGCGGGACGACCGCGAGCACCGCCAGGACCGGGAAGGACGCCGCGAGACCGTCGAGGACGCCGGCCGCCCCGCGGACGGCGAAAGGCGCGCGTCGTCGCGCGGCGGCCCACACGGCCAGCACGGCGCAGAGCCTGCTGCCCAGCCGGCGTCCGGCATGACCGCGAGCACGGTGAGCACCAGCCCGGCGGCGCCGAGGGCGAGGGCGGTGTCGGAGCGCGCTCGTCGGCCGAGCAGCTCGAGCACGACGACGAAGCCCAGCGCGGCCGCCCAGTCGGCGACCGGGCTCGACGCGTCCGGCGCGAGGAGCCGGGTCGCCACCAGCGCCCACCACAGCACCGCCCCGACGTCCGCGACGGCGCCCGGGACCCGCGGGAGCAGCTGCCAGGTCGCGGCGATCGCGACGGCGGTCACGACGACGGCGGCCGTCGGCCCGCCGTCGGCGAGCCAGGTGACCACGCCGAGGACCGTGACGACGACGGAGCCGACGAGGGTCGCGCTCTGGGTGGCGGGGGCGAACGCGGCGACGGGGCCCCGGGTCATCACCCGCGTGGCAAGGGCCGTGACCAGCACCGCGACCGCGATCGCCGCGACCTGGCCGCTGCCGGGGACGGCGATGTCCTGCCCGGTGGGGATAGGCCGGCCGATCCCGATGGCGCCCATCGCGACGCCGAGCCACACGGTCGGCGCGACGACGTACCGCAGCCCGCTGGTGGTGTGCCGGGCGATCCACGCGACGTACCCGGCGGCGAGCGCGAGGCAGATCGCCGCCAGGACGACCGGCATCGCGGTGCCGTGCAGGTCGGGCGGGAAGCCGAACCCGTCGACGGTCGAGGTGACGACCATGAGCGGCAGGATCAGCCCACCCACCCCCTCCATCGCCCGGGCGACGACGGTGGCCCCGTGCCGCAGGAGCAGCCGGGCGGCAGCGAAGGTGACGCCGGCGGAGGCGAGCTCGGCGACGGGGCGCGCGGCGGGCGCGACCGAGCCGAACGCGAACGCGACCAGGCCGAAGACCCCGACGAAGAGCAGCAGGACGCCGAGGTAGGCCAGGCCGTGCACGGCCACGTCCGAGCCGATCCGGGACCACGTCTCGGACCACCAGCGCGCCAGGCGGCCGGGCTCGTGCGGAGGGCGTGGCGGGCGCGGGAGGGCGGCGGGGGGCGGGGCGGTGGCGCGCGGGCCCGCCGGGTACGCGGTCGGGTACGGCGTCGGGTACGCGGTCGCCGGGGTGGCGGTTGTCGGGTACGGCGTCGTCGGGTACGCGGTCGGGTATGGCGTCGTCGGGTACGCGGCGGGTGGCGTCGGGTACGGCGTCGCCGGAGTGGCACCCGCCGCCGCCGGGCCGGTCGACCCGGGGACCTGGGGCCAGCCGGCCGCCACGGGCGCCGCCGGGTACGGGGTCGCGCCGGGGGAGGCGAAGGCGTCGGCACCGAGCACCGGACCGGTGGCGGTCTCGCGGGCGGCCGGGGCGGTGGCCGGGGCGGCGGCCGGGTCGGCGGCCGGGTCGGCGGCCGCGGCCTCCGCCGCCATCGTCCGGACCAGGCCGTCGAGGTCGGCCCGCTGCTGCGGGGCGACGGCGCCGCGCGCGACCGCCTCGGGGAGGAAGACCTCCTCGACGAAGCGCAGGGCCGCCCGGTCGTCACCGGTCAGCGGGCGTCGCGCGGGGGCGTCGGACCACGTCTGCCGTCCGTCGGTCAGCCACGGCGTCCACCGGGCGCCGTCCCACCACCGCCCGGCCGCGCGGCCGTCCGGGGCCGGGTACCAGCCGGGGGCCGGCGACCCACCGATGCCGCTCATCTGTCGGGGATCCGAGGCGTTGCGGGCCGTCGCGCGCCGGGACGAGGGCCGGGGAGCCGAGGCGGTCCGGCGGCACGACCGGGTCGCACGGCTCCGTGGAAGCAGCCCGGGGTCCTCGGTCCGCACCGTGCGCCCCCCTCCCGCACCCGGAGCGGGCGCCGATGGCCCATCCTGGCGCAGAGTCGACGCGCAGCGGGACGCCCCCCAGGGTGAACTCCGACTTCCGGCGCACACTGGGGGGTGGGACCGCACGTTCGGCCCCGTCCGTCGTCCGACCCAGCACGGAGCACGCCATGGACAGCACCGTCCGCGCCGCCCTCGGCCACAACCAGGTCGTCGACCTCACCACCACCGGCCGACGCACCGGGGAGCCGCGCCGCGTCGAGATCTTCCTGCACAGCCTCGCGGGGCGGGTGTTCATCAGCGGCCTGCCGTTCCCCGGTCACACCCGGGCATGGTTGCGCAACGTCGAGGACCACCCCCAGGTGACGCTGCACCTCAAGCGGACGGTGACGGCCGACCTCCCCGCGACGGCCCGGGTGATCACCGATCCGGCCGAGCGGCGGGTGCTGCTCACCGCGGCCGCCGACACCTGGGGCCGGGACGACCTCGAGGTGATGATGGTGCACAGCCCGCTGATCGAGCTGACGGTCGAGGGGTTCGCCGCGGACGAGGGGTGACCGGCCGCCCGGACCGGGTGCGGTCGCGCCCCGGGTGCGGTGGCCGCCGCCCCCGGGTGCGGTCGCCCACCGGGTGCGGTCGCCCACGCGGCGCGGTCGCCCACCGCGTGCGCCGAGCGAGCCGGGGCTACCGTGGCGTGATGATCGAGGCCCGCCTGCTCACCGAGCTCGGGACGGGTGCCGCCGTCAGCGCGGTCGCAGGGGCGGCGCTGTGGGCCGTCGGCGCGCGGGGCGATCGCCCGACGGTGGCCGCCTTCGGACGTCAGACCGCGTCCTGGGCCGCGGTCGACGGACTCATCGCCGCGGGCGGCTGGATGGTCGCGTCGCGGCGCCGGGACGGCGAGCACGTGGACGAGGCCGCCCGGGCGAGCGCCCTCCGCCGCCTGCTTCTCGTCAACGCCGGGCTCGACGTGAGCTACGTCGTCGGCGGCGTGCTGCTCGCCCGGCGAGCCGACCGGCGGGGGGACGGCATCGCGATCGCGGTGCAGGGAGCCTTCCTGCTCTGGCTCGACTCCCGGCACGCACGCCGTTTCGGGAGCGCGGCCTCGACCTGAGCCGCCGTCGCGCGTGGTGCCCGCAGCGGCGGCCCCGCCGGGACCCCAGCCCCGCCAGTACCCGCGGCTTCGCCAGTACTCGCGGCGTCACCGTCGTGCGCGGCGCCGCCGTGACGCGCGGCGCCGCCGTCAGCCCGCGAGCACCGCGAGCACGCCCTCGCCGTATCGGTCGAGCTTGGCCGCACCGACGCCGCTGACCCCGGCGAGCTCGTCCGTCGACGTCGGGCGGCGCTCGGCCATCGCGCGCAGCGTCGCGTCGTGGAAGACGACGTAGGCCGGCACGCCCTGGTCCTTGGCGACACCGGCCCGCCAGGCCTTGAGGCGGTCGAAGAGGTCGACGGCGTCCTCGGACAGGTCCGCGACCGCGGCCGCGCGGGCCTTGGCCTTCGTCGCCCGAGCCGTGCGAGGCGGCTCCCGGCGCAGCAGGACGGTGCGTTCGCCGGCCAGCACCGCGCGCGAGTCCTCGACCAGGTGCAGGGTCCCGTAGCCCGAGGCGTCGACGCCGAGCAGGCCCTGGGCGAGGAGCTGGCGGACCACGCCGCGCCAGGCCCGGTCGTCGAGTTCGTCGCCGACGCCGAACACGCTGAGGTCCTCGTGCCCGAGCTGGGCGACCCGCGGCGTCGTCTTGCCGAGCAGGATGTCGATGACGTGCCCGGCGCCGTAGCGCTGGCCGCGCTGGTCGAGCCGGACGACGGCGGAGAGCAGCTTCTGGGCCGCGACGGTGCCGTCCCACGCGTCCGGCGGGGCCAGGCAGGTGTCGCAGTTGCCGCACGGGGCGGACTCCTGGCCGAAGTAGGCCAGCAGCTGGACGCGGCGACAGGTCACTGTCTCGCAGAGCGCGAGCATCGCGTCCAGGTGGGCCGAGAGGCGGCGGCGGTGCGCGGCGTCCCCCTCGGAGGTGTCGATCATGCGGCGCTGCTGGACGACGTCGGACAGCCCGTAGGCGAGCCAGGCGGTCGACGGCAGCCCGTCGCGGCCGGCGCGGCCCGTCTCCTGGTAGTACCCCTCGACGGACTTCGGCAGGTCCAGGTGCGCGACGAACCGCACGTCGGGCTTGTCGATCCCCATCCCGAAGGCGATCGTCGCGACCATGACGACGCCGTCCTCCCGCAGGAAGCGCGACTGGTGGGCCGAGCGCGTCCGCGCGTCAAGACCCGCGTGGTACGGCAGGGCAGTGATCCCCTGCGCGACGAGGAAGGCGGCGGTGTCCTCGACCGAGGCGCGGGAGAGGCAGTAGACGATCCCCGCGTCGCCGTCGTGCTCGGTGCGAAGCAGGTCGAGCAGCTGGGCGCGCGGGTTGTCCTTGGGGACGATCCGGTAGGTGATGTTGGGGCGGTCGAAGCTCGCGACGAAGGTGCGGGCGTGGTCCAGGCCGAGGCGGGTGCGGATCTCGGCGGCCGTCGCGGTGGTGGCCGTCGCGGTCAGGGCGATCCGCGGGACGTCGGGCCACTGCTCGCCCAGGACGTGCAGCAGCAGGTAGTCGGGCCGGAAGTCGTGACCCCACTGGGAGACGCAGTGCGCCTCGTCGATCGCGAAGACGGCGATCTCGGCACGGGCGAGCAGCGCGAGCGTCTCCGGGACGCGCAGGCGCTCGGGGGCGAGGTAGATCAGGTCGAGCTCGCCGGCGAGCAGGGCCCGCTCGGTGCCGCGGCGCTCGTCGTAGGTCTGCGTGGAGTTGAGGAACCCGGCGCGGACGCCGAGCGCGGAGAGGGCCTCGACCTGGTCGTGCATGAGGGCGATGAGCGGGGAGACGACGACTCCGGTGCCCGGCCGGACGAGGGACGGGATCTGGTAGCAGAGCGACTTGCCGCCGCCGGTGGGCATGAGGACGAGAGCATCACCACCGCCGACGACGGTGTCGATGATCTCGGCCTGCTCACCGCGGAAGGCGTCGTAGCCGAAGACGGTGTGCAGCGTGTCGAGCGCGGTGGGCATCGAGCGGTCTCCTCGGGTCGGGCACCGCAAGGGTACGGCGGGGCGGTGACACGGGGGCGGCGACAGGGGGCCGGTGCACAGGGGGCCGGTGCACAGGAGGCCGGTGCACAGGGGGCCGGTGCACAGGGGGCCGGTGCACAGGGGGCCGGTGCACAGGGGGCCGGGCGGCTTCGCGGTGCGGGGGCCCGGTACGGGCCGTTGTGCGTCCGCCCGGTGGGACCGCTCTGTGGCCCGTTCTGGCCGGGTGCTCTCAGCTCGCCTCTCGCGGTCCGCCTCGTCCGGCACGCATCCCGAGGCGGCATCGCCCCGACCCCTCCACAGGCGCGGCGGCCCCTCGGGACCCGTGTCAGTGGTCGATCGTACGCTTGTTCGAACAGGAGGCGACGAGCAGGGGGACTCGTGGACGGCACGGAGGCACTCACCGCTCAGGTGGCCCGCCTGCGCGCCGAGGCCGCCGCCCTGGTCGAGCTCGACCTCGCCGCCGTCGACGGCGCGACGGGCCCGGCGGTCCACGCGGCTCTCCGCACGGTGACGGACCAGCTCCAGGCGTTCGGCTCCCGACTCCTTGCCAAGATCGAGGCCGACGGTCGATGGTCCGCCGGCGGCAGCCGCACCTTTCCCGACTGGATGGCACGCCGGGAGCTCGCCTCCGTCAGCGCGGTCAAGCGCCAGGTGGCCCTCGGCCGCGCCCTCGACACCGATCTGCCGACGACGGCGCGCGAGGTGCAGGCGGGCCGCGTGAGCCTGGAGCACGCCCAGGTCCTCGCCCAGCTCGCGCCGACCTCCGAGGCCCGACGAGCCGCGCTCGCCAGCGACCGGCAGGACCTCAACGAGTCCTACCTCCTCGCCTGCGCCAAGGCGCTCCCCGTCGACCAGTACCGGCGCGAGGTCAAGACCTGGGCCGCCAGGGTCGACGCCGCCGCGGCCGACGCCGAGCACGAGCGCGCAGCCGCGAAGGAGTACCTGACGCTCAGCCGCCGGGTCGACGGCATCGCCTTCACGGGCTTCCTGACGCACGAGCACGGCGAGGCGCTGGCCACGGCTCTGCGTGCCGTCGCCGGGGTCCCGTCGATCGGCGACGAGCGCAGCCGCGAGGAACGACAGGCCGGCGCCCTCGTGGACGCCGCACGCCTGGTCCTCGACAAGGGCCTCGCCGGCGGCGGCCAGCAGGTCCGGCCGCAGATCGTCGTGCACGTCTCCTGGGAGGCGATGCAGCAGCTGGCGGCCGAGCACGGGGAGGAGGCGTCGGACCTGCGCGGCACCGCACGGGCCGTCCTGACACCCGCGGCTCTCCAGGGCGGCGAGCCGATCCCCGAGTCCCTTCTCCGGCGCCTCGCCTGCGACAGCGAGATCTCCCGCGTGGTGTTCGGGCCGGACGGCGCCGTCCTGGACGTCGGCCGCGCGCACCGCACGTACTCCGGGCAACAGCGTCGCGCGGTGATCGCCCGCGATCGCTCGTGCCGCTACCCAGGGTGCGGAGCGCCCGTCCTCCTCGGCGAGGTGCACCACGTCGTGCCCTGGTCGAGAGGTGGCCCGACGTCGGTCCAGAACGGTGTCCTGCTCTGCTATCACCACCACGACCTCGTCCATCGGCGCCACCTCAGGGTCCGCAGACGACCGGGAGGGTGGGAGTTCAGCCGATCCGATGGCACGCCCCTGCCCGAGAGCGGAGCGGGGCGGACGGAGGCTGCGATGGGCGGCGCGGCGAGCCCGGATCGAGCTGGACGAGACGCCGATGTGGTCGCCAGCCGACCGAACGACGGCAGCGAGCCGGTGGTCCGGCCGACCTCCCGGCAACCGAGCCGGACTGCCGGAACCATGACGACGGGTGGGGATGAGATCGCGCCGGTGACACCAGGGCTCGCCCTGCAGCCCGAGCTGCAGTGGACCGGCTGACACGCCGGCGGACGAGCGACCACCCCGACCGGCGGACGCGCGCCTGACACGACCGGCGGATCGGGGGACACTCGGGAGTCTCGACGGGGGTGTCCCCAGCGGGGCGGGCCCGCCCGGGCCTCGAATCCACGGGAGGAACGATGCGCTATCGCACGACGGTGCTCCTGGACGGACGCAACACCGGGGTGCCCGTCCCTGACGAGGTCGTCACAGCGCTCGGGCAGGGCAAGCGCCCACCCGTCGTGCTGACGATCGGGACGTACAGCTATCGCACGACGGTGGCAACACGGGACGGGGCGTTCATCGTCCCGCTCAGCAGCGCTCACCGGAATGCCTCGGGCATCGGGGGCGGCGACGAGATCGAGGTCGACATCGAGCTCGACACCGCCCCGCGAGTGGTCGATCCTCCGGCAGATCTCGCCGTTGCGCTCGACGGGGAGGCCACGGCGGCCTGGGAGCGGCTCGCGCCGAGCCACCGCCGGGCGCACGTCGAGGCGATCGAGGCCGCGAAGACCCCCGAGACTCGCGCGCGGCGGGTCGAGGCTGCGCTGCGGAAGCTCCGCGGCGAGTAGGAGAGCGCCCCGCGAGCCAGCGGTCCTGCGGGCCTGCACCCCGCGGCCGCGTCCCCAGCAACCTGCGCGTGCTCGGCGGGGCCGGAGCCCCGCCGAGCCGCCTCCCCTCAGACCGTCGCGAGCCGGCGGCTCGACCGCACGCGGAACGCGACGAGCGCCGCGCCGAGCGCGATCCACACCGCAGCCAGGGCCGCGAGCGACCCGGCGTCGCTGCCCGTCTGGGCGAGCGCCGCGGTGGTCGCCGCAGGCACGGTCGGAGCCGCCGAGGCCGACGAGCTCAGGGTCTCCGAGCCCAGCCGCACCACCCGGCCCGACTCGTCGACCGCGAAGGACAGCGACCACTGGGCCGCCGAGCCGTCCAGCGCGGTGCCCAGCGCCACGAGCTCGTGGTCGCCGGCGGGGAGTGCCGGCAGCACGCCGTTCGCGGTGGCGGTGCCCAGCGCTCCGACCGTGACGCGACCGAGCTCGATCGGCTCGGAGTGCGCCTCGAGGACGAGCTCGGACCCCGGCAGCAGGCCAGTGCCGGACGCGGACGCGGCCGACCCGGACGAGCTGCGCGCCGAGACCGGCACCGAGGCCGAGGTCGACGTCCGTCGGGACGCCGCGGACCTCACCGGTCGTGGTCGCGCTGCCCGGCTCGGTCACCTCGTCGCCCTCGGCCTGAGCCGTGACCGTGCAGAGCCCGGACCCGATGACGACCACGGTGCCCTCGACGTAGGAGCATGCGCCGGAGGCGCTGATCGTCACCGGCAGCGAGAACTCCGACGCGGCGGTCACGGTGAACGGCGCGAGGCCGAAGGTCATCTCCGGGAGCGCCGTGAGAGTCACCGTCTGCGGCCGCTTGCCGATCGCCGCGCTGCGCACGACCGACTCGGCGGCCGTGGTCACCTCGTCACCGGGCTGGGTGGCGGTGAGCTCGCACTCGCCGACGCCCGAGGCGCGCAGGACCGATCCGTCGAGGGTGCACGCGCCGGTGGCGGCCAGTGCGACGGGGAGCCCGACGCTCGACTCGGCCGACACCGAGGTCTCCTCGCCGTAGACCAGCACGGGGAGCTCGCTGACCGAGAGGCTCTGGGCACGGCGGCCCACCTGGACCTCCTGGACGGCGGAGGCCGGCAGGACCTCGCTCGTGCCGGCCTGGCTGGCGCTCAGCGTGCAGGTACCCACGCCGGTGAACTCGACGGCGCCCTCGACGAGCGAGCAGGCGCCGCTCGCGGCGAGCGTGACGGGCAGCTCCTCAGACGAGGACGCGACGGGGACCACCGCGGGCGACCCGTAGACCGGCGTCCCCGAGAAGGCGGAGAGCTCGACGATCTGGCTGCGCTTGCTCACCGTCACCGAACCCTCGGCGGACGCGGGAGCGACGGCGACGCTGCCCGCGTAGGCGGCCGAGACCGCAACGGTGCCCGCCGTCTTCCGCAGGCCGGGGATCGTGACGGCGCCCTCGACGAGGTCGAGATCGCCGTAGTGCCAGCCGTCCACCTCGAGGGCGACGGTTCCGGTCGCGGCGGAGCCGGCGCTGGTGACCGAGACGGTCAGGTCGAAGGGCTGCCCGCTGACCGGCGCGGCCGGCGAGGTCGAGAGGGCGACGGACGCGGCGGCGCGCGGGGTGAAGGGTGCCGAGGCAGCCGAGTACTCGCCGTCACCGAGGAAGTTCTGGGCGACGACCCGCGCGGTGTAGGCGGTGCCGTTCGTCAGGCCGTGAACCGCGACCGAGGTCGTCGGCGGGGTGCCCGTCACGCTTCCGCACGGCACCTCCGCGCCGCCCTCGGGCGTGCAGTACACCCGGTAGGACGAGATCCCGCCCGCTGCGTCGGTCGGCACCGCCCACGAGACCGTGGCGGCACCGTTCGCGCCGACCCCGGTCACCCCGGTCGGCGCCGACGGCGTGCGGCTCGCGAAGGTGAGCGTCGCGCTCCCGCGGGCACCCGACGACCAGCCGCCCAGGCCGATGACGTAGCTCGTACCGGCGCTCAGGTTCACGGTCAGGGCCGCGTCGAGCCCGTAGGCGTCGTCGACCTGCCCCACGAGGGAGCCGCCGGCGGTCCAGACCTCGAGGGTGTTGTCCCAGCCCGACGGAGAGACCGACGTCGCCCGGATGTAGACCCGCACGCTCTGCGACGGGGTGACGGAGAACCAGGCGACGTTGTTCCAGTAGGGCTGGCCGCCCCACGTGCCCGCCGAGCTCTGCGCCACGTTGCTCGCCGTGAAGGAGCTGTCGAAGTCGCTGATCGGGAGCGGCACCGCCGACGCCGGCGAGCTGCCACCGGCGACCTCGGCCGGGACCGCCAGCGCGGTGGACGGAAGGGCGAGGGTGAACGCCACGGCGAGGACCGAGGCGAGCGCGGCGACCCTTCGGCGGGTGAGAGAGGACACGAGGGCTCCACAGCTGCTGGGGGACACGACCCCTTCTCATCGTCGCGATCGCCCCGACCTTGAGTTTTTGCTGGCCCGGGCCGGGTATTCACCCGCGCTGTCTCACGCGCTGAGCCGCTCCGGCGGTGCCAGGAGCGCGCGCTCCGCCCCGCGCCCGCCCTCGACCGGGAGGGCGACGCCGACGCACCACGCGGGCTCCGGCCCCACCTCGACACCCTGCCCCGACTCGGCGATCGCGACGGCCTCGTCCAGCGCGGCCGACGACGCGGACAGGATCCGCTCGGCCTCGAGCACGACCTCCGCCTCGGGCGTCACCCGGCCGACGAGCACCCCGAGGACGACGACGACCCCACCCACGACGGACACCCACTCGAGGCGCTCGCCCAGCACCGCGACGCCGAGCGCCACCGAGACGACCGGCATGAGGTAGGTGATCGACGCCGTCCGCTGGGCGCCCCACGCCTGCAGGACGACGGCGTTGCCGACGAAGCCGAGTCCGGTCGCCAGGACGCCGAGCGCCAGCAGGCTGAGCACGACACCGACGGTCACCGGGCCGCCGCCGCCGCCCGCGAGCGGGGTGCCGAGCAGCGCCGGGGTCACCAGGCCGACCATCGCGACGGCGAGCGTCATCTGCATCGACGCCTCGGTGACGCCGTCGAGCCCGCGCGAGCTGACGAACCGTCGCTGGTAGGCGTACCCCGCGCCGTAGCAGACCGGGCCGGCGAGGCAGGCGAGCATCCCCGGCAGCGACCCGGTGAGCCCGTCGCCACCGACGATGACGACGACGCCGAGCGCGCCGAGCCCGAGGCCGATGGTCCCGGCCCGGCCGAGCCGCTCGGCCGGCAGCAGCAGCGCCGTGCAGAGGACCGTCGTCATCGGCGTCGCGGCGGTGATGATCCCGGCGAGGCCGGAGCCCACGTACTGGGCTCCCCAGGCGACGACCAGGTAGGGCACCACGCAGAGCAGCCCGGCGACGACCGCTTGGTGCCCCCACAGCGCACGGTCGCGCGGCCACGCGCGGCGGGTCACGGCCATCACCAGCGCGAGGGTGCCGGCCGCGAGCGCGAGCCGCAGCAGCACGAGCAGCACCGGGGAGGTCGCCGTCAACGCCACCTTGAGGAACAGGAAACCTGCTCCCCAGACGACCGCGAGAGCCACGTAGACCCCGGCGATACGGCTCCCACCGGGCACCATCCCGACCACCTCCAGCGAGGAGTGTGGGAGGACCCTGAACATGAAGCAAAGAGGTGAGATTCATGCCACGATGAGCCTTGCTCATGACCGTCACCCTCGCCCAGCTGCGCGCGGTGGTCGCCGCCGTCGACCACCGCTCGTTCACCGAGGCCGCAGCCGCTTTGGGCATGTCCCAGTCCGCCGTCTCGCACGCGATCTCGGCCCTGGAGCGGTCCTTCGGCGGGCAGGTCGTGCACCGGGATCCACCCGTTCGGCCCACGGCCCTGGGCGAGCGCGTCCTGCCGCACGCCCGGGCCGCCCTGGCGTCGGTCGACACCCTCGAGGACGCCGCGCGGACCCCCCGCCTCACCGGCCTGGTCCGGCTCGCGACGGTCACCACGGTCTACCGGGCGGTGCTCCCCCGCCTGCTGCGCCGCTGGGAGTCGACGGCTGCCCGACATCGACGTCCAGGTCTTCGAGGGCGACGACTCGGAGATGTCGGTCTGGATGGAGGGCGGGCTGGTCGACGCCGCCGTCCTGGTCAGCCCTGCGCTCGTGCCGCCCGGCGCGCACGTGCTCGCCACGGACGACTACCGGGCCGTCGTGCGCCGCGACCACCCCTTCGCGCGTGAGCCCCGGATCTCCCTGGCCGAGCTGCTCGAGGACCCGCTGATCGTCTCGAGCGGCGGGTACGAGGACCAGATCCGCGAGCTCCACCACCAGGCCGGCCTGCCGTTCGAGAGCCAGCGGCGCGTACGCGAGCTCGCCACCCTCATCACGATGGTCGAGAAGGGGCTCGGGGTCTCCATCCTGCCGAGCCTCGGCGCCGGGCTGATCGGCCCGCGCCTGGTCATGGTGCCGCTGACCCCGCACGTCGAGCGGCACCTCGTCCTCTCCGGCCCGCAGAGCCGCCCCTGGCACCCGTTGGTCATCGCCCTCCTCGAGGAGGTCCGTGTGTCCGGCGGATGAACGGCCGCACCCGGGATCGCTCCCATCCGGGCCCGGACGTAACAACCCCGTGAAATCCCCGGCGGCGGCCTCCCGAGGGCAGCCGGGCGGTCATACGCTCCGGGCGACGACGGGAGAGCAGTGCTGACGACGACGGAGACGGTGCCCGCCTGGCTGCACGCCGGGATCGCGGCCGGCTGGGGCTGGGAGGCGCTGGAGCTGACCGCGCTGAGACACGGGCCGCACGACCTGCTCGCGCTCGCGACGGTCGACGGCGCCCCCACGGCCGTCGTCCGGGCCCTGCGACCCGGCCGGATGAGCGTGACGGCCCTGGAGTCCGAGGCGGCGTGGATCCGGGCGCTGGCGGACGACGACGTCGTCCGGGTCCCGGTGGTGCTGACCGCCGACGGCGGAGCGGCCGTCGTGCCGCTCGACGACCCGGCCGGCGGGCGGTGGCCCGCCCTAGCCCTCGGCTTCGACCCCGTGCTGCTCAGCGCGCCGTCGACGGTGGTCGACGCCGCCTCGACCCGGCGGCTCGGCACCCTCGCGGCCCGGTTGCACGAGCACGAGCTCTCCTGGACGCCGCCGCCCTGGTTCCGCCGGCCGACGATCGAGCTCGTCGACCTCGTCGAGACCGCGTGGGAGCGGGCCGACCTCCCCCGCACGGCGCTCCGGTTGCTCGGGACGGCCCAGGAGGACGCCCTCGCGACGGTCTCCTGGGCGGGCGAGGCGCGCACCGGGCTGGTGCACCGCGACCTGCTCGCCTCCGCGCTGCGGATCGGCGCGCAGGACTACCTCACGGAGTTCGCCGAGTGCGCGTGGACCTGGTTCGAGGACGACTTCGCGGGGTCGCTCGTCGGGCAGGAGCCGCGCCGGGACGCCCCGAGCCTGGCCGCCGCCTGGGTCGAGGGCTACACCGAGGTCCGGCCCTGGCGCGACCCACGCCTGGCCTGCGCCCTGACGATGATCCGCCGCCTGCGGATGTTCGGCCGCCTCTGGTCAACCGGCGGCGACGCCGCGCGCTCCGAGGAGCTGGCCGAGGGCACCCTGGACGTCGCCACGCGGTACCTGCGATCGGAGACCTGGCTCCTGGACTGATCACGCCCGGCGCCGCGGCCGCGCGGAGCGGACGGTGCGGCCGGAGCGGACGGTGCGGCCGGAGCAGACGGTGCGACCGGAGCAGACGGTGCGACCGGTCGGCCGGGGTCGACGATGCGGTCGGCCGGTGGACTCCGCGGCGACGGTGACGTAGACAGGTCCCACCGACACCGGGAGGCCTCGTGCTCGAGATCGACCACCTGTCCAAGGCGTACGGGCGGGTCCGCGCGCTCGACGGCCTGACCTTCGACGTCCGCCCCGGGGAGATCTTCGGATTCGTCGGGTCGAACGGCGCGGGCAAGACGACCGCGATGCGGATCATGCTCGGCGTGCTCGCCGCCGACGCCGGGACCGTCCGCTGGCAGGGCGCCGAGCTCGACCTGCACACCCGCCGCACGGTGGGCTACATGCCGGAGGAGCGCGGGCTCTACCCGAAGATGAAGGTCGGCGAGCAGCTGCGCTACCTGGCCGGCCTGCACGGGATGGCCCCCGCCGCCGCGGCGACGGCGGTCGACCACTGGACGGACCTGCTCGGCGTCGGGCCGCGCCGGGAGGACTCCGTCGACAAGCTCTCGCTCGGCAACCAGCAGCGCGTCCAGCTCGCGGCGGCCCTCGTGCACGACCCCGTCCTGCTCGTGCTCGACGAGCCGTTCTCCGGGCTGGACCCCGTCGCCGTCGACGTGATGAGCGGCGTGCTGCGGGAACGGGCAGCCGCCGGCGTCCCGGTGATCTTCTCCTCCCACCAGCTCGACCTGGTCGAGCGGCTCTGCGACCGGGTGGGGATCGTGCAGGCCGGCCGGATGCGGGCCCTGGGCACGATCGAGGAGCTGCGCACCACCGAGCACCCGCAGTGGGAGCTGCGCGTCGGGGACCCGGCGGCCGTGGTCGCGGCGCTGGCCGGGTCGGGGCTCGCGGCGCGGGTCGCCGCCGACGGCCGCACGGTCACCGCAGACGGGACGGACAGCCAGGCCATGCTGCGCACCGCGCTCGCCGTCGGCCCGGTGCACGAGTTCGGTCGCGTACGACCGAGCCTCGCCGACCGGTTCCGGGACGTCGTCTCGGCCGACGACGCGCCGACGGCCGAGCCCGAGCGCCCGACCCGACGAGGCTTGTTCCGACGGAGCGCGGCATGAGCGTCATCTGGCGGGTCGCCCGCCGCGAGGTCAAGGCCCGCATGCTCACGCGCGCGAACCTCGTCTCGATGGCGGTCCTCGTCGCGCTCATCGCGATCGGGACCGGCGTCGGCTGGTACTTCCAGCACCGGGACTCGGCGCCGCCGGTCACCCGGATCGCGCTGTCGAGCGAGGTCGGCGCGCTGCGGCCGGTGCTCGAGACGATGGCGAGCGGACTCACCCTCGAGACGCCGACGATGACGCTCGAGCAGGCCACGACGTCCTTCGCCGGCGACAGCCCGCCGGACGCCTTCCTGCACGGCTCGCCGCAGGCACCGGACATGCTCGTCGAGCGGTCGGCCGACCCGACGGTGCTCGGCCTGGTGTCGGACGCGGTGCGGGCCTACACCCTCGACACCCAGGTCAGCGCGCTCGGCGGCGACCCGGCCGCGGTCTCCACGGCGCTGGCGGCCGCCGTCCCGACCGTCACGGCAGCGAACCCGCCCTCGGCGGCGGTCGACGGCGCGGAGTTCTTGGTGGCGATGGTGATGATCGCGCTGCTCTTCGGCGCGTTGATCGGGACCGGGTCGATGATCTCGATGGGTGTCGTCGAGGAGAAGACCTCCCGCGTCGTGGAGATCCTGCTCTCGACCATCCGGCCGTCGCAGCTGCTCGCGGGCAAGATCCTCGGCGTCGGGATCTACGGGCTCTTCCAGGTCCTCGTCCTGGGTGCGGCGGGCGCGGGCGGGGCGATCGTGCTCGGCGCAGGAGACCTGCTCCAGATCTCGCTCGGGGCGTCCTTCGTCTGGTTGATCGTCTGGTTCCTGCTGGGCTATGCCCTCTTCGCCCTGCTCTTCGGCGGCTTCGCGGCGCTCGTCTCGCGCCAGGAGGACATCGGCTCGGTGACGACCCCGCTGATCATGCTCCTGCTCGTGCCGTTCTACGCGACGATGTTCCTCGTCCCGAACGACCCGGAGAGCACCGTCGTCCGGGTGCTCTCCATCGTGCCGTTCTTCTCGCCGTTCATGCTGCCGGTCCGTGCCGCGCTCGGCGCCCTGCAGGGCTGGGAGATGGCGCTCGGGCTCGCCGTGACGGTCGCCGTGATCCCGGCGCTGGTGTGGCTCGCCGGCCGGGTCTACCGCCGTGGCGTGCTGCACACCGGCGGCAAGCTCGCGCTGCGCGAGGCGCTGCGCTCCTAGAGGCCGACGATCCCCAGCACGTCGAGGATCCCGAAGTACTGCAGCGACGCGACGGCCGCCGCGGGCAGGACGACCAGGCCGAAGAAGGCCGCAAGCGTTGAGCTGCCGCGGTGGGGGTTCTCGACGTAGGCGCCGGGAATCGCGTAGACCGGCGGGACGTAGGCCCCGGGTGCCGGGGCGGCGATGACCGGCCGGGGGGCGGTGAACGAGGGGACGAAGGGCTCGGGCTCGGCGGGCGCCGGCGTGGCGGTCGGCGGCTCCGGCTCGGCGTAGGCCGCGGGCGCGGGCTCGGGCTCGGGAGCGGATCGCCACTCCACCCCGACCGGCTCCGGGTCGTCCGGGACGAGCATCGGGATGAAGCCGACCGGGGCCGGGGCCGGGGTCGCTGCGGCCTGCGCCGCGGGCCGCGGCTGGACGGAGGGCCGCGCGTCGAGCGCGACGGGCCGGGGCGCCGGGGCGACCTGCGGGGCCGGGGGAGCCAGGGGCGCGACCGGCTCGGGAGCGGGCTGCGGCTGAGCGACGGGCCGGGCGGGGACGACGGGCTGCGGCTGCGCGACGGGCTGCGGCAGACCGACGGGCTGGGCGGGAGCGACGGCCCGGACCGGTGTGGGCGCGGCCGGCTGGACCGTGGGCCGGACCGGAGCCGGCGCAGCCGGCTGGGCCGCGGGGCGGACGGCGGCGGGCTGCGCCGTGGCGCGTTCGGCGCGTTCGGCGCGCGGGGCCGCCGGGCGGTCCTGGTCGGCGAAGGCGAGGACCCGCGGCTGGTAGCCCGCGGTCGCCGTCGACGCGGACGTCGCTGTGGGTGTGGACGGACGCACGGTCCTCGACGGCTGGGCGGTCTGGGCGGCGGCGCGCTCGGCGCGCTCGCGCAGCTCACGACGGGTGAGCGGAGGAGCCTCGAGGAGGTCACCGGCTGGGCCGCGACCATGGGTCAACGTGGTCATGTGTCGCATGTCGGCGCGAATCGGACATCCCTTGACGAGACGTGCGGGTGAAAACGCCCCCTGTCGGCGCCCGCTGGCAGAGTGCTCCCGTGCCCACTCGTCGCGTCCGCTGGTGGGTCGCCCCCGTCGTGCTGGCGCTCATCGCCGTCGTGGCCCTGCTCTGGCCCCGCTGGACCGACTCGACCCCGCGCTACGTCGTGCCGGCGGCCGAGCTCCAGGAGGCGCGAGCCTCGCTGGCGACCCTCGCCGTCAAGGGACGCGCCCCGATGACCGGCTACGAGCGCTCCGAGTTCGGCGACGGCTGGGCCGACGCCGACCACGACGGGTGCAGCACCCGCGAGGACGTCCTGGCGCGCGACCTGACCGACCTCCGGTTCGACGGCTGCACCGTCACCAGCGGCACCCTGCTCGACCCCTACTCCGGAGTGACGATCGCCTTCGAACGTGGCGAACGCAGCGCGGAGGTGCAGATCGACCACGTCGTGGCCCTGGCCGACGCCTGGCAGAAGGGTGCGCAGCAGTGGACGAGCGCGCGACGCGAGGAGTTCGCGAACGACCCGCTCAACCTGCTCGCGGTCGACGGCGAGGTCAACCAGGCCAAGGGCGCGGGCGACGCCGCGACCTGGTTGCCACCGGACCGCGGCTACCGCTGCGCCTACGCGATCCGCCAGGTCGGCGTGAAGGCGAGGTACGGCCTGTGGGTGACCCGGGCCGAGGGCGAGGCCCTGGAGCGTGAGCTCGGCCGGTGCCGCACCGCCGCCCCCTGAGAGCCGGGCTCAGCCCCGGGTGACGCTCCAGCGCCCCGCCGCCAGGTCGATCAGCCGCGGCAGGATCACCTCGCCGGCCACCCGCAGGCCGTCGTGCAGGTACTCGTTGGTGATCCACACCTGGGCGTTGCCGACGACGTCGGCCGTCCGCACGGCGAGGTCGAGGTCGACGTACGGGTCGTCGACGTACTGCACCGCGGCGACGGGCACGTCGTTCGAGGCGAGCCGCTCCGGGTCGTAGAGCAGCGGCCACTGCTGCCGGGCGGCCAGCTCCTCGGCGGCCGCCCGGAACGGGCGCAGCGCCCTGATCTGGGAGAACATCCACGGGAACACGGCCTCGCCGGTGAGCTGCAAGGGCCGCGCCGTGGGGGCGAGGGAGGGATGACGCCGGTGCTCGGCGTCCGCGGCCCAGCCGCCGGCCCGCTCGCCCTGGTGGTAGATGACCTCCTGGAGCACCGCGTAGAGCGGGTTCTCGGCGAAGCCGGTGCGGGCGGCGACCTCGCCGAGGACGGCGTCGGGGAGGTCCGCTGCGCCGTCGAGCAGCCAGTGCAGGCCCTCCACCCCGGTGCTCATCCCCAGGCTCATGCCGAGGCTCTGCCAGCGCTCGACGGTGAGCCGGTCCCCGTCGGGCAGCAGGACCTCCTCGGCGGCCAGCCGGTCGGCGATCTCGGCGAGCAGTGCGACGTCGTCCGGGAACGAGCCGGACGAGCTCGGCGTTGCGCGCCAGCTGCCGCGGGACGGTGCGCCGGTAGACCTCCTCGGCGTCGGCGCCGATCCCCGGCAGGCCGCCCGTGACGTAGCAGGCGGTGAGGGCCTCCGGGTGCCGGGAGAGGTAGGTGAGGGTGAGGAAGCCGCCGTAGGACTGGCCGAGCGTCGCCCAGCGCGAGACGCCGAGCGCCCTGCGCAGGTCCTCGGCGTCCTCGACGATGGCGTCCGCGCGGAAGCAGGCGAGGTAGTCGGCCGCGTCCTCGACCCCGGCGATCCGGCGGCCGTCGACGCGACCGGACCGGCCGGTCCCCCGCTGGTCGAGCAGCACGACCCGGTGGGTGCGCAAGGCCGTCGTCCACCAGCCCGAGGCCGTCGGACGCGGAGCCGCCCCACCGGGACCTCCCTGGAGGAAGAGCAGGAGGGGCAGGTCGTCGTGGGCGCGCTCGGCGTCCACGACCTCACGGGCGAAGACCTCGATCGAGCCGAAGCGGTCCGGGCGGGCCCGGTCGACGGGGACTCTCACGCGGTGGTCCCTGACCACCCAGCCACGGCCGACGCTCACCCGCCGAGCCTAGACGGGCAGCGGACCCCGAACCCGGGCGATGAGCTCGCGGACCTGGAAAGCGTTCATCACGGTCTCGTCGCGCTCGGCGTTCTCCCACGCCTCGTCGATCTGCAGGTCGCCGTCGGCGTGCTCGACGAGGTAGGTCGCCGGCGCTCCGCCCACACGGCGCAGCGGGGTGATCCGCCAGGTCGAGGGGTACCCGCGCAGGGGATGGCGTCCGTGCAGGATGGCGGATGAACCCGCGACCCGCTCCGGGGCGAGCATGGTGACCGTTCGCATGAGAGCTCCTACCGACTGTGCCTTCCCTCTGGTCATCGGCACCGCGGGCAGCGACTGGATCGGGCAGCCGGGTGAAGTCGAGCCACCGGCGCCTGGCCGGGCACGCAGCGAGCGGTCTGCACCGGTCCGCCGCCATCAGGCCGCCGCGTCAGGCCACCGAGTCAAGCCGCCGGCATCGGGCCACCGCGTCCGGCCACCGCGTCCGGCGCGGGTGAAATCGGGCGTTCCGGGGCATTCCACCCCGCTCCCACGTTGCGGGCAGGCCCGTGCGGGGGTCGAATGGTCCGGCGGCCCGCGAGCGGTGGGCACCGACGGAAGGCGAACACATGGGGATCGGCGACTTCGTCGAGAAGGCCAAGGACGCGCTCGGCGACCACGCGGACCAGGCGGGCGAGATGCTCGACAAGGCTGCGGACGCCGTCAAGGACAAGACTCCGGACGCGGTCGACGAGAAGATCGACAGCGCGGTCGACAAGGCCCAGGACTTCCTCGACAAGCAGTAGCACCCACGACGTCAGGGCCGGCCCGTCCGTCGGGCCGGCCCTGCTCTACGTGTGAGCCGGGGCTTCTACGCGTGAGCGAAGGCCGCCAGGCCGAGCCCGACGGCGCGGTCGAAGAGGAGCTCGCGCTCTCCGGCCGGCAGCGACTCCTCGCGGAAGAGCAGGTCGGAGATCGTGCAGATCGCCAGGGCCTGTCCGCCCTCGGCGTCGGCCACGGCGTACAGGCCGGCGGCCTCCATCTCGACGGCGAGGGTACCCATCGCGACGAGCCGGGCGTTCGTCTCGGGGCGGTCGGCGTAGAAGGCGTCCGCGGAGAGCACCGGGCCCACGTGCACCGCACCGGTCTTGGCCCGGCGACGACGGCGGCCCGGCGCGCCTTCGGGGGCAGCCTTCTTCGCCGCGCCGACCCCGGCGGCCGCGGCGGCCGCGGCGAGCAGCGGGAAGCTCGCGCTGTGGCTGTAGTGGATCCCCGGCACCCGTAGCGAGGTCATCGCCGAGTCGGTGTGGGCGGCCTGCGCGATGACGACGTCGCCGACGTTCAGCTGCGGTGCCATGCCACCCGCCGTGCCGATCCGGATGATCCGCTCGACGCCGTAGAACCGGAAGAGCTCGGTCGCGTAGATGCTGATCGACGGCAGACCCATCCCCGAGGCGAGCACGGACACCCGGCGGCCCTCGATGGTGCCGGTGTAGCCGAGGATGCCGCGCACCTCGGTGACGAGCTCGGCGTCCTGGAAGACGGTCTCCGCGATCCGCTGGGCGCGGCGGGGATCGCCGGGCATGAGGACGTCGGGGGCGAAGGCGCCGGGCTCGGCACCGATATGGGGGGTGGCCATGGCTCGACCCTAGCCCGCTGCTCCCACGGGGGCAGCCCCCGCGGCGGCTTCCGGCAGGACGACGCCGGACCCGTGCGCCTCGACCCGGAGCTGCCCGCTCTCGACGGCGACGGAGGTGAGCTCGAGGCCTGCCGGCATGCCGTCGAGCGAGATGCTCAGCCCGACGAGGGCGTCGCCCAGACCGAACGGCAGGTCTCCGGGGCGGATGCTCGTCCCGGCCAGGCTGAGCGCGGTGACCTCGAGCGCGATCGACCGGCCGTCGGCCCGCGGCAGCACCGTCGCCTCGATCGGCAGGGCGTCCAGCGCCACGAGGAGCGCGTCCCCCGACGCCTGGATCGTCATCCCGGCCGGCAGCACCTCGCCGAGGCTCGCCAGGTCGAGCGACGCCGCGAGCTCCAGGTCCTCGACCGTGCGCGGGGTGCCGGTCGCCACCCCGCGCAGGGTGGCCACGAGCCCCTCGAGGCGCACGCCGTCGAGGTCGGCGCTCGGTGCGCTGACCTCGACCCGGTCGAGGGACCCGCCGGCGATCTGGCCGACGAACGGGAAGCCGCCGATGGTGACCTCGACGTCCGGGGCACCGAGCTCGACGGAGACCTGCCGGGCGATCGAGGCCTCGACCCGGTTTCGCAGCACGCCATCCGCCAGCGCGACGATCGCGACGAGCAGCACGACGGCGCCGAGGGTCAGGGCGAGGCGTCGGTTCATCCGGCCACTCTACGAACGCCGTCGGTGCGGCCGAGCCATGGCGCCCTCCCGGGCCCCGACTTACGCTTGACCTCTCGACGGTGAGGACCAACGGTGCCGATGCTCTGGAGGGTGGCGCTGGCCGCGGTGGGCGTGGCGATGTCCACGCCGGCACCCCGGTCCCCCTCGCGTGCCTCCGGCTGGTGGGCCCGGCTCCGGTCGCGGGGCGAGCCCGACTCCGACCCGTTCGTCGCCCTGGAGATCCAGTTCCAGCTCGCCCGGCTCTCCGACCAGCTCCGTGCCCTGCACAGCGAGCCGGGCGTCTTTGCCCGCGGACGTCGGGTGATCGCGACGCAGGCGGCCTACGACCGGGTGCTCGCCGAGGCATGCCGGATCGCCGGGATCGCGACGGTCGACGAGGACTCCGTCCCCGGGCTGACGCGCAGCGCGAGCGAGCGGGAGCGCGAGGAGCTCGAGCTCCTCACCCGCGGCTGGTCGTGGTGAGGCTCAGGCCCGCACCGACACCGCGCTGCTTCCGTCCGGGAGCCGGCGCACCTCGAGCCGCTCGGCGATCGCCGACTTGAGCGTCTCCACGTGCGAGACCACGCCGACCACGCGGCCGCCGTCGCGCAGCCGGGAGAGCTCGGCGAGCACGACGTCGAGCGTCTCGGGGTCGAGCGACCCGAAGCCCTCGTCGACGAAGAGGGTGCCGAGGTCGATGCCGCCCGCCTCGGCCGTGACGACGTCGGCCAGCCCGAGCGCCAGGCACAGCGAGACGTAGAAGGTCTCCCCGCCGGAGAGCGTCCGGGGGTCCCGGGTGCTCTCGGTGCTGTGGTCGAGCACCGCGAGGGCGAGCCCGGTCCGCCGGCTGCGGACGTCCTCCCGGCGCTCGGAGTGCAGCAGCTCGTAGCGCCCGTCGGACATGCTCACCAGCCGCGCGTTCGCGGCCACGACGAGGTCGCCGAAGCGACGACCGAGCACGTAGGTCGCGAGGGTGAGGGCGTTGTCGGCGGTGCTCGCCGCCGCGAGGTTGGCCATCCGGACGACGGGCTCGGCCTCGGCCGTCTCCCGCTCGTACCGCGCGACCGCCTCGACCAGGACGACCAGCGCCTCGTCGGCCGCGGCGCGACGGTGCGCCTGCCGCGTCGCCTCGGCGGTGAGCGCGTCCGCCGCCGAGGTCGCGGCCGCGTGCGCCGCCCGGGCCCCGGCCAGGTCGGGCTCCTCGGTGAGGTCCTGCACCTCGGGCTCCTCGAGCACCCCGCGCACCCGCGCCAGCGCGTCCTCGTGCCGGCGCAGGCCCGACTCGAGCGCGCTGAGCTCCGCGGCCGGCAGGCTCGCGGCGGCCACCTCGTCGACCCCGGCGACCTCGAGCTCGGCGAGCCCGTCGGCCAGCCGTTGCCGAGCGCGTCGTTCGACGTCGACCGCCCGCTCGCGCTCGTCGAGCGCCCGGGCCCAGGCGGCGGCCCGGGCGCCGGTCCGGTCGAGCTCGGCGGCGCGCTCGGCGACCGAGGCGAGGGCGCCCCGGGCGGCCCGCACCTCGGCCTCGTGCCGCGCGAGCTCGGCGGTGGCCGCGGCGCGGCGCTCGTCGTCGACCGCCGCGGCTCGCTCCCGGTCCGCGAGCTGCTGCTCGGCCTCGCGGGTCACGGCGTCGAACGCCGCCAGGGCGGCGTCGGCCCGCCGGACCTCGGCGGCGGCCCGCTCGGCGGCCTCGACCGCTGACCGTGCCTCGGCGACCCCCAGCGTGAGCTCGGCCACCGTGCCGCCCGCCAGGAGGCCACGCTGGTCGCGGCGCTCGCGGAGCCGCTCGAGCTCCGTCGACGCGCTCCCCAGGGCCGCCGTCGCCGCGGCACGTCGCTCCTCGGCGGCGGCCAGGTCGACGTCATCCACCGGATCGACGCGGGTGGCGGGCGCCGGGTGCTCGGTGCTCCCGCAGACCGGGCAGGTCTCGCCCGGGACGAGCCCCTCGGCCAGCTCGCCGGCCATCCCGGCGATCCGGGCGCGTTGCAGCGCCGCCGCCGTGTCGACCGCGGCGCGCGCGGCCGCGACCGTGGCGGCCAGGGCCATCTCCCCGTCGGTGACCTCGGTGGCGAGGCGCTCCGCGTCGAGCGCGGCCACCCGTCGCTCCTGCGCCGCGCCGAGCCGGGCCGCGGCCTGGTCGAGCCCGGCGGCCGGAGCGGCGGCTGCGGCACGGGCCCGCTCCTGCTCCGCGCGGGCGGCCGGCCGGGCCGCCAGCGCCCGGCGGGCGGCCGCCAGGGCAGCGGTCGCCTCGTGTGCGCGCCCGGCCCAGGCCTCGAGGTCGGCGGCGCGCCCCGCGAGCCCCTCCTCGAGCCGCAGGGCGCGGGCCAGCGCCGCACGCTCGCCGGTGCAGCGGTCCCGCTCCGCGACGAGGGCCTGGCCACCCTCGCGCTCGACGAGCTCGTGCAGCGCGGGACCCGCCGCAGCGCCCGCCGCGTCGGCCGCGTCCTCGGCCTCGGCGCGCGACCGCGAGACCCGGTCGACGGCCGCGACGAGGGGCAGCAGCGGGAGGACCCTGCGGGCGTCGGCGACCCGGGCCAGGTCGGCCGCGTGCGTCGCGCCGGCCGCCTCGAGGACCAGGAGCTCGGCGCGCGCCCGGTCCCGTCGTCGGGCGGTCTCGGCCAGCCGCCCGACGCGCTCGTGCTCCAGCCGGGCCGCCTCCGCGGTCGCCCGGGCGGCCCGCGCGGCGTCGTCGGCCCGTGCGGCGGACGCCGCGAGCGCCCGGCACACCGCCCGGGCGAGATCGACGGCCGTTCCCGGCCCGGCGGTCCGGACCGGGTCGTCCTCGGCCGGTGCGGCGGCCCCGGCGAAGGCGGCGACCGCGCGGTCCACCCGCTGTCGGCTCTCCTCGACGGTGCGGCCGACCTCCGCGCGCATCCGCTCGAGTCGCTGCTGGAGCCGCTCGTAGACCTCGGTCCCGAAGACCTGCTGCAGCAGCCCGCGACGGCTCTCCGGGTCCGCCCGCAGGAAGCTCGCGAACTCCCCCTGCGGCAGCACGATGGTCTGCACGAACTGCTCGCGGTCCAGCCCGACGGCGCGCCGGAGCTCTGCGCCGGCCTCGTCGGCCCGGGTCGAGAGCACGTCGCCGTCGGGGGCGTCCGGGCTGGTCAGGCGCCACAGCCGCACCTGGGCCTGCTGGAGGGTGGTGCCCGCCCCCCGCTGCTTGGGCCGCTGGTAGGCCGGGCTGCGCCGCACCCGGTAGATCCCCGACGTCGTCTCCAGGACCAGGTCGACGAAGGTCTCGTCCCCCGGTGCCGCGTGCGCCGAGCGGAGGCGGTCGTCGCTGGCCTCGCGGGAGGCGACCTTCCCGTAGAGGGCGAAGACGATCGCGTCGATGAGGCTGGACTTGCCCGAGCCCGTCGGGCCCTCGAGGAGGAAGAGCCCGGACGCGGCGAGCTCGGTGAAGTCGATCGTGTACCGGCCGGCGAACGGACCGAGCGCCTGGAGGGTCATCCGGTGCAGGTACATCAGGCGCTGCGCCCCTCGGCCTGGACGGCCTCGTAGGCGCGGCGCAGCACCGCCCGCTCGGGCTCCGTCGGACCGTTGCCGGTGACCTGCTCGACGAACTCCGCGGCGACCTCCAGCGGGTCCCGGGCCGCGGTGACCGCGGCGAACCGGACGGCCTCCCGCTGCTCGGGGTGGTGCTCGACGACGAGGGCGTGCGGGAAGGCCGCGCGCACCCTCGGGACGAGCTCGCGGGGCCGCACCGGGTCGGTGAGCACGACCTTGACCCAGTCCTGCCGGTGCTCGCTCCGCGTGAGCAGGTCCTCGAGCCGGCCCTCGAGCTGGGCGAGGCGGCGCGGCACGGGGGCGGGGACCAGCTCCGGCTCGCCCTGGACGCCGTCCGGTCCGAGCGTGAGGAGCACCGAGCCCTTGCGGTGCTGCCGCTCGGAGAAGCTGTACGCGAGCGGCGAGCCGGAGTACTGGAGCACCGGCGGCGGCCCGTCCGCGACGCGCGGTCCCGGGGCGAGCCGCTGCGCGCCGTGCAGGTGCCCGAGCGCGACGTAGTCGACCCCGTCGAAGACCCCGGCCGGCGCCGAGTCGACCCCGCCCACCCGGATGTCCCGCTCGGAGTCCGAGCCCTGGCCGCCCAGCACGAAGGCGTGCGCCATGACGACCGACCGCGGCCGGGCGGAGCTCGCCGCGAGGTCGGCCCGGACCCGGCGCATCGCCGCCGCCAGCACCGCCTCGTGCGAGCGCTGCACCGGGGCGTCGTCGTCGGACAGCGCGTGGCGCACGGTGTCCGGGTCGAGGTAGGGCAGCGCGTGCACGTGCACCGGTCCGTGCGCGTCGCCGAGCTCGACCGGGCGCCCGACGTCGGCGACCCGGGTCCGCAGGTGCAGACCCGGCCGCATGAGGGCGGCACCGAAGCCGAGCCGGACCGCCGAGTCGTGGTTCCCGGGGGTGACGACCACGGTGGCCGTCTCGCTGAGCCGGGCCAGCGCCTCGGCGAGCACCGTCACCGCCTCGACCGGCGGGATCGCCCGGTCGTAGACGTCCCCGGAGACGAGCACCGCCTCGACCCGCTCGGCACGGACCAGCTCGACGAGGTGGTCGAGGTAGGCCGCCTGGTGCGCGAGCAGGTCCACCCCGTGCAGGGTGCGCCCGAGGTGCCAGTCGCTCGTGTGCACGATCCGCATGACGGCGACGCTAACGGCTGGCACCGACATCGCCGGTGTCCCGGCGTCGGTGGCAGGATCGGGCCTGCACCCACACCAAGGAGAGCACCATGCGGTCCAGCGAGGGCATCGGCCACGACCCGGCCGCCTTCACCACCCCGTTCGCGAACCTCGACGAGTACATCGCCCTGCCGCGGATGTCCGGACTGGTCCTGTCGCCGGACGGCTCGCGCCTGGTCACCCAGGTGTCCACGCTCAACCACGACAGCACGAAGGCCGAGACAGCGCTGTGGGAGGTCTTCCCGACCCGCGCCCGCCCGGCCCGGCGGCTGACCCGCAGCGCGCAGGGCGAGTCCGGGGCGGCGTTCACGCCCGACGGCGACCTGCTGTTCACCTCCTCACGGCCCGACGCGACGTCCAAGGACGCCGACAAGCCGGCGGACGTCCCGGCGCTGTGGGTGCTGCCGGCCGGCGGCGGCGAGGCCCGGATCGTCGCCGTCCACCCCGGCGGCGTCACCGGGGTCAGGACGGCCCGGTCCTCGGCCGCCGTCGTCTTCGCCTCGGACCGGCTGCCCGCCGCGACCGACGCCGCCGACGACGAGCGCCTGCGCACGCTGCGCAAGGACACGAAGGTGTCCGCGATCCTGCACGAGGGCTACCCCGTGCGGTACTGGGACCACGACCTGGGCCCGGCCGCCCCGCACCTGCTCGGCTGGCACTTCACCGCGGGAGACGACGTCGCCCGCGGGGTCGAGGTGGCCAAGAGCGGCTCGGACCACCTGGCCGTGGTCGACCTGACGCCCGCGCCGGGCGGCGCGCTCCGCGAGGCGCACTACGACCTCAGCCCGGACGGCACCTTCGTCGTCACGAGCTGGAACGTCCCGCAGGCCAGGGGCGCGATGCGCGGCATCCTCGTGCGCCTCGACCTCGACACCCAGACCCGCACCGTGCTGGTCGACGACCCGGCGGCGGACCTCGGGCACCCCGTCGTCTCCCCGGACGGCCGGACGGTCGCCTTCCTGCGCGAGACCCTCGCCGAGCCGGGGACCGCCCCGCGGGTCACCCTGCACACGCTCGCGCTCGACGGCGCCTCGGCGCCGGTCCAGGTGGTCGCCGGCTGGGACCGCTGGGTCACCGGGGTGCAGTGGCTCCCGAACGCCTCGGGCCTCGTCGTGACGGCCGACGAGGACGGCCGCGCGCCGGTCTTCGTCATCGGCCTCGCGCAGGACCGCATCGCGCGGCTCACCGAGGACGACTACACCTACTCCGACCTCCAGGTCGCCCCGGACGCGAGCGAGGTCTACGCGCTGCGGACCTCCTACCTGGCCCCGCCGCACCCGGTGCGGATCCAGCTGGCCGCGGACGGCGCCGTCCCGGCCGGGACGGTCACCGTCCTGCGGGCCCCGGCGCCGCCGCCCACCCTGCCCGGCCGGCTCGCCGAGGTGCGCACGACGGCGGCCGACGGTCAGCCGCTGCGGGCGTGGCTCGCCCTGCCCGACGGCGCCGACGAGATCAGCCCGGCGCCCCTGCTGCTGTGGATCCACGGCGGCCCGCTCGGGTCCTGGAACGGCTGGTCCTGGCGCTGGAACCCGTGGCTCATGGTCGCCCGGGGCTACGCCGTGCTGCTGCCCGACCCGGCGCTGTCCACCGGGTACGGCCAGGACTTCATCCAGCGCGGCTGGGGCCGCTGGGGGGCCGAGCCGTACACCGACCTCATGGCCGTCACCGACGCGGCGGTGGCCCGGCCGGAGATCGACGAGACCCGGACCGGTGCGATGGGCGGGTCCTTCGGCGGGTACATGGCCAACTGGGTCGCGGGCCACACCGATCGTTTCCGGGCGATCGTCACGCACGCGAGCCTGTGGGCGCTCGACCAGTTCGGCCCGACCACCGACGCCGCGTACTACTGGGGCCGCGAGATGTCGCCGGAGATGGCGTTGGAGCACTCCCCGCACCGATTCGTCGAGCGGATCGTCACGCCGATGCTCGTCGTGCACGGCGACAAGGACTACCGGGTGCCGGTGGGTGAGGGGCTGCGGCTCTGGTACGAGCTGCTGGCCCACTCCGGGCTGCCGGCCGACGAGGAGGGCCGCACCCCGCACCGCTTCCTGTACTTCCCGGACGAGCACCACTGGGTCCTCGCTCCCCAGCACGCGAAGGTCTGGTACCAGGTCGTGCTCGGGTTCCTCGGCGAGCACGTCCTCGGCGCCGGGCCGGCGCCACGGCCGGAGACGCTGGGGTAGCGACCTACGGCTCCTCGTCGGTGACGTCGGCCACCGTCGCGCCGAGGGCGAGCACCATCCGGCTGCCGTCGAGGGTCGCCGCGACGCCGTGCGCGCCGGCCCCGATCGAGACGGCGCGGCCCGGGACGCGGGCATCGGCGACCACCGGCCACGGGTGCAGCGAGCCGAAGGGCGTGATCGTCCCGCGCTCGAAGCCGGTCGCCGCCAGGGCCACCGCTGCGTCCGGCAGGGAGAGCCGGGAGACCCCGAGCAGCGCCCGCAGCTTCGGCCAGGAGATCGTGCGTCCGCCCGGGACCAGGACGAAGAGGTAGTCGTCCTCCCCGCGCCGCACGACGAGGGACTTGATCACCTGGTCGGGGCGCAGCCGCCGCGCGGCCGCGGCCTCGGCGAGGCTCGCGACCGGTCCGTGCCGCTCGAGCCGGTACCGCAGCCCGCTCGCGTCGAGCGCGGCGACGGCACGACGCTCGCCCTCGGTCTGCTCCACGGGCCCATCGTCACACCCGGGGCGACGACCCGGCGACCGACGTACGCTCGCCCGATGGCGCGGGACGGCATGGTGGACGTCACGCTCGTCGACGGCCTGATCGGCTGGCACGCGCTGGGCCAGGACCTGGAGGTGACCCGGCGAGACGCCGGCCGGATCGTCGTCGAGCGGACCGACCCGCTGCGCGACGAGCTCGTGGGGCGTCAGCGGGCCCCGGCCTGCCCGACCGGCTGACGGCCTACCTCCTGCAGGACGGCACGCCGGTGTGGTCGATCGCGATGCCCGCGGGGACCCCGAGCGTCGCGCTCGAGGGCTCGACCATCGTCGCCCGAGGCGACGCGGTCACCGTCGTCCTCGGCTGACGCTGACGGTCCGAGCGGAACCCTCGCCCGACCGCGCCGGCCGGCCCGTCGGGGTCCCACCCAGTCGCAGCACTACGTGCGGTTGAGCAGGGCGTGGAGCGGCGCGACCGGCACGATGCCCGCCGCCTTGGCCGCCAGCTCGGGGTCCACGGTGACCAGCGCGTCGGCCTGCAGCTGGGCGATCGCCAGGTACTCCGCGTCGCGCAGCTGGTCCCAGCCGAGTCGACGGGCGATCCGCCATGCCGTGCCGCGCGAGACCCGGTCGCCGAGCAGCCGCATCTTCAGCGCGGTCAGCTTCTCGTGGGTCGCGAGGGCCTCCTCGTCGGTCCGCGACCCTCGGGCGACGTCGCGCAGCAACAGCTGCATGGCCTCCGAACGGATCGAGCTCGGCGCGACGAGCTGAACGCTCGGGTCGATGCGCACCTCGTCGTCCAGGAGGTGCAGCACCGTGGGGGCGTCGACGACGTAGCGCGTCATGACGCCAGCGTAGGGGCGGGATTCTCTGCCTCACCGCGATCGCCGCCAGCCTCGCTCGCGGCCGCGCACCCACCCGTCCGCTCATGCGATGAGCGGTCGCCGGAGCGACACATGCGGCCACCGGAGAGGGCGCGCATGTGCTCGTCCGCGACCATGACCAGGGTGGTGGTGCGCGGCATGGCGCGATGCTCGCCCGCTCCGCGATTTCCACGCCGACGACCGGATCTTTCGAGCATGGGTCGGCGTAGTGTCCGAAGAATGGCGCGCGACGGGATGCGTGAGGTCGAGCTGGTGGACGACGTCGAGCCGGCGCCCGGTCACGAGGCCAGGGAGTCGCCGCAGGCCCGTCGCCGCTGGCTGCTCCCCGCGGGTGCGTTGGCGCTGTGCCTCGCGACGGTCGTGGTCGTCGACGGCGTCCGGGACCGCGACCGGGTGGCCCACCTCGCCGCGGTGCCGGGCCTGCTCGAGCCGATCGACTCCTCGCTGCGTGAGGTGTGGAGCCAGCCGGGCGGATGGTTCTACCCGGCGGTGCACGGCCCCGATCTGATGGTCAGCCTCTTCGACGACCGCGGGACCCCCTTCCGGCTCGTCGCGAACGACATCGTCACGGGCGAGCAGCGGTGGGACGTCCCGCTTCCCGGAGTCGCGGTCTTCGAGGCCGTGGAATGCCGTGCTCTCGGTATCGACGCTCATGAGGTGAGCACGCAGATCGCTTGCCGTTTGGATGTGCCCGCCGCCCCGGGGGCCGAGGTCCCGGCGTACGGCCCCAGATCAGAAGAGCGCCTGGTGGTGCTCGACGCGAAGACCGGCGAGACGGTCGCCGAGCGTAGCCTCGATCACGGGTACGGCACCGTGGAAGCGCTCGGCTCCGACCTCCTGGTGACGAACGTCCTCGCGGACGGACGTGTGCAGGTCGCGCGCGAGGACCCGCTGACCGGTCGGGTCCGGTGGACCGTCGTGAGTGAGCAGCCGCTGCCCGGCGCCGGTTCGGGGGCCGGGCCGCGGGCGCCCGAGACGACGACCGAGCACGGTGTCATCGTGGTGAGCGGTCCGATGGCGATGGCCCTGTCCGCGGCGGGCGAGATCCTGGGTGAGTGGTCGGCGGAGAGCGTCGAGCCAACCACTCGCCCGGTGGAGCTGACCGTCCTCGCAGACGGCAGGTTCGTCGTGGGCACCCCGAAGGTCCAGGCCGACGTCCCGTACGGCATGGTCGCGGCGTCCGATGCCGGGGACGGCTTCCCGATCGACGGTCCGCTCCTCGAGCTCGCGGTCGACGACGGTTCGGCGAGCGACCTGCTGCTCACCACCAGCGCGGGTGGCGACGAGATCCTCGCGCTCGACACCCGGACCGGCGAGCCGAGATGGAGTGCAGCGGCGACGCCTCGCGGCGGAGCCCTCCTGCTGGACCACCGCCTGATCGCCACCGCCGGGAGCGACCTGGTCGCGCTGGACACCCGAACCGGCAAGCTCCTGTGGACCGCTGCGAACGGCTCGCAGACCGACGACGACCTGCTCACCGATGGTCACATCGTCCTCGTCCCGGGCACGGACAACGGGGAGTCGATCCTCACGGCGGTCGACCTCACCGACGGACGTGTCCGCTGGACGACGGGGGGACCTCCGAACGTGGTGGCGTACTTCGAGATCGGCCGCCGACTCATCGCCCTGCAGCGGCAGCACATGATCCGGCTGGGTTGAGGCCACCCGACGTCCGCACAGGGCTGACCGCGCGTGCGCGGCCGTTCACGTGATCCGGCGGCGACGCGGTGCGCGAGCGTCGTCGAGACCGCGGCGAGCAGCCGTAGCATCGTGCTCGTGAGCGACGTCAAGGGGTTGCAGGCGCCGACGCCGAGTGCGTCGCGCCCGAGCCAGACGCCAGTCGGCGGCGTGATGTGGGTAGGGCTCGCGGCAGCCGCCGTGGGCTTCATCACGGGCTTGGCGATGGCACTTCAGCGCCGCGTTGTCGAGTGCGCAGATGGGACGTTCTTCCCCGAAGGCACCACGGACTTCCGATGCTTCGAGCACCCCGTGGCCCTCGGCGGCACGGCCGTCGCAGCCTTCTCGGTAGCGTTGGGCTCAGTGATCGTTCTCGCCGCCCTGGCGATCAGGGCGAGCCGGCCAGACGCCGCTCCAGCCGAGTAGCTCCAGCGGCGCCGCCTCCACCTCGACACGAGTGGCCCGTCCTCATCCGCACAGCCGCTGTCCGGCATGGCGGCGGACTCGTACCGGTTCAGCGGGGTGGGGCGTTGCGTGGATGGAGCGTCGCAGTCCGTTCGTGAGCACCGCAACCTGCATCCACGCCCCACCTCCCGGCGCACCTGACCCCGCCCGGCAGCCCGGCAGGGCAGGATCGCCGGCCGACGGGCGAACGCCCTGCCCGCGGGTCGACACCTGCTAAAGGACGCGTCTGACGCGGTCGGCCAGTACTCCACCGGGCGGCCGATGTGATCCCCGTCGATGTCGGAGAAGGCCACGACGCGGGCAGACTGGACACCATCGGTGACAGTCCGAGTCGTCAGCACACGGCGCCGCGATCGTTTGGGTGGTGGTGAAGAGCGGGGCAGTCGAGGACGTCGTCACCCCCTCCTCGCGTACGCCGGCGGTGCGAAGAGACTGGTCGGCGGTGACGGTGGCGAGCTGGGGGTCCCGTGGGACTGAGCCACCCTGCGTCCTCGAGCAGCGCGAGCTGCCGAGCTAGCAGGAACTGAACTCCAGGGCGACACCGGCGCGCAGCCCGAGGAGCTCAAGCATGTCGAGGAGCAGGTCGGGCGGGTCGCGCAGGACCACCTTCGTGCCCTGCTCCGCGCCGCACCGGAAGAGCTGGAGGATGAAGGCCAGCCCGGAGGAGTCGAGGAACTCCACCTGCGCGGTGTCGATGACGACCGCGCCCCCGCGGGCCATCGCGCGCGCCATGGCCAGGCTCGCCTGGTCGCGCAGCGACGCGTCCACCTCACCCCACAGGCGCACGAGCGTGCCGGTCTCGAGGTCGACCGCGTCCACCCCGCTCGGGCGGCCCGGGTGGCGCGCCACGGACGTGCAGGTGGGGCACGTGCCGTGGCCCTCGCCCGTGGGGCGCACGGCGACGCCGCTGTCCGTCATCGACACGCTTGCCTCCTCGAGCTCACCGTCGTCCGAGGGCGACCAGGACCGTCCCCCGTCGCCCTCCGGCCGGGGATCGTCGTGCGACCGAGCGTGCGGACGCATCCGCTCAGCTGTGCTCGTCCTCTCGTGCGCCGTACCTGGTCACCATGACGGGGCACGGAGAGTGCAGCACGACGGTGTGACTCACCGACCCGAGCAGCACCCGCGCGAGCCCGTGCCGGCCGCGGCTGCCGATCACGAGGAGCCGCATCGTCGGCGCGAGGTCGAGCAGGGCGGTGGCGGACGCCTCGTGCACCAGCTGCTCGTGCACGATGAGGTCCGGGTAGGTCTCGGCCAGGCCGGCCACCGACTCCGCCAGCACCAGGCGCTCGGACTCGCGGACGTTCTCTGCGAGCCCGACGGGGTAGACGTCCGTGCTGGCGTACATCGCCGGCTCCTGCCAGGCGTGCACGACGTGCAGCGGCTGCCCGGACCAGTCCGCCTCCGCCGCCGCGAGGGCGACGGCCTCGAGGGAGTCGGCCGAGCCGTCCACCCCGACCAGCACACCGGTCGCCTCGAGCGGAGGGAGGTGCGGGACGATGACGACCGGGCAGGGCGCACTCGACGCGATCTGGTAGCTGAGCGAGCCCGAGAACACCCGTTCCATCGCGCTCAGCCGGTGCGTGCCGATGACGAGCAGCGCGCAGCCCTCGGCGTGCGCGCACAGGGCGTCAGCGGGCAGACGTCGGTCGACCGACCACGTCACCTCGACCTCGGGAGCGATCTCGGCGACCCGGGCGCTCGCCTTCTCCAGGAGGGTCTCGGCGCCGGCGACGATGCCGTCGTCGTAGAGCAGGTCGACGGCGAGGGTCGGGAACCCGGTCGCGTTCACCAGGTGCAGCATCGCCCCGCGCTGAGCGGCGGCACGGGCGGCCCACACGACGGCGTCGTCGCTGTGGGGCAGGTCCTCGACACCCACGAGGATGGTCTTGCGCATGACGTCCACCTCCGCTGGAGGAGGCCGCGGCCCACGGTCGAGCCCGCGCACTCGCGATCTCGCTCCGCTTCCACTCTGGCCCTCCCCACCAGGCACCGCAAGGCGACCGACCCGAGACGGAGGCCATCCGGGTGAGCGTGGGCGGCGGGGGCGGGGCACCGGGGACCGGGCATCGGGGAGAATGGTCCGTCGTGAGCCAGACGCCGCCCGACCCGACGCCCGAGGGCGGCCGCGGGCAGGGCGACGGGGCGTCCGTCCCGGACCACTGGGGGCCGCAGGACGCGCCACCGCGGGGTGCACCCTCGGGGCGGCCGCGGCGGCGGCGGGGAGCCGCGCGGCGGACGTCGGCGGGCCGCGAACCGCAGGGCCCACCGTCGGTGGCCTCCGACCCGCAGGGCGTCCCGCAGAGCAGCGACCCGCAGCGCCGGAAGGGCCGCGATCCGCGACGCCGGCGCCCCGCCGACGCCGAGCGCGACCCCGGCCGGACCCGACGCGCGGCGGCGCGGGCCGAGGTCGTCGTCCCGCCGATCGTCTATCCCGAGCAGCTGCCCGTCTCCGCCCGGCGGGCCGAGATCGCCGCCGCCATCCGCGACCACCAGGTCGTCGTCGTCTCGGGCGAGACCGGCTCGGGCAAGACGACCCAGCTCCCCAAGATCCTGCTCGACCTCGGGCGCGGGCGGGCCGGGCAGATCGGCCACACCCAGCCCCGGCGGATCGCCGCGCGTGCCGTCGCCGAGCGGATCAGCGAGGAGCTCACCGGGGGGCCGGGGGCGCTCGGCACGCTGGTCGGCTACCAGGTGCGGTTCACCGACCAGTCCTCCGAGCAGACCCTCGTCAAGGTGATGACCGACGGCATCCTGCTCGCCCAGATCCAGCGCGACCCGCTGCTGCTGGGCTACGACACGCTGATCATCGACGAGGCGCACGAGCGGTCGCTCAACATCGACTTCCTGCTGGGCTACCTCACCCGGCTGCTGCCCCGGCGTCCCGACCTCAAGCTGATCATCACCTCGGCGACCATCGACTCGGCCCGGTTCGCGGCCCACTTCGCGGGCCCGGCGAGCCCCGAGCACCCGGACGGCGTCCCCGCCCCGGTCGTCGAGGTCAGCGGGCGCACCTACCCCGTCGAGATCCGCTACCGCCCCCTCTCGCCCGACCCCGAGATGGCCGACGACGACCCGGAGTGGGGAACATCGGGCGCCGATTCCGAGCCCGATGTTCCCCGTTCCGCGCGGACGGCGGCGCGGGCGCCGGTGCGGGCGACGGCGCGGGCGACGGCGCGGACGGGCCGGCGCGGGGGGGCCGGGGAGGAACGGGACCTGATGACCGCGCTGTGCGAAGCGGTCGACGAGCTGTCCGCGGAGGGGCCCGGCGACATCCTCGCCTTCTTCTCCGGGGAGCGGGAGATCCGCGACGCCGAGGACGCGCTGCGCTCCCACCTCGGCCCGCTCGCCCTGGGCTCCGGGCCGCGGTCGCCCCGCTCGGTGGAGATCGTCCCGCTGTACTCCCGGCTGTCCGCCGCCGAGCAGCACCGGGTCTTCGAGCGGCACGAGACCCGCCGGGTGGTGCTCGCGACCAACGTGGCCGAGACCTCGCTCACGGTGCCGGGCGTCCGTTACGTCATCGACCCGGGGACCGCGCGGATCTCCCGCTGGTCCAAGGCGACCAAGGTCCAGCGCCTGCCGATCGAGCCGATCAGCCAGGCCAGCGCCAACCAGCGCTCCGGCCGCTGCGGCCGGGTGGCCGACGGCATCGCGATCCGGCTCTACTCCGAGGACGACTTCGCCTCCCGGCCGGAGTTCACCGAGCCGGAGATCCTGCGCACGTCGCTGGCCTCGGTCATCCTGCAGATGATCGCGGTCGGGGTGGCCGCCTCGCCGGAGGACGTCTCGGCGTTCCCGTTCGTCGACCCGCCCGACACCCGCTCGGTGCGCGACGGCGTCCAGCTGCTCACCGAGCTCGGGGCGCTCGAGTCGCGGGCGGGGGTCACCCGGCTCACCGAGACCGGCCGCGCCCTGGCCCTGCTCCCGATGGACCCGCGGCTGGCCCGGATGATCGTCGAGGGCGGGCGGCGCGACGTCGCCCGCGAGGTGATGATCATCGCGGCGGCGCTGTCCATCCAGGACCCGCGGGAACGCCCGGCCGAGCTCCGCGAGGTGGCCGACCAGTCGCACGCCCGCTTCGCCGACCCCACCTCCGACTTCCTCTCCTACCTCAACCTCTGGCACCACGTCCGCGACCAGCAGCGGGCGCTCTCCGGCAGCGCCTTCCGCCGGATGTGCCGCGCCGAGCACCTCAACTACCTGCGGCTGCGTGAGTGGCAGGACGTCGTCACCCAGCTCAAGGAGCTCGCCAAGCCGCTCGGCATCACCGTCCGCCCGCCGGCCCGGGTCAACGCCGCGCAGACGGCCCCGGCGGAGCGCGAGGGGCTGGCCGGTGCGGCGCCCGAGGCGGAGCCCACCCTCCGGCTGGCCTGGGACGCGGACCGGATCCACCAGGCGCTGCTCGCCGGGCTGCTCTCGCACCTGGGCATGCAGGAGGCGACCGAGGTGCGCGCCGGCGGGCGCGACGCCCGCTCCGGCAAGGACTCCCGCGGCGGGCGGCCCCGGCCGCGCAACGAGTACCTGGGCGCGCGCGGGGCGCGGTTCGCGATCTTCCCCGGCTCGGTGCTCGCCCGGAAGCCCCCCGCCTGGGTGATGGCCGGCGAGCTCGTGGAGACCTCCCGGCTGTGGGGGCGCGACGTCGCCCGAATCCAGCCCGAGTGGGCGGAGGAGCTGGCCGCGCACCTGGTCAAGCGCACGTACTCCGAGCCGGCGTGGTCCACCAAGCAGGGCGCGGCGATGGCCCTGGAGAAGGTGCTCCTCTACGGGGTGCCGATCGTCGCGCAGCGCAAGGTCCTGTTCTCCGCGGTCGACCCGGAGCACGCCCGCGAGCTCTTCATCCGGCACGCCCTGGTCCAGGGCGAGTGGACCACCCACCACCGCTTCTTCGCCGACAACCGCGCCCTGCTCGACGAGGCGGCGGAGCTGGAGAACCGGGCCCGGCGTCGCGGCCTGGTGGTCGACGACGACACGCTCTTCGCCTTCTACGACGCCCGCGTCCCCGCCGACGTGGTCTCCGCCCGGCACTTCGACCGGTGGTGGAACGGCGTCCGGCGGACCCAGCCGGAGCTGCTCACCTTCGACCTCGACATGCTCGTCGCGACCGACGTCGCCGACGCCCGCGACCCGGAGCTCTTCCCGGACACGTGGCCGCAGGGCGACCTCACGCTTCCGCTGACGTACCAGTTCGAGCCCGGCACCGCGTCCGACGGCGTCACCGTGCACCTGCCGGTCGCGGTGCTCAACCGGGTGGTCCCGGACGGGTTCGACCGTCTGGTGCCCGGCATGCAGGCCGAGCTGGCCGTCGCCACGATCCGCTCCCTGCCCAAGCCGGTGCGGGTCCAGCTGGTCCCCGCGCCCGACGTCGCCGCCGAGGTGGTCGCCTGGATCCGGCGCACCCAGCCCGCATGGGCCGACGTCGTCCGGGCCGGGGACATGGCGCCGTCCTGGCACGAGGTCTTCGCGGACGCGGTCCGCGAGCTGCGCGGGGTGGAGGTGCCCGACGACGCCTGGGACGACGGCCGCCTGCCGGCCCACCTGCGGATGACGTTCCAGGTGCACGACGACCGCCGCGGCGGGACCGTGCTGCTCGACGAGGGCACCGACCTGCGCGCTCTGCAGCGGCGGCTCGCGGCGCACGCGGAGCAGGCCGTGCGCTCGGCGGTCCGCGACGCCGTGCGCGACGCCCTGCGCGAGCGGGACCGCGCGGGCGGGGGCGGTGCCGGAGTCCCCGGCGTGGTCACCAGCGGCGCGGGCGCGGGCGACGACGGCGCGGACGCGGGCGCCCCCGACGGCCGCCGTCCCGCTGCCGTCCCCGGCCCGACCCGACCGGGCGTCAGCCTCGAGCGCGAGGGGCTGACCGGCTGGCCGGAGGACCTGCCCGAGCTGGCCGCGCAGGTGACGACCACGGCCGCCGGGCTGACCGTGCACGGCTACCCGAGCCTGGTGGTCGGCGCCGCGGGCGAGGGCCCCGGCCGGGTCGACCTGCGCGTGCTCGCGACCCCCGCCCCCGCCCGGCACGACGCCGCGGTGCGGGAGCTGCTGCTCGGCGCGCTCGCGCTGCCGACCGGCCGGGTGACCAGCCGGTGGTCCGCCGCGCAGTCCCTCACGCTGGCCGCCAGCCCGTACCGCACGACGGCGGCGCTCGTGCTCGACCTGCAGCGGACCGCCCTCGACGCCCTCGTCGCCGCGGCGACCACCGGGCCGGTGCGGGACGCCGCGACCTTCGAGCGGCTCCGCACGACGCTGCGCGACACCCTGGAGGACCGCACGGCACGGGTCGCCGAGGACGCGGCAGCCGTCCTGACCGCCGCCCGCGAGCTCGACGGCGACCTGCGCGGCGCCTCCAGCCTCGCCCTGCTGGCCACGGTGCAGGACGTGCGGGGTCAGCTGGCTGCCCTGGTGCCGGACGGCTTCGTCGTGCGCACCGGCGCCGAGCGCCTGCCGCACCTGGTGCGCTACCTCCGGGCGGCCCGGCACCGGCTGACCAAGGCCGCCGCGAACCCCGGTCGCGACGAGGGACTGGCCTGGCAGGTGCGCGAGCTGGAGCAGGAGTACCGCGCGGTGCGGGACTCGGAGCGGCCACCGGACCCGGCGCGCGACGCGCGGCTGCGCGAGGTGCGCTGGCTGCTCGAGGAGCTGCGGGTCAGCCTCTTCGCCCAGCACCTGGGCACCCCGGTGCCGGTGTCCGCCAAGCGGATCCGGACGCTGCTCGCGGCCGGCTGAGCCAGCCGCTCAGCCGACCCGGACGACAGCGGCCGTCTCGCCCGGCAGCAGGCCGCCGGTCGAGGCGTCCGCCGGCGGGTCCGCCGGCCCGCTGACCAGCAGCACCTCGCCCGCCGGCAGTGCGACGGGCTCGTCGCCGAGGTTGACGAGGACGGCGAGGTCGCCGCCGCCCGGCGCGGAGCGGGCCAGCCGGAGCACCGCCGGGTCCTCCTCGAGCAGCCGGACCGTCCCGCGTCGCAGCGCGGGCTCGGCCCGCCGCAGCCGCAGCATCCGCCGGTAGAGCCGGAGCATCGAGCCGGGATCGGCCTCCTGCGCCTCGACCGTGAGCCCGCGCCACGCGGCCGGGACGGGCAGCCACGAGCGACCGGTCGGGCTGAAGCCGAACGGCGGGAGCGCCCCCGACCACGGCATCGGCACCCGGCAGCCGTCCCGGCCCCGCACCGTCCCGCCGCTGCGCACGAACGCCGGGTCCCGGAGCGCCTCGTCCGGCAGGTGGGTGACCTCCGGCAGCCCGAGCTCCTGCCCGGCGTAGAGGACCGCGGCGCCGGGCAGGGAGAGCAGCAGCACGGCCATCGCGCGGGCCCGGCGGGTGCCCTGGGCGAGGTCGCGCCCGTACCGGGTGACCGAGCGCGGGGTGTCGTGGTTGTCGGTCAACCAGGTCGGCGGCGCGCCCACCCGCGCGTGCGCCGCGAGGGTCTCGCCGATCGCCGCCCGCACCGCCGGGGCCGACCACCCCGCGTGCAGGAACCGGAAGCCGAAGGCCAGGTGCATCTCGTCGGGGCGCACGAAGAGCGCGACGACGTCGTCCGGCGCGCCGGTCTCCACCACGGCGACGCGGTCGGGGTAGGCGTCGAGCACCCGGCGCAGCCGCCGGTAGACCGCGTGCACGGGCGAGGTCTCGTCCTTGGGGATGACCGGGGACCCGTCAGGGGTGTCGGGGAACGCCGGGTCCTTGATGAGCGCGTCCGCGACGTCGATCCGGAACCCGTCCACCCCGCGGTCGAGCCAGGCGCGGACGACGCGCTCCAGCTCGGCGGGGACGTCCGGGTGCGTCCAGTCGAGGTCGGGCTGCTCGGCGGCGAACAGGTGGTAGTACCAGGGCCCACCGGTGCCGTCCGGCTCGGTGATCCGCGTCCAGGACGGCCCGCCGAAGACGCTGCGCCAGTTCGACGGCGGCTCGTCCCCGCCGCCGCGGCCCGCGCGGAGGAGGAACCGCGCCCGCTCCGGCGCTCCCGGTCCGCCGGCGAGCGCGGCACGGAACCAGGGGTGGTCGCTCGAGACGTGGTTGGGCACGAGGTCGACCAGGACCCGCAGCCCGCGCGCGTGCGCCGCGGCGACCAGGGCGACCGCGTCGTCCACCGTCCCGAACACCGGGTCGACGCCGGTGTGGTCGACGATGTCGTACCCGCCGTCGACCCCGCCCGAGGGGTAGAAGGGGCAGATCCACAGCGCGTCGACGCCCAGGTCCGCGAGGTGGCCGAGCCGGTCGGTGATCCCTCGCAGGTCCCCGTGGCCGTCGCCGTCGGCGTCGGCGAAGGAGCGCGGGTAGACCTGGTAGACGACGGCGTCGCGCCACCACGGCTCGGACGGGGGAGTCACCGGACGAGCCTAGGACGGCGCAGGCCGCTGGGGCTCGGCGCCCGCCGGGGCATCCCGCGTGCGGGCGTCCGCGCCGGGCGGGGCGCGGACCCGGTGCTAGCGTCCGGCGCGTGACCGGCCAGCCCACGGACCCCCTGCGCACCCCGCGCCCCGCGCCGGCGGCCACCCCGCCCCGCACCCGCTGCTTCGGCGACGGCGACCCGCTCTACGCCGCGTACCACGACACCGAGTGGGGCGTGCCGGTCCGCGGCGAGACCGAGCTCTACGAGCGCTTCTGCCTGGAGGCCTTCCAGTCCGGTCTCGCGTGGATCACGATCCTGCGCAAGCGGCCGGCGTTCCGGGCCGCCTTCGCGGGGTTCGACCCGGAGGCGGTCGCCCGGTTCGGCGGGCAGGACGTGGACCGCCTGCTGGCCGACGCGGGCATCGTGCGCAACCGCGCCAAGATCGAGGCGACGATCGCGAACGCCCGGGCGGTCCTCGGCCTCTGGGCGGACGGCCGGACCCTGACCGACCTGGTCTGGTCCCACGCCCCGGCCGCGCCGGTCCGCCACCCGCGGGCGTCGGTCGTCGGCGAGGTGCCGACGAGCACCCCGGGGTCGGTCGCCCTGGCGAAGGCTCTCAAGGCCGCCGGCTTCCGCTTCGTGGGTCCGACCACGGCCTACGCGGCGATGCAGGCCTGCGGGCTGGTCGACGACCACCTCGCCGGCTGCCCGGTGGTGACCGATCCCCCTGAGGTGCGGACCGCGAGATCCTCGCTACCGTGATCGTTCTCGGGGAGCGCCCGAGGTCGAGAGAGGGAGCACCATCATGGCCGCCGCCACCGCCCGCACCGAGGTACCGCTGACCGCGCGCTACCGGTCGCTGCGTCGGTACAACGTCATCGCCGCGGTGATCCACGCTGCGCAGGCGGCCGGGGTCCTGGCCCTGGCGAACGGGTTCAGCCTGCCGGTGACCGGCACGTACCTCATCGGCCCGCCCGGGTCGCCCGGCGAGACGGTGCCGCTGTTCGACGTGCGGGTGGGGCTCGCGGTCGCGGGCTTCCTCGCCCTCTCGGCCCTGTTCCACGCCATCGTGGCCGCCCCCGGCACGTTCGAGCGGTACACCGACGGCCTCGGCCGGCAGATCAACGTCTTCCGCTGGGTGGAGTACTCCCTGTCGAGCTCGCTGATGATCGTGCTCATCGCGATGATCACCGGGATCAGCGACGTCACGGCGCTGCTCGCGATCGCCGGCGTCAACGCCTCGATGATCCTGTTCGGCTGGCTCCAGGAGAAGTACCACCAGCCCGGCGACGGCGGCTGGCTGCCGTTCGTCTTCGGCTGCATCGCCGGGATCGTGCCGTGGCTGGCCGTGCTCATCTACGTGATCGCGCCGGGCTCGACCAGCGGCGCCGAGCCGCCCGCGTTCGTCTACGGGATCATCATCTCGCTCTTCGCGTTCTTCAACACGTTCGCCCTCAACCAGTGGCTCCAGTACAAGCCGGTCGGGCGCTTCCGCGACTACCTCGTGGGCGAGCGGGCGTACATCACGCTGAGCCTCATCGCCAAGTCCGCCCTCGCCTGGCAGGTCTTCGGCGGGACGCTCGCGGGCTGATGCCCACCGGGCCGACGGCCGCCGGCTGACGCCCACCGGCTCAGCGCAGGCCGGTCCGCCCGTCGGCGCGACGGGCCAGGGCCTCGACGATGGCGACGTCCCCGTCGAGCCAGTGCACCGCGTGCCAGTCCGGCCGGTCGAGCCAGCGGACAGCGTCGTGCTCGACGAGCGGCGCCGGCTCGCCCTCCAGCAGGACGGCCGACCAGAGCCGCAGCACGTGGCGGTCGGTGATCGGCCAGCCGCCGGCGGTCGGCGCCACCAGCTCGGCGCCGAGCCGCACCCGGACGCCCAGCTCCTCGCGGACCTCGCGGTGGACGGCGTCCTGCGGGCTCTCACCCGGGTCGACCTTCCCGCCGGGGAACTCCCAGCGACCCGCCAGGTGCGCGGGCCGGCTGCGGCGGGCGGCGAGCAGCCGGGCCGGCCGGTCGAGGTCGTCGACGATCGCGACGGCGACGACGAGGACGGGCGGGGTCATGCGGACAGTCTCATGCATGCCGCACCCCGGACATGGCACACCCCGGGGCCGTCGGGCGACCCCGGGGTGTGCACGGTCCGTACCGGTCGGACCCTCCCCGACCGGCGCGGAAGCTCTCAGCGCAGGCCGTACTGGCGGGCGCGGGCCACGGCGTCGGCGCGGGTGGAGACGCCGAGCTTCTTGTAGACGCTGCGCACCTGCGACTTGACGGTGTTGCGGGTGACGAAGAGGCGGGTCGCGATCTCGTCCAGCGTCGTCTCCTCGTCCAGGTTGGACAGGATCACGCGCTCGCGCCGCGTGAGCGAGCTGCGCTGGGACGGGACCATCCGCAGGTCGATCGTCTCGACGGCCATGAGGACCTCCAGGTTCAGCGGTGTCGGGGGACACCGTCAGCGGGTACACCTGGAGAGAGCGGACTCCCACGCCGGCATGACGCGGTTTTCACCCGAGTTTTCGTCCCGCTCGGCCTTGACCCTGGGTCCGGGGCGACGCGGGAGCATCGGAAGACAGCATCACCGCAGGTCAGAGGCCTGACCTGCGGTGAGGACGGGGTGGGCCGACGTCCTGCCGGCCGTCCATATGCTGAGATCAGCCGGCGAGGGCCGCATACTCGGCGGCGTCGAGCAGGCCCTCGTCCGAGTCGATCGCGACCTTGAGCAGCCAGCCGGCGCCGTACGGGTCGGCGTTGACCAGGGCAGGGTCGGCCACCGCGGCGTCGTTGATCTCGACCACGGTGCCGGTCACCGGGGCGAAGAGCTCGGAGACCGACTTGGTCGACTCGATCTCCCCGCAGACCGCACCGGCGGTGATCGTCGAGCCGACCTCCGGGAGCTCGAGGAAGACGATGTCGCCCAGCGCGTCGGTCGCCACGGACGTGACGCCGACGGTCGCCGGGTCACCGGCGCGGACCCACTCGTGCTCGGCGGTGTACTTCAGGTCGGTCGGGACGGTCATGGCTGCTCCTCGGACGAGCCGGCGGGCCGGCGGGCGGACAGGGAAGGCCCGCAGGCTCAGCCCTGGGGACGACGGTAGAACGGCAGGGCCACCACGCGCACCGGCTCGAGGCGACCACGCACGTCGACGCCGAGCTCGGTACCCACCTCGGCGACCTGGGGGGCGACGTAGGCCATCGCCACCGGGTGACCGAGGGTCGGTGACGGCGCGCCCGAGGTGATCTCGCCGACGACGGCGCCGTCCGGCCGGACGACCGCGTGCCCGGGACGCCCGGCGCGCCGGGACAGGCCTGCCAGCCCCACCAGGGTCCGGGTGGGCGCGGCCTCGGCACGGGCCGCCAGCGCCGCCCGGCCGACGAAGTCCAGCGGGGCGCCGTCCTCCGCGACCTTGTCGAGGCGGACCACCCGGCCCAGACCGGCGTCGTACGGCGTCGTCGTGGTGTCGAGCTCGTGGCCGTAGAGCGGCATCCCGGCCTCGAGACGCAGCGAGTCGCGCGCCGCGAGGCCGGCCGGGACGAGCCCGAACGGCTCCCCGGCGGCGAGCAGGGCGCGCCACAGGGCCACGGCGTGCTCGGCGGCGACGAAGAGCTCGAAGCCGTCCTCCCCGGTGTACCCGGTCCGGGCGGCGAGCACCTCGACCCCGTCGACCGTGACCGGGAGGCAGGCGTAGTACTTCATCGCGGCGAGCTCGTCGGCGCCGGTGAGGCCCGGCGTCGCGGCGAGGATCTCCAGCGCCCGCGGACCCTGGACCGCGACGAGGGCGGTCCGCAGCGAGCGGTCGTCGACCACGACGTCGAGCCCGGCGCCGCGCTCGCGCAGCGCTGCGACGACGACGTCGTGGTTGGCGGCGTTGGCGACCACGAGGTACTCGCTCTCGCCGAGCCGGTAGACGATGAGGTCGTCGAGCACCCCGCCGTCGGCCGCGCAGATCATCGTGTAGCGCGCGCCGTGCAGCCGCAGCGCGCCGAGGTTGCCGACCAGCGCGGTGTCGAGCAGCCGGGCCGCGTGGGGCCCGCTGAGGCCGATCTCGCCCATGTGCGAGAGGTCGAAGAGCCCGGCCGCCGTCCGGACGGCGGTGTGCTCGGCCAGGTCCGAGGTGTACCGCAGCGGCATGTCCCACCCGGCGAACGGGGTCAGGCTCGCCCCGAGGGCGAGGTGCTCGGCGTGCAGCGGGCTGGGCTGGGTGCTCATACGTACTCCTCGACGGGCGGGCAGGCACAGACCAGGGTGCGGTCACCGGCGGCCTGGTCGATCCGGCGCACCGGCGGCCAGTACTTGTCGACCCGCAGGCCCGGCACCGGGAAGGCGGCGAGCTCGCGGGAGTAGGGGCGGTCCCAGTCCTCGGCGACGACGCAGGCCGCCGTGTGCGGGGCGTTGCGCAGCGGGGAGCCGGCGAGGCTCCAGCGCCCGGCCTCCACCTCGGCGATCTCGCCGCGGATGGCGACCATCGCGGCGACGAAGCGGTCGAGCTCGCCGAGGTCCTCGCTCTCGGTCGGCTCGACCATGAGCGTGCCCGCCACCGGGAAGGACAGCGTCGGGGCGTGGAAGCCGTAGTCGATGAGCCGCTTGGCGACGTCCTCGGCGGTGACGCCGGTGGCCTTGGTCAGGGGCCGCAGGTCGAGGATGCACTCGTGCGCCACCCGGCCGCCGGGCCCGGTGTAGAGCACCGGGAAGTGCTCGGCGAGGCGCGCCGCGAGGTAGTTGGCCGACAGGATCGCCACCTCGGTGGCCCGGCGCAGGCCCGCGCCGCCCATCAGCGCGACGTACGCCCAGGAGATCGGCAGGATGCCGGCGGAGCCGTGCACCGCGCCGCTCACCGGCCCGACCCCGCCGGCGGCCCCGGCGGCGTGCGGCGTCGGGTCGCCGGGGAGGAAGGGCACCAGGTGCTCGGCGACGGCGACCGGCCCGACCCCGGGCCCACCGCCACCGTGCGGGATGCAGAAGGTCTTGTGCAGGTTGAGGTGCGAGACGTCGCCGCCGAAGACCCCGGGCTGGGCGAGGCCGACGAGCGCGTTGAGGTTGGCCCCGTCGATGTAGACCTGGCCGCCGGCCGCGTGCACGGCCGCGCAGACCTCGCGCACCTCGCCCTCGAAGACGCCGTGCGTCGAGGGGTAGGTGATCATGATCGCGGCGACCCGGCCGGCGTTCGCGTCGAGCTTCGCGCGCAGGTCGGCGAGGTCGATCGTGCCGTCGGGTGCCGTCGCGACGACGAGGACCCGCATCCCGGCGAGGACGGCGGAGGCCGCGTTGGTGCCGTGCGCGGACGCGGGGATGAGGCACAGGTCGCGCTCGGCCTCGTCGCGGGAGCGGTGGAAGGCGCGGATCGCGAGCAGTCCCGCGAGCTCCCCCTGCGACCCGGCGTTGGGCTGCACGCTCGCCCGCGCGTAGCCGGTGAGGGCGGCGAGCCAGGTCTCGAGGGTCTCGACCAGCTCGGCGTACCCGGCCGTCTGGTCCGCCGGGGCGTAGGGGTGCAGGTCGGCGAACTCGGGCCAGGAGATCGGCTCCATCTCCACCGCGGCGTTGAGCTTCATCGTGCAGGAGCCCAGCGGGATCATCGTCCGGTCCAGCGCCAGGTCACGGTCGGCGAGCCGGCGCAGGTAGCGCAGCAGGGCCGTCTCGGAGCGGTAGCGGTGGAAGGTCGGGTGGTCGAGGAACGGCGTGCTGCGGCGCAGCGCGTCCGGCAGGGCGGCGGCGGCCGGCGCCGTCGCGGACGCCTCCTCACCGAACGCCGCGAGCGCACGCTCGACGTCGTCCGGCGTCGTCGTCTCGTCGCAGGTCAGGCCCACGTGGTCGGCGTCGACGAGGCGCAGGTTGAGCCCGACCGCCACGGCGGCCGCCACCACGACGCGCGCCCGGTCGGGGACGACCGCGACGACGGTGTCGAAGAACGCCTCGTGCAGCACCGCGACCCCGCGGGCGGCCAGGCCGGCACGGATCGCCGCGGCGCGCTCGTGCACGCGCTCGGCGATCGCCCGCAGCCCGTCCGGCCCGTGGTGCACGGCGTACATCGCCGCGACCACGGCGAGCAGCGCCTGCGCGGTGCAGATGTTGCTGGTCGCCTTCTCGCGGCGGATGTGCTGCTCCCGGGTCTGCAGGGCGAGCCGGACCGCGGGGGCCCCGTCGGCGTCGACGCTCACCCCGACGAGGCGGCCCGGCAGCTGGCGCTCGAGACCGGCGCGCACCGCGATGTAGGCGGCGTGCGGGCCGCCGAAGAACAACGGCACGCCGAAGCGCTGCGCGGAGCCGATGGCGAGGTCGGCCCCCAGCTCCCCGGGCGGGGTGAGCAGGGTGAGGGAGAGCAGGTCGGCGGCGACCGCGACGAGGGCGCCCTGGGCGTGCGCGGCCTCGACCAGCGGGGCGACGTCCTGGACCAGGCCGTCGGCCCCGGGCTGCTGCACGACGACGCCGACGAGCGGGGCGCCGAGCTCGGGCAGCCCGGCCGTGAGGTCCGCGACGACCAGCGGCAGGCCGATCGCCTCGGCCCGTCCACGCACGACGGCCAGCGTCTGCGGCAGGCAGCGCGCGTCGACGACGACCACCCCGCCGTCCCTGCCCTTGACCGCGCGCCGCATGAGCAGCACGGCCTCGGTCACCGCGGTGGCCTCGTCGAGCAGGCTCGCCCCGGCGACCGGCAGCGCGGTGAGGTCCTCGACCATGGTCTGGAAGACGAGCATCGCCTCGAGGCGGCCCTGGCTGATCTCCGGCTGGTACGGCGTGTACGCGGTGTACCAGGCCGGGTTCTCCAGGACGTTGCGCCGGATCACCGGCGGCGTGATGGTGCCGTGGTAGCCGAGGCCGATCATCGAGCCGAGCACCCGGTTGCGGCCGGCGATCTCCCGCAGGGCGGCCAGCACCTCGGCCTCGCTGCGCGCGGCGGGCAGGTCGAGGTCGCCGGCCATCCGGATCGCCGCGGGGACGGCCTCGTCGATCAGCGCGTCGAGCGAGGGGGCGCCGATCGCGGCGAGCATGCGGGCCGCGTCGTCGGGACGGGGCCCGACGTGGCGGTCGACGAATCCGTCGGCGGCGGGGACGAGGTGGCTCACGGGCGGCTCCGAGGTCGGGCCCGGCGCACGCCGGACGTCGAGGGCCTCCCCGCTCTGTCCTCCGGGGCACGAGCCCGGACCTGAGAGTTTGGCCGGGCACCGACGCAGCGGGCCCGACGTGCACCGTCGGTGGGCCACCCGGGGGTGGCCGCTTTCCAGAGTTGCCTCACCGCGGCGGTACGTGGGCCTGAGAGTTTCCCGGGGAGGATTGCTCCTTCGGCGCCCCGGGTGTCACCGGGGCTCTCCCGTCGCGGTTCGAGCGGCGTGTTGCGGTGGGCGGCGCGGACCGCCCGTCGGAAGGATACGACGCGACCGGCGGCCGCACGAGACCCCGGCCAGCGGGTGGACGGCCTCACACCCCGAGCACGACGGTCGCGGTCCGGGTCGCCCCGGCGGCGCGCGCGGCGCTGACGACCCGGGTGACGTCGGCGAGGCTGCCCTCGACGAGCACCGGGTGGCCGGCGACGCCGTCGCCGACGGTGCGCACGCCGACGTCGGGCACCGCGAAGGGCGTCCCCGCCGGCAGGTGGAGGATCGCCGCGGCGAGCACCTGCGGGTCGTCCGCCCGGCGGACCCGCACCGCGCTGACCACCGCGAGCCGGGCGACGGTGCGGATGAGGAGCGCCTGGCGCCGCGGGGTCGTCGTGAAGGTCACCGCGATCGTGCCGATCTCGCCGTCCACGGCGCCGGTGGCCAGCGACTCGAAGCTCACGCCGCGGCTGGAGAACACGCTCGCGAGCGCGGTCAGGGTGCCGGGGCGGTCCTCGCCGTGGACCAGCGCGACCCAGCGCGCCGTGTCGACGGTCGTCTCGGAGGTCATGCCGCCCCCGTCCGGTCGAGGCCCCACGGAGCCAGGGTCGCGTCGATCCGTGCGGCGCAGGTGTGCAGCCGGCGCGCCTCGTCCGGCGCCGGCTCGTCGAGCAGCACTCGCGTCCATCCCTCGGGGCCGAGCACCACCGGGACCCCGAGCACCCCGGCGAGCGGCGTGCCCGCGACGCTGACCTCCCCGTCGAGGGCCACCTGGCCGGCGACGACGATCTCCCGGCCGTCGAGCAGGGTGTCGACCAGGTCGACCGTCGCCCCGGCCGTCCCGGCGGCCGTCTTGGCCCCGCTGGTGTGGGTGAGCCACGGCCGAACGACGGCGCGCAGGTCGGCGGGCCAGGTGTCGACGAGGTCGTAGGCCGCACCGATCTCCATGCTGAGCAGCTCCCGCTGCGCCTGGGCGATCTCCGTCTCGAAGCCGTCCAGGGTCCGTCCGCCGCGCAGCCCGGCGACCGCCGCCTGGCGCTCGGCGAGGTCGAGGCCGCTGACCCGCACGGTCGACCACAGCGGGACGAGGTCCGTGCCGTGCTGGCCGGCCACGAAGCCACCGATCCGGTGCCGGCGCAGCCCGAGGGACGCGGCGATCTCCCGGCGGAAGCGCAGCGTGTCCAGCCAGGCGCCCATCCCGATCACCCGGTGCCGACCGAGTGCGGCGGCCATCACCGCCACCCCGAGCTCCACCGGGTTGGAGACGACCACGACGACCTCGTTCCCGGACCCGTGCTCGGCCAGGGCCGCCGCGTACGCCGCGAAGACGGCGTGGTTGTCGGCGGCGAGCGAGCCCCGGTCCGTCGTACCCCCGGCCACGGCCGGCGCGGTCCGGCCGGCCGCGAGCACGACGACGTCCGCGACCACGTCGGCGGGGTCGAGGGCGACGTCGATGAGCGGCGCGTGCTCGTCGTACGCGTCGACCAGGTCGGCGCGGAGCCCGTGGGTCGCCCGGCCGGACCGGCCGTCGGGGCGTCCCACGAGCTGGAGGCGCGACGTGGGCGGCAGCACGCGGCGCTCGATCAGCTGGGTGCAGACCTGCCGGCCGACGTCGCCGGTCGCGCCGAGCACTGCGATGTCCATGCCGGGGAGCCTAGGCGGCTCGCGTGTCGTCGAGGTTGCGTGCCGACGGCCGGGGCACGGGAGCGACGCCGGTCAGCCGCGGGCCCGGACGTGCTCGACGATCGGGTCGGCGCAGGCCTCGATCACCGCCAGGGTCTCCTCGAAGGCGTCCTCGACGCCGTACCAGGGGTCGGCCACGTCGAGCAGGTGGCCGCTGACCCCGGCCGCCGCAGGGTCGAAGGAGCGCAGCATCCGCAGCCGCCCGGGCTCGAGGTCGCGGCCGGCGACCCGCTCGAGGGCGTGCAGGTGCGTCGCGGTCATCGCCAGGACCAGGTCGCGGCTGTGCAGGTCCTCGGCGGCGACCCGCCGGGCGCGGTGCGTGGGCACGGCGTACCCGTGGCGTTCGAGCACCCGCCGGGCGCGCGGGTCGACCGGGTTGCCGCGCTCCTCGTCGCTCGTCCCGGCGGAGTCCACGACGACGTCGAGACCCGCCGCGGCGAACCGGTCCCGCAGCACGATCGCCGCCATCGGCGACCGGCAGATGTTGCCGGTGCACACGGTCATCACCCGGTAGGACGCCACCGGACCATGGTGGCAGCCGGCTCCGGGCAGCGAACAGCCCGTGGGGCGCCGGGATCGGCACGCCGTGCTGGACGAGGCACGGCACCCACGGGCTGCGGTGACTGCCGGGGATTCCTGCCGCCGAGGCGCCAGGGCCGGTGTCGCACCGTCCGCTGTGCTGGGGGCGGCTAGCGGGCAGCCACCTCACGCGTCCGTAGAGACATCATCGCTCGGACCACCTCCTCTCCCGTGTCCGACGACGGTACGACGCGCGAGCGCTCCGCGCACCTGTTTTCCTCGACCCGTACAGTCGGGCCGGAGGGCGGGCGGGCGACCGCCGGCGGGAGGCGGGGTGGCATGCGACGGCAGGTTCGGTGGCTGGTGGGGGTCCTCGTGCTGGTGCTGGCCGGAGTCGGCCTGCTCGTCTGGGCGGACTCCCTGCCCGGTCCGGGCGAGGCGTCCGCGGACCCGGCGGCCTCGGCGAGCCCGTCCCCGAGCCCACCGCCCCGGGCGGCCCTGCTGCGCGCGACGGCGGAACGGACCGGCGTCGCCGAGGGCGCGGACGCCCTGACCCGCGCCGCCGCGATGAGCCGCGCGCTCTTCGCCTCGGCGCCCGTGGTGGTCCTCGCCCCCGCCGCCGACCTCGCCGCGCAGCTGCGCGGGGCGTCGATCAGCGCGGCCCTGGGTGTCCCGCTGCTGCTCAGCGACCCGGCCGACGCGACTGTCACCGCGGCGGAGATCGCCCGGCTCGGCGTCGAGGAGGTCCTCGCGCTGGGCGGGGCCGCCCTGACGCCCGCCCCGGCGGGCGCGTCGGCCGCCCCGGTGGCCGCGACCCTGGTCCCCGCCCCGGGCGACGACGCCGCGCTCGGGCGGCTGCTCGGGGTCGAGCTCGCCACCGCGGGCACCCCGGTCCCGGCCGGCGGCGAGCTCGCTGCGGTCGCCGCCCTCGAGCGCGGCGGGGCGACGCTCCTCGGCGCCGCCGCCGCGCCCGGAGAGCCGGCCGAGCCGGACGCCGCGACGCCGGGGCCGCTGCCCCGCACGGTCCCCTCGGCCCAGGTCCTCGACACGCTGGTGCTCACCGACGGCGACCCCTCGACGCTGGCCGCCGTCGCCACGGCCCGGGCCGCGGGCGCCGCGGTGGTGAGCGCCCCGGGCGGGGACCCCCGCGCCACCGGCGCGACGGTGCAGGCGGTCGCGGCGGCCCACGACGAGACGACCCGCGTCGTCGGGGTCGGACCGGCCCTCGGGCCGGCGGCGGACCTGGCCTGGAAGGTCGCCACGGCGGCGACCGGGGTGGAGCTGCCCGGCGGCGGCCAGGTCCTCTTCCCGGGCCGGCGCGTGGTGGCCCTCTACGGGACCCCGGGGGTCCCGGCCCTCGGCCTGCTCGGCGAGCAGGACCTGCCCGGCAGCATCGCCCGAGCCCAGCAGCTCACCGCCGAGTACCAGGCGCTGACCCCCGACCTGATGGTGCCCGGGCTTCGAGATCATCGCGACGATCGCCGCGCGCGACGCCGGGCCCGACGGCAACTACTCCGAGGAGATCCCCGCGGAGTCCCTGCTGCCCTGGGTGCAGGCGGCCCGCGACGCCGGGGTCTACGTCGTGCTCGACCTCCAGCCGGGCCGGACCGACTTCCTCACCCAGGCCCAGCAGTACGCCACGCTGCTGGCCGAGCCGAACGTCGGCCTCGCCCTCGACCCGGAGTGGCGGCTCGCGCCCGACCAGGTGCACCTGCGCCAGATCGGCTCGGTGGGGATCGACGAGGTGAACGGGGTGGTGACCTGGCTCGCGGACCTCACCCGCGAGCGCGCGCTGCCGCAGAAGCTGTTCGTGCTGCACCAGTTCGCGTCCCGGATGATCTCCGAGCGCGAGCGCCTGGACCTGAGCCGGGCCGAGCTCGCCGTCATGGTGCACGTCGACGGTCAGGGCTCGCAGCCGGCCAAGGCCGGCACCTGGGCCGCCCTGCGTCAGGACGCACCCGCCGGCCTGTGGTGGGGCTGGAAGAACTTCCTCGACGAGGACGTGCCGATGCTGACGCCCGAGCAGTCGCTCCAGGTCGTGCCGACCCCGGAGCTCTTCACCTACCAGTGAAGCGCGTCACCTACCGGTGAGGCGCGTCACCGCCCGGTGCGGCGACGCCGGGTCAGGCTGCGGACTGGCTCGGGACCTCGCGTGCGGCCGAGAGGCCGGCTGCCAGGGACGCCCAGCGGGCCACGGCGGCCGGGGGGAGCGTCGGGGCGGTGCGCGCGAGGCGGATCGTCCGGAGGGAGGCGGTTGCGGGCTGCTCGAGCATGGTGAGCCTCATTCGTTCGGTGGCCCGGCTGACCTCTGGGGTCCCGTGGCTTTGCGTCCCCGTCTCGCGACGGGTTTGCCATTTTCGCTGACCCCCCGAGCCTACCCGGCGGGCGCCGGAGGCCAAGGGCCGGGGCGGTGCACCACCCGTTCGGAGCACGTCTTTCACCCGGATGCGGACATCCCGCCCGTCGGCGTGCGCCGCACCGCTCAGTCCAGGCGGTGCAGGGCGACGACGAGTCGGTCGCCGCGCCAGTCGAGGACGACCTCGTGGTCGACCTCGGCCGCCGGCCGCTCGGGCCCGCGCCGGGCGACCTGCGGGAGGCTGAGCGCCCCGGGATCGGGCAGCAGGGACCTGAGGTTCCCGCCGAGCACGTTCGCCACCTCGCCGAAGGCGTCGACCACGTCGGCCGCGTCGACCGGCTCCGTCGGTCCGAGGCCCAGCAGGCCGCGGGTCATCCGCGCGGCGGTGACCCACTCGCAGGTGAGCAGGATCCGGGCGCGGCGCGCGCCGTCCACGTCCACCCACGCGGCGGTCGGGTCGACGAACGCCGGGGCCTGGCCGGACCACGCACGGAGCCCACCGGGCGCGGAGTCGATCATCATCCCGAACACCCTGCCGGTGACCGAGCGGATGACGTCGTCGACCCCTGCCACCTCCGGGACTGCCGCCGCCCTCATGCCGAGGCCTCGAGGCCGACCAGTCCGAGCAGCCGGAGCTTGTCCTGGATCGCCTCGGCCGTGAACGGCTTGATGAGGTACTCGTGGGCGCCGGCGGCGAGTGCCCGGACGATCTGCCCGTGCTCGCTCTCGGTGGTCACCATCATCAGGGTGATGTCGCGCCAGGCCCGGTTCGCCCGGACGGCGACGACGAACTCGAGACCGGTCATCACCGGCATGTTCCAGTCGACGCAGGCCAGGTCGACCTGCACACCGGACGCCAGGACGTCGAGCGCCTGCCGTCCGTCGGCCGCCTCCACGATCTCGAAGCCCTGGCCCCGCAGCACCCCGGAGATGATCCGGCGCATCGTGCGCGAGTCGTCGATCACCAGTGCTCTCATGCTGCCCTCCGTGTCGCGTGCCGGTAGCCGGAGCCCCGGCCGAGGCTCACCCGCTCCCACGCGTCGTCGATGCCGATGGTCGTCTCGGACGCGCCGAGCAGGAGGTAGCCGCCGGGTCGCAGGACCTGGCGGACCCGCCGGAGCACGTCCCGCTTGGTGGCGAGGTCGAAGTAGATGAGCACGTTCCGCAGGAAGACGACGTCGAACGGCCCGCCCACGGGCGGTGCGTCCAGGAGGTTGTGCCGGGCGAAGCGCACACCGGCGCGCAGGGCGGGCGACACCTCCCACTCGCTGCCGACCCGCGTGAAGTGCTGCGCGAGCATCGCCGGGGGCAGCCCGCGGCTCACCTCGAGCTGGCTGTAGCGCCCGCTCCTGGCCTGGGCGAGCACCCGCTGGTTGAGGTCGGTGCCGAGCACGTGCAGCCGGCCGGCCGTCGCCAGGTACGGCAGCGCCATCGTGATGGAGTACGGCTCCTGGCCGCTGGAGCACGCGGCGGACCAGATCGAGAGGTGACCCGAGCCCATCGTGACACCGAGCTCGGGGACGATGTGCTCGGCGAGGCTCGTGAACGGCTGGGCGTCGCGGAACCAGGACGTCTCGTTCGTGGTCAGCGCCTCGACGACGTCCTCGACCGCGCCGGTCTCCGGCGCGAAGCGCACCGCGCGCACGTAGGCGTCGACGCCGGTGACACCCGCGGCGCGGGCCAGCGGGAGCAGGCGGCTCTCGACGAGGTACTCCTTGCCCGGCTCGAGCCGGATCGCGCTGTGCCGGCGGACCAGCTCGGCGACCCAGCCGAACGTGTCGGCGGTGAGCGTCATCCCACCGCTCCCGCGAGGCGGCCGATCGGGGCGCCGGTCGCCCGCCCGAGGGCGGTCCCGATCGCGTCGATCGGCAGGATGTCGTGGGCGAGGCCCGCCTCGGCGACCGAGCCCGGCATCCCCCACACGACGCTGGTCGCCTCGTCCTGCACGAGCACGGAACCGCCGGCGGCGACGATCTCCTCGCACCCGGAACGCCCGTCGGACCCCATCCCGGTGAGCACGACGCCGAGGACGTCGCGGCCGTAGACCGGGACGGCCGAGCGGAAGAGCACGTCGACCGACGGGCGGCAGAAGTGCACCGGCTCGTCGTCGGTCAACCGGGTCCGCGCACCGCGGGCGGTCGGCACGAGATCGAGGTGGCGGCCGCCGGGGGCCAGGTAGACCCACCCCGGTTCGAGGTCCTCGCCGCCCTCGGCCTCGACGACGGTGCTCGGGCCGATCCGGTCGAGGCGTGCCGCGAGCTGCCGGGTGAAGACCGGCGGCATGTGCTGCACGACGACGACGGGGACCGGCAGCCGGGCGGGGAGACCCGACAGGACCCGGGCCAGCGCCTCCGGCCCGCCGGTCGACGACCCCAGGACCACGACCCGCGGCCGCGCGGGCACCGCACGGCGACGGGCCTGCAGGCCCGTGACCGGCGCGGGTCGCGGGCCGGAGACGACCGTTGCCCCTGCGGTGGGATCGGCGAGCGCCGCTCGCCGCCCCGCGAGCGCGACGATCCGGGGCACGAGGTCTGCGGCCACCTGGGCGAGCGCCTCGCGGGCGCTCCCGGTGGTCGACGGCTTCGCGACGTAGTCCGTCGCTCCGGCTGCGAGCGCGTCGAGCGTGGCGACCGCACCGCGTTCGGTGAGCGTGGAGAACATGATGATCGGCATCCGGTGACCGGCCGCCCGCAGGGCGCGGACCGCGGCCACCCCGTCGAGGACCGGCATCTCGAGGTCCATGGTCACCAGGTCGGGCGTGAGCTGCTCGACCTTGGCGAGCGCGAGCTGCCCGTCCGCGGCGACCCCGACCACCTCGATCCGCGAATCGGCGGCGAGGGTGTCCGCGACGAGGCGGCGGACGACGACCGAGTCGTCGACCACGAGCACCCTGATCCTGCGCACCGTTCTCCGTCCGTCGTCCCGCCCGTGCGGGGTTCCGATCGACCGGGAGGGCCCGGGTGTGAGCCCTTCGGCAGAGCGAACGGGACCGGCCGCGCGAGCGCGAGCCGTCGTCAGGCGCGCAGCGCGGTCGCCCGCGCGAGATCGAGGGCGACGAGCAGGCCGTCCGGCAGGGTGTGCACCCCGCGGATGACCTCGCGCAGCGCCGGCGAGAGGGTGTCCGGCGGGGCCGATAGCTGCGCGTCCTCGACCTCGACGACATCGCCGACCTCGTCGACGAGCAGGCCGACGGGCTCGTCGTCGACCCGGACGACGAGCATCATCGGATCGGCGCCGGGGGGCAGCGGCTCCAGGCCGAGCGGGACGCGGAGGTCGAGCGTGAGGACGACCTCGCTGCGGAGGTTGACGAGTCCGGCGACACCGGCCGGGGCGAGCGGGACCGGAGTCCGCGCGGGCGGCCGCAGCGCCTCCTGGACGAGCCGGACGTCGACGCCGTAGCGACCGCCGTGCACGGTGAACGTCGCCAGTGCCATGTCAGACCTCCACCAGGACGCGGTCCGCCGGAGCACGGTCCGACGGCGGGTCGACGGTCGCGACGAGGGCCGCGAGGTCGACGAGCTCGGTCACCCGGTCGCGAAGTACGAGGGTGCCCTGCCCCGGGTCGGCGTCGACGATGTCGACGATCTCCGACACGACGACCGCCACGCTCCGCCCCGCGCTCGAATGGATGACGACGACGAGCTCGTCGCGGTCCTGCTCGGGGGCGCCCAGGACGGCCCCGAGCCGCACGACGGGTGCGATCGCGCCGCGGTACTGCATCACCTCGCGGCTGCCGGTGCGCTCGACGACCGAGGCGGCGACCCGCTCGATCCGGGTCACCTCGGAGAGCGGGATCGCGACCCGGCGCTCGTCACCGATGCCGACCACGAGGACCGGGACCCGCGGGTCGGCGGGGCCCGCCTCCTCCGGTGCCGCCGTCCGTTCCCGCTCCACCGGCTCGGCCCGCAGGCTCCGGCGGGCGATGCCCTGGACGTCGAGGATGAGGGCGACCTGCCCGTCGCCGAGGAACGTGGCGCCCGCGTAGAGGCCGATCGACCGCAGGCGCGTGGTCAACGGCTTGACGACGATCTCCTCCGCGTCGCACACGGAGTCGACGAGCAGGCCGAACCGCGTCGCCTCGGCCTGGACGACGACGAGGACGGACCGCGACCCCGTCCGGGCCGGCCGGCCGAGTGCCGCGCGCAGGTCGACCAGCGGCACGAGCTCCCCGCGCAGCCGGTACACCGCTGCGGACCGGACGTGCTCGATCCGCTGGCCCGCGGACTCCTCGTCCAGGGCCACCAGCTCGAGCAGGCTCGCCTGCGGGATCGCATAGGTGTGGCCGTCGCACCGGACGGTCACCGCCGGCATGATCGCGAGGGTGAGCGGGATCCGCAGCCGCCACGTGGTGCCACGGCCGGGGACGGACTCCACGTCGACGCTGCCGCCGATCTCCTCGACCTTCGTCCGCACCACGTCCATCCCGACGCCGCGGCCCGAGACGTGGGTGAGCGTCGCGGCCGTGGAGAACCCCGGGACGAAGAGGAGCTGGAGCAGGTCGGCCGGGCTCGTGGCGGCGACCTCGGCCGCGGTGCGCAGGCCGGACCGCACCGCGCGGGCGGCGACCGCCTCCCGGTCGATCCCCGCGCCGTCGTCGCCGACCTCGAGCACGACCTGCCCGCCGGAGTGGTGCGCCCGGAGCGTCAGCACGCCCAGCGCCGGCTTGCCGGCCGCGACCCGGAGGGCAGGGTCCTCGATCCCGTGGTCGATCGCGTTCCGGACGAGGTGGGTCAGCGGGTCCTTGACCGCCTCGAGCAGCGAGCGGTCGACCTCGATGTCGCCACCCGACATCTCGACGCGGACCTGGCGCCCGCAGGCCGTGGCCAGGTCGCGGGCCATCCGCGGCACCTTGGACCACAGGTGGTCGAGCGGCTGCATGCGCGTCTTCATGACGCCCTCCTGCAGCTCGGAGGCGATGAGGTCGAGCCGTTGCGCCGCGCGGCCGAGGTCGGCGTCGGCGACGGCGGCCTCGGCGAGCCGGCCGATCGAGTTGCGGGCCAGGACGAGCTCGCCGACCTGACGCATCAGGGCGTCGAGCAGGTCGACGTCGACCCGGACGGTGTCGCTCCCGGCGCGGACCACGTCGAGCTCGGGGCGGGCCGGGGTCTGGACGGTCGCCGGGTCGGCCGGGGCGGGCGGCGCGGGCGCGTGGTGCGGTGACGGGACGACGTCGGCGGCGGGTGCGGTGCGCGGCTCGGGGCGGCAGACGGCGGGCGGGCCGGCGGCCCGCCCGGTCCCGTCGAGCACCCGCTCGAGGGCCGCGACGACCGGCGCGTCGTCCACGCCCGCCTCGCCGTCGCCGGCCTCGATCGCGTCGAGGAGCACGCGGACCGTGTCGACCATCCGCAGCAGGACGTCCGTGGTGCCCCGGTCCATGGCACGACGACCGTCGCGGAGCTCGACGAGGAGGTTCTCGCCGACGTGGGTGAGCCGCTCCAGGCGACCGAAGGCGAGGAACCCGCTGGTGCCCTTGATGGTGTGGATCGTGCGGAAGACCCGCGCGAGCAGCTCGCGCGAGCCGGGGGTTCCCTCGAGCGCGACGAGGTCGAGGTCGAGCTGGTCGAGGTTCTCCCGACTCTCCACCAGGAACTCGTGGACGATCTCGTCCAGGTCCTCCACAGGTCCTCCCGCGCCCGGGCGACGCCGACGCGTCGCTGCTCAGCCCATCGGACGCCCGGGCCCCGAGATGAGGAGTGCGCGGTCGGTGATCGGCCGGGTCAGCAGGCCGCGACGTCGAGGGCGTACGACTCGACGGCGGCCGCGGACCGCTGCGTGGGCAGCTGGGCGAGGGTGCCGCCCTGGGCGCCGGCGGCGGCCCGCGCGGCCACCTCGGCGAAGTAGGCACGACGGCGGCGTTCGGCCACCCCGCCGGGGCGCTCGGCGGCCGGCACGAGCTCGGGCTCGAGGCTGGCGTTGAGCCCGTCCTTGAGCAGCCCGAGCGCCTCGGTGCGCAGCTGGCTGATGCGGGACTGGGTGACGCCCAGCTCCTCGGCGATCTCGGCGACGGGACGCTCCTGGAAGAACAGCGCCTCGACCACGTGCCGCAGCCGCTCCGGGAGGCAGGACACGCCGGCCCGCAGGTACTCGAGCCGCTCGTCGGCCAGGAGGCTCTCCTCCGGGCTGATCGAGGTGGAGACGACCGTCTCGGCGATCGACCCGTCGAATCCGTCGATGCTCAGGACCCGCACCTCGGCGTCCGAGCGGGCCGCGTCGATCTCCGCGACGCCCACGCCCATCGCGGAGGCGAGCTCCTCGCGCTGCGGTGGCCGGCCGAGGGAGGCGGTGAGCTGGTCGGCGACGTCGGTCACCTGGCGGGCGCGGCGGCGAGCGCCTCGGGAGACCCAGTCCATCCCCCGCAGCTCGTCGATGAGCGCGCCCTTGATGCGCAGCGAGGCGTAGCGGGCGAAGGGGACACCGGTGGACTCGTCGTAGGCCCGCGCAGCGCGGACCAGGGCGAACGCGCCGGCCGAGACGAGGTCGGAGCGCGAGACGTACGACGGCACCCGGCCGAGGACCGCGTTGACGTGGTAGCCGACGAGGGGCATGTTCTCGACGACCAGCGCGTTCGTGGGGTGCTCGGTGGCGTTCATGTGTCCTGCTTCGGGGTGATCCATCGGCGGCTTGAGCCGCGCCTGAGGGGTACGGCGCGGCTCGTCCCCGCCCGGGGGCGTGCCGGCCCGAGCGATCGGTCAGGACTGCGACGATGTGTCCGGATTCCGAATCCGGACACATCGTCCCGGGTCCGACTTGTCGCCTGTGACGCACCTCACACCGTGGTGGGAGCAGGCACTGGGCCGTTCGTGTCACGACTCCTCACCGCGAACGGGTCAGGATCGTCCCGTCCGTGCCGATCACCACGGTGAGAACCGGTGCACGCCCCGAGGCGCCGGACCGACGAGGGGGATCCGATGGGCCTGAACGAGTTGTCGGGAGTGCTGTGGCGGGAACGCCGCCTCCTCGAGCTCCTGCAGTTCAAGCTCGAGGAGCAGCAGCTGATCGTGGCCGACGGGCGCACCCGGTGGATCGGTCACGCGACCCGGGAGATCGAGCAGGTGCTCGACCAGGTCCGCGCGACCGAGCTCGGCCGCGCGGTCGAGGCCGAGCAGGCCGCCCGCGAGCTCGGCCTCGAGGAGGGCTGCAGCCTGCGGGCGCTCGCCGCGGCGGCACCCGTCCCGTGGGACGAGCTGCTGCAGGAGCACCACGCCGCCCTGCTCACCCTCGTCGAGGACCTCGCCGGCGTGGCGGTGGGCAACCGCGACCTGCTCGCCGCCTCGGCCGACGCCACCCGAGCGACGCTGCACTCCCTGCAGGACGCGCTGGAGACGCGATGAGGCCGGCATGAGCGCCCCGGCACCACGCGGGGACCCGACGGGTCCGGGCGCCGGATCTCGTCACAAGTCGGGGGCGCCGGCCGATGGGGACGGCGAGCCGGCGCGAGAGGTCACCGGGGAGCAGCCCGTCGAGGGGCTGCGCCGGGTGCTCACGACGGCGGACGCGATCCTCGAGGCACTCGAGGGCACGAGACCGGGGGGTAGCACCGCGATGATCGACCGGAGAGAGCACACGGCGCCGCGGCCGACCCTCACCTCCCGCCCGGGGCTCCGGGAGCGGGTGTCGAGCGGCCGGGGAGAGCAGCACGCCCCCGACGATCTCGACCTCCTGTCCACCATGCTCGACCTGCAGGTCCTGCAGATGGCCCACCAGGACGCCATCGACGTCACGGCCCGCGTGCTGCACCCCGCGCTCCTGGAGTTCCTGCGCTGAGTCGGACGTGGCGCCGGGCCCCGGCTGGGCCGTTCGAGGTGCTTCTCGGTGTTCTGCTCCACGGCGCTCGATCGTTGCCGATCCGTCAGAAGCCCCCATCGGAGCGGACGGAGCGACCATGAGCCTCACCTCGATCGGCCAGACGATCTCCTCGACCAGTGCCGACGGCACCGCGACCTCGGTGCGCCTGCGCGCCGGTGCCACGACGACGTCCCTGCTGCTCGAACTACTGGCGCGCCCGGTCGCCGACGCGGACGTCGTCGCGCGGCTCGTCGAGACCGACCCCGCCCTGACCGTCCACCTGCTGCGGGTCGCCAACGCCGGCGTCGGCGACGCGATCGACACCGTGCCGGCCGCGCTCGAGGCGATCGACAGCTGGACCCTCACCCGGGTCGTCGAGGACGCCGCCACCGACACGATCCCCGTGGTGCCCGAGCTCTGGCGGGTCCTCGCGCGGGCGATGACCTGCGAGCGCCTGTGCGACGACCGGCGCGCCTACACGGCGGGCCTGCTGTCCGCGGTGAGCGAGCTGTACGGCATGCCCGCCGAGGACCTGCTCGCCACCACGGGTGTCTCGAGGTCCGTCACCGAGGCGGTCACGGCGCGTCGGGGCCCGCTGGGCGCAGCCCTCGGGGCCCTCCTGGCCTACCTCGCCGACGACGCCCGGCAGATCTCCCGGCACGGCTTCGCGCCCCGCGCCGTCTACGCCGCCTACGTCGAGGCGGCCACGACGGCGATGACGACCGAGGCGGTGATCGCCGAGCGCGGCCCCGCCCGCCCCGCGCCCGCGACGCCGGACGGCCCGGCCCCTGTCGGTCGCGGCGCCGTCGTGCCGCGCCAGCACGACCGGGCGAGCGCCCCGGACTGAGCCGGAGGCCGCGGACGACGGGTCGTCCGCGGCCGAGACCCCTGGCGCATCGACGCCGTCTCTGCCAACGTCGTCCCATGACCGAGACCACGAGCCTCCGCCGGCACATCGCCCTCGTCGCCCACGACAACATGAAGGTCCAGCTGCTGCGCTGGGCCGAGCACAACCGCGCGACCCTGGCCCCGCACCACCTCTACGCCACCGGCACCACCGGGACGATGCTCGGCTTCGAGCTCGGCCTCACGGTGCACCGGTTCCTGTCCGGCCCGATCGGCGGCGACCAGCAGATCGGCGCGAAGATCGCCGAGGGCATCCTGGACACGCTCATCTTCTTCTGGGACCCGCTCGAGGCCCAGCCGCACGACCCGGACGTCAAGGCGCTGCTCCGGCTGAGCACCGTCTGGAACGTCCCGACGGCGACGAACCTCGCGACCGCCGACTTCCTCATCTCCTCGCCGCTCTTCGACGGCGAGTACGAGCGGAGCGTGCCGGACCTCGGACCCCGCGGCTGGGACGGGACCGCGCCGACACCCGGCTGAACGGCTGGCTCCTGTGGCCGCGCATGACCGTTCGGCGACCCGAGGGAGATGTGCCGTTGACCCGCCCCTGATGCGATGACCTGCGGGAACACGATCGAGCCGAGGGGCCCGGACACGGGCCGAATGTCTCATGCGACGGCCCCGGATGCCGACAGAATGGAGACAGCCGCACGGGTGCGACACCCTGCTCCCGGGTGGCACCCCACCAGCGCCACCGCCCCGGCGCCCGAGCAGGAAGCCGCACCATGGGCCGTCAACGCCCCGCCCCGTCCCCCTCCCCGAACCACCTGCTCCGCGCCCTGCTCCCGCACCGCGCCGCGCGCGCCACCGCCGCGCGCCCCAGCGCCGGGATCGACCCGGGCCGACGCCCGTCGAGCGCCGCCCGCACCCTCGCCGCCTACCGCGCGGAGCGGGCCATCCAGCCCTGGTGAGCTACGCGGGCGTCGGTGCGTCGTGCGCGATGTGCGCCATCTGACGCCAGAGCAGCACGACGAAGACGGCCGAGCCGACGAAGGCGAACCAGAACGGTCCGGTGACGCCCCAGCGATACGCCAGCATGCCGCCGAGACCCGAGCCGACCACCAGACCGCCGAAGACGCCGACGAGGTTCACGCTGCCCACCCGGCCCTGCAGGGCGATCGGCACCGCACGCTGGCGCACCGTCGTCGACGTCGCCCCCCAGATGAAGGCGTGCACGCCGAAGACGAAGAAGACCGGCAGGGCGACCACGGGGCTCGAGGTGAGGGCGAGCGCGAGATGCGTGAGCGTCTCGAGGATCAACCCGATCCGCATCAGCCCGCCGAGACTGATCCGGCGGGTCAGCGGACCGTAGATCGCGGTGCCGAGCAGGCCGCCGACGGCCGACGTCGTCGTGACGAGGCCGAAGCCCACCGGGCCGAGGCCGAGCCGCTCGGTCGCGTACAGGACGAGCACCGACCACGCGGCGCCGAACGTGATGTTGAAGACGAGGATCGTCAGGACCAGCGTCCGGACGGCCGGGTGGTGCCGGACCCAGCGGAACCCCTCGGCGATGTCGTGGCGCAGCCGCGGCGGGACCTCGACCCTGGTGGGCCGCTGGACGGCCACCCGGGTCATCAGCACCGCCCCGAGGGCGACGGCGAGCGCCTGCGCGCTGAACGGCAGCGCCCACCCGACGGCGAACAGCGCAGCGCCCAGCGGTGGCCCGGCGAGTTGGTTGACCGTGATGAAGCCGGTCGAGAGGCGCGCGTTGGCGATCGCGATGTCGTCCCGGGCCACGAGGTTCGGCAGCATCGTCTGGGCGGAGTTGTCGGCGAACACCTCGGCGGTCGCGACGAGGAAGAGGGCCGCCAGGGCCACCGCGATGCTCACCTGGCCGGTGAGGACGATGACGACGAGGACGGCGAGCACGGCCGCGCGCGCGAGGTCGACTCCAACGACGATCGCCTTGCGGTCGTGCCGGTCCGCGAGCGCGCCGGCGAGCAGCCCGAACGCCAGCGGCGGCACCCACTGGACCGTCGCGGCGAGCGCGATGAGCCGGGCGTCCGAGGTCAGCGAGGCGACGAGCAGCGGCCCGGCCGCGAGCGCGATCCCGTCCCCGAGGTTGCTGGTCCACGAAGAGGCGATCAGCCAGCGGAACCCGACGCCGAGCCGCGGTGGCAGCAGGACGTCGAGAGCACGGGACACGGATGCGGATCCTAATCCGGGACGCGTCCCGTACTGTTTAATCGTCCGGACCGCCGGCCCTCGCGTCGAAGCCGCAGGTCGCCCGTACGCCACCTCAGGAGGACATCCATGCGCGTCGCCGTCACCGCCGCCTCAGGACAGCTCGGCTCCGCCGCCGTGGCCGCCGCGGTCGCCGAGATCGGGGCGCGGGACGTCGTGGGCCTGGCCCGCACCCCCGCCAAGGCCGAGCACCTGGGGGTCGAGGTCCGGCCGGGCGACTACGACGACCGCGCTCAGCTCACCCGGTCCCTGGCCGGCGTCGACCGGGTCCTGCTGATCTCCGGCTTCGACCCGCCCGAGCAGCGCATCGGCCAGCACCGCAACGTCATCGAGGCAGCGAAGGCCGCCGGGGTGGGCAAGATCGTCTACACCAGCATCCAGGGCCCGGAGCACGGCACGGCCTTCTCGCCGATCGTCCAGAGCAACCGCCGGACCGAGCAGGACGTCCGGGCGAGCGGCCTGGCGTGGGTGATCGGCCGGAACGGCATCTACATCGAGCCCGACGTGGACTACGTCGACACCTACCGCGAGCGGGGCGAGATCGCCAACAGCGCAGCCGACGGTCGCTGCGGCTACACGACGCGCCCCGAGCTGGCCTACGCCTACGCACGGCTGCTCACCGGGGCCGAGCACGACGGCGGGACGTACCGGCTCCACGGCGAGCCCCTCACCCAGGCCGAGCTCGCTGAGCACCTCAACCACGCCTTCGACCTGTCGATCGGCTACCGGGCGATGACCGTCGAGGAGTTCCGCCAGGAGCGCGTCGCCGAGCTCGGCGACTTCCTGGGGACCGTCATCGCCGGCATCTACCAGGGCATCCGCGAGGGCGCCTACGACACGAGCGGCGACTACGAAGCGGCCACCGGCCGACCGCACCAGAGCTGGACCGACTACTTCGCCGACCTGGCGGCGGAGCGCGCCTGAGGATCGCGACGACCGCCCGGCCGTCTCCCGCGGTCGACACGCACGAAGGGCCCGAGACCCTGAGGTCTCGGGCCCTTCGGCCGTCCGGATCGAGGTCCGGAGCACTGTGCGCGAGGGGGGACTTGAACCCCCACGCCCTTGCGGGCACTGGCACCTGAAGCCAGCGCGTCTGCCATTTCGCCACTCGCGCGCGCCGAGAAGATTAGCACGCAGGAATGCCCGCCCTCGCCGTGCGGCCGTGCTGCACGGTCATGGCCTGGTGGGACGGATACGATCGACCAGGACCGCGGGAGGGACCGACGTCGCACGGTGCGGCGACACCCCGCAGCGGCACCGGACGCGGGCAACCTGGTGCTGGTCGAGCCGACGGAAGTGAGGTGGCATGGGCATTCTCGACCGGTTCGAGAAGGGCGTCGAGCACGTCGTCAGCTCGGCCTTCTCCCGTGGTGCCCGAGGCGAGGTGAAGCCCGTCGAGCTCGCGAGCGCCCTGCGCCGCGAGGTGGACGACCGCGTCGCCGTGTTCGGCCGCGACCGTTCCGTCGCCCCCAACGAGTTCACCGTCGAGCTCTCGCCGGCCGACATGCGGCTGATCGAGGCCTGGGGCGCCGAGCCGCTGGCCGACGAGCTCGCGGCGAACGTCACCCAGCACGCCACCCAGCAGCGCTACGCCTTCGTCGGCCCGGTCACCGTGACCTTCATCGAGCAGGACACCCTGGAGACCGGGCGGTTCCAGGTGCGCAGCGGCACCGTGCGCGGCGCTGTCGCCCCCGCGACGAGCGTCGCCGCGAGCACCCGCCACCCCCTGGTCGACATCGACGGGCAGCGCTACCTGCTCACCGGGCCAGTCACGGTGATCGGTCGCGGCAGCGAGGCGGACATCATCGTCGACGACCCCGGGATCTCCCGGCGTCACCTGGAGATCCGGGTCACGCCGGACGGCGTCATCGCCTCCGACCTCGACTCGACGAACGGCACCTACGTCGAGGGTCACCGGGTGCCCGCCGCGACGCTCGTCGACGGCAACACCGTGACCATCGGCCGCACCCGGATCATGTTCTGGACGGGCAGCGACGACGACGGGGACGGGTGACGTCGCCGGATGAGCGAGCTGACGATCACCCTGCTCCGCCTCGGCTACCTGGTCCTGCTGTGGCTCTTCGTGCTCTCCGCCATCGGCGTGCTGCGACGCGACATCTACGGAACCCGGATCGTGCAGCGCCGGATGCGCCGCGCCGAACCCCCGGCGCCGGCCCCCGCCACGCCGCGCCGCGAGGCGCCGAAGCGGGAGGCGCCGAAGCGCGACGTCCCCGCGCGGCTCGTGGTCACCGGCGGACCGCTGCGCGGCACCACGCTCCCGCTCGGCTCCTCCGCGATCCTCATCGGCCGGGCCCCGTCGTGCACGCTGGTGCTGGACGACGACTACTCCTCGCAGCGGCACGCCCGGGTCTTCCCCGAGGCCGACCAGTGGTTCGTCGAGGACCTCGGCTCGACCAACGGCACCTTCGTGGGCAAGAACCGGATCGAGGCGCCGACCCCGCTCACCCTCGGCAGCCAGCTCCGGGTGGGGCAGTCGACCCTCGAGCTGCAGCGGTGAGCCGCCGATGACCCTCGCCCTGCGGTTCACCGCTCGCTCGGACGTCGGCCTGCTGCGCTCCAACAACCAGGACTCGGCCTTCGCCGGGCCGCACCTGCTCGTCGTCGCGGACGGGATGGGCGGCCACGCCGGCGGCGACGTCGCCTCCTCGGTGGCCGTCGCGCACCTCGCCCCGCTGGACGACGAGGCCCACGGCCCCGACGACGCCCTGGACGAGCTCAGCCGGGCGATGGACGAGGCCCACGACGAGCTGCTCGCCCGGGTCGCGGACGACCCCGAGCTCGCCGGCCTGGGCACCACGGTCACGGCGATCCTGCGCTCGGGCAACAAGCTCGCGATGGCGCACATCGGCGACTCGCGCGCGTACCTGCTGCGGGACGGCGTCCTCAGCCAGGTCACCTCCGACCACTCCTTCGTCCAGCACCTGGTCAACACCGGGAAGATCACCGCGGAGGAGGCCGAGCGGCACCCGCAACGCTCGGTGCTGCTGCGCGTCCTGGGCGACTTCGACATGGAGCTCGTCCCGGACTTCTCGGTCCGGGAGGCCCGCGCCGGCGACCGCTGGCTGCTGTGCTCCGACGGGCTGTCCGGCGTGGTCAGCGCGGACACCCTCGCCGAGACCCTCACCGAGGTCAGCGACCTGGACGCCTGCGCCGACCAGCTGGTCCAGCTCGCCCTGCGCGGCGGCGGACCGGACAACATCACCGTCGTGCTGGGCGACCTCGTCGAGGTCGACGACCTGCCCGACGGCCGCGGACCCGCGACCGCGACGCAGGTCGTCGGGGCCGCCGCGACCGACCGGCACCGGCCCACCCGGGGCGGACCGGGCGCCGCGGGCCGGGCGGCCGAGCTCACGGCCCAGTCGACCGCACGCGCCGAGCCGCTCGACGAGGAGGTCCCGGCGCCGCGGCGCACGCTGCGGCGGCTGGTCGCCGGGCTCGTCGTGCTGCTCGTCGTCACCGGCCTGGCCGCGGCGGGCCGCTGGGGCTGGGAGTGGACGCAGCGGCAGTACTACGTGGGCGTCGCCGACGGTGAGGTCGCGATCTACCAGGGGATCCCGCAGAACGTCGGCCCGATCGAGCTCTCCGCGGTCGTCGAGACGACGGGCCTCACGGTCGACGCGCTGCCCTCCTACGTCCAGGCCCGCCTGGAGCAGACGATCCCGGCCACCGACCTCGACGACGCGCGGAGCCGGGTCACCGCCCTCGAGGCCGAGGTCACCGGATCATGAGGCGACACGTCCTGCGGAACGTGCGGGTGCTCTGATGGCGACCGTCGCTCCGCACCGGGTCCGTCCCGGCCGCCGGGTCGAGGTCGTGCTCCTGCTCCTGGCCCTCGCGGTCGGGGTCCTCGCCTACGCGCTGGTCGGGCTCGCGACCGCGGACACCCTCCCGGCGGACCTGGTCTGGCACGCGCTCGTCCTCACACTGCTCACCGTCGGGCTGCACGTGGTGCTGCGACGCCGGGCGCCGTGGGCCGACCCGGTCATCCTGCCGGTCGCCCTGGCGCTCAACGGCATCGGCCTGGCGATGATCAGCCGGATCGACCTCGCCTACGCCGCGCGCGGCCGCGAGACCGAGTTCGGCGACCGCCAGCTCCAGTGGACCGTCGTGGGGATGGTGCTCGCGGGCCTCGTCCTGCTGCTGCTGCGCGACCACCGCACCCTGCGCCGCTTCACCTACACCGCGATGGTCGCCGCGCTCGTGCTCATGGTGCTGCCGTTGATCCCCGGCATCGGGGCGAACATCAACGGCGCCCAGATCTGGATCCGGGTCGCCGGGGCGTCCTTCCAGCCGGCGGAGATCGGCAAGATCGCCCTCGCGGTGTTCTTCGCCGGCTACCTCGTCACGACGCGGGACACGCTCACCCTCGCCGGGCCCAAGGTGCTCGGCCTGCAGCTGCCGCGCGTGCGCGATCTCGGCCCGATCCTTCTCGCCTGGGTCGTCTCGCTCGCCGTCCTGGTCCTCGAGCGCGACCTGGGCACGTCGCTGCTCTTCTTCGGCCTGTTCGTCGCGATGCTCTACCTCGCCACGGAGCGGCTCAGCTGGGTGCTCATCGGCCTGGCGCTCGTGCTCGGCGGGGTCGTGCTGGCCGCGCAGACCTTCTCCCACGTGGCCGCGCGGTTCGACGCCTGGCTGCACGCCTTCGACAACGCGGTGTTCACCGCCTCCCCCGGTGGCTCGGGCCAGCTCGTCCGCGGACTGTTCGGCATGGCCAGCGGCGGGCTGTTCGGCACCGGCCTCGGGCAGGGCCGCCCCGACCTGGTGCCGTACGCGGAGTCGGACTTCATCGTGGCCTCGCTCGGCGAGGAGCTCGGCCTGACCGGCCTGATGGCCATCCTCGTGCTCTACCTCGTGCTCACCGAGCGCGGCTTGCGGACCGCCGTCGGCGTGCGGGACGGGTTCGGCAAGCTCTTCGCCGGCGGCATCGCCTTCACGCTCGCGTTCCAGTGCTTCGTCGTCGTCGGCGGCGTCACCCGGCTCATCCCGCTCACCGGCCTGACGATGCCGTTCCTGGCCTACGGCGGCTCGTCCCTGCTGGCGAACTGGGTGATCGTCGCCCTGCTGCTGCGGATCTCGGACAGCGCGCGACGGCCTCCCGAGGCCGCCGGACCCGACGGCGGCGCGGGGTCCTCGACCGACGGCGCCGCGGTGGCCGGAACCGGCGCCTCGCGGCCGATGCCGGCCGGCGACGACCAGGCCACCCAGCGGATCCGCCTGCGGCGCGGGTCGCGTGCCGCACGACCGGGCGCGCCGCTGCCCGCCACCGGGGGTGGTCCGGCATGAACACGCCGCTGCGCCGCCTCACCTCCGTCGTCGTCCTCATGTTCGTCGTCCTCATGGGCGGGGCCACCTGGGTGCAGTTCGTCCAGGCCCCCACGCTCAACAGCGACAACCGCAACGTCCGGACCCTCTACCGCGAGTACGACCGCGACCGGGGTCCGCTCGTCGTCGCCGGCACCTCCGTCGCGTCGTCGACCCCCGTCGACGACGCCTTCGGCTACCTGCGCTCGTACGCGGACGGGCCGCTCTACGCACCGGTGACCGGCTTCTACTCGGTGATCTACGGCCGCAGCGGGCTGGAGCGGGCGATGAACACCGAGCTCAACGGCTCGGCGGACTCGCTGTTCTACAACCGCATCCAGGACCTCGTCACCGGGCGGCAGCCGCAGGGCGCCGCCGTCGAGCTGACCATCGTCCCCGCGGTCCAGCAGGCGGCCTGGGACGCGCTCGGCGACCAGCGCGGCGCCGTCGTCGCGCTCGACCCGCGCACCGGCGCGATCCTCGCGCTGGTCTCCAAGCCCAGCTACGACCCGAACCTGCTGGCCAGCCACGACACCGCCGCCGTCAACGAGGCGTGGACGAGCCTCACCGACGACCCCACCGACCCGATGACCAACCGGGCGATCGCCGGGGACACCTACCCGCCGGGCTCGACCTTCAAGCTCGTCACCGCGGCCGCCGCCCTGGAGTCCGGGATCACCCCCGACACCCCCGTCGCCGCGCCGGACGTCTACACGCTGCCGGGGACGAGCACGACGCTGCAGAACTTCGGCGGCTCGGCCTGCAGCTCGACCGGGGCGATGACGCTGAGCGACGCCCTGCGGATCTCCTGCAACACGGCCTTCGCGGAGATCGGCGTCGGCCTCGGCGCCGACGCGCTGCGCGCCCAGGCCGAGGCCTTCGGCTTCGACGGCACGCTGGCGATCCCGCTCTCGGTGACGCCGAGCCGCTTCCCGGCCGAGGGCGCGATCGACGCGGCGCAGACGGCGCTCTCGGCCATCGGCCAGTACGACGTGCGGGTCACGCCGCTCCAGGTGGCGATGATCTCGGCGACGATCGCCAACGGCGGCATCGAGATGAAGCCCTACCTGGTCTCCACCGTCCGCGACCAGGACCTCACCGTGGTCGACACCACCAGCCCGAGCACGCTCGGCCGGCCGATCTCCTCGAGCACCGCCGCCGCGCTGCGCGAGATGATGCTCGGGGTCGTGGCGAACGGGACGGCCACCTCCGCCCAGATCCCCGGCGTGCAGGTCGCCGGGAAGACGGGCACGGCGCAGACCACCGACGGGGTCGCGCCGCACGCCTGGTTCACCGCCTTCGCCCCGGCCGACGCGCCGACCATCGCCGTGGCCGTGGTCGTCGAGCAGGGCGGCAGCATGGGCAACGAGGCGACCGGCGGGCAGGTCGCCGCCCCCATCGCGCGGGCCGTCATCCTGGCGGCGATCTCATGAAGCCGACCGAGGGGCTCGCCCTGCACGGGCGCTACCGGCTCGTCTCGCGGATCGCCGTGGGCGGGATGGGCGAGGTGTGGCTCGCGCACGACGAGGCGCTGGCCCGCGACGTCGCGGTCAAGGTGCTCCGCTCGGAGTTCGCCGGGGACGCCGGGTTCCTCGAGCGCTTCCGCACCGAGGCACGCAACAGCGCCCGGCTCTCGCACCCGAACATCGCCGCGCTCTTCGACTACGGCGAGCAGGACGGCTCGGCCTACCTCGTCATGGAGCTGGTCGTCGGGGAGCCGATGTCCGACCTGCTCGACCGGCAGCCGGTGCTGCCGACCACCCGGCTGCTGCCGATCCTCGCCCAGACCGCCCGCGCCCTGCACGCCGCGCACGTCGCCGGCGTCGTGCACCGCGACGTCAAGCCCGGCAACATCCTGCTGGCCACCTCCGGCCGGGTGAAGATCACCGACTTCGGCATCTCGATGGCGGCCAACCAGATCCCGATGACCGCCTCGGGGATGGTCATGGGCACCGCCCAGTACCTGTCGCCGGAGCAGGCGGTCGGCCGCGCGGCCACCGGTTCCTCCGACGTGTACTCGCTCGGCATCGTGGCCTACGAGAGCCTCGTCGGGCACCGGCCGTTCACCGGCCCGACGGCGGTCGACATCGCGATCGCGCACGTCAACACGCCGGTACCGCCGCTGCCGCCGCACGTCGACCGCCAGCTGGCCGAGCTCGTCATGCGGATGCTCGACAAGGACCCCGAGCGGCGGCCGCGATCGGCCGCCTCGCTGGCGCGGACGATGGACGAGATGCTCGAGCGCACCCCGCCGGGCGGCGTGCCGATGGTGCCGGGGCGGCACTCGACCGGTCAGCAGCGCCATGTCACCAGCACCGAGGACCACCTGGTGCCGAGCACCGGCGGGCTGCCCCTCGAGGACGCGCCGCCGTCCTACGCCCCGGGCGGCGCCCGCCGGATGGGGGCCGCCGGCGAGCGCCCGACCTCCGGTGCGGCCCGCACGAGCACCGGGGCCGGCCGCCTCGGCGTGCTGGAGACGGCCGTGGTCCCGGGCCGTGCCGCCGACGAGGCCGTCGCGCCGATCCCGAGCGAACCACCGCCGCGGTTCACCCCGCCGCCGGGGACCCACCGGCACACGGCGTTCTCCGCCGCGCCCCGCCGGTCCTGGCGCGACCTGCGCTCACGGCGCTGGTTCGGCATGCCGGCGCCGGCCGTGGTCCTGGCCCTGCTGGTGGTCTGCGCGCTCCTCGGGGCTGCCCTGGCGGCTACGCTCTGGGGGTCACCGGGTACGACGCAGGGGTCGACGGCGGGTGAACCGCAGCCGTTGTCGGCGGCGGCGTCCCACCGCACGCCCGCCCGGGATGGGATGATCGAGAACGACCGCGCCGCGGGCTCCCGGCCGGTTCAGCAGACGAGGACAGCGAGGGACCTGTAGTGGTGGACGACGCACCTCGGATCCTCGGCGGCCGCTACGAGGTCGGCGAGCTCATCGGTCGCGGCGGCATGGCCGAGGTCCACATCGGCCACGACACGCGCCTCGGCCGCACCGTGGCGATCAAGATCCTGCGCTCCGACCTGGCCCGGGACCCCTCGTTCCAGGCCCGGTTCCGCCGCGAGGCCCAGGCTGCGGCCTCCCTCAACCACCCCGCCGTCGTCGCGGTCTACGACACCGGGGAGGACGTCAGCACCGAGCCGGGCGGCGCGCTCGCCCACGTGCCGTTCATCGTCATGGAGTACGTCGAGGGCCACACCGTGCGCGACATCCTCCGCGACGGCGCCGCGGTGCCGATCGAGGAGGCCGCCGAGATCACCGCCGGGGTCCTCTCGGCGCTCGAGTACTCCCACCGCGCGGGGATCGTGCACCGCGACATCAAGCCGGCCAACGTCATGCTCACCCCGACCGGCGCGGTCAAGGTGATGGACTTCGGCATCGCACGCGCCATGGCGGACGCCGCCGGCACGATGACCCAGACCCAGGCCGTCATCGGCACGGCGCAGTACCTCTCGCCGGAGCAGGCCAGGGGCGAGCAGGTCGACGCCCGCAGCGACCTGTACTCCACCGGCTGCCTGCTCTTCGAGCTGCTCACCGGCCGGCCGCCGTTCATCGGCGACTCCCCGGTGGCGGTCGCCTACCAGCACGCCCGGGAGGAGGCCCAGCCGCCGACCACGTTCGCGGCCGACGTCCCCGAGGCTCTCGACCGCATCACGATGAAGGCCCTGGCCAAGGACCGCGAGCAGCGCTACAGCACCGCCGCGGAGTTCCGCAGCGACCTGGAGGCCGTGCTGCGCGGCGGGGCCGTCAGCGCCCCCGCGCTCGGCGCGGCCACCGCCATCCTGCGGCAGCCGGTCCCCGACCCGGGCCCGCCGACGGCGACCACCCAGGTCCTCGGCGCCACGCCGCCGTCCGCTCCGCCGACCTCCCCGTGGGGGCCCGTCGGCCAGGTCGCCACGCCGGCCGCGGCCCGCGCGGCGGTCGAGGAGGAGGCGCCCTCGAAGCGCTGGCTGCTGTGGACCCTCATCGCGGTCGCCGTCCTGGCGATCACCGGGATCGTCGCGCTCCTCGTGGCCAACGCGGACAGCGGGCCCGGCCAGGTCCCGGTACCGGACGTCGTCGGGATGGACCAGGCGGCCGCCCGCACGGCGATCGAGGGAGTAGGACTCGTCTTCAACCCGACCACGGAGGCGAGCCTGACCGTGGCCGAGGGCACCGTCGTCTCGACGGACCCGGACGCGGAGACCCCGGTCGCCGAGGGCAGCGGGGTCACCGTGGTGATCTCCTCGGGCGCCGAGGCCGTCACCCTCGACGACCTGTCCAACCTCTCCCGTGACCAGGCCACCTCGTGGCTGACCGACAACGGCTTCGTGCTCGGCAACATCACGGTGCAGACGGAGGACAGCCCGGACGTCGAGAAGGACAAGGTCACCCGCACCGATCCGGCCGCCGGCCAGAGCCTCGACCCGACCACCGCGACCGTGACCATCTACCTGTCCACCGGGCAGGTGCAGCTGCCGGACTTCGTGGGCAACCAGACGCCCTACGACGAGGCCGCCGCGGCGCTGGAGGAGCTCGGCCTGACCGTGGTCCCGGCCGAGCAGGAGAGCGGCGACGCGACCCCGGGCACGGTCATCGCCCAGAAGCCCGCCGCGGGCCCCGTCCAGCAGCGCACGGTCGTCACGCTGACCAAGGCGATCGCGCCGAACGTCGAGACGGTCACCGTGCCCCGGGGCCTGGTCGGCATGACCTGCACCGACGCCTTCGACGCCCTCGGCGCCGTGAACCTCAACGCACGGTGCGAGCAATCCGACGGGACCCAGGCGGCCGGCGACTACGTGGTGACCTCAGCCGACCCGGCGAGCGGGGTCGTCGTCGACGTCGGCAGCACGGTGAACCTGGTGGCCGAGCCGCCGGCGGGCGCGGCGGCGGGGCGGGCTCGGACGGCTGATCGCCCGGTCGGCGCTCAGGCGTCCGCGGTGTGCCGCACCAGGGGTGCCATGCCGGCCGAGCGGTCGACGGCACCGGCCAGCCCGCAGATCTCGAGCCAGTTCGCCAGGAGCCGGTGACCGCCCTCGGTGAGCACCGACTCCGGGTGGAACTGGACCCCGTGCAGCGGCAGGTCGCGGTGCTGCAGGCCCATGATCACGCCCTCCCCGGCGGCCGTCGTCGTCCGCGCCGTGACGAGCAGGGTCGTGGGCACGGTCCGGTCCACGACGGCGAGCGAGTGGTAGCGCGTCGCCGTGAAGGGCATGGGCAGCCCGGCGAGCACGCCCTGGCCCTCGTGCCGGACGGCGCTGGTCTTGCCGTGCATGAGCTCGGGCGCGTGGGTGACCGTCGCGCCGAAGACCTCGGCGAGCGCCTGGTGGCCGAGGCAGACACCGAGCATCGGCTGCCCGCTCGTTGCGCAGTCCCCGATGACCTCCATCGACCGGCCGGCGTCACGCGGGGTGCCCGGTCCCGGGGAGACGAGCACGCCGTCGTAGCCCTCCCGCTCGGCGATCGAGGGGACGGCGTCGTTGCGCACGACGGTGGTCGTGGCACCGAGCTGCTCGAGGTAGCCGACGATCGTGTAGACGAACGAGTCGTAGTTGTCGACGACGAGGATCCGGGTCATCTCACTCCACAGTGATGTCGGTGAAGGGCATCAACGGCGCCACGGCCGGGAACACCCAGGTGAAGCACACGGCGACGACGGCGAGGGCCGCGAGCGCCAGCACGGCGAGGCGCACCCAGACCGGTCCGGGGAGCACCCGCCAGAGCCATCCGTACATCATGCGCCTCCGTCGGTGGGGGCCGCCGCCTCGAGAGCGGCGGGGATGCCGTCCTGGACCGGCAGCCAGCTCGCCAGCAGGGCGTGCACGACGTACCGCTGGCGTGCGCTGAAGAGCGGGTGGCAGGTGGTCATCGTCATCTGCGCGGTGGTGGGCACGGCGTCGGGCGCTCCCGGGACGGGGTCGATCACGTCGACGTCGCGCGGGGAGACGATCTCGGTGCCGGTGACCCGGTAGACGTACCAGGTGCTCTCGGTCCGGACGACGAGGGCGTCGTCGACCCGGAGCTCCTCGATCCGGTTGAACGGCTTGCCGTAGGTCGTGCGGTGCCCGGCGACGGCGAAGTTGCCCACCCCGCCGGGCATCGCCGTGCCGGGGTAGTGGCCGATCCCGAGGGCGTCCAGGACGTCGCGCTTGGTGACGCCCTCGCTGATCGGGCTCGGCTCGCCGCCCCAGCGGGGCACCTGGAGGGTGGCGAACGTCGTGCCGTGAGCCGGCGCGGCGAGCACCGGCGCCGCGTCGTCCCGTTCGACGGGGAGCGGCGCGGTCGAGGCACGTGCCGGCGGGGGTTGCCAGGCGAGCTCCTCGACGACCTGCGCCTGCGCCCGCTCGCCGAGGACGTCGGTCCACCACAGCTGCCACACGACGAACAGGCCCAGCAGGACCCCGAGCGTGATGAGCACCTCGCCGAGGACCCCGAGGACCGTGGCGACCCGGGGCGCGCCCGTGGCAGGCCGCACCCGGTGGTGCGCAGCGGTCACGACCCGTCCGCCGGGACGGAGGCGTACGCGAGCGCGGCGGCGCCGTCGTAGGCGGGGAGCGTCATCTCCGCCTGGGTGGTCACGTTCCACCCGAGGCCGACGACGTCGACGTACTCGAGGTAGGTCTCGATCGCCGGCGAGGACAGCAGCGCACTGAGCAGCACGTCCGGATCGCCGATGGCCCGCACGACGTACGGCGGGGAGTAGTGCCGGTCCTGCAGCAGCAGGACGTTGCCGACGCACCGGAAGGCCGACGTCGAGACCACCCGCTGGTCCTGCAGGCTCATCGCCTCAGCCCCGCCGGCCCAGAGCGCGTTGATGACCGCCTGGAGGTCCTGCTGGTGCACGACGAGCATCGACGAGGTGACCCAGTCCGGTCGGTTCCCGGTCCCCGGGGCGTCGGTCAGGCTGACCTCCAGGCCGGGCCCCGTGACGGCGACCCACCCGGCTGCCAGGGCGACCTCGTCGGCCTGTCCGGACTGCGCCGGGGCGAGGCCGGCCTGAGCGTCGGTGAGCCGGTCCACCTCGGCCTGCAGGTCGGCCACCGCCGTGGCGGCCTCCTGCGACCGTTCGAGCTCTGCCTGCACGAGCCCGGGCAGGTCCTGGGGCTGGCGTGACTCCTGGCCCCGGGCGAGGGCGGCGTTGGTCCCGAAGAGCAGGCCCGCCAGGCCGAGCACGAGCGCAGCGCCGACCGTGCCGCGGCGCGGCGTGCGCGCCGCCCGGTGCCCGATGCCCATGACCCTCCTGGTCCGCCGGTGCGACGGGGTCCCGACCGTCGCACGACTACGCTAGTCGACGTCCGTCGCGGTGCCTCCGGTGCCGCCCACCGATAAGGAGGCGCACCGTGCCCGAGTCGCGGTCCCGCAAGAAGCCGAGCTTCACCCCGCCCCCGGCCGCGGCGGCGCCGGCGGCCAGCCCGCGATGGCTCGCCCCGACCATGATCACCCTCATGGTGGCCGGACTGATCTGGATCGTCACGACCTACCTCAGCTCGGCGCAGTACCCGATCCCCGGGATCGGGAACTACAACCTGCTCGTGGGTTTCGCGCTCATCATCGTCGGCTTCGGGATGACCACGCGCTGGCGCTGACCCGGCCCCCGCTCGTCCCCAGGGGTGGACATCCCTGTGGATAACTACAGCGGTGTAATTCCACAGCTGTGAGCAAGCCTGGGGATGCCCGCCTCAGACGTAGGCGAGCAGGGCCAGCAGCACGAGGAGCAGGCCGACCCCCGTGACGGCGGCGAGCGAGACGGTGCGCTGCCGCCCCCGCGGCGCATAGGCGAAGGCGAGCCCGAGCAGCAGCCCGACGAGGAACCCGCCGACGTGCGCCTGCCAGGAGATCTGCGGGACGAAGACCGGGATCGCGGCGTTGATCACGAGGATGACGAGGATCGACCGGGCGTCGCGCCGCAACCGCCGCAGCACGACGACGACCATCCCGAAGAGTCCGAAGACGGCCCCGGACGCCCCGTACACGCCGGTGGCCCAGCTGGCCGCGTCGGGGGAGGCGAGCAGCAGGACCATGACGCTGCCGCCGACCGCTGCCAGGAGGTAGGCGGTGGTGAAGCGCCATCGCCCGAGGACCGGCTCGAGGAACTGACCGAGCACCCACAGGGCGTACATGTTGAAGCCGATGTGCAGCAGCGTCCCGGGGTCGTGCAGGAAGGCCGCGGAGAGGAAGCGCCACGGCTCGCTCTCACCGAGGAACGGCGCGAAGACCCAGCGGTTGATGAAGCTCGAGCCCTGCGCCTGCTCGACGAGGAACGCGAGCACGTTGAGCGCGATGAGCGTGTAGGTCACCACGGGCCGACCGACGCGGACCCGGCCGCCGAAGACGGTCACCGTCGCGGGGACCGCCTTGGCCGCCTCGCGGACGCAGTCCACGCAGTGCACCCCCACCGCCGCCTGCCGTTGGCACTCCGGGCAGGTCGGACGGCCGCAGCGTTGGCAACGGACGTACGCGACCCGGTCGGGGTGCCGCGGGCAGACGGGGACGACGCCCGCGTCGGACGGCGGCGTAGGGCTCGTCATGCGGCCGAGTCAGTCCTCGACCGTGACCGAGGTGATCGTCACGTCCTGGGCCGGACGGTCGCCGGCGCGGGTGGCCGTGGTGGCGATGGCGTCGACCACCGCGCGGCTCGCGTCGTCCGCGACCTTGCCGAAGATCGTGTGCTTGCCGTTGAGGTGCGGCGTCGTGGTCACGGTGATGAAGAACTGCGAGCCGTTGGTGCCGCCGACCTTCCCGGTCACCGGGTCACGACGCAGGCCGGCGTTGGCCATCGCGAGCAGGTAGGGCTCGGTGAAGCGCAGCTCGGGGTGGATCTCGTCGTCGAAGGTGAAGCCGGGGCCGCCGGTGCCGGTCCCCAGCGGGTCGCCGCCCTGGATCATGAAGCCGTCGATGACGCGGTGGAAGATCACGCCGTCGTAGAGCGGATCGGTGCGCTCGGCGCGCGTGCGCGGGTCCGTCCAGGCCTTGCCGCCCGTGGCGAGGCCGACGAAGTTGCCGACCGTCTTGGGGGCGTGGTGCGGCAGGAGCTCGATCCGGATGTCACCGGCAGTCGTGTGAAGAGTCGCGAACATGGGGCACATCCTCGCACGACAGTCGGTGAGGGGCCGGGCATCGGACAGCCATCGGTGGCAGCATGGGCTACGGGCCTCCCGGCCCGCCGATGTCCGCCGACCAGGGGAGTCGACCATGTTCGACCGTGTCCGCCGTCCGTCAGCCGAGTCTCTCGACGCCGAGCGCCTGAAGAGCCAGGCCGCCGAGGTGGGCGCGGCTCTCGCGGACGCCGCGGTCCACGCGAAGGAGGTCGCCAAGCAGGCCGCCGACTGGGCGGGCCCCCGGGCGAAGGAGGCCGCCGACTGGGCAGCACCCCGCGCCAAGGACGCCGCCACCCACGCCGCCGAATGGGCCGCACCCAAGGTCGAAGCAGCCGCCGACTGGGCAGCACCCCGCGCCAAGGACGCCGCCACCCACGCCGCCGAATGGGCCGCACCCAAGGTCGAAGCAGCCGCCGACTGGGCAGCACCCAAGGCCAAGGAGGCCGCCGACTGGGCAGCACCCCGCGCCAAGGACGCCGCCACCCACGCCGCCGAATGGGCCGCACCCAAGGTCGAAGCCGCGGTCGAGTGGGCGGCCCCGCGGGTCGAGAGGGCCGTCCGGGAGGCAGCGGATCGCGCGACGCCGGTCGTCGAGAGGGCGGCCGAGAAGGCGGGCCCGCTCGTCGACGCCGCGCACGACCGTTTCGTCGACGAGATCCTGCCCAAGGTCAGCGCGGTCGTCAGCAGCGCCGTCGAAGCCGCCACGGCGGGCGCCGACCGCGCGCGGGACACGGCGGAGGAGACGCTGGCCCGGGTCGTCGAGGTCGAGGAGGCGCTCGCCCGCGTCGCCGAGGCTCAGGCCCCCAAGAAGTCGCACAAGGTCGCGGCCGTGCTCTGGACGGTCAGCGGTCTCGCCGCCGCCGGTGCGGCCTACACGGCGTGGCGCCGCAACCGGCTGACCTCCGACCCGTGGGCCGAGGAGCCCTGGGAGCCGGCCGACGCCGGCGAGCGGTTCAAGCACCGCGCCGCCGAGGCGCGCCACGAGTTCACCGGCGTCGTCAGCGACGTCAAGCACGAGCTCGAGGACGCCGCGGAGATGGTCGGCGAGGTCGCCGGCGAGGCGGTCGCCCGCACGCGGGAGACGACGGAGAAGGCCCGCGAGGCCGCCGAGCGGGCCGCCGAGCGGGCGCGGGAGGCGACCGAGAAGGCGTCGGCGCGCGCGGCCGAGGTGACCAAGGAGGCCACCGAGCTGGCACGCAAGGCCACGCCCAGGCGCCGGGCCGCCGAGGACGACGCTCCGCAGGACGACGCGTCCGTCGAGGAGCCGGTCGAGGCCCCGGACGAGGCGGAGCGGGCCGACGGGGATCAGCGGACCGACTGAGCCCCCGATCCGTGCCGGGGCCGTCCAGAGCGACGGTCCCGTGCGCGGGGGAGAGCGATGGGGAGTGGAGCCAAGGGGACTCGAACCCCTAACCCCCTGCTTGCAAAGCAGGTGCGCTACCAATTGCGCCATGGCCCCGTGACGCCACGCGTGCGGTGGCGGCGGATCACTGCACCGGGTCGGTGACCTCTCGCCACAGATCCCGCTCGTCCTGGTCCTCGCCGTACGCGCGCCACGCGGCGTACACCGCACCGAGGACGACGAGCAGTGCGAGTACCTTCTTCATCCGTCCTCCGGCTGGGAGCGGGGAGTGGGCCTAAGAGGACTTGAACCTCTGACCTCTTCCTTATCAGGGAAGCGCTCTAACCGTCTGAGCTATAGGCCCGCACAACGTCACCAGGACGCCGGACGAGACTACCCCAGGGCCGGGGCCGGTCCCAACTCGGCGTCGCGCCCGCGCCGCCGGATCACGCCCGGAGCGGCCCGGAGGCGTCCCGGTCAGTCGTCGGTGAGCGTCAGGTGCAGGCCACCGACCAGCGCCGCGACGATGTTGTAGAGGAAGGCGCCGAGCGTCGCCAGCGCGGTGAGCAGCACGATGTCGACCACGCCGATGATGGTCGCCAGCGAGATGGTGCGCTTGAAGGAGACCGCGTCGAGGATCGCGTACTTGTCCGAGCCGCCGAGCGTCACGATCATCGTGTTGATCTCGGTGAACACGTTGAGACCGTCGAGCGCCTGCCAGACGACCGCCGCGGCGACCACCAGCATGATCCCGGCCGCGACCGCGAGCAGGAACGAGAGCTTCATCACCGACCACGGGTCTACCCGCGCGATCGCGAGCCGCACCCGGCGCGGGGCGCCGTCGTCGTCGACGGTGGAGGTCATCGCGGGGCGCGGTGCCGGACGGGACGGCGCCGCCGCGGGCGCCTCGGTCGCCGCCGTCGGGACGGCGGCCGTCTCGTTCTCCCGCCGGGGCCCGTCCGGGCTGAAGGTGATCCGCGACGGCGCCTCGGGCCCGGACAGCGGGGAGGTCACCCGTCGGGGGGCCGCTCCCGAGGGAGCGATCGATGGGGGCTTCTGCTCGCTCACTGGTCTCCCTCGGTCGGGGCGGGCGTCTCGGCGGGACCCGCCGGCACGCTCATCTCACCGTCGGTCTCGGCCTGGTCCTGGTCCACGGTAGCCGCATCCCCGGCGAGGGTGCGCTCGACGTTGCGTGCGACGGCGAGGATACGGTCGCCGGGGTCGGGCTTGGCCAGGATCACCCCGGTCGCGTCACGCCCGTGGACGGGGATCTCCTCGACCACGGAACGGACCACCTTGCCGCGTTCCATCACGACGAGGACCTCGTCGCCGGGCCCGGCCATCAGCGCCCCGACGAGGACGCCGCGGTCGTCCGGCAGGCGCGCCGCGCGGACGCCCAGCCCGCCACGGTTCGTCCGCCGGTACTCGAGGTTGCCGTCCGCGTTGACCCGGTGCATGTCCGAGCGCTTCGCGGTGCCACCGTCGGTGACGGTGACGAGGAAGGACTCCTCGGAGATGACGTCCATCGCGAGGAGCTCGTCGTCCGCCCGGAACCGCATGCCGGTGACGCCGGAGGTCGCCCGGCCCATCGCGCGCAGCTGCTCGGAGGTCGCCTGGAACCGGACGGCCTGGCCCTTGCGGGAGACGAGCAGCAGCTCGGAGCCCTCGTCGACCAAGCGCGGCCGAGACGAGCTCGTCCGGGGTGCCGGACTCGTCCTCGCGCAGGTTGATCGCGATGAGCCCGCCGGAGCGGTTGGAGTCGTACTCGGCGAGCCGGGTCTTCTTCACCAGGCCGCGCCGGGTCGCCAGGACCAGGTACTCCGCCTGCTCGTAGTCGCGCAGGTCGAGCACCTTGGCGATCTGCTCGCCCGGCTGGAAGGCCAGCAGGTTCGCCACGTGCTGGCCCTTGGAGTCGCGGCTGCCCTCGGGCAGCTCGTAGGCCTTGGCGCGGTAGACCCGACCGAGGTTGGTGAAGAACAGCAACCAGTGGTGCGTGGTCGTCACGCTGAAGTGGTCGACGACGTCGTCCGCGCGCAGCTGGGCACCCTTGACGCCCTTGCCGCCGCGCTTCTGCACCCGGTACTGGTCGCTGCGGGTGCGCTTGGCGTAGCCGCCGCGGGTGATCGTCACGACGATCTCCTCCTCGGCGATGAGGTCCTCCATGGAGACCTCGCCGTCGAAGGGCAGGATCGTGGTGCGGCGCTCGTCGCCGTAGCGGTCGACGATCTCGTCCATCTCGACGCGCACGATGTCCCGCTGGCGCTGCGGGGTCGCCAGGATGTCCTCGTAGTCCTCGATCTTGACCATGAGGCCGTCGTAGTCGTCGGTGATCCGCTGCCGTTCCAGGGCCGCGAGGCGGCGCAGCTGGAGGTTGAGGATCGCCGTCGCCTGGACCTCGTCGACCTCGAGCAGAGCCATCAGGCCGGCGCGGGCCTCGTCCACGTCGGGGGAGCGGCGGATGAGGGCGATGACCTCGTCGAGCAGGTCGAGGGCCTTGAGGTAGCCGCGCAGGATGTGCGCGCGCTCCTGGGCCTCGCGCAGGCGGTAGGTGGTGCGCCGCACGATGACGTCGAGCTGGTGGGTGACCCAGTGCCGGACGAAGGCGTCGACGCTCAGCGTGCGCGGCACGTCGTCGACCAGCGCGAGCATGTTCGCGCCGAAGGTCTCCTGGAGCTGGGTGTGCTTGTAGAGGTTGTTGAGCACGACCTTCGCCACGGCGTCCCGCTTGAGCACCACCACCAGGCGCTGCCCGGTCCGGCCGGAGGTCTCGTCGCGGATGTCCGCGATCCCCTGGACCCGGCCCTCCTTGACCAGGTCGGCGATCTTGGCGGCGAGGTTGTCCGGGTTGACCTGGTAGGGCAGCTCGGTGACGACGAGGCAGATCCGGTTCTGGATCTCCTCGACCGTGACGACGGCGCGCATGGTGATCGAGCCGCGCCCGGTCCGGTAGGCGTCCTCGATCCCGCGGCGGCCCAGGATCGTCGCACCGGTGGGGAAGTCGGGGCCGGGGATCCGCTCGATGAGCGCCTCGAGCAGCTCCTCCTTGGAGGCCTCGGGGTTCTCCAGGTGCCAGCGCACCCCCGCGGCGACCTCACGCAGGTTGTGCGGCGGGATGTTGGTCGCCATCCCGACGGCGATCCCGGCGCTGCCGTTGACCAGCAGGTTCGGGAAGCGGGCGGGCAGGACCGCCGGCTCCTGGGTGCGGCCGTCGTAGTTGTCGCGGAAGTCGACGGTCTCCTCGTCGATGTCCCGCACCATCTCCATGGCGATCGGGGCCATCTTGCACTCGGTGTACCGCGGGGCCGCCGCCGGGTCGTTGCCGGGCGAGCCGAAGTTCCCCTGGCCGGCGACGAGCGGGTAGCGCAGCGACCAGTCCTGGACCAGCCGGACCAGGGCGTCGTAGATCGCCGAGTCGCCGTGCGGGTGGTACTTGCCCATGACGTCACCGACGACACGGCTGCACTTGGAGAACTGCCGGTCCGGCCGGTAGCCGCCGTCGTACATCGCGTAGAGCACCCGGCGGTGCACGGGCTTGAGGCCGTCGCGCACGTCCGGCAGGGCACGGCCGACGATGACGCTCATCGCGTAGTCCAGGTAGGACCGCTGCATCTCCAGCTGCAGGTCCACCGAGCTCACGCGGTCGTGGAGGACCTCCTCGAGCTCCGCCGGCAGGTCGGCGTCGGGGGGAGTCTGCTCGCTCACCGTGTACCTCGTCTTTCGTCTGTGCCGTGCTCAGAACTGCGATCGATCGGCCCGCGCGGGCCGTGGGGCCCGCCGAGCGCCGGCCCCGTGCGGCACACCCGGCCCGCCGGGCGCCGCCGGGACCTCAGATGTCGAGGAACCGGACGTCCTTGGCGTTGCGCTGGATGAAGTTGCGCCGGGACTCCACGTCCTCGCCCATGAGGATCGCGAAGATCTCGTCCGCCGCGGCCGCGTCGTCCAGGGTGACCTGGAGCAGGGTGCGCTGGGCCGGGTCCATGGTGGTGTCCCACAGCTCGGAGTAGTCCATCTCGCCGAGACCCTTGTAGCGCTGGATCCCGTTCTCCTTGGGGATCCGCTTGCCGCTCGCCTGGCCGGCAGCGAGGAAGGCGTCCCGCTCCCGGTCGGAGTAGACGTACTCGTGCGGGGAGTTGCTCCACTTGAGCCGGTACAGCGGCGGCTGGGCGAGGTAGACGTGCCCCTGCTCGATGAGCGGCCGCATGTACCGGAAGAGCAACGTGAGCAGCAGCGTCGCGATGTGCTGGCCGTCGACGTCGGCATCGGCCATCAGCACGATCTTGTGGTACCGCAGCTTGACGATGTCGAAGTCCTCGCCGATCCCGGTGCCGAAGGCCGTGATGAGGGCCTGGACCTCCTGGTTGCCCAGGGCGCGGTCGAGGCGTGCGCGCTCGACGTTGAGGATCTTCCCGCGGATCGGCAGGATCGCCTGGGTCCTCGGGTTGCGGCCCCGCACGGCCGAGCCACCGGCCGAGTCGCCCTCGACGATGAAGACCTCGCACTCGACGGGGTTGTTCGACTGGCAGTCGCGGAGCTTGCCCGGCATCCCGCCGGACTCGAGCAGCCCCTTGCGGCGGGTCGCCTCGCGCGCCTTGCGGGCCGCCATCCGTGCGGCCGAGGCCTGGATGGACTTGCGGATGACGTCGCGCGCCTCGCCCGGGTGCGCGTCGAGCCAGTCGCCGAGCTGGTCGTTGACCACCCGCTGGACGAAGGTCTTGGCCTCGGTGTTGCCGAGCTTGGTCTTCGTCTGGCCCTCGAACTGCGGCTCGCCGAGCTTGATCGAGATGACGGCGGTCAGGCCCTCGCGGATGTCGTCGCCGGTGAGGTTCTCGTCCTTGTCCTTGAGGATGCCCTTGTCCTTGGCGTACCGGTTGATGAGGCTGGTCATCGCCGCACGGAAGCCCTCCTCGTGCGTGCCGCCCTCGGTCGTGGAGATGGTGTTGGCGTAGGTGTGCACGGACTCGGAGTACGCCGAGGTCCACTGCAGGGCGATCTCGACCGAGATCCGGCGCTCGGTGTCCTCGGCCTCGAAGTCGATCACCTCGGGGTGGACGAGCTCGACCTTCTTGGCGGAGTTGAGGTGCGTGACGTAGTCGACCAGCCCGCCGTCGTAGCGGAAGGTGACCGAGCGCTGGGCCGGCGCCGCCGGCGCGGACTCGTCCTCGTGGACGGTGACCTCGTCCTCGGTGTCGGACTCCAGCGCCCGCTCGTCGGTCAGCGAGATCTGCAGGCCCTTGTTGAGGAAGGCCATCTGCTGGAACCGCGAGCGCAGCGTCTCGAAGTCGAAGTCGGTCGTCTCGAAGATGACCGTGTTGGGCCAGAAGGTGACCGTCGTCCCGGTGCGCTCGGTGGCACCCGAGTCCGCCAGCGGCGCCTGCGGGACGCCGTCGGCGTAGGACTGTCGCCAGATCCTGCCCTTGCGGTGCACCTCGACGTCGAGCCGGTTCGAGAGCGCGTTGACCACCGAGACGCCGACGCCGTGCAGGCCACCGGAGACCGCGTAGCCGGCGCCGCCGAACTTGCCGCCGGCGTGCAGGACGGTGAGCACGACCTCGACCGCCGGCCTGCCCTCGCTCTCGACGATGTCCACCGGGATGCCACGCCCGTTGTCGACCACCCGGACGCCACCGTCGGCGAGCAGCGTGACCTCGATGTGGTCGCAGTAGCCCGCGAGCGCCTCGTCGACGGAGTTGTCGACGACCTCGTAGACGAGGTGGTGCAGACCGCGCGGGCCGGTCGAGCCGATGTACATGCCGGGGCGCTTGCGGACCGCCTCGAGGCCCTCGAGCACGGTGATCGCGCTGGCGTCGTACGCGGGGCGGGTGTCCGGGGTGACCGAGCCGGTGGGCTCCTGGCTCGTACCGGGGCTCTCGGGCACGGCAGGACTCTGGTCAGCCACGGGCGGTGGTGCTCCTCACGGTGCGGCGACCGGGCGCGGACACCCGGCAGGTCAGGCACGATCGGGGGCCGCAGCCAGCGGGGTGGACGCGCGCGGCGACCGGCCCGCTGCGCGAGTTCCCGGATGTACGTGCTGAGTCTACCCGTACGGCGGCCGCAGAGGCCGTCGTGCACCGATGTGGCGCGACGACGATCGGGGGGCGTCACCCGGTGGTCACGGCCTGGCTCTCAGAGGCTCCCAGGTGCCTCGACGCCGATCGGCCCCGAGCCGGGCGTCGAGGGCCGGCGCCGCGACGTCGGGGACCGCGGGAACCGGGCTCAGCCGTAGGTGTCGCGAGGTCCACGCCCGGGCACGCTGCGCGGGCCGCGGGTCCACCGCGGCCCGGTCGGACCGAGGACCTTGAGCTCCTGGACGACGTCCGGCCCGAGCTCGGCGGTCAACCGGGCCAGCAGGTCGGCGCTCATCTGCGTCAGGTGCACCGCCCACGGGGTGGAGTCGGTCCGGACGATCAGCACGCCGTCCTCGAAGGTCTCCGGCGTGCAGTGGTCGGCGATCTGCTCGCCGACGACCTCCCGCCACCGGCCGATCACCCCGCCGACCGACAGCTCGGTCGACCACCCGCGCTCGGCGGCGAGGCGGGCGAGCGCGTCGCCGACCAGGGACGGGTCGCGACCGTCACGTCGTGCTCCCGAGCGCTGCTCGGGCTCGACCGTGCGGCGCGCGGTGCCCGGGCTCCCCGGCCGGAGCCCCCGGCTGCGGGCGGCGGCCTTGGCGCGCTCGAGCCCGGCCCGCGCCACCTCGGACGATGGCGTCAGGCCGAGGCGCAGCCCGACCGGCCGCAGGTCGAGCGGCGCGTCCGCGTCGCTCGGGTCCGGACCCTCCGGCGGGGTCGGCGGGTCATCGGACACGACGCACCTGACCCCCGAAGACGTCGAGCCGGGCGCCCTCGAGGAGCTCGGGGACGTCCTCGGCGACGGCGGCGGTCAGCAGCACCTGCTCAGCCCCGGAGACGAGCCGGGCGAGCCGGCCACGGCGGCGCGTGTCCAGCTCGGCGAAGACGTCGTCGAGCACGAGCACCGGCTCGCTGCCGTCCTCCCACCCGGCGTAGCCGTCCACGGCCCCCGCGCCGGAGGACCCGTGCGTGAGCAGCTCGAAGGAGCCGAGCCGCAGCGCCAGCGCGTAGGACCACGACTCGCCGTGGCTGGCGTACCCCTTGGCGGGCAGGTCGCCGAGGGTGAGCACGAGGTCGTCCCGGTGCGGTCCGACGAGGTTGACCCCCCGCTCGATCTCCCGGGAGCGCAGCCGGCTCATCGCCTCGAGCAGCTGGGCCTCGAGCAGCTCGACGCGCTCCCCGCGGTGCGGGACGCCGGGGGCCGCCGCGACGTCGAGGTCGGTCCCGGTCGCGGACTCCTGCAGCGAGGAGCGATACCCGACTCTCGCATCTCCCTGTCCCTCGCTCACCTGCTCGTAGGCCAGGGCGACGTGCGGCCGCAGCTCCTCGACCAGGGCCACCCGCTGGGCCAGCACCTGGGCGCCGATCTCGGCGAGCCGCGCGTCCCACACGTCGAGCGTCCGCAGGTCGACCTCGCCGCGCCCGCGCCGCGCACCGGCCGCGCTCTTGAGCAGCGCGCCCCGCTGGCGCAGCACGCGGTCGTGGTCGGCCAGGACCCCGGCCATCCGCGGCGCCATCTGCACGGTGAGCTCGTCGAGGAACCGCCGTCGGCCGTCCGGGTCGCCCTTGACCAGGGCGAGGTCCTCCGGCGCGAAGAGCACCGTGCGCAGGATGCCGAGCACGTCCCGGGCCCGGCGGACCGGCGCCCGGTTGACCTGCGCCCGGTTGGCCCGGCCCGGGTTGAGCTCCAGCTCGACGAGGGTCTGCCGGTCGCCCCGCACGGCGCGCACCCGGACGACGGCGCGCGGCGTGCCCGCGCGCACGAGGGCCGCGTCGGTCGCCACCCGGTGGCTGCCGAGGGTGGCGACGTAGCCGATCGCCTCGACGAGGTTCGTCTTGCCCTGACCGTTGGGGCCGACGAACGCGGTCGCCCCGGGTTCCAGGTCGAGGTCGACCTGCTCCCAGGAGCGGAAGTCGGTCAGCGCGAGCTTCGCGACGTGCACGTCACTGCTCGGGCGTGGCCGGCCGCACGGCGTGCCCGCCGAACTGCTGGCGCAGCGCGGCGACGGCCTTCATCGCGGGTGAGGCTCCCTGCCGCGAGGCGAACCGGGCGAAGAGCGCGGCGGAGATGACCGGCAGCGGGACCGCGAGGTCGATCGCCTCGTCGACGGTCCAGCGTCCCTCGCCGGAGTCCTCGACCCAGTCGTCGATCGCGCCGAGACCCGGATCCTGCTCGAGCGCGGCGACCAGCAGGTCGAGCAACCACGAGCGGACGACCGTCCCGTGGGTCCACGCGCGCAGCGTGCCGGGGACGTCGGTGACGAGGTCCTGCGCCTCGAGCAGCTCGAAACCCTCGGCGTAGGCCTGCATGAGGCCGTACTCGATGCCGTTGTGCACCATCTTCGCGTAGTGCCCGGCGCCGACCGGGCCGGCGTGCACGAAGCCGTCGGCGCGCTCGCCCTCCGGCCGCAGCGCGTCGAAGACCGGCAGCACGGCGGCGACGTCGTCGGCCGAGCCGCCGACCATGAGGCCGTAGCCGTTGGCCAGGCCCCACACCCCGCCGGAGACGCCGACGTCGAGGTAGCCGATGCCGCGCTCGGCGAGCGTCGCGGCGTGCTCCAGGTCGTCCTTGTAGTGCGAGTTGCCCCCGTCGACGACGATGTCGCCGGCGGCGAGCAGCCCGGCGAGCTCGGCGACGACCCCGCGGGTGGGCGCACCGGCCGGGACCATCACCCAGACGACCCGGCGCCCGGGCAGCGCCGCCACGAGGTCGGCGAGGGAGGCGACGTCGCTGAGGCTCGCGTCCCGGTCGTAGCCGGTGACCTCGAGGCCGTGCTCGCGCAGCCGGGTGCGCATGTTGGCGCCCATCCGCCCGAGCCCGACCAGACCGAGCTGCATCTCAGCTCGCGAAGCGGATCGGCACGAGCAGGTAGCGGTAGGAGCGGTCGTCCTCGCCGTCCAGGCTGCCCTGCCCGGTGAACTCCACCGGCTTGTTCGGGTGGGTGAACGCCAGCCGGACGAAGTCGGTGCTCAGCGCACCCAGCCCGTCGAGCAGGTACTGGGGGTTGAAGGCGACGGTGATGTCCTCACCGGTGAGCGAGGCCTCGAGCGCCTCGGACGCCTGGGCGTCGTCGCCCTGACCCGCGTCGAGGACCACCTGGCCGGCGCTGAAGGCGAGCCGGATCGGGGTGTTGCGCTCCGCGACCAGCGCGACACGCTTGGCCGCCTCGATGAGGGCGTGCGTGGCGACCACGGCGTGGATCGGCGTCTCCTCGGGGAAGAGCCGGCGCACCGGCGGGTAGTCCCCGTCGACGAGCAGCGAGGTGGTGTGCCGGCCCCCCGCCTCGAACCCGATGAGGTCGACGCCGGTGCCGGTCGCCAGCGCGATCGTCACCAGGTCCGAGCCGCCGAGGGACTTGGCGGCGTCGGACAGCGTCCGGGCCCGCACCAGGGCGACCGCGGAGAGGCCGGGGGTCGCCGGCGTCCACGGCAGCGTCCGCAGCGCGAGCCGGTAGCGGTCGGTCGCCAGCAGGGTGATGAGGTCGCCCTCGATCTCCATCCGGACGCCGGTCAGCAGCGGGAGCGTGTCGTCCCGGCTGGCTGCGACGGTCACCTGGCTGACCGCCTCGGTGAGCTCGTCGCCGCGGACCACACCGACCTGGGCGGGCATCGCGGGCAGCGCCGGGTACTCCTCGACAGGCATGGTCAGGAGCGTGAACCGGCTCGCGCCGCAGGTGACCACGACGCGGGTGCCGTCCAGGGCGAGGTCGACCGGCTTGTTCGGCAGTGCGCGGGCGATCTCGGCCAGGAGCCGGCCCGAGACGAGCACGGTTCCCGGCTCCGCGACGTCGGCGGCGATCTCGGAGCGGGCGGAGACCTCGTAGTCGAAGCTGGAGAGCTGGACGACACCGGAGGCGTCGGCCTCCAGGCGGACGCCGGCGAGCACGGGAACGGGCGGGCGGGTCGGCAAGGACCTCGCCGTCCAGGTGACCGCCTCGGCGAGCACGTCGCGCTCGACCCTGAACTTCATCGTTGTTCCCTTCGCCCTGCCTCGTCGGGCCAGGTGCGTCTCTCACCGGGCCTGATGGTCCACGAGCACCCTACGGCAGACGCCAGCGCGTCACGAGACGCCACGAGGGTGGTGCAGCCGGTCGTCCCGGTCGATCGTGAGCCGGGTCGAGGTCGGGGCACTGACGGTGCTCGGGATCTCCGGGAAGAACAAGAGTCATCGTCATCATCGGTGGTGTGGATCCTGTGGACCGAGCGTCCTCGTCCAGGTCAGGACGGGCGGCGGGGTGGGGACGAGATGTCGACGGACCTGGTGACGCTCCCGGTCGGCCGGTGGACGGACATCTTCCGTCCACCTGGCGTCCACGGATCAGCTCCGTGTCGTACACAGAGCGATGGGGTGTCGTCCACGCCCGTCCACAAGTCTGTCCACAGATGTGAACAATCGTCCCACTACTCCGGCTGTCGTTCGTCGCGGGCGCAACCGAGGCGGACGTGAGCGGGATCACGTCCGCAGGTCCGGCCGGCTCAGCCGCGGTGCTGCTGCTTGATCCGGCTGGTGAGCTCGGTGACCTGGTTGTAGATCGAGCGGCGCTCGGCCATGAGCTCACGGATCTTGCGGTTGGCGTGCATGACCGTGGTGTGGTCCCGGCCACCGAACTGCTGGCCGATCTTCGGCAGGCTCATGTCGGTCAGCTCGCGGCACAGGTACATGGCGATCTGCCGGGCCGTGACGAGCACCCGGGAGCGGGACGACCCGCACAGGTCGTCGATGGTCAGGCCGAAGTAGTTCGCCGTCTGGGCGATGATCGCGGCGGCGGTGATCTCCGCGGTGTCCTGGTCGGTGATGAGGTCCTTGAGCACGATCTCGGCCAGCGCGAGGTCGACCGACTGGCGGTTGAGGCTGGCGAAGGCCGTCACCCGGATGAGCGCACCCTCGAGCTCGCGGATGTTCGTGGAGATCTTCGAGGCGATGTAGGACAGCACGTCGTCCGGCGCCGAGAGGTTCGCGTTGCCGGCCTTCTTGCGCAGGATCGCGATCCGGGTCTCGAGGTCCGGCGGCTGGACGTCGGTGATCAGGCCCCACTCGAAGCGGGAGCGCATCCGGTCCTCGAAGCCGTTGAGCAGCTTGGGCGGCACGTCGGAGGTGATGACCACCTGCTTGTTGGCGTTGTGCAGCGTGTTGAAGGTGTGGAAGAACTCCTCCATCGTCTGTTCCTTGCCCTGCAGGAACTGGATGTCGTCGACGAGCAGGATGTCCATCTCGCGGTAGCGGCGCTGGAAGGCCCCGGCCTTTCCTTCACCGATGGAGTTGATGAAGTCGTTGGTGAACTCCTCGGAGTTCACGTAGCGCACCCGGATCCCCGGGTAGAGGCTCATCGCGTAGTGGCCGATCGCGTGCAGCAGGTGCGTCTTGCCCAGCCCGGAGTCGCCGTAGATGAACAACGGGTTGTAGGCCTTGGCCGGCGCCTCGGCGACGGCGACGGCGGCCGCGTGGGCGAAGCGGTTGGACGAGCCGATGACGAAGGTCTCGAAGAGGTACTTCTCGTGCAGCCGGGAGGGTTCGGCGACGGCGCCCGCGCTCGGCAGGCGTCCCTGGGAGCGCTCGTCGTAGGACCGGCCGTCGGGCGCCCGCTGCACGCTGGCGTCCTGGAGCCGGTCCAGGCCGGGCGGCAGCCGGTCGGTGTCCCGGGCCAGGAGGACGTCGCCGTCGGACGGCTGAACCGGAGCAGCGGACACCGACGGGGTGCGCGGCGGTGCGTCGTCGAGCGAGGGGTCGACCGTCACCGCGAAGCGCATGTCGTGCCCGAAGGACGTGGTCAGGGCCGTGGAGAGCGGGCCGCGCAGCCGGACCTCGAGGAACTCCTTGGTGAACTCGTTCGCGACGGCGACCAGAACGGTGCCGTCGAGCACCCCGAGGGGCCGGGCGAGTCGGAGGAATGCCAGCTGCTGGGGCGTCGCGGCCGGGTCGGCGGCCACGAGCTCGACGGCGCCGTCCCAGCTGGTCTCGACCGGGTCATCCTGTGCTGGCACCGAGGCTCCTCGTACGTGGGTCGATCCGGGCGCGAGCCGGAGTCTTTCACGCTGTCACAACGGTCCACATGTTTGTCCACAGGTTGTGGGAGATGGGCTGCGGGTGCGAGCCCGCCGCTCGAGGAGGTCCATTCCCCCTCACGCGCCGATCCTCTTGCCCCCAGGTCCCGGCGTGTCGCGCAGTCCTTCGGTTCGGTCCCAGCGATGATAGAGGGTTCCGGCGGATCCGCGGGCGCCCTCACCGGGTGACTTCGCACGGTTTGACCGTCGGCCCTCGTCCGCGTACCGTGACACAGCCGTTCCTAGCGGCTCCTGTCTGCCTGCCCGCAGTCCCAGCGTCCTGGGGTCGCGTGGCTCCGGGCCTCAGGGGCTGTGGAGAACCTCACGCTTCCGCCGCCCGGCGGTGACCTGATCAACGTACGGAGTATGACGTGTCGAAGCGCACCTTCCAGCCGAACAACCGGCGTCGTGCCAAGACCCACGGCTTCCGGCTGCGCATGCGGACGCGCGCCGGCCGCGCGATCCTCGCCGCCCGCCGGCGCAAGGGTCGCGCGGAGCTCTCCGCCTGACCTGTGCTTCCCGCACCGCTCCGGATGCGTCGCTCGGGTGACTTCCCCCTGACGATCCGGCGTGGTGTGCGTGCCGGTCGTGCGACCGTCGTCGTGCACTGCCGGCCGCGAGAGAGCGCCGAGGCGGACGGGACGAGCGAGGCCCACATCGGGCTCGTCGTCTCGAAGGCCGTCGGTGGAGCCGTGGTCCGCAACACCGTGCGTCGAAGGCTTCGAGGGTTGGTGATGGAGATGCGCGAGACGCTCCCCCGTGGGGCGGACGTCGTCGTGCGCGCCCTGCCCCCGGCGGCGGCCGCCGACTACGCCACGCTCGGTGCCGACCTCCGCTCCGCGATGCAGACCGCCGAGCGTCGGCTGCTCGACCGTCGCGCCGGCGGCCGGTGATGGCAGCCCTGGAGCTGGTCCGTCGCGCACCGCGACTGGCGCTCATCGGCCTGGTCCGGGTGTACCAGATCGTCCTGTCGCCGATGAGCGGCCCGTCCTGCCGGTTCTACCCGAGCTGCTCCCAGTACGCCGTGATCGCCCTGGAGCGGCACGGCGTGCTGCGCGGCGGCTGGCTCGCGGTGCGCCGGCTCGGCCGGTGCCATCCGTGGACCCGCGGCGGCATCGATGACGTCCCCCCTGCACGGGACGGCTCCCCAGCACCCCATCAGCATGCCGAGCGAGCGAGGAGCTCCACCCGATGAGTTGGTTCGACACCCTGCTGTGGCCGATCAAGGTCGTCGTGGCCTGGATCATGGTCACGTTCCACTCGTTGGCCGAGCCGCTAGGGATCGACCCGGAGTCCGGCGTGGCCTGGGCGCTGTCGATCGTCGGCCTCGTCGTCGTCATCCGGATCCTGCTCATCCCGCTCTTCGTGCGTCAGATCAAGGCGTCCCGCGCGATGCAGATGCTCTCCCCCGAGCTGCAGGCGATCCAGAAGAAGTACAAGGGCAAGACCGACCCGGCCTCCCGTGAGGCGATGAGCCGGGAGACGATGGCGCTGTACTCCAAGCACGGCACCAACCCGTTCTCCTCGTGCCTGCCGATCCTCGCCCAGTCGCCGATCTTCTTCGCGCTCTTCCGGGTGCTCTACAACATGCCGTCCCTCGCGGCGGGCACCTATCCCTCGGTCGACAACCCCAAGACGAGCATCGGCCCGCTCACCCAGGAGCTCGCCGGACAGGCGACGAACGCGACGCTCTTCGGCGCGCCGATCTCCTCGTACTTCCTGGAGTCGGGCGTCACGAACGCGACGCGTGCGGTCACCGTCGTGCTCATCGTGCTCATGTCGCTGACCACGTTCACCACCCAGCGACAGCTCACCCAGAAGAACATGCCCGCCTCGGCCCTCCAGGGCCCGATGGCGCAGCAGCAGAAGGTGCTCCTCTACGTCCTTCCGCTGGTCTTCGCGTTCTCCGGGGTGAACTTTCCGATCGGTGTCCTCATCTACTGGACGACGACGAACCTGTGGTCGATGGGTCAGCAGTTCTACGTCATCCGGCGCAACCCCACCCCCGGCTCTGAGGCCGAACGACAGCTCCTGGCTCGCCGTGCCCGCAAGGCGGCGGCCAAGGGCATCGTCCTCGAGGACGAGCGGCCGGCGATCGAGGAGAAGCCGCGCGGCCAGCGTCAGCAGCCCAAGCGCAAGGACCGCGACCGCCCGGTGACGCGTCCGGCGGACGACGGCGACGAGACGGCGACGGCCGCCCCGGAGGGTCCCGCGTCGGGTGGTTCGACGTCGGGCGGCTCGACGTCGGGCGGTACCACCGCACCGCGCGCTCCGCGGAAGCGACCGGCCCAGGGAGGCACCTCCCCGAAGTCCACCAGCGGCTCCCCCGCCACTCCGGCGGCAGGCACCGACCCCGGCACGACGGCGCGCAAGCCGCGGCGCCCGGCCGGTGGCGCGGGGTCGGGCGGCGGGTCGACGGCCGCGTCCGGCACGGCGGCGGGTGCCGGTGCGCCCGGGCGGGCACGGCCCGCGAACCCGGGCACCGGCGCGGGTCGACGGCCGCGGTCGGCCGGCTCCGCGGCCGGCGCCGGTCAGGGTGGTGCGCCCGCGGCGGGTGCCGCCGGCGGCACCCCGAAGGCCACCCCGAAGGCCACCCCGAAGGCCACCCCGCCGGCCGCCCCGCCGGCCGCCCCGCCGGCAGGTTCGGACACCGGCGGAGCGGGCTCGGGCGGCTCGACGGCAGGTTCGGGCACCGGCGCCCGGCCGGCGAGGAAGCCGCGGAAGCCCAGGAAGCCCGACGCCGGCGGCGCGTCGAGGCCGGACCAGACCGGCGACTGACCGTGATCCGCCGAGATCACCCAGCACAGACATCGCGGCAACGGGCCGCGTCGACCAGGAGGACTCGATGAGCGCGCAGACCCCGGCTCCGGACGCCCAGGCATCGCACACCAGCAGGCTCGAGGAGGAGGGCGACGTCGCCGCGGACTACCTCGAGGAGCTGCTCGACATCGCCGACCTCGACGGCGACATCGATATCGACATCGACCACGGCCGTGCCTCGCTGGCGATCGTCGCGGACCCCAGCTCGGCGCGATCGCTGCGGCGGCTCGTCGGGACGGACGGCGAGGTGCTCGATGCCGTCCAGGAGCTCACGCGACTGGCGGTGCAGGCGCGCACCGGTGAGCGCAGCCGCCTGATGCTCGACATCGCGGGCTTCCGGGCGCAGCGACGCACCGAGCTCACCGAGGTGGCGCGCGCGGCGATCGCCGAGGTCAAGGAATCCGGAACGGCCGTGGCCCTCGACCCGATGAACCCCTTCGAGCGCAAGGTCGTGCACGACGCGGTGGCCGAGGCCGGCCTGGTCAGCGACAGCGAGGGCGTGGAGCCGTCCCGGCACGTCGTCGTCCGCCCGGCCTGACGTTTCACGTGGAACATGCCGGCGGGCCGGCTGCGGAGGCCGACCTGGGCGCGGACCATCGCGTCGTCGACTTCCTCGGCGACGCCTTCGGCCCGATCGCCGTCTTCGGGCGGGCACTGGCCGACGAGGGCGTGCGGCGCGGCCTGGTCGGGCCCCGGGAAGTCCCTCGCCTCTGGGAGCGCCACCTGCTCAACTCGGCGGCGGCGGCCGGCCTGCTCCCGGAGACCGGCACCCTGGTCGACGTCGGATCGGGAGCCGGCCTGCCCGGCGTCGTCCTCGCAGCGATGCGCCCAGGGATGCGGGTGGTGCTGCTCGAGCCGATGGAACGACGGGTGGTCTGGCTCCGGCACGTCCGGGAGCTCACCGGGCTGACGAACATCGAGGTGGTCCGCGGGCGGGCCGAGGAGCTCGCCGGACGGCTCGTGGCCGACGTGGTCACGGCCCGCGCTGTCGCCCCGATGGAGCGGCTGGCCGGGTGGACCTTGCCGCTGCTGCGCGAGGGTGGGGTGCTCCTCGCGCTCAAGGGTCGCCAGGCGCAGGACGAGCTCGTGAGCGCAGCGGACGAGCTGGCCCGACTCGGGGGCGACGCCGGTGAGGTGCTCACCGTGGGCACCGTGCCCGGCCTCGAGGAGACGACCGTGGTGCGCGTCGTCCGTCGCCAGGCGATCGGCACGCCGCCGGCGCGCTCGGCGTCCCCTCGCGGGGCGGCGCGGGCCGGGTCGCAGGGTGGGTCGCCGGCCGGGTCGCGGAGCGGGTCGCGCGAGCGCGGACGCGGAGCGCGGTGAGCGGGGCCGCCCCGGCAGCGGGACGGCTCCGGTGCGCGGCCCGGACAGGTGCTGCGGGGCCCGGACGGTCCCCCGGCGCGGGTGGTCGGATGGTGTCGCGCGGCCCGGCCGGGCTCGACGGTGGCCGGGCTGGGACGTGGACACTCGCGGCTGGTGGCACGGAGGTGCGGATCCGCGATGGCAGGATGGGGCGGTCATGACAGGAGAACCGGTGGATCAGCAGTCCGAGGCCCATGTTTCACGTGGAACACACGAGGCCGATGAGGCGCGTCGCGCGGCGCTGCTCGAGAGCATCCCGGCGACGGACGAGTCCACTCCCCTCGCCGCGCAGCTCGCCGCCGACGCCCGACGTCGGATCGAGCTGGCCGGCCGGCGCTTCCCGCGCCCGGTGGACACGCGTGTGCTCACCGTGGCGAACCAGAAGGGCGGCGTGGGCAAGACCACCACGACGGTGAACCTGGCCGCCGCGCTGGCTCAGGCGGGCCTCAACGTGCTGGTCATCGACAACGACCCGCAGGGCAACGCCTCGACCGCCCTCGGGATCGACCACCACAGCGGGACCCCGTCCATCTACGAGGTCCTCGTCGAGGACGAAGAGCTGGCCGCCGTCGTGCAGCACAGCGCGCGGATCCCCCGCCTCTGGTGCGCGCCCGCGACGATCGACCTGTCCGGCGCCGAGATCGAGCTCGTGTCCCTCGTGGCACGCGAGGGCCGGCTGCGGGTGGCGATCGACACCTACCTCGAGCAACGCGTGGCCGCAGGCCTCGAGCGGCTCGACTACGTCCTGGTCGACTGCCCGCCGAGCCTCGGCCTGCTCACGGTCAACGCCTTCGTGGCGGCCCGTGAGGTACTCATCCCGATCCAGTGCGAGTACTACGCGCTCGAGGGCCTGAGCCAGCTCCTCAAGAACGTCCAGCTCATCAAGAACCACCTCAACCCGTCGCTGCACGTCTCCACGATCGTGCTGACGATGTACGACGCGCGGACCAACCTCGCGCACCAGGTGGCGGCCGAGGTGCGCGAGCACTTCCCGGAGCAGACGCTGCGGACGAACGTGCCGCGCTCGGTCCGGGTCTCGGAGGCGCCGAGCTACGGCCAGACCGTCATGACCTACGACCCGGGATCGACCGGGGCACTGGCCTACCTCGCCGCGGCCAGGGAGATCGCCGAACGTGGCAGCGTCGCACTACCCGAGAAGGAGTCCTGATGGCCGAGAAGAGGCGCGGCCTCGGCCGCGGTCTGGGCGCCCTCATCCCGAACGGCTCGGGCGCCGAGCGCCCGGTCGACGTCTTCTTCCCCGGAGCCCCGCTCACGGCGATTCCTGCGCAGGAGCGTCCCGGATCGGACCTCGACGCAGAGGCGCCGGCGCCGGGCGACCCGCTCGAGGATTCCTCGTCGCAGGGTGTTTCACGTGGAACATCGGTCGCTGAGGAGTCCGTCGGGAGCGACGACATCGATGCCACCGCTCCTGTTTCACGTGAAACACCGCCGACGCGCGGCGGGGAGGAGCTCCTGCCGGTTCCCGGCGCGCACTTCGCCGAGCTGCCGGTCGGCTCGATCGTGCCCAACCCGCGCCAGCCCCGGACGGTGTTCGACGAGGAGGCGCTCGCCGAGCTGGCGAACTCGATCCGCGAGATCGGCGTCCTGCAGCCCGTCGTCGTCCGTCGCACCGGAACGGACACCGCGGGTGAGGCCCAGTACGAGCTCATCATGGGTGAGCGCCGGCTCCGTGCGAGCCAGGACGCGGGACTCGAGCGGATCCCCGCCATCGTCCGGGAGACCGACGACGCCGACCTGCTGCGTGACGCGCTCCTGGAGAACCTGCACCGGAGCCAGCTCAACGCCCTCGAGGAGGCGGCGGCCTACCAGCAGCTGCTGGACGACTTCGCCTGCACCCACGAGGAGCTGGCCCAGCGGATCCACCGGTCGCGCCCGCAGATCTCCAACACCCTGCGACTCCTCAAGCTGCCACCGCTGGTCCAGCGCCGGGTCGCCGCCGGGGTGCTCTCGGCCGGGCACGCCCGAGCGTTGCTCGGCCTGCCGGATGCGGCAGCCATGGAACGCCTGGCGCAGCGGATCGTCGCCGAGGGCCTGTCGGTGCGGGCGACGGAGGAGATCGTCACCCTGGGCGGGGACGCCGAGAAGCCGGTGATCCGGCGGCCGCGGGCGGGGGACCGCAACATGGCGCTGGACGACCTCGCTGCCCGGCTCTCGGACCGGTTCGAGACCCGGGTCAAGGTGCAGCTCGGCCGGACCAAGGGCCGGCTGACCGTGGAGTTCGCCTCGGTCCAGGACCTCAACCGGATCTTGTCGACGCTCTCGCCCGAGGACCCGGGCCTGCTGCGCTGACCGTCACGGACGCTCCGCCCGACCGGCGCGACCCGGTGGTCAGTGGATGTCGGGCCCGGCGTCCTCGACGCCGTCCTCGTCCGGGTCGATCTCGCGGTGCCCGTCGGTGCCGAAGAGCCGCATCATCTCGAGCTCCTCGTTGACGACGCCCGCGAGCCGGCGCACGCCCTTCGTGGATGCGTTCCGGCGTCGGGTAGCAGAACGAGAGCCGCATGTGGTCGGCGCCCTGGCCGTCGGCGTAGAAGGCGGTCCCCGAGACGTAGGCGACCAGCGCGGTGATCGCGCGGGGGAGCATCGCCTGGGCGTCGAGGCCGGGGGGCAGCTTGACCCAGGTGTAGAAGCCGCCGCCCGGCACCGTCCAGCTGAGCTCGGGCAGGTGCTCGGCGAGCGCGCCGATCATCGCGTCGCGCCGGTCCCGGTACATCTCGCGGAACGACTTGATCTGGCCGTGCCAGTCGTGGTTCGCCAGGTACATCGAGATCGCGAGCTGGGAGGCGTTCGACGGGCACAGGATCGCCGACTCGCTCGCCAGGACGAGCTTCTCGCGGATGCCGTGCGGGGCGACGGCCCAGCCCACCCGGTAGCCGGGGGCGAAGGTCTTGGAGAAGGAGCCGAGGTAGATGATCCCGCCGTCGTCCAGCGAGCGCATCGCGGGCAGCGGCTCCCCGTCGAACCCGAGCAGACCGTAGGGGTTGTCCTCGACCACGAGGACGCCGTGCCGACGGGCGATCTCCAGGATCCGAGGCCGGCGCTCGAGCGAGAGGGTCACCCCCGCCGGGTTGTGGAAGTTCGGCACCGTGTAGATCAGCTTGACCCGGCGACCCTGCGCCTTGAGCCGCGTCAGCGCCTCCTCGAGCGCCTCGGGGATCAGCCCGTGCTCGTCGAGCGGGACGTGCACGACGTCGGCCTGGTAGGCCCGGAAGACCCCGAGCGCCCCGACGTAGCTCGGCGCCTCGGCGACGATGACGTCCCCGGCGTCGATGAACATCCTCGTCACAAGGTCCAAGCCTTGTTGGGAGCCGGTCGTGACGACGACGTCGTCCGGGTGCGCCGCGATGCCCTCGAGCCGCATGACGTCGAGGATCTGCTCCCGGAGCGTCTGGTCGCCCTGGCCGGAGCCGTACTGGAGCGCGGTGGTGCCGCGCTGGAGCACGAGGGCGTGCGCCTGCTCGGCGAGCGCCTGGAGCGGCAAGCCGTCGAGGTTGGGCATGCCGCCGGCGAGCGAGACGACCTCCGGCCGGTTCGCGACGGCGAAGAGAGCGCGGATCTCCGAGGCACGCATCCCGTGGGTGCGGGCGGCGTAGGAGGTGTTCCACGGGTCGAGGCGGGGCCCGGCGGCGGCGGAGGTGGGGCCGAGAGGCACCTGCCCCGTCGGTCCACCGAGGTGTGCGGTCATGCCACGAGTGTGCCACCCCACCGGGCGCCGTCCGATCCCTTCTCAGCGGCCGGTCGACCGGCGCGGCGCGGTGCGTCGGGGCCGCTCGTGCGGCCAGGCGCCACGAGAGCCCTCCAGAGCCACGCTGAGACCCGGGGAGGCGTACCCCGCTGGTCGTGAGCAGGTGGCGTGCACGAGCGTCCTGACGCGGCTCGGACGGCGTGGGGCGCGGGCGGGCCCGTGCAGCCCCGGACGACGAACGCCGCCCCCGGGCTGGGGACGGCGTTCGGTCGGACGCGGTGCTCAGGCGAGCACGGCCTCGATCTCCTGGACCAGGGCCGGCTTCGGGCGGGCGCCGACGATCTGCTTGACCAGCTCGCCGCCCTTGTAGATGTTGATCGTCGGGATGGAGGTGATCCCGTAGGACGCGGTGGTGCGCGGGTTCTCGTCGGTGTTGAGCTTGGCGACGGTGAGGCGACCGTCGTAGGTCCCGGAGAGCTCCTCGAGGATCGGCGCGACGGCACGGCACGGGCCGCACCACGGCGCCCAGAAGTCGACGAGGACAGGGATGTCGGAGGACAGGACGTCGGCCTTGAACGAGGCGTCGGTGACGGGGACGGTGCTCACAGGGTCTCCTTGATCAGTTCCGGAACGGACTGCGGGGCGGCCGAGCCGACCAGACCCGCGAGGTGGTGCTGGGCGTCGAGGGCCGCCGCGCAGCCGGAGCCGGCTGCGGTGATGGCCTGACGGTAGGTGTGGTCGACCAGGTCGCCGCAGGCGAAGACGCCCTCGACGTCGGTCGCGGTGCCGCGGCGGCCCTCGCCGCCGGCGAGGACGTAGCCCGCGTCGTCCAGGGCCACCTGTCCCTGCAGCAGCTCGTTGCGCGGGACGTGACCGATCGCGACGAACACCCCGGTGACGGCCAGGTCGCGCTCGTCGCCGGTGACCGTGTCGCGCAGCCGTACCCCGGTGACCTTCTCGGCCCCGTGGATCGCGACGACCTCGCTGTTCCACGCGAACCGGATCTTGGGGTTGCTCAGCGCGCGGTCGGCCATGATCTTCGAGGCACGCAGCTCGTCGCGACGGTGCACGAGGGTGACCGTCCGGGCGAACCGGGTCAGGAAGGTGGCCTCCTCGATCGCCGAGTCCCCGCCGCCGACCACGACGATGTCCTGGTCGCGGAAGAAGAAGCCGTCGCAGGTGGCGCACCAGGACACGCCGTGGCCGGAGAGCCGCTTCTCCTCGGGCAGGCCGAGCTCGCGGTAGGCGGAGCCCATCGCAAGGATCACCGCGTGGGCACGGTAGGTCTCGCCGTTGCCGGTGACGACCGTCTTGACCGGGCCGTCCAGCTCGGCCGAGACGACGTCGTCGTAGAGGATCGTCGCGCCGAAGCGCTCCGCCTGCTTCTGCATGTTCTCCATGAGCTCGGGGCCCATGATCCCGTCGACGAAGCCGGGGAAGTTCTCGACCTCGGTGGTGTTCATCAGGGCGCCGCCCGCGGTCACCGACCCGGCGATGACGACGGGCGCCAGGCCGGCTCGCGCCGCGTAGACCGCGGCGGTGTAGCCCGCCGGCCCTGATCCGATGATGACGATCTCGTGCACGCTCTGGCTCACTGTGGTCCCTCTGTCGTTGCGTGTCTGCGCCAACAGATCCTAGGTGACCGATGTTCCCGACCGGTCAGGAGAGCCGGACCTCGACGAGCTCCAGGCGGTTGAGCCCCTCGCCGTTCTGCGGCAGGGCGGTGAACCAGAGCACGATGCTCTGGGTCGTCGTCGGTTCGGCGAGCGTCAGCTCCGTGCTCGCCGAGAGCGGCCCCGAGGCCAGGACGGGGCCCGCGGTCGGCGCCGAGGCGTCCGTCGAGCGGACCTCGACCATGCCGCCGCTGCCCTGCACCGAGAGCGTCACCGTCGTCACCGTCGCCGGCTCGGCGAGCGTGACGGCGTAGCCGATCCCGGACTTCATCCCGTACGTCGGCGAGGCGTAGGTGCGGGAGAACCAGTAGGTGCTCGGGTCGCCGTCGATCGCGCGGTCCACGGCCTCGGGGTGCTCGTTGTTGTCGCCGCCGGGCGGCGGGTCGACCATCTGCGCCGACACGATGACCGGCGCGGCCCCGGCCGGCTCCTCGGGGGCCGCGGACTCCCCGCCGGCGTCCGCCGAGGGGCTCGCGGTGGCGGTCGGCAGCGGGCTCTCGAACGACGTCGGCCGGGAGGTGGACTCGCCGTCGTCCACCAGGCTGCCGAACCCGGAGAACAGCCCGCCCGGTGCGGTGAGCGAGTTCCAGGCCATCACGGCGCCCACGACGAGCACGACGCCGACCAGCGCGAGCACGAAGGGCGTCGGGTTGAACCGCCGCTGGGTGAGGACCTCGGCAGAGCGTCCGATGAGCGCGTCGAAGTCGCGGTGGTCGTGCCCCGGGCGCGCGCCGTCCGACCCGGGGGCCGAGGCGGGCCTGGGCGCGAGGGCCGGGCCGCGGCGCGGTGCGTCGCCGACGGGCTTGGGGAGCGCGAAGGAGGGGCCGCGCCGTGGGGGTGCCGCGGCGTCCGGTGGACCGGCTGCGGTCACCGAGACGGTGTCGTCGGTCGTGGCCTGCCCCGGGGTGGCGGCGTCCGCCGCGCTGCCCGTGGGGCGCCAGGTGGGGGCCGATCCCGGGACGCGGGCCGTGGTCCGTGGTCCGCCGGCGCCTGCGCGCGCTCAGGGCGCTCGTCAGGCGGGGGTCGGGGCGGCGGACCGGCGGCATGATCGCCGGCGGCGGCGTCCCGGGCCGGTCGGAGTGCACCCCGGCGAGCGAGGTCCGGACCGAGGTCCGGACCATCGGCGCGGCGGGATCCAGGTCGTCCCGGCCCAGCTCGGTCTCGTGCGGCGCGTCCCCGGCCTCCGGGACGATCCCGTCGGTCGCGGTGGTCGAGTCGTCGCCCCGCGGTGGCTCGACGTCCGCGGGTGCGTCGGCTGTCGCGGCGCCGACCGGAGCCTCCGCTGCGTCGGGTGCGGGCACGGGAGCGTCGGCCGTCCCCGCTGCGTCGGCTGCCTCGGGCTCGTCCGGGACGGCGGCAGCGGTCTCGTCCACGGCCGCGTCGGTCTCGTCCTCCGCGGCGACGGCCTTGCTCGCCACCGGGACCGCGGGCCGCGTCGCGCGGACGCTGTGCGCGGCGAGGGCGGTGTCGATCCCGGCCACGTCGATCGGCACCCACGGCTCGAGCTCCCGCACGAGCTCGGCCGGGCTGTGCGGACCGTCGTCGTGCGGGCCCAGCGTCACCGCGCACAGCGTGTCCAGGTCGTTGGGGATCCCGGGCACGAGCTCGGCCGGCGGGACCATCGTGCCCGCGACGACGGGCGCCGCCCACGGCCCGTCGGGCGACCCGGGCCGTCGTCCGGTGAGCGCGACGTACAGCAGGGCGACCAGGCCGACCGTGTCGGCGCGGGTCGTCGAGCGGGCGTCGCCCAGGCCGTGCTCGCGCAGCTCGCCGTCCATGCCCAGGCCGGAGACGACGACACCACCGGAGGTCACGTGCACGGCGGACGGGCGCAGGGCGAGGTGGTGGACGCCCCGCCGCCGCGCCGTCTCGAGGGCGACGGCGGCCTCGCCGATGATCGCGCGGGCCTGGTCGGCGGGCAGCGGTCCACGGGCGGTCAGGTCCGCGAGCGTGCGCCCCGGAGCGCGCTCGGTGACGACGTACGCCTGGCCCTCGTGGTCCCCGACGTCGAGGACCCGCAGGAGTCGGGGGTCGGTGACCAGCGCAGCGCGGCGGGCGCCGTCCTGCGCCTGCCGCACGCGGCCGGTCAGCAGCAGGGTCGCGGTGACCGGGCGGTCGAGGATCTGGTCCTGGGCCAGCCAGCGCTCGACGCCGGGCAGGTCGGTGACGACCGGGTGGTCGAGGCGGTAGCGGCCGGCCAAGAGAGTGCCGTGCCCGAGCACCACGTCCACCTGGCTACCTCCGTCGCTCGTGCCGTGCGCGGCACGACCGAGCCCCGCACGGCCCATGGTACGGCGGACGACCGCGAGCACCGGGGCGGCGACCTCGGCGAGCTCGGAGACCCGCAGCAGCCGCAGGGCGACCACGTCGAGCACCAGCATGACGACGCCCACGACGAGGCAGACCACGACCGCGTGCAGGAAGCCGAGCCGGGACGGGTCGCCGAACATCCGGACCAGGGGCCAACCGGCCGCGACGGCGACGAGGGCCGCGAGGACCGCCTTGACGTGCATGGTCAGCGCGGTGCGTCCACCCCCTCCGAGGCGCCGCCGGACGGCGAGGCCAGCCCAGGTCGCGCCGACGAGGTAGGACAGCGCCATCGACGCGCCCGCCCCCGCGACCCACCAGTCGACGGGCAGCACGGCGCGGGCCAGCAGCGCGCCGCCCGCGACGACGCCCGCCATCGTCACCTGGATCCAGAACAGGCCCTTGGCGTCCTCGTGGGCGTAGAAGATCCGCTGGCACAGCGACCAGGCACCGAGCGCGGCGAGACCGGCGATCATCGCCACGACGATCCGCGCGACCGAGCCGGCCTCCGCCGGCGAGACGGTGGGCAGGACGACCCGCACGAGCGGCACGGCGAGGACCGCGACGACGGCGGTCGCGAGGATCGTGAACACGCCGATCAGCCGCAGGCCCGAGGACGCGTCGGCCCGCATCCGCCCCCGGTCGTCGGCGGCGGCGTGACCGGACAGCCGGGTGAACAGGGTCGTCAGGAGCGAGACGGTGACGAGCGAGTGCGGCAGCATGAAGATCATGAAGGCGTTCGTGTAGGCCGAGTAGCCGGCGACGCCCGGACCGCCGCCGCTCTGGTCGGCCGCCGTGGCGACCCGGGAGACCGCCACCACGCCCAGCTGGCCGATGAGCAGGGCGGCGAACGTCCAGCCGGCCACCCGGCCGGCCGTCCCCAGGCCCGCTCCGCGCCAGTCCCACCGGGGTCGGTAGCGGAAGCCCGACCGGTACAGCGGGACGAGCAGGACGAGTGCCTGGGTGACGATGCCCAGGGTGGCCACCCCACCGAGCAGGGAGATCGGGCCGACGCCCCAGGCGGAGGGGTCGGCGAGCGGCCCGTTCCTGGCGTACCGGCCGAACACCGCGATGAAGACGCCGAAGCCGGCGATGGACACCAGGTTGTTGACGACCGGCGCCCACATGTAGGGCCCGAAGCTGCCCCGCGCGTTGAGCACCTGCCCGAGCAGCGTGTAGAGCCCGTAGAAGAAGACCTGCGGGATGCACCAGAGGGCGAACGCGGTGGCGAGCGCGGTGTACGTGGGGTTCTCGTCGGACGCCGCGATCCGCACGATGATCGGCGCCCCCGCCGTGAGCAGGACGGTGACCCCGGCGAGCAGCGTGATCGAGAGGGTGAGCAGACGGTCGACGTAGCCCTGGCCCTGGCCGGTCCGGTACGCCCGGACGACCTGCGGCACCAGCACGGCGTTGAGCAGGCCGCCGGCGATGAGCATGTAGAGCATGTTCGGCAGCCAGTTGGCGACGTTGAAGGCGCCGGCTGCCTGGGCGTTGACGCCGACCGCGGCCGCCAGGACGGCGCCGCGCACGACGCCGAGGACGCGGGAGACGGCGGTCCCCGCGGCCATCACGCCGGCGCCGCGGCTCAGGCGCGGCTCGCTGGGCACGGCGTCGGGGCCCGGGGCGCTCATGACACGGTCCCGTCCTCGTCGGCCGGGACGCTCGGCAACCCGGCCGCGGCCGCGCGGTCGGCGCGCGTCCCGCGGGCCCGGCGGGCGGTTCTCGCCAGGCCGACGACGAGCCCGATCGCCAGCACACCACCGACGATCCCGGTGCCGATGTTCTCCCAGTCCGCGCGCACCCGGACCGTCAGCCGGGTGGTGCTGTCGACCAGCACGCCGGTCGTCGTGGAGAGCTCGACGACGACCTGGACGTCCGCGCTCTGCACCCCGTGGACCGGGATCTCGACGGTCGCGGCGCCGCCGGCCGGCACCGTCACCTCGACCGGGCGGTCGGCCACGAGCCTGCTGTCGGTCGGCCGGAGGTCGACCACGACGGTGACGTCCTGGTCGAGGGCGTTGTCGACCTGGAGCGGGAGGTCGCCCGAGGTCGAGATGAGGTTCACGGTCCCCGCGGGGGGCACCGACACGGCCGTCCGCAGGGCCGCGGTGCGCTCGATCGACGCGGCGACCACCGCAGCGCGACCGGCCGGGTTCTCCCGCCAGGCGAGCGCGGCCGGTGCCAGGCGCTCGACCTCGGTGTCGCCGGCCAGGGCGGCCGGATCCGTGCCCATCGCGGCGATGGCGAGGCGTTCCTCGAGGGTGCTGGTCGTCGAGCGGAGCTCGGCGGCGGTGACCTCGGTGGGCAGGACCTCGCGCTGGGGCAGCGTGCCGCGGTCGACGGTCGGCGTCTCGGTCGCGGCGAGCTCGGCGACCGGCGCGAGGCGCACCCACGGGGCCGTCTCGATCGCGCTCAGCTGGGCGTCCGCCACGGCGGCCACGGGCGACCAGTCCCGGGGCAGGGTCGCCAGGACGTGCCGGCCGTCGCTCGGCCGCTCCCGGGTGATGATGGCGAGCTCCGCGAGCAGCTCCGCGGCGGCGGTCGCCCCGGTCACCTGGTCGGCCCCGCCCGCGGCCTCCTGCTCGGCGGTCATCCCCACCGCCAGGACCTGCGAGAGCTCGGGGTCGGGGACGAGCAGGTCGACGACCCGCTCCTCGACGCTCACGCTCGTCGCGCCGGTGGGTGTGTAGGTGAGGACGCTCGGCGGCAGGAGCTCGCCGGGGGCGACGACCACGGCCCGCGCGCCGTCCGGTGAGACGACGTCGACCGTGTCGAGGTCGGTCGTCGCTCCGCCCGGCCAGGAGAAGACGTCGCTCGACGGCAGCCCCAGGTCCGCGGCCGTCCGGCGGGACAGCTCGTCGGCCAGGACGCCGAGGCTCACCGACTGGGTGTGCGTGAGGGCCGCGACGTCGGCGTCCCCCCACGGCAGCAGCTGCACCTCGCGCCCGTCCGTCGCGCCGACCAGGGCCCTGGCCCAGGAGGAGCCGGGGCTGTCGTCGTCGGCCGCAGCGGTCGCCACGAGGGCGGGGTCGACGGCCCAGGTCACGCCGGGGTGCGGGGCGGTGGCGCGCAGCACCTCGCTGAGCCGGCCACCGGGTGCGGTCTGGGCGGCGACCGCCGCCGGGACGTCACCGGTGGTGACCGGCCCGGTGAACGGGACCAGGACGCTGAGCGTCGTGGGCGTGACCTCCTGCGGCGGGAACCACACCACGAAGGTGCGCACGACGCCGAGCCGGATGCGGGTCGGGTCCTCCGCGTCCACGACCTCGACGGCCAGGCCACGGGCGCCCCAGGCGCCGGCCGCCGAGGACAGGCCGATCGACGCGGCGGGCACCGTGATCGTCAGGCTCGCCGTGGCGCCGGGTGCCAGGGGCGTCTCGAGGTCGGCCTGGCCGACGGCCGTGCCGGCGGCCGAGAAGGGCGCCGCCTCGCGCCACCGGTCGAGCGAGCTCCGCGAGACGAAGGCTCGGCGGTCGAGGTTGACGAAGGCGCGCGGGCGGGCGACCGGCGTCGTGCCCGTGTTCGTCAGGGTGACCCCGACCGTGAGGTCCTGCCCCGGCTCGAGGACCGCGGGCGAGATCCGGTTCGCCGCGACCACGACCGGCAGGACCCGCTCGACCGTCGCGGTCGCCGCCGTCGCCGGCACAGCAGCGGTTGCCGCGCCCAGCGCGAGCAGCCCGCCGAGGAGGACGGCGGACAGGGCACGCAGGCGGTTCATGCGCTGTCGTGCAGCACGGCGCGGGCCGCTGCGGCGAGCCGACGCTCGTTCGGGTACGCCAGTCGGCTCGGCAGCTCGGTCACCGGGACCCACGCCACGTCCTCGGCCTCGCAGTCCGGGTCGCCCTCGACCGTGAGCACGCCGCCGACGGCGCGCAGCAGGAAGTGGTGCACGACCTTGTGCACCCGGCGGTCGTCCCCGGTGAACCAGTAGTCGATCGTGCCGAGCGCGCGCAGGATGAGGCCGTCGATCCCGGTCTCCTCGGCGATCTCGCGCACCGCGGCCTGCTCCGGGGTCTCGGTGCCCTCGAGGTGGCCCTTGGGCAGGCACCACTCGAGCCGCCCCGCCCGGTTGCGCCGTGCGATGACGGCGGCGCGCGGCTCTCCGGTGCTCTGGTCGATCACCAGGCCGCCGGCCGAGGTCTCCTCGACGATGGGCAGCGCCGGGACCGGCCGGACAGCCGCCGGACGTACCCTCCGCAGGGCGTGCCCGCCCGGCGGTGTGGGCATCGCCCCACCGGGCATCGGCACGTGAGCGGACATGCCGACACTGTAACGACCGTGGCCGTGACCCACTCCCGCGCGCGTCTGGCACCCTGGTGTGCCGTGTCCACCCAATCGCGCCCGCCCCGTCACCGCGCCCAGCCCTCCGTGCCCGACCCGGCCCGAGACCTGGCGGCGCTCCAGCGGCGCGCCGTCGACGTCCTGACGACGATGGCGCCGGCAGCGCTCGAGCTCGGGGCCCTCTTCGAGCAGGCCGGGCACGAGCTCGCCCTGGTCGGCGGGCCGGTCCGGGACGCCTTCCTCGGTCGGTCCAGCGCCGACCTGGACTTCGCGACCTCGGCCGACCCGGACGAGACCGAGCGCCTCCTGGCGGGCTGGGCGGATGCGCACTGGGACATCGGCCGGGAGTTCGGCACGATCGGTGCCCGCCGGTTCGGTCGTCCCGGGTCGCCCGACGTCGTCGTCGAGGTCACCACCTACCGGTCGGACGCCTACGAGCCGGGCTCGCGCAAGCCCGTCGTCGCGTTCGGGGACACCCTCGAGGGCGACCTGTCGCGCCGGGACTTCACCGTCAACGCGATGGCCGTGCGGCTGCCGGGCCTCAGCTTCGTCGATCCGTTCGACGGGCTCGCCGACCTCGCATCCGGCCTGCTGCGCACGCCCGTCACCGCCGAGCAGTCCTTCGACGACGACCCGCTGCGGATGATGCGCGCGGCGCGGTTCGCCGCCCAGCTGGGCATGCGGCTCGCGCCCGACGTCGCCGAGGCGCTGACCGCGATGGCCGGCCGGATCGAGATCGTCTCGGCCGAGCGGGTCCGCGACGAGCTGGCCAAGCTCCTGCTCGCCGCCGACCCGCGCCCCGGCCTGGAGATCCTCGTCGACAGCGGTCTGGCGGACCACGTGCTGCCCGAGCTGCCGGCGCTGCGGCTGGAGATCGACGAGCACCACCGGCACAAGGACGTCTACCAGCACTCCCTCACGGTGCTCGCCCAGGCGATCGACCTGGAGACGGGCACCCTGGAGCACCCCACCGGCCCGGTCCCCGGCCCCGACCTCGTGCTCCGGCTCGCCGCGCTGCTGCACGACATCGGCAAGCCCGCGACGCGGCGCTTCGAGGGGGGCGGCGGGGTGAGCTTCCACCACCACGAGGTGGTCGGCGCCAAGCTGGTGGCCAAGCGGCTCAGGGCGCTGCGCTTCGACAAGGAGACGGTCCAGGCGGTCGCCCGGCTGACCGAGCTGCACCTGCGGTTCCACGGCTACGGCGAGGTCCAGTGGTCCGACTCGGCGGTGCGGCGCTACGTCACCGACGCCGGCCCGCTGCTCGAACGGCTGCACCGTCTGACCCGTTCGGACTGCACCACCCGGAACCGCCGCAAGGCGGACCGGCTCTCGTTCGCCTACGACGACCTCGAGGCCCGGATCGCCGAGCTGCGGGAGCACGAGGAGCTCGCGGCGATCCGGCCCGACCTCGACGGCACCCGGATCATGGCAGATCCTGGGCATCGGCCCGGGGCGCGAGGTCGGCGAGGCGTACCGCCACCTCCTGGACCTGCGGATGGAGTCCGGCCCGCAGGACCCCGAGGTGGCCGAGGCCGCGCTGCGGGCGTGGTGGGCGGAGCGTCACCCGGACGCGTGATCGGGCGCCGTCGCCGTGCGACGGCTGGGCCGGCCCCTCAGCGGCGGCGGACCACCAGCAGGCAGACGTCGTCCTCCTGCCGCGGCCCGAGCATCTCGCCGACGAGCCGGTCACGGACCTCGGTGGCGCTCAACCCGTCGGGGAGCGCCGCGACGGCGGCGTGCAGCGCGGCGAGCCCGGCGCGCAACGGTCGGTCGCGTCGCTCGACGAGCCCGTCGGAGAAGGCGATCAGGGTGGCCCCGCGCGGCAGGACGGTCTCCGCCTGGGCGAGCCCGGCGCCGAGGCTGCGGACGCCGACCGGGGTCCGCAGGCCCCCGTCGAGCACCTGGACCGCGCCGTCGGGCAGGCGGAGCAGCGGGGCCGGGTGCCCCGCCCGGCTGTACTCGAGCCGGTCGCCGCTCAGCCGCAGGTACACGCAGGTGGCGACCTGCGCCATGCCGAGCCCGCGGACGAGCTCGTCGAGGTGCTCGATCACCCGGCCGGCGGACTCCCCGCTCCAGGCGTAGGAGCGCAGCACCGAGCGCAGCTGGCCCATCGCCGCGGCGGCCCGCATGTCATGGCCGACCACGTCGCCGACGGCGAGACCCGTCGCGTCGTCGGGGAGCGCGAGGACGTCGAACCAGTCCCCGCCGACCTCCGCGGGCTGCTCGGAGGGGTGGTAGCCGGCCGCGATGTCGAGTCCCTTGATCTGCGGGACGTCCGGCAGGAGCTGGCGCTGCAGGGTGAGCGCGATGGACCGCTCGCGCTGGTAGAGACGGACGTTGTCCAGACCGAGGCCGGCCCGCTGGGCGACGTGGGCCGCGGTGACGACCTCCTGCTCGCCGAACGGCTCGCCGGCCCGCCGCACGAGGACGAGCACGCCGAGGGCGCGGGACCGCGCGCGCAGCGGCAGGACGAGGGTCTCGCCGAGGCCGAGGCGCCGGAGGGCGGCGAGCTGCTCGGGGGTGGTCCGGCTCGGCAGGCCGTCGATGTCGAACGGCTCGGGGCGCGGCAGGTCGGTCGCCGGGGCGGCGAGGGCGGCGACGACCCGGGGGGACCGGGTGACCCACGAGGGGTCGAGTCCCGCCAGCTCGGCGGCGTCCGCCGGGCCGAGCGGCTCCCGGGTGGCCAGGTGCACACCCTGGACCCGGCCGCGCTCGCCGACCAGGCCGACGACGGCCCAGTGGGCGAGCCGGGCGACCGTGAGGTCCGCGAGGGCGCGGGCCGCCTCGGCGTGGTCGAGGTGGGTGGCGAGCTCGTCGGACACCGCGGCGAGCAGCGCGAGCCGGGCGCCGTCGTCCCGGGCCGCCGCGAGCTGCAGGTCCTTGGCCCGCTGGGCCTCGACGCGCTCGGTGACGTCCGCCTGGATCCCGACGAAATGGGTGAGCTCGCCGTCGGCGTCGAGGACGGGGCTGATGACCACCTGGTTCCAGAAGGTGGTGCCGTCCGCGTGGTAGTTGAGCAGCGTGTCGGCGAAGGTCTCGCGGGCGGCCAGCGCGGCGCGGATCCGCGCGACGACGACCGGGTCGGTCCCTGGGCCCTGGAGGAACCGGCAGTTGCGGCCGAGCACGTCCTGCGCGCGATGTCCGGTGACGCGCTCGAAGGCCGGGTTGACCCAGACCAGCGGGTTGTCCGGCAGGGTCGGGTCGGAGAGCGTGAAGGAGAGCTCGCTGGCGGCGGCGGCGCGCAGGTGCAGGTCCGGGCCGACGCCGAAGGCCGTCGTCGGCGTCGGCGTCGGTGTGGACGTCTGCTCGCTCACGTCGCGATGCTAGGCGGGTCGGCCCGATCCGTCACACCTCGGTCGGGTCGGCGGAGCGCTCGGCCGCCTCGTGGCGGAGCGTCGCACGGCGGAAGACGAGCGCGAGGCTGACGTAGACGAGGGCGAGGCCGGCGAAGGTGAGCCGCGACCAGCCGGTGTCCGGCAGGGCGATCGCCGCCAGGGCCGCGGCCCCGACGAAGGCGGCGTTGTAGAGCACGTCGTAGAACGCGAAGGCGCGGCCGCGGTAGTCGTCCGCGGTGTCGCGCTGGACGATCGTGTCGACGGCGATCTTCGCGCCCTGGGCCGTCAGCCCGAGCAGGGCCGAGCCGAGCAGCATCGCGGGCCGGGACACGGTCACGACGAGCAGCGTCTGGCTCGCGGCGCCGACCCCGAGGCAGACGACGATCCAGGTCGACGGCGAGATCCGTTGGTGCGCGAGCGGGGTGAGGACCACCGCGAGGCCGAACCCGACGGCCGTCGCCGCGAAGACCGTCGCGAAGGTGGCGAGGCCGGCCGCGGCGTCGCGCGGGTCGGAGAGCAGGTTGCGCGAGATGAGGATGCTCGCGATGAACACGGCGCCGTAGACGAAGCGGTGCACCGCCATCACCCCGAGCGCCCAGGCCGGGGTGCGCCGGGCGACGAGGTAGCGGGCGCCCTCGCCGAGCCCGCGGGCGACGTCCCGTGCGCGTTCCCTGAGCTCGGCGCCGGCGACGCGGTGCTCGGGTCCGAGCTGGTCCGGCCCGAGGCGCAGCGCGAGGCCCGAGGCGCCGGCGAACAGCGTGGCCGCCCCGACGAGCGCGATCACGTCGTGCGCGCCGCCGTCGGGCGTGACGATCCCCGCGAGCAGCCCGATGCCGCCCCCGGCCGCGGCCGCGACGGTGCCGAGCGTCGGGGTGATCGTGTTGGCCATGAGGAGCTGAGCGCGCGGGACCACGTGCGGCAGGCCGGCCGACAGCGCCGACAGCAGGAACCGGTTGATCGAGAGGGTGAGCAGGGTGAGCGCGTAGACCGCCGGTCCGATCCCGACCGTGGCCAGGAGCACCGCGAGCGTGAGCGTCAGCACGACGCGGACGGCGTTGCCGACCAGGAGGACCTGCCGCCGTCGCCACCGGTCGAGCAGCACCCCGGCCCAGGGCCCGATGACGGTGAAGGGCAGCAGGAGGACGGCGAAGGCGGTCGCGACGTCCTGCGCGGTGGTCAGCCGCTCGGGGGCGAAGAAGAACAGCGTCGCGAGCCCGACCTGGAAGGCGCCGTCACCGGTCTGGGAGACGAGGCGGACGGCGAGCAGCCTGCGGTAGCCGCCGTGCGCGGCGACGACCCGCAGGTCGGACAGGACGCTCACCGCTGAAGGCTAGCCCAGCGCCCGCCGGCACCCGCCGGGCGGCCGGGACGACGAAGGGCCGGGTCCGTGTGGACCCGGCCCTTCGTGCCGTTCAGGTGCTCGGCCGCTCAGCGGTCGGGCGGTGCAGCCGGGTGCGTTGCCCGGCCTGCGGACCTCAGCTCAGCGCTCGAGCTCGCCCGCGATGAAGGCCTCGAGCTGCGCCCGGCCCTTCGTGTCCTCCATCTGGACCGGCGGCGACTTCATGAAGTACGTCGCGGCCGAGTTGATCGGGCCGCCGACGCCGCGGTCCTTGGCGATCTTCGCCGCGCGGAGCGCGTCGATGATGACACCGGCCGAGTTGGGCGAGTCCCAGACCTCGAGCTTGTACTCCAGGTTCAGGGGGACGTCACCGAAGGCGCGACCCTCGAGGCGCACGTAGGCCCACTTGCGGTCGTCGAGCCACGCGACGTAGTCCGACGGGCCGATGTGGACGTTGCGGTCCTCCTTCTTGCCGGCCAGCGGGCCGTCGTCGAGGTTCGAGGTGACCGACTGCGTCTTGGAGAGCTTCTTGGACTGCAGGCGCTCGCGCTCCAGCATGTTCTTGAAGTCCATGTTGCCGCCGACGTTGAGCTGGTACGTCCGGTCGAGGACGACACCGCGATCCTCGAACAGCCGGGCCAGGACGCGGTGCGTGATGCTCGCGCCGACCTGGGACTTGATGTCGTCACCGACGATCGGCACGCCGGCGTCCTCGAACTTCTTGGCCCACACGGGGTCGGAGGCGATGAAGACCGGCAGCGCGTTGACGAAGGCGACGCCGGCGTCGATGGCGCACTGGGCGTAGTACTTCGCGGCGACGTCCGACCCGACGGGCAGGTAGCAGATCAGGACGTCGGCCTGGGCGTCCTTGAGCGTCTGGACGACGTCGACCGGCTCGGCGTCGGACTCCTCGATGGTCTCGCGGTAGTACTTGCCGAGACCGTCGTTGGTGACACCGCGCTGGACGGTCACGCCGAGCGGCGGGACGTCGGCGATCTTGATGGTGTTGTTCTCGCTGGCGCCGATGGCCTCGGAGAGGTCGAAGCCGACCTTCTTGGCGTCCACGTCGAACGCGGCCACGAACTCGATGTCGGAGACGTGGTACGGGCCGAACTGGACGTGCATGAGCCCCGGGACCTTGGCCTGGGGGTCGGCGTCCGCGTAGTAGTGGACGCCCTGCACCAACGACGCGGCGCAGTTGCCGACGCCCACGATGGCGACGCGGATCGAACTCATCGTCGTTCCTCGATTCCTCGCTGCGGCGACGTTGTGTCGCCCTGTGTGTCGGAGTCGGCCGGCTGGCCGCTCCCGGTCCGTTCGCGACGGGTGTCGCGCTCGTTGTCGATCAGTCCGTCGAGCCACTTGACCTCACGCTCGACCTGTTCCAGGCCGTGGCGCTGGAGCTCGAGGGTGTACTCGTCCACCCGCTCACGGGTGCGCATCGCGGAGGCGCGCACCTGCTCGAGCCGCTCGGTCAGCCGCGTGCGGCGCCCCTCGAGGATCCGCAGCCGCGTCTCGGTGTCGGTCTGCCCGAAGAAGGCGAACCGCACGTCGAAGTGCTCGTCCTCCCAGGACGCCGGCCCGGCGCTCGACAGGATCTCGGCGAGGTGCTCCTTGCCGTCGGCCGTGAGCTCGTAGACGATCCGCGCCCGCTTGCCCGACAGGGCGTGCGGCGGCGGAGCGGCGGTGTCGGTCCCGGCGATGAGCCCACGCTCGGCCAGCGCCTTGAGCGCCGGGTACAGCGAGCCGTAGGACAGCGCGCGGAACGAGCCGAGCAGCAGGTTGAGCCGCTTGCGCAGCTCGTACCCGTGCATGGGGGCTTCCTGGAGCAGGCCGAGGATGGCGAGGTCGAGCACGTCGGACCTGCTGCGCACCCTGCCTCCTCCTGACCGTCGGGGTTCCCATGAGATGGATCGAGTCGATCCAGCGGGACGATGTATCGAACTGATACATCGGGAGACTAGACAGGTCGAGGGGTGCGACGCAACACGGCGGCACGGCGCGGGCACGGCGCGGGCGCGGCACGGGCACTCCGCGGCACACCCCACGGGGCGGCGCGGGGCTGCGAGGGCGCGACAATCTGCAGGTCCTGTCGCTCTTCTGCACACCGTGCACACGTCCAGTCCGCATACTGGGTGGCTGGACTTGTCCCCCATCGCTGACGCAGCGCTCGCCCGGCCGGGCCGTTCGGTTGCGTCGACCGGAAGGTTTCCCGTGGCCACTCCTCCCTCCTCGCGCGGGCCCTCGGGCCCTGGTGGACCCCAGCGCCGCAGCGTGCTCGGCGCCGGCGGCAGCGGGTCGGCCTCCTCGCCGACCCGCGGCGCCACTCCCGCACCGGCCCCGGCACCCGGGCGTGCCGCCGGTGCCGCGGCGTCCCGTCGGTCGACCGGACGCCGGTCCCGGCGCCGTCTGATCGACTACCCGCGCCAGGGCAAGTCCGGGCTGCGTCGCTGGCTGCCGTCCTGGCGCCTGGTCCTCGGCTCGGTGCTGACGGTGCTCGCCCTCGGGATGGGCGTCTTCGTCGGTCTCTACGTGACGACGACCATCCCGAGCCCTGCGGACTTCGCCGAGGCGCAGACGACGACCGTCTACTTCGCCGACGGCACCACCGAGCTGGGCACCTTCGGCGAGACGAACCGGGTGATCGTCGACAAGGACACGATCCCGCAGGTGATGAAGGACGCCGTGGTCGCCGGTGAGGACCGCACCTTCTACACGAACCCCGGGATCGACCCGATCGGCATCGTCCGCGCCCTCTACACGAACCTCAGCGGCGGGTCCCGGCAGGGTGGCTCCTCGATCACGCAGCAGTACGCCGAGCGGTTCTACTTCGGCTCCACCGTGACCAGCTACCAGGGCAAGCTCCGCGAGGCCCTCCTGGCGATCAAGCTCGATCGCGCCCAGGACAAGGACGAGATCGTCTCCAACTACCTCAACACGATCTACTTCGGCCGGGACTCCTACGGGGTCGAGACCGCCTCGCAGGCCTACTTCGGGGTGGACGCCGCCGACCTCACGGTCTCCCAGGCCGCGCTGCTGGCCGGCGTCGTCCCCTCGCCGAACAACTTCGACCCGCGGATCTCCCAGGAGGAGGCCGAGCGGCGGTGGAACTACGTGCTCGACGGCATGGTCGCCACGGAGGCCCTGACCCAGGCGGAGCGCGACGCCCAGACCTTCCCGGAGACGATCGATTTCGCCCGGTCGGACACCTACGCGGGCCCCGACGGCTACCTGCTGCAGATGGTCCGCGACGAGATCACCGCGACCACGCCGCTGACCACGGAGGACCTCGACCAGCGCGGGTACGCGATCGTCACGACGATCGACCCGATCCTCCAGCAGGAGGCGGTCGCCGCCGTCGGCCGGATGCCCGAGGACAAGCCGGAGAACCTGCACGTCGCGATGGTGACCCTCGACCCGAAGGACGGCGCGATCATCGCGCTCTACGGCGGCCCGGACTACCTCACCCAGGCCCGCAACGCCGTCACCCAGGACGTCGCGCAGGCCGGCTCGACCTTCAAGCCGTTCACCCTGGCCGCCTACCTGGAGAACGGCGGCTCGCTGAAGTCGACGTACTCCGGGCAGAACAGGATCCCCGTCGAGGGCTTCCCCGACGGCGTGCGCAACTACGGGGACTCGAGCTACGGGACGATCGACGTCGTCACGGCGACGGCGGACTCGGTCAACGCCGTCTACGCCCAGATGAACGTCGAGGTCGGGCCGGACAAGACGCTCGAGGCGGCGATCCGCGCCGGCGTGCCCGCGGACGCCGCGGGCATGGGCACCGAGGTCTCCAACGTCCTGGGGACCGCCTCCCCGCACCCGCTGGACATGGCCCATGCCTTCAACACCTTCGCCGCCGAGGGGATGCGGACCGACCCGTTCATCGTCCGGACCGTCACCACGCTGGGCGGCGAGCTCGTCCACACCGGCGGCGTCCAGCCGACGCGGGCGTTCGAGGCCGACGTCGTCGCCGACGTCACCTACGCGATGGAGCAGGTCGTCCAGCCCGGTGGGACCGCACGGAAGGCCGGCACCATCGGCTACCCGGTGGCCGGCAAGACGGGGACGTCGAACGACAACCGGTCCGCCTGGTTCGTCGGCTACACCCGCCAGCTCACCACCGCCGTCGCGCTCTACCAGGTCGGCCCGAACGGGGAGACGGAGTCGATCACGCCGTTCGGCGGCTACCGGTACATCACCGGTGGCTCCGCGCCGGCTGACCTGTGGACGGACTTCATGACCGTCGCGATGGCGGGCCGGGTCATCGAGGAGTTCCCGCCCCCCGCCTACGTCGGCAAGTCGAACGTCCCCGAGCCGATCGCGATCCCCGACGTCGTCGGCAAGACGGAGGCCGAGGCGCGCACGGACCTGGGCGCCGCCGGCTTCGGGGTCGAGGTCGTCTACGCCAACGACCCGACGGTCCCGGACGGGATCGTCATCTCCACCGACCCGAGCGGTGAGGCGATCCCCCGGTCGACCATCACGGTGACCGTCTCCAGCGGTCCGGGCACCGTGGAGGTGCCGGACGTCAGCGGCCGCCGCGAGGCCGCCGCGACCCGCGCGCTCGAGTCGGCCGGGTTCGTCGTCGCCGTCGAGACGGCCGAGGACCCCGACGTGCCCGAGGGCGAGGTCATCCGGACCGACCCCGCGGGCGGAGGGCAGGCTGCTCCCGGCTCGACGATCACCCTCACGGTCTCGTCGGGACCCGCGGCGACGCCGTTGCCGACGGAGACCCCGACCGTCGCGCCCACGGCCGGGACCGGCGCGGGCACGGGCGCCGGAACCGGCGGCTGACGGGTCGGCCCCCCGGGCTCCGGGGGGTCCACCTGCCGGACGCCGCCGACCGTGGTCACGGTCGGCGGCGTCAGCCGGTAGCATGGGCGGCTGCTGCCCGGCGCCGCACGGTGCCTATCGCCGCGGATGGCTCCGGGTCGGCTGACGCAACACCCTCCTGTCACGGAGAGACCGTGACCGCTGAGTCCACAGGAGGTGGGTATCCGCATGCGTCGTTACGAGATGATGGTCATCCTTGACCCCGACATCGAGGAGCGCACCGTCGCTCCGTCCCTCGACAAGTACCTCTCGGTGATCACCACCGCCGGAGGTTCGGTCGACAAGGTCGACATCTGGGGCCGGCGTCGCCTGGCCTACGAGATCAACAAGAAGCCCGAGGGCATCTACGCCGTCGTCGACTTCACCGCCGAGCCGGCCACGGCCAAGGAGCTGGACCGCCAGCTCGGGCTGAACGAGGCCGTCCTGCGCACGAAGGTCATGCGTCCCGACGCTCGCTGAGCGTCGGTCGGCATCGCCTCCGCCCACACTGCACCTGACTGAACCGAGGAGCTGGCATGGCTGGTGACACCGTCATCACGGTGATCGGGAACCTGACCGGGGACCCTGAGCTGCGTTTCACGCCGTCCGGGGCGCCGGTCGCGAACTTCACGATCGCGTCCACGCCCCGCGCGTTCGACCGTCAGACCAACGAGTGGAAGGACGGCGACACGCTGTTCATGCGCTGCTCGATCTGGCGCGAGGCCGCCGAGAACGTCGCCGAGTCCCTCACCAAGGGCACCCGCGTGATCGCTTCCGGTCGCCTCGTCCAGCGGTCCTACGAGACCCGCGAGGGTGAGAAGCGGACCGTCGTCGAGCTGCAGGTCGAGGAGATCGGACCGTCGTTGCGGTACGCCTCGGCCAAGGTGACCCGTGCCCAGCGCTCCGGCGGTGGCGGCGGGTTCTCCGGCGGCGCCGCGCGGAGCAGCGGCAGCAGCGGCGGTGGCGCCAGCATGGACAACGACCCGTGGGCCACGCCCGCGCCGTCCTCCGGTGGCTCGCAGTCCTACGACGAGCCCCCCTTCTGATCATCCGTCGATTTCCATCCCGGGCCGTCGTCGCTGACGGCAGGTCCGGGCTCCACGACAAGGAGCACCACGATGGCCAAGCCCGTCATCCGCAAGCCCAAGAAGAAGCAGAACCCGCTGAAGGTCGCGAAGATCGAGGCGGTCGACTACAAGGACACCGCGCTGCTGCGCAAGTTCATCTCCGACCGCGGGAAGATCCGCGCTCGCCGGGTGACCGGTGTCTCCGTCCAGGAGCAGCGCGCGATCGCGCGGGCCGTCAAGAACGCCCGCGAGATGGCCCTGCTGCCCTACTCCAGCTCCGCCCGCTGAGGAGGCGACCACGATGGCAAAGCTCATCCTCACGCACGAGGTGACCGGCCTGGGTGCCCCCGGCGACGTGGTCGAGGTCAAGGACGGGTACGCCCGGAACTACCTCCTGCCGCGTGGCCTGGCGACCGGCTGGACCAAGGGTGCCGAGAAGCAGATCGCCGGCATCCGCAAGGCCCGCAAGGCCCGCGAGATCGCCACGCTCGACGACGCGAAGGCGGTGCGCGACTCGCTGCAGTCCAAGCCCGTCGTCATCACCGCTCGCGCGGGCGCGTCCGGCCGACTCTTCGGCGCCGTGACGACCTCGGAGATCGCCGAGGCGGTCGCCGCCTCCGGTGGCCCGGCGATCGACAAGCGCAAGGTCGAGATCGGCCAGCCGATCAAGTCGATCGGTGACTTCCAGGTGCAGGTCCGCCTGCACTCGGACGTCTCCGCGCAGATCGACGTGCGGGTGGTCCCGGAGGCCTGAGCCTCCCGACCGGCAGACGCCGACGGCCCGGCCCCCACGGGGACCGGGCCGTCGTGCTGCCCAGCCCAAAGGCGACGGGGCTCAGGCGGGGACGCCGAGCCAGGAGGTGCCGCGGACCCGGAGCCCGGTCGTCAGCGCGCGGGCAGCCATGAAGAGGCCGCCGAAGGCGATCCACAGCCAGACCAGCCCCGCGGTGCCCTCGGGCGCCCAGGCACGCACCGCGAGCGCCGCCGGGACATAGACGGCGAGCGTCGCGAGGCCGACGACGGCGAGGTACCGACCGTCCCCCGCGCCGATGAGGACGCCGTCCAGGACGAAGACCCAGCCGTCCATCGGCAGGGTGAGGGCGACGACGACGAGGGCGGCGGTCACCGCGGCGTGCACCGCCGGGTCGTCGGTGAAGAGCCGGGCCGTCCAGGGGGCGCTCACGCCGACGACGAGGCCGAGGACCGCGCCGGCTGCGGTGCCCCAGCGCAGCACCCGGCCGAGGACGGCCTGGGCCACGGCCCGGTCGCGGGAGCCGAGGGCGTGCCCGACGAGGGCCTGCGCCGCGATCGCCAACGCGTCCAGCGCGAAGGCCGTGAGCCCCCAGACGGCGGCGACGGCCTGGTGGCCGGCGAGCGTGACTGCCCCGAGCCCGGCTGCGACCCACGTCGAGAGCAGGATCGCCAGGCGCAGGGAGACGGTCCGGACCAGGAGCGGTGTCCCGGCGGCGAGGCCGGCCAGCAGTCCGGACCGCCGCGGCCGCAGCCCGACGCCGACCGAGCGCGCCCCCGAGACGACGCGGCCGACGAGCGCGGCCGCCATCGCGAGCTGGGTGACGGCGGTCCCGGCGCCGGACCCGGCCACCCCGAGGCCGAGGCCGAGCACGAGGACGACCGAGAGCACCCCGTTGGTGAGCGCCCCGGAGGCCGCGACGACCAGCGGGGTGCGCGTGTCGAGCATCCCGCGCAGGGTGCCGGTCGCGGCGAGCACGACGAGCATCCCCGGAAGCCCGGGTGCCGACCACCGCAGGTAGGCGACCGCGTGCGGGACGACGTCCGCCGGGGCGCCGAGGGCGCGCACCAGCGCCGGTGCGGTCAGCTCCAGCGCGACGGCGAGCAGCAGGCCGAGCGCCGCGCCCAGCCACATGCCGTCGATCCCGGACCGCACGGCGTGGTCACGCTCCCCCGCGCCGAGCAGCCGGGCGACCGCGGCGGTGGTGGCGTAGGCGAGGAAGACGCAGAGCCCGACGAGCGTCGTCAGCACGGTGCTCGCCAGCGCGAGCCCGGCGAGGGGGACGGTGCCGAGCCGGCCGACGACGGCCGAGTCGACCAGCACGAAGAGCGGCTCGGCGACGAGGGCCCCGAGGGCAGGAACGGCGAGGTGGAGGATGCGCCGGTCGAGGCCTGAGACGGATCCCGGGACCGGGTGTCCATCAGGTGAACGTTTGGCCATAGAACCTCCCGTCCACAGCGCTCGAAGGGCAAAGAACCTGGTCACCTGGGGGCATCCACCGGGTTATCCACGGCTTTCCACAGGTTTCTCCCCGGCTGTGCACAGCGCCTCGTGGGTGCCGTCCACAACGGTCCCCAGCATCGCGCACAGGGCTCGGGCCGACGGTTTAGGTCCACGGCCGTAGCGCTCCTACCCTCTCGTGGGTGGCTCGGGCCGTGTCGGTGGCGCCCGGTAGGAAGGACGTGTCGGCCACCGGTCGACACCCTCGGCACGGGTGGCGCTGTCGGGTCTCGAGCAGGTCTGAGGGGGAGAGGTGAGCATCGAGGAGCTCGAAGGGCTCGCGACGCGACGGCCCGAGCACGACCGGACGCCCCCGCAGGACGTCCCCGCGGAGCAGAGCGTGCTCGGCGGCATGATGCTCTCCAAGGACGCCATCGCCGACGTCGTCGAGCAGCTGCGCGGCGTGGACTTCTACCGCCCGGCCCACGAGCTGGTCTACGACGCGATCCTCGACCTCTACGGCCGGGGCGAGCCGGCTGACGCGGTCACGGTCGCCGCCGAGCTGACCAAGCGCGGGGAGCTGGCCCGGATCGGCGGTGCCGCCTATCTGCACACCCTCATCTCGATGGTGCCGACTGCGGCCAACGCCGGGTACTACGCCCGGATCGTGCGCGAGCGCGCCGTCCTGCGCCGGCTCGTCGAGGCCGGCACTCGGATCGTCCAGCTCGGGTACGCGGCCGACGGCGGCGACGTCGACGAGATCGTCAACACCGCCCAGGCCGAGGTCTACGCCGTCACCGAGCAGCGGACCTCGGAGGACTACCTCCCGCTCTCGGAGATCCTCAACCCGACCATGGAGGAGATCGAGGCCAACGGCAGCCGCGGTGACGGCATGAGCGGGGTGCCCACCGGCTTCCTCGAGCTCGATCGCCTCACCAACGGCCTGCACGGCGGTCAGATGATCGTCCTGGCCGCCCGTCCGGCGATCGGCAAGTCGACCCTCGGCATCGACATCGCCCGCTCCGCCTCCATCAAGCACGGGATGACCTCGGCGATCTTCTCCCTGGAGATGAGCCGCAGCGAGATCACCATGCGCATGCTCTCCGCCGAGGCGCGGGTGCCGTTGCAGAACATGCGCAAGGGCACCATGCGCGACGACGACTGGCAGAAGCTCGCCGGGACGATGGGCCGGCTGTCCCAGGCACCGCTGTTCATCGACGACTCGCCGAACCTGTCCCTCATGGAGATCCGCGCGAAGTGCCGACGGCTCAAGCAGCGGCACGACCTCAAGCTCGTGGTCATCGACTACCTCCAGCTGATGAGCTCCGGCAAGCGCGTGGAGTCCCGGCAGCAGGAGGTCAGCGAGTTCTCCCGGGCGCTCAAGCTGCTCGCCAAGGAGCTCGAGGTCCCGGTGATCGCGATCTCGCAGCTCAACCGTGGCGCCGAGCAGCGCACCGACAAGCGCCCGCAGATGAGCGACCTGCGGGAGTCCGGCTCGATCGAGCAGGACGCCGACATCGTCATCCTGCTGCACCGCGAGGACGCCTACGAGCGCGAGTCCCCCCGTGCGGGCGAGGCCGACCTCATCGTCGCCAAGCACCGCAACGGGCCGACGGACACCATCGTGGTGGCGTTCCAGGGGACGTACGCCCGCTTCGTGGACATGGCACCGAGCGGGATGTGAGGACCGCCGCGCCGCCCGGGCGCGGCGCACCGACGAGGCCCCTCGCCGCGCACGGCGCGAAGCCTCCAGGAGCCCGAGGGGACTCCCCGGCCGGATCGTCGTAGCCTCGGTCGTTGTGGCCACCTTCTCCTCCGTGACGAGACAGCACATCCTTCAGGCGATCGCCGAGCACGACACCCGCGGCAGCGCGGAGTTCCTCGCGCTGTACGGCTTCGAGGCGAGTGCGGGGTACCCGCTCCTCCATGACGGCCGGGAGTACGACTCCGTCGCGATCGTCGGTGTGGCGCACCGGTACGCGACCGGCCGGCTCGCCGGCCCCCACGAGTTCCACGACGGGGCCAGGGGTGCTGCCGGCCTGCTCAGCAAGCGTGGCTTCGAGATCGTCGCGCCCGCCGCGGCTCCTGCGGTCGTGCGCCCCGCCGCCGCCCGCACGCGTGCTCCTCGGGCCGCGGCCCCGCGTACGCCGAGGGCCCGGGCGTCGGCCGCACGTGAGGTCCCGGCAGCGATCTGCCCCACCTGCTCGATGGCGCTGCCCGCCACCGGGATCTGTGACGACTGCGGCTGACGGGGCACACCCCGGAAACCTGTGGGTTTCCTGTCGATCCGAGGATTCGGCTGACGGCGCAGGTCAGCGAGCCGATCGAAGGGGTGTCCGACCGCACCGAGCGGTCGGTCCCCCACGAGAGGACCCCTCATGAGCATCTCCGGCGTCGGTTCGGTCAACCCCTTCGCCTCGCTGACCCTTCAGGCAACGTCGTCCGCCCAGCGCAGCGGCAGTGCACCGACCGGCCAGGCGCCGCCGCCCCCCGGTGGCGCCGGCGGCGGAACGCCGCCGCACGTCAGCTCCGCGGCCGAGGCGCTCGGCATGTCGGAGGACGAGGTCATGGAGGCGCTCACGTCCGGGTCCTCCCTCGCCGATCTGGCCGAGGAGCACGGCATGACGACCGACGACCTGGTCGCCGCGATCGTCGCCGACATGCCGGCGGAGATGAAGGCGCTGGGGAACGTCGAGGAGATGGTCGGGCACATGGTCGACCAGCAGGGCCCGGGGCGGCCCTCCGGCCCGCCCCCGCACGGGTCGACCGGCGTGTTCGGCGGATCGATCACGGCCGACCAGCAGAGCACGCTCAGCACGCTCAGCGATCTCCTGGGCACGGACTCGTCGACGCTCCTCACGGCCCTGGAGCACGGGTCCAGCCTGGTCGACCTGCTCGCCGACGCCGGGGTCAGCAGCGACGACCTGGCCGAAATCGTCCAGCAGAGCCTGCTGCTCGACGCGACGGCCTGAGGCCCGCGGCGCTGAGACGGGCGCCGATCGGCGCGGGTGATTTCGCGCACACGGCGTGCCGTGGCGCTCGCGCGCGGCGGGGCGGTCCGGCGAGGGTGGTGGCCCTCGCCGGCGCCTGCCGCGACGGGTCGGCGCGTGCGCCCTGCCTGGTGAAACGCGCTTCCGGGGGGACCGTGGCGCGCGTCGCGGGCGTGGAGAGCGCTTTCTGCGGTCCGTCCCGCGGGGTGTGTTTACACCCGGTTACAGTCGTGAGAACGGGGCCTCCTGGTCGTGACAACGTTTGCACCACCGGCTACCGTTGCCGACCGTGACCGATCTCATCGTGCCTACGCCCACCCCCGACCTGACGGTCAACGCCTTCACGCGCGCCTTCCTGCGCGAGCTGAACTTCGGCCAGGGCGTCGAGCTCGCAGCGTCGTCGGTGAACGACCAGTACCTCGCTCTGGCCAGGACCGTACGCCAGTACCTCATCTCCCGGTGGCTGGAGACGCAGAACAGCCAGCGCGCCGCCCAGGCGAAGTCGATCGCCTACCTGTCCGCCGAGTTCCTGCTCGGCCGCCAGCTCGACAACGCGCTGCTCGCGACCAACCTCGAGGAGATCGCCGGCGAGGCGCTCCGTGAGCTGGACATCGACCTGGCCGAGCTGCGTGACGCCGAGGTGGAGCCCGGTCTGGGCAACGGTGGCCTGGGTCGCCTCGCCGCCTGCTTCATCGACTCGCTCGCGACGATGTCCGTGCCGTCCGTCGGCTACGGGATCCGCTACGAGTACGGGATCTTCCGGCAGACGTTCGTCGACGGCCAGCAGATCGAGCAGCCGGACAACTGGCTCGAGCTCGGATCGCCCTGGGAGTTCCCGCACCCGGAGGCCGCCGTCACGGTGAGCTTCGGCGGCACGACCTCGGTGGAGGTCGACGCGGACGGGGTGGACCACACCACCTGGACCCCGGCGTGGAGCGTCATGGGCATGCCCTACAACTACATGGTCCCGGGCTACCACAACGGCCGGGTGAACACGCTGCGCCTGTGGAGCGCCAAGGCGACCAACGCCTTCGACCTCAGCACCTTCAACGCCGGGGACTACGCCGACGCGGTCCGCGCACAGACCTTCGCGGAGAACATCTCCAAGGTGCTCTACCCCGAGGACTCCACGCCGCAGGGCAAGGAGCTGCGCCTGCAGCAGCAGTACTTCTTCGTCGCCTGCTCGCTGCGCAACTTCATCGACCAGGTGCTGCCCGAGGGCTTCGACCTGCACCGGCTGTCCGAGCGCGTGACGTTCCAGCTCAACGACACCCACCCGGTCATCGCGGTGCCCGAGCTCATGCGGATCCTGGTGGACGAGAAGGGCTTCGCCTGGGACGTCGCGTGGGCCGTGACCCGCAAGTGCTTCGCGTACACCTGCCACACCCTGCTTCCCGAGGCCCTCGAGGTCTGGCCGACCGAGCTGCTCGGCCGGCTGCTGCCGCGGCACCTGGAGATCATCTACCAGATCAACGACGACTTCCTCGACGAGGTGCGCAAGGCCTACCCCGGCGACGAGCTGCGCGCCCGCCGGATGTCGATCGTGGCCGAGCACCCCGAGCGGGCCGTCCGGATGGCGTTCCTCGCCACCGTCGCCGGCGCCAAGGTCAACGGCGTCGCCGAGCTGCACTCGCAGCTGCTGCGGGACAAGGTCCTGGACGACTTCGCCGAGATGTGGCCGGAGAAGTTCACCAACGTGACCAACGGCGTCACCCCGCGTCGGTTCCTGCGGCTGGCCAACCCGCCGCTCTCCCGGCTCATCACCGAGGCGATCGGCAGCGGCTGGGTGACCGACCTCGAGCGCCTCTCCGAGCTCGAGCCGTTCGCGAAGGACGCCGAGTTCGTCCGCCGCTTCCAGGAGGTCAAGGGCCGCAACAAGCGCCGCCTGGTCGGCCTGCTCGAGCGCCGCGACGGCATCGAGATCGACAAGGACGCGATGCTCGACGTCATGGTCAAGCGCCTGCACGAGTACAAGCGCCAGATGCTCAAGGTGCTGCACGTCGTCAGCCTGTACGACCGCGTGCTCGCCGGTGAGCTCAAGGCCGAGGACGTCACGCCGCGCACGGTGGTCTTCGGGGCCAAGGCGGCGCCGGGCTACAAGATGGCCAAGGACATCATCTGGCTCATCAACTCGGTCGCGGACGTCGTCAACAACGACCCCGTGATGAAGGGCCGCCTGAAGATCGCCTTCCCGGCGAACTACAACGTGACCCTCGCCGAGACCCTCGTCCCCGCCGCCGATCTGTCCGAGCAGATCTCGGTCGCCGGCAAGGAGGCCTCCGGCACCGGCAACATGAAGTTCGCGCTCAACGGCGCCCTGACGATCGGCACGCTCGACGGCGCGAACGTGGAGATCCGCGACCTCGTCGGCGAGGACAACTTCTTCCTCTTCGGCCTGGACGAGCCGGGCGTCACCGACCTCATCAGCGCGGGCTACGAGCCGACGGCCTACTACGAGCAGAACGCCTCGCTGCGGCGTGCGCTCGACCTCATCGCGAGCGGCGCGTTCTCCGGCGGGGACCGGCACACCTTCGAGCCGATCGTCTCCAACCTTCTCTACGAGGACCGCTACCTCGTCCTCGCGGACTACCAGTCGTACCTCGACGCGCAGGACGAGGTCGACCTCGCCTACGCCGACCAGGCGGAGTGGAGCCGCAAGGCGATCCTCAACGTCGCCCGGAGCGGTTTCTTCTCCTCCGACCGGTCGATGCGCGACTACCTCGAGCGCATCTGGCACGCCGCGCCCGTGCGCTGAGAGCCACATCCCCCGAGGGAGCCGCCCGATCGAGCCGCCGCGCTCGAGAGGGCGGCTCCGTCATGTGCGGTCCCGGGTGACCCCGTAGCGCCGCAGGGTCTCCTCCCGCTCGGCCGCGTGGTCGACGACCCGCTCGGGGTAGCCGTGGGCGTAACCCTGCGGGTGCGCCCACGGCTGGTGGGCCGCGGCACCCGGCAGGTGGCGAAGCTCGGGCAGCCAGCGGCGCACGTACGCACCGTCGGGGTCGAACCGTTCGCCCTGGAGCACCGGGTTGAACACCCGGAAGTAGGGTGCCGCGTCCGTCCCGGTCCCGGCGACCCACTGCCAGCCGTGGGTGTTCGAGGCGATGTCGCCGTCGCGCAGGTGGTCGAGGAAGTGCCGGGCGCCGAGTCCCCACCACACGTGCAGGTCCTTGACGAGGAAGCTGGCCGTGACCATCCGCACCCGGTTGTGCATCCAGCCGGTGGCCAGCAGCTGCCGCATCCCGGCGTCGACGAACGGGTAGCCGGTCCGGCCGGTGCGCCACGCCTCGACGAGGCCGGCGACGTCGGGGTCGGCCGGGTCCGCGTACTGAAGGGACCCCAGGGCGGGGCGCAGGTCGGTCCGGGTCGACTCGGGGTGGTGCCAGAGCACGTCGGCGTAGAACTCGCGCCAGCACAGCTCGTTGACGAAGGTGGTCGCACCCGGACCGCGCCCCGCCGGATGGCCGGCCACGTCCGCCAGCAGGGTGCGCGGGTGCACGGTCCCGTACTTGAGCTGCGCGGAGAGCCGCGAGGTGCCGTCCAGGTCCGGGCGGTTGCGCTCGTCCCGGTAGGCCTCCAGGTGGTCCGCGAGGACCTCGGCCCAGCGGCGCAGGGCGGTGGCCTCCCCGATCACCTCGTCGTCCTGCACGACCGGGCCGACCGCGTCCGGGATCGCCTCGCCGGCGGTGCCCTGCAGCCAGCGCAGGCCGGTGGGCACCTCCTCGGGTCGCCGCCAGCCATGGTCCCGCCACGCCCGGCTGAACGGCGTGAAGACCTGGTACGGGTCGCCGGTCCGGTTCAGCACGCGACCGGGTGTCACGGCGTAGGGGCTGCCCGTGGGGACGAGCGGGACGCCGAGCTGCTCGAGGAGGGCACCGACCCGGGCGTCCCGGCGTCGGCCGTACGGAGTGGTCTCGGCGGTGACGTGGACGCTGCGGGCGCGGACCTCGGCCACGACGGCCGGCACGACGTCCTCCGGTCGGCCCCACCGGACGACGAGGGCGCCGTCGTACGCCTCGTCCACGCTCCGCAGGGCCTGCGCGAGGGCGCCGGTCCGCGCCGGGCCCGCCGAGCCGAGCAGGGCCGGATCGGCGACGAAGAGGGGCAGGATCCCGCCGCCGGTCCCCTGCGCAGCCGCGTGGGCCGCACCGAGCGCGGGATGGTCGCCCAGCCGCAGGTCGCGGCGCAGCCACAGGATGCACGTCACCCCGTCGAGGCTAGGTGCACCTCGTGCCCGGCGCCTGCCGGGTCACCGGGCGGGGTGGCTCAGAGCTCGCCGTGCCGCTGGAGGAAGCGCATGGACACCCAGCCGACGGGGATGTGCGCCCAGTAGGTCAGTCCGCGGAAGGTCACGACGACCGAGGTCGCGATCGCGCCGGGTACGCCGCCGGATGCCGTGAGGCCCGCGATGAGGGCGACCTCGACGGTGCCGAGGCCGCCGGGGGTCGGCACGACGGCGCCCGCAGCGTTGCCGAGCAGGTAGATGACGGCGAGGTCGATGAGCGAGAGCTCGCGGCCGAACGCCGCGAGCGAGGCCCAGAACGCGCCGAGGTAGGCGACCGTCATGAGGATGCTGGCGGCCGCGGCGAGCACGAAGCGCCGGGGCCGGGAGAGCAGCCGGACGAGCTGCGGCCACGTCTGGCGCCACATCGGCCCGACGCTCCTCCACACCCACGTGCGCACCGCGGGGACGAGCATCGCTGCGGCGACCGCCGCGCCGGCGACGCCGATCGCCAGGAGCACCGTGGGCGAGGGCAGCTCGAGCGTGCCCTGCGAACCGCTCACCACGGAGAGCACGACCAGGAGGAAGACCGTCGTGAGGAACTGGGTGAGCTGGACGAGGCCGACCGAGGCGACCGCGAGCGCGTTGGAGACCCCTCGCTTGGTGAGCATCCGCATGTTGAGCGCAGCCGGGCCGATGCCGGCCGGCGCGACGAGCGCGACGAACGACGCCGCGGACTGGACCAGCGTGGTGCGCCACAGCGGGAGTCTCGTGGGAGCGAAGGCCAGGAGCGCGAGCGCCGCCGCCACGTAGGTGACGAGCCCCAGCCCGAAGGCCGCCGCCGCCCACCAGGGCTGTGCGGCGCGCAGCGCTGAGCTCACCTCGTCGAAGTTCAGGGTGGTCACCACGACCACCGCCGCGGCGAAGGTGAGCCCGACGGTCAGGACCGTCCGGGCGCCGAAACGGACCAGGCGCTCCGGCTCGACGTCGGCCTCCGGGAGCAGCTGGAGCAGCGCCTCGCGGACGTCCGCGAGGATCCCACGGTGCCCGCGGACCTCCTCCCGGGTCGCGCTCGGCAGGGCGATCGACTGGATGAGCGGTCCGATGGTGGTCAGGTCGGATCCGGACAGGACGCGGGCGGCGGAGGCGACCGCCCGGTGCGCGCCGACCCGCAGGGCCAGGACGGCCAGGAGCTGGCTCACGTCGATCCGTCGCGCGAGCTCGGCCGAGGCGACGTCGCCGGACTCCCACCCGGTGAGCAGCACCGCGGGGTGCGGGCCCGTCGTCAGCAGGACGACGTCGGCGGTCAGCGCGCGGTGCGCGAGGCCCGCGCGGTGCGCGCGGTCGAGCTGGCTCCAGATCGAGTCGAGCACGGCGTCGGTGAGCGTCTCCACCGAGGCGTCCCGCAGCGGAGCGGCCCCCGGGACGTGCTCGTGCACGAGGAGCATGGAGTCCTCGGCCTGCGCCATGCCGAGCAGCCGTGGCGTCGCGACGCCCGCCGAGAGTGCGGCGTAGGTGAGCAGCGCGCTGCGCTCGGCGACCTGGCGCAGGCTGACGGCCCAGCGGCCGTCGATCCCCCGCAGCCGTAACGAGCGCCACCACCGCGCCAGCAGCCCGAGGACCTGGCGGTCGCCGTCGAGGACGACGACGTCGCGACGCTCGCCGTCCCGGGTGGCCATCGCGTAGACCCGGTGATCACCCTGTCGTGCGATGGCGAGGCTCGACGGGTCCCCGTCGAGGTCGGCGTCGGGCCGGGGGCCGGAGTCCCGGACCCGGACCAGCCGGACGGGGTCGAAGCCCGCTCGCTGGACGCCGTCGACCAGCGCCGCGCCGTAGGCCCGTTCGCTCTGGACCCCCGAGGCGTAGCGGGTCGCCGTCCCGACGAGTCGGCCGAGCAGGACCCCGAGGGCCACCCCGGGCAGGGTGAAGACCCCGGTGATGACGGCGACGCCGAGCCCGACCCACAGCAGGTTCCACGACCCCCGGACGCTCCGCCGCCGGCTGCGTGGCCCGGCGACGGTGAGCAGTGCCGAGGTGGCCACGAGGAGCTCGGGGACGTTGACGCTCGTCCGGCCCCCGCTGAACGTCGAGAGCGACCACTGGAGCTCGGGCACGGCGAAGGCGGTGATGAGCCGGGTCGCGATGACGGCGGCGAGCACGCCGAGGCCCGCGGCGAGCAGCGCCTCGGCGGAGTGCCGGACCAGCCGACGGCGCAGCAGCTCGACGAGCACCGCGATCGGGATCGCGAGCACGATGAGGCCCTCGAAGACGGTGACCGGCACGATCACCAGCTTCTGGACCAGGCCGGCGAAGCCGCGGACGTCAGCGGCGACCCCCGTCGTGGTGCCGCGCGCGTAGGCGCCGAGGACGCAGACGACGGCGATCGCGGCGGCGGAGAGGATGACGCCGACGAGGTCGGCGGGGTGACGGACCCGGGCGGCCGGGGTGTCGACGACGAGCACCCCGTGCTCCGTCGACCGCCGCAGGCTGTCGCGGTCGACCTCCGTCACCGCGGGGCTCGTCATGCCCGCGAGTCTAGGCGGGAGCCGCTCCAGCGGCGGGAGCATCGGAGCGCGCGCCGCCGTGGCTGCGCGGGCCGCCGGGTGCCGAGCGCCGACGGCTCCGCTTGTCCCGGTACATCGCGGTGTCCGCCGAGGTGAGGAGCTCCTCCGCGCTGTGCGGGCCGAAGGTCAACGACCGGCCGACGCTCACGCCGACGTGCACCAGGGTGCCCGTGTCGCCGGCCAGCGCGACGGGCCGTCCGACGACCTCCTGGAGGCGCTCGACGACGGCCTCCATCTCCGGCTGGTCGCGCACCTCGGTGAGGACGGCGCAGAACTCGTCCCCCGAGACCCGGGCCAGGTGGTCGTGCGGACGCAGGACGCCGCGCAGGCGGCGGGCGATCGCCACCAGCACCTCGTCTCCCGCCGCGTGCCCGAACTCGTCGTTGACCTCCTTGAAGCGGTCGAGGTCGAGGAACAGCACCGCGACCCCGGCGCTGGGGGCCGCCTGGCCGGCGGCCTCCTCGATCTGGTCGAGCAGGCCCGCCCGGTTCGGCAGGCCGGTGAGGTCGTCGTGCGTCGCGGCGTGGGCCAGCGCCTCCTGGTGGCGGTGACGATCGGTGATGTCGCTCTGGACGATGACCAGGCCCGCGACGAGCGGGTCGCCCAGGAGGTTGTGCACGGACCACGCGAACCACCGGCGCTCGTGGGACGCGAGCTCGACGAGCACGTCGAAGCTCGCGCGGGCGTCCGTGCCCTCGTCCACGACCGCTGCCAGCGCCGAGGCGACCCGGGGCCGGTGCTCGACGTCGACGTGGTCGAGCAGGTGGGTCCCGAGCAGCTCCTCGGGTGTGCGGCCGAGGCCGCGGCTCACGGCGGGGCTGACGTAGGTGAGCGCCCCCCGCGCGTCGCTGACGGTGAGGATGTCCGCCGAGCTCTCCATGAGGGCGCGCAGCCGGGCCTCGGTCCGCTGGAGCCGCGCCTGGACCCCCTCGCGCTCGGCGACCGCCGAGCCCGCCACCAGGAGGCCGCTCGCGGTGAGCAGGAAGATGGTCGCCGCCGCCATGTGGCTGACCGCCGGGTCGGCCACGGTGCCCACTACGCCGAGTGCGACGCCGACCTGGCCGGCCAGGGTGAACCCGGCGACGACGAGCAGCGCTGGGAGCCAGACCCGGGCGCCGGAGCGCTGGATGTGCACGACGCCGACGAGGATCGCCGAGGCCGGCAGGACGAAGGACCAGCCGGCCGCCCAGGCGAGCGGGGCGAAGAGCGAGTAGGCCAGGACGAGGCGGAGCACGGGGTGGGTGTCGACCCGGCCGCGTCCGACGAGGAGGTGGAAGGAGCGGGTGCCGGTGAGCACGACCAGCCCGAGCAGGACGGCGATGAGGGCCGGACTCCCGGTCACCAGCTCGCGCTCGCGGAGCCAGGAGACCAGGACGAGGCCGACGAGACCGGCCGCGGCCGCTGCGAGCACCACCACGCCGAAGGGCAGCTGCAGCCCGGCGGCGCGTCGCACCTTCTCCCGCATCGGTTCCCCTTCCGCGTCGCACCAGTCTGCCCGTGCGTCGGGGAACCGGCCAGAGATCAGGTCAGGCCGAGTGCGGCCAGGACGGCGGCCGGCAGCAGCGCGTAGCCGACGAAGGAGACGACGTCGAGGGTGGTGTGCGCCACGACGAGGGGCATCACGCGCCGGGTGCGCAGGTAGAACCAGCCGAGCAGCAGTCCCATGACGACGTTGCCCGCCGCCATCGCCGGGCCCTGGTACAGGTGGTACGCGCCGCGCAGGAGCGCACTGGTGATCAGGACCGCCGGCGTGCCCCACCGCAGCGCGCGCAGGCGGTCCATGAGGAAGGCGACGACGACGACCTCCTCGAGCAGGGCGTTCTGCAGCGCGGCGAGCACGAGGACCGGGACGGTCCACCAGTAGCCGTCCAGGCCCGAGGCGGCGATCTGCACGGACAGGCCGAGGGCGCGGCCGGCGGCGTAGAGGCCGAGCCCCGGCAGCCCGATCGCCGCCGCGAGGCCGAGACCGGCGAGCAGGTCGCGTCCCGGCCGGCCGGCGTCGAGCCCGATCCGGCGCAGCGTGGACCGCAACCCGTCGGGGGCCGCCAGGAGGTAGAGCGCGAGGGCGACCGGTACGAGGGCGAAGCCGATCCCGAGCAGCTGGTAGGTGAGGTCGAGCCACGGCCGGGCGGACTGGGAGGCGTTGAGCGTCGCGGTCTGGCTCGCGAGCGGTGGGCCGGCGGTGAGCCGGTCGACCAGGCGGACCGCGGCGTAGAGGGCCGACTTGCCGAGCGAGAGCCCGAGGACGATCCAGATCTCCGCGGCGAGCCGGCCGCGACCTGGTCCGGGCCGGGTCGCGGCGAGCTCCGGCCCCGTCGCGGGGCCGGTCACCGGTCCGGGCTCAGCTGCGGGCACGGGCACACGCTACGGCCGGATCCTGGACGCCGCCCGGGAGGTCGATCACGCGAAACGGCGCAGCCGCAGCGAGTTCGTCACCACGAGCACGGAGCTGAACGCCATCGCGGCGCCCGCGATCATCGGGTTGAGCATGCCCAGCGCGGCGAGCGGGATCGCCGCCACGTTGTAGCCGAACGCCCAGAAGAGGTTCTGCTGGATGATCGTCAGGGTGCGCCGGGAGAGCCGGATGGCCTGGCCGGCGCTGCGCAGGTCGCCGCGCACCAGGGTGAGGTCGGCCGCCTGGATCGCCACGTCGGTGCCGGTGCCCATCGCGAGCCCGAGGTCCGCCTGGGCCAGGGCGGCGGCGTCGTTGACGCCGTCGCCGACCATCGCGACGACGTGGCCGCGGCGCTGCAGGTCCTCGACGGCGGCGACCTTGTCCTGCGGGAGCACCTCGGCGATCACCTCGTCGATGCCGACGTGCGCCGCGACCTCGCGGGCGACGCTCGCGTTGTCGCCGGTGAGCAGGACGGGGCGCAGGCCCAGCGCGACGAGCTCACGCACGGCCTCGAGCGAGGTCGCCTTGACCGGGTCGCGCAGCACGATGGCGGCGCGGACGCTGCCGGCCCAGGCGACGACGACGACGGTGGCGCCCCTGCCTCTCGGCGGCCCCGACGACCTCGTCGAGCGCCGAGGTGTCGACGTCCTGCTCGCGGAGCCAGGAGCTCCGCCCGACGAGCACCCGGCGACCGACCTCGACGCCGCTGTGGGCCGTGCGCACCACGCCGACGACCCCGCGTCCGGCGTCGTTGCGGAACTCCGTGACCTCGTCCTCGCCGACCGGGACGCCGTCGGCGCCGAGAGCCTCGGGTGCGGTGTCGCTCGGGGCGCTGGTCCGGGCGTGGGCGGCGATGGCCCGGGCGATCGGGTGCTCGCTGCGCCCCTCGACCGCGCCGGCCAGGCGCAGGGCCTCGACGGCGTCCTCGCCCGGTGCCGCGAGCACGTCGACGACCTGCATCCGGCCCTCGGTGATCGTGCCGGTCTTGTCGAGCACCACCGTGTCGATCTGGCGGGTGCGCTCGAGGATCTCCGGGCCCTTGATGAGCACGCCCAGCTGCGCGCCGCGGCCGGTGCCGACCAGCAGCGCCGTCGGCGTGGCCAGGCCGAGCGCGCACGGGCAGGCGATGATGAGGACCGCGACCGCGGCCGTGAACGCGGGCTGGACGCCGGCGCCGACACCTAGCCACACCGCGCCGGTGAGCACCGCGAGCGCGATGACGATCGGGACGAAGACCGCGGAGATCCGGTCGGCGAGACGCTGGACGGGGGCCTTGCCGGTCTGCGCCTGGGTGACGAGCCGCCCGATCTGGGCCAGCGTCGTCTCCTCGCCCACCCGGGTCGCGCGGACCACGAGGTAGCCGGAGGTGTTGACGGTCGCGCCGGTGACGGCGTCCCCGACGGTCACGTCGACCGGGACCGGCTCGCCGGTGAGCAGCGAGGTGTCCAGCGCGGACTCGCCCTCGACGACGACGCCGTCGGTCGCGACCTTCTCGCCGGGACGGACCGCGAACAGGTCGCCGGCCCGCAGCGCCGAGGCGGGCATCGTCCGTTCCACCCGGCGGCCGCCCTCGGTGAGCAGGACCGTCGCCTCGGTGGCGCCGAGGGTGAGCAGGCTGCGCAGCGCGTCACCGGCCCGACGACGGGAGCGGTGCTCGGCGTAGCGGCCGGTGAGCAGGAACGTCGTGACGACCGCGGCGACCTCGAAGTACAGCTCGGGCGTCCCGTGCGCCGCCCCGGCCCGCGGCAGCAGGGTCGGCGTCATCGTCATGCCGATCTCGCCGGCGCCGCCGAGCAGCAGGGCCCACAGGGACCAGCCCGTCGCGGCGATGACGCCGAGCGAGACGAGGGTGTCCATCGTCGAGGAGCCGTGCCGACCGGCGCGCGCGGCCGCGCGGTGGAACGGCCAGGCCGACCAGGTCACGACGGGCATCGCGAGGGCCGCGACGACCCACTGCCAGCCGTCGAACTGCAGCGGCGGGACCATCGAGATCGCCACCAGGGGGACGCTGAGGACCGCCGCGACCACGAGGCGGCGCCGCAGGTCGGCGCCCCGCTCCTCGCCCGGGTCGGAGGTGTCCTCGTGGTGGTCGGTCGCTGCGCCCTCGGGCATCGAGTGCCCCGACAGCGCCATCTCCCGCTCGTGCTCGCCGACGGCCGCGACGGCTGGCACGGCTGTCCCGCATCACCGTCGCGGTGTACCCGGCGGCCTCGACGGCCCGGACGATCGTGTCGACGTCGACGTCGTCGCTCAGCTCGACGCGGGCGGACTCGGTCGCCAGGTTGACCAGCGCGGTCGCGCCGGCCAGCCTTGCCGATCTTCTTCTCGACCCGCGCGACGCACGACGCGCACGTCATCCCACCGACCGCGAGGTCGATCACGGCGACCGGGGCGGCCGTCTGCTCGAGCGGGCTCGGTGTGGTGGGGGTCGTGGCGTCGTGCGTCATGGCGGGTCCTCGTTCGGTGCGGCGATGAGCTCAGAGCAGGGAGCGCGGCGGGACGACGGCGTAGCCGGCCTCCACGACGGCCGCCGCGATGGCCTCGGCCTCGAGCGGCTGCTCGGCGGTGATGGTCACCTGCGAGGTCCCGCCGTTGTTGAGCTCGACCTGCACCTCGGTGACACCGGCGAGCTCGCCGATCTCCTCCTTGACCGAGTGCACGCAGTGCTGGCAGGTCATGCCGGCGACGCCGACGGTCTGGGTGCTCATGAGTAGTGGTCCTTCCGGTGGATGGGTGGTGCGGGGGTGCTGCGGGATCCGTGGGTGGTGCTCAGCTGCGCACGAGCCGGGCGATCGCGTCGGCGGCCTCGCGGACCTTGGCGTCCCCCGCCTCCTGGGACTCCCGGGCGGCGTCCACGACGCAGTGCCCGAGGTGGTCCTCCATGAGGCCGAGGCTGACGGCCTGCAGGGCCTTGGTGACGGCGGCGATCTGGGTCAGGACGTCGATGCAGTAGGTGTCCTCGTCGACCATGCGCTTGATGCCGCGCACCTGCCCCTCGATGCGGGCGAGGCGCTTGAGGTAGTCGTCCTTGCTCCCGGTGTAGCCCGGCATGTGCCCTCCGCTTCTCGGTCCGATGGGAACACCATACCCCCGTAGGGTATTTCCCCGCAGCCCTGGCCAGGACTCGGGCCCGGCGTCGGCGACTGAGCAGAAACGGGCTGGACGTCCCGCGAGGTGGCTGACAGCCTCGCGGGATGTCCAGCCCGTCGTCGTCCCCGCGCCGCCTTCCCCACGGGCTCGAGCTGCGGACCGCGCGCCCGGCCGACCTCGACCAGATCGGCGCGCTGCTCACCGCGCGCGGTGACGCCCATGACGCCGTCGACCACCGGCTCGTCGTGCAGGACCCGGACCTGGGCTGGGAGGCCTGCGCCGTGGTCGTCGACGGCGATCGCGTGGTGTCCACCGCGACCCTGCTGGACGAGACCGTGCGGGTCGGGGACGTCGCGATGCCGGCGGGGCAGGTCGAGCTCGTGGCGACCGACACCGGCTACGAGGGGCGGGGTCTGGTCCGTGCGTCGATGGACTGGGCGCACACCCGCTCGGCAGCACGGGGCCACCTGCTCCAGGTGATGATCGGGATCCCGTACTTCTACCGGTTGTTCGGCTACGAGTACGCGATCGACATCCCGCCGGCCCGCTCGCTCGTCAGCGCGACGACCGCGGGAGATGGTGAGCTGCGCCGCGCCGTCGAGGCCGACCTGCCCGCCCTCGTCGCGCTGCAGGACGCGGCTCAGGCGAGGGCGGACGTGGCTGTTCCGCACCCCGCGGCGCGCTGGCGCGCGCTGCTCGCCCAGACCGCGACGCGCACCGTCGTGCTCGAGCGCGAGGGGGTGGTGGTCGCCTCGGCCCGGGTGCGCGACGACGACGAGGACGGCTTGCTCGTGGCTGAGCCGTCGGCGGTCGACGAGGGGTCGGCGCACGGTCTGCTCGCCGCCCTGGCCGCCGAGGGGCGAGATCTCGCCGTGGTGCACCGCGCCGGGACGGTGACCGGTGCGGCCTGGGACGGGCTGCTCGGTGAGCCCGACGTCGCCGCGGAGCAGTACTACGTGCGGATCGCCGATCCCGCCGCGCTGCTCGAGGCCCTGCGACCGGTGCTCGAGAGGCGCATCGCCGCGGCCGGCCTGGACGGCGCCGGCCTGGGTGTCGGGCCCGGGGAGGCGCCACGCGACGCCCTGGTGCTGTCGACCTTCGGGGCGCACTACCGGCTGCCGTTCTCCGACGGCGTGCTCGGTCCGGTCGAGGCCGGCCGGCCGATGCAGGCGCCCGGGGCGCACGGCGGGCTGGGGGTCGCCCCCGACCAGCTCGGCGCGCTGCTGCTCGGCGGACGCGGATTCGCCGGGCTGCGTCGGCTGCGCCCCGACGTGTACGGCGACCCCACGCTCGGCGAGGCCCTGTTCCCGCCGGTGCGGGCCGACCTGCTGAGCTACTACCTGCCCTGGTGAGACGCGGCGGGCGTCCCCTCGCCTGTGTGTCGGACCCGGACGGTATCGTACAAGTGTTCGAGCGGATCGTGTCAGGGGGCATCCATGAGCGTCGCGGTGGCAGCCGAGACGACCTCCTGCGCGCCCTGGCGGTGGGACGAGCGCCACTCGGTCGCCGCCGAGCTCGAGCGAACCCGAGGCTCGGCCCAGCTCGCCTCCCGGATGGCCGAGCTGGACCCGTCCGGCCTCGACGAGGACGACCTGCTCGAGGGGATCGCCGCGTGGGAGCGCCTCGCCGCGTGGGTCGCCGTGGGTCAGGCGCGGTGGGTCAGCGCGCTGGCCGGCCGAGCCGAGTCCGGGGCGCAGGTCGACCGGCTCCCGGACGAGGTCGCCACCCGGCTCGCCCTCACCCGCCGGGCCGCGGAGTCCAAGGTCGAGCTGGCTGTCGGGCTGGTGCGCCATCCCCAGGTCGCTGCTGCTCTGGTGGACGGCCGGCTCACCGAGCGCAAGGCGAGCGCCCTCCTGCACGACACCGAGCACCTGCCCCACCGGCCGGCCGACGCAGTCCTCGACCGGGTGATCGCCCTCGCGGACCAGCGCACGGTCCCGCAGCTGCGCGCCGACGTCCGCGAGGCGGAGCTGGCACTCGACGCCGCCGCCGCGGCCGCCCGGCACGTCGCGGCTCGCCGGGACCGGTGCGTCCGCAAGGTTCCCGCGCCCGACGCGATGGCCTGGATCCACGCGGCGCTGCCGGCCTCGGACGCGGTCACGGTCATGACGGCGCTCGACGGCGTCGCGGCGGTGCGCGAGCCGGGCGACGAGCGGTCGGCGGACGAGCGCCGCGCCGACGCCCTGACGGCGATGGCGCGGCGCGTGCTCGACTCCGGGACCGGGCCCGACGGCACCCCGCTCGCGGTCCGCCAGCACCGTCGCCCCCACCTGCTGGTCTGTGTGGCGGCCGCCGCGCCCACCGGGCCGGAAGCGGCTTTCGGCACGGTCGCCCACCTGGCCGGCTACGGTCCGGTGCCGAGCGCCGCCGTCGCCCACCTGTTCGCGGACGCCACGGCCGGAATCGTCCGCGTGGACGAGGACGGTGCCCGGCAGGTGACCGCGCCTGGGTCTGACGGCTACCGGCCGGCCGCCGAGCTCGCCCGTCAGGTCCTCGAGCGGGATCGGACCTGCCGCTTCCCGGGCTGCCGGGTGCCCGCCTACCGGTGCGACCTCGACCACGTCGTGCCCTTCGACCCGACCCGGCCGGCACGCTGGCAGACCGTCGAGCAGAACCTCCAGGCGCTGTGCCGCCACCACCACCGGATCAAGACGCACGCCGGGTGGTCGGTCAGCCGGGACCCGGTCAGCGGCGCGACGCTCTGGCGTTCGCCGGTCGGTCGGGTGCACCTGGTGACGCTCGAGCCGGTGGTGCCGGTGGCAGGCCCGGACCCACCGTGAGCGGGACCTTCTCGCTGATCCGGCAGCCCGAGCCCGGCGCCCGCTAGGCCGGGCGGTACCGGTCGTACCGCTCGTCGAGGGGCTGGAAGCCGGCGGAGGCGTAGGTGGCCACGGCACCGGTGTTCGCGGTCGGGGTGGCGACGATCGCGCTGGAGGAGCCCAGCTCGCGCAGGGCGGCTGCCGCGGCGAGCGTGATCGCCCTGCCATGACCCCGGCCACGATGGTCGCGGTGCACGGCCACCGGCTCGAGGAGCCCGGGCCGACCCGGTCCGGCCGACCACACCGTGACGACCGCCACCGGTTCCCCGTCGGCGTCGTAGGCGACCAGGCTCAGGGCGTCGTCGTAGGGCAGCCCGCTCGCGATCGCCTGCCAGCGCTCGACGGTGGCGCGAGACCCGTCGAACGCGGCCCGGTGCACCGCGACCCACTCGTGCGCGCGCTCCGGCCCGACCTCCTCGACCCGAACGCCGGGGTCCGGCACCGGCGTAGCAAGGTCTCGGCGGAGCGGTGTCCACGGCTCGCCCACCCGCCAGCCGCGCTCGACGAGCAGGTCCTGCACGAGCGCACCGCTCGGCGCCTCGACCGCCGCCTCGCCCCGGGGCAGCACGCCGCTCTCGGGCCGGTCGAGGTCCTCGGCGAGCTGTCGCGCCAGCGGCTCGTCCCGGTCGGTGCCCGGTGCCGTGGTGAGACGGAGCAGGGTGGGGCCGTCCAGGAGCCCGATGGCCAGGACCCGCCCGTCGTCGGTCCAGGTGCGCAGCGCTGCGGCCGTCGCCGGCGCGCCGTGCTGCCAGGCGAAGCCCAGGTCGCCCGGGTGCAGCTGCACCGGCGCCGCGTCGTCCTGCCACTCGCGCAGCACCCGCACCGCGTGATCGAGACCGTCGAGGTCCGGTGTGCTCGCCACGATCGCCATCCCCCGATCAGACACCCACGCGGGCCCAGCCGCCTTCCCACGTCGCGGCCCGCGCCCGAGTAGGTGCTCGGGCGGTGCGGGACGTACGGTCGCGGGATGCAGATGCGACGAATCGGTGAGCTCGAGGTCTCGGTGGTCGGGCTCGGCTGCAACAACTTCGGTGGGCGGACGGATGCGGACGGGACGCAGGCGGTGGTCGACGCCGCGCTCGACGTCGGCATCACGTACCTCGACACCGCCGAGGTCTACAACGACGGCCGCTCCGAGGAGCTGCTCGGCGCCGCGCTGCGCGGTCGCCGCGACGAGGTGCTCATCGCCACCAAGTGGGGCCACGACGCAGGGCTGGCCGAGGGTGAGCGTGGCGGCGCCCCGGAGGTGGTCCGCCGCCGGCTCGAGGCGAGCCTGCAGCGCCTGGGCACCGACCGCGTCGACCACTACCAGATGCACCGGCCCGACCCCCTGACTCCCGTCGAGGAGACCCTCGGCGCGCTCGCCGAGCTGCGGGCCGAGGGCAAGATCCGCGAGATCGGCGCCACGCACCTGACCGCCGACGAGCTCCGGCACGCGCACCGCGTCGGCGCGGAGCATGGAGTGCCGGCCTGGCCGTCGCTGCAGAACTACTCCAGCCTGCTGACCCTCGACCCGGAGACCGACGGGGTGTTCGACGCCTGCCGCGAGCTCGGCGTCGCCTTCGTTCCGTACTTCCCGCTGGAGTCCGGGCTGCTGACCGGCAAGTACCGGCTCGGCCAGGCCCTGCCGGCCGGCTCGCGGCTCGCCGGGATGCCCGAGGACCGCGCGGCGCGGTTCCTCACCGAGGAGCGGCTGGCCACCGTCGAGCGGCTGATCGCCTGGGCGGCCGAGCACGGGCACACCCTGCTCGATCTCGCGATGAGCTGGCACACCTCCAACCCGCTGGTGGCCACCGTGATCGCCGGAGCGACCCGCCCCGAGCAGGTGCGCGCGAACGCCGCCGCGGCGGGCTGGGCCCTGAGCGAGGCCGAGAAGGACGAGGTGCGCGCGCTCCTGGGCTGACGCCGGTCGCGCGGTGGGGACCGTGCACCCGGGCCGCGGGCGGCAACGCGACTACGGTGGGACCGGCGTCGGCGAGCGTCGGTGCGCAGGCGAGGAGGTTCCATGCCCGGGTGGGTCGAGCACGCGATGTGGTGGCACGTCTACCCGCTGGGCTTCGTCGGCGCGCGAGAGCGTGGCGCTGCCCGACGACGCCGCCCCCGTGCACCGCTTCGCGCACCTGACCGCCTGGCTGGACTACGTCGTCGAGCTCGGGCTCTCCGGGATCGCGCTCGGCCCGGTGTTCGCCTCGCAGACCCACGGCTACGACACGGTCGACTACTTCCGGGTGGACCCGCGACTCGGCACCGAGGAGGACCTCGACGCCTTCCTCGCCGCGGCACGCTCCCGGGGGCTGCGGGTCACGTTCGACGGCGTCTTCAACCACGTCGGGCGCCAGTTCGGCGGGTTCCAGGAGGTGCTGCGCGACGGGCCGGACGCCGTCACCGCGCCGTGGTTCCACCTCGACTGGCCGGCCGGAGCCGGCCCGGGGACCGAGCCGTCCTACCGTGACTTCGAGGGGCACCACGCGCTCGTCGCCCTCAACCACGACGAGCCGGCCGTCGCCGAGCACGTCGCCCGCGTGATGACCCACTGGCTCGACCGCGGGATCGACGGGTGGCGCCTCGACGCGGCCTACGCCCTGCCGGCGACGTTCTGGGCCCGGGTGCTGCCCGGGGTGCGGGCCGCGCACCCCGAGGCGTTCGTCTTCGGCGAGGTGCTGCACGGCGACTACGCCGGCTTCGTCGCCGAGTCGGGGGTCGACTCCGTCACCCAGTACGAGCTGTGGAAGGCGATCTGGAGCTCGCTCAACGACGGCAACTTCTTCGAGCTCGCCTGGGCCCTGCAGCGCCACGACGAGTTCCTCGGGACGTTCGCGCCGCTCACCTTCGTCGGCAACCACGACGTGACCCGGATCGCCAGCAGGCTCACCGACCGGCGTCACCTGCCGCACACCGTCGCGCTGCTGATGACCCTGGGCGGCACGCCGACGGTGTACGCCGGCGACGAGCAGGGCCTCACCGGCGTGAAGGAGGAGCGGGCCGGCGGGGACGACGCCGTGCGACCGCGCTTCCCCGACGCGCCGACGGAGCTCGCGCCCGGGGGCTGGGAGGTCTACCGCCTGCACCAGCGGCTCGTCGGCCTGCGCCGTCGCCACCCGTGGCTCCAGCGGGCCCGGACCGAGGTGCTGGGCTGCACCAACACCACCCTCGTGCTGCGCAGCCACGCGGGCCACGACGCGGTGATCCTGGCGCTGTCGACCGCGGCCGAGCCGCAGACGCTCGACGTGCCCGGGGCCCACCGGGTCCTGGCCGGTTCCGGTCGGCTGCACGATCAGACCGTCAGGCTCGACCCGCACGGCTGGGTGGTGCTCGGCGTCTGACCCTCAGCCCGCTGAGGCGGCAGCAGCCGCGGCTCGCGCCGCCCCGGGGAGCGCGGCGAGGACCTGCTCGACCGCGGCGTCGTGGTGCGCGGCCGTGACGAACCACGCCTCGAACACCGACGGCGGCAGTGCCACCCCGGCGTCGAGCATCGCGTGGAAGAACGGCGGGTAGCGGAAGGTGTCCTGGGCCTGCGCTGCGGCGTGGTCGCGGACACCGTGCGCCGCGGCGCGCTCGCCGAACATCACCGAGAACAGCGAGCCGGCGCGCTGCACGCGGTGCGGCACCCCCGCGGCGTCGAGGGCCCGGCCGACGCCGTCCTGGAGCGTGAGCGAGACCTCGTCGACGCGCCGGTAGACGGCGTCGTCGGCCAGGCGCAGCGTCGCCAGGCCCGCCGCGACGGCGACCGGGTTCCCGGACAACGTCCCGGCCTGGTAGACGGGCCCTTCGGGGGCGAGGTGACGCATGACCTCGGCGCTGCCGCCGACAGCCGCGACCGGCAGGCCCCCGCCGATCACCTTGCCGAACGTGAACAGGTCGGGCACCCACGCGGGGTCGACCGTGCCGGCCTCGAGGCCCCACCAGCCCCCCGGGCCGACCCGGAAGCCGGTGAGCACCTCGTCGAGCACCAGGAGGGCCCCGTGCTCGGCGGTGATCCGGCGCAGGGCGGCGTTGAAGCCGGGCTCCGAAGGGACGACCCCCATGTTCGCCGGCTGCGCCTCGGTGATGACCACCGCGATCCGCTCGCCGTGCCGGGCGAAGGCCTGCGCCACGGCGCCGAGGTCGTTGTACGGCAGGACGAGGGTCTCCGCGGCGGTCGCCTCGGTCACCCCGGCAGAGCCCGGCAGGCCGAGGGTCGCCAGCCCGGAGCCCGCGGCGGCCAGCAGCCCGTCGGAGTGGCCGTGGTAGCAGCCGTCGAACTTCACGACCAACGGACGGCCGGTCACCCCGCGGGCGAGCCGGACGGCCGTCATCGTCGCCTCGGTCCCGGTGGAGACGAAGCGCACGCGTTCGACCGCGGGCACCCGCCGCCTGACCTCCTCGGCGAGCTCGACCTCCCCGAGGGTGGGTGCACCGAAGGACAGCCCCCGGGCCGCGGCCTCCTGCACGGCCGCGACGACCTCGGGGTGCGCGTGGCCGAGCAGGGCCGGGCCCCACGAGGCCACGAGGTCGACGTAGCGCCGACCCTCGGTGTCGGTGACGTACGGTCCGCGCGCGCTCGCGATGAACCGGGGGTCCCCGCCGACGGAGCGGTAGGCGCGCACCGGAGAGCTCACCCCGCCCGGCATGCTGCGCGCCGCACGGACGAACGCCTCGTGGTTCGTGGTCACCGGTCCTCCGTCAGCCAGGTGGCGAGCTCGGTCGCCCAGTAGGTGAGCACGACGTCCGCGCCGGCCCGGCGGATGCCGAGGACCGACTCCTCCACGGCCCGCCGACGGTCGATCCAGCCGCGCTCGGCGGCCGCCTCGACCATCGCGTACTCCCCGGAGACCTGGTAGGCCCAGACCGGGACGGGACTGCTCGCGGCGACCTCGGCCAGCACGTCCAGGTAGGGACCGGCGGGCTTGACCATGACGAGGTCCGCGCCCTCCTCGACGTCGAGCAGCGCCTCGCGCGCGCCCTCGCGGCCGTTGGCCGGGTCGAGCTGGTAGGTCCGGCGGTCGCCGGTGAGGGTGGAGCCGACGGCCTCGCGGAACGGGCCGTAGAACGCCGAGGCGTACTTCGCGGCGTAGGCGAGCAGCGGCAGGTCGGTCCGGCCCGCGGTGTCCAGGGCCGCACGCACCGCGGCGACCTGGCCGTCCATCATCCCGGACAGCCCCAGCAGGCCCGCGCCCGCCTCGGCCTGCGCCAGGGCCATCTCCTGGTAGCGGACCAGAGTCGCGTCGTTGTCGACCGCGCCCGTACGGTCGAGGACCCCGCAGTGCCCGTGGTCGGTGAACTCGTCGAGGCACAGGTCGGACTGGACGACCAGCGCGCCGCCGACCTCGGCGGCGGCCACCCGCAGCGCACGGTTGAGGATGCCCTCCGGGTCGGTGGCCCCCGAGCCGGTGGCGTCCCGCCGGCTCGGGACGCCGAAGAGCATGACCCCACCGAGGCCCGCCGCGGCCGCCGCGTGGAGGGCCGGTCGGAGGGTCTCCAGGGTGTGCTGGACCTGGCCGGGCATCGCGCCGATCGGCGTCGGCTCGCCGTCGCCCTCCCGGACGAAGACCGGCAGCACGAGCTGGGCGGGGTGCAGCCGGGTCTCCCGGACGAGCCGCCGCAGGGCCGGGGTCGCGCGCAGACGTCGGGGGCGGACGGTCGGGAACGGGCTCACGGGGAGACCTCCTGGCTGTGCCGGACGAGTGCGAGGACGAGATTCTCCACCGTCGGGTCGTCGGCGACGACATCGACCGGCAGGCCCTGCTCGCGGGCGTACCCGGCGGTGCGTGGCCCGAGGCAGCAGACCACGGTGCCCGACGGGGGCATGCCGAGCCGGCCGACGACGGCCCGCGCCGTGCTCGGTGAGGTGAGCAGGACGGCCCGCGGCCCCCCGCCGGTCCACGCGCGGGCCGCGGCGTCCGGGTCGGGGGTGCCGGTGACCGTCCGGTAGGCGACCACCTCGTCGGCGGTCCAGCCCGCCGCGCGCAGGCCGTCGGCGAGGGTGGTCTCGGCGAGGTCCGAGCGTGGGACCAGGACGGTGCGGGGGCGGTCGGTCCCGTCGTCGCCGGTGCGCTCCGCGAGCTGCGCGGCGAGGCCCGCCGCCGACCGCTCGGTGGACACCAGGGCCGGGTGGACCCCGTGGCCGGACCACGCGCTCGCGGTCGCCGGGCCGACGGCCGCGACCCGGGTGGCCGGGTGGTCGCCGGCGCCCGCGAGCACGTCGCTCAGCGACCCCAGGCCGAGGGCGGCCGCGCGCTGCGCCAGGGCGTCGACGGTGGTCGCGCTGGTGACCGCGAGCCAGTCGTAGGCCCCGGCGTCGAGCGCGCCGAGGGCGCGGTCCAGGGCCCGGAGGTCCTCCGCCGGCGCGAAGTCGACGAGCGGCAGCACGAGCGGGGTCGCGCCCCGTGCGCGCAGCAGCGCGCCGACCCGCTCGCCCCACGCGCCGGCTCGCGGCACGACCACGGTCCAGCCCTCGAGCGTGCGGGCGGCGGCCAGCGGCGCGAGGTCGGCGGCGCCGTCCTCGACGAGCCGGGCCGCGATCCGGACCCCCAGCGCGGCGGCGGCGGCGAGGCGCGCCTGCGGGACGCTCGGCAGCGCGATCGTCTCGCCCGCCGTCAGCCGGCACCGGCCGTCGGGGCTGCACACCACGGCGTCCAGCGTGAGCAGGTCTCCGGCGGCGGTCGGCTCGACGTGGGCCAGGCCGCCGATCGGTGCGGCGCAGCCCGCCTCGAGCGTGGCGAGCAGGGCGCGCTCGGCCGTGACGGCGACCCGGGTGGCCGGGTGGTCGAGGGCGTCGAGCGCGGCGTCGAGGCCCGCCGGGCGCCGGGCCGGGTCCGTGGCGGTCTCCACCGCCAGGGCGCCCTGCGCGGGGGCGGGCATCATCACCGCGGGGTCGAGGATCTCGCTCGCCGCGTCGAGGCGGCCGAGCCGGGCCAGCCCCGCCGCCGCGAGCACGACGGCGTCCAGGCTCCCGGGCGGGTCTCCGGGTCGTTCGTGGCCGCGCACCCGTGCCAGGCGGGTGTCGACGTTGCCGCGCAGCTCGACCACCTGCACATCGGGGCGGGCGGCCAGGAGCTGTGCGGCCCGGCGCGGCGAGCCGGTGCCGATCCGTGCGCCGGCCGGCAGCTCGGCCAGCCTCAGCCCGTCGCGCGCGCACAGCGCGTCGCGCGGGTCGGCGCGCTCGGGGACGGCGGCGATCCGCAGCCCGTCCGACGTCCCCGTCGGCAGGTCCTTGAACGAGTGCACCGCCAGGTCGCAGCGCCCGTCCAGCAGGGCGTCGCGCAGCCCGGCCACGAAGACCCCGGTGGTGGAGAGCCCGGCGAGGGAGCCGGTGAGCCGGTCGCCCTCGGTGCGGATGCGGACCAGCTCGACCGTGCCGGGCCGCCAGCCGGCGGCCGTCTCCACCGCGGCCGCGACCTGGGCGGACTGCGTGGTCGCCAGCGCGCTGCCCCGGGTGCCGAGGCGAGGGGTCACCCCAGGCCTGCCACGGCCGGACGCACCCCGCCGCGGGTCGGGGCGCAGCAGCCGGTGCGGCACACGTCGTACCAGGGCCCGAGCGGGCTCAGCGCCGGGCGCTGCGCCGCGCGGTCGGACACCTCGCCCGCCGCGCGGTACCGCTCCAGTACCAGGTCGACGAGCCCGGCCACGAACTCCGGGTGCACCCCGGGTGTCGGCGCCCGCTCGACGAGCAGGCCGAGCTCACGCGCCGTGGCCGCGGCCTCCTCGTCGAGGTCCCACATCACCTCCATGTGGTCCGAGACGAAGCCGATCGGCGCGATGACCACCGCCTTCGTGCCCTGTCCCGCGAGCGCGGCGAGGTGGTCGTTGATGTCGGGCTCGAGCCACGGGGTGGCGGGCGACCCGCTCCGCGACTGGAAGGCCAGGCTCCATGCGACGCCCGCGCCGACCCCCGGCTCGCCGTCGGCCGCGAGGCGCGTCATGACGAGGTCCGCGACGGCCCGGTGCTGGGCGCCGTAGGCACCCTCCGGGCCGAGGCCCGCGCCGGGCGGCCCGGAGGCCTCCGCGGCCGCCGACGGGATCGAGTGGGTGACGAAGACGACGTGCGCGTCCCGGGCGAGGTCGGCGTCCGCGCCGAGGGCACGCGCCAGGGAGGCGAGGCCGGCCCCGACCCCGTCGACGAAGGGGCCGACGAAGCCCGGGTGGTCGAAGTACTGCCGCACCTTGTCGATGCTCAGCTCGTCGGCCAGCCCCGTCTCCGCGAGCGCCGTCGCGAGGTCCTCGCGGTACTGCCGGCAGCCCGAGTACGAGGAGTAGGCGCTGGTGACGACGGCGAGCAGCCGGCGGTGCCCGGCCGCGTGCGCCTCGCGCAGGGTGTCGGCCAGGTACGGGTCCCAGTTGCGGTTGCCCCAGAGCACCGGCAGGTCGAGCCCGCGGGCGGCGACCTCCGCCTCGAGCGCGGCCCGCAGGGCGCGGTTCTGGGCGTTGATCGGGCTGATGCCGCCGAAGGCGCGGTAGTGGTGGGCCACCTCCTCGAGCCGCTCGTCGGGGATCCCGCGACCCCGCGTGACGTTGCGGAGGAAGGGCAGCACGTCGTCCTGACCCTCCGGGCCGCCGAAGGAGACGAGCAGGACCGCGTCGTAGGCGGCCGGGGCCGACGGGTCGCTGACGGGCAGGCTGGGGTTCATCGGACCACCTCGGCGACGTGCGCGGCGGAGATCCGCCGCCCGGTGAAGAACGGGATCTCCTCGCGCACGTGCCGGCGGGCATCGGTGGCCCGCAGGTGGCGCATGAGGTCGAGCAGGTCGACGAGCTCGTCGGCCTCCAGGGCGAGCAGCCACTCGTAGTCCCCGAGGGCGAACGAGGCGACCGTGTTGGAGAGCACCTGCGGGTAGGCACGTCCCTCGCGGCCGTGCTCGGCGAGCATCGCCCGCCGCTCGTCGACCGGGAGCAGGTACCACTCGTAGGAGCGGACGAAGGGGTAGACCGTGAGCCACTCCTTCGGCTCGGCGCCGCGCAGGTAGGCCGGCGCGTGGTCGGCACTGAACTCGGCGGGGCGGTGCACGCCCAGGGCCGCCCAGGTCGGCGCGAGAGGGGCCAGCTCGCGGCTGCGGCGCAGCGTCCGCTGGGCGGACTGGAGTGCCTCGGCGCTCTCGCCGTGCAGCCAGATCATGACGTCGGCGTCGGCTCGCAGGCCGGAGACGTCGTAGAAGCCGCGCAGGGTCACTCCGGGGGCGGCCTCGGCGGTGAGCTCGGTCAGGCTCGGGCCGTTCGCCGGGTGGTCGCCCAGGGTGTCGCGGGCGGGACGACGGAGCACGGACCACAGGGTCCACGGGCGGCCGGCCGCGGCCGGCCCGACGGGGTCGTGGGAGGACATGACAGGCAGTCTGCGCGATCCCGCGCGCTTCGGCGAAATCTCCGGCGGACCGGGTCGAGCGGACCGGCCGGAAATGGTCGGGATCCCGTTTCTGACCAGTCGTCAGAAACGGGCTCCGCTCGCCAGAACAATGGTCGTGTGCTAAGAGCGCCGACCCGACCCGAAATGATCATTGATCTGCTCGGCGACCCGGGTCGCGTCGTCGACCACCGCCGTCAGTCCCGTGCCGGCGAGCCACGCACCGACGCCCCAGAGCCCGACCTCCGTGGCCAGGCCGGCCCGGTAGGCGAGGGCGCGCTCCCGGCGCCCGGGCCGGCTCCGGGTCAGGCCGTGCGTCCAGGTGAGCAGGTCGCGCCCCCGGACCTGCCCGGGCTCGAGCGGCACCCCCAGGAGCACCGCGGCGTCGTCGAGGACGGTGGCCGGGTCGGGGCCCCCGGTCGGCGCCGGGCGACCCGTGCCGCCGTAGGACAGCCGCAGCACGTGCACCCCGGGGCCGAGGAGCTCGGCCGTCGACGGCCACTTGGCAGTCACGTGGGTGAGCGCCTTGGCGCGGACGTCCGACGCCGTCGGGGCCACGAGCACGCCCGTCCCGCGCGGTGCGCGGTCGAGCCCGGGTGCGTCCAGCACGAGCGTGGCGAGCACGACGGGCTCCTGCGCGCCGTCGACCAGCGCGAGGGCCGGCGCGTCGAGCTGCGGGAGGTCGGCGATCGGTCCGCCGGGCGGGGTGGCCAGCACCACCGCGCGCGTCTCGACCGAGCCGCCGGCGAGGCGCACGGTCCACCCACCACCTGCGGCCCGCCCGAGGCCGACCACCCGCGCGCCGGTGAGCACCTGACCGCCGGACGCCTCGATCGCCGCGGCCAGCGCCGACGGGAGGGTGTGCATCCCGCCGCGCAGGCCCGCCACCGGGGAGCCCGCGACCGCGGTCCCGCGGAGCCGGGCCACGGCGGCGGCGAGCGATCCGGTCTCTGCCAGGGCCGCGCGCACCCCCGGCAGGACGGTGTCCAGGTCGAGCGTGCCGGGGTCGGCCGAGTGCACCCCGCCGGCGACCGGAGCCACCAGCCGGTCGAGGACCCGGCGACCCATCCGGGCCCGGACCACCCGACCGAGCGTCGTCGGCCCCGCGGGCACGCCGACGTGCGCGGGCAGCAGCCGGTCGACGCCGGCGCGGGCCGCGCCCAGCGGGCCGATCACCCTCCGGACGTCCGGTGCCCACGGCGCGGCGGGAACCCCGAGCATCCCGGCCCGGGGCAGCGGGACGCTGCCCTGCGGCAGGTGCACCCACGCGCCGCCGGCCCCCGGCGCGGTGACCTCGAGGCCGAGCTCGCCGGCCAGGTCGGCGACGGCGGGCGTCCGGGTCGCGAACGAGTCCGCACCGGCGTCGAGGCGGATCCCGGCGACGTCGTGCCAGGTCACGGCCCCACCGACGCGGTCGTGCGCCTCGAGCACGGTCACCGCGAGCCCGCGGCCGGCCAGCCGGTACGCCACGACGAGACCGGCGACGCCGCCCCCGACGACGACGACGTCGCGGGGTGCGCTCACTGCTCGCCGTGCGCCAGCCGGACGATCCGGCCGAGCACCTCGGGGTCGGTGCTCGGCGGCACGCCGTGGCCGAGGTTGAGCACGTGCGCCGGGGCCTGGGCCCCCCGCCGGAGCACGTCGCGCACGTGCGCCTCGAGCACCGGCCACGGCGCGGCGAGCAGCGCGGGGTCGATGTTCCCCTGGAGGACCGTGCGTCCGCCGAGCCGCCGGTCGGCCTCGTCCAGCCCGATCCGGTGGTCCACCCCGATGACGTCGGCGCCGACGTCGCGCATCGCGGTGAGGAGCTCGCCGGTGTTCGTCCCGAAGTGCACGACCGGCACCGCGAGATCGCGGACGTGGGCCAGGGCCTGCACGGAGAACGGCGCGGCGTGCGCCCGGTAGTCGGCGAGCGAGAGCGCCCCGGCCCAGGAGTCGAAGAGCTGGGCGGCGCTGGCGCCCGCGAGCACCTGGGCGCGCAGGAACGCGCCGGAGACCTCGGCCGTCCAGGACATGAGTGCGGTCCAGGTGTCCGGGTCGGCGTGCATGAGGGTCCGCGCGCGGAGCTGGTCCTTCGACGGGCCGCCCCCCACCAGGTACGTCGCCAGCGTGAAGGGCGCGCCCGCGAAGCCGATGAGCGGGGTGCCGCCGAGGGCGGCGACCGTGCGCGCCACACCCTCGGCGATCGGCGCGAAGGCCGCCGGGTCGAGGACGGGCAGCCGCGCGACGTCCTCGGCGGTGCGCACCGGAGCGGCCAGGACGGGGCCGGTGCCCGGCACGATCTGGACGTCCACCCCGGCGAGCAGCAGCGGCACGACGATGTCGCTGAAGAAGATCGCCGCGTCCACCCCGTGCCGGTGCACCGGCTGGAGGGTGAGGTCGCTCGCCGTCGCCGGGTCCAGGCAGGCGTCGAGCATGGACATCCCGGCGCGACGCTCGCGGTACTCCGGCAGGGACCGGCCGGCCTGGCGCATGAACCAGACGGGGGTGCGGGGAGCCGTCCCGGCTGCGCTCGGCGCGGGCCGCGGATCCCTCACCGAGAAATGCCCTGATCAGCGGCGCACCGGCTGTTCTGCCGTCGATCATGGGGTGTCCCGGGGGGAGTGTCATGCGGCGATTGTGCCGAACATTTCCCGGCCTGGTTCAATCAGGGAGTTGTGGTGCTGAGGAATCTCACGGCCAGCCACCACGATCTGGACCTGGATGTCCTCGAGCAGCTCAGCTCGGGAGCGCACGCCGTGGCACCCCGGATCGTGCAGGACTGCCCCCCGGTCACCGGTTGCATCGTCCTGGCGACGTGCAACCGGTTCGAGGTGTACCTGGAGGTCGACGGCGCCGCGGAGGCGGACACCGCCGTGGACGCGGCCATCGAGGCGATCGCGCAGGAGAGCGGCCTCGAGCTCGCCGCGGTCCGTGCGGCGCTGCGGGTGAGCAGCGACCACCACACCGTCCGGCACCTGTTCGCCGTCGCCGCCGGTCTCGACTCGATGGTCATCGGCGAGCGCGAGGTCGCGGGCCAGGTGCGCCGGGCGCTGACCACCGCTCGCGAGGTGGGCACCACGAGCCCCGCCCTCGAACGCCTCTTCCAGACGGCGTCCCGCGTCGCGCGGAGCGTCGGCGCCGACACCGAGCTGGGCAGCACCGGCCGGTCGGTCGTCGGCGTGGCCCTCGACCTCGCCGAGCACGAGCTCACCCGGCACGGGGTCAGCCTGGCCACGGCGCGGGTCCTCCTGGTCGGCACGGGCTCCTACGCCGGAGCGAGCATGCAGGCCCTGGCGAACCGCGGCACGCACCGGGTCGCCGTGCACTCGCCCTCGGGCCGCATCCCCCAGCTCGCGGCGCTGGCCGGGCTGCCCCTCGTCTCCGCGGACGAGCTGGCGCCGACGCTCGCGGCGGTGGACGTCGTCGTCTCCTGCAGCGGGGCGCGCGGGCCGGTGATCGACGCCGCCATGGTCGCCGCCGCGCGTGCGGCGAGCGGGACCGGCGCCCGTCCCCGGCCGATGGTCGTCGTCGACCTCGCCCTGCGGCACGACGTCGACCCGGCCGTCGCGCAGGTGCCCGGAGTGCTGCTGGTGGACCTCGCCGCGGTCCGCGACCACTCCCCGACGACCGTCGGGCCGGCCGTCGCCGCGGGGCTCGCGATCGTCGACCAGCACGTCGCGGCCTTCGCCGGGACGGCGGCCGAGGCGGCGGCCACGCCCGGGGTCCTCGCGCTCCGCGCCTACGTGCAGGAGCTGCTCGAGGCAGAGCTCGCGCGACCCGGCGTCCACGACGAGGCCACCGCCCGGGCGGTGCGGCACTTCGCCGCCTCGTTCCTGCACGCCCCGATGGTCCGCGCCCGTGACCTGGCCAGGTCGGGCCGCGCGCAGGAGTTCACCGCGGCCCTCGAGGCGATGCTCGGCATCACGCTCGACGAGCCCGGGGCGCCGCCTGTCGACCGCTGACGCTAGTACGTCGTCGGGTCGGCTCCCGGCGCGGGCAGCTCGCCCAGCAGGAACTCCGCGGCGTGGTCGGCGAGCGCCGCGCCGGCCGAGCCGTAGAGGTGGAACACGGCGTCGGCCCCGTGCCGGCGCAGCTCGGCGACGTCGTCGTCGTACCGCGCCACGGCGGCCACCTGCCCCGTGAAGCCCGCCGCCTGGAGCCGGGCGAGCGCGATGAGGTTCGCCTTGTGGAACGGCATCGCGAGCACCGCGACGCGCACGCTGCCGGCACGTTCGACGCGGTTCCAGAACTCCAGGTCGGTGGCGTCGGCGCGGAAGGTGTCGAAGCCGTGCTCGTGCAGCTCGGCGATCCGCACCTCGTCGTGCTCGACGCCGACGACCCGGTACCCGTACTCGTCGCGGAGCCGGCGGTAGGTCGCCGCGCCGATCCGCCCGAGCCCGAGCACCACCGCATCGGCCTCACCGATGTCGACGAGGCGGTCGTCGGGGTGCAGCACGGCGTTGCCGTGGTGCGGGAGCAGCGGCACGAGCCGGGTCGCGAGCTCGACGCCGCGCCGGTTGACGATCGCGGCGAGCACGAAGCTGAGCGCCACGGTGAGCGCGATCACCACGACCCAGTCCTCGCCGAGCAGCCCGTTGCTCGCACCCACCGCGGCGACGATGATGCCGAACTCGGAGTAGTTGGCCAGGGCCAGCCCGGCCAGGAAGGCGGTCCGCCGGCGCAGGCGCATCATCCACAGCAGGACGGCGTACCCGGCGACCTGCAGCGGCAGCAACGCCAGCAGCAGCACGGCGATGCCCAGCTGGTCCGAGGTGGGCAGTCCGTGCAGGCCGATCTCGAGGAAGAACCCCACGAGCATGAGGTCCTTGAACGTCATGAGGGAGCGGGAGAGCTCACCGGCATGGGGGTGCCGCGCCAGCAGGATGCCGAGCACGAGTGCCCCGACCTCCCCGGAGATGCCCACCGCCTCGAAGGGCGCATAGCCCAGACCCATGGCGACCATCACGCCGAAGAGCGCCTGCAGCTCCCCGTGCCCGACCAGGTTCCAGATCCGGTGCAGCACCCAGGAGCCCGGCACGAGCAGGACCAGGGCGAAGCGCCCAGGGGCTCGGCGTGGAACCGCCCGCCAGGCTCATGAACCCGACGGCCGCGACGTCCTGCACGATGAGCACGCCGACCGCGATCCGCCCGTACAGGCTGCGCGAGTCCGAGCGGTCCTCCAGCACCTTGACGACGAAGACGGTCGAGGAGAAGGACAGCGCGAAGCCGATCAGCGCGAGCGCGCCCACGGACTCCTGGGCCACCAGCGAGGCGCCGAAGACGGCGAGCAGACCGAGGAACCCGACGCCGATCGCGACGCCGAAGACCAGGTGGACCGTGGTGGTCAGCCAGACCTCGCGCCGCAGCAGGAAGCGCGGGTCGAGCTTGAGACCGATCGTGAAGAGCAGCAGCACGACGCCGAGGTCGGCGATCGTGGACAGGTAGGGCAGCTCGGGGGCGCCGGCCGCGCCCAGGGCGAAGCCGGCGACGAGGAACCCGACGAGGGGAGGCAGGCGCAGCAGCACCGCGGCGAGCCCGCCCACGAAGGCGGTCGCCACGTACAAGGCCGCTACTGTCATCGATCTCCTCCCGCCGGGCCCATTCTCGGGTACAGCCTGCGCTGCAGCCCAATCCGGCCTCCGTCCCGGCGGCGCCCGCCGCCCGTCAGGTGTGGGTCGGGAAGCCGAGGTCGACGCCGCCGTGGCTCGGGTCCGGCCAGCGGGTCGTGACGACCTTGCCGCGGGTGAAGAAGTGGAAGCCTTCGGCGCCGTGGGCGTGGCTGTCGCCGAACAGCGAGCTCTTCCAGCCGCCGAAGGAGTAGTAGGCCATCGGCACCGGGATCGGCACGTTGATCCCGATCATGCCGACCTCGACCTCCGTCTCGAACCGCCGGGCCGCGCCGCCGTCGTGCGTGAAGATCGCGGTGCCGTTGCCGTACGGGTTGGCGTTGATGAGCCCGAGGCCCTCGTCGAAGGACTCGACCCGGACGACGGAGAGCACCGGACCGAAGATCTCGTCGGTGTAGATCGACATCGTGGGGGTGACCTTGTCGAAGAGGGTCGGCCCGAGCCAGTAGCCGCGCGGGTCGCCGTCGGGCTCGACGAGCCGGCCGTCGACGACGAGGTCAGCGCCCGCCGCGACGCCCGCCGCGACGTAGCCCGCGACCTTGTCCCGGTGCTGCGCGGTGACCAGCGGCCCCATGTCGCAGCCGCGCCGTCCGTCGCCGGTGCGCAGCCCGGACATCCGCTCGACGATCCGGGGCACCAGCCGGTCGGCGACGTCGCCCACGGCCACCAGCGCGGAGATCGCCATGCAGCGCTCGCCCGCGCTGCCGAAGCCGGCGTTGACCGCGGCGTCCGCGACGAGGTCGAGGTCCGCGTCGGGCAGCACGAGCATGTGGTTCTTCGCCCCGCCGAGCGCCTGGACGCGCTTGCCGTGCGCGGTGCCCGTCTCGTAGACGTAGCGCGCGATCGGCGTCGAGCCGACGAAGCTCACGGCGGCCACCCCGGGGTGGGTCAGCAGGCCGTCGACCGCTTCCTTGTCACCGTGCAGCACCGTGAGCACGCCGTCGGGCAGCCCGGCCTGCTGCCACAGCCGCGCCATCACCAGGGACGCCGACGGGTCCTTCTCGCTCGGCTTGAGGACGACGGCGTTCCCGGCGGCGATCGCGACCGGGACGAACCAGAGCGGCACCATCGCCGGGAAGTTGAACGGCGAGATCACCGCGACGACGCCGAGCGCCTGGCGCACCGAGTGCACGTCGACCCCGGTGGAGACGCCCTCGGAGTGACCGCCCTTGAGCAGGTGGCCGAGCCCGCAGGCGAACTCCACGACCTCCAGGCCGCGGGTCACCTCCCCCAGGGCGTCCGAGAGCACCTTGCCGTGCTCGGCGGTGATCGCGGCGGCGACGTCCTCGGCGTGCGCGGCGAGCAGCTCGCGGAAGGCGAACAGCACCCGGGTGCGCTGGGTGAGCGAGGCGCGGCGCCAGCCCGCCGCGGCCCGGGTCGCGCTCGCCACGGCCTCGTCGACGACGCCGGGGTCCGCCAGGTCCACCTGGCCGGTCACCTCGCCGGTGGCCGGGTCGTGCACCGGGGCCGTTCGGGTGGTGGTCCCTGACCAGGGCTGACCGTCGATCCAGTGGGTGATTCGCGCCATGGGGAGCAGTATCCGTTGTCCGGCGTGCACTTGGCGACGGTTTTCGCGAAACTCGTGGCCCTGGACGGCCGATCCGCCGGGTGGGCGCTCCGGCGGGGTCGTGGCCGGCGGCCGGGGTGGTGCTGGAATACTGCGTCTCGCAGCACAGACCGGCACGTCCGATGAAGGAGCCCCGATGAGCACCGACCAGCCCGGCAGCGGGCAGCCGTCCTGGCAGCCCGAGGAGCCAGCCTCCGGCCAGCAGCCGCCTGCTCCGTCCTACGGCCAGCCTCCCGCCCAGCCCTACGGCCAGCAGCCGTCGGCCCAGCCGTACGGCCAGCCCGCAGCCGACCCCTACGGCCAGCCGCCCGCCTACGGCCAGGCCCCCGCCTACGGCCAGGCCCCCGCCTACGGCCAGTCCTTCCCCGCCGCGCCCGCCTACGCGGCCGGTGGCTACTCCGCGAGCTACGCCGGTCCCGAGCTCGCCCACTGGGGCCTGCGGGTCGGCGCGAGCATCCTCGACAACCTCGTCACGGAGATCCCCGTACGCTCATCGGCGTGACATCGCGCTCCGAGCCGGGCCCAGAGTCGACGCGGACGGCAACGGGGACCCTGACGGGCGGCGCGACGCTCGCCTTCCTCGTCGGCGGTCTGCTCTCCTTCGGCTCTGGATCTGGAACCGCGGGATCAAGCAGGGCGGCACCGGGCAGTCCATCGGCAAGAAGGTCCTCGGCATCCGACTGCTCAAGGAGGCGGACGGGCAGCCCTGGGCGTCGCCATGGCGCTGGTGCGCGACCTCGTGCACATCGTCGACGGTTTCTTCTACCTCGGCTACCTGTGGCCGCTGTGGGACGCCAAGAAGCAGACCTTCGCCGACAAGATCCTCACCACCCTGGTCGTCAAGGGCTGAGCCGCTCGCCCGTCGACGTGCCGGGGGCTGGGCAACACGCGCCGGCGGGGTGACGATGGGAGGGGTACGGCCCGGACGGACGGAGACGACCATGTCGGTGCAGATGGAGGCGTCGGGGACCTGTCGCGTGGCGGTCGGCGAACCGGTCGTCGTGCGCCTTCCCGAGAACCCCGGGACGGGGTACCAGTGGACGGTCACCTCGGCGGAGGGACTCGAGGTCGGGTCGGACGAGTACGAGGCCCCGGACAGCGCGGCGCCGGGCGCCGGCGGGCATCGCGTCATCACCGTCGCCGCGTCCCGGGCCGGCACGGCTCACCTGCACGTCGAACGGCGGCGGGTCTGGGAACCCGCCGCCGTCGAGACCTGCGACATCGAGGTGGTCGTCGACGGGCCGTAGGCCGGTCACCCGGCCGGGCCGCCCGTCGACGAGCGCCGGACCACGCCGAGGACTACCAGAGGTAGACCTCGTGCACCATGCCGTCGGCCTCCTCGCGGATGGCGATCTGGTGGCCGGTCTGCTTGGCCTGCGTGACGAGCGTCGTCAGGGCCATGAACGCCCCGTCGGTGCCGTTGAAGATCTTCTTCCAGCCGCCGCCGGCGACGTGGAAGAAGGCGTTGCGGGTCTCGTTGATCGACCAGGTCGCGTCGACCATGACCCCGGAGGTCCACGTCCCCGTCACGCCGGTGACCGCGGCGGTGGAGCCTGCCGTGCCGGGCGGGGTGAGGACGGGTGCCTGTGCGGTGACCGTCTCGACCGCGGCGAGGCGGTCGCCGGTCAGCTCGACCGGGCGGCTCGTGCCGGCGGTCTCGGCCGCGGCGGAGCGGACCTTGGTGGTCTCCGGGCTGAGCGCGGGTGCGTGTGCGGAGTTCCTGGTAGCCATGTCGTGATCCGTCCTCTCACCACGCGTAGATCTGCTGGACCGAACCGGCGTCCTCGAAGAGGCCGACGGCGTGCCCCGCGGACTTGGAGGCCGCGAGCTCGGCGAGCATCGCGGCGTTCGTCGCGACGTTGCCGCCGTCGAGCTTGAGCCAGCCGCGGTCGGAGCCGTAGGCCCACACGTTGCCGTCCGCCTCGTTGCTCCACAGGCCGGCGATCTGCTGGTCCGGGTTCCACCAGCGCAGGTTCACGCCGCGGGCACCGCAGGTCTGGTACGCCTCGATCCGGCACTCGCCGTAGCCGATCTTGACGAATCCGCCGTCACCCCAGCCGGGGCCCCAGGAGTTCTTCGCGATCCAGCAGCGCTCGGCGTCGGAGTAGCCGACGAGCGCCACGCAGTGGCCGCCGGCGTAGGCGCCGGTGATGTGGCGGTAGACGCCGCGGCCGTAGCTGAAGAAGTCCTGGTAGACGTCGAGGCACGCGGTGATCGCGCCGAACGTCGAGATGTACTCCTTCATCGCCGAGGCGTTGCCGCTGAGCATCTGCCAGTCGGTCACCTTCGCGAGGCGGTCGCGCCAGCCCGCGTTGATCAGGGCGTTGCCGTCCTGGTCCCCCGGTGTGTACGGGTAGTAGTCGTCGAAGGTCACGCCGCTGTCGCGAGCGGCGTTGTAGGCCTGGTCGGGCCACCAGCCGGTGGCGCACATCGCCCCGGCCGCCCGGCCGTAGACGTAGAACAGGTGCGCCTCGGAGAGGCTCACCTTGAGGGCCGGCGTGCGGCGGGTGTACTTCGCGACGCTCTCGACGGCGGCCGCCGTCCCGAACGCGACGCAGGAGCCACAGCCGCCCTGGTCGACGACGGGGTTGACGTAGTTCGCACCGGCGACGTTGCGCAGGTCGAAGGCCGCGGGGGCACCGACGGCCTCCGCGCGTGCCCCGACGGCCGCGGCGCGGTGGACCTCCTTGTCGTCCTCCAGGTGCTCGGCGCTGATCCCGGGGGTGGGCGGCACGCCCAGGCGCAGGCGCCGTTCGGTCTCGGTCAGTGCGGTCATCGGGGTCAGGGCCATCGCCCACGACTCCGGTTCCTTCTCCAGGGCAGTGCGGAGCGCTGCCAGATCCAGTGATGCTGCGGTCGCCATGGTGGCTTCCTCACTCGGAGAGTGGTGCTGCGCCCGTCCCCGGAGCGGCGACGGGTCGCCGGTTGCAGCGGATCGGGCTCCGTGGAGTCCAGGTCCTGGTGTCTCCGCCCCGTGGGGCGGAGCGCGTGAGCCGAGCGGACCTCGGCGCGGCCGGTGTGCGGCCGAGTGTCATCACGGTCGAGCAGATCGTGACTCTCCGACGGTACGCCGGAGGGCGCCGGGAGAACAGGGTTCGCCGGCGTTTTCCCGGTCGGGACCGGGTAGGTGCGCCCCGCCGTCGGGGCGCCGCCGCGGCGGTGCCCGCACGCGGCCGGATCAGTCCGCCAGGAATCCCACCAGCCGCGCCGCGTCGCCCGTGTAGGACGCCGGCGTCATCGCGGAGAGCCGGGCGGCGACCTCGTCGGGAAGGCCGAGACCGGCGACGAACGCGCGCAGGTCCTCCCCGGTGATCCGGCGCCCGCGGGTGAGCTCCTTGAGCCGCTCGTAGGGCTGGTCCATCCCGGGCACCCCGGCGACGCCGGCCGCGCGCATCGCCGACTGGACCGCCTCCCCGAGCACCTCCCAGTTCGCGTCGAGGTCGCGCTCCATCGCCGCCGCGTCGACGTCCAGCCCGGCCAGGCCGCGGCGGACGTTGTCGATCGCCAGCAGCGAGTGGCCGACGGCCGGACCGATGTTGCGCTGGGTGGTCGAGTCCGTCAGGTCGCGCTGCAGGCGGCTGGTGACCAGCGTCGCCCCGAGGGTGTCGAGCAGGGCGCTGGAGATCTCGAGGTTCGCCTCGGCGTTCTCGAACCGGATCGGGTTGACCTTGTGCGGCATCGTCGAGGAGCCGACGGTGCCCTGCCCGCGCACCTGGGCGAAGTAGCCCATCGAGATGTAGGTCCAGACGTCCGTGGCGAGGTTGTGCAGCACCCGGTTGAACCGCGCGAGGTCCGCGTAGAGCTCGGCCTGCCAGTCGTGGGACTCGATCTGGGTGGTCAGCGGGTTCCAGGTCAGGCCCAGGTGCTCGACGAAGGTCTGCGAGACGTGCACCCAGTCCGCCTGCGGGACGGCGGCCAGGTGCGCGCCGTAGGTGCCCGTCGCCCCGTTGATCTTGCCGAGGTACTCCGCGGCCGCGATGCGGCGCAGCTGGCGGCGCAGGCGGTGGGCCAGCACGGCGAGCTCCTTGCCGAGCGTCGTCGGGGTCGCCGGCTGACCGTGCGTGCGGGCCAGCATCGGGACCTCGGCGGTGGCGCGGGCCATCGCTGCGATGTCGTCCACCAGCGCGGTCGCGGCGGGCAGCCAGACCCGGCGGACGGCGCCCTGGACCATCAGCGCGTAGGCGAGGTTGTTGATGTCCTCGCTCGTGCAGGCGAAGTGCACGAGCTCGCTGACCTGGGGCAGCACGGTGTCGGCGCCGAGCACCGCCGGGGCGCCTGCCAGGCGGTCCTTGAGCAGGTACTCGACGGCCTTGACGTCGTGCGCGGTGACCCGCTCGGTCGCGGCGAGCTCGGCGACGGTCCCGCCGTCGAACGAGGTGACGACGGCCCGCAGGTGGTCGCGCTCCTCGCTGGACAGCGTCGGGGCGCCGGGCACCACGTGGTGCGAGGTGAGGTGGATGAGCCACTCCACCTCGACGTGCACCCGCTCGCGGTTGAGCGCCGCCTCGGAGAGGTGGTCGATCAGCGGGGCGACCGCCGGCCGGTAGCGGCCGTCGAGCGGGCCGAGGGCGATCGGCGGCTCCACCAGCGCCAGGACCTGCCGCTCGGGTGCTGCCGGGGCGTCGGTGACCTCCTCGGCGGTGAGGTCGTCGGCGCGGGGGGTCGAGGCGGCGTGCTCCATGGCGCTCATCCTCCCAGACCGGCGGCCCCGGGCGGTGTGCCGGCCCGCGTCCACATGGCCCGCGGGCCCGGCCCCGTCGGGGAGCAGCGCCCGCCTAGCGTCGCCGACGTCCGGCGGAAGGGGACCTGGGGTGGACGGCACGACGACCGCGCGGCGCGACCTGCGCGAGCTCGAGGAGGTGATCCGTCGGGCGGACGGCTTGCTCCGCCGGGCGGCGGACGTGCCCTGGTCCGGCCGGGCCGCCGAGGGGTACCGCCGTGCGCTCGGCGCGCTGGTGGCCGAGGTGCACGGCGCGGTGCTCGGCCTGGGTGCGCTGGAGCACGCGATGTCCCGGCACCTGGCCCTGGTCGACGAGGCGAGGCGGACGGGCCGGTGAGCGACCCGACGCCCGGGGTGCGGGTCAGCGGTGGCTGCGGTGGGACGGTCGCGGTCCTGGAGGACCTCGACCGGATCGCCGCGACGTTCACCGCTGCCGCGACGCTCCTCGACGAGGCGCACGGCGCGGCCCTGAGGCTGACGGCGGCCCTCGACGCCACCTGGCGGGACTCGCCGGTCAGTGCGCTCGCCGCCGACGACGCCCTGATCCGGTTCCGGCGGGGCGCGGCCTCGGCCGAGGAGGCCCGGTCCCTCGGTCGAGCGGTCGGCTCCGCGCGGGCGCAGTACGCGTCGGCCGAGCTCGATGCCGGGGCGCTGGTCCGCGCGGCGCTGGTGCGCGGCGGGGCCCTCGTCGGCGAGGGCGGGCCGTTCGTCTGGGCCTCGACGGCGGCCGCCGTCGTCCTCGGGCTGCTCACGGTGGCGCCCTCCGTCGTGCTGGCCCGGGCGCTGCGCTGGACACCAGGCCCGGTCGGGGTCGGGATGCGCTCGCTCGGGCGGCAGAGCGGGAGCCAGGGGCCTGCCGGCGTGGTCGGTGCCGCGATGTCCGGCCCAGGCGTGCTGCCGGCCTGGCACCTCGACGCCGACCTGGCCCAGGCCGTGGTCCCGGGGATCTCGGCCTTCGCGCTCGGGGCCCTGCCCGGGCGGTCGGCACCGGCCGGCGACCCCGTCCCCGACGCCGCCGGCACCCTCGCCGCGCTGGAGCGGTCGGCGACCGGCCTGGCCGGTGCGCCCGGCGTCGTCGTCGTGTCCCGCCTGCCGGGGGTCGTCGCGGGTCCGCCGCCGCGGACCCCGGCCGAGGTCCTCGAGGTGGTCGAGGCGCAGTACCCGTCCGCCGGTGGAGCCCCGGGTTCGGTCGCCGTGCAGGAGCTGCGCCGCGCGGACGGGTCACGTGCGTGGGTGGTCGCCGTGCCCGGCACCCAGCAGCTCGCCCCGGGCGGGAGCAACCCGGCCGACATGCGGACCAACCTGCGCCTGGTGGCCGGTGCGCCGGACGACATGTCGCGGGTCGTCGAGCAGGCGATGCGGGCGGCCGGGATCCGCCGGGACGAGCCGGTCCTCCTGGCCGGGCACAGCCAGGGAGGCCTGGTGGCGGCAGCGATCGCGGCGGACCCGGACCTGCGCGAGCGCTACGCCGTGCGCGCCGTCCTGACCGCCGGCTCCCCGGTCGGCGGGATCGACCTGCCGGCCTCGGTGGAGGCGCTGCACCTGGAGCACGGCCAGGACCTGGTCCCCGCCCTCGACGGTCGGCCCAACCCCGACACCCGGCACCGGACCACCGTCGTGCGGGACCTCGCCGCCTCCGGTGACCCCCGTGACCTCGCGGCCGCCACACCCGCCGGCGCCCACCCGCTCGCGGCCTACGAGCGCACCGCCCGGCTGGTCCAGGGCTGGGACGACCCGTCGGTGCAGGGCTTCTCGACGGCTGCCGCCGAGGTCCTCGGTGGGGCGGTCGTGGCGCGCACGACGGTCTTCCAGGGCGTGCGGGCCGGCCCGTGAGCCCGGGCTACTCCTGCTTGCGGGCCCCCGGGATGATCACGCTGAGCAGGAAGCTGATCACCGAGATGAGGAACGCGCCGACGACGGCGGTGCCGAAGTCGTCCACCCGCAACCCGTAGGAGGTCTGCTCCGAGAGCCACCCGGTGAGCATGAGCATGAGCGCGTTGACGACGAACGTGAACAGGCCGAGGGTGAGGATGTAGAGCGGGAAGGCGATCACCTTGACGACTGGCTTGACGATCGCGTTGACGAGCCCGAAGACGAGGGCGACCAGGAGGAGCACGAGCACGGTGCTGCTGGTGCCCTCGCCGGCGACCACGGTGAGACCGGACAGCAGCACGGTGGCCAGCCAGATGGCGACGGCGTTGATCGCGAGGCGCAGCAGGAAGGACATGGCCTCATCCTCACACCCGGGTGGGACGGCTGGCATGCTGATCCGATGAGCGACCGTGACCGGCCCCCAGCCCTCGTGCGTCCCCGGGCGTCCGTTGCCCAGCTCCCGCCCTACGTCCCGGGGGCCCGGAGCGCCGGTGGGGACCAGCACAAGCTCTCCTCCAACGAGAACCCGTTCGAGCCGCTCGCGTCGGTGCGGGAGGCCGTCGCCGCCGCCGCGGGACGGATCAACCGCTACCCGGACATGTTCGCCGGCGAGCTCACCGAGGCGCTGGCCGAGCGGCACGGGGTCCGGGCGACCTCGGTCGTCGCGGGCTGCGGGTCGGTCGCCGTGCTCGGGCACGTGCTGCAGGCGTTCTGCGAGGCCGGCAGCGAGGTGGTCAGCGCGTGGCGCTCCTTCGAGGCCTACCCGATCCTCATCGGCCTGCAGGGCGCGGAGCACGTGCGGGTCCCGGTCGGCGTGGACGGTCGGCACGACCTCGCGGCGATGGCGACCGCGGTGACCGAGCGGACCTCGGCGGTCATCGTGTGCTCCCCCAACAACCCGACCGGGCCCGCGGTCCACCACGAGGAGCTCGCCGCGCTCCTGGCGGCGGTCCCCGAGCACGTCCCGGTCATCCTCGACGAGGCCTACATCGAGTTCGTCCGCGACCCCCGGGTGGCCGACGGCGGGCGCCTGCTCGCCGAGCACCCGAACCTCGTCCTGCTGCGGACGTTCTCCAAGGCCTACGGCCTGGCGGGTCTCCGGGTCGGCTACGCGGTGGCCCATCCGGACCTCGCGGCGGCGGTGCGCACGGCCGCCACCCCGTTCGGTGTCAACGAGCTCGCGCAGGTCGCCGCGCTCGCCTCGCTGCGCGCGGAGGCCGAGCTCGCCGCGAGAGTCGACGCCATCGTCGTGGAACGCACCCGGGTGCTCACCGCGCTGCGCGAGCAGGGCTGGGCGGTGCCGGACGCCCAGGGCAACTTCGTCTGGCTCGCGACCGGCGGCCGCAGCGCCGACCTCGCCCGGGACGGCGCGGAGCACGGCGTGCTGGTCCGGCCCTTCGCCGGCGAGGGCCTGCGGATCTCGATCGGCTCCCCCGCGGCGAACGACGCGGCCCTCGAGCTGGCCCAGTCGTGGCGGGCGGTGACGGTGCCGCACTGACGCGGGGGCCGTCCTTGGTGAGAGTGCACAACGAGGTGCGAAGGAGGTTGTGGGGCACGTGCAGACGTAACTTACGGTTGCGTAGCCTACGCTTGCGTAACCTCGCTGCGCCCGTCGTTCGGAAGGACCCTGCGTGAACGAGCCCGACCTCGTCCAGCTGCTCACCCCGACCGGGGAGCGGGTGGCACGTCCCGACTACGACGCCCGCGTGGCCCATCTCGACGCAGCCGCCCTGCGCGGCCTGTACGCCGACATGGTGCTCGTGCGGCGCTTCGACACCGAGGCCACCGCCCTGCAGCGGCAGGGCGAGCTGGGTCTCTTCCCCCAGTCCCTCGGGCAGGAGGCCGCCCAGGTCGGCTCCGGTCGCGCGCTGCGACCCCAGGACTACGTCTTCCCGTCCTACCGTGAGCACGGCGTCGCCTGGACGCGCGGGGTCGACCTCGTCGACGTCCTCAAGCAGTTCCGTGGCATCGACCACGGCGGCTGGGACAGCGCGGCCCACGGCTTCCACCTCTACACGCTCGTCATCGGCTCGCACCCGCTGCACGCCGTCGGCTACGGCATGGGCGTCCAGCGCGACGGGGACGTCGGCACCGGGGACCCGACGCGGGACACCGCCGTCGTCGCCTACTTCGGGGACGGCTCGACCTCCCAGGGCGACACCAACGAGGCCTTCGTGTTCGCGGCCGTCAACCAGGCCCCGGTCGTGCTTTTCTGCCAGAACAACCAGTGGGCGATCTCCGAGCCGACCAGCAAGCAGACCCGTATCCCGCTCGTGGAGCGCGGGCTGGGCTTCGGGGTGCCGAGCGTGCTCGTCGACGGCAACGACGTCCTGGCCTGCTACGCGGTGACCTCCGAGGCGCTGGAGCGCGCTCGCGGCGGTGGCGGCCCCACCTTCATCGAGGCCTTCACCTACCGGATGGGCGCCCACACCACCTCGGACGACCCGACCAAGTACCGCACCTCGCAGGAGGAGCAGTCCTGGCGGGAGCGGGACCCGATCGACCGCCTGCACGCCTACCTCTCGTCGATCGGCGAGCTGCCGCAGTCCTTCCTCGACGAGCTCGACGCGGAGGCGGAGGCCTTCGGGGAGCGTCTGCGCACGGAGGTCCGCGCCATGCAGGCGCCCGACCCGGCCACGATGTTCGAGCACGTGTACGCGGGCCCGCACTCCGTCGTGGAGGCCGAGCGGGCGTGGTACGCCGAGTACGAGGACAGCTTCGAGGACACGGCCGGAGGGGCACGATGACGACGACCTCGGGACAGACCCGGCCGACCGCGGCGGGCGCTGCGGACGCCGCCCCGACCGGCGAGCCGACGCCGGTGCGCACCGAGCGCGTGACGCTGGCCAAGGCGATCACCCTCGGCCTGCGCACGGCGCTCGAGCACGACCCGTCGGTCCTGCTCATGGGCGAGGACATCGGCAAGCTCGGCGGGGTGTTCCGGGTGACCGAGGGGCTCCAGGCCGAGTTCGGGGAGCGACGCGTGGTCGACACCCCGCTCGCCGAGTCCGGGATCATCGGCACCGCCATCGGTCTCGCGCTGCGCGGCTACCGGCCGGTCTGCGAGATCCAGTTCGACGGCTTCATCTTCCCGGCGTTCGACCAGATCACCACCATGCTGGCGAAGATGCACTACCGCTCGCGCGGGCGGATCGACCTGCCGGTCGTCATCCGCGTGCCGTTCGGCGGGGGCATCGGTGCGGTCGAGCACCACAGCGAGTCGCCGGAGGTGCTCTTCGCGCACACCGCCGGCCTGCGGGTGGTCAGCCCGGCGACGCCGACCGACGCCTACACGATGATCCAGGAGGCCATCGCCTCACCGGACCCGGTGCTCTTCTTCGAGCCCAAGGGCCGCTACTGGGACAAGGCCGAGGTCGCGCTGACGCCCTACGGCACGCCCGGCACCGGCCTGGACCACGCGCGGATCGCGCGCCCCGGCACGGACGTGACCGTCGTGGCCCACGGGCCGACGGTCGCCACCGCGCTGCGGGCGGCCGACGCCGCTGCTGCGGAGGGCACCAGCATCGAGGTCGTCGACCTGCGCACGATCTCCCCGCTCGACACCGCCACGATCGTCGAGTCGGTCCGTCGGACCGGGCGCTGCGTCGTCGTGCACGAGGCGCCGGTGCTCTACGGGACCGGTGCGGAGGTGGCGGCCCGGGTGACCGAGGAGTGCTTCTTCCAGCTCGAGGCGCCGGTGCTGCGGGTCGGTGGCTTCCACATGCCGTACCCCGTCTCGCGCCTGGAGCACGACTACCTGCCGAGCCTCGACCGACTGCTCGACGCCGTCGACCGCGTCCTGGCCACCTGACCGCCCCCGTCCGTGACCTCCCGCTAGGAGCCAGCCAGTGCCCAGGTTCGAGCAGTTCCGTCTCCCCGACGCCGGGGAGGGCCTGACCGAGGCCGAGATCGTCGAGTGGAAGGTCGCCGTGGGCGACCGGGTGACGGTCAACCAGGTGATCCTGGAGATCGAGACCGCCAAGTCGCTCGTCGAGCTGCCCTGCCCCTTCGCGGGAGCGGTCTCGGCGATCCTCGTCGAGCCCGGGACCACCGTGGACGTCGGGACGCCGATCATCACCATCGACACCGACCCGGACGGGCCGCCGGCCGACGCGCCGTCGGCCGGTTCCGCGACGGGCGCCGCCGAGGGCAGCCCCGCCGAGGACAGCGGGAGCGGCGCCGTGCTGGTCGGCTACGGCGTCAGCGCCCACGGCTCGGCCCGGCGGGCCCGCCGGACGTCCGCCGCCCCCGGCGGTGCGGAGCCCGCCGCCCCGGCACCCGCGCCCGCCGCGCCGGCACCCGCGCCCGTGCCCGCGGCTCCCGCGCCGCCGGCCGTCCCGGTCCGGCACGCCGCCCAGCCCGTGCTGGCCAAGCCGCCGGTCCGCAAGCTGGCCAAGGACCTCGGGGTCGACCTCGCCACGGTCAGCCCGACCGGCCCCGGCGGGATCGTGACCCGGGAGGACGTCGTGGCCCGCGCGTCGGGAAACCAGCCGCAGACCCTGGCGACCTACCCCAACGACGACCAGCCCTGGCTGAAGATGGGCACCGTCGCCCCGGACGGGCGGACCACGCGGGTCCCGGTGCGTTCGGTGCGCAAGCGGACCGCCGAGGCGATGGTGACCAGCGCGTTCACCGCGCCGCACGTCTCCGTCTTCCACACGGTCGACGTGACCAAGACGATGCGCCTGGTGGCCCGGCTGCGCGAGGACCGCGAGTTCGCGGACGTCCGCGTGACGCCGCTGCTCATCGCCATGAAGGCCCTGCTCATCGCGGTGCGTCGGCACCCCGAGGTGAACGCCTCGTGGATCGACCAGAGCCAGGAGATCGTCTACAAGCACTACGTCAACCTCGGCATCGCGGCGCAGACCCCGCGCGGGCTCGTCGTGCCGAACATCAAGGACGCGAACCGCCTCGGCCTGCACGACCTGGCCGTCGCGCTCGCCGACCTGACGGCCGCCGCCCGGGCCGGGGCGACGACGCCGACCGACATGTCCGACGGGACGATCACCGTCACCAACGTCGGGGTCTTCGGCATCGACACCGGCACGCCAATCCTCAACCCCGGCGAGTCGGCGATCCTCGCCGTCGGGGCGATCCGCGAGCAGCCGTGGGTGCACAAGGGCAAGATCCGGGTACGGAACGTCACCCAGCTCGCGCTGTCCTTCGACCACCGGCTCATCGACGGCGGGCTCGGCTCACGCCTGCTGGCCGACGTCGCCGCCGTCCTGGAGGAGCCCGGCCAGGCGCTCGTCTGGGGCTGAGCCGGCAGCCGCCGGCTCGTCCGTCCGGGGGCGCTCCGCCCTCAGTGGCCCGCGCCCAGGTTCCCCGAGAGCCGGGCGTGCCGGCGGGCGCTGTCGTCGTTGAGGTTGATGATCGAGACCGTCGTGCCGCGCGCGGCGTACTTCGTCGTGATCGCGTCGAGGGTCGCGACCGTCGAGGCGTCCCAGATGTGCGCCGCGGACATGTCGATGACGACCTCGGCCGGGTCGCCGGCGTAGTCGAACTGGTACACGAGGTCGTTCGACGAGGCGAAGAACAGCTCACCGGACACCGCGTAGACGCGGGTCTCGGGGTCGGTCTGCTCGACGGCGGTGACCTCGGTGAGGTGGGCGACCCGGCGGGCGAAGGTCGTCATCGCGACCACGACGCCGGCGATGACCCCGTAGGCGAGGTTGTGGCTGAGCACCGTGACGACGACGGTCGAGAGCATGACGAGGGTCTCGCTGCGCGGCATCCGGCGCAGGGTCGAGACCTGCACGGAGTGCCAGTCGAAGGTCGAGACCGCGACCAGGAGCATCACCGCGACCAGGGCGGCCATCGGGATGACGGCGACCTGCTCGCCGAACACCACGACGAGCAGCAGCAGGAAGGCCCCGGCGAGGAACGTCGAGATCCGGGTCCGCGCCCCGGAGGCCTTGACGTTGATCATGGTCTGGCCGATCATCGCGCAGCCACCCATCCCGCCGAAGAAGCCGGAGACGATGTTCGCCACGCCCTGGCCCCAGCTCTCCCGGGTCTTGTTCGAGTGGGTGTCGGTGAGGTCGTCGACGAGCTTGGCGGTCATCAGCGACTCGAGCAGCCCGACGAGGGCCATCGTCAGCGCGAACGGGCCGATGATCTGCAGCGTCTCCATCGTCAGCGGGACGTCGGGGAGCAGCAGCGACGGCAGGCTCCGCGGCAGCGCGCCCTCGTCGCCGACGGTGGGGACCGCGATGGCGCCGAGCACGGTCGCCGTCGTGAGCAGGACGATGACGACCAGCGGAGCTGGCACGGCCCTGGTCAGCCGGGGCAGGCCGAAGAGGATGAGCAGCGCGACGGCGACCAGGGCGTAGACCATCCACGGCACCTGCACGAGGTGCGGCAGCTGGGCCAGGGCGATGAGGATCGCCAGGGCGTTGACGAAGCCGACCATCACCGAGCGGGGGATGAACCGCATCAGCCGGGCGACGCCGAGCAGGCCCAGCACCACCTGGAGCACCCCGGCGAGGATCACCGTCGCGAGGAAGTAGTCGAGCCCGTGCTCGCGCGCGACCGGCGCGATGACCAGGGCCACCGCCCCGGTGGCGGCGGAGATCATCGCCGGACGTCCGCCGACGATCGCGATGGTCACCGCCATCGTGAAGGAGGCGAACAGCCCGAGGCGCGGGTCGACGCCCGCGATGATCGAGAACGAGATCGCCTCGGGGATCAGCGCGAGCGCGACGACGAGCCCGGCGAGCACCTCGGTGCGCAGCCGGGCGGGCGAGCGCAGCGCGGCGCGGACGGAGTGGGCCTGGTCGGCCTCGGGCGGACGGACGGTACGGGTGTCGGTCACACGCATCCTCGGGAGTCGGGGGCGCGGGCGGGCCGCGGGGCGAGCGCCCGCGCGCCGGCAGGGCTGTGGGTCGGCGACGCCCGGGCGACCCTACCCCGGGCGCGGCTCGGTGACAGGATGGGTCCGGCGACGAGGCCCCGGGAGGCACGCATGACCGCGACGGACGATCAGGTGCACCCCGCGGGCGAGCCCGTGCCCGCGGCAACCGCGGAGAGCCCCGCCCCCCGGCTCGTCGGGGCGAGTCGGCTGACCCACGGCGATCCGGGCGATGCGGTGGATCCGATGACGCCGCGGCGCAGGGTCGTGCTCGCCCGGTCGACGGTGCTCATCACGGGCGCCGCGAGCGGGATCGGTCGCCTGATGGCCCTCGAGGCCGCGCGGCGCGGCGCCGCGGTGGTGCTCTGGGACCTCTCGGAGCAAGGCGCCGGCGCCGTGCGTGTCGAGATCGAGGCCGCGGGCGGCCGGGCGTGGGCCTTCGGGGTCGACGTCAGCGACCGGCGGGCCGTCGACGACGTCGCCGCGCGCACGCTCGCCCTCGGCCCGGTCGACGTGATCGTCAACAACGCGGGAGTCGTGACCGGGGCCACGCTCCTGGCGGCCGACCCCACGGCGATCGAGCGGACTCTCGCCGTGAACACGCTGGCGCTCTTCTGGGTGACCAGGGCCTTCCTGCCGGCGATGGTGGCGCGGCGTCGCGGGACGGTCGTCACCATCGCCGCCGCCGGCGGGCTGATCGGGGTCGCCCGGCAGACGGACTACTCGGCGAGCACGTTCGCCGCGGTCGGCTTCACCGAGTCGCTCCGCGCCGAGATGCGGACCCAGCGCACGAGGGTCCGCACGCTGCTGGTGTGCCCGTACTACGTCGACACCGGGATGTTCGAGGGGGTGCGGACCCGGTTCCCGCTGCTGCTGCCGATCCTGCGGCAGGACGCGGTGGCGACGGCCGTGCTCGACGCGCTGGAGCAGGGGCGTGAGGTGCTGATGATGCCCCCGCTCGTGCGCGCCCTGCCCGTCCTACGGGCGCTCCCCACGGGCCTCGGCGACCGGCTCGCCGACCTGCTCGGGATCAACGCCACCATGGACCGCTTCGTCGGGCGTGCGGGGGGCGGCCACGGACGGCGTGGCCGCATCCGCCGGAAGGGTGGCCGCGCCCGCTGAGATCGCCGCGGCCGAGACGGCTGGTGAGGACCTGCCAGGGACCCAGGTCCCGTTCCGCTGGGGGCGAACACGACCGCGGACCTACGCTGGGCGGGTGTCCACCGCCACCCGCCACCCGTCGGCGCCACCGGCGCAGCCAGGGCGCTCGGCGTCGGACCCCACGGGCCGGCCGGTCCCGACGGCTCCGCGGTGGGGGCTGATCGCGGGCGTCGTCGCGGCCCTCGTCGCCGTGGTGGCCGGCACGCTCGCCTCGCGGGCCGGGGTGATCGACCTGCTGGACGCCGGGGCGCTGGTCCGCTGGGGCGACCCGGTCGCGACCGTCCTGGCCGAGCTCGCCGCCTCCGTGACGCTCGGTGCCCTGGTCCTGGCGGCCTTCGTGCTGCCGCGCGCCGAGGGACGGGCCCGGGGCGACGGCGCGGCGTGGACCGCCGTCCTGCGGATCGCCGGGACCCTCGCGGCGATCTGGACGGTCGCCGCCCTCGCGCAGGCCGTCCTGTCCTACGGGTCGATCGCCGGTGTGCGGCTGGACGACCCGACGTTCGGGCCGGGCCTCGAGCTGTTCCTCACCTCGATCTCACTCGGCCGGATCCAGCTCGCCGTGGTCGTCATCGCGGCCCTGACCACCGTCGCGGCCCTGCTGGTGCGCACCCCGGTGGGCGCCCTGTGGACGGCGCTGCTCGCCGCCGTCGCCCTCGCGCTGCTGTCCCAGACCGGGCATGCCTCGGGGGACGTGAGCCACGAGCTGGCGATCTCGACGATGTTCCTGCACCTGCTCTCCGCGGCGGTCTGGATCGGTGGGCTCGCTGCGCTCGCCCTCGTCGCGCACCGGCTGGGCCGGGACCTGGCTCCCTCGGTCGCCCGCTACTCGACGATCGCGCTGTGGTGCTACCTCGGCGTGGCGGTCTCCGGGGTGGTCAACGCGGCGCTCCGGATGGACACCCTCGCCGACCTCACCACCACCTACGGGTGGCTCGTGCTGGCCAAGACGGTGCTGCTCGCGGGTCTCGGGATCGTCGGGTACGCCCACCGGCGATCCGTGGTCCCGCGGCTGGTCGGCGCCTCGCCCGGCCGGGCGCCGCGGCTGTTCTGGCGGCTGGTCGCCGTCGAGCTCGGCATCATGGGCGTGGTCTCCGGGCTCGCCGTCGCGCTCGCCTCGACCGACCCGCCGGCCGAGCTCACCCCCACCGGCGTGCTGACGCCCGCGCAGATCGTCACCGGGCACGAGCTGCCCCCGCCGCCGACCGCCGACCAGTGGGTCACCGGCTTCCGCTGGGACCTGCTCTTCGCGCTCGCCGCGCTGTCCGCCGTCGTCGTCTACCTGCGTTGGGTGCGCCGCCTGGCCCGCCGGCGCGACACCTGGCCGGTCGGCCGGACCGTCAGCGCGGTGGTCGGGATGCTGGTCTTCGCGTGGGCCACCTCCGGCGGGCCGGCCGTCTACGGCCACGTGCTGCTCAGCGCCCACATGATCGAGCACATGGTGCTCATGCTCGTCGTGCCGATCTTCCTGGTGCTCTCCGCGCCGGTGACCCTGGCCTCGCGGGCGCTCCCGGTCCGCACCGACGGCTCACGCGGGCCGCGGGAGTGGCTGCTCGGCCTGGTGCACTCGCGGTGGGCCGGCTCCTTCGGGTTCCCGCTGGTCGCCGCGGCCAACTTCGCCGGGTCGATGTACCTCTTCTACTTCACCGACCTGTTCCGCTACTCGCTCGAGACGTACATCGGGCACGTCGGGATGGTCCTGCACTTCTCCCTCGCGGGGTATCTCTTCTTCAACGGGCTGATCGGGATCGACCCCGGCCCGCGGCGGCCCGCCTACCCGCTGCGGCTCGTGCTGCTCTTCGCGACGATGGCGTTCCACGCCTTCTTCGGGGTGGCGCTCATGTCGGACACCGCACTGCTGGTCCCCGAGTGGTTCGGCCTGCTCGGCCGCACCTGGGGCGGCAGCGCGCTCGCCGACCAGCAGGTCGCCGGCGAGATCGTCTGGGGGATCAGCGAGATCCCCATGCTCGTCGTGGCGATCGTCCTGGCGGTCGCCTGGACGCGGGCCGACGAGCGGACGGCCCGCCGGCGGGACCGGGCGGCCGACCGCGACGGCGACGCCGAGCTCGCGGCCTACAACGCGATGCTCGCGAAGGCGGCGGCCCGCGACGCGACGCGACGGGACTGATCCGGGCACCGCGCCGCGCGGTGCGCGGACCTGCCTCAGGCCTCGAGGATCCCGCGGACGATGCTGTCGCCGGAGTGCGCGGGATCGCCGTCGAAGTGCTCCTCGGAGACGTCGACGACCGGGAACTCGGCCAGGTCGAGGCCGGCCGGGAGCGGGAAGGTGCCGGTCGTGCCGTCGAGGACGCCGAGGCTGACCAGCTTGGTCACGTCGGTGTCGATCAGCCAGACCTCGCGGTAGCCGTCGCCGGGCTGCGCGCCGGTCAGGGTGATGACCAGGCGTCGGCTGCCGTCGGCGGCCACCTCGACCTTGGCCTCACCGGCAGCCCCGCTCCAGGCGGGCAGTGCGTCGAGGGCGGCGGCCTCGATGACGGCCGGGGCGGGCTCGCCCCGGCCGGCCCACCAGGTCGCTCCGGCGCCGCCGACGACGACGCCCGCGGAGGCCGCGGCCACGGCGAGCCAGCGGGCCGCGGAGGAGCGCGGGCGGGATCGGCGGTCGCGGACCGTGCGCAGGTCGGTCGGCGTGGTGTGCGCGGCCGGCGAGGTCTCCTCAGCCGCGGGGCGTTCGGGCACGACCTGCTCCTCGTCCGTGTCGACCGGACCGGTGAGCGGCTCGCCCGGGTCGAGATCGGCGGGCAGGTCGAGCTCGACCCGGATCCGTCCCCACACGGCGGCGGGAGGCGCGACGAGGGTGTCGCCGCCGTCCCGCGAGACGGACCGGCCGACGGACACCGCGCCGCTGAGGGTGGCGACGTCCTCGGCGCAGGTGGGGCACGTGTCGAGGTGGCTGCGGGTGGCGTCGTCCAACACCTCACCGAGGGCGACGAGGGCCAGGTCCTCAGGCTCCGGATGCTGCATGATCCACCTCCAACCGGGTGCGAAGGCGCAGCAGGCTGCGCCGGATGTGACTCTTGACGGTGCCGAGCGGCAGCTCGAGCCGCTCGGAGATCTGGTCGTGCGTGAGGTCCTCCCAGAACGCGAGGGCCAGGATCGTGCGTTGCGGCTCGCCGAGCCGGGTCATCTCGTCGGCCACCAGCAGGCGGTCGGCCACGGCGACCGTCTCGGCGTCGACCACCGGGGTGACGGTCGCGACGGCCGCCTGGGTGTCCCGGTGGTGCCGGGCGCGCCGGGCGAAGGCGTCGGCCACGACCGTCCGGGTGATGCCGGTGAGCCAGGCCGCCAGCGGACCCCGGGTCGGATCGAAGCCGCCGCGGCTCCGCCAGGCGTTGACGAAGACCTGCTGGGTGGCGTCCTCGGCGTCGGTGTGGTTGCGCAGGGAGCGCAGCGCGAGGGTGTGGACGAAGGCGGACCAGCGGCGGTACGCCTCGGACAGGGCCAGCTCGTCGCCGGCGACGAACGCACGACCGACTTCGGCGTCGTCCCAGGAGGACGGCGCACGGAGGCGGGTGACGTCGGGACCGGTCAGCTTCGGCATCCTTGTCGGCTCGGTGGTGGCGTGATCGTCATCGTGCCACGGATGGGCCAGTGCTTGCGCGGCGGACGACGCCCAGGGCGGTCGGACCTGCCGACGGGCCGGCTGCTCGGCGTGCCCGTCCCATCGGGGGGCGAGGAAGGCGACGGCGCTCATCGGACCGGACTCGCCAGGACGATGATGTTGTCGCTGTAGTGCCGGACCGAGGGCTGCCAGGTCCCACCGCAGGTGATGAGGACGAGGCGGGGGTCGCCGTCGCGGACGAAGATCTCCGGTCCAGGGGACGTCGGTCTTCGGCACCTGGCGCACCTCGTCGACGCGGTAGGGCACCGTCGTCCCGTCGGCCAGGACGACCGCGATCTCCGCGTCCACCCACAGCTCGCGGAGCCGGGCGAACGGCCCGAGGCCTGCCGAGGCGACCGAGTCGACGTGGGCGGCGATCACCGCGGTGCCCTGCACGTCCTGCGGCGAGGCGCCGTAGCGGTACCAGCCGGCCCGCTCGGCGAGCGGCGGGATCTCCATCTGGCCGTCGGGCTGGACGCCCACCGGGTCGACCGGGACGTCGACCCCGATGGCCGGGACGGTGAGGCGGACGGGGGGAAGACCCTGCTGGGACTCCTGCGAGCCGAGGGCCGAGCTGCGGACCGGGACCGGCACGAGGTCGGCGGAGGGCGCCGGTGCGGGTGCCGGGCTGACCGGGTTCTCGGCCAGGACGGCACTGGTCACCGGGATCGGCGTCGCCTGCTCGGTACCCGAGGCGGTTCCGCAGGCGGTCAGGGCGAGCAGCGCGGCGACGGTGGCTGCGCGGGCGAGGTGCCGGTTCATGGTCGTCGCCTCCTCAGGTCCGGGACGGGGCTTCAGGGTAGGTGGTGCGACCGGGTGCACCGGCGGACCGCGGGGTCAGGAGAGCCCGCGCGGCCCGCCGGCCCGGCGCACCTGCGGCCCGTACCGAGCAGGGGAACTCGGCACGGACCGCGGGGCCGGTGCGGCGCCCTGGCGGGCGCCGCACGTGGGGGTCAGTCGCGGACCGAGACGGCCCGACGACGGGAGGCGACGGCTGCGCCGCCGGCGGCGACGAGCAGGACACCGGCGATCAGCCACAGGGTGGTGGAGGTGCCGGCCTCGTCGGCCAGGCCGAGCTCACCGGAGGGGACGCCAGCGGGCGCGGAGTGCAGGCCGTCGATCGTCTGCACGGCGAGCGCGAGGTTGTCGTCGGTCAGGCTGCCCCAGGCGTAGACGATCGTGTTGACGCCCTCGGTGACGGTCACGTCGGCCGGCCCGATCACCGGGTCGGTGGTGCCGGTCGCGGCAACCGCGGCCGAGACCGTGCCGGCGGCCAGGTTGAGGATCGACTCGTCCGGGTTCGACAGGTTGGTGATCACCGGGGTCCCGCCGGCCAGGATGTCGACGGCCGGGGCCGCAGCGACGTGCCGGACGGTGAGACGACCCTCGCCGGCAGCGGTCTGCGAGATGTCGTTGGTGAACAGCGACGCGGTCGGGTCGCCGTCCGCGGTGAGGTGGGCGACGGCGGTGTAGCTCTTGCCGCCCTCGAGCGGGAGGTCCACGGGGCCGATCGCCGGCGAGCTGTCGTCCGCAGCGTCCGCGGCGGTGATGGCGACGGTGTAGGTGCCAGGGGCCAGCATCAGCGGGCCGGCCAGGTCGCCGGGCGCGAAGTCGTCGAGGGTGCGCTCGCCGTTGACCCAGACGTCCACGGTGAGGCCGGGGACGCCGTGCAGGACGGAGAGAGCGGCTTCGTCGGTTGTCCGCCGCGGCGGGCAGTGCTCCGGCGAGGACGAGGGCGGCGCCGGCAACGCTGCCGGCGAGAAGTCGAGTGCGCATGGTTCCTCCTGTGTGGGGCCCCTCGGGGGGGAGGGGCTCAGAACTGCTGACACACCCACTACGGCCCGAGGCGCGGATTTGGATGCACCCGGATGCGACGGACTTGCGGACCGTGCGACGCGGTCGTCGTGTTCACTACCGCTGTGAGCCCGAACCCCGCACCGCGCCTCCCCCGTGTCCGCGCCTCCGAGCTCGTCGGACGCGGCTGGCTGAACACCGGCGGACGGCAGGTGCGGCTCGGCGACCTGCGCGGCTCGATCGTCGTGCTCGACTTCTGGACGTTCTGCTGCGTCAACTGCCTGCACGTGCTCGACGAGCTGCGCGAGCTGGAGGCGGCGTACCGCGACGTGCTGGTGATCGTCGGGGTGCACTCGCCCAAGTTCGCGCACGAGGCCGACCCGGTCGCGCTCGCGGCCGCCGTCGACCGCTACGAGGTGCACCACCCGGTGCTCGACGACCCGGAGCTGACGACGTGGTCGGCGTACTCGGCCCGCGCCTGGCCGACGCTCGTCGTGGTGGACCCGGAGGGCTACATCGTCGCCCACATGGCCGGCGAGGGGCATGCGCACAACCTCGAGGTGCTGGTCGGCGAGCTCGTCGCCGAGCACACGGCGAAGGGCACGCTGCGTCCGATCGGCGCGGGCGAGGGCCCGTACGTGCCGCCGGTCGCCGCGAGCGACGACGCTGCGCTTCCCCGGCAAGGCCGTCCGGCTGCCCGTCGCCGAGGGGGCGCCGGCCGGGACCGTCGGGAACCTGCTCGTCGCGGACGCCGGGCACCACTCCCTGGCCGAGCTCGCACCGGACGGCGAGACCCTGGTGCGCCGGATCGGCTCGGGCGAGCGCGGCTGGGCCGACGGCGGGCCCGACGAGGCGCGTTTCGCCGAGCCGAACGGCCTGTGCCTCGTCCCGGCCGAGCTCCGGTCCTGGCTCGACTACGACGTCCTGGTCGCCGACACGGTCAACCACCTGCTGCGCGGGGTGCGCCTGGCCGACGGCACGGTGACGACGGTCGCCGGGACGGGCGAGCAGTACATGGTCGGCGCCTCCGACAACGAGATCCCGGTCGACCTCGCCGTCTCCGCGCCTCGCCGGATGAAGCTCTCCTCACCGTGGGACGTCGTCTGGTCGCAGGACCTCGCGGCCTTCGTCGTCGCGATGGCCGGCAACCACACGCTGTGGGCCTTCGACGACAAGGAGGGCTCGCTGCGGCACCTCGCCGGGACGATGAACGAGGGCCTCGTCGACGGCCCGGCCGAGCAGGCGTGGTTCGCCCAGACCTCCGGGCTCGCCGCCGGGCCGGACGGCCGGATCTGGCTGGCCGACTCCGAGGTCTCGGCGCTTCGCTGGCTCGACGCACGGTCGCTCGAGCCCACGGTGGGGACGGCCGTCGGGCAGGGGCTCTTCGACTTCGGCCACCGGGACGGGCCCGCCGACGCGGCGCTGCTCCAGCACCCGCTCGGTGTGGCCGTGCTGCCCGACGGGTCCGTGGCGATCGCCGACACGTACAACGGTGCGGTGCGCCGCTGGGCGCCGTCGGCCGACGGCGCCGGCCCCGGCGAGGTGACGACCCTCGCGCGGGACCTCGCCGAGCCGTCGGGGCTGCTCGTGGACGTGCAGGACGACGGCGCGATCGACCTGCTCGTCGTGGAGTCCGCGGCGCACCGGTTGACCCGGCTGCGACTCCCGGCCCGGTTGACCGGGGAGATCCTCGACGCGGGGGCCCACCGCACCAAGCGGCCGGTCTCCGAGATCGGTGCGGGTGAGGTGCGGCTCGACGTCCTCTTCACCCCGGCGACCGGGCAGAAGTACGACGACCGCTACGGCCCGTCGACCCGGCTGCAGGTCTCGGCGAGCCCGCCGGAGCTGCTGCTCGACGGCGCCGGCGATGACGTCCCGCTCCAGCGGGTGCTGCGGATCAACCCGGCGGCCGGCGAGGGCGTGCTGCACGTGACCGCCCAGGCGGCGTCCTGCGACGACGACCCGGCGATCGAGTACCCGGCCTGCCACCTCAACCAGCAGGACTGGGGCGTGCCGGTGCGGGTCGTCGAGGGCGGGCCCGCGGTCCTCACCCTCCCCTTGCACGGCTGAGTCCCGGCGACTCGGGTGGTGGCCCGAGGTCTCAGCGGGCGGTGACGTGCTCGCGGTCCGCGCCGCGGCCGGCCTGCTGCGGATCGGTGCAGATCGCGCGGAGCACGAACTCCTCCGTGGCGGCCACCGCCGCGGCGGAGTTCCTGCCGTTCGGGTCCAGCGTCGACAGGCAGGCGTGGACGAGCTGGACCGTCGGCCCGATCGGCTGGTCGACGAAGACGCCGACGGCGATCCCGGCCTCGAGGATCCGGCGCAGCACGGCCCCGACCACCATCGCGTGCTCGCGGAGCTTGCCCTGGGTCTGCGGGGAGACGACGGAACGCAGGTCGGGACCGGGCGCGATGCGATAGGTGCGCTTGAGGTCCGCCTGGCGGCGGATGTAGGTCCGCATCTGCTCGACCGGGTCGCCGATCCCGCCGAGGGCCGCCTCGAGCGAGGCGACGTACGCGCCGGTCTCGTGGGCCATGTACGCCAGGAGCAGGTCTTCCTTGTCCTTGACGTGGTTGTACAGGGCGGTCCGGCCGACCCCGGCCTCCGCCGCGATGTCGGCCAGGGTGATCGCGTCGAAGCCGCGCGCGAGCATGAGCGTCTCCAGGGCGGCGAACAGCCGCGTCCTGGTCTGCTCGCGGTGCTCCGTCAGGGAGCCACCGATGATCTTCGGCACGCGCTCATTGTCGCACCGGAAGCTCGAGCGGGATCCGCCCGGTTGGTGCGGCCCGGCGCTAAGGTCCCGGCATGACGATCCCGCCCGACACCAAGGACTGGACCTGGGTCCTGGACCGCCCCTGCCCCGAGTGCGGCTTCCTCGCCGGGGACCTCGACGTCCGGGACCTGCCCGGCACGATCGGCGGCTGGGCGCGACGCTGGCGGGCGGTGCTCGACCGGCCGGACGTCCGTGAGCGGCCGGCGGCCACCGTCTGGTCGCCGCTCGAGTACGGCGCCCATGTGCGCGACGTGCTGCGGGTCTTCGACGAGCGGGTCCGGCTCATGCTCACCGAGGACTCCCCCACCTTCGCCAACTGGGACCAGGACGCCACCGCGGTCGCCGAGCGCTACGACGAGCAGGACCCGGGGGTCGTCGCCGACGAGCTCACCCTGGCCGCCGCGACGCTTGCGGTGACCTTCGCCGAGGTGCCGGTGGACGCCTGGGGCCGCGCCGGCGTCCGGAGCAACGGCTCGCTGTTCACCGTCGAGAGCATCGGCCGCTACTTCGCGCACGACGTCCTGCACCACCTGCACGACGTCCGGGGTTGAGCCGCTCGCTCCCCCCAGAGTTGTGCACCTCTTTTGTGCACAGGGCTGTGGTCCCAGCACGTTTGCGCAGGTCGACCTGTGGACGAACCTGGGACTAACCCTGGGGACAAAACTGCTGGTCAGAACCAGTTGCGGGCCTCCGCCTAGGGGTCTAGAACTGAGACATCGGCAAGAACGGATCGCCGGACCGGTTGGGGAGACCCAGGCGGTCAACCGCAGGTGAGCCTGGGGACGTGGGACGGGGAGACCCGGACGATCGGCCTCGGAGGAGCCTGGGGACGGAGATCCACTTACCGGCTCGTTCGGAGAACGGCGGACCTGCTCGTCGGGGCAACCCGGAGGGTGCTGATGGGGCAACCCGGAGGCCTGCGGATGGCGTCGCAGAGGAACGTACGGACCGTGCGGGTGTGATTGCTGGGCCATCAGCCCGCGGCGTGCCGCGGTGCGACGGGCACACCGCATCGCCAGAGCGGGGCCGACGTGAACGGGAAACCATGATCAAGGCCGGACGTCACAGCAGGGCCCCTCGGACGCTTACTCCGAGGGGCCTTTGCTGTGTCTCGCTTTGCTGTGCCCCGGGGAGATGCGTCGACGGCATGGCTGTGCCCGCCGGCCCCGCTGGAGGGCCGACGGGCACGAGGCCGCTCACGGCCAGATGCGCACCTTGAGGGCGAGCTGCACCTGGGCGATCGGGTTGAGGATCGTCGCGACCGCCGAGCCGGCGAACAGCAGCCCGATGGGGTTGTTCTGCAGGTCGAGCACGAGGCTGCCGGAGTCGCCGCCCGCGGACATGTCCGTCGTGACGATCTGGTTGCAGAACTTCGCGACCCGGCCGTTGCCGTAGCCGACGTTCACGGTGGCGCCGATGGCCGTCACCCGGCCGGTCGTGAAGTTCGTCGTCCGTCCGGTCTTCTTCACGAAGGTCCCGACGACGGCCGCCTTGGCCGCGGTCGTGGGGTAGCCGTTCCAGTAGATGTCGCGGTCGATGACGTGGAACGGGACCTCGGCGATCGCCGCGTCGACGGTGTTGCAGGTGCCGTCGAACGTGATCGGCACGTACCGGGCAAGCCGGCCGATCACGTCGGACGGGACGCTGCCCCCGTCGATCGGTCCCGGCTGGACGATCGGGTCGCCGATCGCCGCGTTGTTGGAGTTCGCCAGCACGTGGTTGTTGCTGAGGATGTAGTAGCGGGGGGGCTTGCCGGGGATCGGCGAGATGTCGTACGCGCCGGCCCCGATCGTCCCGGCGGTGATCCCGAAGTGCCCGACGGAGTAGCCGGGGCGCACCGGGCGCACCCGCTCCTTGAGGGTCTGGGGCTCGGTGTCCGCGTAGGCGTCCCCGGCGAAGACGTAGCCGACCTCGACGACGTCGGTCGGCAGGTTCTTGACCTTCTTGGGGATGAGGTCGGACGTCGCGATGAGCTCGGTAGGGAGCTTCTGGTCGACCAGGACCATGACGCTCGGCGTCTCGGTCATCTCCCCCTTGCTGATCTTGAAGCCGACCCCGACGCCCTGCACCCCCGCTCGGCCGAGCAGGTCGTCCTCCGCCGCGACGCGGGCGTCCCGCACCGCGGTGAGAGCCTCCGGAATGGTCTCGGCGGCAACTGCGAGCAAGTCCTCGTAGCTCATGGTGGGTCTCCCTCTGCTGAGTAGGTCCTCGACCCGCAGGAGCCTGCCCTCCGGACGTCACCGACCCGTCTCGCCTGCGTCTCGGGGGCATCGCGCCCCGCGCCCACCCCTGGCCACGTCGGCGGGGCGCTGTTACGTTCCGACGATGGACGAGGACGATCTCTTCGCTGCGATCCCTGCCATCAGCGAGCACGAGCGCCGGGCCCTGGCCGTCGCCGAGGGCTGGGTCGGCGGTGACGTCGCAGGCGTGGCCATCGGCCGGACCGCCGGCGACGCGCCGTGCGTCGTCGTGTACTCGACGTCCACCGACGGCTCGGCCGACGTGCCCTCGACGGTCGAGGGGCTTCCCGTGCAGGTCGTCCCCACCGACCCCTTCAGCGCCCGGAGCGAGCCACCGACGTCGTGAGGGCTCCCACGCGGGGAGCGCGCGAGGACGGAGCGCGCAGCAAGGCCCCTCGGACGCTTACTCCGAGGGGCCTTTGCTGGGTCCCACGGTAGGTCGGCGAGAGCGACTTCCGGGCGAACGACACGCGACGGGACGTCGACGATCCGGCGCGCACGGGCGCGCCCGGCCACGGCTCAGGCGAACGGCTCGGACCCCGCCGGCACCAGGTCGACCGAGACCTTCAGCTGCGAGCCGGAGCCCTCGGTGAAGATCACCCCGCGCAGCGGCGGCACGTCGGAGTAGTCCCGGCCCCAGCCCAGCACGACGTAGCGCTCGTCGACGAAGGCGTCGTTGGTCGGGTCGATCTCCACCCAGCCCGCCCCGGGGATCCACGCCGAGACCCAGGCGTGCGAGGCGTCGGCGCCACGCAGCTTCTCCGTGCCGGGGGCGGGGACCGTCTCGATGTAGCCGCTGACGTACCGCGTGGGCACCCCGCGCATCCGCAGCGCCGCGATCATCAGGTGCGCGAAGTCCTGGCAGACGCCGGTCTGCTGGGCGAGGAGCTCGACCTGGGTGGTGTGCACCGTCGTCGACCCCGAGCGGTAGGTCATCTCGGTGCGGATCCGGTGCGCCAGGTCGGCGAGCACGTCGGCCAGCGGCCGTCCGACCTCGAACGACGCCGCCGACCACGCACGGACCTCGTCGGAGAACGCCACGTGACGCGAGGGGAGCAGCGCCTCGCGCAGCGCGACCAGACCGATCCCGTCGGTCGCGTCGACCGCCGAGTGCGAGTCCGGGTGGGCCGACCCACTGGTCTCCAGCGTCCCGCCCGGCCGGACGGCCCGGTCGACGTCGGACCAGGTGGACCGGGGCAGGTGCGCCAGCTGGGCCTGCACCCGGTCGACCGTCAACCGCGAGCGCGCGGTGACGACGAGCTCGGTGTGCGGCGTGGTCACCGCGAAGTACGTCGAGGTGTTGCCGAAGTAGTCCACGTGCTCGGCGGTGTCGGTCGGTTCCGGCTCCACCCTGACCTCGACGGCGTGCCTCGTCTGGCCGGGCAGCTCTCGGGGGACCAGGACGGCGCGACCGTAGGAGCCGGTGACCGGTTCGTCGTAGGTGTAGCGGGTGCGGTGCACCAGGTCGTAGGTGCGGCTCATGACAGCCCCCAGGAGTCGTCGAGCGCGCGGCTGGGCGTCGGGTGGACGAAGTGCGCGGTGGCGATCTCGTCGGCGATCGCGCGGAGCCGCCAGCGCAGGGACTCGAGCAGCTCGGCGAGCCGCTCGCGGCGGCCGCCGATGGCCGCGGCGGCAGCCCGGACGTCGATCTCGGCGACGAGCTCGGCCACGTCCGCGACGAGGCGGTCCCTGGCGTCGGTCGACGACCGGGACGGGACCTGGGCGAGGTCGTCCCGCAGGCGGGTGACCTGGAAGGCGAGGGACCGCGGGTTGGTCGCGTCGGCGAGCAGCAGGTCGAGCAGGTTCGCCACGTCCGGGCGGGAGGAGTGCCGCCGCCGGTAGGTGATCGAGGACTCGTGCGCGATGAGCACCGACTCCAGGACGTAGCCGTCGACCTCCTCCGGCCGGGTGGTCACCAGCGTCGCGTTGAGGCTCTCGACGACGTACAGCGCCCGCTCCAGCCGGCGCCCCGCGTCGAGCAGGTGCCAGCCGACGTCCCGCACCATGCCCTCGGCCTCGACGCCGGCGACGGCGAGCAGCGCCTCGAGCATCCGGTCGAGGACGGGCAGCAGCCCGGTGGTCGAGCCGGTCGCCCGCTGGGCCTCCGTCTCGGCCTCGAGGGCGCGCTCCAGGCTCGCCAGGGGCAGCCAGGTGTCGTTGGAGAGCTGGTCGCGCACCGCTGCCGCGGCCTCGGCCATCCGGCGGACGGACCAGGCGATGGTGCCCGGCTCGTCGCGGGCGAGCAGGATGCTGCGCAGGTGCCGCGGCTCGGTCCGGTCCCCCGTTCCCGGGTTGGTCGTCCGGGCCCAGCCGGCCGGGTGACGGGCGTCGAGGGCGTCGAGCAGCACGGCCAGCGCCCGCCCGCCCGGGCTGGCAGGGCGGCGGGCGTGGTCGTACCAGCGGTCCACGGTCGCCCGCAGCAGCCGCACGAGGTCGCCGGAGCGCTCGGCGTAGCGACCCAGCCAGAAGAGGTTCTCCGCCGTGCGCGGGGAGACGGCGACCAGCTGCCTGGGCAGCGGCTCGTCCACCGCGGTGACCAGCCACGGGTCCGGGGCGGTCTCGGCCTCGGCGGCTATCACCCAGACGTCCTTGGCGATCGCGCCCAGCGCGCTGGAGACGACCCGTTGCCGGCTCGGTGCGACGAGGGCCAGCCCGCCGGCCATGACGTGGTAGCCGCCGTCCTGCCCGACGGCGAACGTGCGCAGCACGGCGGGGCGGGCGCCGGCCTCCGTCGTGGTGGCGCCGTCGACCCGCTCCTGGGCGGTCCAGTGCAGCGGGTCCGCGGCGATGCGGGCCGCGAGGCCCTCGCGGGCGGCCCGGTCCAGCGTCCAGCCGAGGACGGCGCGCTCTGCCCCCGCCGTCGTGTGCTTGAGGACGAGGGCGTCCAGGTGCGCCAGGGTGTACGCCCGGCTCGCGGCCGCGCCGCACCACCAGGTCGCCGGGGACGCCAGCGCGAGGTCCTCGCCGAGGACGACCCGGGCGGCCCGGGGGAGGTAGGCGCCGAGCGCCGGGTGCTCGAGCACCCCGCTGCCCAGGGGGTTGACCACCGCGACCGCGCCGCTGCGGACGGCGCGCACGAGCCCCGGCACGCCGAGGCGCGAGTCGGCGCGCAGGTCGAGCGGGTCGCACCATTCGGAGTCGACCCGGCGCAGGACGACGTCGACCTGCTCGGAGCCCTCCAGGCTCGCCAGCCACAACCGGCCGTCGCGGACCTCGAGGTCGCTGCCCTCCACGAGCGGGATGCCGAGCATCGAGGCGAGGTAGGCCTGGTCGAAGGCGGTCTCGGAGAACGGGCCCGCGGTGAGCAGCACGGTCTGCGGCTGCCGGACCCCGGCCGGGGCGGCCGCGTCGAGCGCGCGGCGCAGGGCGTGGAAGAACGGGCCGATCCGACGGATCGAGGTCTGCCGGTAGACGCCCGCCATCGACTGGGCGATGACCCGGCGGTCGACCATGGCGTAGCCCGCCCCGGAGGGGGCCTGGGTGCGGTCGGCCACGGCCCGCCACGCGCCGGACGGGTCACGGGAGATGTCCGTCGCGGAGAGCACCAGGCCGTGCGGGCCGGGGGTGGTGAGCCGGTCGACCGGGCGCAGGAAGGCCGGGTGGGCCAGCACGACCTCCGGCGGGATGACGCCGTCGGCCAGCAGCGTGCGCGGGCCGTACAGGTCGGCGAGGATCGCGTCGAGCAGGGCGGCCCGCTGGGCGACCGCGGCCTCGAGCCGGGACCACTCGGCCTCGTCGATGACGACGGGGACCGGGTCGAGGCGCCAGTCGCGGGCCCGGCCGCCGGGCGCGTCGGTGCCGTAGGTGACGCCCCGGTCGTCGAGGAGGGTCGCCGTCTGGCGTCGCGCGGCGGTGAGGGCCGCGTCGGTGGGCGCCTGGGTGCCCTCGGGCAACCACGACCAGTCGAGGGCGGGCGCGTCGACGTCGTCGTCCGCCGACCGCACGGAGGAGAGCACGTCGGTCACTGCGCCCTCCGCCCTGCTCGTGCCGGTCGTCGTGGAGGGAACGGTACCGGTCGTGCTCGCCGGCCGGGCGTGCCGTAGCGTGCGAGAGGCCGACCAGCCTCAGGAAGGGAGGGTGAGGATGTCGAGTCCACTCCTGCCCGCCGGCCGCGGCGGCGGGCCGTCCCGCGGTCACGGCCGGGCCGGTGCGCCACGGGTGTCCGCCGAGGAGCGCGCCCAGGCGGCCCACGTCTCCCGCCGGCGCATCGCCCGGCTGTTCGCCGCGCACCGGCTGCCCCTGGCGATCGTCACCGGGATCATCGTGGTGGCCTCCGTCGTCGGCATGGCGCAGCCCTTCCTGCTGCGCGAGGTCATCGACGTCGCCCTGCCCCGCCAGGACGTGCGGCTGCTCCTGTGGCTCGTCCTCGGCATGGTGGCCGTGGCCGCCGTGACCGCCGTCCTCGGCGTCGTGCAGACCTGGATCAGCACGAGCGTCGGCCAGCGCGTCATGCACGGGCTGCGCACCGACGTCTTCTCCCACCTCCAGCGCCAGTCGCTCGGCTTCTTCACGCGGACCCGCACCGGCGAGGTCCAGTCCCGGATCACCCACGACATCGGCGGGATGCAGGAGGTCGTCACGTCCACGGCCACCTCGATCGCCTCGAACCTCACGACGGCCATCGCGACGGCGGTGGCGATGGTCGCCCTCTCCTGGCGGCTCTCGCTCATCTCCCTGCTCGTGGTGCCCCCGGCGATCGCCCTGACGCGTCGGGTCGGCCGGATGCGACGGGAGATCGTCGCCGAGCGCCAACGCGAGCTCGCCGACCTCAACGTCGTCATCGAGGAGGGGCTCTCGGTGAGCGGCGTCCAGCTGAGCAAGACGCTCGGCACCGGCCCCGCGCTGGTGCGGCGGTTCACCGCCTCGTCCGCCCGGCTCATCGACCTCGAGCTGCGCTCGGACCTGGCCGGCCGGTGGCGGATGGCTGCGATGAGCGTGATGTTCGCGGCGATCCCCGCGGCGATCTACCTCTCGGCCGGCCTGCCGGCGACCTCCCGCGGGATGACGATCGGCACGCTGGTCGCCTTCACCGCGCTGCAGGCCGGCCTGTTCCGCCCGCTGATGGGGCTGCTGTCCGTCGGCGTGACGCTCACCGCCTCGCTCGCGCTGTTCGCCCGGATCTTCGAGTACCTGGACCTGCCGGTGGAGATCGCCGAGCCGGACCACCCCGTCGCGCTGGGCGAGGTGCGGGGCCACGTCCGGCTCGAGCACGTGACGTTCCGCTACCCCGGCTCGACCACCCCTGCGCTGGAGGACGTCTCGCTCGACGTCGCCGCGGGCACCACGCTCGCCCTGGTGGGCGAGACGGGCTCCGGCAAGTCGACCCTCGCGTCCCTGGTCGCGCGGCTGCAGGACGTCGAGACGGGCCGGGTGACGATCGACGGCGTCGACGTCCGGGACCTCGCGCTCGCGGACCTCGCACGCGTCGTCGGCGTCGTCTCCCAGGAGACCTACCTGCTGCACACGACCGTGCGGGAGAACCTTCGCTACGCGCGGCCCGAGGCCACGGACGAGGAGATCGAGGCCGCCGCCCGCGCGGCCCAGGTGCACGAGGTCATCGCCCGGCTGCCCGAGGGCTACGAGACGACGGTCGGCTCCCGCGGGCACCGCTTCTCCGGCGGCGAGCGCCAGCGGATCGCCATCGCGCGGACGCTGCTGCGCGACCCGCCGGTCCTCGTGCTCGACGAGGCGACCTCCGCGCTCGACACGGAGACCGAGCGTGCCGTTCAGGCCGCGTTCGACGGGCTGGCGCACGGGCGCACCACGATCACCATCGCGCACCGGCTGAGCACCGTGCGGCACGCCGATCAGATCGCCGTGCTGGACCACGGCCGGGTCGTCGAGGCGGGCGACCACGACGCGCTGCTCGCCCAGGACGGGCGCTACGCCGCCCTCTCGGTGGCGTAGCGGTCTGGCGCCCGGCGTCAGGCCGCCGAGGTGCCCGGCCGGGGGATCGCCATCGGCCGGCCCGCCATCTGGAGGTCGTCCTGGCGCAGCAGCGCGGCCGCCGCCATCCCGATGATCGAGGTGTAGGTCGGGTAGGCGAAGCGGGTGGACGCGAGCGTGGCCACGTCGGCGCCCGCTGCCATCGCGACCGCCACCGCCTGGATGACCTCCAGGGCCTCCTCGCCCACCGCGTGCGCCCCGAGCAGACGCCGGCTGTCGGCGGTGGAGATGAGCTTGAGGAAGCCGGTGGTGCGCAGGTCGATGACGGCGCGCTCGAGGTTCGCGTACGGGACGGTCGCGACCAGGGCGTCCGGGTGGGCGGCCAGCGCCTGCTCCTCGGTCAGGCCCACCTGGCCGTAGTCCGGGTCGGTGAACCCACCGGCGGGCAGCACGGAGTGGTCGGTCGTCATGTAGAGGCCCGAGCGTGCCCCCAGCACGGCGTTGGTGGCGGCGACGAAGCCGTCCGACTCGCCGGCCTGCACCAGCAGCGCATCCCCGTCGGCGTCGCCGGCGACGAAGATGTGCGGCACGTCGGTGCGCTGGTACCGGTCGACCGGGATGCTCGTGCGGGTGGCGCTCACCCCGGCGGCCTCCAGGCCGAGCCCGTCGAGCCGCGCCGGCCAGCCGGCGCACACGACGACCAGCTCCGCGTCGACGTGCTGCTCGGCCTGGTCGGCCGCCGCGGACAGGACCACCCGCCGCAACCCCCCGTCGAGCTCCTCGATCCGGGCGATGCCGCTGATCCCGGTGCGCACGGTGACCCCCCGCGAGGCGAAGGCGGCCTCGATGGCCGCGCTGACGTCCCGGTCGGCCGAGGGGAGCACGTGGTCGGCCAGCTCGAGCAGGGTGACCTCGACGCCGAAGGAGTCGAAGACCGTGGCGAGCTGGGAGCCGGTCGCGCCGCTGCCGATGACGACGACCGAGGCGGGCAGCCGCTCGAGGTCGACGATGTGCTCGGCGACCGTGGTCAGCTCGATGCCCTCCAGGGGGAGCCGCCGCGAGCTGCCACCGCTCGCGATGACGAAGGCCTCCCCGCGCAGCCGGCGCCCCGACCCGAGGAGCTCGATGGTGTGCGGGTCGACGAACCGCGCCCAGCCCTCGGTGATCAGCCGTACGCCGGCCTCGTCCAGGTGCCCGGCGGTGTCCTTCGCCGCCTGCACGTGCTCGATCGTCTCGCGCAGCCGGGCGGCCGTGCGCGGCCAGACGAGGCCGGACGCGGGCACCTCGACCCCGAAGTCGTCGGCGGTCTGGGCGTCGCGCAGCACCCGGGCCGTGCGGGCGAGCAGCCTGGTCGGGACGCAGCCGGTGTTCACGCAGGTGCCACCGACGCGGGCGGCCTCGACGATCACCGTCCGCGCGCCCAGCTGGGCGGCGCGCAGGGCAGCGCTGACCCCGGCCGGGCCGGCGCCGATGACGACGACGTCGTAGGTGTCCTGGTCGTCGCCGCTGGGGGTGCCGGGCAGGTCGGGGGCCCGGCGGTGCGGGTCGTCGATGGGCTCGGTGGTCACGGTGGCTCGCCCTCTCCGGTGTCGGTGCAGTGGGTGATGTGGCATCGAGCATCGCGCAGGCGGAGCGATCCCGCCTGCGCTGGGCCGGGCCGGGAAGGCCCCGCGCCTCCGGGCGCCCCGCCTATACTCGCGCGACGGCGGCTGTGCCGCGCCGGCCCGACTCGGCGAAGGGGGAGCATGACGCGTCCTCAGCTGAGACCGCCGCGATGGCGCCGGCGGGCCGCCGAGAGCGACGCGGAGCCGACCGCGAAAGGGCTGCGGACCCGCGTGCTCCTGGTGGTCCTGGCGACCCTCGTGGTCCTCGTGCTCGCCGCCACCTGGGTCGGCGCGCGGGCGTGGAGCGCCAAGGGAGAGCTCGAGCAGGCGCAGGGGCTGATCTCCGACCTCCGGGACCGGGTGTCCGACGGTGACTACGCCGGGGCCGTGGGCGTCTACGACGAGATCCGGCAGCACGCCGCCACGGCGCGCGGGCGCACCGACGACCCGGTGTGGCGGGTCGCCGAGCACGTGCCGTTCGCGGGGGTGAACCTCGCCGCGATGCGGGGGCTGACCGCCGTCGTCGACGACGCGATGAGCGCCGGCCAGCCCCTCGTCTCGGCCGCCGCGGAGCTCGCACCGGCGGTGCTCGAACCCGAGGAGGGCCGGCTGCCGATCGCGCCCTTCGTCGAGGCGGCCGCCCACGTCTCCGAGGTCGCCGAGGAGTTCACTGCCCTGCGCGCGCGGCTCGCCGAGGTGCCCGTCGACGGCGCCGTGCACCAGCTCCGGGACGCCAAGCGCCTGCTCACCGAGGTCGTGGACGGCGCATCGACCGCTCTGACCGACGCGGCACCCCTGGTCCAGGCGCTGCCCGCATTCCTCGGCGCGGACGGGCCGCGCACCTACGTCGTCATGTTCCTCAACACCGCCGAGCTCCGGTCGCTCGGCGGGACGGCGCTCTCCTTCACCGAGATCGCCGTCGACCAGGGCGCGGTCGACCTCGTGCGCGTGGTGCCCGCGTACAAGGGGCCGTTCCCGACGCACGCGACACCGATCGTCCCGGTGCCCGAGGGGTTCGACAGCATCTACCCGAACGCCCTGGGCCGGTTCGTCGCCAACGCCACGCTCCGGCCCAGCGCCGTGACCGCGGCCGAGATCGTGCAGGCCGAGTGGACGGCGGCGTTCGGTCGGTCGGTGGACGGTGTCATCTCGATGGACGCGGGCGCCCTGCGGCTCATCCTCCAGGCGGTCGGCCCGGTCACGATCTCCACCGGCGACGTCGTGAGCGCGGACAACGTGGTGAGTCTGCTGTTCAACGAGGTGTACCAGCGCTACGACACGGGTGACCACGGCGTAGACGACGCCCTGCAGGGCGTCGTCTACGCCGAGACGGTGTCCGGCACCTTCGGCAAGCTCATGTCGGGCCAGTTCGACCCGCGGGTGCTCTACGACTCGTTGCACACGGCCGCCGAGGCCGGGGACCTCGACGTGTGGATCGCCGACCCCGCCGAGCGCGAGGTGCTCGCCGCGACCGCGTTCGCCGCCCAGGACCTGACCGAGGGCACCGACACGACCGACGTCGTCGGGCTCTACCTCAACGACCAGGTCGGCTCGAAGCTCAACTTCTACCTGGACTCGACGGTGACCACGGGGTCCGCGGTGTGCACGGCGGACGGCCGCCAGGTCCACCGGGTGTCCCTCGCCCTGACCAACGGACTCGATCCGGCCGACGTGGCCGGCCTGAGCGGCTCGATCACCGGCGGGACGCACCCGGGCCGCGGGCTCGCGCCGGGCGACCAGCGGCTCGTCGTCTTCGTCTACCTGCCCCGGGGCTCGACCCTCCTGGCGACCTCCGTCAACGGCGCGCCGGTGGTCGCCACCGGTCAGCAGGACGCCGGCCACCCCGTGCAGGTGGTCTGGGTGCAGATCGCGCCGGGCGCCACGAGCGTGCTGAGCGTCGACGTCCTCATGGGGGACCCCGGCACGCACGACCTCGTGGCCGACGTCACCCCGACGATCCGAGGGACCACGCGGGAGACCGCACCGCTGGAGTGCGGCAGCGTCCGGCTGCCGTGAGCCCTGGTGCCGCGCGGGTGGGCGCGTACGATTCTCCGGACCCGCCGGACCCCGCCGGGCCACCCCCACGCAGGACGGACGGCGCATGAGCGCGCAGACGACCACGGCGCAGCCCGGCGACTCCTCCGAGGGCAGCGCACCCGAGCAGCCCGGCGTCGCCCCGGCCGACTTCGAGACGTTCCTGCGGGTCATGGACCAGGTCGCCGTGCTGCCGCAGGAGCACCCCCAGCACACGGCCGCCCGCCGGGCGTCCTCCGCGCTGTTCAAGGCCGCGAAGAAGCACCGGCGGGACGAGAAGCGCCGGACGATCGCCGAGGCGGACGCCGCCGTCGTCGCCGCGACCGCCACAGGGAGCCCCGGCCGGATCGACGACGAGACCAACGGGCTGCTGCCGAGCTCCGCGACCACGGCGGAGACGGCCGGGACCCTGCTGCGCCCGCGCGCCTGCTACGTCTGCAAGCAGGACTACACCGTCGTCGACGCGTTCTACCACCAGCTCTGCCCGGACTGCGCGGCGCTGCACCACGCCAAGCGCGGCGCCCGGACGGACCTCATCGGCCGCCGGGCCCTGCTCACCGGCGGACGCGCCAAGATCGGCATGTACATCGCGCTGCGGCTGCTGCGCGACGGCACGGACCTGACGATCACCAGCCGCTTCCCGCGCGACGCCGTCCGGCGGTTCAGCGCGATGGACGACGCGGGCGACTGGTTGCACCGACTCCACGTGGTCGGGATCGACCTGCGTGACCCGGCGCAGGTCGTGGCGCTCGCCGATCAGGTGGCCGCGCAGGGTCCGCTGGACATCCTCATCAACAACGCGGCGCAGACCGTGCGGCGTCTTCCCGGGGCGTACGCGCGGATCGCCGATGCGGAGTCCGTGCCGTTGCCGGACGGGACCGCCGGCATGATCACGACCTTCGGGCACACGAGCGACGCGCACCCGCGTGCGCTGGCCGGATCCGTCAGCGAGCTGACCAGCCCGGCGCTGGCGATCGAGCGCGCGGCCCGCGCCGGTGCCGAGGAGCTCGTCGAGCAGTCGCTCACCGCGCACGCCGCGAGCCTGGACCGCCTCGTGGCGGGCACCTCGATCGACGCGGGCGGCCTGGTCCCCGACGTCGCCCACACGAACAGCTGGGTCGCGACCGTCGAGGGCGTCGACCCGATGGAGCTGCTCGAGGTCCAGCTGTGCAACCAGACCGCGCCGTTCATCCTCATCAGCCGCCTGCGGCCCGCCCTGGCCGCGTCGCCCGCGCGACGGACGTACATCGTCAACGTCTCGGCGATGGAGGGCGTGTTCTCCCGCGGCTACAAGGGCCCCGGGCACCCGCACACGAACATGAGCAAGGCCGCGCTCAACATGCTGACGCGCACCAGCGCGACGGAGATGCTCAGCGACGGCATCCTCATGACGGCCGTGGACACCGGGTGGATCACCGACGAGCGCCCGCACCACACGAAGGTGCGGCTCGCCGAGGAGGGTTTCCACGCGCCGCTCGACCTGGTCGACGGCGCCGCGCGGGTCTACGACCCGATCGTGCGCGGCGAGGCCGGCGAGGACCTGTACGGCTGCTTCCTCAAGGACTACGCGCGCTCCTCATGGTGAGGCTCCGCACCACGTCCCGGGACCGGGTCCGTCAGGTCACGGTCCTCATCGGCGCGATCGTCGCCATCCTCGGCGCCGCGATCGGCTCGGGTGCGTTCGGCGGTCAGCCGATCGCCGAGGCCGCCGGCGGCGCGCTGTCCGCGACCGCGACGCCGATCGCCCCGGACACCCCGGCGTTCTCGATCTGGTCGGTCATCTACACCGGGCTGGTGGTCTTCGCCGTGGTCCAGGCGGTGCCGCGGCTGGGCTCCGACCCGCGCCTGCGCGCCGTGTCGTGGTGGCTGCTGGCCTCGATGCTGCTCAACGCCCTGTGGATCGGGGTGGTGCAGGCCGGGACCGTGGGCGGCAGCGTGCCGGTGATGCTGTCCCTGCTCGCCGTCCTCGCCGTCACCTACGTCAGGCTCGTGCGCCTCGCGCCGACGGGGCCCGTGACGTCGCTGGTCACCGACGTGACGCTCGGGTTGTACCTGGGTTGGGTCAGCGTCGCCACGCTCGCGAACATCACGGCGTTCCTGGTGGTCGCCGGGGTCGGCGACCTCGGTCTGGGCGCGACCGCCTGGTCAGCGATCGTGCTCGCGGCCGGTGCCGCGCTCGCGGTGGCGTACGCGATGTACGGGGCTCGCCGGCCGAGCGTCGTCGTCCCGGTCGGCCTGGCGATGGGCTGGGGCCTGATGTGGATCGGCCTCGGCCGGACCAACGGTCCGCTGCTGGACCGGGCGGTCGGGATCGCCGCGTTCGTGGCTGCCGCCGTCGCGCTGCTCGCGCCGGTGGCCACGACGCTGGCGGCCCGCGCGGCAACGGGTGCGCGGCGCACGGTCTGAGGCGCGTGCAGGGAGGGCTGGTGTCGAGAGGGATGAATGGATGGAGCGGGTGACGGGAATCGAACCCGCGCTATCAGCTTGGGAAGCTGAAGTTCTGCCACTGAACTACACCCGCGAACGCGGCCACGGCCTGCGTGCGGCCACGATCATACCTGCCGTCACGGACGGGCGAGGACCGCCTCGTCCGGGTGGCGATCCAGGTACCGGCCGACGAACTGGCACAGCGGGACGACGGTCAGCTCGCGCTCGCGGACGTCGGCGAGCGCCTCGCGGACGAGGAAGGTGCCGAGCCCCCCGCGGCCCGCGTCCTTGGCGATCTCGGTGTGCATGAAGACGACCGCCCCGTCGTCGAGCTGGAACTCCACCTGGCCGACCTCCCGGCCGTCGAGGAAGAGGAGGTACCGACCCGTGCTGTCGTCCCGGGTGACGCTGAGGACCGGTTCGACGGACTGCTCGCTCATGGTTCGACCCTAGGCGCCCCGGCGGCGCTGCGGTGGAGGAATCCGCGTCCGGCTGCGGCCGAGCGATGCTCGCCGAGACGTCGCCGCCTGGCCGCCGCCGCCCCGAGGGGTGAGGATGGCCCGAGGGCTCACGCCCGGTCGAACCAAGCTCAGGAGGATCCGATGAGCACCTTCACCGACCCGGCGGCCACCTCGACCCGGGGCGCCGGGCCGCGCGCCGCGGGCGGGCTCGAGATCCTCAGCCCGCGGCAGGTCCCGCTCGGGGGGCTGCGCGCGATGACCGTGCGGCGCACTCTGCCGCAGCGCGGGCGCTCGCTCATCGGCGCCTGGTGCTTCGCCGACCACTACGGGCCCGACGACGTCGCCCTGACCGGCGGGATGGTCGTCCCGCCGCACCCGCACACGGGCCTGCAGACGGTGAGCTGGCTGTTCACCGGCGAGGTCGAGCACCGCGACAGCCTCGGCACGCACGCGATGGTCCGACCGGGCGAGCTCAACCTCATGACGGCCGGGCGGGGGATCGCGCACTCGGAGGTCTCGACGCCGGCCACCCAGGTCCTGCACGGGGTCCAGCTGTGGACGGCCCTGCCCGCCCACGCCCGGCACGCTCCGCCGGCCTTCGAGCACTACGCACCGCCGGCCCTCGAGCTCCCGGGCGGTGTGCTGCGGGTCTTCCTCGGCACCCTCGCCGGCGCGACCTCGCCGATCGCCACGGCCACCCCGCTGCTGGGGGCCGAGCTGGTGCTCGACGGCGCCCTGACCCTGCCGGTCGACCCGGTCTTCGAGCACGGCGTCCTGGTGGACCGCGGACCGGTCGAGGTCGAGGGCCAGACCGTCCGGCGCGGCGAGCTCGGCTACCTCCCACCCGGGACCGAGCGCCTCACCGTGCGCTCGCTCGCCGACGACGGGCCTGCCCGGATGCTCCTGCTCGGCGGCCCGCCCTTCGGCGAGCCGGTCGTCATGTGGTGGAACTTCCTCGGCGGCTCGCACGAGGACGTCGCCGGTGCGCGCGCCGCCTGGCAGGCCGAGATCGCCGGCGGGGACGACGGCGAGGGCGGGGTGCGTTTCGGCAGGGTGCCGGGCTATCCGGGGTCGGCACTGCCGGCGCCGGAGCTCCCGGGCACCCGCCTCCTCCCTCGCGCCTGACCGAGACCGGCGCGGTATCGCGGGCCGGGTGGCGCTCCCACGTCGGGACCGGGCCCGCTAGCGTGACCCCGTGCTGCTCTCCGACCGCGACATCCGCGCCGAGCTCGACGCCGGCCGCGTCCAGCTCAACCCGTACGACCCGGCGATGATCCAGCCCTCGAGCATCGACGTGCGGCTCGACCGGTTCTTCCGGCTCTTCGACAACCACAAGTACGCGGTGATCGACCCGGCGGCGGACCAGCCCGACCTCACCCGGCTCGTCGAGCCCGAGGGCGACGAGCCCTTCGTGCTGCACCCCGGCGAGTTCGTCCTCGGCTCCACGTACGAGGCCGTCACGCTGCCCGACGACATCGCGGCGCGGCTGGAGGGCAAGTCCTCGCTCGGCCGGCTCGGCCTGCTCACGCACTCGACCGCCGGGTTCATCGACCCCGGGTTCACCGGTCACGTCACCCTCGAGCTGTCCAACGTGGCGACGCTGCCGATCAAGCTGTGGCCCGGGATGAAGATCGGCCAGATGTGCTTCTTCCGGCTGTCCTCGTCGGCCGAGCAGCCGTACGGGTCGGGCGCGGCAGGCTCGCGCTACCAGGGGCAGCGCGGCCCGACGGCGTCGCGCTCCTTCCAGAACTTCCACCGCACGCAGGTGTGAGCGGTGAGCCTCCGCGCGCCGGGCCCGGCGTAGCACGGCCGCAACACGGTCGACCTAGGCTCGCCGCATGACGGCGCACCCGCTCGACCCGGCCGAGGCCGAGCGTCACCACCTGCTCGTGCTCCCGGTCGACGTCCTGGACGACGAGGTCGAGGTCCTCGCCGAGAGCCGGTTCGTCGCGGCCGGCTGGGAGGACCCGACGAGCGCCGTCTCCGCCCGGCGGGGACGCGGCAGGGCCACACCCGTCGCCGTGCTCCGGCTCTCCCGGCACAGCGCGCTGCACGGCGCCTACCTGCTGGACCGTCTCGGCGGCGGTGGCGCTCGGGCTGCCCGCCGCCGCCGTCCACGCCTGGGTGCTGCACGCACCGGTCGAGCGCGGCGAGGCCCCGTGGCCCGGAGCCGGCGACCGGGACGGCCTCGGCCGTGCCTTCCCCGCCGGCCTCCCGGTCCGGGACGAGGGCCGGGTGGTCAGCTGGATGGTCGCCGCCGCGCGCCGGCTCGGCGGGGCGGTGCGGGTCGCGGCGGGGGAGTCCGGCGCTCCGACGGTGCTCGTCCCCGACCCGGCCGCTGCGGTCGACCTGACGCTCTGGTCGGACATCTGGCTCGAGCCGGCCGCGGCGCTGGCCGTGATCCGGCAGGCCGTGCCGCGGGCCCGGCTCGACGTCGGGACGCCGTGGCAGGGGCCACCGGCGGGGACCGGGTCCGTCCCGGTGGTGGGCGCCGAGGACCTCGACCCGCGGGAGCGAGCCGCCCTGCACGCCGCCGCCGACGAGCGTGACCTGAGCGTGCTGGCCCACCCGGAGCCGCTGACGGCCTACGGGGCGCTGGCCGACCTCGACGCGGACGGGTTGCTCGCCGTGCAGGTCGCCGGCGAGACCGAGCTGCCCCGGGCGCTCGCCGGCGTCCCCTGGGCGACCGGCGGCGCGGTGACCTACCGGGTCAGCTGGGAGCCGGAGGACCTCGGCGAGCTCGAGACGGAGCGCCCCTCGACCGCGCACCGGGTGTCCCGCGGGCGGTCGGCGCCGCTGGTCAACGCCGTGGCCAGGGCGCTGCACGCGGCCGTCGGCGGCGAGATCACCGACATGATGGGCTTCATCGTCGACCCGGCGGACCTCTGAGCGAGCCGGTCAGTCCCGCGGGCGCACCGCGTCGAGCAGCACCTGCGCCACGTCGACCACGGCGGGCGCCGCACCGCTCGCCTCGGTCTGCGCAGCGACCCCGTCGGTCAGCATCACCGTGCAGAACGGGCAGCCCGTCGCGATGACGCCGGCGCCGGTCGCCACCGCCTCGGCGGCGCGCTCGGCGCCGATCCGGGTGCCGGCGGTCTCCTCCATCCACACCCGGGCGCCGCCCCCACCGCAGCAGAACGAGCGTTCCTGGGTGCGCGGCATCTCCGCAAGGCGCGCGCCGCTCGCCCGGAGCAGCTCGCGCGGCGGGGCGTAGACCTCGTTGTGCCGCCCGAGGTAGCAGGGGTCGTGGTACGTGACGGTGCCGGGTGCCGACCCGTCCGCCGGCACCTGCGCCGGGGCGACCGGCGTGAGGCGTCCGTCGGCCACCAGCCGCTCCAGCAGCTCGGTGTGGTGCAGCACCTCGTAGCTGCCCCCGAGCTGCGGGTACTCCCGGCGCAGCGTGTTGAAGCAGTGCGCGCAGGTCACCACGATCCGCTGCACCTTCGCCTCGGTGAAGGTCTCGATGTTGGTCTTGGCGAGCATCTGGAAGAGCGCCTCGTTGCCCGCGCGGCGGGCCGGGTCGCCGGTGCACGTCTCGCCGTCGCCCAGCACCGCGAAGCTGACCCCGGCGTGGTGCAGGAGCTCGGCCACCGCCCGCGTCGTGGCCTTGGCCTTGTCGTCGTACGCCCCGGCGCAGCCCACCCAGAAGAGGTGGTCGACCGCGCTCGCGTCCTCGACGTCGACGCCGACGACGGGGACCTCGAAGGGCAGGTCCTTCGCCCAGGCCAGGCGCTGGCGGGCCGGCAGCCCCCAGGGGTTGCCCCGCTTCTCGATCTTGGTGAACATCGTGCCGAGCTCGGCCGGGAAGGTCGAGGCGACGAGCACCTGGTGGCGGCGCAGGTCGACCAGGTGGTCGATGTGCTCGATGTCGACCGGGCACTGCTGCACGCAGGCGCCGCACATCGTGCAGTCCCACAGCGCCTGCGGGTCGACGACGTCGCCCACGAGGGACAGCACGTCCACGGAGGAGTGGGCGTCGGCCGTGCCCGCGGTGCCCCCCGTGCCGCCGAGCCCGAGCGGGACGTGCCCCGTCGTGCTGGTGTGCCCGGCGGGCTCGGTCGAGTGGTTCGCCGCGGCCTGCAGGTACGGCGCCGAGGCGTAGGCGTGGTCGCGCAGCGCCATGACCACGAGCTTGGGGGAGAGCGGCTTGCCGGTGTTCCACGCGGGGCACTGCTCCTGGCAGCGCCCGCACTCGGTGCAGGTGGAGAAGTCGAGCAGGCCCTTCCAGGTGAAGTCCTCGATCGCGCCGGCACCGAGGCGCAGGTCCTCGGGGATCTCCTCGAGCTCGGTCAGGTCCACCGGGACGCCGCCCGCGGTGACCGGGGCGAGCGGGCCGAGCGCCGGCGTGCCGTTCGTGTCGCGGCGGGCCCAGACGTTGACCACCGCGAGGAAGCGGTGCCACGAGACACCCATCGCCGGCCGACGACCCACGACGACCATCCACGCCATCGACAGGAGGATCTTCGCGAGCGCGGTCAGGACGACGGCGGTCTCGATCGCGGCGATCGAGGTCCCGTCGAGCAGGCTGCCGATCCAGGCGGTGAGCGGGAAGTGCGCGACCGTCGACGGACCGGGGTCGAGCACGGACTCCAGCCCGCGCAGCAGCAGCACCGCGAGGACGACGCCGAGCACGACGGCCTCGACGAAGTACGCCTGACCGGCGTTCGAGCCGAAGAAGCGGGAGGCCCGCGCGCCCTCGGGGGCGGAGCCGCCCGCCGCCGAGACCCGGTCGGCCGCCGCGGCGCCCCGCCGAGGGTGGCTGCGCTGGCGCACCACGACGAGCAGCACGATCCCCACCAGGCTGAGCCATGCGAAGGTCTCGGTCAGCCACTCCAGCGGGATCCAGTGCCCGATCAGGGGAAGCGCTGAAGCGCGGGTCGACGATCTGCCCGTACCCGCTGACCAGGGTGAGGAAGAGGATCGGGAAGCTGAGCATCACCGCCCAGTGCGCCACCTTGACGCCCGGCCGGTGCTGGAAGCGCCCGTGCCCCAGCAGCAGCCGGAGCACCAGCCACGTCCGGCGCCAGGGCTCCGCGGTGCGGCCCGGCGCGGGGCGCCCGACGGCGACCGTGCGGACGATCGCGCGCGCACCCAGGACGAAGACGGTCACGCCGACGACGGTCGCCAGCACGGCGAGGACGAGGGCGACGATCTGGAGGGCCGACACGGGGTCACGGTATCCGGTCGGCTCCCGCTCGGCCGCCGAGACGACGCCCCCGATCCCTCGTAGACTCCTGATCTCGGCAAGAACCGCCCACCCGCCCCCGACCGGACGGACCGGACGTGCTGCTGCTCCTCGCGCTCCACCTCGCGGTGAGCCTCGTCGCGCCCGTCGTCCTGCGGCTGACCGGACGCCGAGGCTTCCTCCTGCTGGCCCTGGCGCCTGCCGCCGCCGTCGTCTGGGCCCTGGTGCACACGGGTGCGGTGACCCGCGGGGAGGGTCCGGCCGAGCTGGCCTCCTGGGTCCCGAGCCTCGGGATCGACCTCGCCTTCCGCCTCGACAGCCTCGCGTGGCTCATGGTGCTGCTCGTCGGCGGGATCGGCGCCGTCGTGCTGGTGTACTCCTCGGCGTACTTCTCCCCCCGGGCGGGCGGGCTGGGCCGCTTCGGCGGGGTGCTCGTCGCCTTCGCCGGCTCGATGCTCGGCGTGGTCACCACCGACGACCTCGTGCTGCTCTACGTCTTCTGGGAGCTCACGACCGTCACCTCCTACCTGCTCATCGGGCACTACGCCGACCGCAAGGCGTCCCGGCGCGCGGCCATGCAGGCCATCGTCGTGACCACCGCCGGCGGGCTGGCGATGCTCGTCGGGGTGCTCGTGCTCGGGCACGCCGCCGGCACCTACCGGATCTCCGCGATCCTCGCGGCGCCGCCCTCCGGCACGGCCGTCGAGGTCGCCGTCGTGCTGATCCTCGCCGGCGCGGTGACCAAGTCCGCGCTCGTGCCGTTCCACTTCTGGCTGCCCTCGGCGATGGCCGCGCCGACGCCGGTCTCGGCCTACCTGCACGCGGCGGCGATGGTGAAGGCCGGCGTCTACCTGGTGGCGCGCCTCGCGCCCGGCTTCAGCGACCTGACCGGGTGGCAGGTGGTGGTGCTCGGCCTCGGCTCGGCCACCCTGATGGTCGGCGGCTACCGGTCCCTGCGGCAGTACGACCTCAAGCTCGTCCTGGCGTTCGGCACCGTGAGCCAGCTCGGGCTGCTCATCGTCCTGGTGGGCTACGGGTCCCGAGCGGTCGCGCTCGCCGGGATCGCCATGCTCGGGGCGCACGCCATGTTCAAGGCGACGCTCTTCCTCGCCGTCGGCGTGGTCGACGCGGCGACCGGCACCCGCGACCTGCGTCGGCTGTCCGGCATCGGCCGGCACCTGCCCGGTCACCGCGACCGCCGCGGGCCTGGCGACCGCCTCGATGATCGGCCTGCCGCCGTTCGCCGGCTACGTCGCCAAGGAGGCGGCCCTCGAGTCGCTCTGGTACGAGCCGTCCGCGGCCGGCCGGGTGGTGCTCGTCGCCGTCGTCCTCGGCTCGATGCTCACCGTCGCGTACTCGCTGCGCTTCTGGTGGGGCGCCTTCGCCGCCAAGCGGGTGCTGCCCGAGGCCGCCTCGGGCGACGGGCGCGCCGAGGGCGGCGTGCAGAGCGGGCCGGGCGTGGCGGGAGCGGCGCTGGGCAGCGTCGGCCCCGCCTTCCCGGCGGAGGACGGGCCGGTCACCGTCGTGCAGCGCCCCGCGTTCCTGCTGGTCGCCCCGGTGGTCACCCTCGGCCTGCTCGGCCTGGCGGCCGGGCTCGTCCCCGGCGTCGGCGAGCGGGTGCTCGGCCCGTGGGCCGAGACCCTCCCCGGCAAGGACGGCCACCTGGTCCTGTGGGCCGGGCTGACCCCGGCCCTCGGACTGACCCTCCTCGTGCTGGCCGGTGGCGTCGCGCTCTTCGTCGGGCGGTCAGCGGTCGAGCGCTGGCAGGCGCGCGTCCCCGCCCCGCCGGACGCCGACCAGGTCTACCGGCGCATCATGCGCCGCCTGGACGACCTCGCCGCCGACGTCACCGCCTCCACCCAGCGTGGCTCGCTGCCGCTCTACCTCGGCACGATCCTCGTCCTCGTGGTGGTCACCGCCGGCGGGGCGATGCTCACCGGGACCCGGCTGCCCGGCCTGGACGCGGTCCGCCTGTGGGACGCGCCGGCGCAGGCCGTCGCGGGCGCCGTCGCCGCCGGCGCCGCGGTGCTCGCCGCCCGGGCCCGCCGCCGCCTCAAGGCCGTCATCCTGCTCGGCATCAGCGGGTTCGGCGGCCGCCGCGATCTTCCTGCTGCACGGCGCGCCGGACCTCGCCCTGACCCAGGTCCTCGTCGAGACGATCACGCTGGTCGTCTTCGTGCTCGTGCTGCGCCGGCTGCCCGCGTACTTCTCGGTCCGCCCGCTCGCGGCCAGCCGCTGGGTGCGGCTCGGTGTGGCGGTCGCCGTCGGGCTGACCGTCGGCGCGGCGGCCCTCGTGATGCCTTCCGCCCGCACCCAGCCGCCCGTCTCGGTCGACTTCCCGGCCGAGGCGTACGAGTACGGCGGCGGCAAGAACGTCGTCAACGTGACCCTGGTCGACATCCGCGCCTGGGACACCGTCGGCGAGATCGCCGTGCTGCTCGTCGCCGCGACCGGCGTCGCCTCCCTCATCTTCCTGCGCCGCCGGGGCGGGGCGATCCCCCGGCCGGGCGCCGCGGGCGCGAGCGGCGTCTGGCGGGTCCCGGCCGACGCGATGGCGCCGTTGCGCCGGGTCGCGCACGAACGCCGCGACGTCTCGGCCGCGGCCGGCCGCGCACCCCGGCGGCACAGCGAGTGGCTCTCGCGCGCCGGGACCCTCGCCCCCCAGCGCCGGTCGGTCGTCTTCGAGATCGCCACCCGGCTGCTCTTCCACACGATGGTGGTCTTCGCGATCTTCCTGCTCTTCTCCGGTCACAACGCGCCGGGCGGCGGGTTCGCGGCCGGCCTGGTCGTCGGCATCGCGCTGGCGGTGCGGTACCTCGCCGGTGGCCGCTACGAGCTGGGCGAGGCGGCACCCGTGCACCCCGGCCTCCTGCTGGGCAGCGGCCTGTTCCTCTCCGCCGGCCGTCGGGCTGTTCGCGCTGCTCTTCGGCGGGGCCGTGCTCCAGTCGCAGATCCTCGAGACGACGCTCCCGGTGCTCGGCGACGTGAAGCTCGTGACGTCGTTCTTCTTCGACATCGGCGTGTTCCTCGTCGTGATCGGGCTGGTGCTGGACATCCTGCGCAGCCTCGGGGCGGAGATCGACCGGCACCAGGACGGCAGCGCGGAGAACGACGCCGCCGACGGCACGCCGGCGACTCCCGGGCCGGCCCGTCGCGACCCGACGGAGGTGCGCCGATGAGGGACATGTCCCCGAGCCTCGTGCTCGTCGCCGTCGTCGTCGTGCTCGTCGCCGCCGGGGTCTACCTGCTCCTCGAGCGCACCCTGACCCGGGTGCTGCATCGGGCGTGATCGTGCTGGGCAACGGCGTCAACGTGCTCTTCCTCGTCGCGGGCGGCGCCGCGGGCGGCCCGCCGATCGTCGGCCAGACGGCCGTGGAGGACATGGCCGACCCGCTGCCGCAGGCGATGGCGCTCACGGCGATCGTCATCACCCTCGGGATGACGGCCTTCCTGCTCGCCCTCGCGTACCGGTCGTGGCAGCTCAACGAGCACGACGAGGTGCAGGACGACCTCGAGGACCGCCGGGTGGCGCGGCGCGCGGCCCGGGACCTCGCCGCGTACGAGGACGCCGACGCCGTCCTCGGCGCCAGCGCCCTGGAGGAGGCCGCGGCGGAGACCCACGACGAGACCGGTGCCGACGAGGCGGCCGACGCCGGTCGCGCCGGCGCCGCCCGGGCGACGGAGGCGGGTGAGCGGTGATGGAGTCCCTCGCCTGGGCCGTCCCGCTGCCGGTGATCGTGCCGCTCTTCGCCGCCGGGCTCGCCCTCGCCCTGTGGCGGCACGGCCGTGCCCAGGGCGTCATCAGCCTGGTCGCGCTGAGCATCGCCCTGGTGGCCTCGGTCGCCCTGCTCGTCGCCGCCGACGACGGTCCGCTGGTGCTGGACGTCGGCGGCTGGGCGACCCCGGTCGGCATCGGCCTGGTCGCCGACCGGCTGTCCACGCTCATGCTCAGCGTCTCGTTCGCGGTGACGCTCTGCGTGCTCGTCTACTCCCTGGCGCAGGGCCTGGAGGACGACGACGCCGAGACCCCCGTGGCGATCTTCCACCCGACCTACCTCGTGCTCACCGCCGGCGTCGCCGACGCCTTCCTCTCCGGCGACCTGTTCAACCTCTTCGTCGGCTTCGAGATCCTGCTCGCGGCGTCCTACGTGCTCATCACCCTGGGCGGCACCGGCGAGCGGGTCCGTGCCGGGACGATCTACGTCGTCGTCTCGTTGCTCTCCTCGCTGCTGTTCCTCACGGCGATCGCGCTGACCTACGCCGCGACGGGGACGCTCAACCTGGCCCAGCTGGCGGGGCGGATCGCGCAGCTCGACCCGGGCCTGCAGATGGTGCTCCAGGTGCTGCTGCTCCTGGCCTTCGGCATCAAGGCGGCGATCTTCCCGCTCTCGGCGTGGCTGCCCGACTCCTACCCGACGGCGCCCGCCCCGGTGACCGCCGTCTTCGCCGGGCTGCTCACCAAGGTCGGCGTCTACGCGATCATCCGCACCCAGACGCTGCTCTTCCCCGACGGCCGGCTCGACGACCTCCTCATGGTCGCGGCGCTGGCGACCATGCTCGTCGGGATCCTCGGCGCGGTCGCGCAGAACGACATCAAGCGCCTGGTCTCCTTCACGCTCGTCAGCCACATCGGCTTCATGCTCTTCGGCATCGCGCTGTCCAGCGAGGCGGGGCTGGGCGCGGCGATCTTCTACGTCGCGCACCACATCACCGTGCAGACCGCGCTGTTCCTCGTCGTGGGCCTGGTCGAGCGTCGCGGCGGGACGACGTCGCTCGACGGGCTCGGCGGGCTGGCCAAGGCGGCACCCCTGCTCGCGATCCTCTTCTTCCTGCCGGCGATGAACCTGGCGGGCATCCCGCCGTTCTCGGGGTTCCTCGGCAAGGTCGGGCTCTTCGAGGCCGGCGTCGCCGACGGCGGCGTCCTGCCCTACGTGCTCGTCGCGGGCGGGGCGGTCACCTCTCTGCTCACGCTCTACGCGCTGGTCAAGGCGTGGAACAAGGCCTTCTGGCAGCCCGGCCCGGACGAGGGCGAGCCGGCCGCGGCCGGCGCCGCGGTGCCCGCGCCGCCGGTGCGGCTGCCGCGCGCGATGGTCGGTGCGACCGGCGTGCTCGTCTCGTTCGGTCTCGGCCTCGCTGTCGTGGCCGGCCCGTTGTTCGGCTACACGGACCGCGCCGCGGCCCTGCTGCGGGACCGCACCCAGTACGTCCTGGCGGTGCTGCCCGACGGCGTCCGCGGCGACGGCGAGTCCGCCGAGGTCGTCGAACGCGACGGCGGCGTGCCCCAGACCGTGGAGGAGCCGTGAGCGCGGGGACGGGCCGCCGCGGCGCCCGGCCGTTCCAGGTGGCCTCCGTCCTGTGGCTGACCGTGGTGTGGGTCGGGCTGTGGGGCAGCCCCAGCGCCGCGAACGTGCTCGCCGGGCTGGTCGTCGCGACGCTGGTGGTCCGTGGCCTGCCGATGCCCGCGATCGACTACCACGGGCGGCTCCGGCCGGGACGGCTGCTGGTCCTGGTGGGCCGCATCGCTGTCGACCTCGTGGTGGCGAGCACCCAGGTGGCGTTCCTCGCGCTGGGCCCGCGCACACCGCGGTCCGCCGTGCTCCGGGTGCCGCTGCGCAGCCACTCCGACCTCTACCTCACGCTCACCGCACAGCTCGTCTCGTTGGTGCCGGGGTCGGTGGTGGTCGAGGCCCACCGGGTCAGCGGCGTCCTCTACGTGCACGTGCTCGACGTCGGGCCCGACGGCGTCGAGGCGCACCGGCGCGACGTCCTGGCGATCGAGGAGCGCGTGCTGTGGGCGCTGGCGTCCGACGAGGAGCTCGTCGACGCGGGGCTGACCGGCCCTGATCCCGTGGAGGCGCGATGACCGTCGTCCTGATCGCCTGCGGGCTGATGCTCGCCGTCGGCGCCGTCCTCACGCTCGTCCGGCTCGAACGCGGCCCGACGATGCTCGACCGCACCCTCGGGCTGGACACGTTCACCGCGATCCTCATCGGCGCGGTCGTGCTGCTCTCGGTCGCGACCGGCCGCCGCGACGTCGTCCCGCTCCTCGCCGTGCTCTCGCTCGTCGGCTTCGTCGGGTCGGTGACGATCGCCCGGTTCGCCGCGGCGGAGCCGGAGGGCGAGGGGCGGATCCTCAGCCGGGAGGAGGTCGCCGCGCTCGAGCGGGAGCGGCTGGCGTCCGAGGACGCCGAGCTCGCCGCCTCCGACGAGGAGCACCACGGTGGCCCGGCCCAGGGGGAGGTGCTCGGATGAACGCCGTCCTTGACGTCCTCGCAGCCGCCTGCCTGCTCGCCGGGTCGAGCCTCGCCCTGACCGCCGGGGTGGGGCTGCTGCGCTTCCGGGACCTGCTGACCCGGAGCCACGCCGCCACCAAGCCCCAGGTGCTGGGCGTGCTCTTCATGCTCGCCGGGCTCGGGCTGTGGCTGCGTTCGGGACCGGTGACCTGGGTGGTCGTGCTCGTCGGCCTCTTCCAGATGGTCACCGCCCCGGTCGCGGCGCACCTGGTCACCCGCGCCGGCTACCGGACGGGGAAGGTCGCGCCGAGCGCGCTCGTCGTGGACGAGCTCACCGACGACGTGCGGGCGGCGGAGGCACAGGGCCGGCCGGTCGACCCGGAGGACCCGGAGGCCCCGGTCACCGGCTGACGGCGGGGTCCTGCGGTGCCCTGCGGTGAGCGGCGACGGGCCTCAGGAGAAGTACTTCGCGGCCCCGCGCGTCGCCATGACCCGGAAGAGCGCGACGATCGCGCCGGAGATCGCCGCGGCCGCCGCGATCTCGGCGAACCGCACGTCGCCCTCGTCCTCCGGCTTCGGCGGGGTGTGGCCGGTCGCGGCCTTCCAGGCGCTCGCCAGGACCTTCTGCGCCACCCAGGCGGCGACGAGGGCCGCGCCGAGCCCGGCGACCTTGGCGATCATGTTCTGCTTCTCGTCGGCCACGGGAAAACCTCCTGGTTGTCGATCGGTCCCCACGCTAGTGCGACGCCGGGTGGTCCGCCCACCACTCAGACGGACCGGACCCAGAGGTAGGCCCCACGGCCGAGGCTCTCGGCGGTGGTCGCCACCCGGACGATCTCGGTCAGAGCCGCCGACGGGTCGCCGTCCGACGGGTCGCGCTCGGCGGAGGCGGCCCAGGCGGCCGCGACCTCGCCGGGCAGCTCGGGGTCCTCCGCGCGGCCCACCTCGGCGAGCACCTCGACGAGGAACGGCGGCAGGTGGAAGAGCCACTCGTGGTTGAGGTCGACCTCGGCGGGCTCGAGGTCCCCGTGGCCGAAGCGCACCGCGGCCGCCGCGGCCTCGCCCAGCAGCTCCAGGTCGAGCGGGCTGAGGTCCGGCACCTCGCAGAACGTCGTCTCCGACTGCGGCGCCGCCCCGGCCTCGAGCGCGTCGGCCCTGGCCAGCGCCCCGGCATGGGTGGCGACGAAGAGCTGAGCGCGGCGTGACATCGAGGCTCCCGGGTTCCTGGGCCGCCCGCGCGACCCCTCCGGCGAGCGTATCCGGCTACGATGCGGGTGAACGACAGGGGAGCGTCGCCCGGTGCGCCGGGCGCAGGACGCTGAGAGTGCGGGCGACCGCAGACCCTCGAACCTGATCCGGGTGATACCGGCGTAGGGAGTCGGGCTTTCTCAGGTGCCGCCCGTGGAGTCGCCGGGCGTGCCCGGCCGCGCCGCGGGCTGCACCACCCCTCCTGGGACCACGAGGAGGACACATGAAGGGCACCATCGGGACGGCGCGCGCGGTCGCGCTGATCGGGGCGGCGGGGCTCGCGCTCGCCGGCTGCTCCGTGATCGGGACCGGCGACGACGCGGGCGGGACGGACGCAGGCGGCGGGACGGTCGTGCTGCTGACGCACGACTCCTTCGCGCTGAGCGAGGACCTCGTCACGCAGTTCGAGCAGGACACCGGCCTCACCCTGGAGCAGCGCGCACCGGGCGACGCCGGCTCCCTGGTCAACCAGCTCGTCCTGACCAAGGACGACCCGATCGGCGACGTCGTCTTCGGGATCGACAACACCTTCGCCAGCCGCGCGATCGACGAGGGCGTGCTCGCCCCCTACACGCCGGCCGACCTGCCGGCCGACGCCGCGCAGTACGCGGTCGACGACTCCGGCTCGCTCACCCCGATCGACACCGGCGACGTCTGCGTGAACGCCGACGACGCGTGGTTCGCCGCGCAGGGGATCCCGGTGCCGACCACGCTCGAGGACCTCACGTCGCCGGCGTACCGGGACCTGCTCGTCGTGGAGAACCCCGCCACCAGCTCGCCGGGCCTGGCGTTCCTGCTCGCCACGATCGGTGCCTTCGGCGAGGACGGCTGGACCGACTACTGGTCGGCGCTGCGCGCCAACGGTGTCCGGGTCGCGGCCTCCTGGTCGGACGCCTACTACGTGGACTTCTCCGGCCCGTCGAGCGAGGGCGACCGCCCGCTCGTCGTCTCCTACTCCTCCTCCCCGCCCTACGAGATCCCCGAGGGCGGGGACGCCCCGCCGACCTCCGCGCTGCTCGACACCTGCTTCCGTCAGGTGGAGTACGCCGGGGTGCTGGCCGGCGCCCAGAACCCCGCGGGTGCGCAGCAGGTGATCGACTGGCTGCTCAGCCCCGCCGTCCAGGCGGACATCCCCGGCTCGATGTACGTCTACCCGGTGGACTCCTCGGTGCCGCTGCCGGACTCGTGGGCGGACTTCGCGCCGCAGGCCACCGACCCCTTCGCGGTCGCGCCGGCCGACATCGCCGAGAACCGTGACGCCTGGATCACCACGTGGACCGACACGGTGGTCGGCTGAGCACGGCGGGCCCGCGCGCCCCGGGTCCCCCGGGGGTCACGCGGGCCCGTGGTCCTCAGCAGGCGCGGCGGCCGTCGGCGCTGCGCGGCGCCGCGTGGTCGCTGACCGCCGCCGTCCCGCTGCTCTTCCTCGGCACCTTCTTCGCGCTGCCCGTCGTCGTGCTCGTCGCCCGCGGCTTCGTCACCGACGGGGCGGTGGACCTCTCCGGGTTCGCCGAGGTGTTCGCCCGGCCGCGCACCTGGCGCCTGCTCGGCCTGACCCTCGGGCAGGCGACCGTGGGCACGGCGCTCGCCGTCCTGCTCGGGCTGCCGGGCGCCTACCTGCTGCACCGGTGCTCGTTCCCCGGCCTCCGGCTGGTCCGCGCGGTCGTCGCGGTGCCGTTCGTGCTGCCGACGGTCGTCGTCGGCGTCGCGTTCCGCTCCCTGCTGTCCGGACCGCTCGCGGGGCTGGGCTGGGACGGCACCTTCGCCGGGGTGGTCCTCGCGCTGGTCTTCTTCAACTACACCGTCGTGGTGCGCACCGTCGGAGCCTTCTGGGCCGGGCTCGACGAGCGGGCCGAGCAGGCGGCCGCCGCACTGGGCGCGCGCCCGGCCCGGGTCTTCCTCCGCGTCACGCTGCCCGCGCTGGCGCCGGCGATCGCCTCGGCCGCGGCGATCGTCTTCCTGTTCTGCGCCACGGCGTTCGGCGTCGTCCTCGTGCTCGGCGGGGTGGGCTACGGGACCATCGAGACCGAGATCTGGGTGCAGACCACGCAGTTCCTCGACCTGCGGGCGGCCTCGGTGCTCTCCGTCGTGCAGCTCCTCGTGGTGGGCCTCGCGCTGGTCGTCGCGGGACGAGCCCGCCGGCGCCGGGAGCGCGTGCGCCCGCTCGCTGCGGCTCCGCGCCCCCGTCCGCCGGCGCTGCGGGGCCCGGGTCGCCGGGCCGGGGACGTGGCCGCCGCGGCGATCACCGCGGCGGTCGTCCTGCTGCTCCTCGGCGGGCCGCTGGTCTACCTCGTCATCCGCTCGCTGCAGACCGCCGACGGCTGGGGCCTGGCGAACTACGCCGCGCTGGCCACGGTGCGCCAGGGGATCGGCGTGAGCGCCTGGGGGGCGGCGCTCACCTCGCTCCGGGTGGCGGTCGACGCGACGGTGCTCGCGACCCTCGTCGGCGGGCTGGCCGCGGTGGTCGCCTCCCGGCGCCCCCGCTCGCGCCCGCTGCGCCGCCTCGTCGGGGCCGCCGACGCGGCGATCGCGCTGCCGCTCGGGGTCTCGGCGGTGACCGTCGGCTTCGGTCTGCTGCTCACCATGGACCGGCCGTTCGGCCTGCCGCTCGACCTGCGCACCTCCCCCTGCTGGTGCCCGTCGCGCAGGCGGTGGTCGCGGTGCCGCTCGTGGTGCGTACCGTGCTCCCCGTGCTCCGCTCGATCGACACCCGCCTGCACGAGGCCGCCGCCGTGCTCGGCGCCTCGCCGGGCACGGTGCTGCGCCGGGTCGACTGGCCGGTGGCCGCGCGCTCCGCCGGCCTGGCCGTCGGGCTCGCCTTCGCGGTCAGCCTCGGCGAGTTCGGGGCGACGAGCTTCCTCGCCCGGCCGGAGCACCCCACCCTCCCGGTGCTCATCTACCGGCTGCTCGGCCGGCCCGGCGGGGACAACCTCGGGGTGGCGCTGGCCGCCTCGGTGCTGCTCGCCGTGCTGACCGGAGCGGTGATGGCGCTCGCCGAGCGGCTGCGCGGACCGACCGGAGGTGACGTGTGAGGGCGCGGCACGGGGCGGACCGGCAGCGCGGGCTCAGCGTGCGCGACGTCGTCGTGCACTACCGGGACGACGACGGCACCGTCGCGACGGCGGTGGACGGCGTGAGCCTGGACGTGGGCCCCGGCGAGGTCGTGGCCCTGCTCGGACCCTCGGGCAGCGGGAAGTCGACACTGCTGCGCGCCGTCGCCGGGCTGGAACCGCTGTCCGCGGGGAGCATCTCGTGGGACGGGGACGACCTCGCGGGGGTCCCGCCGTTCCGGCGCGGCGTCGGGCTGATGTTCCAGGACGGTCAGCTCTTCGGGCACCTGGACGTGGCGGGCAACGTGGCCTTCGGGCTCGCCGTCCAGCACCTCGACCGGGCGCGGCAGCGCGAGCGGGTCACCGAGCTGCTCGCGCTCGTCGGCCTGGCCGGCTTCGAGCGCCGCGAGGTCGCCACCCTCTCGGGCGGGGAGCGGCAGCGGGTCGCGCTGGCCCGTTCGCTCGCCCCCCGGCCCCGGCTGCTGCTGCTCGACGAGCCGCTGTCCGCCCTGGACCGCGCGCTGCGCGAGCGCCTCGCCGACGAGGTCCGCGAGATCCTCGTGGCGACCGGGACGCCCGCCCTGTTCGTCACGCACGACCACGACGAGGCCTTCGCCGTCGCCGACCGGATCGCGGTGATGCACGAGGCGCACCTGCTGCAGATCGACACCCCGCCGGTGCTCTGGCACGCGCCCGTCTCGCGGACCGTCGCGGAGTTCCTCGGCTACGAGGCGTTCGTCCCCGCGGGCTCGCCGCTGGCCGCGACGCTCGGCTCGGACGGGTCGACGGCGCTCGCCCTCGGCCCCGGCTCGTTCCGGATCGCGGCGGACGGCCCCGTGCGGGGCGTGGTGCGCTCGGCCGGCTTCCGCCGCGGGGTGGTCGAGCTCGCGGTCGAGGTCGAGGGCGTCGGCCTCGTCACGGTCGTCGAGCAGAGCCGCGGCTGGTCCCGGGCCGACGACCTGCCGCGGGTCGGGGCGACGCTGCGCCTCGCGGCCGCGCCCGGCGGGATCGCGACCGTCGGCTGACGCCGGCCGAGGCGCGCCGGGTGCTCAGTCCTGCCGGGTCGGGCCGGCCGGGCGGTAGGGGCCGCGCCGAGGGTTCGGGTGCCGGTCAGCAGGGTCGCACGGAGACCGCCCGCAGCACGGCGGACGCCGACGGCACGTCGCCGCAGGACGCCGGGCGCACGGGTCCCTCCTCCGCGGCGACGGTCACCCGCCAGCGGCTGCGGCGGCCGTCCTCGGCGACGTGCTCCCACTCCTCGCCGAGGAGGGTCAGGGAGGCGAGACGGTCGTCGGCCAGGTGCCTCCGGAGGCTCGCGGCGGCGACCTGCTCCTCGGCGGGACGGTGCACCTCGCCGCGCAGCAGGCGGTCGACCACCCGGCCGGCCCGGACGGCAGCGACCAGGTGCCCGGCGTCGGCCGGGGTGACCCGCCCGTGCAGGAGCCCCGACGGAAGGGCGAGCGCCACCCCCGCGAACCGGTGACCCCCGGAGTGCGAGATCTCCCAGACGGCTCCGGGCGTCGCGGCCTCGACGGCCTCGGCGAGGGGCCGGCCGAGCCGCGCGCAGCAGGCGTCGCGGGTGCCGTGCGTGCAGACCGCCCAGACCGGCATGGTCGGGGTCCAGCCCGCCGGCACCGTCCGGCGCGTGGCCAGCCCGGCCCAGTCGAGCTCGGGCAGCTGCGCGGTCGGCACGAGACGCTCCGCCGACCAGCCCCCCGGGCCGCAGCGGGCCAGGAGCACCCGACGGGGCGCGCAGGCGTCCGCCGCGTCGACCCTCGTCACCGGGCTGCCGCGCCGCCGCGGGCGGCGGGCGAGGACCAGGCGCACCCCGGCCGCCTCGGTCGCGGCCGCCAGCCGGTCGCCGAGACCCGGCACGGGCCAGGGCGCCTCGATCACGGCCTCGCGGCCCCACGGGCCGGGGTGCTCGACGAGCGCCCACACCGGCCGGTGCGGAGCGGTGCCGGCCATCGGCTCCGCGCGGGCGAGCACGGAGCAGAACGCCCGGCCGGACGGTGGGGCCGGCGCGCTCACTCGATCGACCGCTGCCACAACCCGATGACGCCGCGTCGCCGGAAGCCGAGCGCCACGTTGATCGCGAGCATGTGGTCGTTCTCCTCGGCGTTCCAGGTGTGCATCCGGCGTGCGGCCGGGCGTTCCTGGCCGAGCCAGGCGAGCATCGCCGCCTTGACCAGCATCCCCAGCCGGCGGCCGCGGTGCTCCGGGAGCACCAGGGTGTCCTGCTGGAAGACGACGGCCGGCTGGTCCCGTGGGTACTCCACCTCGGTGAAGCCCGCCAGACGGCCGGTCGCCACGTGCTCGGCCGCCACGAGCAGGTAGCCGTTGCCCGCCTCGGCGATCCCGTGCTCGGCGGCGCGGACCCGGTCGCCGTCCCACAGCTCCTCGGCCACCGCGAGGTCGGCGAACGGGACCTCCGTGCTCATCCGGGTGTAGAGCTCGGCGATCGCGTCGAGATGCTCGTCGGGGGCGCGGTCGGCCCACCGGACCAGCCGGTACTCCCGCCCCGCGCGGGCCTCGGCGTCGGCGCGCAGCCGGGCGAGGAGCGCGGTGTCGACCGGCAGGTCGAGGACCGAGTAGCGCTCGGCCTGCTCGAGGCTCCAGCCACGGGCGCGGGCGAAGGCGGCCCCCGCGTCCGCGGCCCGGATCCGGCCGTGCCCGGTCGGCGCCCGCAGGCCGTCCGGGGCGTCCGCCGGGGGCTCGCCGACGTGGTCGCTGGGGATGATCGCCGTCGTGCGGTGGTGCGCGCGGGCGAAGTCCAGGGCGGCCTCCTGCAGTGCCGTGCCGAGGCCCTTGCGCCGGTGCTCCGGGTGGACGGTGACGTCGATCTCGGCGAGGTGCTCGTTGTCCGTGCGGGGCAGCGACGCGGCGGCGCAGCCCAGGACCGACGACGGCGTCGCCGGGGCGCCGGATCCCGTCGCGACCCACCAGGCCCGGTGCGCGTAGGTCTGCTCGCGCAGGCGCGACTCGACGTAGCGCGCGGTCCAGGCGAGGTCCGTCACGCCCCAGGTGGCGTGCTCGTACGCGCGGCTCAAGGCCTCGATCCCGTGCAGGGGCCACGCCGCGTCGGACGCGAGGTCGAGCGGCTCCACCCGGGTCACGGTCGGCTCCATCACTCCATGGTCCGTCGGCGTGGCGCGCACGTCACGCCTTTTCACCGGGGTCGCCGTCGTCGGCTACGGGCGGGCGCGCTGCGGGTAGGGCGTACGCCCCTCGGCGAGCTCGGCCACGAACCGAGCGATGCGACGGGCGCGGGTCTCGGGGCGCTTCGCCCCGTGGATCGCGGAGCAGACGGCGAAGCGGTTGGCGGAGGTGAGCACGTCCCACCAGGCCTGGGCGCGAGGTTCGGCGGCCAGGGCCGCGAGGAGGTCGACGGGGACCTCGACCGTCGCCGGCCCGGCGTAGGCGGCGGCCCAGCGGCCGTCGGCGCGCGCGGCCTCGACCTGGGCCCGCCCGGCCGGGTGCATCCGTCCGGCCGCCTCGAGCGCGGCCACGCGCTCGACGTTCCGGGCCGACCACCGGCTGCGCGGGCGCCGCGGGGTCATCCGCTGCCGGCTGCTCTCGGCGTCGCGCGCACCGGCCTGGCCGTCGATCCAGCCGAAGCAGAGGGCCTCCTGCACGGCCTGCTCGTAGGTGAGCGCCGTGACCGTGCCGCCCTTCTTGTGCAGGATCAGCCAGACGCCGTCCGACGTCGCGTGGTGCTCCGTCAGCCACGCCCGCCAGGCGTCGGCGTCGGGGACGAGCAGCTCGGGCAGCTCGGCCGGCATCAGGCCGGCCCGGCGTCGGGCGGCGGCGTCCCGAGGTCGCCGGTGAGGTAGTGCTGCATCGCGGGCGCGATCGCCGCGGCGACCTGGTCGAGCGGCAGGGACGCCAGCGGCTCGATGCCCACGACGTAGCGGGCGAAGGTCAGGCCGACGACCTGGCTGCCGAGCAGGCTGGCCCGCAGATCGGCGTCGTCGGCGCCGATCGCCGCGGTCAACGGACCGAGGATCTGGGTGTGCACGAGGTCGCGGACCAGGCGCGCCGCGGCGGGCTCGGTGGCGGCCGCCCTGGCCAGGCTCACCAGGGGGCTGCCGACCGGGTCCGACTCGATGACGTGCAGCACGAAGCGTGCGAGGCGCTCGCCGGTTGTCGACGGGTCGCCGGCCAGCAGCGTGGGCATCACCAGGGACGGATCGATCGGCAGCTCGACGACGGCGACGAAGAGCTCCTGCTTGCTGCGGTGGAAGTGCCGGACGAGCGCCGGGTCGACGCCGGCCTCCAGGGCGACCTGCCGGATCGAGGTGCGGTCGTACCCCAGCTCGGCGAACTGCCGGCGGGCGGCCGCGAGGATCGCCTCCCGAGTCCCGCTGCGCCCGGGTCGACGTCCCTGCCTCGGCCCGGCTTCCGACGACTCCGCCACGTCTGCCCCCCTGCGTCTTGACGACACTATTCCATCCGAGCAGAATTCCTCACAAGAAGAAATCTGCCCAGGAGACGTCATGCCCCAGCACGGCCCGGTCGGCACCCCCGACGCCGTCCCCGCTCTCAGCCCCGGGCGCCGCCGCGCCATCCTGGCCGTCGTCGCGCTCGCACTGATGATGGTCGTCTCCGCGGTCAGCGGGCTCAACGTCGCGCTGCCCGACCTGGCCATCGACACCGGTGCCTCCCAGACGGAGATCACCTGGATCGTCGACGCGTACACCCTGGTGTTCGCCGGTCTGCTGCTCCCGGCCGGCGCGATCGGCGACCGCTTCGGGCGCAGGGGCGTGCTGCTCGTCGGTCTCGTCGTCTTCGGCCTGGCCGCGGGCTCGGCGATGGCGACGACGAGCCCCGCGATCCTCATCGCGCTGCGCGCGGCGATGGGTCTGGGCGCCGCGGCGGTCATGCCGGTGACGTTGTCGATCATCACGACGTCCTTCCCGCCGCAGGAGCGCGGCCGGGCGGTCGGCGTCTGGGTCGGGGTCGCCGGCGGCGGCGCCGTGCTCGGTCTCTTCGCGTCCGGGATCCTGCTCGAGTTCTACGCCTGGAACTCCTTCTTCGGGCTCAACGTCGTGCTCGCGGTGCTGGCCCTCGTCGGGACGCTGCTCGTCATCCCGCCCTCGCGCGACGCCCACCCGCCACGGCTCGACCCGGTCGGTGCGCTGCTCTCGCTCGTCGGGGTCGCCTCGCTCGTCTTCGGGATCATCGAGGTCTCGGCGCGGGGCTGGAGCGACCCGCTCATCCTCGGCGCCTTCGGTGTCGCGGCCCTGGCCCTGACCGGCTTCGTGCGCTTCGAGCTGCGCCGGGACCAGCCGCTGCTCGACCCGCGGCTCTTCCGGCTGCGCGGCTTCTCGACCGGCTCGCTCGCGCTGACGATCCAGTTCTTCGGCAGCTTCGGGATGTTCTTCACGATGCTGCAGTACCTGCAGTACGTCGCCGGCCGCTCGCCGCTCGGTGCCGCCGTCGCGCTGCTGCCGATGCCCTTCGTCATGATCCCGGTGGCCCGCAACGCCCCCCGCGTCGCCGAGCGGGTCGGCATCCGGCGGGTGGTGCCGGTGGGCCTCGTCCTGTCCGCCACCGGGCTGTTCCTCATGTCGAGGCTCGGCGTCGACCTCGTGTACTGGCAGTTCGCCGTGGCGCTCGTCGTGTTCGCCGCCGGCATGGGCCTCGCCGGCACGCCGGCGACGACGGCGATCGTCTCGTCCCTGCCGTCGTCGAAGCAGGGGGTCGCCTCGGCGGTCAACGACACCTCGCGGGAGCTCGGCTCCGCTCTCGGCATCGCGATCCTGGGCAGCGTGCTGGCCTCCGGCTACCGGGACGCGCTGGTTGCCTCCGGCGCGCTGGCCGGGCTGCCGGCACAGGTCGTCGAGCGGGCGAGCTCCTCGGTGGCCTTCGTGCAGGCCGGTGCCGAGCAGCTCGCGCAGCTGGGCCCGGCCGGCACCCGCCTCGTCGCGGCGGCCGAGCAGGCCTTCGTCGACGCCACCGGTCAGGCGATGCTCGTCGGCTCCGGGGCGCTCCTGCTCGGCGCCGTGCTCGTGGCCCTGCGTGCCCCGGGCCGGACGGCGGCGCGCGGCGCGCACGCGGCGGAGGAGGTCGCGGCCGAGTGACGCCCGGTGGGTCCGGCCGACCTCAGCGCGCGAGACGCTCGACCACGGCCCCGAAGACCGCCGGCGCCCCGGCGGCGACCGGGACGACCGCGCCCCGCAGCGGGCTCGTCGCCCACGCGACGAGCCCCTCGGTGAGCAGCCGGTAGTCCCGGCTCTCGGCCCGCCAGGCGCGCTCGTACCCGCGCGCCGAGCCGAGCGTGGCGACGGCGGCCCTGGCCTGCGCGAAGCCGAGCCGCAGCCCCTCGCCGGTGAGGGCGTCGACGTACCCCGAGGCGTCCCCGACGAGCCGGATCCGGCCCACCGCCCGGCGCGTGGTGCGTTGGCGCAGCGGACCGGCGCCGCGCACCGGCCCGACGGGCGCCGCCCCGATCCGGTCGAGGAGCTCGGGGAAGTCGGCGATCGTCTCGTCGAACCCGGCTCCCGGCGGCCCGAGCAGCGCGATCCCCACGAGGTCGTCGGCCACCGGCGTGACGTACGCCTCGGCGCGGCGGCCCCAGTGCACCTCGACGAGGTCGCTCCAGGGGGCGCGAGAGACGTGCCGCCGCAGGCCGAAGCGCGGTGCGGACCGCACCGGTCGGTCGAGGCCGGCGAGGCGCCGCACGGTCGAGTGCAGCCCGTCGCAGGCGAGCAGCCAGCGGGCGGTGAGCTCGGTCGCCGGGGCGGGCGCCAGGCCCGGGCCGGCAGGCGAGGAGCGGGCCGGGGCCAGGACGCCGACCCGCAGCCGGTCGCCCTCGTCGAGCACCGAGCCGACCCGCGCCGCCTGGTGCACGACGCCGACCTCGGCGGCCCGGGCGAGCAGCGCGGCGTGCAGGGTCGTGCGCCGCACCCCGCGGCCGGGGCCGGCCCGGAAGGCGTGCTCGACCGCCCTGCCCGGCGCGCGGTAGGCGATCCCGCGCAACGGGTGGCCGGCCGGGTCGACGCCCAGCCGGTGCAGGGCGGCGAGCGTGCCGGGCATCAGCCCCTCGCCGCAGGCCTTGTCGATCGGCCCGACGCGCGGCTCGACGACGACGACGTCGAGGCCGGCCAGCCGTGCCTCGATCGCCGCGGCCAGACCCACCGGGCCGCCGCCGACGACGAGCACGTCGGTGTCGCACCCGCCGGCGCTCATCGGGCGGCGAGGGCGTCGGCCAGGGCGCGCTCCTCGCTGGGGATCCGGAAGCGGAGCAGCAGCACGGCGTTGAGCACGGTGAACGCGAGGGCGGTGATCCAGGCCGTGTGCACCAGCGGCAGGGCCAGCCCCTCGACGACCACCGCGACGTAGTTGGGGTGCCGCAGCCAGCGGTAGGGCCCCCGGGTCACCAGCGGCAGGCCGGGGACGACGACGACGCGGGTGTTCCAGCGGTGGCCCAGCGTGCCGATGCACCACCAGCGCAGGCCCTGGCTCGCCAGCACGAGGACCAGGGCCGTCCAGCCCAGCGCGGGCACGAACGGGCGGTCGGCCAGGTGCACCTCGGCGACGCACGCCAGCAGGAGACCGGTGTGCAGCGCGACCATCGGGCCGAAGTGCCGTCGGCCGTGCTCGATCCCGCCGCGGGCCAGGGACCACCGGGCGTTGCGTGCCGAGACGACGAGCTCGGCGAGCCGTTCCAGCGCCGTGGCGGCGACGAGCAGGTCGAAGAGGAGCAGCATCGCTCAGGCCTCCCCGGGCCAGCGCAGCAGGACGAGCTCGCAGCCGACGCCCGGGCCGAAGGCCATGAGGACGCCGGCCGTCCCGGGTGCCGGGACCGCGCGCCCGAGGGCGGTGTGCAGGACGTGCAGGACGGAGGCGGAGGAGAGGTTCCCGACGGCGGCCAGCGAGGCGTGGCTCGCGGCGAGCACGCCCGCGGGCAGCTCGAGCGCCGCCGCGACGGCGTCGAGCACCTTGGGCCCGCCCGCGTGCACGACCCAGGTCCCGACGTCGTGCCGGGTCAGCCCGTGCGGGGCGAGCAGCGCAGCGACCTCCTCGGCGAGGTGCGCCTGCAGGACGTCGGGCAGCCCGGCGGAGAGCACGATCCGGAAGCCGTCCTCGCTCACCTGCCAGCCCAGGGCGTCCTCGGTGCCGGGGAAGACCCGGCTGCGGCTGTCGACGACGGCCGGGCCGGCGTAGCTCCGGTCCTGCGCCGCCGGGTGCTCCGCGCCGACCAGGACGGCGGCCGCCGCACCGTCGCCGAAGATCGCGCTGGAGATGAGGTTGGCCGTCGAGTCGTCCCCGCGCTGGAGCGTCAGGGAGCACAGCTCGAGGCAGACGAGCACGGCGACGTCGCGCGGGTGGCCGACCAGGTAGTCGTGCACCCGGGCGAGGCCCGCGGCGCCGCCCGCGCAGCCCAGCCCGAACGACGGCATCCGCCGGACGTCGGGTCGCAGGCCGAGCCGCTCGACGAGCAGGGAGTCGATCGAGGGGGCCGAGACCCCGGTCACCGTGGTGAAGAGGAGGTAGTCGACGTCGGACGGCCGGAGGCCGCTGACCTCGAGGGCGTCCTTGACGGCCCGGGCGGCCAGGTCGGTGCCGAGGCTGATGAACTGGTCGTTGGCCTGCCCGAACGAGGTGAGGCCCGAGTACTCGCCGAGGGGGAGCGCCAGGTGGCGGGTCTGCACGCCGCTCGAGGCGTGCACCTTCTCCAGGAGCGTGCGCCGCGCCGGGTCGGGCGCGAGGAGCGGACCGAGCATCGCGGTGATCTCGGCCTGCGGGTGCACGTTGATCGGGAGCGCGGGAGCCACCGCGACGATGCGGGACATCTGGGCATCGTGCCACGGGGTGCGCGATCCGGCGCGGGCAGTAGCGTCGGGCCGGTCAGGGCCGGGGCACCCGGTGCCGTGCGATCCGCCGAGGGAGTGCGCATGAGCCGGGGGACGACGCTGCGTGGTCTCGTCGCCGCGTGCCACCCCGGGCCCACGGCCGTCGTCACGTCCCTCTCGGCCGCCCTGCTCGCCGGAATCGGCGCCACCTGGGCTCGTGGCCTGCTCGCCACGGCGGCCGTCCTCGCCGGCCAGCTCTCGATCGGCTGGTCGAACGACTGGATCGACGCGCGGCGGGACCTGTCCGTGGGGCGACGCGACAAGCCCGTCGTCTCCGGGGCCGTGTCGGCCGGCCTGCTGCGCTCGGCGTCCTGGGCCGCGGCGGGCGCCTGCGTCGTCCTCTCGTTCGCCACCGGCGCCCGTCCGGGGCTGGTGCACGTGGTCGCGGTCGGCGTCGCCTGGGCGTACAACGCGCGGCTCAAGGACTCGGCGTGGTCGTGGGCGCCGTACGCCGTCTCGTTCGGGCTGCTGCCCGTGTTCCTCGTCCTGACCCTGCCCGGTGAGCCGCGGGCCGCCGCGTGGGCCGTCGGGTGCGCCGGCCTGCTCGGCGCGGGTGCGCACGTCGCCAACGTGCTGCCCGACCTCGAGGACGACGCCGCCACCGGCGTGCGCGGGCTGCCGCACCGGCTCGGGCGACGGGTGTCCGGCGTCCTGGCGCCGGTCGTCCTGCTCGCTGGGGTCGCCCTGGGCGTGGCCGGGACCGTCCGGGCGCCCGGGGGCCTGCCCCCCGGTGTCGTCCTCGGGGTGGGGGCGGTGGCCGGAGTGCTCGCGCTCGACGCCGGGCTCGTCGCCCTGCGGCGTCCGCGCAGCCGGGCGCCGTTCGCGCTGAGCATGGCGGTGGCCGCGCTGTGCGTCGTCCTGCTCGTCGGATCCGGACAGGGCCTCGTCGACCGGTAGCCGCGGCGGGTGTCGGCCGGCCGGGAATGCGGGACGCCGTGCGTGGGTTGAGTCGATCAGGCTCAAGTTTTGTGTGACGGACTTGCCACGGCGGAGTCATCGCCGCAGACTTGAGCGCAGCAGGCTCAATCAGGCCTGGACGGACGCACCGACCACCTGGCTCGCGGCTCCCGCCGCCGAGCAGAAGCACGAAGGAAGGCACCACTCATGGCACGAGCTGTCGGGATCGACCTCGGCACCACCAACTCCGTCGTCTCCGTCCTGGAGGGCGGCGAGCCGACCGTCATCGCGAACGCCGAGGGTGCGCGCACGACGCCGTCCGTCGTCGCGTTCTCCAAGTCCGGCGAGGTCCTCGTCGGCGAGGTCGCCAAGCGCCAGGCCGTCACCAACGTCGACCGCACCATCACCTCGGTCAAGCGCCACATGGGCACCGACTGGTCCGTCGCGATCGACGACAAGAAGTACAACGCGCAGGAGATCTCCGCACGCGTGCTCGGCAAGCTCAAGCGCGACGCCGAGGAGTACCTGGGCGAGGCCGTGACCGACGCCGTCATCACCGTCCCGGCCTACTTCAACGACGCCCAGCGTCAGGCGACCAAGGACGCCGGGCAGATCGCCGGTCTCAACGTCCTGCGGATCGTCAACGAGCCCACCGCTGCCGCCCTGGCCTACGGCCTGGAGCGCGGCAAGGAGGACGAGCTCATCCTCGTCTTCGACCTCGGTGGCGGCACGTTCGACGTCTCCCTGCTCGAGGTGGGCAAGGACGAGGACGCCTTCTCGACCATCCAGGTGCGCGCCACCTCCGGCGACAACCACCTCGGTGGCGACGACTGGGACAACCGCATCGTCGAGCACCTCATCAAGGAGGTGAAGAACTCCTCGGGTGTCGACCTGTCCAAGGACAAGATCGCCCTGCAGCGGCTGCGTGAGGCGGCCGAGCAGGCCAAGAAGGAGCTCTCCTCCACGACGAGCACCACGATCTCCATGCAGTACCTCTCGATGAGCGAGAACGGCCCCATCCACCTGGACTCCAAGCTCACCCGCTCGCAGTTCGAGCAGATGACCGCCGACCTCCTCGAGCGCACCAAGGCGCCGTTCAACGCCGTCATCCGCGACGCCGGCATCAAGCTCGCCGACATCGACCACATCGTCATGGTCGGCGGCTCGACCCGGATGCCCGCGGTCTCCGAGGTCGTCAAGCAGCTCTCCGGGGGCAAGGAGCCCAACAAGGGCGTCAACCCGGACGAGGTCGTCGCCGTCGGCGCCGCGCTCCAGGCCGGCGTCATCAAGGGCGAGCGCAAGGACGTCCTGCTCATCGACGTCACGCCGCTGAGCCTGGGCATCGAGACCAAGGGCGGGGTGATGACCAAGCTCATCGAGCGGAACACGGCCATCCCCACCAAGCGCTCGGAGATCTTCTCCACGGCGGACGACAACCAGCCCTCGGTGCTCATCCAGGTCTTCCAGGGCGAGCGCGAGTTCGCCCGCGACAACAAGCCGCTGGGCACCTTCGAGCTCACGGGCATCGCGCCGGCGCCCCGGGGCGTCCCGCAGATCGAGGTCACCTTCGACATCGACGCGAACGGCATCGTGCACGTGTCCGCCAAGGACCGCGGCACGAGCAAGGAGCAGTCGATGACCATCACCGGCGGCTCCGCGCTGCCGAAGGAGGACATCGAGCGGATGGTGCGCGAGGCCGAGGAGCACGCCGCCGAGGACAAGGCCCGCCGCGAGGAGGCCGAGACCCGCAACCAGGCCGAGAACCTGGTCTACTCCACGGAGAAGGTGCTGGCCGACAACGGCGACAAGGTCCCGGACGACGTCAAGACCGAGGTCACCGCCGCCATCGGCGAGCTGCGCACCGCGCTCGAGGGCACCGACATCGAGGCCGTCAAGGCCAAGCAGTCGGCGCTGTCGACCGTCGCGCAGAAGATCGGCGAGGCGATCTACGCGGCCGAGGCCGCCGCCGAGGCGCCCGCCCCCGCCGAGGAGGCGCCGGCCGGCTCCGCCTCGGACGAGGACGTCGTCGACGCCGAGATCGTGGACGAGGACGAGGCCAAGTGAGGGACTCCACCACCGGACCGGGTGGGGGCGAGGAGCTCGACCCCACCCGGCCGCGGTTCACCGACAAGCGACGGATCGACCCGGAGACGGGGGCCGTGCGGGAGCCCGCTGCCGAGACGGCCGCCCCGGCGACCCCGGCCGCGCCGGACGCGCTCGAGCTCGAGACGGCCCAGGCCGTCGCGGCCGAGCACCTCGCGGACCTCCAGCGGCTCCAGGCCGAGTACGTCAACTACCGCAAGCGCGTCGACCGGGACCGGCTCGTCGCCCGCGACCAGACGGTCGTGGCGATGGTCGAGGCCATGCTCGGGGTGCTCGACGACGTCGAGGCGGCCCGGCAGCACGGCGAGCTGGCCGACGGCCCGTTCGCCGCGATCGCCGAGAAGCTGGAGACGGCGCTCGGCCGGTTCGGCTGGGAGCGCTACGGTGCCGCGGGCGAGCCGTTCGACCCGACCGTGCACGAGGCCCTGATGCACGCGCTGTCGAGCGAGGTCTCCGAGCCGACCGTCGTCCAGGTGCTCCAGCCGGGGCACAAGGTCGGCGAGCGGATCGTGCGGGCGGCCCGGGTGGCCGTCGCCGAGCCGGGCGAGGACTGAGCACCACGAGGACGGGACGGGGCACGCCGAGGGGAGGGGCAGGACGATGACCGGCCAGGACTGGTTCGAGAAGGACTTCTACGCCACCCTCGGCGTGCCCAAGAACGCCGACGCCGCGGCGATCAAGAAGGCGTACCGCAAGCTCGCGCGCACGCTGCACCCGGACCACAACCCCGGGGACGCCGCCGCCGAGGCGCGGTTCAAGGAGGTCGGCGAGGCCTACGCGGTGCTCGCCGACCCCGAGCAGCGCCAGCAGTACGACGCCGTCCGGGCGATGGCCGGCGGCGGCGCGCGCTTCTCCGCCGGTGGCGGCCCGAACGCCGGCGGCGCCGGGTTCGAGGACCTCTTCGGCGGGCTCTTCGGCGCGGGCAGCGCAGGCGGCGGCCAGCGGGTGCGCTACTCCACCAGCGGCGGCGGCGGTGGCTTCGACGACATCCTCGGCGGGCTGTTCGGCGGTGCGGGTGGCGGCAGCGCCGCTGCGTCGGGAGCCGGCTTCGGCCGCCGTCCGCGCGCCGGTGTCGACCTCGAGGCGACCACCACGCTGCCGTTCCGGCAGGCCGTCGACGGGTCGACCGTGACCCTCGGGGTCGACGGTCGCAGCGTCACGGCGCGGATCCCCCCGGGCGTGCGCGACGGTCAGAAGATCCGGCTGCGCGGCAAGGGGCGTCAAGGCGAGGTCGGGGCCCCGGCCGGGGACCTGGTCATCGCCGTGCACGTCGAGCCGCACCCGGTCTTCAGCCTGGACGGGCGTGACCTGCGGGTGACCCTTCCGGTGACCTTCGCCGAGGCCGCGCTGGGCGCCCAGGTCGACGTGCCCACCCTGGACGGCAGCACCGTCCGGGTGCGGGTGCCCGCCGGGACCCCGTCGGGCCGGACGCTGCGGGTGCGCGGCCGGGGGGTCCCGGCGCACGGGACCGGCTCGGCCGGGGACCTGCTCGTGGTCGTCCAGATCGTCGTCCCGCAGCGGCTGTCCGACGAGGCCCGGTCCGCGGTGGAGGCGTTCTCCGCCGCGACGGCCGACGTCGACGTGCGCGAGGACCTGCGCGCTCGCGCGGCGACCTGAGCCCTGGCGCGCCGGACGACGACGCCGACGCGCACCGAGAGACCACGAGGAGGAGCAGGTGACCTACGACTCACCGGTGCTCGCCATCTCCGTCGCGGCCGAGCTCGCGGGGATGCACCCTCAGACGCTGCGCCAGTACGACCGGCTGGGACTCGTCTCGCCGAGCCGCACCCACGGACGCGGCCGCCGCTACTCGCTGCGGGACGTCGCGACCCTGCGCGAGGTGCAGCGGCTCTCCCAGGACGAGGGGATCAACCTGGCCGGGATCAAGCGCATCCTCGCCCTGGAGCACGAGGTCGAGCGGCTGCGCGAACAGGTCGAGATGCTGCGCACGATGGTCGACCCGGGTCGGCGGGTCTTCGCCGCGGGCTCCCAGGGCGAGGTGATCGCGGTGCCGCGTGGCCACCGTCCGGCGCGGGTGACCAGCACCGGGGCGCTCGTCGTCTGGCGTCCGTCGCCCACCGACCGCTGAGTCCCGCACCCCGGACAGCCTGACGGCCCGCCGCCCCGAGGGGTGGCGGGCCGTCAGGCTCGGGGGGCTGCGGTCTCAGCGGCGCAGGTGGTGCAGCAGGTCGACGGCGCGCTGGAGCGTCTCGGGCAGCGGCTCGATCCAGATCCGCGGCGGCTGGCGCAGCAGGTCGCCGATCTGCAGCGTCGTCGCGTGCTCGTTGACCTGGTCGCGCATCCGGCGGACGGTCTCGCCGAGGTCGAAGTCCCGCTCGACGAGGACCGCGAAGGCGCCGCCGCCGAGGGAGGCCATCGGGTGTCCGGTGCCGAGCGCCGCGGAGAGCGCGCGCCCCATGGCTGCCGAGCGCGCCATCCGGCGCCACGGCGGCAGGTCGCCGGTGGCGACGTCGACGAGGACGAGGCAGTGCGTGACGAAGGCGTGGTGCGCATGCTTGCGGGCGGCGCCGTAGGTCTCGCCGAGGCGCACGGAGAGGTACTCGATGGTCGGCAGGCCCGACTCCGGCTCGACGCAGGAGGCCTGGACCGGGGTGGCCTGGAGCGCCTCGGACCAGCCCTCGCTCAGGGCGCGTACCACGTCCATGCCGGGGACCCGGTCGAGCAGGCGGTAGAGGATCGCGACGTCGTCCAGGGTCTCGGCGATGCCGACGCCGGCGGCGCCGCGGACGGTCCCCAGACGTCGGGCGGCGCCGGTCGGGTCGAGGTCGTGGCTCAGCGCCTCGGCGAGGGCGTCCACGGCCGGGTGGTACCAGTCGCCGGGGCGCAGCCAGACCGACTCGACGGTCTGGAGGTGCCACTGCTCGCGCAGCGAGGGGGCCGTGTGCTCGGCGAGCTCGTCCGTCTGCATGCCGGATGAGACGGCCCAGCCCCGCGGTCATGACGCGGGTTCCGACCGGAGATTCGCTCTTTCACCCGCTCCCGCCGTCGTCGCGGGCCGGCGTCGGTCCGCCCCGCCCCGGGAGCGGGATCCACGGGCGACGTCCAGATCGTGGGCTCGGACGTCACGATCCGGCGTCGGACCCGCGATCTCGGTGGGGTGCGTCGGGAGGGTCTGTACGGGTTTATCACCCGATGGATGGCACCCGCTGACGAGGAGGGCATGAGATTCTGTCCGATGGTGACGTGTATCGAGCGGATGACCAGCGTCGGTCGTCCGTCCCGGGCACGCACGTCGGACGCAGGAGGGAGGGCGGCATGAGCGTCAGCAGCGCGTGGGACCTGTCCAGCGACGCCGAGCTCATCACTGCCGTCCGGAGCGGGGAGAACTCCGCATTCGCCGTGCTCTACGAGCGCCACGTCGACGCCGCACGAGCCGTCTCGCGCCAGTACTCCAACTCCGCCGCCGATGCCGAGGACGCCGTGTCGGAGGCCTTCAGCCGGGTCTTCAGCACGGTGCAGGGCGGCGGCGGCCCGGACGTGGCGTTCCGCGCCTACCTCTTCACCGTGCTGCGCCGCGTCGCGCTCGACCGCGTCGAGTCCACCCGGCGCGCCCGCCCCACCGACGACGAGGCCACCTTCGAGGCTGCGTCGATCGCCGTCGAGTCCTCCGACGAGGAGGCGATGGCCGGCTTCGAGCGCGGCATCGTCTCCCAGGCCTACCAGAGCCTCCCCGAGCGCTGGCGAGCCGTGCTCTGGTACACCGAGGTCGAGAGCCTCTCCGCCGCGGAGATCGCGCCGATTCTCGGCCTCACCGCGAACGGCGTCGCGGCCCTGGCCTACCGAGCGCGCGAGGGCCTACGGCAGGCGTACCTGCAGAAGCACCTGGCCGACCCCGCCAGCGAGGCCTGCACCCTGGTGAACTCCAAGCTCGGGGCCTACGTGCGCGGCGGGCTCGCCAAGCGGGAGACCGCACTGGTCGAGTCCCACCTGGAGGAGTGCGGGCAGTGCCGTGCCCTCGTGCTCGAGCTGGGCGACGTCAACCACGGCATGCGGGTCGTCATCGCGCCGCTGGTCCTCGGCGCGGTCGCCATCGGCGTGCTGCGCGGGATCGGCTTCGGCGGGGCGGCCGGCTCGGCGGCCTCGCTCGGCGCTGCGGGCGGCGCCGGCGGTGCCGGCGGCACGACCGGTCCGGGGGGACAGCAGGGCGGGACCGGCGCGGCCGGGACCGGCGGAGGGTCGGGTGTCGCGGGCGGCGTCGCTGCCGCGAGCGCCGCCGCGATCGCCGTCGGTGCTGCCATGAGCGGGCTCGGCGGCGGCGAGGCCGTGGCGGCCTCCGGAGCCGGGAGCGCTGCAGGTGGTGCGGGCGCTGGCGCGGGCGCTGCTGGGTGGGTGCGGGTGCCGCTGCGGGCGGTACCGGCGCTGGCGCGGGCGCTGCGGGTGTGGGTGCGGGTGCCGCTGCGGGCGGTACCGGCGCTGGCGCTGGCGCTACCGCCGCCGGTGCTGCTGCTGCGGGTGCCGGTGCGGGTGCTGGAGCGGCGGGAACGCCGACGGGCGCTGGGACGGGCGCGGGATCGGGTGGCTCGGCGCCGGCGGCAGCCGCCGCAGCCGGCGGAGGCGTTGCCGCGGCCTCTGCCGCCGCCGCGCTCGCCGGGAGCGGCGCCGGAACGGCGGCCGCCGCAGCCGGAGGAGCCGCGGGCAGCGGAGGTGCCGGCCGCGGCCGCCGGCGCCGGTGCCGCGGCCGGAGCGGCTGCGGGCGGGCTCGCCGGCTTCGTCGCCTCGACCCCGATCGCTGCGATCGCCGCGGTCGCCGCGGTGGCCGTCATCGCCGTCGCGGTGGGTGTCGCGGGGGTGCTCGGGGTCTTCCGGCCGGGTTCCGCTGACGACAGCGCGAGCGGGGCCCCGACCTCGGTCGCCACCTCGTCCCCGAGCGCCGGCCCCACCGACGGCACGGACAGCGGCACCGGGACGGACCCGGGCGACGGCACCGGGACGGGCACGGACGGCGGCACCGGGACGGGCACCGACGGCGGGACGGGCGCCGGGACGGACCCGGGCACCGGGATCGGCGCCGGCGCGGGCACCGGCGTGGGCACCGGCACCGGCACCGGCACCGGCACCGGTGGCACCGGCACCGCCGGAAGCATCCCGACCCCGACCCCGACCCCGACCCCGACGCCGACCCCGACGAGCACCGGACCGACGACACCCCCGGCGGCCCCGGTCCTCACCCTGGCCCCGATCGACGCGGTCCGGCTCACCGCCGGCGTCCGCTCCCCGCTGGTCCTCTCGGTGTCCAACACCGGCTCCGCCGATGCGGCCGCCGTGACCACCGACCTGGTCTTCGCCGCCGGGACGGTGTGGGACGTGGTCCACACGCCGTTGCCGGCCGGCGGCGGCGGCGCGGCGGTCCCACGGGCCACGGCCTCTACGTCGTGGACCTGTGCCCAGGTCGGCCTGACCACGGCGCGCTGCTCGCTCCCCGGCCTGGCCGCGGGTGCCAGCAGCGACCTGCGGCTCTCGGTCCTCGTCGACGACCCGGCGCTCGACGGTGAGCGGCGCCTCGACGTGAGCGTGTCCACCTTCGTGCAGGGGACCTCGACCCGGGTCACCCGCACGCTCGCCGCCCACCTGACCTCCGCACCGGGGCAGCTCGTCGTGGCCGACGCCGCGGCCTCGGAGCTGACCGCGGCGGTCGACCGTGACGTCCCGACCCTGATGACCGTCCCGGTGAGCAACACCGGCCGCACCACCCTCCGCGACGCGCACGTCGAGGTCCGGCTGCCGGCCGACCTGCCCGACGCCATCCGGGTGAGCGCGAGCCCGCTGAGCCCCCAGTGGACCTGTGCCGCCGACGGTCGCCTCCTCGACTGCGTCATCCCGGCCCTCGCGCCCGACCGCACCATCCCGCTCGTCCTCGACGTCACGGCCCCCGCCCTCGACCTGACCGCTGCCGACCCGTTCGTCGACGTCGAGACGACCACGACGCTGGCCCTGTCCGCCGGGTCCACGACGGCCGTCGCGCCCCTGACGGTCCGGTCGGCGCCGGGCGCCGTGGTGGTGGACCTCACCACGCCGACCTCCGTCCAGCCGGGGCAGACCCGCACCCTCACCGTCGGGGTGAGCAACGCCGGCGGCACCTCGTTGCGCGACCTCGCCGCCCGGATCGACCTTCCGCTCGGCCTCAGCGCGGCCGACGTCGCCCTCCCGACGGACTGGGCGTGCGCCGCGAGCTCCCCGACGCGGATCGACTGCACCCTCGACCAGCCGGTCGCGCCCGGAACGAGCACGCCGATCGTCGTCGCCCTCGCGGTGGACCGGACCGTGACCGGCAGCATCGCCGTCGCCGTGACCGGGCCCGGGACCGAGACGGCCACCGCCGGCTCCGAGGTCGAGGTCCTCACGCCGAGCCTGGCGTTCGGACCGACGGTGACCGCCGAGTTCGTCCGCGCCGACGGCACCATCTCCTTCGGCGTCACCAACACCGGCAAGGCTGCGGCCACCGGCCTCACCGCCACCGTCACCGTCCCGCGCGCCGTCACGCTCAAGGACCCGGACGACGCCGACGCCGACCGCTGGCAGTGCCGACGGGTCGACGACCAGCACGTGACGTGCACCCTGTCCGCGCTCGCCTCGGGCCAGTCCGCCTCGGTCGTGCTGGCGGCGACCGCGCAGGCGGCCTCGGCCCAGGCCGTCGTCGTCGAGGTCACCGACGGCCGGTCGGTGATCACCTCGACCGCACCCCTGACGATCTCCTCGGCCGGGCTGAGCCCCCGTGGCCGGTGGACCGGCGGCTACGCCTCGACCGAGATCGGCACGCCGGTGCTCGGCTGCGACGTCGCCACCGCGGCCTGCCGCACCGCGATGTCCGCCCTCGAGGGCGGCGCCCAGAACAACTCCCAGACCATGGTTCCGCTGCCCGACCCGACCGCGACCCTCGCGATCCCGGCCGGTCGGGAGATCGCCTTCGCCGGCCTCTACTGGTCCGGCAACCGGTACGCCGGCAGCACGACGGACCCGTGGACCGGCTCGCTCACCGACGTCACGGTGCGGGCGCCCGGCGCCCAGCCGGTCGGCGTGACCGGGACGATCCTCGCGCAGGTCAAGGACAACGACGGCCGCGACTACTACCAGTCCTTCGCCGACGTGACCGACCTGGTCCGCGCGCACGGCTCGGGTGCCTGGGCGGTCGACGGGGTCGCCTACGCCGCGACGATGACCCAGGCGAACCGCTCGTACTACGCGGGCTGGTCGCTCGTGGTCGTCTACGCGACGCCGGGCCTCGACCAGGACGTCACGCTGTACGACGGCGGGGCATGGGTCGCCACCAGCTCGGCCACCACCTTCGCGTTCGAGGCCGGTGCGGGACGCCTCGGCCGGGTCGGCGTGGTCGCGTGGGAGGGCGACCGCAACGCGGGCGGCAACGGTGGCGACAGCCTGACCCTGGGCACGACCACCCTCGTCCCGCTGCGTGCGGACGGCGCACCCGGCTTCGCGAACGACGCGTTCAGCTCGACGGCGACCGGGTCCGGCTGGAACAACTCCCTCGGCGTGGACGCCAAGGCCTTCGCCCCGGTCTCGTTGACCGACGGGATCAACCGCCTGACGGCGGCCACCGTCGGCGACCAGTACTTCATCGGCGCGGTGACCGTCACCAGCACCGGCAAGTGAGCCGCCGCCGGTCACCCTCGGTCGCCGCCGTGGGAAAGATCTTGGTGCCCGTCCGCCGCGACAGCCGCCCGACCCTCCCCTAACCTCGGCAGGACGAGGATCGGACAGGGTGGGAGGTGATCGACGGTGGCCACAGAGCTGGTCGTGCTGCTCGACGAGTCGGGTGCGCCGACGGGCACGGCGCCCAAGGCGAGCGTGCACACCACCGACACCCCGCTCCACCTGGCGTTCTCCTGCCACGTCATCGACGACGACGGCCGGATCCTGGTCACCCGCCGCGCGCTGTCCAAGCTCACCTGGCCCGGCGTCTGGACGAACAGCTTCTGCGGGCACCCCGGACCGGGCGAGGACCCCCTCGACGCGATCCGTCGCCGAGGCCTCGACGAGCTCGGCCTGGAGGTCGTCGACATCTGCCTGGTCGACCCGACCTTCCGCTACCGCGCGGTGGACGCCTCGGGCGTCGTCGAGAACGAGATCTGCCCGATCTACACCGCCCGCCCCGCCCCGGGTGCCGTGCCGCACCCCCAGCCGTCCGAGGTGATGGACCACGCCTGGGTCGAGCCCGCGCAGCTGCGGGCCGCCATCGAGTCGGTGCCGTTCGCGCTGAGCCCGTGGCTCGTGCTCTCGGCGCCCTCGCTCGTGCTCCTCGGGGCGGGTGTCCCGTGAGCCCGCTCGTCCTCGCCCGGACGACGCTGGACGACCAGGTCGTCGAGCTGCTCGACGCGGCCCTGGAGGACGCCGTCACCCGCGCGGCGGCCTACGGTCCGCGCTTCGTCCTGCTCTGGGAGGAGATCGCCCGGAGCGTCCGCGGCGGCAAGCGGTTCCGCTCGGCCCTCGTGCTCGGTGCCCACGCGGGCCTCGGGGGTGGCTACCCGGACGCCGCCGTCGCCGTCGCCGGCGCGTTCGAGGTGCTGCACACCGCGTTCCTCGTGCACGACGACCTCATCGACGGCGACACGATGCGCCGTGGCGAGCCGAACCTCGGCGAGGCGATGCGCCGCGACGCGGTGGCGGACGGGCTCCTGGCGACACCTGCCGAGCGCTGGTCCGCCGCGGCGGCCGTCCTCGGCGGCGACCTCGCCCTGGCCCTGGCGCACCGGCTCGTCGCGGGGGTCGACGCGCCGACCCGGGTGCGCCTGGCCCTCACCGAGCTCCTCGACGAGACGATGCTCGTCACCGCCGCCGGCGAGCTGCTCGACACCGGCTGCGGCCTCGGCCTGCAGCATCCGACGCTGGCCGAGTCGATCCAGGTCGCGGAGTCCAAGACGGCGATGTACTCCTTCCGGGCGCCGTTGCGGGCCGGCGCGGTCCTCGGCGGTGCCGACCCGGCGACCCTGGCCGAGCTCGACGACCACGGGCGCCTGCTCGGTCGTGCGTTCCAGCTCGTCGACGACCTGCTCGGGGTGTTCGCGCCGGAGGCGGAGACCGGCAAGTCGAACGTCTCCGACCTGCGCGAGGGCAAGCGGACCCCGCTCATCCTGCACGCCTCGACGATGCCCGTCTGGTCGGAGATCGTGGCCGACCTCGGTCGCGCCGACCTCGACGAGCTCGCGGCGGCCCGGATGCGGCGGGCGCTGGCGCGGTCGGAGGCACCGGGTCGGGTCGAGCGCGCCGTCCGCGCCGACCTCGACGAGGTGGCGTCCCGCCTCTCCGACGACCGGCTCCCGCCCGGCCTCGCGCAGGTCGTCGCGGACATCGCCGAACGGATCCGGACCGCGCTGGCGACCGTCTGCGGCCACGTCGAGGACGCCCGGTGCCAGGCCGGCTGAGGACCCGGCGCGCCGCGCGCGACCTCCAGGGGCACCACCGTCTCGCGCTCTACGACGAGGCCTCGCACGCCGCCGCGGCCGTCCTCGTCCGGGCCTACTCGACGAGCTTCGGCCTGGCGACGCGCCTGCTGCCGCCGGAGCACCGCACCCCGGTCCGTGACATCTACGCCCTGGTCCGGCTCGCCGACGAGATCGTCGACGGCGCCTCCGGCGAGGCCGGCGGGGACACCACCGCCGCCCGCGAGGCCCTGGACGCGCTCGAGGAGCGCGCCGAGCAGGCGATGGCCACCGGGTACTCGGGCGACCTGCTCGTGCACGCCTTCGGGGTGACCGCGCGCGCCGCGGGGATCGGCACCGACCTCACCCGGCCGTTCTTCGCCTCGATGCGCACCGACCTGGACACGGCGGTGCACGACGCCGCGAGCCTGGAGGCCTACATCTACGGCTCGGCCGAGGTGGTCGGCCTGATGTGCCTGCGCGTCTTCCTCATGGACCGGCCGGAGGCGGAGCGCAGCGAGCGGTACGCCGCGCTCGCCCCGGGGGCCCAGGCGCTCGGGGCCGCCTTCCAGAAGGTCAACTTCCTGCGCGACCTGGCCGAGGACCACGACGTCCTCGGCCGGAGCTACCTCGTGGGGATCGACGCCCGGCACGTCACCGAGGAGCAGAAGGCGGCGGCGCTCGCCGACATCGACGCCGACCTGCGGGCCGCCACCGCGGCGATCGCCGACCTGCCCGCCGGCGCGCGCCGTGCCGTCGGGGTCGCCGCCGCCCTGTTCACCGAGCTCGCCGACCGGATCCGCGCGACCCCGGCCGCCGAGCTGAGCCGGACGCGCGTCCGGGTTCCCGGCCCGGTCAAGGCCCGACTGGCCGCCGCAGCACTGTGGAGCACGAGGAAGGGAAGCTGATGTCCACCGCCGTCGTCATCGGAGGCGGGCCCGCGGGCCTGGCCACGGCAGCCCTGCTCGCCCGCGAGGGCTACCGGGTGACCCTCCTGGAAGCCAGGGACGTGCTCGGCGGGCGCGCCTCGGTGTGGGAGCAGGACGGCTTCCGGTTCGACATCGGCCCGTCCTGGTACCTCATGCCCGAGGTCTTCGAGCAGTTCTTCGCGCTGATGGGCACCTCGGCCGCCGAGCAGCTCGACCTCGTGCGCCTCGACCCGGCCTACCGGGTCTACTTCGAGGACCACGAGCCGCTGGAGGTCCGCTCGGACCTGGAGGACAGCGTCGCGCTCTTCGACCGGATCGAGCCGGGCTCCGGCGACCGGCTGCGGGACTACCTGGCCTCCGCCTCCGACACGTACACGATGGCGACCCGGCACTTCCTCTACACGACGTTCGCCTCCGTCCTGCCGCTGGTCAACGGCGACGTCGTGCGACGGCTGCCGCGGCTGGCCCGGCTGCTCAGCCAGTCGCTGGACGCCCGGATCCGCGAGACGGTCCAGGACACCCGGCTGCGGCAGGTGCTCGGCTACCCGGCGGTCTTCCTCGGTTCCGCGCCGCGGCTGACGCCGAGCATGTACCACCTGATGAGCCACCTGGACCTGGTCGACGGTGTGCTCTACCCGCAGGGCGGCTTCGGCACCCTCATCGAGGCGATGGCGCGCGTCGCGACGACGGCGGGCGTCGAGATCCGCACCGGCAGCGACGTCCGCGCCATCACGACGGCGTCCTCCGGACGCAACCGCAGACGGGTGGCCAAGGCGACCGGGGTCCGCTTCACCGACGCCGACGGCGAGCACCACGTGGCGGCCGACCTCGTCGTGTCGACGGCCGACCTGGAGCACACCGAGCAGCACCTGCTGCCCGCCCCGCTGCGCACCCACTCCGCGCGGTGGTGGCGCCGGCAGGTCCCCGGCCCGAGCGCCGTGATGATCTACCTCGGGGTCGCCGGTCCGCTGCCGCAGCTCGAGCACCACACGCTCTTCTTCGGCGAGCAGTGGGACCGCACCTTCGATCTCATCTTCGCGCCGTCCGGCCCGACCCCGCCGCCGCTCATGCCCGACCCGACCTCGGTCTACGTCAGCCGGGTGACCGCGACCGACCCGGGCGCCGCGCCGGAGGGGATGGAGAACCTCGTCGTGCTCATCCCGGCGCCGCCGGACGTGCGGCTGGGGCGTGGCGGCGTCGACGGGTCCGGGGATGCCTGGGTCGAGCAGGTCGCGGACGCCGCGATCGCGCAGATCGCCGACTGGGCGGGGATCGACGACCTGGCCGAGCGGGTCGTGCTGCGGCGCACCCTCGGCCCGGCCGACTGGGCGCAGGACCTGCGCGCCTGGCGCGGCACGGCGCTGGGCCCGGCCCACACCCTCGGGCAGTCGGCGATGTTCCGGGCCGGGAACGCCTCGTCGAAGGTCGACGGGCTGCTCTTCGCCGGCGGGTCGGTCACGCCGGGGATCGGGCTGCCGATGTGCCTCATCAGTGCCGAGCTCGTCATCAAGCGGCTGCGCGGGGACACCTCGACGGGACCGCTCGCGCAGGACACCGTCGTCGGCCAACCGGTCGGGGGCGTCGGGGCGTGAGCCTGCTCTACGCGGCCGCCCTGCTCGTCTCGATCGCGGGTCTGGTGACGCTCGACCGCCGGTTCCGGCTCGTGCTCTTCGCCGGTCCCGCGAACGCCCGGCGCGGCGCCGTCGTCGTCGCGGTCGGGGTGGCCTTCTTCGTGCTGTGGGACCTCGTGGGGATCGGGCTCGGGGTCTTCTTCCGTGGCGCGACGCGCTACCTCAGCGGGGTCGTGGTGGCCCCCGAGCTGCCGGTCGAGGAGCTCGGGTTCCTCACCCTGCTGTGCTACCTCACGCTCCTGGTCTACGTCGCGGCGGCCCGGTGGTGGCTCACCCGGCGGGCCCCCGGCACCGGGAGCACCGCGTGACCTACCTGCTGATGAGCCTGCCGTTCCTCGCCCTGGCGGGCGCGGTGCTCGTCGTGACGCGACGGCGGCTCGGCGCGCCGGTGCCGGTCGCCCTCGGGCTCGCCCTGGCGGTCCTCCTGGTCCTGACCGCGGTGTTCGACAACGTGATGATCTCGGTCGGCCTGGTGGCCTACGGCGAGGCGCAGCGCCTCGGCCTGTCGGTCGGCGTCGCTCCGGTCGAGGACTTCGCGTACACGATCGCCGGGGTGCTCCTGCTACCCGCGCTGTGGCACCTGCTCGGCGGGACCGTGGCCCGGCTCCCCGGACCACGAACCGGGCCCACCGCCGCGTCCGACCCGAGGGAGAACGCCCGATGAGCACCGTCGCCGAGCGCGGTCTGCTGCGCCAGCTGGTCATGGCCTCGCGGCCGCTCAGCTGGGTCAACACCGCCTACCCCTTCGCGGCGGCCTACGTCATGTCCGCCCGGTCGGTCGACCTGCGGCTCGTGATCGGCACGCTCTTCTTCCTCGTGCCGTACAACCTGTTGATGTACGGGATCAACGACGTCTTCGACCACGAGTCGGACCTGCGCAACCCGCGCAAGGGTGGCGTGGAGGGCGCCCTGCTCGACCCCCGGGTGCACCGCGCGACGGTGCTCGCCGCCTCGTTGCTGCCGGTCCCGTTCGTCGCCTACCTGCTCGTGGTCGGCTCGCCGGCGGCCGCCGTGGTGCTCGCGGTCTCGTTGTTCGCCGTCGTCGCGTACTCGGCGCCCCGGCTCCGGTTCAAGGAGCGGCCGGTGCTCGACTCGATGACCTCGAGCACGCACTTCGTCTCGCCGGCGGTGTACGGCTTCGTGCTCGCGGGTTCCGGCATCGGCCGCTCGGCGTGGCTCGTCCTGGTGGCGTTCTTCCTCTGGGGGATGGCCAGCCAGGCGTTCGGCGCGGTCCAGGACGTCGCCGCCGACCGGGCCGGCGGGATCGGGTCGATCGCCACGGCGTTCGGGGCGGCGACCACGGTCCGGCTCTCGATCGCCGCCTGGGTGCTGGCCGGCCTGCTCCTGCTCGGCACGTCCTGGCCCGGCCCGCTGGCCGCCGCGCTCGTGCTGCCGTACATCGGCCTCGCCTGGCCGTTCCGGTCGGTGGCCGAGGACGAGGCGGACCGGGCTCACCGCGGCTGGCAGCAGTTCCTCGTCGCGAACTACGTCGTCGGATTCCTCGTCACGATGCTGCTCATCGCGGTCGCCCTGCGCGGCTGAGCCCGACGCGAGACCGCGCTGCCGGGCGGCGGAGGAGTGCACGCGGCCCGGCAGCGCACGTCCTGTGCCGACATCCCCCGAGCGGACCAGGACGATCTCGGCGCCGGTTGCCCGGCGCCGCGGATCCCGGCGGTGCGCGCAGCCCCCCAGCCCCACACACCCCACGGTCTCCGTGCCCCGTCAGGGTCGGGCGACGACCGGAAGAGGCGGACCGGCTGTCACATGACCTCTGACGGAAGTCACATGTCCAGTCTGCACTCCCTGACGCCCGGCTCCAAGGCCCCGCGCGCCTCGGTCTCGCATGGTGGACAGGTCCGGGGCAGGCGTCGCCCCAGCGCCTCGCGGGCGCGCCGACACGGCTGCCCGAGGCAGCGGGTGAGGGGTGGAGCGGCCGGTCAGACCAGGCCGTAGAGGCGGTCGCCCGCGTCGCCCAGTCCGGGCACGATGTACGCCTTCTCGTTGAGCCGCTCGTCGACCGCCGCCACGACGACCGACACGTCCGCGCGGTCGCCGACGTGCTGCTCGACGACCGCCAGGCCCTCGGGGGCGGCGAGCAGGCAGATGCACGTGACGTCGGTGGCGCCCCGCTCGAAGAGGTAGTCGATCGCCGCGACGAGCGTGCCGCCGGTCGCGAGCATCGGGTCGAGCACGAAGCACTGCCGCCCCGAGAGGTCGTCCGGCAGCCGGTTGGCGTAGGTGATCGCCTGGAGCGTCTCCTCGTCGCGCTGGAGGCCGAGGAAGCCGACCTCCGCGGTGGGCAGCAGGCGGGTCATCCCGTCGAGCATGCCGAGGCCGGCCCGCAGGATCGGGACGACCAGGGGCCGCGGCTCGGCGAGGTGGGTGCCCGTCGTCGTCGCGACCGGGGTGGTCACCTCGCGCGGCTCGGTGCGCACGTCGCGGGTGGCCTCGTAGGCCAGCAGCGTCACGAGCTCGTCGACGAGGAGCCGGAACGTCGAGGACGCCGTCCTCTCGTCCCGCAGCACGGTGAGCTTGTGGGCGACGAGCGGGTGGTCCGCGACGTGCAGGCGCATGGCAGCACCGTACCGGTTGGCGCAGCACCCCGGCCCCGGGTCGGCCACGGCCCCAGCCCCCGTCCGCCCCGGCGCCCCGGCCCCCGGCCCCCGGCCCCCGGCCCCCGGCCCCGGCCCGTCAGGTCGCCCTTCCGTCGCGAGAGCGGATGTCCGTACCTGCGCCCTCGCGACGGATGTGCGCCCTCGCGTCGGGAGGGCGCCCCCGCACGGGCGGGGTGAGCGGGTCTGGGAGAGTGGGGGAGTGCGGTGGGACGAGGCGATGCGGGGGGCGCTCGACGAGGCGCGCCGGGCGGTCGCCGGCGGTGACGTGCCGGTCGGCGCGCTGGTCCTCGACGCCGAGGGCGCCGTCGTCGGGCGCGGGCACAACGCGCGCGAGGCCACGGGCGACCCGACGGCGCACGCCGAGGTCCTGGCGCTGCGCGACGCCGCCGCACGGCTCGGGCGGTGGCGGCTGGACGACTGCACCCTGGTGGTGACCCTCGAACCGTGCGCGATGTGTGCGGGGGCCATCGTGCTGGCGCGGCTGCCACGACTCGTCCTGGGCGCCTGGGACCCGAAGGCTGGCGCGACGGGCTCGGTGCACGACCTCGTGCGCGACCGCCGGCTCAACCACCAGGTCGAGGTCGTCGGCGGGGTGCTGGCGGAGGAGTGCGGCGCCGTGCTCCGGGACTTCTTCGACGCGCGGCGGGACTAGGCGTCGGCTGCGGCGCCGATGCGGCCGCGGCGAGCCTCGTCGTCCCCATCGCGGCGCCCGCCGAGTGGCCGCAGGGCTCAGCGTGAGCCGGGCAGCGCGGCGTCGATCGCGGTGAGCGTCTCGGAGGTCCCCGCATCGATCCGTACCGTCGCGAGATCGTCCCCGCGGGTGGCACCGCGGTTGACCAGCACCACGGGTGTCGCGGACCGGGCGGCGTGCTTGACGAACCGCAGCCCCGACAGGACCGTCAGCGAGGTCCCGGCGACCAGGAGGGCGTCGGCGTCGTCGACCAGGGCGACGGCGCGCGCGACGCGCTCCTTCGGCACGGACTCGCCGAAGTAGACGATGTCCGGCTTGAGCATCCCGCCGCAGCGCTCGCAGTCGGCGACGCGGAAGCCCTCCGTCGAGGCGATCACCGCGTCGGCGTCGGGGGCGATCTCGACGTCGGCCACGGCTCCGGCGGCCTCGGCGAACCCGGGGTTGAGCTCCTCCAGGCGGCGGGCGAGGCCGTCGCGGGTGGTCCGCGCCCCGCACTGCAGGCAGACGATGTCCGCGTAGGTCCCGTGCAGGTCGATCACCGTGCGGCTGCCGGCCCGGTGGTGCAGCCGGTCGACGTTCTGCGTGATGACGCCGGTGAGCAGCCCGCGCTCCTCCATCCGCGCCAGCGCCTCGTGCCCGGCGTTCGGGACGGTGCGGTGCACGTGCCGCCAGCCGACGTGGTTGCGCGCCCAGTAGGTCCGCCGGAACGCGGCGTCGGCGACGAACTGCTGGTACGTCATCGGGGTGCGGGGCGGCGAGTCCGGCCCGCGGTAGTCCGGGATCCCCGAGTCGGTGGAGATGCCGGCGCCGGTGAGGACCGCGATCCGCCCCTCCGCGAGCACCTCGAGGGCGGCGGCCAGGCCGGCGGCGAGGTCGAGGGCGGCGGACGTCGTGCTCACCGGGTCACGGTACGTCGCGCGGGCGGCGGACGCGCGAGCGCCGCGGCGGTCCGTGCTCGCCCGGCCCGGCGGTCCGCCGACGGGGCCCGGGCGACCGATTCGGAGCGCAGCCCTCCGACCGGGTATCCTCACCCGCGAGGTAGCGTGTCCGAGCGGCCTAAGGAGCACGCCTCGAAAGCGTGTGTGGGTGAAAGTCCACCGTGGGTTCAAATCCCACCGCTACCGCCACGGGTCCTGAGACAACTCAGGCCCTCGAAGTGGCAGAACCCCTCGCCGGGCGCGGACGGGCTCGCGGCGAGGGGTTCTGCCGTTTCCAGGGGTCCGTGCGGGGCCTGGTTCGCGGGCTACGGGTTCTCGATCTGGCTCGGGGCGCATGGAGCCGAGGTGAGGCGAAAGGGTCTGTTTTCGCCGACCGGTGACAACCAGCCCTGCAGCAGTCCCGGACCCGCCGGCGTACCGCGCCCGGTGCGTCCGCGCCCGTATGACAACGCGTCACCTGGATCGGTGACGAGACGCCACTGACCGTGGCGGGTGCGCGCGCGCCAACGTTGAGGTGTTCGACCGAGACCCTCAAGGAGACCGACATGGCACTCGACAAGGACCTCTTCCTCTACGACGGCGACTGCGGGCTCTGCGCGCGCTCCGTCGCCTGGCTGTCGGCTCGCACCGATGGCTCCGTCACCTTCACACCGTGGCAGCGCGCCGGCGACGGCGACGACGCCACGCACGTCCAGCTGCGCCTCGTGCAGCACACGTTCCCGCGGTACTCGGACCGGGCGAACACCGGCCTGGGCGAGATCACCCACGCCACCTCCCCGTGGCTCGACGCCGAAGGAGACCTGGCATGAACGCGATCCTTGGCCGGCTGTGGGCCCACGCCGACCGCCTCGTCGAGACCCTCACCGCCCGCAAGCACGGACTGATCGGGATGTCCGCGCTGCGGCTCCTCGTCGGGACGATCATCCTCGTGGACCTGGCGATCCACCTGCCCGTCGGCACCGCCTGTGGGGCCCGGAGTCGTGGTACACCGTGGACAAGATGGCCCGCGACCAGCGACTGGAAGTCTCGCTGCTCGGGCTTGGTGACTCCCGGATCGCGCTCGAGCTGGGCCTGCTGGCGCTCGCGGTCGCGGCGGTGCTCGTCGTCGTCGGCTGGCGCACCGGTACGTCACCCGGTCCTGTGGCTGCTCCTGTGGCTCTGTGGCCGCCGACGTCCTGCTCTTCACCGACGCGAGTGGCGCGCGGCCTGCCCGCGTGCCGCCGCCCGCACCGCCCTCGCCGCGCGGCGCACCGCAGACCCCGCGCGCCACGACGAGCCGGTGGACGACCCCGCCCCTGCGACCATCGGAGGTCCCCGTGCTGTCCTGTCATGACCTGACCAAGAGCTACCGCGGCCGCACCGTCCTGGACCACATGACGTTCGACGTCCAAGCCGGAGCCGTCACCGGGCTCCTCGGCCCCAACGGCGCCGGGAAGACGACGCTCCTCAAGATCCTCCTGGGGCTCACCTCCCCGGACGCGGGCACCGTGGTGCGCCCCGACGGCGCGATCGGCTCAGCCCTCGACATCGCGGGCTTCCGCAAGGAGATGACCGTCGCGTCCGTCCTGAGGACCGAGGCGGTCCGGCGCGGCCTGCAGGACGTCGACGTCGACGCCCTCGTCGAGCGCGTGGGGCTGCCCAGGCCCCGCCAGCGCGTGTCCACCCTCTCGCTCGGCATGACCCAGCGGTTGCGCGTCGCGATGGCGCTGCTCGGGGAGCCATGGGCCCTCGTGCTCGACGAACCCCTCAACGGTCTCGACCCGCAGGCCATCCGGTGGCTACGCCGCCTCATGCGGTCCGAGGCCGACCGCGGCGTCGCCGTCCTCGTCTCGAGCCACCTGCTCGACGAGTCCGAGCAGATCGTCGACGACATCGTGATCCTCGCGCACGGCCGCGTCGCCGTCGACGGCACCCGGGCGGCGCTGCTGCCCGACGGCGCCACGCTCGAGGACTACTTCTTCCAGCTCACCGACGCCGACGACCGGACGGAGGTCTGACCATGAGCCTCACCCACCAGATCCGCGCCGATCTACGGACGGCCGCGGCGTCCCGGACGCTGCGCATCGCCGCCCCGCTGATCGCCGGCGCTGCGGCGCTCGTGACCCTCGGCCTTGCCGTCACGCACGGCACCAGCACCCAGGTCGCCGACCTCGGCACGCCCTGGGGGCAGGGGGAGGTCCTCGTCGACCCGCTCACGGGCCTGTTCCTCGCGGCCGTCCTCGCCGCGTTCTGGGGCGCGGCGCACCGCGACGGAGCGATCCTGTGGCACTACCTCGCCGGCAAGCGACGCTGGCACGTGGCGGCCTCCGCCATCACCGTCGGGGCGTTCGTGGGCGTCCTCGTGGGCGTGGCCGCGACCGTCGCCAAGATCGTCACCCTCGTCGCTGCCCTGCCTGACGGCATCTCCGCCTCCTGGTGGGAGTCGAGCCACGGCGGGTGGGCCGTCGGGGGAGCGGTGTTCGCCGCCGGGACGCTGGCGGTGACCGCGACGTGCCTCGCGTTCGTGCTGCGCAACGGCGCGGCGGCGCTCGGGGTGGTGTTCGGGTGGATCCTGCTCGTCGAGCCGCTCGTGGTGAGCCTCGTGCCGTCGCGGTGGCGAGCCTGGTTCCCGGGTCACGCGATGATCGCCGTGCGCAACCACGTCGAGTCGGTCGTCACGACCCAGGCGCTCGCCACGTCGCTCGCCTACACGGCGCTGCTCGCGGCCGGCACGGTCCTCCTCGTGCAGCGGCGCGACCCCGCGTGAGGCCAGCACGGTCGCGACCGTCAGATCCAGCCCTCGGTCCACGCGCGGTCCGCCGCCTCGCGGCCGGTCGTCACGCCCAGGCGGGCGATCGACCCCGACACGTAGTTGCGGACCGTGCCCTGCGCCAAGGACAGCTCGCGGGCGATCTCCTTGGTGGTGCGGCCCGCGCGGACGAGCTCGAGGATCTGCAGCTCACGGTCGTTGAGCGGGCTCGCGCGCGCCGTGAGGGCGAGGGCAGCGATCTCCGGATCGATGTACCGGTGACCCGTGCGGACGTCCAGCAGGATGCGCGCGAGGCGGTCCGCCGGCGTCGTCTTCAGCACGAAGCCCTTCGCTCCGGCCTCGAGCGCGCGTCGCAGCAGGGTGGGGCGGGCGTGCCGGGTCATCACGACGACGTCGATCCCCAGCGGCCGCAGGAGCGCGGCGGCCTCGAGACCGCCCAGGACGGGCATCTCGAGGTCGAGCAGGGCGACGTGCGGCCGCAACGTGCGCGCGAGCTCGACGGCCTCCTTCCCGTCCTGCGCCTGCCCGACGACGCGGATCCCGTCCTGGAGATCCAGCACCTGCGCGAGAGCCGAGCGCAGCAACGACTCGTCGTCGGCGACCAGGACGGCGAGATCCCCGGGGCTCGAGACGTCAGGGGACGCCTCGGGCCCGGCGGGATCACGGGAGTCCGGCTCGGGTCGCGTCGCAGCGTCGTCCGGGGTGCGGGCGGTCATGAGGTCTCCTCGGCGCTGCAGGTGAGAGTGAGCCGCCACCCGGCCCCGACGGGGCCGTGATCGAGGCGCATGCCTGCCTTCGCGGCCCGCTCGGAAAGGCTCTCGAGCCCTGAGCCGTGGCTCATCTCGAGATGCCCCTCCGGGCGCGCCGGCCCGGGGTCGCGCACGATCACGCGCACGGTGGCGCCCTCGCGCGCGACGGTGAGCTCCGCCGTCGTCGCCGTGGAGTGACGCAGGAGGTTCGTGGCGGCCTCGCGCACGAGCAGCCCGGCGAGGTGGCGCGCGTCGACCGGCACGGCCGTGAGGCGTCCCGACACGGTGAGCTGCACCCCCGCAGCGGCCAGGACGTCCACCGCGCCGGCGACCTCCTGCTCGAAGTCCACCGCGCGGTACCCGTGGGCGACCGCGCGCGTCTGCCGGAGGGTCCCGGCTGCGGTCTCGTGGATGGCGTCGAGGATCTGGGCTGCCTGTTCCGCGTCCGCGGGATGCTGCCGGCGCAGGAGGGTCCGGGCGAGGTCTGCCTGCATCACGATGTTCTGCAGCTCGTGGCCCTGCAGGTCGTGGAGCTCGCCGGCGAATCGGAGCCGCTCCTCGGTGCGCGTGAGAGCGACGGACGCGCCGCGGGACGCCTCGAGGGCCGCCACCACGTCCAGCCACCACGCCTGGCCCACCTGCACCAGGAGGGCAACGACGACGACGACGCCTGCGGTCAGGGCGGACCACGACCGCACGAGCGTGAGTGCGAGCACCACCGGGGCGACCACGGCCACCACGACCGCGGCGGCGTCGGTCCACCGCAGCCGGGAGAGCAGCCCGCCCCGGCTGCGGGCCATTCCCGCGAGCACGGCGTTCGCGAGCGTCACGGCGTAGGGCAGCGCCCAGAGCCACGGCGGACGGTCCTCGTGGATCCCGTAGGAGAGGAGGCCCAGGCCCGCGGCGAGGCCGACGGCGACCGCCGCGCGGTGCGTGAGCCATGCGGGCGCCCAGTCGCACGACCACCACTGCCCGGGAAGCAGGTCCGCGCGCACGAGCAGGGACAGCTGCTGGATCCACAGGAACGCGACGCCCGCCCAGACTGCGAACGTGCCGACCTGCGGCTCAGGGTGGTCGAACGCGATGAGGACCCCCGCGATGAGGGTGGGCGCGAACAGCGACACGACGGTGTAGCGCTCGAACGCGCGCGGGACGTGACGGTCCAGGGGCGCACGGGCGCCGCGCACCTCGCCCCCCGCCGCGTCGGTCATCTCACGCATGCTGCCACCTGTCACGCGCCGCAGTAAGGGTCGCCGCGGCGCGGCCCTTAGATCCTGATGCAGGTGGACCCCAAGACCGGTGCGTGAATGCGTTTTCCCAGGTCAGCGCCCTGCGGTGTGAGCACTTCCACCCGATCCGTGCGACGGGAAGATCAACTTCCCCCCATCGCCGCAGGTCAGGCAGTTGTGTCACCTGCCCGCCACGGGTACCTGAGACAGCTCAGGCCTTGCAGTGGCAGAACCCCCCGCCAGGGGCCCGGACGGGCTCGCGGCGGGGGGTTCTGCCGTTCCCGGAGGCGGCGGGGATCCCGCTCGGGGACCGACGCTCCGGCCGACGGGGTGACGCGGGCGCGAAGACCTCCCCCGTGGGGCGGTGGTCGCGTATCTTGACGAGGACCCCTGTGAGCCGTCCGGCACGCAGGGTCCGGCACGCCGCAGGGCGGGGAGGAAGAGACCGCGATGAGCGCCGACCACCCGAGCGCCGCAGCGCTGCAACCGCCGGAGCCCGCGCTGACGCTCAGCGCGCCCGCCCCCGTGCAGGCCGTCGCGACCACCGCCGCGCCGGCGATGGCGCCGGCCGTCGACCCGGCGGCCCTGCCCGACCTGGACGCCAAGGTCGCGAGCTACCTCACCTCGCTGATGACCGCCGACCCGCACTCGCCGGACTTCGCCGCCAAGGCGGCGGACGTGCGCACGATGGGCGACCTGGACATCCGGCGGGCCGCGGAGACGAGCAACCGGATGCTCAAGACGCCGGTGCGCTCGATCACGGAGGGTGGCCTGGCCTCGGGCTCGAAGGTCGGCACGACCCTCGTCGAGCTGCGCCGCACGGTCGAGGACCTCGACCCGGCCGGCGCCCAGGGCGCCCGCAAGTTCCTCGGCATCCTGCCCTTCGGCGACAAGATCACCGACTACTTCCGCAAGTACTCCTCCGCCCAGTCGCACCTCGACGCGATCCTGCACGCGCTGCGCGACGGGCAGGACGAGCTGCGCAAGGACAACGCGGCACTCAACCTCGAGAAGCGCGAGCTCTGGGACGCGATGGGCCGGCTCAACCAGTACGTGTACGTCGCCGAGCGGCTCGACGCCCAGCTCGCGGCCCAGATCGCCGAGGTCGAGGTGAGCGACCCGACCCGCGCCCGCTCCCTGCGCGACGACGTGCTGTTCTACGTCCGCCAGAAGCACCAGGACCTGCTCACCCAGCTCGCGGTGTCGATCCAGAGCTACCTGGCGATCGACGTGATCATCAAGAACAACCTCGAGCTGGTCAAGGGCGTCGACCGGGCGTCGACGACGACCGTCTCCGCCCTGCGCACCGCGGTGATCGTCGCCCAGGCCCTGGGCAACCAGAAGCTGGTGCTGGACCAGATCTCGGCGCTCAACACCACGACGTCGGGCCTCATCGAGCGCACCTCGGAGATGCTCAAGGACAACTCGGTGCAGATCCAGCAGCAGGCGGCCTCGGCGACCATCGGGCTGCCCCAGCTCCAGGCGGCCTTCGCGAACATCTACGCGACGATGGACGCGATCGACACGTTCAAGGTCGAGGCCCTCGACTCGATGTCGGCCACGATCGGGAGCCTGGAGTCGGAGGTCACCAAGTCCCGCGAGTACCTCGAGCGGGTCCAGCGCAGCGACGAACGCCTCGCCGCGGGCTCCCTCGACCTCGAGGGCCCCGGCGGCGCGCGGCGATGAGCCGCCGGACCCCGGCGGGCGGTGGGACGTGGTGTCGTTCGCTGACCTGATCGGACGGCTCACCGGCCGGCGCACGAGGCCCGAGCCGGAGCGGCTCAGCCTGCCGCCGGTGCCGACGGCCGCCGACCTGCTCGCCGCGCTCGACGCGGTGGAGGCCTTGGTCGCCGACGCAGCGGTGCCCACCCCCGTCGAGTCACGGGTGGACCGGGTGACGGCCGTGGTGCGCCAGGCGATCCCGCGACTGGACCGGCTCGGCAGCGGGAGCGAGCAGGCCTACGTCGTCATGGCGACGGCGACCGACTACCTGCCCGCGGCGGTCGGCGCCTACCTGCGCCTGCCGCGGGACTGGGCCAACAGCCGGCCCGTCGACCAGGGGCGCAGCTCGCTCCTCGTGCTGATCGACCAGCTCGACCTGCTGGCGCGGACGATGGACCAGGTGCTCGACGCGGTGAACCGGTCCGACGCCGCCGCGCTGGTGGCGCACGGCCGGTTCCTGGCCGAGAAGTTCGGCACGCAGGCCTCCGGCGGTCAGCTGCGCCTCGGCCCGCCGGACGCGGGCGGTGCGGGGGGCGGGGCATGAGCGCTCCGACGCCGGCCCGTTCGCTCGGCGCCGCGCTGGACGGCCTCGTCGCCGTGGCCGCGTCCGCCGGGATCCCGACCGCGGAGGCCAGGGCCGAGGGGGCCGCGCTCGCGGCCGCGCTCGCCGAGTCCGCGACCGGTGCCGCCGCGGACTGGGCGCTCCAGGTCGCCGCCGGCGCAGCGGGGGGCACGGGCACGACGCAGGCGTTCTTCGACGCGGCCTCGCGTGGCCGCCGCTGGCGGTCCGCACCGACGCGGCTGCTCGGCGAGCTGGTCGCGATCCGGTCCCCGCAGGCCGCCGACTACGCCCGGGCGCTCGTCGAGGTGGGTTCGGCCGCCTGCGACCTCGGCGAGCCGACGCTGCGGGTCATCGGGAATGCCGCGGTGGCCGCAGCGGCCCAGCTCGGTGCGGTCGGGCGGGCGGCGGACGCGCCCGCGACGTCGTCGAGCGCGCCGACCCGGCCCGCCACCGAGGCCGCCACGCCGACCGAGGTCGCTCCGCGGACCGAGGTCGCTCCGCAGGCCGCGCCCGCCGAGGCGCCCCCGGCACGCACCGTCGAGGAGCTGCTCGCCGAGCTCGACGCCCTCATCGGGCTGCGCACCGTCAAGCGGGAGATCCACCGCCAGGCGGCCCTGCTGCGGATGGACCGGCTGCGCGCCGAGCACGGCCTGACGACGCCGACGATCTCCCGGCACCTCGTCTTCACCGGGAACCCCGGCACCGGCAAGACCACCGTCGCGCGGCTGGTCTGCGGCATCTACGCGGCGCTCGGCGTCCTGGAGAAGGGGCACCTGGTCGAGGTCGACCGGGCGGACCTCGTCGCCGGCTACCTCGGGCAGACGGCGATGAAGACGGCCGAGGCGGTGGACCGCGCCCTCGACGGGGTGCTGTTCATCGACGAGGCCTACGCGCTCGCCGGCGACCAGTACGGGGACGAGGCGGTGGACACCCTGGTCAAGGCGATGGAGGACCACCGCGAGGACCTCGTCGTCATCGTCGCGGGCTACCCGGAGCCGATGGCCGAGCTGATCGCGGCCAACCCCGGCCTGTCGAGCAGGTTCCGGACGACGATCTCGTTCGACGACTACAGCGACGACGAGCTGGTGCAGATCTTCGAGCGCCTGGCCGAGGGCGCCGACTTCACGGCGCCGCCGCCGACGCTCGACCGGTTCCGCGAACGCCTCGCCGCCGAGCCGCGGATCGCGGGATTCGGCAACGCGCGGTTCGCCCGGAACCAGCTCGAGGGCGCGATCGGCCGGCACGCCTGGCGGCTGCGCGACGTCGCGGCACCCAGCCTCGACGAGCTGCGCACGCTCAGCCCGGAGGACCTCGTCGACGGGCCGGACGACCTCGGCGGCGTCCCGCCCGCGGTTCAGCGGCCGGCAGGGCAGGATGAGGGGATCGCGCCCGACGCCGACCCGGCGCCGGGGTCGAGCACCGAGGGGGGTTCCGGGTGAGCACGGCAACCAGGCCGCCGGCAGCGCCGCCGCCCCCACCCCCGCCCCCGGCCGATCCGGCCGTGCCCGCCGGGCAGCGCGCCGGTGCGCGCGGGAGCACCCCGCGCCGGATGCGGACCCTCGCGGTGGCGCTCGTCCTGCTCGGCCTGCTCGTCGGCGGCGGCTCGGTGCTCTCGTTCCTCGGGACGGACACCGCGCTCTCGCGCGCGGACGCGAACGCGGCCCAGCTCGTCCGCCTCCAGGACATCCAGACGAGCCTGGTGCGGGCCGACGCCGACGTCACCAACGGCTTCCTCGTCGGCGGGCTCGAGCCCGTCGAGCAGCGGCAGGACTACGACACCGCGGTCGCGACGGCCGTCCGCCAGGTGACGGCCGCGGCGCGGGCCCAGGCGGCCGACGGGGCCGTGCTCGCGGACCTCGCGACGTCGATCCAGGACTACACGGGCACGATCGCCCTGGCGCGCGCCGCGAACCGGCAGGCCCTGCCGCTCGGCGCCCAGTACCTGCGGAACGCCAGCGCCGGGCTGCGGGACCAGGCGCTGCCCGAGCTGGCCGCGCTCATCGCGGCGAACGAGACACGGGTCGACGCCGAGCTGAGCGCGGCGCGGACGGTCGGCACGACGGTCGTCGTCCTGGCGCTCCTGGGCCTCGCCGGCCTGGTGGGCGCGATGGTCTGGCTCGCCCGGCGGACGCACCGCTACGTGAACCTGCCGCTCGCGACGGCGACCCTGCTGCTGACGGTCTTCCTGGTGGTCGCCGGAGTCGCGCTGGCCTCCGTCTCCTCGACGGTCGGCACCGTCGAGGGGGGCTCCTACGCGACGTCCCGCGCGCTGGCCCAGGCCCGGATCGCCGCCTTCGACGCGAAGGCCAACGAGAGCCTCACCCTGGTCGCGCGCGGCTCCGGCGCCGTCTTCGAGGAGGCCTGGCAGGCGTCGGCCGCGACGGCGGACGACCAGCTCGCCTCGGCGACGTCGAGCTCGTCGTCCACGGCGGACCTGACGAGCGACTGGGCGGCCTACGCCACCCTGCACGAGCAGATCAGGGCGGCCGACGACGGTGGGGACTGGGACGGCGCGGTCGCGCTCGCGGTCTCCCGGGACGACGGCAGCGCGAACGCCGCGTTCAGCGCGTTCGACGAGGTGTCGGGCGGGGCGCTCGAGGCCTCCAGCGCCGACGTCGCGGACTCGCTGGCCGGCGCCCGCTCCGGCCTGGTCGCCACGGGCGTGGCGGGCGCGCTGGTCGGCCTCCTGGTCGCGGCGCTCGCGTGGCGAGGGATCGGCAGCCGGATCGAGGAGTACCGATGAGCGTCCGACGACGGCGGCGCGGACCCGCCGTGCTGGGTGCGGTCACCGCGCTCCTGCTGCTGGCCGGCTGCACCGCCGGCGCCTACACCGAGACCGTGGTGCCGACCCCGGAGCCGACCGCGACGAGCACGCCCTCCAGCGCACCGTCGACCGCGGCGCCGGAGTGTGCCGACCCGCTCGCGTCGTACGCCCCGACGGACGCCCTTCCGGCCCCCGGCTCCATGCCGGCCGGCTCGACGATGGCGGCCGTCCAGGCCCGCGGCCGGCTGGTCGTGGGGGTGTCCGCCGACTCCCTCCTGCTGGGCGCCCGCAACCCGATCTCCGGCCAGATCGAGGGCTTCGACATCGACCTGGCCCGGCAGGTCTCCGCTGCGATCTTCGGCGACCCCGACCGGATCGAGCTGCGGGTGATCACCGCCGCGCAACGCATCCCGCTGCTCCAGGACGGCGAGGTCGACCTGGTCGCCCGGAACATGACGATCACCTGCGCACGGTGGGAGCAGGTCGCCTTCTCCGCCGAGTACTACCTCTCGGGACAGAAGGTCCTCGTCCCGCTCGGCTCCACCGCGACGTCCCTCGACGACCTGGCGGGCCAGCGGGTCTGCGCCCCCGCCGGGTCGACGAGCCTGGCGAAGCTCGACGACTTCCCCGACGTCGTCCCGGTTGCCGGCACCACGCACACCGACTGCCTGGTCAAGTTCCAGCAGGGCGAGGTCGACGCGATCACCGGCGACGACACGGTCCTGGCCGGGCTGGCGGCCCAGGACCCGTACGCCGAGGTCGTCGGCGGGGCGTTCACGCAGGAGCCGTACGGCCTGGCGATGAACAGCGACGCCGTCGACCTGGTCCGGTTCGTCAACGGCGTGCTCGCCCAGGCGATCGCCGACGGCAGCTGGGCGGCCTCCTACGCGCGCTGGCTCGAGCCGGCCCTCGGCCCGGCGCCCGCGCCCCCGACGCCGGTGTACGGCCGATGACGCTGGCGCCGACCGCCCCGGCGGCACCCGGCGTCTGGGGCCGGCCGGTCGAGCCGACCGCGATGCTGCGCTACCTGGAGGAGCTCGGCCGCTGGCGGGACGCCCGGCGGGCCGAGCTCGACGAGCTGGACCGCGCCGCGCTGGCCTCGCCGACCGGGAGCGGCTCGGCGGCCGTCACCGACGACGTGACGCTCGCGATGGCCCTCTGGCAGGCCGTGGCGGTGCGCAGCGCCGAGATCGAGCGGGTGTGGGACTCCGGACGGGTCGCCGCCGCCGAGCTCGCGCAGCTGTCGACCCTCGTCTGGGGCCGGCTGGACTCGGCGGCCGGCGCCTCGCTGGCCGTCTCGCTGCCCGAGGCCTGCCGGCTGTCCGACGCGGTGACGGCCCAGCTCCGGCGTCGCCTCGCGCTCGACCCGGTGGACCTCGACCAGGCCGCCCACCTGCGCGCGCTGCGCGCCTCCCTCGAACGGGTCCGCGACCTCGTCGCCGACGAGCCGGCCGGCCTGGCCCGGGCCCGGGCCACCGAGCGCGTCGACGCCCTGGACCGCCGGCTCGGCGCCGTCCTCGACAAGGCGCAGCGGGGTGCGGACGTCGGCGGGCTCGTCGGCCCGCTGGAGTCCGAGGTGGCCCTGATGGAGCGCGACCTCATCGTCGGGGCGGCGACGCGGCGGGACGACGCACGGGACCGGGCCCGGGCCGAGTCCTTGCGCGCGGAGCTCGCGGACCGCGCGGACGACGTCGCCCGCGTGGTGGACGCGTGCGTCGCCGCCGTCCGACCCGCGCCGGTGCTCGGGGTGCCACGGGTCGCCGCGCTCGGGCCGGTGCCCGAGGAGGCCGCCGCGGTCGACGCCTACCTGCGCCGGCTGGCCGACGTCGGCCGAGCGCTGGACCGCGCGGCCGAGGCCTACCGGGCGCCGGTCGCCGAGCTCGCGGACCTCCGCGCGGTCCTCGACGCCTACCGCGCCAAGGCCGAGGCGACCGGCCTGGGCTCCCGGGCCGAGGTCACCGGGCTGCACGCGCTGGCCCGCGCCGTCGTCGACGAGGTGCCGGCGGACCTGGACCGGGCCCGGGCCGTGGTGGCCGCGTACCGGACGTTGCTCGACCCACCAGCGAGGGGACGGACCTGATGGCTGCCTGCACGCAACCGGGGTGTCCCGGCACGGTGGTGGACGGCTACTGCGACGTGTGCGGCTCGCCCCCCGGCGCGACGCCGGTCGGGCTGCCGGAGGAGACCTCGACCCGGACCTCGAGCCGGCTCGCGTCCACGGCGATCGGCTCCGCGCGCGGCAGCACCGGGGCGACCCGCCGGGTCGGCTCCGCCTCCCGCCGGCTGCGCGCGGCCCGCCTGGGTGCCGGGCTGACGACCGTCGCGCCGGCCCCACCGGTCGACGCGGCGACGGCCGTGCTGGACGACCCGGAGGTGGCGGAGGCCAAGCGGTTCTGCCCGTCGTGCGGGGCCGCCGTCGGCAGGTCCGTCGACGGGCGTCCCGGCCGGACGGAGGGCTTCTGCCCGCAGTGCCGCAGCCCGTACTCCTTCGCGCCGAAGCTTGCGCCGGGTGACCTGGTCGGTGGTCAGTACGAGGTCGCCGGCGCGCTCGCGCATGGCGGGCTGGGCTGGATCTACCTCGCCCGGGACCGCAATGTGTCCGACCGCTGGGTGGTGCTCAAGGGCCTGCTCAACGCCGGGGACGCCGACGCCCTGGCCGCCGCGATCGCCGAGCGGCAGTTCCTCGCGCAGGTCGAGCACCCGCGGATCGTGGAGATCTACAACTTCGTCACGCACGAGGGCGCGGGCTACACGGTGATGGAGTACGTGGGCGGCACGTCGCTCAAGGCGCTGCTCAAGGACCGGATGTCCGCCGCGGGGCGCTACGACCCGTTCCCGCTGGACCAGGCGATCGCCTACGTGCTGGAGATCCTGCCGGCGTTCGAGTACCTGCACGACCTCGGGCTCATCTACTGCGACTTCAAGCCGGACAACCTCATCCAGGTGGGTGACGACGTCAAGCTCATCGACCTGGGCGGCGTGCGTCGCCTCGCGGACACCGAGTCGGCGATCTACGGGACGGTCGGCTACCAGGCGCCGGAGGTCCCCGAGGTCGGGACCTCGGTCGCCTCCGACGTCTACACGATCGGCCGGACCCTGGTGATCCTGGCGATGGAGTTCCGGGGCTACCAGTCGACCTACGTCCACTCCCTGCCGCCGGTGGCGCAGGCACCGCTCTTCCAGCGGTACGACTCCTTCTACCGGCTGGTCTCCAAGGCGTGCGCGGACGACCCGGCCGACCGCTTCGCCTCGGTCGCCGAGCTGCGAGTCCAGCTGCGCGGCGTGCTGCGCGAGGTCGTCGCCACGGACCGGGCCGAGGCCGCCGCGGCGCTCGCGGCGCCGTCGCTGCTCTTCGGACCGCCGGACGTCGCCTCCTCCGAGCTGTCCTGGCGGGACCTGCCTCGGCTCGTCGTCGACCCGGCCGACCCGCAGGCCGGCTGGTTGGCGACCGTCGGCATCGACGACCCCGCTGCGCGGCTCACGACCCTGCTGGCCGCGCCGGAGAGGTCGACGGAGGTGCTGCTCGCCGCGGGCCGCGCGGCGCTGCTGGCCGACCGTCAGGACACCGTCACCGAGGTCACCGACGAGCTCCTGGCCGCCGACCCCTGGGAGTGGCGGGCCGTGTGGCTCCAGGGGCTCGCCGCCCTGAACAGGGCCGACGGGCCGGCAGCGCAGGCGGCGTTCAACGCCGTCTACGGCCAGGTGCCCGGCGAGCTCGCCCCCAAGCTCGGGCTCGCGCTGGCCTGCGAGGCCACCGGTGAGCTGGACATCGCCGAGGCGCTGTACGGGATGTGCGCGCGGACCGACGCCGCCTACGTCCCGCCGGCCTCGTTCGCGCTGGCCCGGATCCGCGCCGCCCGCGGGTCCCTGGCGGAGGCGGTCGCGGCGCTCGACCTCATCCCGCCCGCGAGCCGCGCCTACCCCGAGGCGCGGGCCCACCGCGCCCAGGCGCTGCTCGCCTCGGGCGGCGGTCTGCCGGCCCTGGCGGAGTCGATGGCGAGCATCGGCGACGTGCCGCTCGACCCCCAGCTGCGGACCCGGCTGACCCTCAGCGCTCTGCGCGGCGCGCTGGACCGGGTGCGAGCCGAGGGTCCGCAGCCGACCGTGACGATCGGGCGCTGGACGGCCGTCGAGGACGCCCTGCGGGACGGCCTGGAGGAGAGCTACCGGGCGCTGGCCCGGATGACGCCCGAGCCGGCCGAGCGCGTCGCCCTCGTCGACCAGGCGAACGACGTCCGGCGCTGGACGTTCCGGTGAGCGGCGACGAGCCCCGCACCTGCCGCTCGTGCGGGGCACCGGCCGCGCGGGAGGACCGGTTCTGCGAGGCGTGCGGCGAGCGGCTGCCCGACCCCGTCGTGGTCCCAGCGCCCGAGGGGCCGCCGGCCGCCGTCGACGCCTCGGTCGGGACCGCTCCGGCCGTCCGGCGGGCCGGTGCCTCGCCGACGGGGACGGCGGCGCCCGGCTGCCGTGAGTGCGGCGGCGAGATCGACGACGGGTGGTGCACGACCTGCGGCGCGAAGGCACCCCGCGAGCGCGACCACCTGCGCGCCCACCCGGTGCCCTGGGTCGCCGCCGTGAGCGACCGTGGCCTGCGGCACCGGCGCAACGAGGACGCGATGGCCGTGCACGCCGACCCGGCGCCCGGCAGCCGTGCGGCGCTCGTGGTCTGCGACGGCGTGTCCACCTCGGCGGACTCCGACGTGGCGAGCCTTGCCGCGGCGCGGGCCGCGGCCGGGGTGGTCGCGGGGGGCTCGGTGGGTCTGGCGGGCCCCGGCGCGCTCGCAGGAGTGCTCGGCCGCCGGATCGAGGCGGCGGCGGTGGCCGCCGCCGAGGCGGTGGCAGCAACCGGGGACCCGACCGGCGTCAACCCGCCGTCGTGCACGTTCGTGGCCGCCGCCGTCGAGCAGGACCTCGTGGTGGTGGGCGTGGTCGGCGACAGCCGGGCGTACTGGCTGCCGGTCGAGGGCGAGCCCCTCCTCCTCACGGTGGACGACTCGTGGGCGGCGCAGGAGATCGCGGCCGGGCGCGCCCGCGAGGAGGCCGAGGCCGGGCCGCAGGCGCACGCGATCACCCGGTGGCTCGGCACCGACTCCCCGGACCAGGTGCCGCGGCTGACGACGCTCGAGATCGACCGTCCCGGCTGGCTGCTGCTGTGCTCCGACGGGCTGTGGAACTACTGCTCCGCGGCGGACGCCATGGCGGCCACGGTGCGATCGGCGCTCGAGACCGCGCGGGACGACCCGGCGGTGGCCGCCGCCGGCCTCGTCGACTGGGCCAACGTGCAGGGCGGGCATGACAACATCACGGTGGTGCTGGCCCGGCTCGGGGCGGCTGCGGTCGCACCGGCTCGCGAGAACGGAGAACAGGGATGACGGACTTCTCGGCTGCGGTCTACCAGAACGAGTACCTGGCGGACGGAAGCACGGACGTGCACGCCATCGTCACGGTGACCTGCACCGGAGCGGGCCGGGCCGGTCAGGGCGAGGGCGACGCCGCCGAGATCGTCATCGTCGACGTCTCGGCCTCGATGGGCTACCCGGGCGTGCGCGCGGCGCAGGACGCCGCGGCGGCGGCCCTGGACCAGGTGATCGACGGGACGTGGTTCGCGCTGATCGCGGGCAACCACGTCGCGCGGCTCGCCTTCCCGTTCGACGGCGGTCCGCACGGCCTGGCGCGGATGACGCCCCAGACCCGCGCCCAGGCCCGGGCGGCGATCGGCTCCCTCGCGCCGGACGGCGGCACCGCGATGGGCACCTGGCTCGAGCTCGCCGCGGCGGTCGTGCAGTCGGTGCCGAGCGTGACGCAGGCGCACGCGATCCTGCTGACCGACGGCCGGAACCAGCACGAGACCCCGGCCGAGCTGGACCTGCGGATGCAGCGCGCGCAGGGCCACCTCCAGGTGGACTGCCGCGGCGTCGGCGCCGCCTGGGAGGTCGGCGAGCTGCGGCGGATCGCCTCGACGCTGCTCGGCACCGTCGACCTCATCCCGCGCCCCGACCAGATGGCCGCGGAGTTCGCGGGGCTGATGGCGGCGGCGATGAGCCGCGGCGTGGCCGCCGCCGACCTGCGCGTCTGGGCGCCGCAGGGCGCTCGGGTGCTCTTCGTCCGGCAGGTGGCACCGGCCGTGGAGGACCTCACGCCGCGCCGCCGCGAGGTGAACCCGCTGACCGGCGCGTACCCCACCGGCAGCTGGGGCGACGAGTCGCGGGACTACCACGTCGCGGTCCGGCTGCCGCTCGCCCGGGGAGTGGGGCAGGAGCAGCTCGCGGCCCGCGTGCAGCTGGCCCTCGGCGAGCAGGTGGTCGCGCAGGGCCTGGTCAAGGCGCTGTGGTCGGACGACAACGCGCTGACCGCGCGGATCAACCCCGAGGTGGCGCACTACACCGGGCAGACCGAGCTCGCCGAGGCGATCCAGGACGGCCTCGCCGCCCGGGCCGCCGGCGACGACCGGACCGCGACGGCCAAGCTCGGTCGTGCCGCCCAGCTCGCGGCGGAGACGGGCAACGCCGAGGCGACCGCGAAGCTGCGCAAGGTGGTCGACATCGAGGAGGCGGCGACCGGCAAGGTGCGGCTGAGGTCCGGTGTGGACAAGCTCGACGAGATGGCACTGGACACCGCGTCGACCAAGACCACCCGGGTACGCAAGTGAGCGCTACCTGCCCGCAGGGCCACCCGAGCGTCGCGACGGACTACTGCGACACCTGTGGCGCCCCGATCGGTGCCGCCGCGGCGACGACGCCCGAGCCGGGGGCCGCGCCACCGGCTCCGGACCCCGCGCCGGACCCGGCGCCGTCGGGAGCGGCGTGCCCGAACTGCCAGGCGCAGAGCTCCGCCGGCGCGCTCTTCTGCGAGGCCTGCGGCTACGACTTCACCACCGGCGCGCTGCCCCGGTCCGTCGCGCCCGCGCCCCCGGCCGCGGGTGCGGGCGCCCCGGACCAGGTGCCGGGCGCGACGACGCCGGACCCCCGGCCCGCACCCCTGGCGCCGGCGGTCCCGCTGGAGTGGGTCGCCGAGGTGTGGGTGGACCCGGACTGGTACGCCGAGCAGCAGGCCGACGAGCCCTGCCCGTCGCCCGGCCTGCCGGCGATCGTGCCGCTGAGCGTCCGGAGCCTGCTCGTCGGTCGTGTCTCGCACAGCCGCAACATCCGCCCCGAGGTCGACTGCGACGGCGACATCGGCGTGAGCCGGCGCCAGGCGCAGCTCAGCACGGACGGCACCCGATGGTGGATCGAGGACCTCCAGTCCTCCAACGGGACCTACGTGGGAACCTCCGGCGGCCCGCTGCCGACGGCCGCGCTCGTGCCCGGTCAGCGCAAGGAGCTCGCCGAGGGCGACCGGGTGTACGTCGGCGCGTGGACGAGGATCGTCGTCCGCCGCGCCACGGACGACGAGCGCGCATCTGGGACCTTCGGGCCAAACGTCCCATGACTTCTCGCGCGGGATGGGGCACCATAGAGCCATGAGCACGGCCTACGCGCCGCAGGACGGTGCCCCGATCGTCACCCTCGACGTGCCCGTCGTCGGCGGCTCGTCCGTGCGCGCCACCCACGGCACCGCCGGGCTGGAGCTCTCCGAGGCCGACCGCGCCGAGAAGTTTGCGCAGATGCGCGCCGGCGAGCTCGGCTCGCTGCACTCCTGGGAGCTCGTCACCGCCGTCGACGGCCCCGGGACCCGGGTGACCACCTTCCTCTCCGGCTGCCCGCTGCGCTGCCTGTACTGCCACAACCCGGACACCATGGAGATGCGTCGCGGCAAGCCCGTGACGACCGCGGAGATCCTCGGGCGGCTCAAGCGCTACGAGAAGGTCCTCAAGGCCACCCACGGCGGCCTGACGATCTCCGGCGGCGAGCCGCTCATGCAGCCCGCCTTCGTCGCGGCGCTGCTGCGGGGCGCCAAGGAGATGGGTCTGCACACCGCGATCGACACCTCCGGCTACCTCGGTGCGGCCTGCACCGACGAGATGCTCGACGACATCGACCTCGTCCTGCTGGACGTGAAGTCCGGCGACCCCGAGACCTACCAGAAGGTCACCTCCCAGAAGCTCCAGCCGACGCTCGACTTCGGCCGGCGGCTCGCCGCGCGCGGCACCGAGATCTGGATCCGCTTCGTGCTGGTCCCCGGACTGACCGACGACGTCGCCAACGTCGAGAGCGTGGCGGAGTTCGTGGCCAGCCTGCCGAGCGTCACCCGGGTCGAGGTCCTGCCCTTCCACCAGATGGGCCGCGACAAGTGGGAGGCGCTCGGCATGAAGTACGAGCTCGAGGACACCTCCGCGCCGACCCCCGAGCTCGTCGCGCGGGTGCGCCAGCAGTTCAGGGACCGTGGCCTGACCGTCTTCTGAGCACGCCCGCGTCCGCCGCGCACGCGGTGGCAGGCTGCTGCCCATGGATCTCCGCATCTTCACCGAGCCCCAGCAGGGTGCCTCCTACGACGACCTCCTGCGCGTGGCGCAGGCCACCGAGCGGCTCGGCTTCGACGGCTTCTTCCGGTCCGACCACTACCTGAGGATGGGCGCCGGCTCCGGGCTGCCCGGCCCCACCGACGCCTGGACGACCCTCGCGGGCCTCGCCCGGGAGACGAGCCGGATCCGGCTCGGCACGCTGGTCAGCTCGGTGACCTACCGGCACCCCGGGATCCTCGCGATCCAGGTCGCCCAGGTCGACCAGATGTCCGGCGGGCGGCTCGAGCTCGGCCTGGGCACCGGCTGGTTCGCCGCCGAGCACGCGGCCTACGGCATCCCGTTCCCCGCGAAGAGGTTCGGGCTGCTCGAGGAGCAGCTCGAGGTCGTCACCGGCCTGTGGCGCACGCCCGTCGGCGCGCGGTACGACTTCGCGGGCGAGCACTACACGCTCACCGACTCGCCGGCCCTGCCCAAGCCGGTCCAGCAGGCCGCGGTCGGCGGGGGCTCCGGGGTCCCGGTGATCATCGGCGGTCAGGGCCCCACGCGGACCCCCGCCCTCGCCGCCCGCTACGCGAGCGAGTACAACGCCGCGTTCCCCGAGGTCGACGCGATCCCCGGTCTCTTCGGCCGGGTGGCCACCGCCTGTGAGGAGATCGGCCGCGACCCGCAGAGCCTGACGACGTCGGTCGCGCTGGTGCTGGCCGTCGGTGCCGACGAGGCCGAGCTCGCCCGCCGTGCCGCCGCGATCGGCCGTGGACCCGCTGAGCTGCGCGAGCACGGGGTGGCAGGGACGGTCGACGAGGTGGTGGACCGGCTCGGCGCGCTGGCCGCGATGGGGGCGCAGCGGGTCTACCTCCAGGTCCTTGACCTGTCCGACCTCGAGCACCTCGACCTGGTCGCCGCCGAGGTCGTGCCGCGGCTCGGCTGAGCCGGCACCGCCGCCGGCCGCGGTGCCGACGGCGGCGGCTCCCGTGCGTCAGTTGCTGTAGGTGGCGGAGGACGTGGCGAAGAGCCCGAGAGCCAGGATGCCCAGGAGCAGGAAGGCGACCGCGAGGGCGACCAGCACGTAGCCGAGCACCAGGCCGGCGGTGGCCAGGCCGGCGCCCTCCTCGCCGGTCTGCGCGATCTGCTTCTTGGCCATGTGGCCGGTGATGATCGCGACGATCGAGCCGACGAACGGCAGGACGGTCCAGCCGCAGATGCCCGCGATGAGCGAGACGATCGCCATCGAGTTCGTCGTCCGCCCGGGGACCGCCGCGTACTGGCCGTAGGGCTGCTGGGCGTAGGGCTGCTGGGCGTAGGGCTGCTGGGCGTACGGCTGCTCGGCGTACGGCTGCTGGGCGTACGGCTGCTCGGCGTACGGCTGCTGGGCGTACGGCTGCTCGGGGTTCTGCCCGGCGTACGGAGGCTCCGTGCCGTCGGGGGGCGGGGTCGGCTGGCTCACGGGACACCTCACGCTCGTCGTCTGGAGTGCTCAGCATTCCACACGGTCAGGACGCTGAGAGGGGGTTCCTCGCCACCGGTCGGGCGGTCCTGACTCCGGGCGCGTGACAGCCACTAGCCTCTGGCGCCAGGGGCGAACGGGCGCCCGAGGTCGAGGGAGCATCGATGGCAGAGATCTGGCGGTTGCACGGGGACGGTCGGCAGGTGGCGCCGGGCGCCGTGGTGAGTCCCGACGAGCGGCTCAGCTGGCCGCGCACGATCGGGATCGGCATGCAGCACGTGGTGGCGATGTTCGGCGCGACATTCCTGGTCCCGATCCTCACCGGTCTGCCGCCGGCGACGACCCTCTTCTTCTCGGCGGTGGGTACCGCGCTCTTCCTGCTGCTCACCCGCAACCGGCTGCCCAGCTACCTCGGGTCGAGCTTCGCCTTCCTCGCGCCGATCGCCGCGGCCCAGGCCCAGGGCGGGATGGCCGTGGCCCTCGGCGGCGTGATGGTCACCGGCGCGATCCTCGCCCTCGTCGGCCTGCTGGTCATGCGGATCGGCTCGCGCTGGATCGAGGTCGCGATGCCGCCGGTGGTCACCGGCACGATCGTCGCGCTGATCGGGCTCAACCTCGCGCCGGTGGCCTGGAGCAACGTGCAGACGGCGCCGGTCACCGCCGTCATCACGCTGCTCGCGATCGTCCTCATCTCGGTCTTCTTCCGCGGGCTGATCGGCCGCCTGGCGATCCTCGTCGGCGTCGTCGCCGGCTACCTCGTGGCCATGGTCCGCAGCGAGGTCGACTTCGCGTCGGTGCGGGACGCCGCGTGGATCGGCCTGCCGACCTTCACGGCACCGTCGATCGACCTCACGGTCCTCGGGCTCTTCCTGCCGGTCGTCTTCGTCCTCATCGCCGAGAACGTCGGCCACGTGAAGTCCGTCGCGGCGATGACCGGCCGCGACCTCGACCCGATGATCGGCCGGGCCCTGCTGGCCGACGGCGTGGCCACCACGCTCGCCGGCGCCGGCGGCGGGTCCGGCACCACCACCTACGCCGAGAACATCGGCGTCATGGCGGCGACCCGGGTCTACTCCACCGCCGCCTACTGGGTCGCGGCCGCCACGGCCCTGGTGCTGAGCATGTCGCCGAAGTTCGGCGCCCTCATCGCCACGATCCCCGGCGGGGTGCTCGGCGGCGCCACCACCGTGCTCTACGGGATGATCGGCATCCTCGGCGCCCGCATCTGGGTGCAGAACAAGGTCAACTTCTCCGACCCGGTGAACCTCACGACGGCGGCGATCGCCCTCGTGGTCGGCATCGCGGACTACACCTGGTCGGTCGGCGACGTGACCTTCGGTGGCATCGCGCTCGGCACCGCCGCGGCGATCGGCCTCTACCACCTCATGCGGACGGTCGCGCGGTGGCGCGGGACCCACGACGAGCCGGCGAGCCCGGCCTCGGTGCCCGGCGGCACGGAGCTCGAGGGATCCGTGCGGGCGATGACGGACTGAGCTCCGTCAGCCGGTCGTCGGCGTCTCGGTCGGGGCGTCGACGGCACCCTCGCCGCCGTCCTGGAGCTCACCGTCGGTGGGGCTCTCGGTCGGGGAGGGGGTCGGCCCCGGCAGGGCGTCGGCCCGCGCGTCGTCCAGCGCGACGCACCCGGGGACCCCGACGAGCGCGGTGCCCGGGTCGAGCGCGACGGTCGCCGGGTCGACGAGGCCCGGGTAGGTGTCACCGAGGATCAGGTCGACCGTGGCGTCCTCGCGGGTGTCGAGCACGAGCACCGGGTCGAGGAACTGGCTCGCCAGCGTGTACGCGGCACCGATCCCCGCCTCGCCGAAGCGGATCTCCTGCGACTGCGCGGTGTTCTGGCCGGCGTTCGCGGTCTCGCCGATGACGAACCCGCGGGCGGCGAGCTCGGTGGCGGTCTGACCGGCGAGGCCGGCGCGGGTCGAGCCGTTGAGCACGTTGACCGTGACCTGGTTGTACGCGACCGGGAGCAGGCCGGCGGGCGGGCACGGCGCGGCGGGGAGGGCGTTCGGGTCCTCCTCGGGCGCCTTGGTGCTGAAGCCGCGGTCGAGGAACGGCGCGGGCAGCACGTCGGAGTACACGCCGGCGGCGCCGAGGCCCAGCACGCCGAGGCCCGCGAGGATCGAGCCGAAGACGACGGCCTGGCGCTCACGCTGGTGGCGCTTGCGCAGGGCGCGAGCCCGGTCGCCGGCGGTGCTCACGGTGCCTCCAGGACGAGCACCCGCGCGTGCAGGAGGCTGCGCTGCTGGAGCGCGGCGCGCACGGCGCGGTGCAGCCCGTCCTCCAGGTACATGACGCCCTTCCACTGCACGACGTGCGCGAAGAGATCACCGTAGAACGTCGAGTCCTCCGAGAGGAGGTTGTCCAGGTTCAGGGTGCGCTTCGTCGTCACCAGGTCGTCGAGCCTCACCTGGCGCGGCGGGACCTCCGCCCACTGCTTGGGCGTGGTGAGGCCGTGGTCGGGGTAGGGGCGCCCGTCTCCCACGGCCTTGAAGATCACACCGGGAGTCTAGACGCCGACCGGAGGCGGACCGGCAGTGCCCAGCACTCGGTCAGCGGCAGGTGCACTGCTGCGCGGTCGGCACGTTGGACATGACCGCGGCGACGTGCTGGCCGCAGCCGCTCCAGGTGACCTTGCCGCAGGACGAGCAACGGACGGGACTGCACATGGGTCTCTCCTCGTGAGGACGGCGGGTGTCGGGAGGACTATACCCCCGGGGGTATATGGATGGCTACTCGGTGGCGGCGCGCGACCCGTGGGCGGCCCCCACGAGCTCGTCGAGCGAGCGGCCCGCCCACGACCGTACCGTCCAGGCACCGGGTCGCCCGGCGAGGCCGACGATCCCCGCGTTCGGGACCGGATGGGCGGCGAAGACGGTGAACGGCACCCCGGCCCGCGCGGCGCACCAGGAGCGGATCATCGCGCCGTGGCTGACGACCACGAGGTGGCGTGCGCCGCGGTCGATCGCCCCGGCCAGGGCGGCGTCGAACCGGGCGAAGGCCTCGTGGCCGCTCTCGCCGCCGGGAACCCGGACGTCGAGGTCGCCGCCCGCCCAGGCGAGGACGGTCTCGAGGTAGGTGCGCATCGAGGCCGGGTCGCCGCGCATCTCCAGGTCTCCGGCGCGGACCTCCCGGACCCGCTCGTCGAGGACGGCGGGCAGCGCCCGGGCGGCGGCGAGCGGGGTGGCCGTCTGCCGGGTGCGCAGCAGCGGGGAGCTCAGCACGGCGTCGACGGTCTCGGTGGCGAGCCGGGTGACGAGGGCCTCGGCCTGGTGCCGTCCGAGGTCGGTCAGGCCGGCACCCGGGTCGGCGGTGTCCAGCAGCCCGGCGAGGTTGCTGCTCGTCTCGCCGTGCCGGACGAGCAGGACGCGGACCGGCCCGTCGGAGCCGGCCTCGGCCGCGCTCACCAGGCGGGGTAGCGGTGCAGCCATGCGTCGACGGTAGCGCTGTCGCGCGCCGTCGGGGGAGCGGTCAGCTGGGTGTAGACGTCCATCGCGAGCTGGTCGGCGACGTGCCCGACGTCGAGCCGGCTCACCGCGTCCACCGGGAACGCGTCGATGCCGTGGGCCGCGCCGACCAGGGCGCCGGTGACGGCCGCCGCGGCGGGCTGGCCGGTCTCGATCGCCTCGCGCACCGCCTTGGACACCTCGTCCCGGCCGGTGTGCATGAGCGCGCAGCGCAGCCCCTCGGCGCACGCGCGCAGGGCCGTGCGCGGTCCGGACGGCAGCCCGTGCTGGGCGAGCTCGGTCACCTGGGGATAGGGCACGCTCTGCTGCGCGAGCGCCGAGAGGGCGAGCTGGGCGCCGGCGATCTCGTCCTGCCCGGGGACGCCGGCGTACACCTCGCTCAGGGCCGCCACGTCCCGCAGCCCGCCGACCCGCCCGGTGGCGAGGCACTCGGCGAGGGCACGGGTCAGCGCCACGGCGATGACCTGCGCCTCCAGGCCGTGCGTGTAGGCCGCGACGTCGCGCGCACCGGCGCAGATCCGGGCCACGTGCGCGGCCGGGAGCGGCACGGCGGGCTCGGTCAGGGCGAGCAGGGCGACCGGGAGGGTGCGGGACAGGACGAGGTCGCCCGCGCTGTCCGCCCCGGACCGGCCGGGTCGCGGGTCGAGGTCCTGCTGCTCGAGGGCCGCCTCCACCGCGGGCGCCGAGCCGCGTCCGTCGGCGAACAGCGCGAGCTCCGAGAGCCACCCGTCGGGCCACCGCTGGGGGCTGGCCGCCTCGGCCCACCGGCGCACCTGCGGAAGGGTCCCCTGGCGCGTGCGGGAGGCCCACCGGGCGGTGGCGTGCCAGGCGGACTCGGGGATCGCGCCGGGACGGCCGGTCACCTCCTCGCGGACGAGCCCCCGCAGCAGGCCCTCGACGCCGGCCAGGAAGAGCAGGCTCGGCGTCCCGGCGAGGAGTCCGCCGCGGCCCGGCTCGGGCGACCGCGCCATGGCGTCGCCGAGGCAATACCCGACGACGAGGCCACGGACGCGGTTGAGCACCTGCACAGGACGATGGTCCCATGCCCCGACGGGCCTGGGAACGACGCGCCCGTCGGCAGGCGCGTGGTCCTCAGCGGCGCGACTCGCTCGGCGACGGGTCCGGCGTGGGGCTCTCCGACTCGTCCTCCCCGTGCTCGTCCGGGCTCTCGGACTCACGCGGGGTCGGGACCACGCCCGGGGTGGCGCCGGCCGGCGTCGACGGCGCGGTCGACGGGGCGTGGGTGCCCTCGTCGGAACCGTCCTCCACGCGCTGGACGGGCTCGCCGCCGACGCACGTCGCCCGCACGACGAGCTCCTGCTCGCCCCGGTGCAGCTCGACCTCGATCTCCTCGGGGCCGCTGGAGTGGACCTCGACCGTCCAGCCGTCGCTCGGCGTGGCGTAGAGCAGCGCGATCCGCGAGCCCGTGCAGGCGGCGGCGACCGTGCCGCCCGCTACCGCCCAGGTCCGGGCGATCTCGACGTCGGCCGGCGACCCGGGGTCCGCGGGGGGCACCGCGATCGGCGCGGACGCCGTGGGGGTGCTCGGTCGCGCCGCCGCGGCGGTCCGGGCCGCACCCAGCGCGGCCTCGACCTCCGATGCGCTGAGCACCCCGGTGGTGGCGGCGTCCGCGTCCAGCACCGCGACGGCCCGCCAGGCGATCGTGCCGGTGATCCCGGTGGCGGTGAGCCAGGCGAGCGACCCGAGGACGGCGGCGCGGCCGACGAGGGCTCTCATCGTGCGCGGGCCCCGGTCATGCGTCCATCGTCGCGCACGGTTCGCCCAAGGTGAGGTTAAGGCGGCGACAAGAACGGCAGGTGGGCACGGCTCGTCGTCCCCGAGGTGCCCCACCGGGCGGCCCGATGGCCTAGCGTCGCGGATGTGGCCGACGTGCTCATCATCGAGGACGACGCGACGATCCGGACGGCTCTCGTGCGCGCGCTGACGGCCCGCGGGCACTCGACGATGACCAGCCCCACGGCCCTCGAGGGTCTGCAGAGCCTCGTCGAGCACCGCCCCGACCTCGTGCTGCTCGATCTCGGCCTGCCGGACCTCGACGGGGCGTCCCTGCTCGCGATGATCCGGGCGGTCAGCGACGTCCCGGTGATCGTCGTCAGCGCCCGGGACGGCGATGCAGGCATCGTCGCGCTCCTCGACGCCGGCGCCGACGACTACCTGGTCAAGCCCTTCGCGGCCGACCAGCTCGACGCGCGGATCCGCGCCGTCCTGCGCCGCGCGGACCCGGCCGCACCGGCCGGCCCGGTCACCGTCGGGGCGCTGGTCGTCGACGTCCGGTCGCGGACGGCCGCCCTCGACGGCGTCGCGCTCGAGCTGAGCCCGAAGGAGTTCGACCTGCTCGCCTACCTCGCGGCGCATGCGGGCGAGGTCGTGAGCAAGCGGGAGCTGCTGGCCAAGGTGTGGAACCAGCCGTACGGCGGGGCGGACAAGACGGTCGACGTCCACCTGCACTGGCTGCGGCGCAAGCTGGGGGAGTCCGCCGACGCGCCGCGCTACCTGCACCGCATCCGCGGCGTCGGCGTGAAGATCGCGGCCCCGCCGTGAGGCGCCTGCTGGTCCGCTACGGCCTGGGGATGACCTCCGTCGTCGTGGTGGCCTTCCTCATCCCGCTCGGCCTGCTCGCGCGGTCCCTCGCGGCCGAGCGCGGGCTCGCCGCCGGGCGCCAGGACGCCCAGTCCGTCGCCGTGTTCGCCGGGGGGACGGGGCAGGACACCGCCCGGCTCGACGCCGCGGTGCTGGCGGCGAATGCGGGGGAGCGGCGCACCACCGTCTTCCTGCCGGACGGCACCGAGGTCGGCGCGCCCGCCACCCGGGACTCCTCGGTCGAGCTCGCCGCGCTGGGCCGCGCCCTCACCGCGCGGACCGACGGCGGCGCCGAGGTCCTCCTCCCGGTGGGCGGGACCGACGGGGTCGCGGTCGTGCGCACCTTCGTCCCGCAGTCCGAGCTGAGCGAGGGCGTGTGGCGGGCCTGGATCGTGCTCGGTGCGGTGGGGATCGTCCTGCTCGTCGGGACCGCCGTCGCCGGCGACCGGATCGCCGCCCGGCTCTCGCGCTCGGTCCGCGACCTGGCGCTGGTGGCGGACCGGCTCGGGGCGGGCGACCTGAGCGCCCGGGTCACTCCCTCCGGGCCGCCCGAGGTGGAGTCGGTCGGGACGGTGCTCAACGAGCTCGGCGGTCGGGTCGGCGACCTGCTCGCCGACGAGCGCGAGCTGGTCGCCGACCTCTCGCACCGCCTGCGCACCCCGATCACGGCGCTCCGGCTCGACGTCGACCTGCTCGCGGACGAGGCCGAGCGGGACCGGATGGCCGCGCACGTCGACGAGCTCGTCGCGGCCGTCGACACGATCATCACCACGGCCCGCGCGCACGAGCCCCGGGTGCCGGCGGGCTGCGACGCCGCCGACGTCGTCCGCGCCCGCGGCCGGTTCTGGGCCGTTCTCGCGGCCGACCAGGACCGGGAGGTCCACGTCGAGGTCCCGCTCTCCGCGCCCGTCCGGGTCGGTGCCACGAACCTGGGCGCCGCGCTCGACGTGCTGCTCGACAACGTCTTCCGGCACACCCCGCCCGGGACGCCGTTCACCGTGCGGGTGCGCGCCGACGGCGGCACGGTCGTCGTCGAGGTGCGGGACGGGGGTCCCGGGTTCGCCGATCCCGGGCTCGCGGAGCGGGGTCGCAGCGGCGCCGGCGGGACGGGGATCGGGCTGGACGTCGCGCGCCGGACCGCCGAGGCCGGTGGCGGCCGGCTCACCATGACGAGCGGGCCGGACGGGATCGGCACGGTCGCCGCGCTCGAGCTCCCGGCCGCGTTAGCGGAGTCTTAGCCGCGCATTGCCGCCGCCCTGAGGTCCCCAGCCCGACCCTGGTCGCAGCACCGCCCTTCGGTGCACCGATCGAGAGGGACCCCGATGAGCTGGAAGTCGCGCACCGTCCTGGCCACCACCTCGGCGCTCGTGCTGGCGGGTGCCGGCGTCCTGGCCGTCGCCCAGGCCACCGAGCCCGGTGCGGCCGAGTCCGTCCCGAGCTCGGGAACGGTCACCGACGCGCGCACCGGCGCGCTCCGTGACGCCCTCGGCGCCCTGCACGCCCGCCTCGGTGAGCTCGAGGGCGCCCTCGCGGCGACTCCGACCTCGGGGGCGACGGCGTCCCCCGTGGGTGGGTCGGGCCAGGCGCACCGTGCGTCGTCGGCCGGGGCCGGCGCGACCGCCTCGTCGAGCCCGACGCCGACCGGCCAGGCCGAGCAGGTGGCGAGTACGAGGCCGAGTACGAGGCCGAGTACGAGGCCGAGCACGAGGCCGAGGACGCCACGGAGTCGCACGCGGAGGACACCCACGAGAGCGAGTCCCCCGAGAGCGGCGACGATGACTGACCGGTCGATGGCCGGCCGCCGCGTCGCGGGTCTCGCGCTCGTCCCGCTCAGCGCCGGGCTCTTCGGGACGGGTCTGGCGTGGGCCGCCGCGCACGACCCGCTGGCGAGCCCGGAACCGAGCCCGGCGCCCACCACGACACCCTCGCCCACGGCCGACCCGCAGGTCACGGCACTCGTGGCCGAGGTCCGGGCCGCCGAGGAGCGGATCGTCGCGCTCCAGGCGACGCTCGACCAGCGCGCCGCGGCGGAGGCCGCGGCCGCGGCGGGCACCGTCCCGGGCACGGCGACGACCGGCGTCGCCCCGTCCGACGTCGCCGCGAGCGGGTCGGCGGCGCCCGCCGCCCCTGCCCCGGCGGCAACAGCCCCGGCCCCGGCGCCTGCCGCCGCGCCTGCGCCCGCCCCCGCCCCGGCTCCCGCCCCGGCGACGGACACGACGACCAAGGCCTCGGGATGACCATGCTCGCCGCGCGACCGCAGCTCCTCCGGATCTTCACGTCCATGGCGAGCCCGGTCGAGCTGCGGGTCATCGATCCGCAGCCCGGGGCGGCCGCCGCCCTGGACCGGGCCGAGGCCGTCGTGCGGGAGGTGGCCAGGACCTGCACCCGCTTCGACCCCGACTCCGCGCTGAGCCGGGCGAACCGCGAGCCGGACGCCTTCCACCTGCTCCCCGCCGTGCTGGCGCAGGCCGTGGCGCAGGCCGCCGAGGCGCACCGGGCCAGCGACGGGCTCTTCGACCCCCGGGTGCTCGACACCCTCCTGGACTGGGGCTACGACCGCACGTTCGCCGAGGTCGCCGCCGGCACCGCGGCCGGGCCGGCCGACCTGCCCGGCGAGCCCGGGCAGCCGGTCACCGGTGCGAGGGTCCCGCACCAGCGAGGCGTGTGGGAGCCCGTCGTCCTCGCCGGCGGCGACCAGCGGATGGTGCGCCCGGGCGCCCGGATCGATCTCGGCGGCATCGCCAAGGGCCTGGCCGTCCGGTGGGCGGCGGCCGAGCTCGCGGGCGCCGGGTCCGCCGTGCTCGTCGACGCGGGCGGCGACGAGATGCTCGCCGGACCGGGGCCGGGCGGGACCGGCTGGCGGGTCGGTGTCGAGGACCCGTTCGCCGCGGGCGACCGGACCGCCGGCCCGGTGCGGGACACCCCCGCCGTGACCCCGTCGGCCGAGGAGACCCCGGTGCTCGTCCTCGAGCTCACCGACCTCGCCTGCGCGACGTCCTCGATCCGCCGCCGACGCTGGCGCGCCGGCGGCGCCTGGGTGCACCACCTCGTCGACCCGCGGACCGCACGCCCCGGCGGGGCCGGCCTCGCCTCGGTCACCGTCGTCCACCCCGATCCCGCCTGGGCCGAGGTGTGGAGCAAGACGCTCTTCCTCGTCGGCGAGGCGGACGTCGCCCGGGAGGCCGAGCGTCGAGGGCTGGCCGCAGCCTGGGTGACCGCCGACGGCCGCACCGGCACCTCGAGCACCCTGGACCCGTCCGTGCTGTGGAGGGCCCGATGACCCACGACCGTCCGCCTGTCTCCGTCCGGTTGGGGACGACCCTCGTCGTCCTGGCGGGCGCCGCGAGCCTGGCCGCGACCGCGTGGCTCGTCCTCGACGCCCTGCGCGGCCCGGCCGCGACCTGGGTGCTCGGCCGCGCGAGCGGCGTGACCTCCTACGTCCTGCTGCTGCTCCTCGTGAGCACCGGGCTGGTGCTGTCCCACCCGTGGGGGCGTCATCTCGCGCGGCCCGCCCCGCGCACCCGGCTCGCCGTGCACGTCTCGCTCGCCACGTTCACCCTGGTCTTCACCGTCCTGCACGTCGTGGTCCTGGCCACGGACGACTACGCCCAGGTGGGCTGGCGCGGGGCACTGCTCCCGATGGCGTCGGTCTACCGTCCCGTCCCGGTGACCCTCGGGGTGGTGGCCCTGTGGTCCGGGCTGGTGACCGGCATCACCGCGCGGGTCGCCGGACGGTGGGCCGCGCGCGTCTGGTGGCCGATCCACAAGGTCGCCGCGGTCGCGCTCGTGCTGGTCTGGGCGCACAGCGTGCTCGCCGGCTCCGACGTCGTCGCCCTGCGCGGGTTCTACCTCGCGACCGGCAGCGCGGTGATCGGCCTCGCGCTGACCCGGTACGGGGCGCGGACGCCGGCCGACCGGGTGGCGGAGCTGACGAAGGAGCTGGCCGCGCAGGGCCCGGTCGACCGGCACGCGACCGGACGCCGGGTCGGCCGGGGAGCGACGCGATGACCGAGGAGACGCTCGTCCTGCCGGTCGTGCGTGGTCAGCGCGCGGTCCACGCGCCACGGCACGGCGGCACCCTGCTGCTCGCCGACGTGCGCCTGCGGCGCAGCGGGCCCGCCGACCCGCTCGGCGCCGCGCCGACCGAGACGCTCGCCGAGCACCGCGAGCGGCTGGGGGAACGCCCGCGGGGAGCGGCCGACCTGCTCACGGCCGTCGAGGCGTCCGGGCTGACGGGCCACGGCGGCGCGCACGTGCCGGCCGGGCTGAAGTGGCGCGCTGCGCTCCGCGGGAGCGGCCCGCTCACCGTCGTGGCGAACGGCGCGGAGAGCGAGCCCGTCGCCGGCAAGGACGGGACGCTGCTGCGCCAGCGGCCGCACCTGGTCCTGGACGGCCTCGCCCTGCTGGCCGAGTCGCTCGGCGCGCGGCGTGCGGTGCTCTGGCTGCACGGGGACGACGACGGGGCCCGCCGGGCGGTCGAGGGAGCCCTGGCCGAGCGCCGGACGGGCGTGCGGGGCGGGGCGCCGTCGGCCGGCCCGCACGTCGAGGTGGTCAGCGGACCGAGCCACTACCTCGCCGGGGAGTCGAGCGCGATCGTCCAGGCGCTGTCGGGCGGGCCGGCGCTGCCGACGGTGCGCCGGCGGGCCACCGACCCGGCCGCTCCGCGCACCCTCGTGCACAACGTCGAGACCCTGGCGCGGCTCGCGCTCCTCGCGCGGGGCCAGGCCCCGCCGGCGACCCGGCTGCTCACCGTCCTGGCACGCACCCCCGACCGAGGGCGGTTCGTCGTCGAGATCCCGCTGGCCACCACGCTCCGCCAGGTGCTCGACGGGCTCGGCGAGCCGCCGCACCCGCAGGCGGTGCTGCTCGGTGGCTACGGCGGTGCGTGGGCGAGCTGGGACGCGGTCGCGGACGTGCCGGTCGCCGAGGACGCCCTGCGCGCGGTCGGGGCCCGCCTGGGTGCCGGGGTGGTCGTCCCGCTCGGCGCCGACGCCTGCGGGGTGCGCCGGACCGCAGCCCTGCTCGGCTACCTGGCCGCGCGGAGCGCCCGGCAGTGCGGTCCGTGCCTCTTCGGGCTCCCCGCGCTCGCCGGGTCGGTGGCCGACCTGGCCGACGGGTCGGGTGGTCGGGCGCTGGTCACGCGGCTGCTCGCCGACGCCGGGGCGATCGCGGGCCGCGGCGCCTGCCACCACCCGGACGGAGCGACCGGCCTGGTCGCCTCCGCGGTCGAGGTCTTCCGCGCGGACGTCGAGGACCATGCGGCCGGCCGCGACTGTCGCCGGCCTGCCGGCCCGGCGCTGCCGGGCCTGACGGGATGAGGAACCGATGAGACGGACCGTCACCCAGGAGCCCGTCCGGTTGCGGGTCGACCCGGTCGCCTGCGACGGGATCGGGCTGTGCGCCCAGCTCGCGGGCGGCGCGGTCGCGCTCGACCGGTGGGGCTACCCCGTCCTCGACGCCGAGCTCGACCCGCGCGAGGTCGCCGCCGCGCGCCGCGCCGTGCGGGCCTGCCCCCGGCGGGCGTTGTGGATCGAGGACGTGGACCGGCGCCGCTGACCGCCGGCGACCGGCCCCCGCGTCCGGCCGACTCCCAGGTCCGCGTGCGACCCTGCGAGCCTCAGGCAGGAGGCCCCCTCATGGCTCGTCACCCCGACCGCGTCGGCGCACCCCCTGTCGCCCGCGCAGGGGCGCGCGCCGCGACCTACGCTGGTGCTCCCGACCGCCGCGCAGCCAGGAACGGGTGAGCCGATGCCGTACGTGCACGACGCCGAGCCCGCCCCGGCGGAGCCGACCCCGGCCGAGGTTCGGACCGCCCGCGGCCTGGTCGCCGCCCAGTTCGCCCTCCTCGGCGCGCTCGTGCTGCTCCCCGGCCGCGCCGACTGGCCGGTGCCCGGACCGCTCCGCGTGGTCGGGGTGATCGGCGCCGCCGTCGGCGTGGCCGTCATGCTCCTCGCGGGGACGGCCCTGGGCCGCGGGCTGACGGCCGTGCCGCTGCCCAACCGGCACGCCGTGCTGCGCACCGGTGGGCTCTACCGCGCGGTGCGGCACCCCATCTACACCGGGCTGCTGCTGACGATGGGGTCCTTCACGGTCGTCTCCGGGAGCATCCCGCGGCTCGCCGCCTTCGCGGCGCTGCTGGCGCTGCTGACCGTCAAGGCGCGCTGGGAGGAGCAGCGGCTGATCCGGCGGTTCGCCGCCTACCCCGAGTACGCGGCGCACACCCCGCGCTTCCTGCCGTCCTGGCGCCGCCGCGGCTGAGGACGGCGTTCCCGGTGCGCCGTCGGGCTCAGCGCCGGGTCGAGACCGTGACGGTGAACTTCGGGGTCCGGGCGACCTGGCGGGTCGGGCCGACCGTGCGGTCGAGGTCCGGCCGGTAGCCGAGGTGGGAGTTCCAGACGGTCCACAGCTCGCCGCCGGGCCGGAGCACGCGGGCGGCGCCGCCGAAGAGCTTGAGGGCGATCCCCCGGTGCACGGACGCGCCGACGTGGAACGGCGGGTTGAGCACGACGAGGTCGGCGCTCGTCGGCTCGAGGCTCGCCGCCGCGTCGTCCCGCACCACGGTGATCCGCTCGGCCACGCCGTTGGCCTGCGCGGTCGCCCGGGCGGAGGCGACCGCCGCCGAGGAGTCGTCGGTCGCGACCACCTCGAGGTCGCGGCGCGCGAGGGCCAGGCTCGTCGCCAGGACCCCCGTGCCGCACCCGAGGTCGACGGCGGTGCGCGCGCCCGGGGCCATCCGGTCGAGGACGGCGAGCAGCGCGCGGGTGCCGAGGTCGACCGACGTCCCGGCGAACGCCTGGCCGTGCGCGCAGACGGTGAGGTCCAGGTCCTCGTGCCGGGCGACGGCCGGCCACGTCGTCCCGGGTCGGTCCTCGGCCGCTCGCGGCGCGGATGCGACGAGCACCCGGGACTTCTGCCGCGCCAGGTGCGCCTCGACGGCCGCGAGGTGGCGGGCCAGCACCTCGTTCATCGCCCGGGACATGTGCTTGACCCGGCCGCCGGCGACGAGGCGGACCTCGGGCGCCGCGTGGTCGGCCACCAGGGCGGCGATCTCGTCGAGGGCCGCGAGGGACCGCGGCAGCTGGAGCAGGACCACGGTGGCACCGCGGACGACCTCCGGGCCGAGCGGGTGCGTGCTGAAGGTGGCGCCGAGCCCGAAGAGCTCGGCGTTGGCCGCGAGGGCGCGCTCGCCGGAGAGCGCGTCGGTGTGGCTGCGGATCGCGGTCGCGCCGTGCAGGGCGGCGGCCCCGAGGGTGAGGGCGCCGTACCGGTCACCGAGGACGCTCACCGTCCCCGGCAGGGCGTCGGCGAGCGCCGTCGCGGCCTCGTCGAGGATCAGCCGGTCGGTCGCGTCCACCGCCACCAGGTCGGCCGCCTCGACGTCCGGCCGGCGTCGCAGGGCGTCGAAGGTGAAGGTCATCGCGGGCTGCTCCTCGACGGGTCGCGCACGGACGGGGCCGACCGAGCGGTCAACGCTACGTCATCGCGTCGGGGGCCGGGCAGCGACCCCGGCGGCCCGGTAGGACCTCGGGCCTTGCCGCCCGCCGCCGCCAGGACCAGGGTGGAGGTGTACGCGAGGAGGCGCACCCATGGACATCGAGCGCATGATCCGTACCGCGCAGGCCGTCACCGGGGCAGGGCGAGGCATCCTCGCCGCCGACGAGAGCGCACCGACGATCGCCAAGCGGCTGGCCACCATCGGGGTGGAGTCGACCGAGGGCCGACGGCGGGCCTACCGGGAGATCCTGGCCACGACGCCGGGCCTCGGCGACTTCATCGGCGGGGTGATCCTCTTCGACGAGACGCTGCGGCAGCAGATCGGCGACGGCACGCCGTTCGCCGAGGCCTTCGCGCGGCAGGGCATCGTGCCCGGCATCAAGGTCGACGCCGGCACCCGGCCGCTCGCCGGCTCGCCCGGGGAGGTCGTCACCGAGGGGCTCGACCGGCTGCGGGACCGCCTGGTCGAGTACGAGGCGCTGGGCGCGCGCTTCGCCAAGTGGCGCGCGGTCATCCGGATCGGGGACGGGATCCCGACGGCGGCATGCCTCGCGGCCAACGCCCACGCCCTGGCCCGATACGCCGCGCTCGCCCAGGAGACCGGGCTGACCCCGATCGTGGAGCCCGAGGTCCTCATGGACGGCACGCACGACCTGGCGACCTGCGCGGCGGTCACCGAGGCGGCCGTGCGGGAGGTCTATGCCCAGCTCGCGGCCCAGCACGTGCTGCTCGAGGCGACGCTGCTCAAGCCGAACATGGTCCTGCCGGGCAAGGACTGCCCGGAGCAGGTGAGCGACGAGGAGATCGCCGAGGCGACGGTCACCGTGCTGCGCCGCGTCGTGCCGGCCGCGGTGCCGGGCATCGTCTTCCTCTCCGGGGGGCAGAGCGACGAGCAGGCCACCACCCGGCTCGACGCGATCAACCGGCGCGGCCCGCAGCCGTGGGAGCTGAGCTTCTCCTACGGGCGGGCGCTGCAGGCTCCGGTGCTCCGGGCCTGGGCGGGTGACGACAGCCGTCGCGAGGAGGCGCAGGCCGCCCTGCTGCACCGCGCACGGCTGAACTCCGCGGCCCGCCAGGGCGCGTACCTGCCCGAGATGGAGGGCTGAGGAGCGCGGTCAGCGCCTGGGCCACGCCCAGGACGGGCCCTCCAGGGCGAGCTGGTCCGCGACCTGCGTCTGCCCGCCGGTCTTCACGAGCTCCAGCAGCCGGGCGGCCGGACGCAGCGCCCGGACCAGCCCGGCGGCGTGCGTGACGACGACGACCTGCGAACGCCCCGCGGCCTCGACGATCATCGCGCCCAGCGCAGGCAGCAGGCTGGGGTGCAGGCTCGACTCCGGCTCGTTGAGCACCAGCAGGCCCGGCGGCCGCGGGGACAGCAGGGCGGCCGCCAGGGCGAGGAAGCGCAACGTGCCGTCGGACAGCTCGGCGGCGCCGAGGGGGCGCCGCAGGCCCGGCTGCCGAGCGCGAGCCGGCAGGCACCGTCGTCGTCCTCGGTGACCACGAGCTCGGACCCGTCGAAGGCACCGGAGACGGAGGTGTGCAAGGCTCGGGCGTCGCCGACCCGGTCGATGGTGGTCAACGCGGCGGCGAGGTCGTCCCCGCTCGGCGAAGAGGACCGGGAGTGAACGTCGCGACGCCGGGACGTCGGGTCGGTGGCGGCCGCGTCGGTGCGCAGGTGGTCGTAGAATCGCCAGCGGCGGGCCTGCTCGCGCAGCGCGAACAGCTCCGGGGCGTGGGACGGGTCGACCAGCGAGGCCATCAGCGACTCGTGGTCGCGCACCTGCCAGGGCGCCGTCTGCAGCGTGAACCCGGCATCGCGGGTGCGCACGCGCGGGCCGTGCCGGTCGGCAAGCAGGGTTGCGGGGCGCAGCACCTGGCCGGCCCACACCGCCTCCGTCTTGATCTCCGGGTCTTGCCGGAACGGACCCAGCTGCGGAAGGCCGAGGTCGATCGCGTAGGAGAGCTCGTCCGAGGCGAAGCCGAGGCGCAGGGCGACCTGCGGCTCGGTCCGCGCGCCGGCGAAGAGTGCCGACCGCATGCCGCCCTCCTGGGCGAGGGTCGACAGCGCGCCGTCCCGCACGAGGTCGGCCAGCAGGCGCAGCGCCCGGTAGAAGCTCGTCTTCCCACTGCCGTTCGCTCCCGTCACCACGGTGAGCGCGTCGAGCTCGGTGACCAGTGAGCGGATCGAGCGGTAGTTCTCGATCGCGATGGTGCGCAGCATGCCTCGCACGCTAGCGGCGGGAGGTGACGCGCCGTGCCGTCGGCGACGAACGGCCCGTCGCTCGGGCCGCAGGGGGGCAGACTGGAGGCGGGACCCGCGTGTCCGTGCGCGGCGAGGGAGGCGACATGGCGGTCGCGGCGATCAGCACGCACGGCCTGACCAAGCACTTCGGTCCGGTGGTCGCGCTGGACGAGCTGGACCTGGAGGTCCACCCGGGCGAGATCTTCGGGTTCCTCGGGCCGAACGGCGCCGGCAAGTCGACGACGATCCGGCTCCTGCTCGGGCTCATCCACGCGACCCGAGGCACGGCGGAGATCCTCGGGGTCCCGGCGCGCGACGTGCGGCGGGCGCACCGGCACGTCGGCTACGTGCCCGGGGACGTCGCCCTGTGGCCGCAGCTCACCGGCACCGAGACGCTCGACCTGCTCGGGCGGGTGTCGGGCGGCGTGCACCTCGGCTACCGGTCCGAGCTGCTCGAGCGGTTCGAGCTAGACCCCTCGACGCGGGTGCGGTCCTACTCCAAGGGCAACCGGCAGAAGGTCGCTCTCGTGGCGGCCTTCATGGCCCGGCCCGACGTCCTGCTCCTGGACGAGCCGACCGCCGGCCTCGACCCGCTCATGGAGGAGGAGTTCCAGCGACTCGCCCGCGAGGTCGCCGCCGAGGGCCGGACGATCTTCCTGTCCTCGCACATCCTCGACGAGGTCGAGGATCTCTGCGACCGCGTGGGGATCCTGCGCGCCGGCCGCCTGGTGGAGGTCGCGGCCCTGGAGGACCTGCGGCGCCTGCACACCGTCGTGGTCGAGGTGCTGCTGGACGGTCCGGTCCCGAGGCTCGACGACGTGCCGGGCCTCGGGGACCTCACGCCGATCGACGGAGGGTTCCGGGTCGCCGTGACCGGGACCCCGGCCGCGTTGCTGGACCGGCTGGCGGGCCTCCCGGTGACCCGGCTGCGCACCGAGGAGCCGTCGCTCGAGCAGATCTTCCTCACGTACTACTGATCGACGCAGCCGCGAGGAGGCCCCGACGTGTCCAGCAGCCACCCCGCCCATCGGGCGTCCGGCGCGCTCGTCGGGGGTCCCGGGGCCGTGGCGCGCCTCTGCGTCCGTCTGGTGCGGCGCGGCGGCGGGCTCCTGGTCCTGGCCCTTGCGGTCTACTGCGTGCTCGAGGTGCAGGTCTTCGAGGCCACCTACCCGGACCAGGCCTCGCGGGACGTGGTCGTCCGTCTGGGTCAGGACCCCGCGATCAGGATTCTCCAGGGCGTGCCGGCCGGGACCTCGATCGGTGCCTTCGTCGTCTGGGACGCCGGCTGGATCCTGCAGCTGATCGTCGGGGTGTGGGCCGTGGTGGCCACCTCCCGGCTCGTGCGCGGCGACGAGGACGCGGGACGCACCGAGCTCCTGCTCGCGGGACGGGTACGGGCGCGGTCGGCCCTCGGCGCCCAGCTCGGCGTGCTCTTCCTGGTGTGCGGTGCCGTGGGTCTTGCCGTCCTCGTCGGGCTCGCGGCCCCGGGCACGGCGATCCGTGGCGCCGCGCTCTTCGGAGCCCAGGTCGCCGGCTTCGGCGCCACGATGGTCGCCGCCACCGCCGTCGTCGCCCAGCTGGTCGGGTCGCGGGGCCGCGTGGTGGGCATCGCGGCCTCCGGCCTCGGCGCAGCGGTGCTCGTCCGCATGATCGCCAACAGCGCCGACTCCCGGTCGTGGGTCGCGTGGCTGACCCCGCTCGGCTGGAACGACCGCCTGGCGCCCTACGGCGCCGACAACGCCGAGGTCCTGCTGGTGCCGCTCGCGGCGACCGGCGTCCTGGTCGCGGTGGCCGCAGTGTTGCGGGGCGGTCGCGACGCGGGGGCCTCCGTCGTCACCCGGCACGGCGTGGCGCGCTCCCGGGACGTGTGGCTCTCGAGCCCGCTGGCCTTCGCCTGGCGCTCCTCGATCGGCGTGCTGCTCGGCTGGGTGGCCGGGCTCGCCGCCTTCGGCGCGGCGATCGGGGCGTTGCTGCCGAGCATCGTGGCGTTCGTCGAGGGTGACCCGGGGTACGCGCAGGTGCTCGCTGCTCTCGGGCTCGACGTCGCGAGCCTCGAGCTGGGGTACGTGGCGATGATGGGTGGCATCGTCGGGGTGATCATCGCCCTCTACGCCGTGTGGCGGCTCGGCGCCGCCCGGGCGGAGGAGGACTCCCAGCGGCTCGAGCACCTGCTCGTCCGCCCGGTGCCCCGGTGGCGCTGGCTCGGCGGCCACGTACTCCTCGCGGCGGCGTGCGCCGCGCTGCTCGCCGGCGTGACGGCCTCGGCGATGTGGGTGGGCGCGCGCGGCGCGGGTGCCGACCTCGCCCTCGCCGATGCGCTGGCGGCGATGCTCAACGGCCTGCCGGCTGCCGCGATCTTCCTCGGGCTCGCCGTCGCCCTGCTCGGCGTCGCGCCCCGGCTCGTCGTCCCGGTCGGTGCGTCCACGGCGATGGCGGCCTACGTGCTGCAAGCGGTCGGACCGGCGCTGGACTGGCCGCCGGTCGTGGTGGCAATCTCCCCGTTCCACCACCTCGCCCTCGTCCCGGTCGACCCGTTCGCGACCACGTCGTCGCTGGTCATGGTCGGCATCGGGGCAGCGCTCGCCGTGGTGGGGGTGGCCGCGTTCCAGCGTCGTGACCTGGTCGGGGACTGACCGGTCTGCGGGCTCCGGCCGGGACGTTGACCGCTCTATTCACGGGGCGTACCGTCGAAAATCCGACCGGGCGACGGTCGCCTGGTCCGTACTGGAGGCGTCATGCTCGCCACGTACAACCCGATGCCCACCCTCGCGGTCGCGGACATGGCCCGCGCGAGGGCGTTCTACGAGGGGACGCTGGGCTTCACCGTCCAGCTGGAGTCCGGCGACGGAGTCATCTTCGGCGCCGGCTCGGGGTCCTTCCTCGTCTACCAGTCCGGCTTCGCGGGGACCAACAAGGCGACCGCGATGTCGTTCGCGGTGCCCGCCGACGCCTTCGACCCCGAGGTCGACGCCCTGCGCGCGGCCGGCATCTCGTTCGCCACCTTCGAGGCCGAGGGCCTCTCCTGGGTCGACGGCGTCGCGAGCTGGGCCGAGAGCCGCTCGGTCTGGTTCGAGGACCCGGACGGCAACATCCTCAACGTCGAGACCGGCGCGGAGGCCTGATCGATCGCGACGTCGATCCCGCGCCGTTCCGGGGCTGCCCGCCGCACGAGCTCGCGCGGCGGGCAGCCCTGCGCGTCAGGAGGACGCAGCGAGCTGGGTGAGCATCCGCCGGGAGAGGGCCCGGATCGCCGGGACCAGCGCGATCCCGATCCCGACCGCGACCGCGACGGTCACCCACACCTGTGCCAGGCTCTCGCCGAGCACCGCCACCCGCCAGATCGGGTCGATCATCCAGAAGGTGGGGAACAGCCGCGCGATCCACTGCGGCCAGTCCGGGAACAGGTAGAAGACCACCGGGCCGAAGAGCAGGATCCCGCTGCTCTTGACGATGGTGAAGAGCATCGCGCCGTCCTTGGCGAGCGCGCCGATCACCAGGCCGAGCAGGCTGGAGAACGCCGAACCGAGGAGCACCACCACCAGGACCTGCGCCCAGTTCGCGCCCAGCGCGCTGTTGAGCCAGAGCGTCATGATCGAGACGAGGAAGGCCATCAGCGTGCCGAGCGCGGCCTTGGCGACCAGCACCTCGCTCGCCCGCGCCGGCGTGACGAGGATCGCCGTCAGGGTGCCCCGGCTCTTCTCGTCGACCATCGACGAGGCGGGCAGGAACGCCCCGGCGATGAACAGCGCGTACATCATGATCACGGGAACCAGCCGCTGGTCGATCGGCAGCCCGGCCGTTCCGGAGCGGACGAGGTCGACCTGCACCGGCGGCGGACCGCCGTCGACGGCCCGGACGAGATCGAGGGTCGTGACGCTGAGGAGGAGGCGGTTGGCGGCGTAGGACTCACCGCTGATGGACAGGTCGAGCAGGGGCCGCTCCCCGGCGCGGACGGCGTCGTCGAAGCCGGCGGAGAGGACGAGTCCGGCGTCGTAGTCGTTCGCCTCGACCGCCGCCCGGAGCGCGCTTGCGTCGTCCAGCACGGTGAGCTCGATGCCGTCCATCTCGCGGAGCGCGGTGGTGATCGACGAGCCGCCCTCGTCCACCACAGCGAGCCGGGGCGCCGGTTCGAAGAGCGAGCCGAACGCCAGCTGGAAGACCGCCGTCAGCGCCACCGGGAGCACGAAGGCGTACAGGAAGATCGGCGATCGGGGCCCGAGGGCCAGGTCCTTGCGGAGCACCACCCAGATGCGCGAGAAGCTCACAGCGTCTCCGCCTTCCGCTTGAGCACCACGACACCGATGACGTAGATGACCACGACCCAGGCGAGCGCACCGGCAAGTCCTGCGCCGATGTCCGACCAGCCGGCGCCGTACGCGGTCACCTGGTTGAGGGCGTCGATGATCGGGTAGGACGGCATCGCCCTGACCCAACCGGCCGCCGTTCCCGGGAAGAGCACGGAGAACGTCGGGACGAGCAACGGCAGGACGAAGAGCATCGTGAGGAAGAGCGTGCCGATGAAGTCCTTGCCCGCGGCGCCGGAGATCATCCCGATGCCGGTGAACATCAGTGCGCCGAGGAGCACCGTGGCCAGCAACGGTCCCCAGGTCGCCGGCGTCAGCGCCCCGATGGCGGCGAGCAGCAGAAGGGCCTGGCCACCAGTGAGCAGCGTCCCGTAGATCGTCTTGGCGGCCAGGAAGTCGCCCACCCGCGCCGGGGTGACGAGCACGGCCGTGACCGTCCGGTTGAGGACCTCGTTCGCGATCAGCGACGAGAGGGCGAAGGTCTCGATCATCAGCACGAAGAACGCGAGCATCGGCCGCATCCGGTCCCGCATCGAGGCCTGGTCACCGGTCCGGTCCGTGCCGAGCACGACGGTGTCCTGGGTGACCGGGAGCGGTCGGCCGGAGAGCGTGTAGGCGATCTCCCGCACGAAGCTGGTCATCGCGTCCTGGACCTCGCTCGGCACGGCGGCGTCGGTGAACAGTGCGACCGTCGGCTGCCGTCCCGCGGTCGTCGCCGCCACGAAGTCGGCGGGGAACGCGATGCCGATGTCGACCCCCACCTTCGTCGAGCCCTCCGGCCGCGCGGCGTCGGGTCCGATCAGCGCGATCTCGCCGCCCGCCGTCCGGTAGACCTCGAGCTCGCCTGCTACCGCGGCACGGAGGTGCTCGGCCGTGTCGATCGGGACGACGTCGAGGGCGTCGTCGGCGTCCGCGCCCTCCTGATAGGTCGCGACGAGCTCGTCCATCCCGGTCTGCTGGATCCCGACGGTGAGCGACTCGTCGACCGTGTCGGGGACGAGGTAGAAGAGGCCGACGAACATGACCAGCCCGACCGCCGACAGGACGAGGTAGAGCGTGTCGCGGGAGAACTCCCGGATGTCCTTGCGGACGATCGCGGCGACGATCGCGACCCTGGAGACCTGGCGGTTCATCCCGCGAGCCCCCGGCCGGTGAGCTGGATGAAGATCTGCTCGAGCGTGGCCTCCTCGGTGTGGATGGTCAGGAGGTCGGGGGAGGCGGCCAGCTCGGCCAGCCGGGCGGAGGACGCGGAGCCGTCCAGCGGCAGGATCTCCTCGCGGACGCCGTCGCCGTCGCGCAGCCGGATCTTCACCGAGCGGGTGCCGTAGGTGAGCTTGAGGTTGTCGGCGGTGTCCAGGGCGACGATCTTGCCGTCGTGGAGGAACGCGATACGGTCGGCGAGCTGGTCGGCCTCGAACATGTCGTGCGTGGTGAGCAGCACGGCGACGCCGCGCGCCGCCTCCTCCTCGATGGTCGTGCGGATGGCGGCGGAGGTCACCGGGTCGAGCCCGTCGGTCGGCTCGTCGAGGAAGAGGACGTCGGGGTTGTTGATGAACGCCCGCGAGATCATCATCCGTCTGGCGCATGCCCTTGGAGAACGTCTTGACGCGGTCCTTGGCCCGGTCCGCGAGCCCCACCCGGCGCAGCACGCCGAGGGCGTCGGGGTCCTTGATGCCGTAGAGGGAGGCGAAGAACTTCAGGTTCTCCTGCGCCGACATGTTCGGGTAGAGGTTCTTCTCCTCGAAGCACACGCCGATCCGCGCCTGCATCGCGGGGTTGTCGAGGCCGGCGTCGATACCGAGCACGGTGGCCGAGCCCCCGCTGGGCTGGAGCTGGCCGGTGAGCATCTTGATCGTGGTCGACTTGCCGGCGCCGTTCGGGCCGAGGAAGCCGAGGATCTCCCCGGGCTGGACGTCGAAGGAGATCCCCCGGACGGCCTCCAGCGTGCCGTAGGAGAACCGGAGGTCCTGCACGTGGATCGCGGCCTCGGTCACGGAGGCGCCCTTCGTCGTGGCGCACCGCCCGCGCGCCCCGGGGGGCAGCCGCCCGCACCGAGCGCGTCGACGACCCTGTCGTCCTTCGACCTAGAGCCCTCCCGGCCGCCGGTGGGGCGACCCGGTCACATCGGCATGGCCTCGTAGACCCGGATGCTGTCGACGATCGGGAAGCCGTCGAGCAGCCGCTCGGCGGCGTCGAGGCTCTCGGCGCGCAGGATCGTGTAGCCGGTGATCGGGGCGCCGTCGGCCGGTGTGAGGTCGCGGGACCCGGTCGGGGTGACGGCTCGGCCCGGGCCCAGCGGGCTGCCGGAGTCGACCAGGTGGGAGCTCACCGAGGCGAACCAGCTCCCCACGGCGTCCCGGATCTCGGCCGTCGGCTCGGCATGGCCGACGTACAGCACGACGAACTTCTTCACGGTGTCTCCTCGGTGGTGTCGGTGCCGGCCGCCTCGCGCGGTGCGGCGTCGTCCGGCTGGGCCCCCAGGTAGGCGGCGTAGTTCTCCAGCGTCTCTGCCGCGTGGCCCCAGTGGGTCTGGAACTGCCCGAGCCAGTCCTGCAGGCTGCCGAGCGCGTCGCGGTCGAGGGTGAGGATGTTCGTCCGGCCGAGCTTCCGGCGGGCGACGAGCCCTGCTTCCTCGAGGATGCGCACGTGCTTGTGGATCGCCGGCAGCGACAGGCCGCGGACCTCGGCGAGCCTGCTGATCGAGCTCGGGTGGAGCGCCAGGAGGGCGACGATCTGTCGTCGGTGGGGATTGGCCAGCGCGGTGAGCAGCACGTCGAGGTCAGCGGGCTCACGGACCGGGCTGCTCATCAATACTTCACCTCACGGTGAACTGTATCCTGAGGCGAGGACGTGTCAAGGGTCGAGATCGGAGGGTCCGGCCGGGGCCGGGCCCTCCGACCTGTGCCGCTACCGTCGACCGCCGCCGCGGCTGAGCTTGACGGACTGCTCGGTGTAGCTCGTTGCGCACTCGAAGGAGCCGCACGCGTAGCCGAAGCTCACGCTCGCGCCCTTGCCGCCGGCGAACAGCCCGTTGTCGCTGACGACGTAGGCCGTCCACGCCTGGGCCGTGCCGTCGCAGAGGAGCGGGTAGAACCCGAAGTACCCGGTGATCTTGAAGCGCCCCACGCTCTGCGTGAGCGTCCCGTCGATCCCGCCGTCGACAGCGTTCTGGCACGTGTAGCTGCCGGTCAGCACGGCTGTGCCGTCCTTGAGCGACTGGCCGGTGGCGTTGACGCTGATGCTGATCTCGGGCGAGGGCGGCGCGGGCTCGAAGGTGACCTCGAGAAGCCCGCCGTTCACTGCCGTGTCGGAGAAGGCCGTGACGTAGTACGTCTCGCCGGGGACCGTGTAGACGGCCACGGCGACGGGCCCGCAGCTGACGAGGTTGCCGAGGGCAGGGTCGCCCTCGGTCACCATGAAGCCGCCGGAGTAGTCCGAGTTCTCCATGCTCACCAGGAAGCCGGGGGAGTCGTCCGCCGTGTAGACGAACCACACGCTCGCGTTCGTCGCGGGCGCTCCGCACATCTGGTTGAGGTCGCGGTCCAGGGCGTCGGTCGTCGCCTCGGTCGTGTCCTGGACGAGGGTCGTCGGCAGGGTGGTGATGACGACGGCACCCCCGGGAGTGTCGTTGGTCGGTGGGGCTGCATGGGCGCTGAGGGCCATCACGGGAAGCAGGAGGACGGCGATCGAAGCGGACAGCAACGCGCGAGGGGTTCTCATGGCGGGTATCACTCTCCGTTGAGTGTCTGTGCCGCGTCCGGTTCGGAGCGAGGCTCCAGGACTCGGACTCTCCTCGTCGCTCGCTCAGGAGTCAATGCCGCCGAGACCGAGCACGACAAACGCGACGACCCCCCCCGGCTGCACGACCGGACGATGGAGGTCGGGGCGGGAGTCTGCGACGATCGGCACATCGACCTCAGGGCGGAGGGCAAGTAGCGATGGCGGGTCCGAGAGTGCCTGAGCCCGTCCCACCGACGTCCGGTGGGACGTCGCCGGAGCACCACGTCGTCCCCGACCCGCACGCGAGTGGGCACGCCGTCCTGGCGAGCGCCGACCGGCACGACTACGCCTCGCTCCGGCGGCGACCGGCGACCCGCGCCGAGCGGTACCGGATGGGGCGGGCGCTGCGCCGGTCCGTGCCGCGCTCGTCGCTCGGCCGGTGGCAGCCGGAGGACCTCGACCGTGATCCGGTCGCGCAGATCGAGGAGAGCCACCGCGGACGCCTCGACTGGCTGGTTCCGGTCCGGGTGGGCCGGATGGCCGCCTCGCCCTACGGGTTCCTCCGCGGGTCCGCCGTGGTGATGGCGGCCGATGTCGCCGGGCTGCCGGCGACGGGCATCACGCCGGTGGTCTGCGGCGACTCCCACCTGGGCAACTTCGGCTTCTACGCGAGCCCGGAGCGGGACCTGGTCATCGACCTCAACGACTTCGACGAGGCCCACCCGGGCGCCTGGGAGTGGGACCTGCGCCGGCTCGTGGCCAGCATCTGGGTCGCCGGCCGGCAGCACGGCGCGGGCGAGGACGCCTGCGAGGCGGCCGTCCGCTCGTGCTCTGCCGCCTACCGGCAGGAGATCCGGCACCTCGCCGACCAGGCCCTGCTGGCCCGCTCCTTCGAGCGGCTCGACGTCGACCGGATCCACGAGCACGCGTCCCAGAAGACGCTTGCGGCCGAGATCGACCGGGCGATCAAGCGCGCCCGGTCCCGGACCAGCGACCGCGCGCTGCCCCGGTTCACCACGGAGGAGGCCGGGCGGCGGCAGATCGTCGAGGAGCCGCCGCTGATCACGCGGCTCGGGGCGACCGAGGCCGATCTCGTCGCCGAGGGGGTCGACCGCTACCTCGAGACCCTTGCCCCGCACTGGCGGCGGGTCCTCGGCGGCTACACGCTGGTCGACGTCGCGCACAAGGTCGTCGGCGTCGGCTCGGTCGGGCTGCGGGCGTACGTCGCGCTGCTCGAGGGCTCCAGCGCCGACGACGTCGTCTTCCTCCAGCTCAAGCAGGCCAGGCGCTCGGTCCTGGCGCCGTACGTCCACGGCGACAACGCGTGGCACGCCCACCAGGGCCAGCGCGTGGTCGAGTACCAGCAGGCCCTGCAGACCGTCAGCGACCCGCTGCTCGGCTGGGCGACGATCGACGGCCGTCAGTACTACGTGCGCCAGTTCCGCAACATGAAGGGGACCGTCGCGCTGGAGACGATCGACCGGGAGTCGCTCGCCGACTACGCGGGCATCGTCGGGCACCTGCTCGCCAAGGGCCACGCACGCACCAGCGGCGCCTCGATGATCTCCGGCTACGCGGGCTCCTCCGCGAAGCTCGACGAGGCGATGGCCCGGTTCGCGCTGGCGTACGCCGACCAGACGGAGGCCGACCACGCCGCGCTGGTCCGGGCCGTGGCCACCGGGCGGATGCCCGTCGAGCGCGGGGTCTGAGGGTCAGAGCAGGTCGCGGCGCCGGAACCCGACGAAGCCGGCGACCCCGAGCGCGAGCGTCACGAGCAGCAGCCAGGCCGGTCCGGACCAGTCGACGTCGGTCGCGGTGACGTCCGGCACGTGCCACAGCGGGCTGATGCCCAGGATCCAGTCCCAGAGCTTGAAGAGCGGACCGAGGATGGTCAGCGCGAACGAGAACACGAGCGCGAACCAGGCGGCGGCCCGGGCCCCCGGGGCCGCGCCGACGGTGAGCAGCGCGATGCCGACGAGCACCCAGGTCGCGGGGACGGTCGCCAGCCCCTGGAGCAGGACGTCGCCCGCGTGGATCTCCGCGTCGCGCGCGGACGCCGTCAGCCCGATGACGCCCGCGCTGAGCACGAGCGCCAGGGCCGGACCGGCGAAGGCCAGCACCGCATGGCTCGCCAGGAAGCGCGCCCGCCGCACCGATCCGGCGAGCACCGGGTCGACCCGGAGCTCGCTCTCCTCGGCATGCACCCGCATGAGCACCTGCACCCCGTAGACCGCCGCGATGAGCCCGACGAGCCGCACGATCGTCACGAGGAACTCGAAGATCAGGCTGGAGGTCGTGGCGCCGCCCGCCGCGATCACCTGCGCGATCCCGGGGTTCTGCACGAAGAGCTCGCCGACGGTCGTGGCGAGGAAGCCGAAGACCACGCCGAGCACGGCGTGCGCGATCGTCCAGGAGACGATCGAGCCGCGCTGCAGGCGCAGCGCCAGGCCCCACGTGGTCACCACACCGCGGCCCCGGGCCGGCCCCGGGCGCGGCGGGAGGAGTCCCATCCCGAGGTCCCGCCGGGACTGCAGCCGCGCGGCGACGGCTACGGCGGTGACCGCCAGGGCCAGGCAGGCGAGCAGCGGCCGCCAGTCGTTGCCGGCGGCCGGCCGCACCTGCTCGGTCCAGCCCAGCGGGGTCAGCCAGATCAGCCACTCCGCCGCGCCGCTCGTGTCGATGTAGCCGCGGGCCACGAACGCCACCCCGAGCACGGTCACCGCGAGCGAGCTCGCCGTGCGGGCCTCCGAGCCGATCTGCGCCGTCACCGCGGCGATGCCGGCGAACATCAGACCCGAGGCGGTGAACGTCGCGGCGAGCGTGATCGAGTCGGCGACGCCGCCGCCGAAGGCGATGGTGGCCACCGACGCGACGACCCCGAGGACCACCGAGGCGATCGCCGCCATCGCGACGGCCACGACCAGCCGGGCGTCGCGTCCGACGACGCCGGAGGCGATGAGCTCGGCCTGCCCGGAGTCCTCGTGCGCCCGGCTGTTGCGCACGACGATGCCGATGGCCATCAGCCCGGCGAAGAACGCGCCGAGCGCCCCGGCCCGCCAGGCGTTGAACCCGTCGGCCGTCGTGAGCTCCCGGCCGGGACCGAAGATGAGGCTGAAGGCCGGGTTGCCCTCCACGGTCTGGGCGAGCTCGGCCCGGCTGGCCGCGTCGGGGAACACCCACGCGTACGCCAGGACGGAGCTGACCGACAGGGTCGAGATGAGGGCGACCCAGGGGGCGATCCGCCGGACGTCCTGGGCCAGGGAGACGTGCAGCAGCGGCCGGACGCCGACGAAGGTCTCGGTCATCGTTCGCGCCGGTGGACGCCCCGGCGGTGCCGTGCCGGGGCGGCGTCGTCGTCGGAGGCGGCGGGCTCGCCGTAGGCGCGCAGGAAGAGGTCGCTCAGCGACGGCGGCGCGACGGTGAGCTCGAGGATGCCGAACCGGCTCAGGGTGGCCATCGCGTCGTTGACCTGGTCGCGGGCGACGGAGACCGTCAGGACGGAGTCGACCAGGAGGCCGTCGTCGACGGGGACCAGGCCGGACAGGCTCGCCGGCGGGTGGGCGAGCACGGCCCGGATGCTCGTGCGGGTGTGCACCCGGAGCTGGTCGAGCGTCCCCGTCTCGACGATCCGGCCCTCCCGGATGATGCTGATCCGGTCCGCCAGGGCCTCCGCCTCGCTGAGGATGTGGCTGGAGAGCAGGATGCTGCGTCCCTTGGCCTTCTCGGCGAGGATCTCCGCCTGGAAGACCTCCTCCATCAGCGGGTCGAGCCCGGAGGTCGGCTCGTCGAGGATGAGCAGCTCGACGTCGGAGGCCAGCGCGGCGACGATCGCGACCTTCTGCTTGTTGCCCTTGGAGTACTGCCGGCCCCGCTTGGTCGGGTCGAGCTCGAACCGCTCGATCAGCTCGGCGCGGCGGGCCTCGTCCAGCCCGCCCCGCAGGTGCCCGAGCAGGTCGATCGCCTCCCCGCCGGTGAGCGAGGGCCAGAGGCTGACGTCCCCGGGGACGTAGGCCAGGCGCCGGTGCAGGGCCACGACGTCCTGCCAGGGGTCCTGCCCGAGCACCGTGACCGTCCCGGCGTCGGCCCGCAGCAGCCCGAGCAGGATGCGGATCGTCGTCGACTTGCCGGCGCCGTTGGGTCCGAGGAAGGCGTGCACCTCGCCCCGGGTGACGTCCAGGTCCAGTCCGCGCAGCGCCCGGAACGACCCGTAGGACTTGACCAGGCCCTCGATGGTGATCACGGCGTCCACGCTGCGACCCTACGCGTCCGGCGCGGCCGGGTGGCCGACGCTCGCCGCGGCCCGTGCGCGGCTGCCTCAGGCGGCGCAGGGGTCCTGGTAGGTGATGCTCGGGACGTACTGCTGCCACTCGGCCTCGGTCAGGGCGGTCCCGACGAGTCGGCACACGCGGGCCGTGACGGCCGCCGGGTCGAGGTCCCAGATCGTGACGGTCGAGCTGGTTCCGCCGGCGGCGATCCGGCTCCCGTCCGGGGAGATGCTGATGCTGTACAGGCCGGCACCCGCAGCGGTCAGCGATGCCGTGAGGACCGGGGCCTGGCGGTCGGTCACGTCCCACGTGCGCAGGACGCCGTCGCCGCTCACCGAGGCGAGCATCGACCCGTCCGGGCTGAAGGCGACGTCGTAGACGTAGTCGCCTGCCCCGAGGAGCGGCGCGCCGATCCAGTGCGCCGTCGCCGGCTCGGAGACGTCGGCGAGCCGGACGGTGCGGTCGGCCGAGGCGACGGCGAGCGTCTGCCCGTCGGGGCTGAAGATCATGCCGTAGGACTGCAGCGCGAGGCCCTCGAGCGGCTCACCGAGCATCTGCGGGTCGGCCGGGTCGGACACGTCCCAGATCGTCACCACGTCGGGACCCGCCCCGCCGATGGCGAGCAGCGAGCTGTCCGGCGACCACGTCGCCCACAGCTCCAGGGAGGGCGGCGAGTCGATGACGCCGCGCGCCTCGGGGGCCGTCGGGTCCGTGATGTCCCAGAGCCGGACGGTCGAGTCGTCGCTGGCGGCCGAGAGCGTGCGGCCGTCCGGGCTGAACGCGACGCCTTCCACCAGGGCGGTCGGCGGGTCGGGCATCGCGCTGAGCAGGCGCATCGTGTCCCCCGACGTGTCCCACAGCCAGACCGGGCCCTCGCCGCTGCCGGTGGCGAGCAGGTCGCCGGAGGCGGAGTAGGCGGCCGTGCCGTCGAAGGTCCCGCCGTCCGGGGCGCTGACGGCCGGTCCGAGCGCGGGCGCGCGGTACGGGACCGACACGTCGAAGGTGCGGACCGCGTTCGCGCTCCCGGCGGCGACGAGCCTGCCGTTCGGGTCGAAGTGGACGGAGAAGGCCCGCCCTCCGGGCAGCGCGGCCGCGGGCGTCGGCTCGGGCCACAGGCGCAGGGACCCGTCCGGCCCGCTGGTCACCAGGCCGTTGCCGGTCGAGAGGAAGGTGAGGGCGGTGATCGGCCCGGGCTGCGGGATCTCGGAGACCAGGATGCCGGTCGAGACCTCGTAGATCCGCAGGTCGTGGTCCGAGCTGCCGGTCGCCACGAGGCTCCCGTCGGGGCTGTACCCGACGGCGTTGATCCAGCTCCCGCCGTCCTCGTAGGTGACGGGGTCGGCGGTGGGCGCTCCCCACGGGTCGTCGAGCGCCCAGGTGTAGGCGACCTGGTCCTTCGACCCTGCGGCGAGCGCGTGGCCGTCTGGGGCGAAGGCGACCGAGGTGAGGGATCGCGCGGGCCCCGCCAGCGGGGGCAGGGCCCTCGCGGACGCGACGCCCTCGCGCAGGTCCCACCGGTGGACCAGGAGGTCGGAGCCGGCCGCTGCGAGGGTGGTGCCGTCGGCGCTGAAGGCGACGCTCGCCAGCGGGTCGGCCGTGTCGTCGAGGACGGCCGGGTCGGCCGTGAGGTCGGCGGTGAGGTCCCACAGGCGGACCTGCCCGTCCTCGCCCGCGGCGGCCAGGCTCGTCCCGTCCGGCGAGAAGGCGAGTGCGAAGATCGTGCCCTCCCCGCCGTCGAGGTCGGCCAGCAGGGTGGGGTCCGTCCCGGGGGCCAGCGACCACAGGTGCACCCAGCCGCTCGCGCCCGCGGTGGCCAGCCGTCGGCCGTCCCCGTCGAGGGCCGTGGCGTACAGCGGCTCGTCGTCGGCGTGCAGGGCGTCGACCGTGACGGTGGGAACAGGTTCCGCGGCGTCCGAGAGCTGCCACACCCGGACGTCGCCGGTGCTCGCCCCGGCGGCCATCCAGCGCGCGTCACCGCTCAGCGCGAGGCTGGGCAGGCTGCCGCCGGCCATCACGCGCGTCCCGGCGGGCACGGCGGAGGCGTCGAGGAGCGCGCCGCGCGACTCGGCGGTCGGCGCCGTGCGGAAGCCCAGCACCGCGAGCTGGGCGGCGGCGATCGGGTCGACGGCCCGGATCCGGTTGGCGGCCTCGGCCAGCTGGCGTGAGACCGCGAGGTCGCGCTCCCGGTCGGCCCGGGCGCTGAGGTCGAGCGAGTAGCCCGAGACGCCGACGACGGCGAGCACGAGTGCCGAGAGGGTCGCCACCAGGGTGCGCAACCGTCGCGTGCGCCGCCGGGTGCTCGCCTGCTCGGCGTCGGCGGCGGCGGTGCTGGTCTCGAGGAAGGCGTGCTCCTGCGCGTTCATCGTGTCGGCGGCCCGCGTCTCGGCCGCCCACTCGGTGGCCCGCTCGAGGCGGCCGGCCCGGTAGAGCATGCTCGGGTCGTGCTCCGCGCGGACCCAGGCGGCCGCGGAGGCGGCCAGCTCGCGGTGGACCAGGAGACCGTCGCGGTCGTGGTCGATCCAGCCGCGCAGCCGCGGCCACGCGGAGAGCAGCGACTCGTGCGCGATCTGCACCGAGCTGCTGTCCGCGGTGAGCAGGCGGGCCTCGATGAGGCTCTCGAGGAGCTCCTCCTGGTCGAGGTCGGCGAGCTCGAGCCGATCGACCCGGCGCCGGGTGTCCGCGACGTCCTGGCCCACGTGCACGAGCCGCAGGAAGAGGTTCGCGACGGCGCGCGCCTCCTCGCGGCTGAGCCGCGCGTAGAGGCGCTCGGCCGTCGCTGCGACCGCGCCGGCGATGCCGCCGGACTCGACGTAGTCCGCGACGGTCAGGCGGCGCCCACCGCCCAGGCGCCAGGTCTCGTAGAGGCTGTGCGAGAGCATCGGCAACGCGCCCGGGTCGTGCACCGACCCCCGCCCGCCGGCGGCGAGGTCGTCGAGGATCACCTCGACGAGCCCGGGATCGAGCTCGATCTGCGCGAGGAGCGCCGGCTGGACGATCGCGCGGCGCAGCTCGCCGGGCGTCATCGGCCCGACGATGACCTGCTGCTCGGCCAGCGCCGTGCCGAGCGCGGGGTGGCGCAGCGCCTCGCCGTAGAAGTCGGCGCGCAGGCCGAGGACGACGCGCGTCCCTGCCGCCGCGAGGTCGACGAGCGCGGCGACGAAGGAGGCCCGCTCATCTGCGTCCGGGCACGAGGTGAAGACCTCCTCCAGCTGGTCGACGACGAGCAGGGTCCGGCCGGGGTCCGGCGCGGACGACAGGGCGGTGGCGAGTGCGGTCGACGGATGTGCGCCCGGCGTGAGCAGGACGGCCGCCCACGGCGCCTGCGTGCCCTCGGGACCGCTGCCGGCCGGCTCGAGCTCGGCGACCGCCGGCACGAGGCCTGCGCGCAGCAGGCTCGACTTGCCGGCGCCCGAGGCGCCGACGACGATCACCGGGGTCCCGACGGCTGCCCGCACCCGGTCGAGCAGGGTCGCGGTGAGGGTCTCGCGGCCGAAGAACCAGGCGGCGTCCTCCGGCTGGAAGGCCGCGAGCCCGCGGTAGGGGATCTCCTTCGTGCCCGGCCGCGGGCCCGGGGCCCGGCGGACCCGCGCGATGGCGTCGAGCCAGCTGTCGAGCTCCTCGTCCGGGACCCCGCAGGCACGCAGCACGGCCGTGGTCTGGGCCAGCGCGGCCACTGGCGGGATGTGCCGGCCGCTGAAGTACCCGCCGACGGTGGCGACCGGGACGTCGGCGGCCTTGGCGACGTCCCGCACCGTCATGCCGGCCCGTTCCCGCAGCGCGGTGAGGACCGCCGCGAGCTCCTCGCGGGTGCTGACGGCATCGAGCTGGTCGGTCGTCTGGGACATCGCGCGGACCCCCTTGCGTGCGCCGCCCGGGGGAGGGGCGGCGCGACATGATCGTCTCGGGAGTCTACGGCCACTGTGTCCGCGGTCGGGGACCTATGACCGGCCGGCGGCGTGCTCCAGGCCCTGGACCGTCGTCTGGTCGAAGCGGATCTCACCCGCGGCTTCCTCGCCGACCTGGTGCCCTGGGGCCGCCACGCGCCGGGCCGGCCTCGGCGGTCGGGGCGGGGTCACCCGGTCGCGCGGCTACTTCGTCAGCAGGCCGCCGCTGACCCACCGGCGGATCGCCAGGACGTCCTGCGGGCGCAGCTCCATCCGGGCACCGCGGCACAGGCCGATGACGTTCTGCGCCCAGGTCTCGGCGATCTCCGCCGCGGTCGGCCGGGCGGCCAGGTCGAGCCCGGCGAACAGCACCCCGGCGATGACCGTGTTGACCGAGGTCCGGCCGATGGCCGCGCCGGCGGCCTGGCAGGCGTCCCGCACCCGCCGGGCCGTCTCGGGGCGGACGAAGGCTGTCGCCTGCACGTCCGTCGCCAGCGCGTCGAGCAGCGTCCGGTAGAGCTCGGTCGGCAGGTTGGGGATGTCGGTGACGTCGACGACCTGGCGTTGCAGGGGCGGCAGGTCGACCGGCTCGAGGCCCGGCAGGTCCGCCTCGCTGAACCGCTCGGGATCCCAGACGAAGCCGGGCGCCGGCCGGGTCGCCGAGCGCAGCTCGGGCACCGCCCGGGTGAGCCACGGGAAGAACGAGCCCGCGCCCTGCCAGTCGGAGGTGAGCACGGCCGGGTCGGCCCGGTGCGCGACGTTGGCGACCTCGCCGCCCTTGAGCGGCCGGTCCGCGCCCCGGACCAGGCGCAGGACGGCGCGGCGGGCCGGTGCGCTGGACGGTGCGGCGGCGGCCGGGACCTCGGGCGCCGCCGGGGGAGCGGAGCGTCCGGTCGCGGTGCCGCCCCCGTTCGTCGCGGGGGCCGGCGTCCGGCGGGCGGCCGGTGCCGGGTCCGGCTCGGGCTCGGGCTCGCCGAGCGCGGACGCGTCGGGGTCCTTGACGAGCTCGGCGAGCTCGTCGGCGGTGACGACGGTGTCGGCGACCGCCCGGTAGGCGCTGGCGGCCGGCCCGGCGGTGACGATGGTGACCCGTCGGTCGGCCGCCCGGCAGCGCAGCGCGAGCGGGGTGAAGTCGGCGTCCGCCGAGAGGATGACGAACTCGTCGTAGCGGGTCTCCGCGCTCAGGGCGTCCACGGCGTCGAGCACGAGGTTGATGTCCGCGCTGCTCTTGCCCTGCTGGGTCAACGAGGGGCAGTCCACGACGCTGAACCCGGCGCGCGTGAAGTTCGGGCGGAACTGGGAGAACGCCGAGGGGTTGAGGTAGCAGGAGCGGACGAGGAAGCGGCGGGAGAACTCGCCGTCGTCGTCGAGCCCGGTCTCCAAGGCGCTCAGCCAGTGCTGGGGGGAGCCGGCGAACGCCTCGGCCGCGACGGGGTCGAGGCGCTTGAGGCCGAGGTAGACGTTGTCGAAGTCGACGAACAGGGCGCACCGCAGACGGCGGACACCCTCGGAGCTCTCGGTGGTGGTCACGGTGACATCCTCCTCGCCCCGGGCGGCCGCGCGGGCCACGGTCCACCGGGGACCGTCGCCGCGCCTACTCCGGGGCCGGGAACGACTCGGCGACCTCCGCGAGCAGGTCGACCCAGCCGATGCCGCCCTGGGACGTGCCGGTCCGGACCACCACGACGTCCCGGAGCCGGTCGACGTAGAGGTACTGACCGTCCTTGCCGAGGGCGACGACGGCGTCGCCCGCCAGCCACCACCCGTACCCGTAGCCGGCCAGCCGCGTCCCGGCGTACTCGGCCGGCCACTCCTCGGCCGGGAACCCGGGAGCGAACGAGGCCGCCATCCACCCCTCCGGCACGAGCCGGGTGCCCGCCACGACGCCGTCGTCCAGGACCAGCACGCCGAACCGGGCCAGGTCCCGTGCGCTGAGCGCGAGGCAGCACCAGGTCCGTTCGAGCCCGTCGTCGTGGTCCGTGCTCCAGAGCCCGGCCGACTCGGCGCCCAGCGGGTCGAGGAACCGTCGCTGGAGGTAGTCGGTGATCGACTCGGGGGCCAGGACGCGATGCAGGAGGAGGCCGAGGATCGCGTTGTCGCCGGACCGGTAGGTGAACTCGGCCGGCGCGTCGTCGCGGACCGAGAGGCCGAGGATGTCGCGCTCCAGGTCGGCGGTGTAGTTGAACTCGACGTGCACGCCGAAGGGGTTGTCGTCCTCGACGTACGTCGAGCCGGTGTCCATCCGGAGGGCGTCCGCGACGCTCACGGCGTCGAAGCCTCGCGCGGAGAGCTCCGGCAGGTACCGGGTCACCGGGTCGTCGACGGAGCCGATCAGCCCGTCCTGAAGCGCGGCGCCGACGAGCAGCGACGTGATCGACTTCGTCACCGAGAAGAGCATCGCGGCGGTGGCGGCGTCGTGGCCGGGCGCCGACCACTCATGGACGACAGCGCCCCGGTGGACCACCACCATCGCCAGTCCGTCGTGGGCGGCGAGGACCCCGTCGACCGGCTCGGCCGGGCCGACGAGGGTCACCGTCGGTTCGGTGCCGGGTCCGGACGGCCACGGGCGTGGGGTCGGGGCCGGCGTCGTCGGGCGGCCCGGGTACTCGAGGTGGTCCCACACGGTCGTGGTGCCGTGGGTGAGGACCCGGCCGACCGCGTCGGGCCCGATGGCCAGGCTCCAGGCCCCCAGCGCGCTGAGCACGAGCGTCCCGGCGGACAGGGCGGTGATCCCGAGCGCGGTGCGCCGTCGCATCACCTCAGCCTACGGCCGGGGCCGGCCCCGGGCGGGCGAGCCGGACCAACCGGTCCCCGAACCAGCGGGCCTCGTCCGGGTCGTGGGTGATGAGCAGCGTGGTCCGGTGTGCGCACCGGTCGCGCACGTACTCCCGCAGGAGGGTGCGGCCCGCGGCGTCCAGGCCGGTGAACGGCTCGTCGAGGACGAGGAGCGCGGCCGGTGTCATCAGGGCTCGGGCGATCGCGACCCGACGCCGCTGGCCGCCGGAGAGGTCGCGGACCGGCTTGGCGCGGGACTCGGCGTCCAGGCCGACGGCCGCGAGCTCCGCCTCGACCTCGGCCACCGGCGTGCGCCGGTCCAGCACGAGCAGCACGTTCGCGCTCGCGGTGAGCTGGCCGCAGAGCCGGTCCTCCTGGAAGACCGCGGCGCGGGACAGCCCGGCCAGTCCGTGGATCTCGCCGACGTCCGGCTCGGTGAGGCCCAGCAGCAGCCGCGCCAGGGTCGTCTTGCCCACGCCGTTGGGGCCCATCACGGTGGTCACCTGGGCGTCGGGCAGCTCGAGGTCCAGCCCGTCGAGGACCCGCTGGTCCCCGTAGCTCTTGCCGACCCCGCGCAGGCGGATCATCGCGCCGGCCCGCGGGCCAGCCGCTGCTCGCCCCGGGACAGGGCGAGCAGGACGAGGAGCTCGAAGCCGTAGCTCAGCGCGACGACGACGACGGTCCACGCGAAGAGGTCGGCGCTGCTGAGGAAGATCTTCGCCTCGTAGAGCTGCTCGCCGATGCTCCCCTGCGGCAGCCCGATGACCTCGGCGGCGATCCCGCTCTTCCACGCCAGCCCTACGCCGACCTTGCAGCCGGCCACGACGAAGGGCAGCACCGACGGGACGTCGATCGCCGCGAGCCGGCGCAGCCGGGGCACCCGGAAGACCGTGGCGACCTCCAGGAGGCCCACGTCGCGCCGCCGGATGCCCTCGAGCACGTTGGTGTAGAGGATCGGCAGCACCATGAGGAAGCTGATGACGAAGGCGAGCTGGCCCGAGCCGGCCCAGATCAGCACGAGGATGATGAAGCTGACGACGGGCGTGCTGCGGATCGCGGCGAGCAACGGGGTCAGCAGGATGTCGACGACCTTGACCGTCTCGGCGAGGGACGCCGCGAGGATCCCGACGACGGTCGCTGCCAGGAACCCCAGGCCGATCCGCGCCAGGGAGTGAGCGACGGTGCCCCAGAAGCCCGTCGTGACGACGAGCTCGCCGAGCCGTGCCAGCGCCCCGCCCGGCGGCACGAGCAGGACCTGCTGGCCGATCGCGCTCGCGGCGACCTGCCACACGACGAGCCAGAACGCCAGGGCGAGCGCGATCCGCGCCAGACCCCGGCGCCGGGAGCCGACCGGTCGGTCAGCCTCCGTAGTAGAAGTCATCGCCCGGCATGCTCCCGCCGACCGAGGCGGGCTCGGCGTCGTGGAGCACCTGGAGGTAGCCGCTCAGGTCCTGCTTGAGCTCGGCGCCGGCGATGTAGGTGATGTGGCACGCCGGGATGGCCGCCTCGGCGATCGGCGCCGCGGGGACGATCCCCGCCTCGACGATGAGCGGTGCGGCCTCGTCGGGGTGCTCGTTGGTGAAGGTGGTCGAGGCCTGGTAGTCGGTGAGGAACTGGTCGAAGGCCTCGGGGTGGTCGGTGACGAACTGGGTGCGGACCACGAGCACCCCGGTGACCATCGTCGACTCGGGCGCGACCTTCTCCCACTCCTCGGACAGGCTCAGCGCGGTCCGGACGGCCGGGTTCTGCGACTTGACGATCGTCACGTAGGGCTGCGGCAGCACGCCGATGGCGCCGGGCTCCGACGCCAGCAGGGCGGTCACCTCGGTGGCCTCGCTCTTGTACTCGATCGTCAGGTCGGTCGCGGGGTCGAGCCCGTTCTCGGCCAGCAGGTACTCCAGGACGTACTCCGGCGAGGCGCCCTTGCCCGTGCTGTAGACCGTCCGTCCCGCGAGGTCGGCCATCGAGGTGATCGTCTCGCCGGCCTCGACGACCTCGAGCATCCCGAGCGTGTTGATGGCCGCGACCTGGACCTGCGCGCCGTCGTCGGTCGTGGTCTTGGCGTAGAGCACCGCGGCGAGGTTCGCCGGCACGAGGGCGACGTCGACGTTGCCCTGCACCACGAGCGGGACGACCTCGTCGGGCGTGCCGTAGACGGTGACCCGGTAGTCCTCGGCCGCGGTGCCGGCCGCCGCCTCCTGCATGAGCCCGACGAGCCCCATCGTCGTCGGGCCCTTGAGCGAGGCGATCCGGATCGTCGTGGGCTCCGCGCTCGCGGTGGCCGAGGCCGTCACCTCAGGCGACGACGTCCCCGGTTCGCTCGCGGTGCTGCCCCCGCCGCAGCCGGCCAGCAGGCCGACGAGGACGAGGCCGGCGGCGAGGACGGAGCGCGTCACGGGGTCTCCTGGGTGGTGGGCAGGCCCGACAGGGCGACGGACCGCGCCGCGTCCGGGCACGGCGGCTTGACGAACGGCGCATACGTGGTGTGCAGCAGGTGGTGGGCCGTCTCGGAGTTCGGCTCCCCGTAGAACTCGTCGTAGAGCCGCAGGATGTCGGGGTTCTCCTGGGACTTGCGGTACGTCGAGGTGCGGTCGATCTCCACCAGCACCTTCTGGCGCGCCGCCGTCTGGCCGACCACGCCGGGCATCGGGTGCCCGGCGCCGTTGACGCAACCGCCCGGGCAGGCCATGACCTCGACCAGGTCGTAGCCGACGTCCTCACCCGCGATGATCCGCTTGACCAGCGGCTCGGCGTTGTTCAGCCCGGAGATGACGGCGACCCGGACCCTCGTCCCGCCGCCGGTCACGCTGGCCTCCTTGAGGCCCTCCAGGCCGCGCACGTCGTGGAACTCCAGGTGCTCGACCAGCGGCTCGCCGGTGAGCTTCTCCACGGCCATCCGGAGCGAGGCCTCGGCGACGCCGCCGGAGGCGCCGAAGAGCACGCCGGCCCCGCTGACGCGGGCGTACGGCTCGTCGAACTCGGCGGGCGCGATGTCCTGCGGCTCGAGCCGCAGCATCTGCACCATCTCGAGGAACTCCGTCGTGGTGAGCACGGAGTCGACGTCGCGGATGCCCTCGGGGGCGAACTCGGGACGGGCCGCCTCGTACTTCTTGGCCAGGCACGGGACGATCGAGACGACGTGCAGGTCGTCCAGCGAGATCCCGGCGAGCTGGGCGAAGTGGTTCTTCACCGTGGCGCCCATCATCTGCTGCGGCGACTTGCAGCTGGACAGGTGCGGGATCATCTCGGGCCACCGCCGCTCGACGAGGTTGACCCAGCCCGGGCAGCACGAGGTGAAGTGCGGCAGGACGCCGCCGTTGTTCACGCGGGAGAGGAACTCGGTGGTCTCCTCCATGATCGTCAGGTCGGCGGCGAAGGAGAAGTCGAAGACCTTGTCGAAGCCGACCTGGCGCATGAGGCCCGCGATGAACGAGGAGGCCTCGCTCACGTCGAGGTGGTACTCGTCGGCGATGACGCTGCGGACGGCGGGGGCCACGAAGCCCACGACGACCTTCGTCGGGTCGTTGATCGCGGTGAACACGTCGCCCCGCTCGCGCACGTAGTCCAGCGCGCCGCAGGGGCAGGCGCGGACGCACTGCCCGCACGAGACGCAGTCGGTCATCCCGAGCGGCTGGCCGTTGTGGGTGCCGACGCGCAGCAGTCCGTCGTGGAACTGGAACGCCAGCACGCCGGGACCCTCGATCTCGGCGCAGGCCGCGACGCAGCGCCCGCAGGAGATGCACTTGTTGTTGTCGCGGATGATGAACGGGTGCTCGCGGACGATCGGCGAGTACGGCCGCACGTGCAGCGGGGCGTGGAAGGTCACCTTGTGCTCGGTGGCGACCTCGCGCAGCGAGCAGGAGTTCTGCTTGCTGCACCCGCACTCCAGGCAGCGGGCGGCCTCGGCGCGCGCCTCGGCCTCGGTCAGGCCGGTCTCGACCTCCGCGAAGCTGCCGACGCGCTCCGCGGGCTCGAGCTCGTGCATGGTCGCGCGGGCCAGGTGCGGGAACTCCTCGAACTCGGCCCGGTCCAGGTCCTCGAGCGTCCCGCGGCTGCAGGAGTAGTCCTCCTGGCTCGGGCGCACGTAGCCCTTGACCATGAACTCGTCGATCGCCATGGCCGCCCGGCGCCCGGCGGACACCGCCTGGATGACGGTCGCCGGGCCGGTCACGCAGTCGCCGCCGGCGAAGATCTTCGACTCGGAGGACTGCATGGTGAAGCCGTCGACGTCGATGTCGCCCCACTTGTTCAGGCGCACCGGCAGGTCGTTGTAGAGGAACCCGGTGTCGGTGCTCTGACCGATCGCCCCGATGATCGTGTCGGCCTCGAGGACGAAGTCGCTGCCCTCGATCGGCAGCGGGCGGCGGCGTCCGGAGCGGTCCGGCTCGCCGAGCTCCATCGCCAGGCAGTGCAGCTGCTTGCGGCCGCCCTCGGCGATGATCCGCTCGGGCGAGGTGAGGAAGACCATCTCGACGCCCTCGCGCAGGGCCTCGGCGACCTCGAAGGCCTGGGCGGGCATCTCGTCGCGGGTGCGCCGGTAGACGAGCTTGACCTGCTTGGCGCCCTTGCGCAGCGCGGTGCGCGCGCAGTCGATCGCGGTGTTGCCGCCACCGATCACCAGGACGGTCTCGCCCAGCGGGATCTCGACGTCCTTGGTGACCTGCTCCAGGTACTGGATGCCCAGCCAGACGCCCTCGAGGTTCTCCCCGTCGATGCGCAGCGGGCTGGCCTGCCACGAGCCGATGGCCAGGTAGACGGCGTCGAAGTCGCGCTTGAGGTCCTCGAGGTTGAGGTGCGTGCCCAGCGCCTTGCGGGTGACGATCTCGACACCCATCGACTGGATGATGCCGATCTCCTCGTCGAGGGTCTTCTTCGGCAGCCGGTACTCGGGGATGCCGTAGCGCATCATGCCGCCGGCGTGGCTGCGACGCTCGAAGACCGTGACGTCGTGCCCGGCGAGGGCGCTGTAGAAGGCGGCGGACAGGCCGGACGGGCCGGCGCCGACGACGGCCAGCCGCTTGCCGGTGGGCTCGCCGACCCGGGGGATCCACGGCTCGTCACGGGCCATGTCCCAGTCCGCGGCGAAGCGCTTGACGTGGTTGATCGCGACCGGCTCGTCGGTGAGGTTGCGGCGGCACTCGGCCTCGCAGGGGTGCGGGCAGACCCGGCCGCACACCGACGGGAACGGGTTGCGGTCCTTGATGACGCGGATCGCGGCCTCGTAGTTCCCGTCCGCGACGTGCTTGAGGTAGGTCTGGATGTCGATGTTGGCCGGGCAGGTCTGCACGCAGGGCGCGACGCAGTCGGCGTTGTGGTCGCAGAGCAGCTGCTCGAGCCGCACCTTGCGGTAGGCCTCCAGCCGGGGGGTGTGGGTGGAGATGACCATGCCGGCGCGCACCGGGGTGAGGCAGGACTTCACGTCGGTCGGCTTGTCCTCGCCGACCTCGACCACGCACAGCCCGCAGTTGCCGTTGGACCGGTCCAGCCGGATGTCCTGGCACAGCGAGGGCACGTCGACACCCGCCTGCTGCGCGGCCTCCAGGATCGTCAGGCCGTCGAGGACCTCGACCGCGCGGCCGTTCACCGTGATGGCGATGCGGTCGCTGTGAGAGATGTCGCGCACTGTGAGACCCCCGTTGGTCTGCTCCGGGCGCAGCGCCGACCACGCGAGGGTGCTTCCTCGCGACCGCGAGCAACGGTGCCGACGCTGGCTCCTTCCTTGCACAGTAAGAGCGGGGCCACCCGGTCGCCTCGGACTTCGGACCTAGGCGACGACGGGGCGACCACGGCTGTCCGGTGGGGTCTGGCCTGCGGCGACGGTCCCGGGACGGCGGACTTCTCACGCCGGGCGCCCGCCGGCTGTGCGCGAGCCTTTCCACGAGCGAAATCGACGGGCACCACCGTGAGAAACATCCGCTTCCTACCGTCGGCGTACCCGGCCCGACCGAGGCCGACCCCACCTGGAGGCAGTGATGGCACCGTCCACCACCGTGACCCCTGCCGGCAGCGTCGCCGAGACCGTCACCGACATCGCACCGTCCGCGGCCCGCCCGGCCCGGGGCCGCTGGATCGACCACTGGGAGCCGGAGGACCCGGGCTTCTGGGCCTCGGTCGGCAAGCGGGTCGCCGGCCGCAACCTCTTCTTCTCGATCCTCGCCGAGCACATCGGGTTCTCGATCTGGCTGCTCTGGAGCATCGTCGTCGTCAAGATGCTGGCGAACGCCGACGGCACCGTCGGTGCCTCCGGCTGGGCGCTGACCACCAGCCAGGGCCTGTGGCTGACCGCCGTCCCCAGCGGGGTCGGCGCCCTCCTCCGGCTGCCCTACACCTTCGCCGTCCCCAAGTTCGGGGGCCGCAACTGGACCGTCGTCTCGGCGCTGCTGCTGGTCATCCCGTGCCTCGGCCTGGCGTGGGTGGTCAACCACCCGGAGGTCCCGTTCGGGGTGCTGCTGCTCATCGCCGGCACCGCGGGCTTCGGCGGCGGCAACTTCGCCTCGTCGATGGCCAACATCTCGTTCTTCTACCCGGAGAAGGAGAAGGGCTGGGCGCTGGGCCTCAACGCCGCCGGCGGGAACGTCGGCGTCGCCGTCGTGCAGAAGGTCGTGCCGCTCGTCGTCGTGGCCGGGGGAGGTCTGGCGCTGTCCCGCGCCGGGCTGATGTACATCCCGCTCGCCGTCGCCGCCGCCGCGCTCGCCTACGTCTTCATGGACAACCTCACCGAGGCCAAGGCCGACCTGGCCGGGACCGCGCGGTCCACCCACCACCGGGACACCTGGGTCATGGCCTTCCTCTACATCGGGACGTTCGGCTCGTTCATCGGCTACTCGGCCGCCTTCCCGACGCTGCTCAAGGCGGTCTTCGACCGGCCGGACATCGCCCTGACCTGGGGCTTCCTCGGGGCGGCCATCGGCTCCGTCTCCCGGCCGCTCGGTGGCAGGCTCGCCGACCGGATGGGCGGGGCGGTCATCACGGTCGCGAGCTTCGGCCTGATGATCGCGGCCGGCATCTCCGGCGTGATCGCGGTCCAGCAGAGGAGCCTGCTGCTCTTCTTCGTCAGCTTCATGGTGCTGTTCGTCGCGACCGGGATCGGCAACGGCTCGACCTACCGGATGATCCCGGCGATCTTCCGCGCCAAGGCCCTGGACGCCGGTGACGCGCCCGGGACGAGGACCGAGTTCAAGCGCCAGGCGGCCGGGGCCGTCGGCATCATCTCGGCGGTCGGCGCGTTCGGCGGCTTCCTCGTGCCGATCGTCTACGCCTGGGCCAAGGCGTCCTCCGGCTCGATCGTGCCCGCGCTCCAGGCCTACGTGGTGCTGTTCGCGGTGATGGCCGCCGTCACCTGGTTCTGCTACCTGCGCCCGGGTGCGCGGATGACGCAGATCGGCGTCTGAGTGGGTCTCGAGACGCGGGTCGCGGCCGGGTCGCCGGGGGCTGTCCCCGCCGACCCGGCCGGCACGGCCACCCACTGCCCGTACTGCGCGCTGCAGTGCGCGATGGGCCTCGCGGCGAGCACCTCGCCCGAGGGGCCGCCGGTCACCGTCACCGGCCGCGACTTCCCGACCAACCGCGGCGGCCTGTGCCAGAAGGGCTGGACCAGCGCCTCCCTGCTCACGACCCCGGACCGCCTCACCACGCCCCTGCTGCGCGTCGACGGCGAGCTGCGGGCGGTCAGCTGGGACGAGGCGCTCGGGGTGGTCGCGACGCGGCTGGCCGCGCTGCGCGCCGAGCACGGTCCGGCGTCGGTCGCGATCTTCGGCGGCGGCGGCCTGACCAACGAGAAGGCGTACACGCTCGGCAAGTTCGCCCGGACCGTGCTGGCGACGCCGAACATCGACTACAACGGGCGCTTCTGCATGGCGAGCGCCGCCGCGGGCGGCCAACCGCACGCTCGGCGTCGACCGTGGGCTGCCGTTCCCGCTGGAGGACCTCGGTGGCGCCCAGGCCGTGCTGCTCCTCGGGTCGAACCTCGCCGAGACGATGCCGCCCTCGCTCCAGCACCTCGCCGGTGTGCGGGGCCTCGGCGGCCTGATGGTCGTCGACCCGCGGCGCTCGGCCACCGCCGGCCTCACCGTCGACGGGCAGGGCGTCCACGTGCAGCCGGTCCCGGGCACCGACCTGGCCGTCCTGCTCGGGCTGGCGCACGTCGTGCTCGCGGACGGCCTGGCCGACACGGCCTACCTCGAGCGCCGGACGACCGGGCTGGACGACCTGCGCCGGTCCGTCGCCGCGTGGTGGCCGGAGCGCGCCGAGCAGGTGAGCGGGGTGCCGGCCGCGACGCTGCGCGCCGTCGCGCACCGGCTGGCCGCGGCGTCACCCGCCCGGGGCGGTGCCGGCGCGTACGTCCTGACCGGTCGCGGCGTCGAGCAGAGCACCCAGGGCACCGCGACGGTCACCGCCGCGATCAACCTCGCGCTGCTGCTCGGCCTGCCGGGCCGCACCGGCAGCGGCTACGGCGCGATCACCGGGCAGGGCAACGGCCAGGGCGGCCGCGAGCACGGCCAGAAGGCCGACCAGCTCCCCGGCTACCGGTCGATCGAGGACGAGCAGGCGCGGGCGCACGTCGCCGGGGTCTGGGGCGTCGACCCGGCCGACCTGCCCCGCTCCGGCCTGCCCGCGGTCGAGCTGCTCGACCGCCTCGGCCGGCCGGGCGGTCCCCGTGCGCTGCTCGTGCACGGCTCGAACGTCCTGGTCAGCGCCCCCCGCTCCGGCCACGTGCGCGAGCGGCTCGCCGCGCTCGACCTGCTCGTCGTCAGCGACCTCGTCCCCTCGGAGACCGCCCTGCTCGCCGACGTCGTGCTGCCGGTGACCCAGTGGGCCGAGGAGGAGGGCACGATGACCTCGCTCGAGGGGCGCGTGCTGCGGCGTCGCCAGGCCGTGCAGCCGCCGGAGGGTGTCCGCAGCGAGCTCGACGTGCTCGCCGACCTCGCCGCGCGGCTCGGCTCGCCGGTGCACTTCGCGACGGATCCGGCCGAGGTCTTCGACGAGCTCGCGCGCGCCAGCGCGGGCGGTCGCGCCGACTACTCCGGGCTCAGCCACGAGCGCCTGGACGCCGAGCCGGACCTCTTCTGGCCGTGCCCGGCGACGCCGCAGGGCGAGCCGGACCACCCCGGCACCCCCCGGCTCTTCACCCGCGAGCTTCCCGACGCCCGACGGCCGCGCGCGGCTCGTGCCGGTCGACCACGTGGGTCCGGCGGATCGGCTCGGTCCGGACGCCCCGCTGCACCTGGTCACCGGGCGGGTGCTGGCGCAGTACCAGTCGGGCGCCCAGACGCGCCGGGTGCCCGAGCTCCAGCGCTCGGCCCCCGAGCCGCTCGTCGAGATCCACCCCCTGCTCGCCGACCTGCTCGGCATCGAGGACGGCAGCCACGTGCGGCTCCAGACGGCGCGGGGGAGCGCGGTCGCCCGCGCCCGGCTGACCGACGCGGTGCGGGTCGACACCGTCTTCATGCCCTTCCACTGGGCCGGCACGGGGAACGTCAACCGGATGACGAACGACGCGACCGACCCGATCTCCGGGATGCCCGAGTTCAAGGTGTCCGCGGTGCGCCTGGAGCCGTGGGACGGTCCGGACCTGCCGGATGACGCCGCGGTGACCGCGGCCACGACGAGAGGAGGCCTCGGATGAGCCGCACGACGCGACTGGTGGTCGTGGGCCACGGGATGGTCGGCGCACGCTTCGCCGACGACCTGCACGCCCGGGACGCCGCGCACGCGTACGAGGTGACCGTCCTTGGCGCCGAGGAGTACGAGCCGTACAACCGTGTCCTGCTCTCCGAGGTCGTCGCCGGCCGGTACGACGTCGCCTCGATCGGCCTGCCGCACACCGCCCGCTCGCGGACGACGGTGCTGCCGGGCCGCGCCGCGGTCGCGCTCGACCGCCGGGAGCGTCTCGTGCTCGACGACGCGGGCGGTCCGCACCCCTACGACCTGCTCGTCCTGGCGACCGGCGCGCGGGCGAGGATCCCCGACCTCGTCGGCTTCGGGGCCGAGGACGCGGGCGGCGCGGGTCGCTCCGTCCCGGCCGGCGTGCACGCCCTGCGCACCCTGGACGACGCCCGGGAGATCGTCGCGGCCACGGTCAACGCGCGCACCGCCGTCGTCGTGGGCGCCGGCGTGCTCGGTCTCGAGGTGGCCACCGGGCTGGCCCGGCGCGGCCTGGCCGTCACCGTCGTGCACGGCGGCGAGCACCTCATGGACCGGCAGCTCGACCCGGCGGCCGCCGCGGTCGTCGAGAGCGGCCTCGCGGGGCTGGGGATCGGGGTGCGGGTCGCCGCGCGCACCGAGGAGGCCGTCGTCCGGGCCGGCCGGATCGCCGGCGTCCGGCTCGCCGGCGGCGAGGTGCTGGCCTGCGAGCTGCTCGTCCTCACCGCGGGAACCGTCGCCGAGACCGGCCTGGCGCGGTCGGCCGGGCTGGAGGTGCGCCGCGGCGTCGTCGTCGGCCCCGACCTCGCGACGCCGACCGATCCGCGGGTGTTCGCGATCGGGGACTGCGCCGAGCCGCCCGAGGGAGGCACCGGCCTGATCGCCCAGGGCTGGGACCAGGCCCGCCGCCTCGCCGTCCACCTCACCGACGGCCGGCCGGCCCAGCCGGTGCCGGTCACCGGGGGCTCGGACGTCGTGCGGGTCAAGGCCACCGGGCTCGACGTCGTGACGATGGGCGTCAGCGGCTCGCGCCGCACGGCGGTCGAGGGGCAGCGCACGGTCCGCCTGGCCGACCCGGACGGCGGCCGGCACCTCGAGGTCGTGGTGGCCGACGGGCGGGTGATCGGTGCGACGTGCATCGGCGCCGGGGCGGTCGCGGCCGACGTCACGGCCGCCTACACCCGCGGCACGCCGGTGCCTGCGGACCCCGCCCAGCTGCTGCTCCGGCCGGTCGCCGGCATGCCGTCGCCCGCCCCGTCGCCGACCTTCATGCCCGACCGCACGACCGTCTGCCGCTGCAACGGCGTGACCAAGGGCGACGTCGTCGCCTGCTGGCAGCACGGTGCCGACGACGGTCGAGGACGTCGCGACGGCGACCCGGGCGACCACCGGCTGCGGCGGCTGCCGGGACGTCGTCTGCGGGCTGCTCGACTGGCTCGACGCGGCCGACCCCGAGCACCCCGCGGCGCGCGGACCGCGCACCGAGGACGCCGACGACGAGCAGGACGCACGGGTGGCGGCCGGTGGCTGACCGGCGCCCGCGGGCTCACAGCGGCCGGGCCACCGGTGTGAGCGAGGCGTTCCCTGGGGGAAACCCCTCCACCACCTCGTTCGAAACAGCCGCTTCGTACCGTCGGACGAGCGCACCACGCTGGAGGAGATGACATGGACCCGGTCACGAACGACTCGCAGGAGCGGCAGCCGTCCGGCGAGCCCGCGCGCCATCTCGTCGTCGTCGGCGGCGGCATGGTCGCCCACCGCCTCGTCGAGGCGCTGCGGGCCCGCGACACCGACGGCGCCTGGCGGGTGACCGTGCTCGCCGAGGAGCAGCGCGCTCCCTACGACCGGGTCGCGCTGACGAGCTACTTCTCCGGGCGCGACCCCGAGAGCCTCGCACTGGGCGACCGATCGCTCTGGGCGGACCCGCTGGTCCGGCTCGTCCGCGGCGACGCCGTCGTCGACGTCGACCGTGCGGCGCGGACGGTGACGACGGAGTCGGGGCGCGTCGAGCACTACGACCACCTGGTGCTGGCGACCGGGTCGAACGCCGCCATGCCGCCGATCGAGGGCAACGACCTGCCCGGCGTCTTCGTCTACCGCACCCTCGACGACGTCGCCGCCCTGCGCGGCTGGGTCGAGGAGCAGGAGCAGCGGTGGAAGCGGCCGGTCCGCGGCGCGGTGATCGGCGGCGGCCTGCTGGGCCTGGAGGCGGCCGGCGCGCTGCACGCGCTCGGCGCCCGGAGCACGGTCATCCAGTTCGACGGGCACCTGATGTCCGCGCAGGTGGACCTGGGCGGTGGCGAGGCGCTGCGGCGCCTGATCAACAAGCTCGGCGTCGCGGTGCGGGTGAGCACCGCCACGACCCGGATGCGCGCGAACCCTCGGGGCACCGTCGGCCGGCTGGACTTCGCCGACGGCGGCCGGCTCGACGTCGACGTCGTCGTGGTCGCCACCGGGGTGACCCCGCGGGACGAGCTCGCCCGGAGGGCCGGCCTGGAGATCGGTCCGCGCGGCGGCGTCGTCGTCGACGACGGCTGCCGGACCGCGGACCCGGCGGTGTCCGCCGCCGGTGAGGTCGCCTGCATCGAGGGTCGCTGCATCGGCCTGGTGGCTCCCGGCTACACGATGGCCGAGATCGTCGTGGACCGGCTGCTCGGCGGGGCGGCGACCTTCCCCGGCGCCGACACCGCCACGAAGCTCAAGCTCTCCGGGGTCGACGTCGCCAGCTTCGGCGACGCCTTCGGCCGGACCCCCGACGCCCTGGAGATCGTCTGGGCGGACCCCGTCGCCGGCACGTACAAGAAGCTCGTGCTCTCGGACGACGCCCGGACGCTGCTCGGCGGCGTGCTCGTCGGCGACGCGTCGGCCTACGCCTCGCTGCGCCCGATGCTCGGCCGCGAGCTGCCCGGCGACCCGGCCGCCTACCTGCTGCCCGAGGGCGGCGGGACCGGCGCCCCCGGCCTCGAGCTGCCCGACGACGCCGCCGTCTGCTCCTGCAACAACGTCACGGCGGGCGCGATCCGCGGCGCGGTCCACGACGGCTGCACCGACCTCGCCGGGGTCAAGGCCTGCACCCGGGCCGGGACGAGCTGCGGCTCGTGCCTCCCGCTGGTCAAGAAGCTCGTGACGACCGAGCTCGAGAAGTCCGGGATCACCGTGAGCACCGCCCTCTGCGAGCACTTCGAGCTCTCCCGGGCACAGCTCTACGACGCCGTCCGGGTGGCCGACCTGCACTCCTTCACCGAGGTCGTCGCCCGGTTCGGCAGCCGCCCCGACGTGCGCGGCTGCGACATCTGCAAGCCCGTGGTCGCCTCGATCCTGGCGACCACCGCTCCCGGCCACGTGCTGGACGGCGAGCGGGCGACCCTGCAGGACACCAACGACCACGTCATGGCGAACCTGCAGAAGGACGGCTCGTACTCCGTCGTCCCGCGGATCCCCGGCGGCGAGGTCACCCCCGAGGGCCTGCTCGCGATCGGGCAGGTGGCCCAGGACTTCGGGCTCTACACGAAGATCACCGGCGGGCAGCGGATCGACATGTTCGGGGCGCGGATCGACCAGCTCCCCGAGATCTGGCGCCGGCTGGTCGCGGCGGGCTTCGAGTCCGGGCACGCGTACGGCAAGTCCCTGCGGACGGTGAAGTCGTGCGTCGGGTCGACCTGGTGCCGGTTCGGGGTGCAGGACTCCGCGGCGCTCGCGGTCGAGCTCGAGCTGCGCTACCGCGGCCTGCGCTCGCCGCACAAGATCAAGCTGGGCGTCTCCGGCTGCGCGCGCGAGTGCGCGGAGGCCCGCGGCAAGGACGTCGGGGTCATCGCCACCGACAACGGCTGGAACGTGTACGTCGGGGGCAACGGCGGCTTCACCCCGCGGCACGCCCAGCTCCTGGCGGAGGACCTGGACACCGAGACCCTCATCCGCACGATCGACCGCTTCCTCATGTACTACGTCCGCACGGCGGACCGCTTGCAGCGCACCGCGCCGTGGATCCAGGAGGTCGAGGGCGGGCTCGACGGCGTGCGGGCGGTCGTCCTGGAGGACTCGCTCGGCATCGCGGCGGACCTCGACGCGCAGATGGCGCTGCACGTGGCGAGCTACCAGGACGAGTGGGCCGCCACCCTGGAGGACCCCGAGAAGCTGCGCCGGTTCGCCTCGTTCGTCAACGCGCCGCAGACCCCCGACCCCTCGCTGGCCTACGTGGCCGCCCGGGGGCAGGCGCGCCCGGCGACCGCGGCGGAGCGCGAGCAGTACGAGAGCGGCACGGGCGGCCCCGTCCTGGTGGCCGGGACCACGTTGGAGGTGCGGTCATGAGCGTGCGGACCGAGCAGACCGAGCGTGAGGCGTCCGGGACCACCTGGGTCGCGGTGTGCCGGGTGGCCGACCTGGCGCCGGAGCGCGGGGCGGCGGCGCTGCTCGGCGCCGAGCAGGTCGCTCTCGTGCGGCTGCTCGACGACCGCGTCCTGGCGGTGCAGCAGCTCGACCCGTTCTCCGGTGCCTACGTCCTGTCCCGCGGGATCGTCGGCTCGCGGTCCGTCGAGGGGCGCGACGTCCCCACGCTCGCCTCGCCGATGTACAAGCAGGTCTTCGACCTCGAGACGGGTCGGTGCCTCGACGCGGTCGGCAAGGAGCCGCAGGACCTGCGCACCTGGCCGGTGCGGGTGGTCGACGGCGTCGTGCACCTCGAGGTCGGCGCGGGCGGCACGGCGCAGGGCGCGCCATGACGGTCCTGCTCGGTCTCGACCTCAAGGACCGCCGCGTCGTCGTGGTGGGCGGTGGTCCGGTGGCAGCCCGGCGCGCGCAGGCGCTGCTCCTGGACGGCCCGCGGGTGCTGGTCGTCGCGCCGCGGCTCGGCGAGGTCCTCGCCGACATGGTCCGGTGGGGACTCGTCGAGTGGCGCGCGGGCGAGGTGCGCGCCGAGGACCTCGACGGCGCCTGGCTCGTGCAGACGGCCACCGGGGACCCCGCGACCGACGCCGCCGTCGTGGCGTGGGCCGACGAGCGCCGGGTCTTCTGCGTCCACGCGGGCGACGTCGGCGCCGGGAGCGCGCGCACCCCGGAGACGACGCACAGCGGCGACCTGCTGGTCGGCGTCGTCTCGACCGGCTCGCCCGACCCCCGCCGCAGCATGGCGGTGCGCGAGCAGATCGCGGCACAGCTGCGGACCGGGCGGGTGGACCAGCGCCGGCGCCGGCCTCCGGTCGACGGGGTCGGACAGGTCGTGCTCGTCGGCGGCGGCCCCGGGGCCGTCGACCTGCTCACCCTGCGCGGACGGCGTGCGCTCGCCGAGGCCGACGTCGTCGTGACGGACCGGCTCGGCCCGCTCGACGTGCTGGCCGAGCTCCCCGAGGACGTGGAGGTCGTCCACGTGGGCAAGACGGCGGGTCACCACCCGGTGCCCCAGGAGCAGATCAACGCGATCCTCGTCGAGCGCGCGCTGCGCGGTCAGCACGTCGTGCGGCTCAAGGGCGGCGACCCGTTCGTCTACGGCCGGGGCGGCGAGGAGGTCCTCGCCTGCCGGGCCGCCGGCATCGACGTCGAGGTCGTCCCCGGGGTCAGCAGCGCTCTCGGCGTCCCCGCCGCGGCCGGCATCCCGCTCACCCACCGCGGGACGGTCGCGGCGGTCCAGGTGGTGCACGGCAACGAGGGCCTCTCGGACGCGGCGCTCGCCGGCCTGCGCGAGGCTGCCCTCACCCTGGTGATCCTCATGGGCGTCTCGACGCTCGGGGAGATGACCCGCTCGGCGCTCGCCGCCGGGGTCGACCCGCGCACGCCGGTGGCCATCGTCGAGAACGGCAGCACGGCCCAGCAGCGGGTCACCCGGGCGCCGCTCGAGGCCATCGCCCGGGTCGCCGGGGAGGTCGGGGTGCGCTCCCCGGCCGTCATCGTCGTCGGCGCGGTCGCCGCGGCCGGGCTGCTCGATCCCGAGCCCGCGCCCGTCGTCAGCCGGACGACCGTCACACTGGGATCGTGAGCGCGCCCGTCGACCAGGTGATGGCGGGCACCGTCGTGCTCGTGACCGCCGACCGCCGCTCGTCCGAGCTCGGCGCGGCCCTCGGGCGTCGCGGTGCCACGATCCGGTACGCGCCCTCGCTGAGCGTGCTGCCGAACCTCGACGACACCGCGCTGCTCGACGCGACCCGCGCCCTGCTCGCCGACCCGCCCGACGTCGTGGTCGTCACGACCGGGATCGGCCTGCGCGGGTGGATCGAGGCCGCCGACGCGGTGGGCCTCGCGGAACCGCTCACCGAGGTGCTCGCGGGCGCCCGGATCGTCGCCCGCGGTCCCAAGGCGCGGGGTGCGATCCAGGCCGCGGGTCTCCAGGCCGACTGGGTCGCGGAGTCCGAGACGAGCGCCGAGATCGCCGAGGTGCTCCTCGACGAGGGCGTGCGGGGCCTGAAGATCGCCGTCCAGCACCACGGCGCCGGCTCGGACGGGCTCGACGAGGCCTTCGAGGCCGCCGGCGCGATCGTGCGGAGCCTGGTCGTCTACCGCTGGGGGCCGCCGCGCGACCCGGCCGCGCTCGCCGCGTCGGTGCGGGCCACCGCCGCGGGCGAGATCGACGCGGTCGTCTTCACCTCGGCCCCCGGCGCTGCGGCGTGGTGGGAGGCGGCGGACGCCGAGGGCGTCACCGACGAGGTCGTGCGCCTGTTCACCGCGGGCGAGGTGGTGGTCGCCGCCGTCGGGCCGGTGACCGCGCGCCCGGTCGTCGAGCGCGGGGTGACGCCGCTGGTGCCCGACCGCGGTCGGCTCGGCTCGCTCGTGCGCACCCTGGTCGCGCACTACGGCGGGCTGCAGACACTGGACACCGTGCTGGGCCCGCTCGCCGTGCACCGGGGGGCTGCCGTCCTCGACGGGCACGTGCTGCCGCTCTCGCCCAGCGGCCTGGAGGTGCTGCGCGTCCTGGCGACCGCACGGGGCGTCGTCGTCCCGCGCTCCGCCGTGCTCGACGCGCTGCCCGGCGACTCGCAGGACCCGCACGCCGCGGAAGTGGCGATCGCTCGCCTGCGCGAGGTCGCCGGCCGGGACCTGGTCCGGACGGTCGTCAAGCGCGGCTACCGCCTCGTCCTGAGGGAAGGAACCCCATGATCCCCACCGCGGCGACGACGTCGGCCGGCCCCGTCCTGGTCGGCTGCTCGCACGGGACCGACAGCGCGCAGGGCCGGGCCGCGATCCACTCGATCCTCGGCGGGGTCGTCGCGGCGCGTCCGGACCTCGTGGTGCGCGAGGCCTTCGTCGACGTGCAGACGCCCGAGGTCGGCGACGTGGTCGCTGCCGCCGCCGAGGTGGGCCGGAGCGTCGTCGTCGTGCCGCTGCTGCTGTCGGTGGGCTTCCACGTGCGGGTCGACATCGCCGCCGCGGTCGAGGCGCCGCACGCCGTGGCCGCCCCGCCGCTCGGTCCCGACGAGCGCCTGGTCGACCTGCTCGTCGATCGGCTCGCCGAGGCGGGGCTCGCCGAGGGGGACGCGGTGGTCCTGGCCGCGGCCGGGTCGACGGACGCGGGGCCGCGGTGGCCGTCGAGGAGGTCGCCGCCCGGCTGGACGAGCGGCTCGGGCGGTCGGTGACGATCGGCTACGGCGCGGGTGCGCACCCCCGCGTGCCCGAGGCGATCGCCGCGGCGCGGGCCGACGGGCCCGCCCGGGTGGTCGTCGCGTCCTACCTGCTCGCGCCCGGGTTCTTCCACGACCGGGTCCTCGCGGCCGGTGCCGACCTGGTCACGGCGCCACTCGCGCCGGACGACCGGCTCGTCGCGATCGTGCTCGACCGCTACCGGGACGCGCTCCCGGGGCTCGCGGCCGACTGACGCCCGGCGGGCGTGACCGCCGCGCAGGAGCTCGGTGCGCAGCAGGCCGTCGGGAGTCGGGCCGCTCACGAGCTCCTCGGACCGCACCGCGTCGGTGCTCCGGACGCCTGCGGCGCGGTGGCCCGCGACCTCTTCCGCAGCCGGGGTCGCGGACGGACACTCAGAGGGTGACGGCCACGGTCGGGGCAGATCGTGCAGGCCCGCCCTCGCCGGTCAGCTGCGTCCCGGAGGGCGGCGTCCGGGCCCGACCTGCGTTTCGGCACCTACCTCGCCCCCGACATGCTCGACGTGTACCGCGCGATCACCGATCGCGTCGGGGCCGAGCTGGGCTGCCGCACCGAGCTCGTCGTCGAGGACGACTACCGCTCGTGCCTGGCGGACCTCAACGACGTCTGCTTCGTGTGCAGCCTGCCCTACGTCATGTACCAGCGCCGCGGTGTCGACCTCGCCGTGCCCGTCGCCGCCCCGGTGCTCCGCGGTGCCCGCTACGGCGGTCGGCCGATCTACTTCTCCGACGTGATCGTCGCCCGGGACAGCCCGCTGCGCAGCTTCGCCGACCTGCGCGGACGATCCTGGGCCTACAACGAACCGCTCTCCCAGTCGGGCTACGGGATCACTCGCTACACCCTCGTCCGGCGGCACCTGACCGACGGATTCTTCGGCACCGTGGTCGAGGCGGGCTTCCACGAGACGGCGATCCGGCTGGTGGCGGACGGGGTGGTGGACGCCTCCGCCATCGACTCGCAGGTGCTCGCCGTCGAGCTCCGCGACCACCCCGACCTGGCGACGAGGCTGCGCGTCATCGACGCCCTCGGTCCCTCGACGATCCAGCCGGTCGCGGTCAGCAAGCGGCTCGATGCCGGGCTGCGTGCCCGTCTGCAGGAGGTCCTGGTCGCGCTGCACCGCCACCCGGCGACCCGGCGCGCGCTCGCGCGAGGGCTGATCACGCGCTTCGTGGCCGTCGGGCCGGAGAGCTACGACGACATCAGGGCGATGGTCGACGCCTGCCAGGACGCGGGGTTCATGACGCTGCGGTGACCGAGCCGCGGTGACCGCCGCGCGCTACCCGACGGGCCGCAGCACTCCTCGTGGGGCAGGCCGCCGAGGCACGGGCACGCGGGGGTCGGCACCCGACCAGTATCCGGTCAGCCGGCCGCCGGGCGCTCGCGGCCGCGTCGTCCCAGGGTGCGCACCAGCGAACCGCCGGAGACCGCTGCCCAGACCCCCTCCAGCAGGAGGAAGCCCCACTGCTGCCCGAGCAGGGCGTCGACGGCGAGCACGGTCGAGCCGACGAGGTTGAGCACGAGGTAGGGCAGCGACGCGGGTGTCAGGCGACCGGTCTGGGCCAGCACGAACGGCCCGAGGATGAGCAGGGACGCAGCGATCTGGATGGCGGAGTGCATGGCGGGCTCCCGGTCGTCGGTCCGAGCCTCAGCCGTTGAGGCTCCTGGAGTACACCCGGTAGACGGTGTCCCGGTCGAATCCTTCGGACTCGTACAGCGCCTGGGCGGCCACGTTCGTGTGCGCCGTCTCCAGGGCGACACTCGCCGCTCCGGCCGCCGTCGCCCGGTCGCAGACGGCCCGGAGCAGCGTCCGGCCCACGCCGGTCCCGCGCGCGGCGGGCACGACGAACAGGTCCGCCAGGGTCCACAACGGGGCCAGGTCCAGCGAGGAGAGCGTGGGGAAGACCTGCGCGAAGCCGACCGCCGACCCGTCTGCCTCGGCGAGCAGCAGGACGCTGTCGCCCCGACGCAGCCGGTCGGCCAGGAAGGCGGAGACCCGCTCGGCGGGGGCGGCGATCTCGTAGAAGCTCAGGTAGCCGGTGAACAGCTCGACGACGACCGGCAGGTCATGCTCGGTCGCCCGACGCACGCGCGAGGTCATGGGGCATCGTGGCACGGCGGCCGGTCCCGGAGGGGCGATCACCCTCCGGATCGTCGTCCGGATGACGGTTCGGCACGGATTTCGCTGCGAATCGTCGCGTTCAGCCACCGAATCGGTTGCTTTACGCCGCTGTCGTCGATTGACTGGGCGGCGTCCGTGGCGCGCACCTGGAGGGACGACCGTTGCGAGAACCGACCGTCTTCGAGCGGCACCCGGCGGATCCTGCCTGGGTGACCCGGGCGCTCGCCGGCTCCCGGCTGCGCGCCTTCTGGCTGGACGACGTCGCCGGGGCCGAGCGGTACCCGGCCCTGACCGCCGACGTCGAGGCCGACCTCGTGGTGGTGGGCGGGGGGTACACCGGCCTGTGGACCGCGCTGCTCGCCGCGCGGCGTGACCCGTCGGCGCGGATCGTGCTGCTCGAGGGGGCGAGCGTGGGCTGGGCGGCTTCGGGTCGCAACGGCGGGTTCTGCGATGCCTCGCTGACGCACGGCGAGGAGAACGGGCGTCGGCGCTGGCCCGAGGAGTACGACCGGCTGGCCGAGCTCGGCGCGGAGAACCTCGACGCCGTCGAGGCGACGGTCGCCGAGCTCGGGATCGACTGCGACTTCGAGCGGACCGGGTCGCTGGACGTCGCGATCGAGCCGCACCAGGTCGACTGGCTCCGGCCGGCGCCGGGCACCGAGGCCGACGAGGACACCACCGTGCTCCTCGACGCGGCGCAGGTGCGGGCCGAGATCGACTCACCCACGTACCTCGCCGGTGCCTGGCACCGTCGGTCCACCGCGCTGGTGCATCCGGCCAAGCTCGCCGTCGGCCTCGCGCGGGCCGCGGCCGAGGCCGGGGTGAGCATCCACGAGCGCAGCGTCGTCCGCTCGCTCCGGGAGGACGGCGGAACCGGGCTCGTCGAGCTCGGCACGGACCGGGCCCGGGTGCGGGCCCGGCGCGTCGTGCTCGCCACGAACGCCTTCCCCTCCCTGCTGCGCCGCAACCGGCTCATGACGGTCCCGGTCTACGACTACGCGCTGATGACGGAGCCGTTGTCGGCCGAGCAGCTGTCCGCGATCGGCTGGCGGCACCGTCAAGGGGTCTCCGACCTGGCCAACCAGTTCCACTACTACCGGCTCAGTGCCGACGACCGGATCCTCTTCGGCGGGTACGACGCGATCTACCCGGCCGGCGGTCGGATGGGCGCGGCGCAGGAGGACCGCGACGCCTCCTACCGGCGGCTGGCCGGGCACCTCCTGACGACCTTCCCGCAGCTGGAGGACGTCCGGTTCACGCACCGCTGGGCGGGCGCGATCGACACCTCGACCCGGTTCTGCGCCTTCTACGGCACGGCACGGCACGGGCGCGTCGCCTACGCGACGGGCTTCACCGGCCTGGGCGTCGGCGCGACCCGGTTCGCGGCCCAGGTCCTGCTCGACCTGCTCGAGGGCACGCGGACCGAGCGCACCGCGCTGCGCATGGTGCGGGAGAAGCCGCTGCCGTTCCCGCCCGAGCCGATCGCCTCGCTGGGCATCCACGCCACCCGCTGGTCCCTCGACCAGGCCGACCACCGGGCCGGCCGGCGCAACCCGCTGCTGCGCACCCTCGACGCACTCGGGCTCGGCTTCGACTCCTGACCGGTCCTCGCTCGGCGCGGGCCTACTGGGCCGTCCACCCGCCGTCGACCGGGAGCACCGTCCCGGTGACCATGCCGGCCGACGGCGAGGCGAGGTAGAGCACGGCCGCGGCCACGTCGGTGGTCGAGGCGAACCGCCCGGCCGGGATGCGGGCGAGGATGTCCGCGGCGACCTCCGGGTCGTCGAGCCGCTCGGCCGTGCCCGGGGTCCGGACGTAGGTGGGCGCCACGGTGTTGACCGTGACCCCGCTCGGCGCCCACTCCAGGGCGAGCACCTTCGTGAGCAGGTCCAGACCGCCCTTGCTCGCCGAGTAGACGGCGTGCCGGCGGATGCCGACCAGCCCGGCCTGCGACCCGAGGTGGACGACCCGTCCGTAGCCGCGTGCGACCATCCCGCGCGCGACCGCCTGGGTGAGGAAGAAGAGCCCCTTGAGGTTGACGTCCATGATCTGGTCCCAGTCGGCCTCGGTGATCTCGAGGGCGTCGTGGTTGAACCCCAGTCCGGCGTTGTTGACCAGGACGTCGATCCGGCCGTGCTCGCGCAGGACGCGCGCGACGGCCGTCTCGATCGAGGCCTGGTCGGTGACGTCGAGGGCGACCGCGGTCGCCCTCCCGCCGAGGGCCCGCACGGTGTCGAGGAGGTCGGCCAGGTCCTCGGTGCGCCGGGCCGCCGCGACGACCGTCGCCCCTGCGCCGGCGAGGGCGAGCACGAGGTCGTGCCCGATGCCCCGGGAGGCGCCCGAGACGACGGCGACCTGACCGTCGAGGGAGAAGGAGGGCTGCTCGGCGCGAGGCGTGCTGGTGTCCACCTCGTCACCCTAGGCCGAGGGGGGCGCCGCTCAGGGGCGGCGCCTTCCCCTACCCTGGCCCGATGATCAGCCTCCCCTTCGCCGGGCGGACGCCCGAGGTGCACGAGACCGCGTGGGTCGCCGAGAACGCCGCGTTGATCGGCAAGGTGCGCGTGCACGCCGACGCGAGCGTGTGGTTCGGCGCGGTCGTCCGCGGCGACATCGACGAGATCGAGCTCGGTCCCGGCTCGAACCTCCAGGACAACGTCGTGGTGCACACCGAGCTGGGCTCCCCGGCGATCGTCGGGGCCGGCGTGAGCGTGGGGCACGGCGCCGTCGTGCACGGCTGCACCATCGAGGACGGGTGCCTCATCGGCATGAACGCGACGGTGCTCACTGGGGCCGTGGTCGGCCGGGACTCGCTGGTCGCCGCGGGGTCCGTCGTCCTCGAGGGGACGGTGGTCCCGCCGCGCTCGCTGGTGGCCGGAGTGCCGGGCAAGGTGCGTCGCGAGCTCACCGACGAGGAGGTCGAGGGCCTGCACGGGAACTCCGCGCGGTACGTCACGCGCGCGGACGTCTACCGCTCCCAGGGCTGAGCGACCGGCCCGTCGGCTCGCGTCACCGGCACGCGGCCCCGGCACGGACCGAGGGCCCCAGAAGCGGGTGCCCGGGGCCCTCGGTGCTCGGCCGGCGTCACGGGCGGCCGTGCCACGGCCCGAGTCGTTCGCGTGCGCCCTCGACCGGGTGTCGGGCGTGCCCTGCTACGGCCCGGTGATGTCGTCGGCGTAGTAGGTGGCGCCCGTTCCGACGTTCCCGAAGTCGAAGAAGATCGAGACTTTGTCGTACGTCGCGGACGGGTTCAGCGCGGCGGTACCGGCTGACTGGTTCGCGAAGTCGAACGTCAGGGTCTCCCACCCGGCGGCCACCGTGGTGGTGGCCTCGGTCTCGACGGACACACCCGAGTTGGCCGCGTCCTCCGCCTTCAGCCGGACCGGGGTACCCGCGTCGGGCGACCACACGCGCACCGTCATCGCCGTGGCGGAGGCCGAGAACGGGATCACGCCGACCGAGAGGTTGGCCCCGGTGGACACCGTCGTGCCCGCCCAGGTCTCGGCTCCGGTCGTCTTGACGACCTGCGCGACCATGTTCGACGCGTCGGTCGGGTCGGCCACGACGGCGCCCACGGCACCGCCGAAGCCGGTCAGGAGCGGCGGGATCGCCTCGTCGAAGGTGAGGTCGCTGAAGGGGACGACGACGCCGCCACCACCGCCACCACCGCCACCGGCGGGCCCGGGGTAGGTGAGGTCGTCGAGGTAGTAGACCTCACCGGTGCCGGCCGTCCCGAAGTTCGGGAAGAGGGAGGCCTTGTCGTAGACGAGGTCGGGGTCGGCCAGCCCGGCGAAGTCGAAGCTGAGCGTCTCCCAGCCGCCCGCGACGGTGGTGAGGGCCTGCACCTCGGCCGCCTGGTTCGGGTCGCTCGCGCTCTCGACCTTGAGGAGCACCGGGGTGCCCGCCGTGGGCGACCAGAACCGGACCGTCATGGTCGAGCTCGCCGCCGAGAACGGGATCTGCGGGACCGAGAGGTTGGCCCCGGTGGACACCGTGACGCCGGCCCAGGTCTCCGGCCCACCCTTGGTCAGCTCGGCGACCTTGTTCGCGGCGTCGGTCGGGTCGGCCACGACCGCGCCCGAGGCACCACCGAACCCGGTCAGGACCGGGGGGTCGGCTCGTCGAAGGTGACGACGAAGGCCGGTGCCGGCGGATAGGTGAGGTCGTCGAGGTAGTAGACCTCACCGGTGCCGGCCGTCCCGAAGTTCGGGAAGAGGGAGGCCTTGTCGTAGACGAGGTCGGGGTCGGCCAGCCCGGCGAAGTCGAAGCTGAGCGTCTCCCAGCCGCCCGCGACGGTGGTGAGGGCCTGCACCTCGGCCGCCTGGTTCGGGTCGCTCGCGCTCTCGACCTTGAGGAGCACCGGGGTGCCCGCCGTGGGCGACCAGAACCGGACCGTCATGGTCGAGCTCGCCGCCGAGAACGGGATCTGCGGGACCGAGAGGTTGGCCCCGGTGGACACCGTGACGCCGGCCCAGGTCTCCGGCCTACCCTTGGTCAGCTCGGCGACCTTGTTCGCGGCATCGGTCGGGTCGGCCACGACCGCGCCCGAGGCACCACCGAACCCGGTCAGGACCGGTGGGGTCGGCTCGTCGAAGGTGACGACGAAGCCACCGGACGGGGGAGGCGGGGTGACGTACGCCTGCGCCGCGCCGGCCGCCGACGTGCTGGCGTTTCCCGCGAGGTCGGTGAAGGCCCCGGCGGCCACGCTGACCTCGAGGGTCCCGGTCGTGTCGGCTGGGGGCTTGGCGACCAGCGTGGCGTGCGTGGCATCGACGCGGGTGAACGCGCCCTTCGTGCCACCGGTCAGGCTGACGTCGTCCGCCGTGAAGCTGCTTCCGACGTCCTCGCTGAAGGTGAACGTGAACGTGACGTCACTCGTCGCGGTCTCGCCGTCGACGTCGTCGGTGATGCTCACCGTGGGTGGCGTCGTGTCGAGCAGTCTCACCTGGTCGACCATGATCGAGACTGCTTCCGGACCGGCGTCGGGTGCGGGCGAGCCACGGCCCGGCCACCCCCGGTACCCGTACCGGAAGGGTGAGGTCAACCGGTCCCGCTTGCTGCTCGTCGTGGCGACCGAGGCCTTCGGCGGGTCCTGCGGCATCCGGAAGCCGTAGCCCCACACCGCGCCGAGACCGAGACCGTCGTCGGGCGCACCGGCCGGCTGCACGGCGCTGCGGGTGAAGGCGCTGAACGGGACGGTGACCTTCTTCCAGCCCGTGAAGTTGTCGACGAGCGGCGCCTCGAAACGCTCCGCGGTGTCCGCAGCCTGGTACGTACGGACGTAGTCGATCTTCATCTCCTGCGGGAAGGTCAGGTCGGGGCTGACCGCCCCGCCGAAGTTGCCCCCGATCGCCATGTTGAGCAGCAGGTAGACCGGATCGTTGAAGACCCACGGGTTCGGTGCCACGTCGGCCGGGGTGGCCGAGTGGTAGAGCACGTCGTCGACGTACCACGTGATGAGGTCCGGCTCCCACTCGATCGCGTAGGTGTGGTAGTCGGCAGTCAGGTCGGGGATGCTGAGGATGTTCCCGTAGGCCGATCCCCCCGAGTAGCCGGGGCCGTGGATCGTGCCGAATGCCTCGTCGGGGATCCGGCTGACGTACTCCATGATGTCGATCTCGCCGGTCTGCGGCCAGCCGACCCGGTTGATGTCCGTGCCGAGGCTCCAGAAGGCTGGCCAGAGCCCGGCCTGCCCGTCCGGGAGCTGGATCCGGGACTCGATGCGTCCGTACGCGAACTCGGCCCGGTCCACCGACAGCAGGCGCGCGGACGTGTAGTCGCACGGGCCGTAGTAGCACGGGAGCGAGCCGTCAGCCGCCTGGGCGGTGATCACCATGTTGCCCTGGCCGTCCGCGGCGGCGTTGTCCGTGCTGTCCGTGTAGTACTGGAGCTCGTCGTTTCCCCAGCCGGGGATGCCGTTCGCCGTGCCGTCGCCGATCTCGTACGCCCACTTCGCGGGGTCGGGAGCCGTGCCTGCTGGGTTGTCGAACTCGTCGGACCAGGTCAGGGACCAGCCGCTCGGTCCCGGGTCCGGTGCGCGGTTGTCGAGCAGCTCGACGGCCACGGTCTTGCCCGTGTTCTGGCCGTCGTACCAGAGGCTGAGGCCGTCCTTGCCGGTCCAGTCCTGGCTGATCGCGAAGTCACGACCGATCGACGGGGCGAGGAGCTGCCCGCCGCTCTTGACGAGCTTGTCGGTCGCCGACGTCGCCGTGTCCCAGGCCTTGCGGTAGTTCTCGACCGCCTTGTCTGCCCTTCCCGCGGCGAGCTGGCTCTCGGCCGTGGCGATCGAGCTGCGCGCGCCGGCCACGCTCTTCGCCTCGACAGCGTTGCGCTCGGCGACGACGACCGCGTTGGTGGCCAGCTTGGCGGCAACGGCTACGACCCCGTCGATGGCGGTCTGGGCTCCAGCGGCCTGCGGGGCCTCGTCCTTGACGATCTTGTCCAGCTCCTGGGCTGCCTTCTGCAGGTCGTCGAAGGACTTCTTGCCGTCCTTGTGGTCGAGGAAGAAGCCGTCGACCCAGTAGTCCCGGTCGAGGCTCTTCTTCAAGAGGTCGACAGCCTTGGTGATCCCCTTGGCGGTCGTCGAGCTCCTCGCGGGGCGCGGGGCCTTGAGGTCATCGATGACGGTCTGGATCCGAGCCTGGTAGGTCGGGCCGTTCTCGGGAACCGACGCCGCGAGCACGTGCTCGTAGGCGCCCTGCCCGGGAAGGGCGTCGGGAGCTCCGGCGGCGATCTCCGGGTTGTCGAGCTGGACTCCCGCGTCGGCGTGCCACAGGTACGGGGGCGTCTCGAAGTCGTCCAGCAGGAGCGGGTCGTAGGGGTCGTTGTCCTTGATCGTGACGGTGGCCGCCATCGCGAAGCCGGCGGCCAGGCCGTCGCTCGGCTCGGAGAGCCGGAGAACGACGCGTTCGTCGCCCTCGTACTTCTCGTCGTCGAACGTCTGGAGCGGGACAGCTCAGCTCCCGTGTGCCGTCCTTGACGAAGGTCAGGGTGCCGGAGGTGGGCGTGTACTCACGGCCGGCGACCGCTGTCGCGGGTTCGGTCGCGTAGTCGACCGAGACCTGCGCCGGGTCCTCGTCGAGGAGCGGTCGGTTGAGCCTGACGGTGATGTCGCCAGTCGTGCCCTCGGCGACGTCGTAATTCGCCGCAGCGAAGGTCACCGCCAGCGGGGCGATGGGCGCGACGCCGTACACCCCGACGTCGTCGACGTAGTAGGTGCGCGCGCCGTTGGTGCCGAGTGCCCCGATGGCCCAGCCGTTCATCTCGTACCGCTCGAAGTCGTCGGTCGGTGCGCCGTTGCCGACAGCCTTCTGGGTGAAGTCGGCGAAGGGGAACTCGAGCTGCTGCCAGCCTGTGAAGTCGTCCGAGAAGGCGGCGGTCCAGCGCTGGGCGTCGTCGGTGGTCGACCCTGGGTTTCGGTTCTCGAGCAGGTCGATGAACAGGCTCGAGCCGGAGTTCTGGCCGTACATCCACAGGGTGAAACCGGCGTAGCTGCTCCAGTCCTGGGGGACCCAGGTGTCCACCGCCGCGTTCTCGAAGCTGTGGATGACACCGGCGTAGGACGTCACGCCGACGTCGAGCTGGAGCACCTTGTTCGGCGCGGGGTTGGCATCCAGCACGGGAGCGGGCGGTGTGCCCGGGTTCGCCAGGGCAATGGTGCTGCCGGCGCCGGCGAAGGTGTTGTACCCGAGCGGGGCGCCGTCGCCGTCGACGCCGACGGGCAGGCCCGAGGCGTACTCGAAGTCGTCGACGATCAGCACCGGCGGGGGCGGCGCTGCGGTCGCTGCGCCGGCACCGACCACGGTCATCGCCGCGGTTGCCATCGCTGTCAGGGCGGCGGCCGCGACGGCGGCCGGGCGTGGGGTAGTTCTCGGGCGCATCCGGGAGGGTCCTCTCGTCATTGAGCGGAGTCGTGCACCCAGGGAAGCACCGGGACCTTGGTCCGCACAATGGAGAGCGCTCTCTAGAGCGCTCTCTGGAGCGCTCTCCCGGACCCTAGGTGTGTGGCCCGGGGCCGGCGACCGCGCTCTGTGCTCGTTCGCGGCTCGAATGTTCGTGCAGTTCAGGGCCCGGAACGGGATCGAGCCACGAGCGCGCGCGTCGTCCCTCACCCGCGTGTGCGAACGATCGCGCGCCTGCGCCCTCGGCGCGGACGGGGGCGACGACACCCGTGGACCGTCTCAGTCAGCGGACGCGATCGGGGTCGTGGCCCGGGCGCGGCACCCACGTCGTTCGCTGCCCCGCCGGGTCGTCGGCCGGTCGGGGCCGGTCCGTGGGACGATCCCGGCAGGACCCGCGGACCGCGTCGAGGGGACACGATGGTGAGCTCGCCGCACGCTGCGCACGCCGAGGTCCTCGCGTCCCGCGACCGGGTCCTCGACGCGGTCAAGGCGGTGGCGCTGCTCGTCGTCGTGGTCGGCCACAGCCTCGCGTGGGACGTCGGTACGGGCAGCCCGGTCAACGTGCTCGACCTGCGCCCGGACGCGGTGTGGCTCACCTGGGTCCTCCAGGTCCTGCCGCTGTTCTTCGCGGCCGGCGCCGTGGCGAACGCCGGGTCGTGGCGACGTCGGCCCGACGTCGCCGTCTACCTGCGTCGTCGGCTGGTCCGGCTGACGACCCCCGCCCTCGTCTACACCGGCGTGTGGACGGTGCTCCTGCTCGCACTGTCCGTCGTCGTCCCGTGGGCCGAGCCGCTCGGACGCTTCCTGGCGCAGCTCGTCTGGTTCCTCGGCGTGTACTCGGCCACGGTGGTGGCGGTCCCGTGGACGTCCCGCTGGACCCGGCGCCCGTGGCTCACGCTCGGGTCCTGGCTCGCGGCGATCGTCGCGGTCGACCTGCTCCGCTGGAACCTCAGCGCGTCGGTGGGCTGGCTCAACCTCCTGCTCGTCTGGGCCTTCCTCCATCAGGTCGGCTACCACCTGCCGTCGCTGCGGGAGGTCCGCCGGGTCTGGCTGGTGACCGGCGGTGCTGCGGCGGTCACCGCCGCCCTGGGGCTCGCCCTGCTCGGCCCGTACTCCTCGTCCCTGGTGTCCTACGCGGGTGACCCGGAGCCCTCGAACCTCTCGCCGCCGACCCTCGTCCTCGCGCTCTACGGCGTCGGGCAGGTCCTGCTCGTCGCGGCGCTGTGGCCGTGGCTCGCGAGGGTGCTCGCCGCGGACCGGGTCCACCGGGTGGTCGGGGTGATCGGCTCCCGCGCGATCGGCGTCTACCTGTGGCACGTGCCGCTGGTGGCCCTGGTCGCCGGCGCGGCGTGGGGACTCGGCTTCGCGGCGCCGCCGCTCGGGCCGCTGTGGTGGCTCGTCCACCTGCTCGGGGTCGCCGTCATCCTGCCGACGGCGTGGCTCCTCGCCGGCCCGGCCGCGGTGCTCGAGGGCAGGGCCCTGGGCTGGGCGGCCCAGCGACGGCCGTGGACGAGGGCCGTCCGGCCGTTCGCCGTCCTCGTGCCGCTGGTGCTCCTCGCTGTCTCGACGACGGGGTTCGGCACCTGGTGGGGCCCGGGGATGCTCGGGGTGCCGTCGTCCAGCGTCCTCGACCTGGTCCTCCTTCTCGGCGCCTGGTCGGCGCTGGCCGCGGGCGTCGGGACGGCCGGCCGCCCCGATCGCTGACGCCGGACCCGTCCGGCACGCCGCCGTCCGGCCGACCGGGCCGGGCGCGAGCAGGTCCGCTCATGGTCGAGACTGGGGCCGTGGAGAATCGCGCCCTCGTCCAGGCCGACGCGCTGCGCGCCGAGCTCGCCGAGCGCGCCGATGAGCCCAGGCCCCTGGTGGTCGACGTCCGCTGGAGCCTCGCCGGTGCCGACCGGGCCGGCTACACCGCGGGTCATGTGCCCGGCGCCGTCTTCTGCGACCTCGACACCGAGCTGGCGGGCCCGCCGGGGGAGGGCGGTCGGCACCCGCTGCCCTCGCCCGAGCAGATGGCCGCGCTCCTGCGGCGTCTCGGCATCACCGCCGGTCGCCGCGTCGTCGTCCTCGACGGCGGCGCCGGCGCGGCGGCCGCGCGCGCCTGGTGGTGCCTGCGCTGGGTGGGCCACGAGGACGTGCAGGTCCTCGACGGCGGCCTGGCTGCGTGGGTCGCGGCCGGCGGGCCGGTCGAGCAGGGCGACGTCGAGCCGGTCCCGGCCGAGGACGTCGTCGTGCACGCAGGATCGATGCCCACGGTGACCGCGGAGCAGGTGCTGCACCGCACGGTCGGTCGCCTGCTCGACGCGCGGGCTCCCGAACGCTTCCGGGGCGAGGTCGAGCCCGTCGACCCGGTCGCCGGGCACATCCCCGGCGCCGTGAGCTGCTGGACGGGCTCGCTCCAGACCCCCGACGGTCGCTACCTGCCCCGCGAGGAGGTGCGGGACCTGCTGCTCGGGGCCGACGAGGTCGCCGACGTCACCGCGTACTGCGGCTCGGGCGTCACGGCGAGCCAGCTCGTGCTGCTCGGGCACGAGGTGGGGCTCGAGGTCGCCCTGTACCCGGGCTCCTGGTCGCACTGGGTACGCGACCCCGCGCGGCCGGTGGCGACGGGGGTCTGACAGGGCCCGGCGTGGAGCAGGAGGCATGGTGGACGGAGGGGGCCGCGGGTAGCGTCGTCGCGTGGACCCCAGCGATGACGTCGATGGTGCCGGACCTGCCTCGCAGCCCCGGACGGTGCGGGAGCGGATGCTCGCCGGCGAGCCCGGCCGCAGGGGCGGCTCCGACCCCGAGCTGGGGGCCCTGTGGGTCAAGGCCCGCACGCTCGTGGCGGCCTACAACGCGGCACCCGCCCTCGACGGGGACGGCCTGCGGAACATCCTCACGCAGCTCTTCGGCTCGGTCGGCGAGGGGGCCGAGGTTCGCCAGCCGTTGTACGTCGACTTCGGTGCCCACATCACGATCGGCGCCCGCAGCTTCGCCAACGCCGGCTTCACGGCGCTCGACGTCGGCCCGATCACCATCGGGGAGGACGTGATGCTCGGGCCGAACGTCCAGCTGCTCGCGGTCACCCACCCCTTGGAGGCGCAGGCGCGCCGGGAGGGGTGGCAGACCGGACTGCCGATCACCATCGGGGACAACGTGTGGCTCGCCGGCGGCGTCATCGTCGGGCCCGGCGTGACGATCGGCGAGAACACCGTGGTCGGTGCGGGATCGGTCGTCACCCAGGACCTGCCGGCCAACGTGCTCGCCGTCGGCAGTCCGGCGCGGGTGGTCCGCAGCCTGTGAGCGGGCCGCCGCCCGCCGCAGGCTCACCCGACGACCGCGCGCGGCTGCGTTTCGGGGTGATCTCCGCGACCGCGGTGCTCGCGGTGGTGGCGGTCGCCGCGTGGGTCGTCCCGGCCCACTCCGGCCAGGACCTGGGAGCCGCGGGGCCGGTCGCCGTCTGCGTCGCAAGGGACGGTGACCCGGCCGAGCGGGACGCGGTGATCGGGGCCCCCGCCCTCCGGGCCTCCCGCGACCTGCGGATCACCGCGGTCCGCCTGGTCGATCCGACGAACGTCGCGCTCGCCGACACGATCGTGGTGCCGGTCGTCCAGGGGCCCGACGGCGGATACACCCTCTTTGGCGCCCAGCGCGGCTGGCCCCTCTCGGACGCTGAGCGCGCCGGCCTCACGGTCGACTGGGCGGCCGAACGACCCGCTGTGGGCGCCGCGCTCACCCCGGACGTCGAGGAGGCCATGGCGCTCCACGTGCAGGTCGGTGACCCGGCCCGCGACGCCTCGTACGCCGGGTTCGAGGTCGAGTACCGCATGCTCGCGACCCGCTGGGTGCAGGGCTACCCGCACGCCTTCCTCATGCCGGGCGGGCTCGCGACCTGCCCCGGGTGAGTGAGTCACCGCCCGACGGGGCGGGGGTCGGTGGACCCCCGTCCCGCCGGCGGCGTCACGGTCAGGCGGTAGGCACCGGAACCGTCGCGAGCGTCCGCATCGCGTACTCACGCACCGAGTGCAGCGTGATCGGCAGATCGCGCAGGGTTGCCGTCATGTCGATGGCGTCCCCTGCTGCGACGGAGCGCATCAGGCCGGCAAGGGACCGGCCCATGTCGTCGGTCGCCGCGGCCTGCTGCGCCTCGAGGGCCTCCTCGGGGACGACGGTCACCTCGATCGGCGTGCCGGTGACCTCCTCGAAGATGCGGACCACCTCGCTCGGCCGGAGGGCCTGCGGTCCGCCGAGCTCGATGGTCGCGTTGCGCGCCACCGGGTGGGTGAGCGACGCCACGACGAACGACGCGACGTCGGCCAGCGAGATGAAGCTGATCGGGCGGTCGCCCGTGCCGTAGACCGTCGCCCGACCGCCGGCGGCGTCGAACCCCAGCGCCGGGCTGAGCCACACCTCGGCGAAGCACGTGGGCCGCAGGATCGTGTACTCCAGTCCGCTCTCCTTGAGGTGCGCCTCGACCGCCCGCTTGGCGTTGCGCAGCGGGAAGTCCAGATCGGGCGTGATCGACAGGTACGTCAGGTGACGTACGCCGGCTGCCGCCGCGGCCTCGATCAGCGCCGTCTGCCCGGCCCTGTCGACGGTGTCGACGGTGCTCTCGGGTGGGTTCCACGAGAACGGCATGGCCGAGACCGTCGTCACGACGGCGTCGACCCCCGCACAGGCCGCGTCGAGCGTCGCGCGGTCGCGCAGGTCGGCCACGACGGTCGTGCACCCGAGGCCGCGCAGCCGCGCGACCTTCTCCGGGTCCGACCCGGAGCGGATCACGGCGCGGACCTCCTCTCCGCGGTCGCGCAGCTGCCGACACACCTCGCTACCGACCAGTCCTGTTGCCCCGACGACCAGGATCATCACCGTTCGCCTTCTTCCTCCATCTCGTGGCCCTTCGACCACGTGCCGTGCTCTGACTGCGGAAGGGCGGCTCCGCGCGAGCGCGCGAGGACGGGGCGAGGCGCGCGGGTGGAGCCGTCCGGGTGAGGGCTCGACGCAGGGCGTCGACGTCCCCTCCTGCTGGGTCCGGACGATCCGAGCAGGTACGCGGTGCCCGACGGCGACCGTCGGGGTCGCACCAACAGATGCCACAACGCGGCGGCATACCTCCATTCCACCACTCGCGACGCGGTCGCGAGGGCCGGACGGGCTGTGCCGGGGGTCATCGGCGTCCGCGCTCCCCGGAACGGGCCTTGACGCCCCGTACTAAGTACGATTACTGTCGTCGACACGCCTCGTACTTTGTACGGCAAGCGTTCCGAAGGAGAGATCATGAGCCCCCGACCGATCGTCGCCGCCCCGGTGACGGACCTCCCCGTCCAGCGCGAGGCCGGCGCCGCCGCGCCGCCGCGTGCGTTCTCGGTCCGCCGCGCGGCGCGCATCGCCGGCCTCGGCTACGTGCTCCTCTTCGCCCTCGCGATCCTGGCCAACTTCGGCGTCAAGGAGCGGCTGATCGTCCCCGACGACGCCGCCGCGACCGTCGCGAACCTGAGCGGGTCGCTCGGCCTGTTCCGCGGGGCGGTGCTGGCCCTCCTGGCCGTCGTCATCCTCGACGTCGTCGTCGCCTGGGCCCTCAACATCGTCTTCCGTCAGGTGCACCCCGAGCTCTCGCTGCTGGCGGCCTGGTCCCGCCTCGTCTACACCGTCTTCCTCGGCGTCGCTCTGGTGTTCTACCTGGACGCGCTCCGGCTCCTCGGTGGAGCGGGCCACCTCGACGCCCTCGGCCCCGACCAGCTCTCGGCCCAGGTCATGCGCTCGCTGGAGTCCTTCGACGACACCTGGCTGATCGGCCTCGCCGTCTTCGGGGTGCACCTGCTGCTGCTCGGCGCCCTGGTCCTCCGGTCCGGCCTGGTGTCCCGGGTCCTGGGCTACCTGCTCCTCACGGCCGGCGCGGCGTACCTCCTCGACACCGCCGCGCACATCATGATGCCGGGCTACCAGCACGTGGCGCCCGTTTTCCTCGCGGTGGTCGCCGTGCCGTCGATGGTGGGCGAGGGCTGGTTGGCGCTGTGGCTGCTCCGCACCCGGCGGCTGGCCCGCTGAGGGCGGCGGCCGGTGCGAAATCGATGGCGGCCGGGCGGACCACCCGCCATCCTGGCCCGGTGGTGATCACCCTGCGGCGTGAGGAGCCGGCCGACCACCGGGCGGTCGAGGTCCTCACGCGCGAGGCCTTCTGGGGGATGGACGGGCCCGCTGCAGCGAGCACCTGCTGGTGCACCGCCTGCGGCAGGCCGGCTGCTTCGTGCCGGAGCTCGACCTGGTCGCCGAGGTCGGCGGCGCCGTCGTCGGGAACGTCATGTACTCCCGCGCCCGGGTGATCGGTGCGGACGGGGCGCTGGCAGGTGCTGAGCTTCGGCCCGCTGAGCGTCCTGCCGGCGCACCAGGGAACCGATGTCGGGGGAGCGCTCATGCGACACACGCTCGCTGAGGCTGCGCGGCTCGGTCACCGCGCGGTGGTCGTCTACGGGCACCCGGACTACTACCCCCGGTTCGGGTTCCGCCGTGGAGCCGAGGTCGGGATCACTGCTCCTGGCGGCGCGACCTTCGACGCGCTGATGGCGCTCGAGTTGGTCCCCGGAGGGCTCGACGGTGTCCGTGGCGAGTTCCACGAGGACGAGGTCTTCCGGCTCGAGCCTGCGGACGTCGAGGCGTTCGACCGCACGTTCCCCGCGAAGGAGCCCGCGACCCTCACCCCCGTCGACGCGCTCGACGGCGTCGTGCCGCCGCGCGTCGTCGACGCGCTCCGGGCGCACGGCGTCCGACAGCTGGAGACGATCTACCGCCACAGCAGGGCCGAGGTGGCCGGATGGGACGGCGTCGGCGAGCCGGGACGGGACGCGCTGCGCGCGGCCCTGCGGGACCGCGGCATCCGGTGGGGCGCCGCCGCGGCTGGGTGACGGGCGCCCGCGTCAGTACACGAAGATCGCGAACAGCTCGGGCACGTTCGCGTGCACGATCGCCATGAAAACGATCGCGTCGAAGAGCAGGTGCACGATGAGCACCAGGGTCAGCGACCCCGTCCGCGTGAAGATCACGCCCTGGAGCAGCGCGAAAGGGATGGTCAGCAGCGGTCCCCACACGCGGTAGCCGAGCTCCCAGAGGAACGAGACGAAGATCGCCGCCTGGAGCAGGTTCGCCTGCCACGGGCGGAAGTGCCGCAGCAGCAGGGCGAAGCAGGTGCAGATGAAGAACAGCTCGTCCCAGGTGCCCACGCCGTTGACCCCGACGAAGAACCGGGCGAGCTGGTCGGTCTCGGTGATCTCCGGCCAGTTCCGGTAGGCGCCCGAGCGGATGAAGTAGACCGGCAGGATCGCCCAGCCGAGCAGCGGCACCGCGACGATGTACGCCTTCATCAGCGTCGGCCAGCGCTGGCCCGTGCGCCACGGGAACCGGATGGCCGCCCGGCGGTAGACGAACCGGTCGACCAGGAACGGCACGAGGACCGCGAGTGTCAGCGCCGTGCCTATGGCGAGGAAGCGCGGCCAGGAGACGTCGGCCTCCATCGACGTGGTCGAGATGAGGCCGATGCCGAGCCCGATGAGCAGCAGGTCCCGGCCCAGGCCGCGGTCCACCAGGAAGGCCGCGACCAGGCTCGCCGCCAGGACGGCGTAGCCGAGCGGGCGCAGGTGCAGGCCGAAGAGCAGGACCGCGGAGGCGGACACGCCCGCGGCGGGCAGGAGCGTCGCGGCGCGCGGGGGCGCCTCGAGCTCTCGGAGGATGGCTGGCACGGCACCAGCATGCCGGGAGGAGCCGCCGGGAGCACGACGGCAGGACGTTCGGCTCTCGTCACCCCGGACCGGCAGGGGGACCGTGGAAGCATCCGCGGCGGCAGCGATCCTCGTCGAGGGGGCGGTCACATGAACGGGCCGGCGGCTCCGGCGCCCGGGCAGGGCGCTTTGGTCAGTGCCGAGGATGCGCTCGACTGGGTGCTCGCGTCCGCGGAGCCCTCGGCCCGCTGGATCGTCCGGTCGGCGCTGCTCGACGACCCGGCCGGGGCCGCCGCCGAGCACCGGCACGTGCTGGCGGATCCGGGGGTCGACGGGCTCATCGGCCGACTCGGCGACTGGACGGTCGACCGAGGGCTGTCCGGCCACGCGAGCCCCGCCTTCGTGCCGAACCTGCTCACGTTGCTCGCTGACCTGGGCGTCGGCCCTGGCGACGACCCCCGGGTCGAGCACGTCCTCGATGCGATGCTCGACCACACCCTGCCGGACGGTCGGTTCGCGTCCTTCGGGCGCGCGCCCGGCTCCGCGACGGCGGGCTGGGGCTCGCTGCTGTGCGACACGCACGCGGTCACCGAGGTGCTGCTGAGGTTCGGCAGGGGGTCGGACCCGCGGGTCTCCCGAGCGCTGGCGTTGATGACCTCCGACCTCACGACGACGGCGCAGGGCGACGCGTGGCCGTGCCGGGCGGATCCGGCCAGCGGCTTCCGCGGCCCGGGCCGCCGGGGCGACGTGTGTCCCCAGGTCACGCTCGAGGCGCTGCGAGCCTGTTCCAGGGTGCCGCCCGACGATCGTCCACGGCACCTGCTCGACGCGGCGAGGGTGGTGCTCGGTGTCTGGCGGGCGCGGGCGCTGGCCCGGCCGCACATGTTCGGCCACGGGTACCACTTCAAGGTCGTCAAGTGGCCCACGACCTGGTACGACGTCCTGGCCGTCCTCGACACGCTCGGCCGCTACCCCGCTCTGTGGGGCGGCCCGGAAGCCGAGCAAGTAGACCGCCGCGCGCTGGTCGAGCTGATGGCGTGCCTCGTCGCGTACAACGTCGCCGCGGACGGACGCGTCACCCCGCAGTCCTGCTATCGCGGCTTCGAGGCCTACTCCTTCGGGCAGAAGGCCGACCCGTCGCCGTTCGCGACGGCCCGGGTCCACCAGGTGCTGCGCCGGTTGGCCGCGCTCGCCCCGGAGGCGGCCGCCGTCGACGTCGGCTCGTTGGGGTCGTCGAAGGGCGGGACGGGCACCCCACGGCCGCCGCGGACGCCGTCATGAACGTGCGAGCGCGTGGCCCGGCGGTGCGAGGCCGGGCTGTCAGTGCTCGCCCGGCTCAGCGGATCGGCCCGGTCTCGAGCACCGCCATCGCCGCCGACCTGCCGGGGATCCCGCTCACGCCGCCGCCGCGCCGCGCACCCGCTCCGCACAGCAGGACGCGGTCCTCGCCGGTCGCCACGCCCCACCGCTCGGCGGGCGTGCGGGCGCCGTCGTCCTCCAGCCACGGCCACTGCAGGTCGCGGTGGAAGATGTGGCCGCCGGGCAGGGCGAGCTCGTGCTCGAGGTCGACCGGCGTGCGGACCTCGAGGCACGGGCGACCGTCGGCGTCGAGCGCGAGGCAGTCCTCGATCGGCTCGGCGAGCACCGAGTCCAGCGAGCGCAGCGTGGCGGCGAGCGCCGCGGCGCGCGACCGATCCGGGTCGGCGCGGAACAGGCGCGCGGGCATGTGCAGGCCGAAGAGTGTGAGCGTGTGGTGGCCGGTCGCGCGCAGGTCCGCGCCGAGGATCGACGGGTCGGTCAGCGTGTGGCAGTAGATCTCGGCCGGGGGCAGCGCAGGCACCCGGCCGGCGGCCGCCTGCGCGTAGGCGGTGGCCAGCTGCTCGGCGGACTCGTTGACGTGGAAGGTGCCGGCGAAGGCCGCGGCCGGGTCCACGGCGGGGTCCCGGAGCCGCGGCAGCCGGCGCAGCACCATGTTGACCTTGAGCTGGCTGCCCTCCGGGCCGCCGTCGGCCGGGTCGCGGCCCAGCAGCCCGTCGCGCACCCGCGGCGCGGCGTTGACCAGCACGTGGCCCGCCGCGACGGTGTGCTGGCGGCCCTCGTCGTCGGTCCACCCGACCTCCGCCCCGCCGGGACCCGGCAGCAGGGCGCGCACCGTGGCGCGCGTCAACAGCTCGGCGCCACTCGCGCGGGCCGCGCCCTCGAGCGCCGTCACGACGGCGCCCATGCCGCCGACGGGGACGTCCCAGTCGCCCGTCCCGCCGCCGATCACGTGGTAGAGGAAGCAGCGGTTCTGCACGAGCGTCGGGTCGTGGGCGTCGGCGAAGGTCCCGATGAGCGCGTCGGTGAGGACGACGCCGCGGACGAGGTCGTGGGTGAGGGTGCGCTCGACGAGCTCGCCGAGCGGGGCGTGCAGGTCCGCCCACCACGCCTCCCCGACCGCGGCGCGGGCCTGCGCCCGCGTCGGGAGCGGCCCGGTCACGGTCGGGAAGACGGCCTGGGCGAGCGCGAGCGTCCGCGCGGCGAAGGCCTGCCAGGCCGGGTGGTCCGCCCCTGCGCCGACGGCGGCGAACGAACGCCGGGTCGCCTCGACGTCGCCGGTGTCGACGAGCAGGCCACGGGCCGGGTCGCCGGGCACGGGCGTGTACGAGGAGACCCGTCGGCGCCGCAGCTCGAGCGAGAGCCCGAGCTCGTCCCGGACCGCCCGGGGCAGCAGGGAGACGAGGTAGGAGTACCGGGACAGCCGGGCGTCGACGCCCGGGAACACGCGGTGCGAACCGGTCGCGCCGCCCAGGTGGTCCGCACGTTCGAGCAGCAGCACGCTGCGGCCCGCGCGGGCGAGGTAGGCCGCGGCGGTCAGCCCGTTGTGCCCGCCACCGACGACGACGACGTCGTACCTGGTCCGTGTCACGGGGCCACGCTAGCCGCGCGCGCTCGCGGCGTGACCTCGGTCAGCGGCTCCGGCGGGCCAGGTCGCTGAGCAGCCCGACCACGCCGTCGGCCTCCGCCGCGGGGACGAAGAGGTGGTCGTGAAAGTACCCGGCGACGACGTTCGCGCTGAGCCCGTGCGCGGCGAGCTCGCTCGCGACGGCGGCGGTGAGCCCGACGGCGTCCAGGGCGGAGTGCACCCGCAGGGTGATCATCCCGGCGACGTACTCGTAGCCGAGACCGAGCGCGTCGGCCTCGCCCCGCTCGAGCACCAGCGTGATCCCCTCGGCCTCCCGCACCGTGACGATCGGATCGGCACCGGGGGGCACCTCGGCGACCGTGGTGAAGACGAACTCACCCGGCACGCGCACGGGTTCCATCGTCGCGAGCAGGACGGCGAGGTCTCGTTCGGCAGGCACCGGGACAGCCTACGGACCGGGGTCGTGGGCTACCGTCGCCTCGTGCCGCGCCCCTCCGTCGACCTCGCGTCGCCCGGCCGATGAGCACCGTCAGCGTGATCGGCGGCGGCCCGGCAGGGCTGATCGCCGCCGAGACGCTGGCCCGCGCCGGCGTGGCGGTGACGGTCCACGAGCGGATGCCCTCGCCGGGCCGCAAGTTCCTCCTGGCCGGACACGGCGGGCTGAACCTCACGCACAGCGAGGACCGCGAGCCCTTCCTCGCGCGGTACGGCGCCTCGGCCGGGCGGCTCGCACCGATGCTCGAGGTCTTCGGCCCGCAGGACCTGCGGGACTGGTGCGCCGGGCTCGGCGAGCCGACCTTCGTGGGGTCGAGCGGGCGGGTGTTCCCGCGGGCGTTCCGGGCGACCCCGCTGTTCCGCGCGTGGCTCGCGCGGCTGGCCGACCTCGGGGTGCGGATCGAGCGGCGCCGGCGGTGGACCGGGTGGGCCGACGACGGCGCCGCGTTGCGCTTCGTCGACGCCGGGGGGACCACGAGCGAGGTGCGCGCCGAGGCCACCGTCCTCGCCCTCGGCGGCGCCTCGTGGCCGCGGCTCGGCGCGGACGGCAGCTGGGTCGAGGTGCTGGCCGAGCGCGGGGTGAGGGTCACGCCGCTGCGCGCCGCGAACGTCGGGCTGCAGGTCGCCTGGACGCAGGCGTTCGCCGAGCGCTTCGCCGGTGCCCCGCTGAAGAACGTGGCCCTGGCGGTCGGGGGCGGCGCGGGCCGTCCGGTGCGCGGCGACGCGATGCTGACCCGCACCGGGATCGAGGGCGGTCCGGTCTACGCGCTCGGCGCCGCGGTCCGGCGGGCCCTGGACGCCGGTCGCTGCGTCCTGGAGGTCGACCTGCGGCCGGACCGCACCGTCGCGCAGCTCGCCGACCGGCTGGCGCACCGCCGCCCGAAGGACTCGGCCTCCTCCTGGCTGCGCCGTTCGATCGGCCTCGACCCGGCGGCCGTCGCGCTGCTGCGGGAGGCGGGCGGCGGCGCGCTCCCCGCGGACCCCGCCGCGACGGCCGCGCGGGTCAAGGCTGTCCCGATCGAGGTCGCCGCGACGATGCCGATCGACCGGGCGATCTCCACGGCCGGCGGGATCGCGTGGTCGGAGGTCGACGAGCACCTCATGCTGCGCCGGCTGCCCGGCACGTTCGTCGCGGGGGAGATGCTCGACTGGGAGGCGCCGACCGGCGGCTACCTCCTCCAGGCCTCGTTCAGCACCGGCGTCGTCGCGGCGCACGGGGCACTCGCGTGGCTCGGCGGCGGCGCGCCGGCCTAGGCGCTGCCGGGGCCGGAGGAGGGTCGACGATCGAGCCGGACCGACCGGCTCCTCCGTCCGGCCTGGGCGGTGCGGTGGTCCTCCCGGCCGGACGTCCCGCGGGGCCCTCGGCTACCCTCGACGAAGACGAGCCTCGACTTCGGGTCGGGGCGATTCCGCAGGCCCTTGTGGTCGCCGCTGCTCCGGCGCGGTGATCTTCGGCCGACGTTACTGATGAAGGAGCTTGTTGATGGACGGCTTATCGAGCTGGCTCGGCTATGTCGTCGATCATGCGGGTGACATCGTCGAGGCCTCGCTCCAGCACGCGCGACTCGTGCTCGTGGTCGTCGCGCTGGCGACGGTGTTCTCGGTCGGCGTCGGGATCGCCGTCCAGCGCCACCCGGTGGCCCGCGCCGTGGCGCTGAGCGTCTCCGGGATCTTCCTCACCATCCCCTCGCTCGCGCTCTTCGCGATCTTCATCCCGATCCTCGGCATCGGGAACCCACCCGCGATGCTCGCCCTCTTCCTCTACGCGATCCTGCCGATCCTGCGGAACACCGTGACGGGCCTGCTCGAGGTCGACCCCGCCGTGGTCGAGTCCGCGCGCGGGATGGGCATGGGGACCGGCCGGCAGCTCGTGCAGGTCCGGCTCCCGCTCGCGTGGCCGCTGATCATGGCCGGCGTCCGGGTCTCGAGCCTGCTGGTCGTCGGCATCGCCGCCATCGCCGTGCTCGTCGGCGGCGACGGTCTCGGTGCGTTCATCCAGGGCGGGCTCACGCGGCTCGGCCTGCCAGGAAGCGTCGAGTCGGTCTGGGTCGGCACCGTGTTCACGGTCGTGCTCGGACTGCTCCTCGACATGGTGTTCGCCTTCGTGCAGCGCCTGACCACCTCCAACGGCCTGCGCAAGTGAAGGAGACCCCCATGGACGAGAACACGATGATCCATCTCGACCGCGTGACCAAGGTCTACCCCGGCTCGGGCGTCCCCGCCGTCGAGGAGCTCACGCTCGACATCCGCCGGGGCGAGATCCTCGTGCTGGTCGGCCCGTCCGGCTGCGGCAAGAGCACGACGCTGCGCCTGATCAACCGGATGATCGAGCCTTCCGGCGGGACCATCACCTTCGACGGTGAGGACGTCACCGACGTCAACCCGGACCGCCTGCGTCGGCGGATCGGCTACGTCATCCAGCAGATCGGCCTCTTCCCGCACCACACCATCGCGGAGAACATCGCGACCGTGCCGAAGATGCTCGGCTGGGACAAGAAGCGGATCAGCGCGCGCGTCGACGAGCTGCTCGACCTCATGGGCCTGGACCCGGCCGAGTACCGCGGCCGCTACCCCAAGGAGCTCTCCGGCGGGCAGGCCCAGCGGGTCGGCGTGGCCCGCGCCCTGGGCGCGGACCCGGACGTGATGCTCATGGACGAGCCCTTCGGTGCCATCGACCCGATCACCCGCGACCGCCTGCAGAACGAGTTCCTGCGGCTGCAGAGCGTGCTGGGCAAGACGATCGTCTTCGTCACGCACGACATCGACGAGGCCATCAAGATGGGCGACCGGATCGCGATCCTCGGGGAGCGCAGCACGATCCGCCAGATCGACACCCCGGAGCGGATCCTCGCCCTGCCCGCCGACGAGTTCGTCGACGACTTCATCGGCTCCGGCTCGACGCTCAAGGGCCTGCACTTCGAGCGGGTGAGCGGTCTGGACCTCCAGCCGTACCCGACGATCACGCTGGACGAGCCGGTCGAGGCGGGCCTGGCCGCGCTCCGCGCCGCGGGCCGCGAGTGGCTCCTGGTGCTGGACGCCAAGAAGCGACCGGCGCGCTGGGTGCGGGCCACGGATCTGCAGCGCGGCGGCACCGGCCGGGACCTGCTGACCCGAGGGCAGCAGGTCCGCAGCCAGGTCGAGGAGAACGCGACGCTGCACGACACCCTCGAGGAGATGCTGAAGTCCTCCACCGGGCGTGCCTGCGTGGTCGACGCGAAGGGACGGTTCGTCGGCGCCGTGGAGATCGGTCACCTCACCGAGGTGATCCGCAAGCTCCGCGACGAGGCACAGGCGCACTACGACGAGCTGGAGGCCACCTCGTGAGCGACCTGACCCCCCTCGCGCGGGTCGATCGGTCGATGACGACGGACGACGACGTCACGGACCTCGCCGTCGCCGCCGCCGGTACCCGGCCCACCCGCGGCCGACCGCTCGTCCTGGCGCTGGCCCCGCTGGGGATCCTCGTCCTCGCGGGAGCGCTGTGGCTCTACTACCGGGGCCTCGACCTCGGCTCGACCGACAACTTCCAGCAGGCCAGCGCCCTCGACTGGAGCGTCAAGCTCTGGCCGCAGACGGTCGAGCAGGTCACGATCGCGTTCTGGTCGACGGTCATCGTCGTGCTCCTGGCCGTCCCGGCCGGGGTCGCGCTGACCCGGCCGGCGCTGCGCCGCTACGGCCCGGTCGTGCTCGCCGTCGCCAACGCCGGGCAGGCACTGCCCGCCTACGGGCTGCTCGTCATCTTCCTCGTGATGCTCGGCCAAGGGATGACGACGGTGATCTGGGCGCTCGTGCTCTTCGCGCTGCTGCCCGTGCTGCGCAACACCATGGTCGGACTGGACGGGGTCGACCGGCCGACGATCGAGGCCGGGCGCGGGATGGGCATGACCCGGTGGCAGGCGCTCGTGCAGATCGAGCTCCCGCTCGCCGTCCCCGTGATCATCGCCGGGGTGCGCACCGCCATGATCATCAACATCGGGATGGCGACGCTCGCCTTCCTCATCGGCGGTGGCGGGCTCGGGATCACCATCAACTCCGGCCTGAAGCTCCAGCAGGACCCGGTGCTCCTCGTGGGCGCCGGCCTGGTGGCGATCGTCGCGCTGAGCTTCGACTGGCTCGGGGCGGTCGCCGAGCGCTACCTGCGGCCGCGCGGGATCTGACCGCGAGGAGCCCGCGGCGTCCGACCCCCGACGTCCCCGGTCACGACGGAGCCCCTCACCGCCTGCGGTGAGGGGCTCCGTCGTGCGACGACGCGGCTGGTGCCTAGAGCAGGCCGATCTCCGCGAGGTAGGCGGCCGCGACGTCCTCGGCCTTCTCGCCCTCGACGTCGACCTGCGCGTTGAGCTCGGCCATCTTCGCCTCGTCGAGCGGGGCGAGGATCTCGTCGGCGAGCTGGGTGTAGATCTCGGCGTGCTCCTGGAAGACCGCGTCGTTCCAGGTGTAGGAGATGTTGTAGAGGATGAAGACGCCCGGGTCCTCCACGAGGCTGAGGTTGAGCGCGGTGAGGCGACCGTCGGTGGTGAAGATCTCACCGAACTGGCACGCACCGCTGGACGTCTCGGTGTAGATGAGGCCGGTGTCGAGGATCTGGATCTGGCTCTGCGGGACCGTGTAGCCGGTCGCCTCCTCGAAGAGGACCAGGCCGTCGGGGCGATCCGGGAACTCCGTCTCCATGCAGACCGTGGCGTCCGGGGTCGCCGCGAGGTAGTCGGCCATCCCCTGCAGGTCGAAGCCGCCCTCGGCCGCCGCGAGGTCACCGTTGGCCGCGAAGCCGTAGGTGTCGTTGAACGGGGAGAGGCCGACCCACTGGATGCCGTTCTCCGCCAGGTCCTTCTCGGCCACGGCCTGGTAGAGGGTCTCCGGGTCCTTGCTCGGGTCCTGCAGGCCCAGGTGCACGGTCCAGCCGGTGCCGTCGTAGTCGGGGTACACGTCGATGTCCCCGGAGAGCAGCGCCTGGCGGTTGACCGAGGTCCCGCCGAGGTCGATCTGGTTGGTGACGTCAGCACCCTCGGCCGCGAGGGCCTGAGCGAGCATCTCGCCGATGAGGATGTTCTCGGTGAAGTCCTTCGACCCGACGGTCACCGCGACGCCGTCCAGCGCCTTGCTGCCGGAGCCCTCGTCGGACGGGCTGCTGCCGCTGCTGCAGGAGGCGAGCAGCCCTGCCGAGAGGACTGCGGCGGCGGTACCAAGGACACGGGATCTGGCGAAACGCACTGTGAACTCCATCGCTTTCGGGGATCGGTCTCGCACATCGGGGCCCTCGCGATGGGGGCCTGTGCACCGTCCACCCTGCCACAGGGCCCCCGCGCGCGACGGGGCGGGCGTCGCCCGGACGGCGTCGAGGGTGCCCGTGAGGACCGCGTTCATGCAGGTCATCGGCGCGTGGGCGCCGGCGACCGAGAGGTGGACAGGTTCCGTCGGCGCGGAGGGGTGGAAGGGGGCGGCGTCTTCCCGAGGGAGCGTAGAACCGGGCCCCGGAGGAGATCCGCGGGCGTAGCCTGGAGTTGTGGATGATCCCACCTCGTGAAGCGAGAGGGGGTGAGAAAGATGACTGACGTGAAGACGAGAGTCGACGACTCGATCCACATCGACGCTTCTCCGAGCGCGGCCTTCGGCTACTGCCTCGACCCGCGCCGACTGTTCGCGGGAGACCCGAAGCACGTCGTGGATGCCCAGGTCACCTCGGGCGGCGTAGGCACGACGGCGCACCTGTCGATGACGTTCGGCGTGCTCGAGGAGGCTGACCGCCTGGAGTACGTCGAGGTGGTCCCGGACCGCCGCATCGAGATCGCGATGCAACCGACGGTGTCGCTCAGCGGACTGGGGAGGCCCCGTCACGAGACGGCGCTCTACTCCTTGGTCCACGAGTTCGAGCCGGAAGCGGGCGGCACCCGGATGTCGCTCAAGGTCCTGGTGCACGATGCTCCGCTCTACGAGCGGATGATCGACCGCCTGGAAGGCAAAGGGCCCGACAAGATGGTTCACAACCGCCTCCAGCGCATCGCCAAGGCCGTCGAGGACTCCGCGACGATCGCGTGACGACGCGATCCGGCGTGGCGCCGTTCCTCGATGTCCCGGACGGCCCAAGGGCCTGCCCCCTGCGCACGCGCGGGGCGCGGGCCCTTCTGCGCGCGGAGGGTGCTCAGTGCGCCGAAGCGAGCGCCGCGTCGATCGCGCCGGCCAGGACCGGCTCGGGCTGGGCACCGACGATCGTGCGGACCGTCGCGCCTCGGTGAAGCAGCACGAGGGTGGGGATGCTGCGAGCGTCGTACTGCGCGGCGGTGCGCGGGTTCTGGTCGACGTCGACCTTGACGACCTTGACCCGGCCCGCGTAGCGCTTCGCGAGGCTCACCAGCACCGGCGCGACCTGACGACACGGCGCGCACCACGGCGCCCACAGGTCCAGCAGGACCAGGTGACCGGTGTCGAGCGCTGCCGCGAGGTCCGTATCGGTGGCGGGGACCACCCATGGCAGTGCTGCCTTGCAGGAGGCGCAGCGGGGGCTTCCTTGCGCTGCGACCGGGACGCGGTTCTTCGTGCCGCAGGAGGGGCACGCGGTGACCTGTGGTGCCATGGCTCCATCGTTCCACTGACCGGTCGGTGAATGGGGTCCACAGCCACCGCTCAGGAAACGTCCAGGAATTGAACCTAGGCTCGTCACATGACACCAGATGCCACCGTGCTGCGCTCCGCCGCCACCATCGCCTGGGTCCCGCTCCTCGTGTTCGGGGCCCTGGTCGCCGCCACCGGCGGTGTGGTGCTGGCCGCTCCCGACGCGACCGTGACTCTGCTGACCGTGATCATCGCGCTGTGGCTGCTGGTCACCGGGCTCGGTCGCGCCACGCTCGGCCTCGCCGTCTCGGCGTGGCCCGCCGCCCGCCGGGTGCCCACGGTGGTGACCGGCGTGCTGCTCGCGGTCGCGGGCGTGGCCGCGCTGGTCAACCTTTCGGGGTCGGTCGTCGTCCTTGGCTGGGTGATCGGCATCGGCCTGCTGATCGGGGCGGCCGGTGATGTCGCCGTGCTGGCGTCCGGTCGCGCGCAGCGCAGCCGGGCCGGTCTGATCGTCCTCGCGCTGGCGCAGCTCGCCCTCGGGGTGGTGTTCCTGCTCGCGCCGACGGCGGGACTGTCCGGTATTGCGATCGCCCTGGGCGTCACCCTGGTCGCGATCGGGGTGGTGGCCGTGATCGGGGGACTGGTGGTGAGGTCCCGGATCCACGGCTACCTGGACCGGGTGGCCGGTCCGGGCGGCCCCGGCGGGAGCTCGCACGACGTGATCGAGGGCAACGTCCGCTAGCGGTGGCAGGTCGTGGGTGCGGCGCGACGCTCAGGCGCGGCGAGGGTCAGGCTTCGCGCCCGTAGCCGAAGACGTGCAGGCTGACGACGTCGATCTCTCGTCGGGGGTCGCCGAAGAACGAGCCGAGGCGGCGCGCCGGCGCGCGTCTCCCGCTGTCGCCGTGCCCATCGCGATTCCGGCCGCGCCCCACTACTCGCACGGCCGCGGTCGGAGCCGACCGGAGTCCCTGTCGATGTCGCCAGGTGGTGGCCCTTGCCTCCACCGCAGTCAGACCGGCGAAGAAGAGTCTGCGTACCCCGGCGTCAGCCGGCCCAGCTGCGCCAGGTCGAGCCGTTCATCCACCACAACACCAACGCCCGGCGCGAGAGCGAGTCGTCGAAGTACCAGTGCTGGATGAGGGTTTGGTACGGATTCGCGGAGCCCTTGTTCTTCCAGTCACTGAGCACCCGGCGTTGCGTGTCGGCCGTGAAGAAGGCAACCCGTGTCCAGACGGCCTCGGTGGTGTGTGGTGGCTTGAAGGTGGACTTGGAGGTGATCCGGATGCCGCTCCGGGCCACCACATGGCTCGTGATCCCCGATAGGAGGACGCCGGCCTCGCCCTCCGGCGTGAGGTCGAGATCGGTGTCCTCCTCGCCCAGCAGGCCGAGGGACGGTCCCGGCCCGTCGGCCTCGACCGCGAGGGTCGCGTCCCGGATGGTGGGGTCTGGCCATGGCTCCGACATGTGGGTCTCCTTCGTGCCGACGATGACGCCAGCCGGGCGGCTGCGTCAGCGGGTTCCCAACGTCGCGCGGAGCACGATCGTGGGTTGGACGTCGAAGCCGCGGCCGCCGACGACGAGGTTGGCGAGCGCGATGACCAGCGAGAGCGCCAGGTTCGCCAGGACGATGGGGGCCGCGAGCAGGCCGAATACCTGCACGAGCAGAACGGCGCGGCGGGAGGTCGGTCCCCAGAGGAGCGCGAGCGGGAGGACGCCGAGCGCCGCTGCGCGGGGGAGCCCCACCCAGGGCGCGTCCCAGTGCCAGTGGAGGTTGAGCAGGGGCTCCGCGGCCCAGGGCGGGGTGAACACCCAGTCGAACGAGTAGGTCCACCCGTCGCCGAGCGCCGCCCAGAGGAGGATCACCGCGCCGACGATCAGCTGGACCACGAGCAGCAAGGCGAGCGCGGGATGGGCGTGCGAGACGATACGCCCGATCGAGACCCCCGCCCACATGAGCAACGCGCGGAGCCGGGGGACGTCATCGTCGAGCAGGCCGTGCAGGAACTGACGGTCGGCGCGCTCGCGGTAGCGCAGGGCCGCGGCGCCGCGCGTGAAGTCCTCGTGGGTGCGACGGCAGGCGTAGTCGTGCACGATCGCGGCCCGGGTCTGCCGCCCGAAGGGCGCCAGCTGGCCCCAGACGACAAACGGGACCGAGGCCAGGTCCGTGGTCCAGCATCTCTCGCCCGGGCGCGCAGGGTCAGGGACAACCGTGCTGCCCTCGCCGTCCGTGTAGGTGAGCGAACCGACGAGGCGAAAGCTGCTCCGGTCGACCTGGTGGAGGGTCACCCACGGCCCCGCGACGGCTCCCCAGCCGCCTCGCGGCTTGACCTCATCCAATTCTGGCGGGCAGTCCGGCACCGAGGGAGCCGCGGGAGAGGGGGGAGTGGCCCATGGGGAATCAGCGCCAGTGAGGTCGGGGTCCGGTGCCATCGCTACCACCTCTGGGGAGTGGTGATCCGAGACGGGCCAGCGGGCCCAGTGGAGTCACCCTCCTCCGCGGTGCGCTCGTCGGCAAGGGATGCGCGTCGTCGGGTCCGGCCTGACGGTTCGACCGCGGCCGGTGATCCTCGAGGCCGCGCCCTTCGTCACGTCACGCGGAGGATGGGGGATTCGAACCGCCGAGGGTGCTACCCCAACACGCTTTCCAAGTCGTCCGTGGGGGTCGGGGCGGGGTGTCGGGTGGTGTTCGTGCAGGTGAGCGAGGTGGGGTGGATGTCGGCAGGCGGCGACGGCGGTGCTCGGACGACGCCGGTCTGCTACCGAAACTGCTACCGGAACCCTGGGCCGGGCGCGCACCGGACCCGCCGAACGCGATGGCAAAGTTTGCCATCGCGTTGTACCTTGGGTCCATGAGCACGATGAACATCTCCTTGCCGGACGGTCTGAAGGCGTTCGTCGATGAGCAGGTGGCTGGTGCCGACTACGGTTCGAGCAGCGAGTACGTGCGCGAGCTGATCCGGCGTGACCGCGATCGGCTCAGGTTACGTGCGTTGCTCCTGGACGGCGCCGAGTCGGCAGTCACGGCGCCGGCGACGGCCGGTTGGTTCGAGTCGTTGCGCCGCGGCGTTCGTGCCGGCGGCTCGTCTGCTGCTCGGTGAGCGGCCTGCCGGTTGTCCCGCGCGAGCGCGCGAGGCAGGACGTCGAGGACGCGATCGCCTTCTACGTCGCCCAGGGTGCCGATCACGCCGCGCTGGGATTCATCGACGCGCTCGAGGCGGCCTTCGAAACAGTCGGAGCGCACCCCGCGATCGGTGCATCCAGATGGGGTGAGGAGCTCGACCTCCCGGGGCTGCGGAGTTGGTCGCTGGCCGAGTACCCGTTCGCCGTGTTCTACGTCGAGCGCGCGGATCACGTGGACGTGTGGCGCGTGCTGCATCTGCGGCGGGACCTCCCAACGACGTTGGGGATGCCTGAGGGCGACTGAGCGGCCCACCGCCGGCGCTCGCGCTGAACGTCGAGCCCGGCAAGGACCGGGCCGGTCTGCGACGCGGAAGGCCCGCATCCCGCAGACGGTGGTGAACCCCTACCAACATCCCATGTCTGGTGAACTGCTACCAGGGCGTGCGTGAGGGACCTGCCCAGAAGCGTGTTCCTCGGCAGGGAGGAAGACGCAAAGGGCCCGCCACCCACGTCACCGCAGGTCACGGGCCCTTCGTCACGCGGAGGATGGGGGATTCGAACCCCCGAGGGTGTTACCCCAACACGCTTTCCAAGCGTGCGCCATAGGCCACTAGGCGAATCCTCCTGGCCGGACGAGGATACCCGAACCGACGGGGACCCGCGGACGGGCCGCCGAGCCGCCGTCGCTCACCCGGCCAGGGCCGCGTCGACCGCCACCGCCAGCCGCGGTGCGAGCGAGCGCGAGAACGTCGCGGTCATGTGCCCGTGGTCGAAGTAGACGATCGTCCCGCCGATCACGGCTCGGCAGGTCTCGGCCGTGCACAGCAGGTCGGTGACGTCCATCAGGCCGACGGCGCCCGAGGGGTCGGCCGCGGCGGCGAGCGCGAGCGGGTCGACCTCGAGCCCCCCCGCCCGCGGCACCGCGCACCCGCGTGCCCCGTCGGGCGAGGTCGCGAGGCAGTCGGGGACGCTGCCGCCCATGTTCGGGGTGTCCCGGATGACGAGCACCGTGGCGCCGGCCGCCGTGAAGACGTCGAGCGTCCGCGCGTACGCGGCCTGGGCCACCGGGTCCTGATCGGCGGTGCCGACCCCGGCGAGCAGCTGGTCGGTCCGAGCGGACGCCACCACCAGGTCGTAGCCCTGGGTCGCGACCTCTCGCTCCATCCACGCCGTCCACGCCGTGCAGCCCGTGGACGAGGCCGGGTCGGTGAAGTCCAGCGGCACGTCCACCGGGTAGCAGACGGAGGTGAGGTAGGTCGTGATCCGCCAGCCGCGCTCGGTGGCGACCTGCTCGAGCGCCGGGAACCAGTGCCCGGCGTGGGAGTTGCCCACCAGTGCGACGTCGACCGCCGCGTCGCTCGGTCCGTAGGTGCAGGTGATGCGGCTGGTGTACGGCTGCTCGTTCCAGCACCCGTCCGCGTAGACCTGGGGCCGGTCGGCGGCGGCGAAGGCCGGCGGGGTCCACAGGGCGTCGGCCCACGCGCTGCAGTCCGCGCCGCTGAGCTCGGCGGCCGCGGCGAAGCACTCCGGGTGCTCGGCGGCGGCGCTCGCGACCGCGGCCGCCTCCCCGCGCTCGCGGGCACCGGCGACACCCTGGAGGGCGAGCCCCGCGGCGACCCCGGCCGCCGTGCAGACGAGGAGCACCCCCGCGGTCGCGCCGGCCGAGCGGATCAGCAGCGGCGACCTGCGCACCGGGTCCTCGACGAACCGCTTGGTCAGCATCGCGAGCCCGATGGACGCCGCCGCGATCCCGACCCGGCCGACCCCGGTCAGCTCGGCGTGGAACGCGAACGGCACGAGCACGATCAGCGGCCAGTGCCACAGGTAGGTCGAGTAGGACACGTCGCCCAGCACCTGCGCCGGACGCCAGCCGAGCAGCCGTCCGACGACGCCGCTCGCGGGCGCCGCGACGAGGAGGACGACGGCGGTCCCGACCGTCGGCAGCAGTGCCCAGGCGCCGGGGAACGGCGTCGTCTCGTCGAAGCGCACGACGGCCACGAGCACGGCGAGCAGCCCGACGGCGGCCAACGGCGTCCGCGCCGCGCCGCGCACGCGCAGCGCCGGCTCGACCAGGGCGACGACGCCGCCGATGGCGAGCTCCCACAGGCGGGTCGTCGTCACGTAGTACGCCGCCGCCGGGTTCACCGCGGTGAGGTGCACCGACCAGGCGAGGGAGGACAGCAGCACGACGGCGAGCACGAGCGACAGGACGGTGCGCGGCCCGGCGAGCGAGCGTGCGGTGGCGCCGGCGGCCGGTCCATCGGCGGTGGGGTGGGCCGCCCCCGGCCGCGCCGAGCGTCTCGCCCACCAGATCCCGAGGACCGTCGCACCGCCCACCAGCAGCGGCCAGATCAGGTAGTACTGCTCCTCGACGGACAGCGACCAGTAGTGCCGCAGCGCCGTCGCCTCGCCGGTGGCCGCGAGGTAGTCGGTGGCAGTCCGGGCCAGTGCCCAGTTCTGGACGTACAGCGCCGAGCTGACCGCCTCGGCGCCCGTCGTGCGCAGCAGCGTGGACGGCAGCACGGCGGCCGCCGCGACGACGGTGACCACGATGACGAGCGCGGACGCGGGCAGCAGTCGTCGCACCCGCCGGCCCCAGAACAGTCCGACGCCCCGCCACGTGGTCGGCGGGTCGCGCAGCAGGTGCGCGGTGATGAGGTACCCGGAGATGACGAGGAAGACGTCGACGCCGACGTACCCGCCGGTCAGCGCCCCGGGCCACAGGTGGTAGGCGAGCACGGCGGCCACGGCGACCGCGCGCAGCCCCTGGATGTCCGCGCGCACGCCCTCGACCGGGGCGGCCGTCCGACGCCCACCCCTGACCTGGGCGACCCGGCCCGCTTCTCGTCCCTGCACCGGCACAGTATGACCAGCGTCCCGCGGTGGGCCGTCGCCGGGTCTCGCGCCTAGGGTCGGGTCATGACCTTCCCGATCCGCATCGGCGTCCAGATCCAGCCCCAGCAGGCCGACTACGGCCAGATCCGTGACGCGGTCCGCCGCGCGGAGGACGCCGGGGTCGACGTGATCTTCAACTGGGACCACTTCTTCCCGCTCTACGGCGACCCGGACGGCAAGCACTTCGAGTGCTGGACGATGCTCGGCGCCTGGGCGGAGCAGACCAGCCGCGTCGAGATCGGCGCCCTGGTCAGCTGCAACTCCTACCGGAACCCCGACCTGCTCGCCGACATGGCCCGGACCGTCGACCACGTCAGCGGCGGCCGGCTCATCCTCGGCATCGGCGCGGGCTGGTTCGAGAAGGACTACGACGAGTTCGGCTACGAGTTCGGCACCCCGGGATTCCGGATCGCCGACCTCGCCCAGGCGATGCCGCGGATCACCGCGCGGCTCGCGGCCGGCAACCCGGCGCCCACGCGGAAGATCCCGGTGCTCATCGGCGGTGGCGGCGAGCGCAAGACGCTGCGGGTCGTCGCCGAGCACGCCGACGCCTGGCATTCCTTCGGCAACCTGGAGACCCTGCGCCGCAAGAGCGCGATCCTCGACGAGCACGGCGCGGCCGTCGGCCGAGACACCGCCACGCTCGTCGAGCGGTCGATCGGCGTCTCCCGGCCACCGCAGTCCGTCGCGGCCGACCTCGTCGCGGCGGGGGTGACCCTGTTCACCATCGGGATCGGCGGCCCGGACTACGACCTGGACCTCGTCCGGCAGTGGGTCGCCTGGCGCGACGCCCAGGTTTGAGCGCGCGGGGCCTCGGCGCTCCGACGCCCGGCCCCGTCAGAGGACGGCTCAGCCGCGCTGCTCGGCGACGCTGTTGCCGCCGTCGACGACGATCACCTGCCCGGTGACGTACGAGGCGCCGGGCGAGGCGAGCCACGCGATCGCGGACGCGACCTCCTGTGCCGTTCCGCTGCGCCCCGCCGGCACGACCGCCCCCTGGCGCGCCTCCTCGACGGTCTGCGACCCGGTGGCGATCCACCCGGGGGCCACCGCGTTGGCGGTGATCCCCCGGGGCGCCTCGTCGACGGCGAGCGCCCGGGTGAGCCCGACGAGTCCCGCCTTCGCGGCTGCATAGGAGACGTCTCCCGGGGACGCCATCACGGGCCCGGTGAGGCTGGAGACCGTCACGACCCGCCCCCACCCGCCGGCGCGCATCCCCGGCAGGACCGCCCTGGTGAGCAGGAACGCCGTGGTCAGGTTGATGGCGATGCCGTGGTGCCAGTCGGCGACGGGCATCGTGCCGTCCCCGGTGATCATCGCCGGGTCGCCGACGGCAACCATCCCAGCGTTGTTGACGAGGATGTCCGGCACGGCGCCGTCGGCTCGCAGCGCCTCCATCAGCCGGTCGACGCCGACCTCGGTCTCCAGCCGTGCGACGTGTCCGGAGGCGCTGATCCCCCGAGCGGTGAGCTCCGCGACGCGGTCGGCGACGCGGTCGGTCGTGGCAGTGATCACGAGGCGCGCGCCCAGCTCGCCGAGCGCCCCGGCCGTAGCGAAGCCGATGCCCGACGGGCTCCCGGCGCCGCTGATGAGGGCGAGGTGGCCGGTCAGGTCCCAGGCGTCGGGAAGGGTCATGCGGTCACGACTCCGTCGGCGTCGGGGACGGCGACGTGCTCTCGGTCGAGGAGTCGCTCGGCGACGGGCTCGGGGTGACGACGTCGGACCAGACGGCCTGCGCGCCGCTGTGGCCGATCCGCACCGCCTGCACGAGCGTCCCGCCCGCGGAGACCAGCGCGAGGGCCGTGAGCCCGATGAACAGGTTCCGCGGGAGCGCGGCCAGGCCGGTGGGCTGGACCTTCGGGCCGGGCGCCGCGGCGACGCGCGCGTTGATCTGCTCCTGCCGGGCCCACCAGAACAGGCCCATCGCGGCGATCGACAGGATCGCCACCCAGGGCAGCAGGCTCTCGCCGAGGTCGACGTGCGCCACCACGAGGTCGGTGACCTCCACCCGCCGCAGCAGCGCCTCGCCGGTCTGCACCGTCACCGGGGTCAGGACCAGGGCGCCGAGCGCGAGCATCAGCGGCAGGCCGTAGGCCCAGCGGCGGAACCGGGGCCACAGCGCGGCCAGGAGCACGGCCAGCGCAGCGCTCGGGACGACCACCTCGGTCGCGTGGACGAGCAGCGGGTGCATCGGCAGGCCGGCGATGAGGTCGAACACGGGGGACTCCTCGGGTCACGGGTGAACGGGTGGGGCCGCTGGTTCCGGCCGAGCCTGGCTAGCCGCCGGTCCACGCGCTCGTGCTGCGTGGACCTCCACCGGGAGCACGGTACGGCTTCGACCGGTGACGACCAGCAGTGCCCCGGACAAAGTGGAGGCTGACCTTCGCGCAGTCGCCACCCACGTGGTGACGGTCAAGCCGCTCGGCTTCGCGGTCCCGGATCAGGACCACCACAGACCCCCGGACATCTCCACGGCGATCGGGCTACTGCCCTCGCCGTGAACATTGGCATCTGGAGCCGGCAGAAGAGGCAACTTGGACGACATCTCTCCAACGCTGCCTTCCCACGTGTTGCCGTACTGGTGGTGGGAGGGAGCGGACCGCACGCCCGTCATCAGAACCTCACGATTCCAGGACCCGGCATCGGGACGAGGTCGCGCCAGTCACCGGCCAAGCGGGACGAGGTCGCGGCGACGTCGGCACGTGTCGGGCGCGGTCCGCGCCGCACGACCCTGAGGCGCAGCGCACCTCTCGCTCGCCCGCCGGCCGGGATCGAGGCGGCGGCCTCCGGCGCGTCGGAAGCCGTGGCCGCCGAGCGGTCGACGGTCGTGGTCATCACAGCTGTGCAGCTCACGGTGGACTCCCAGGTCGCGGGTCGAGGTGATCAGGGCGGATGGGCCCGGCACGACGAGCGTCGCGGGAGCGGCGGTGACCTCGCTTCGGCCCTGGCGCCACGACGGATGCGACCAAGAGCCACGTCGCCCCTGGGCCGGATGACGTACGCGCCCTCACGCCTCAGCGGCCAGGCTCGGTAGGTAGCGGAGCCTGATCGCCGGCTCCCCCGCCCCAGCACCGAGAGGCCACCCATGATCGACCACGTCCTGAGCCGTCCCACGGGCCCCGCCGCCCGTCGCACCACCGGCACGGACGGGAGCCCGGCTCAGCGTGAAGCGCTGTTCGCGGCGCGCGCCTTCGTCCTGCTTCTCACCTACGTCGCGCCCACCAGCCGGATCGACGAGCTGCTGACCGTGCACCGCAACTGGTTGGACGAGCACTTCGCCGACGGGACGTTCCTGGTCTCCGGACCGCAGGTCCCCCGGACCGGGGGCGCGATCCTGGCCAGCGGCCCGTCGAGGACGCAGATCGAACATCTCGTCTCGACGGACCCGCTGGTCCGCGAAGGCGCCGCGACCTACGAGGTCATCGAGTTCCTCCCCACGCGGGGCCCCTACGCCTGATGAGCGCCGCCCCCACACGCAAGGAGCACTGATGACCGACCCCCAGACCCGTGGCCACCGCGTCTTCCGCGAGCTGACGGGGCGCGACCCCCGGACGACCCTCGCCACGATCCGCCGCCAGTCCCCGCAGATGACCGACTGGCTGCTCCGCGGGGCCTTCAGCCAGCCGCTCGCCGACCCCCGCCTGGCCGGACGGGACCGGGAGCTCGCGACCGTCGCCATGCTCGTCGCCCTCGGCGACACCACCCCTCAGCTGCGCGTGCACCTCGGCGCTGCGCTGCACCAAGGCGCCACCGCGGAGGAGCTCCGTGCCCTGGTCGAGCAGGCGTCGGTCTACGTGGGGTTCCCACGAGCACTGAACGCTCTAGATGTCCTGGCCGAGCTCCTGCACGAGCACGGCTGCGCCGATCCCGTCCCCGCACGGATGATCGAGCTGTCCGATCACAGCACGCAGATCGCCGAGGTCGGGGACAGCGGCCCTGCGGTGGTGCTCCTGCACGCCCTGGGACTGTCCTGGCACATGTGGGAACCGGTCCTGCGAGACCTGGCGCACGGGCGCCGGGTGCTCGCCTACGACCTTCGAGGTCACGGGGCTGCCACGGACGCACCGCCACCGGCCGACCTGAGGACCCTCGCGGACGACCTGCAGGAGGTGCTCGACCACGAGCAGCTCACCGGCGCGCACGTCGTGGGGCTCTCGTACGGGGGTGCCGTGGCGCAGACCTTCGCGGTGCACCATCGCGAGTCGGTCCTGTCACTCACGCTCGCCGCGACGACGGACCGGCCGTTCGCGTCGTTCGAGCAGCGGGCGTCGGCGATCGAGACGGACGGCACGGCGGCGCAGGTCGCCGCCTCCCTGACCAGGTGGTTCACGCCGGGAGCCCTCGCGGAGAACGCCTGGGGTGTGCGCTACGCCCGGGACCGCGTCCTGCGAGGCGACCCGGTCCAGGTCGCGGCCGCGTGGCGCGCCTTCTCGCGGATCGACGTCGAGGGAAGGCTGCGAGACCTCGAACGCCCCGCGCTCGTGCTGTGCGGCGAGCAGGACGCCTCGACCGGTCCCGGGGCGATGCGACCGATGGCCGCCCGCATCCCGGGCAGCACCTACCTCGACTTCCCGGGAGCACCTCACATGCCCACGCTCGAGACTCCTCACCTCGTCACCGAGGCCCTCGATCGTTTCCTTCCCCGTGGCGAGTCCGCCCCTGGCGCGGGCGCACCGACGCCGCCGCAGCGCCCACAGCCCTGACCGACCGCCGACAAGGAAGGCCACCTCATGCACGCCATGCAGTACGAGATCACCCTGCCCGCCGACTACGACATGCAGATCATCCGCACCCGCGTCGCCACCGGGGGCGCCGCTCTCGACGACCTCCCGGGCCTGGGTCTGAAGGCATACGCCATCCGCGAGCGAGGGGTGGACGACTCCCCCGTGAACCAGTACGCACCGATCTACCTGTGGAACGACACAGGAGCGATGGCAAAATTCCTCGGCGGCGGCGGAGGGTTCCAGAACATTATTCGCGACTTCGGGCGCCCCGTCGTGCGGCACTGGACCGGACTCGCCTGCCATGCGGGAGCCTCCCGGGCGCCCTCCCCGAGGTCCGCCTCGCGGCGCCTCACCCCGATCCCGGTCGACCCGGACCAGGACGCCACGGGACTGGGACTGACCACCGTGATCGAGGAAGCGCTCGAGGACCTTCGCCGGCTCGCCCGTCACGAGTCGGTGCACACGGCCGCGCTGGCCCTCGACCCGCATCACTGGCAGCTGGTCCGCTTCGTCCTGTGGAACGAGGTCGTCGCAGCCGGAGAGGCGCAGACGGAGCGCTACCAGGTCCTGCACGTGTCCGCGCCCGGCATCGGCGAGCTCCCCGAGGGCCGCACATGGTGAGGTCCCCGGTGCGTTCCGGGCTCCCGGGGCACCCTGCGGTGACGACCAGGCTCGTCGCGTGGCGCCGGTCGGGCGCGACGCAGGCGGACGAGCACTGCAGGCTGGACATCCACGCGACAGGACTGTCGCTGCAGGGCACGGTGCTCGGCGCAGAGAACGGCACACCCGTTCGCGCCGAGTACCGCGTCGTGGCCGACAGCACCGGCCTCAGCACGACGGTGCGCGTCCGCTTCCAGCAGGGCCTGGGCTGGACGGAGAGGACACTCGTGCGCGCGCCCGACGGGCACTGGACGATCGACGGCCTCGACGCTCCGCATCTCGAGGGGTGCACCGATGTCGACCTCGGCTGCACCCCGGCAACCAACACCCTTCCGCTGAGGCGGCTCGGCCTCGACGTGGGAGCCTCGAGAACGATCCGCGCGGCATGGGTCCGCTTCCCCGAACTCACGGTCGCCGCCGTGGACCAGACCTACACGCGGCTCGGTGAACGCCGCTACCACTACGCGAGCGGCAGCTACGCGGCCGAGCTCACCGTCGACGACCTCTGGCTCGTGACGACGTACGACGAGTGGCGGCGGACCGGCGTGGCCAAGCCCTCATAGGCGCCACCACGCGAGCAGGACGCCGTCGACCACGGCGACGAGACCCAGGACAACGGCCGGCGTCGTCCGCCCCGCGCTCGCGAGAGCAGCAACCGCACCCCCGAGGACGACGACCTGGACGGCCACCACAAGGGTGGTGCAAGGTGAACGGGCGCCTTCGGCGCGGCGAGCACGCCCCAGACGACCGCGGCCACCACCGGTGTGCCGATGGCCGCGAGCAGCCGCACGGGAAGTGCCGTCGGAAGCCGCCACCCCCACCACGCGTACGCCACGAGGGCGGCGATCTCGACCAGGAATCGCGTGGCCAGGGTCAGGAGCTGCACACTCTTCAGCACGGGAACCTCCGGAGACGTGGCGGACACGGGTCATGAGGGCCTGCTCGCTGGTGATCGCGGTCCGATCGCTCGGGTCGTCATGGTGCTCAGCCGACCATCGCGCGCAGGGTGGACCGGGCATCGTCCTGGACGAGCTGCGCGAGTACGGGTTCGAGCACGGACACCGGCTCGACCACGGCGCGGATGTGCTCGCGGACGGTGCGCGAGCAGGTCGGCGTCGTCGGTGGTGGACAGCCAGGCCATCGACTCGTGGTCAGCGGGATTTTCAGGTCGCCCACGACGACGACGTGGTGAGCAGTCCCACGCCGCTCGAGGAGGTCACCAGACGTATCTCGCCGGAGTCGACGTGCCCGAGCCTGCGACACCTTCCAGGACGATGAGGCGGGGCTGACTCATGGACGGATCCTTCCAGCGGGGTCCTGGTCCCCAGGTTCGGGTGGGACACCAACGATCGGGGCCCGCGACCGAGGCGACGAGGGCGGAGTCGCGTCCCGCAGAGTGGTGTGCGAGCCCCGGCCTTGATCGGGGCGTCTTTCGTCGACATGTAGGCTGGTCACCGCGTGATGCTTCGAGAGACCTACCAAGTCGACTCAAGGACCCGCGATGACCGCTGCCTCAGAGTGTGGACCCTGCCCGCTTCTTGCACGAGCACCTGACCACCGCCAACCCCGACTTGCTGCGCGAGCTGCTCGGCGTCTTCATCGACACCCTGATGAGCGCGGAGGCTGACGCGATCTGCGGCGCCGAGGACGGGGCTCGCAGCCCGGATCGGGCGAACGTCCGCAACGGCTACCGGCACAGGGACTTCGACACCAGGGTCGGGACGATGGATGTCGCGATCCCCAAGCTGCGCGCCGGGACCTACTTCCCCGACTGGCTGCTCGAGCGTCGGCCGGCGAGCCGAGGCGGCCCTGACCAGCGTGGTCGCGACCTGCTACCTGCTCGGGGTGTCCACCCGGCGGATGGACAAGCTCGTCGAGTCGCTCGGGATCACCAGGCTGTCAAAGTCGCAGGTCTCACGGATGGCCGCCGACCTCGACGAGCAGGTCGCCGCGTTCCGGACCCGACCGTTGGACGCCGGCCCCTACACGTTCTGCGCCGCCGACGCCTTGAGCGTGAAGGTCCGCGAGGGCGGTCGGGTGGTCAACATCGCGGTGATGGTCGCCACCGGCGTCAACGCCGACGGCCACCGCGAGATCCTCGGCATCGACGTCTCGACCGCCGAGGACGGCGCCGGGTGGTTGACGTTCTTCCGGGACCTGACCGCCCGCGGCCTGACCGGCGTCAAGCTGGTGACCTCCGACGCGCACTCCGGCCTGGTCGCCGCGATCGGCGCGACCCTGCCCGGCGCGACCTGGCAAGGGTGCCGCACCCACTACGCGGCGAACCTGATGTCCACCTGCCCCAAGTCGTCCTGGCCGTGGGTCAAGACGATGCTGCACAGCGTCTACGACACGCCGACACCGACGCGGTCCACGCCCAGTTCAACCGGCTCCTGGACGCCGTCGCCGACAAGCTCCCCGCGGTCGCCGACCACCTCGAAGCAGCGCGGGCCGACGTCCTGGCATTCACCTCCTTCCCCAAGGAGGTCTGGAGGCAGATCTGGTCCAACAACCCCATATCCGTTAACCGGTTCTCGGGCGACACGTTGACGCTGGCGGCGTGAGGCTGCCGGGTTGGTGACGGGGCGGGCGGATCCTGCTGTGAGTCGGCGAGGGGATGGTCATGGAGCTGCGGGTGCGACGCACTGACGGTGGCCATGAGTTGACGGGCGCCTGGGCTGGCGTCGCGGAGGCGAACGCGTTCTTGCGGCACCTGGCTGGCCGGGGCTTCTCGCCCGCGACGGTGCGGGCCTACGCCTTCGATCTGCTGAACTTCGCCCGGTTCCTTGGTGGGCGGGACCGGTCGGTGGCGGACGTGGGCCCGATGGACATCTTCGAGTGGATCGACGCCCAAGGGGTGCGCCGACCGGGCCGGGCCGGCAGCGTCGTCGCGTTGCGACGGCCGGGCGCGGCGCCGTCGTCGGTGAACCGGCGGGTCGCAGCGGTCCGTGCGTTCTTCAGCACGAGGTCATGACGGGGCCAGGGGGGGCAACCCGGTCCCGACGCCGCGGCGAGGCGCTGGAGTCCGGCCCACACCCGGGGGTTTGCTCGGCCATCTGGGCGCGCCCGCGGTGGTGGTCGCCTGGTGCGTCAACCGCGTCAGTTGCCCGAGTCCCTGCCGATGGACCGGTTGCCAGGACTTCCTGGTGAGCCTGCGCACTCATCGGGACCGGGCGATGGTGCTCGCGATGCTGCTCGGCGGAT
>CAVRUY010000002.1:0-142841 GCA_963724505.1 uncultured Actinomycetota bacterium
CTGGCGCTTCGGCGTCCAGGGCCTACTACTCGAGCGTTCGACTCGAGGTGGGTAGCTCACGGGTGGAACATCGACTAGTTGGCACCGTGACCGTTGACCTCAGTACCTCCCGTGTGGAGTGGAACCTGGTCGGTGGGTGCGGTGCTTCGGCACGCTGTTGGGTCCTGAGGGAACGGGCGAGAGCCTGGACCTCGGGCTGGCCGAGTCGGCCGGTGCGTCGGACCGCTTGTCACGGATGAACCGCCTCGCGCTGCGAGGTAGGCGCCGGGCAGGGCGGGACCGCTCGTAGCTTGAGAACTGCACAGTGGACGCGAGCATCTTTTTAGTAAGTCTTTGTGGCAAGTTTTTAAGGGCAAACGGTGAATGCCTTGGCACTAGGAGCCGAAGAAGGACGTAGTAGCCTGCGATAAGCCTCGGGGAGTTGGCAAACGAACCGTGATCCGAGGATTTCCGAATGGGGAAACCCAGCTGGAGTCATGTCCAGTTACCCGCGCCTGAATATATAGGGCGTGTGGAGGGAACGAGGGGAAGTGAAACATCTCAGTACCCTCAGGAAGAGATATTCCGTGAGTAGTGGCGAGCGAAAGCGGATCAGGCCAAACCGATCATGTGTGATAGCCGGCAGGCGTTGCATGGTCGGGGTTGTGGGACCTTTCAGGAGATTCTGCCGAGTCTCCAGGGAGTCAGAAAGCCGTGCGATAGTCGAAGGGCATTGAAAGGCCCGGCACAGAGGGTGTAACCCCCGTAGACGAAATCGTGCGGCCTCCCGAGAGGTATCCCAAGTAGCACGGGGCCCGAGAAATCCCGTGTGAATCTGGAGAGACCACTCTCTAAGCCTAAATACTCCCTAGTGACCGATAGCGGACAAGTACCGTGAGGGAAAGGTGAAAAGTACCCCGGGAGGGGAGTGAAATAGTACCTGAAACCGTTTGCCTACAATCCGTTGGAGCCTCCCTAGCAGGGGTGACAGCGTGCCTTTTGAAGAATGAGCCTGCGAGTTAGTGGTACGTGGCGAGGTTAACCCGTGAGGGGCAGCCGTAGCGAAAGCGAGTCCGAATAGGGCGATTCAGTCGCGTGCTCTAGACCCGAAGCGAAGTGATCTAGCCATGGGCAGGTTGAAGCGCGGGTAAGACCGCGTGGAGGACCGAACCCACCTGGGTTGAAAACCGGGGGGATGACCTGTGGTTAGGGGTGAAAGGCCAATCAAACTTCGTGATAGCTGGTTCTCCCCGAAATGCATTTAGGTGCAGCGTCACGTGTTTCTTACCGGAGGTAGAGCTACTGGATGGCCGATGGGCCCCACAAGGTTACTGACGTCAGCCAAACTCCGAATGCCGGTAAGTGAGAGCGTGGCAGTGAGACTGCGGGGGATAAGCTCCGTAGTCGAGAGGGAAACAGCCCAGACCACCAGCTAAGGCCCCTAAGCGTATGCTAAGTGGGAAAGGATGTGGAGTTGCACAGACAACCAGGAGGTTGGCTTAGAAGCAGCCACCCTTGAAAGAGTGCGTAATAGCTCACTGGTCAAGTGATTCCGCGCCGACAATGTAGCGGGGCTCAAGTATACCGCCGAAGCTGTGGCATTCACACAATAGCTAGGTCTTCGTGATCCAGGCGTGTGGATGGGTAGGGGAGCGTCGTGTAGCGAGTGAAGTCGCGGGGTAACCCAGCGGTGGACGCTACACGAGTGAGAATGCAGGCATGAGTAGCGAAAGACGGGTGAGAAACCCGTCCGCCGAATGATCAAGGGTTCCAGGGCCAGGCTAATCCGCCCTGGGTAAGTCGGGACCTAAGGCGAGGCCGACAGGCGTAGTCGATGGACAACGGGTTGATATTCCCGTACCGGCGAAGAACCGCCCATACCGAATCTGGTGATGCTAAGTGCCCGAAGCCGTCTAGATCCCTTCGGGGACGTGACGGGGGAGCGCACGACCCGAACCCGTAGTAGGTAAGCGTATTAACAGGAGTGACGCAGGAAGGTAGCCCAGCGTGGCGATGGTTGACCACGTGTAAGGTCGTAGGGCGAGACGTAGGCAAATCCGCGTCTCATCAAGCCTGAGAACCGATAATGACCGCTATGCGGGAAGTGGGTGATCCTATGCTGCCAAGAAAAGCTTCGACGCGAGGTTCTAGCCGCCCGTACCCTAAACCGACTCAGGTGATCAGGTAGAGAATACTAAGGCGATCGAGAGAATCATGGTTAAGGAACTCGGCAAAATGCCCCCGTAACTTCGGGAGAAGGGGGGCCTGAGGCGTGACGGCACTTGCTGCCCGAGCGTTTGAAGGCCGCAGAGACCAGGGAGAAGCGACTGTTTACTAAAAACACAGGTCCGTGCGAAGTCGCAAGACGATGTATACGGACTGACGCCTGCCCGGTGCTGGAAGGTTAAGAGGACGGGTCAGCTCTTCGGAGCGAAGCTCAGAATTTAAGCCCCAGTAAACGGCGGTGGTAACTATAACCATCCTAAGGTAGCGAAATTCCTTGTCGGGTAAGTTCCGACCTGCACGAATGGCGTAACGACTTCTCCGCTGTCTCAACCGTGAACTCGGCGAAATTGCACTACGAGTAAAGATGCTCGTTACGCGCAGCAGGACGGAAAGACCCCGGGACCTTTACTATAGTTTGGTATTGGTGTTCGGTGCGGCTTGTGTAGGATAGGTGGGAGACTGTGAAGCCGGCACGCCAGTGTCGGTGGAGTCAACGTTGAAATACCACTCTGGTCGCTCTGGATATCTAACCTCGGTCCGTAATCCGGATCAGGGACAGTGCCTGATGGGTAGTTTAACTGGGGCGGTTGCCTCCTAAAATGTAACGGAGGCGCTCAAAGGTTCCCTCAGCCTGGTTGGCAATCAGGTGGCGAGTGCAAGTGCACAAGGGAGCTTGACTGTGAGACTGACAGGTCGAGCAGGGACGAAAGTCGGAACTAGTGATCCGGCGGTGGCTTGTGGAAGCGCCGTCGCTCAACGGATAAAAGGTACCCCGGGGATAACAGGCTGATCTTGCCCAAGAGTCCATATCGACGGCATGGTTTGGCACCTCGATGTCGGCTCGTCGCATCCTGGGGCTGGAGTAGGTCCCAAGGGTTGGGCTGTTCGCCCATTAAAGCGGTACGCGAGCTGGGTTTAGAACGTCGTGAGACAGTTCGGTCCCTATCCGCTGCGCGCGCAGGAAACTTGAGAAGGGCTGTCCCTAGTACGAGAGGACCGGGACGGACGAACCTCTGGTGTGCCAGTTGTTCCGCCAGGAGCACGGCTGGTTAGCTACGTTCGGAAGGGATAACCGCTGAAAGCATCTAAGCGGGAAGCCTGCTTCAAGATGAGGTTTCCATGGGGCTTGACCCCGAGAGGCTCCCAGCTAGACCACTGGGTGAATAGGCCGGATGTGGAAGTGTGGACCAAAGACACACGCAGCTGACCGGTACTAATAAGCCGATAACTTGACACAACTCTTACTTGTGCTACGCGTCCACTGTGCGGTTCCCGAGATACGATCGGGATCCGATTGACATCTCCATAGAGTTTCGGCGGTCATAGCGAGAGGGAAACGCCCGGCTCCATTCCGAACCCGGAAGCTAAGCCTCTCTGCGCCGATGGTACTGCACCGGGGACGGTGTGGGAGAGTAGGTCGCCGCCGAACATTCATTCAGAAAAGGCCACCCCGGCAACGGGGTGGCCCTTTCTGCGTTCAGCCCCCAGGACACCCACCAGGCGTCCGACCAGGCCCCGCATGACATCATGCGAGGCGGGGCATGCGGTCATCGGCCCTCGCGGGCCACGGCACCGGGCGGGGCCCGGACACTGGGAAGAGGACAGGCGTGTCGGTCGACAGAGAACGGTCGCAGCGGGACAGCGACGAGACGCGAGGGCGGGCGACAGCGCCGTCCGACGCGAAGGACACCACGGGACGGCCTCAGTCCACCGCCGCGAGCACGGGTCAGCGTGGCGGCGTCGACCGCCGTGAGGGCGAGCGCAAGCCCCGGTCCGGGAGCAGCCGCGGCCGGGACGGCGCGGCCGGAGGACCCGCACGAGGCGCCTCGGGTGGCGCCGGACGCGAGGGTCGTCGGCCGGGCACCCAGGGCGTGAGCGGCGCGGACTCCGGCGCCGCCCGTGGCTCGTACGAGAGGTCCGACCGCGCTGCTCGTCCTGCAGGCGGGAGCACTCGGGGGCGGGACGGCGGCACCGGGGGCGGTCCGCGTCAGGGCGCGTCGTCCGGCGACCGCCGGGGCGGCCCGGGTGGCCAGGCACCGGACCGTGCCCGGCGGTCGTCCGGTCCGGAGCGACCGCGCCCCGATCGACCCGAGCGCCCGGGCCTGGTTCAGACGGATCGCGTGCGCGCGCCGGAGGTCCCGGAGGATGTGCGCCCCGGAGATCTCGACCCCGGTGCTCGCGGGCGGCTGCGCACGCTGAGCCGGGAGAACGCCGAGGGCGTCGCGCGGCACCTCGTGATGGCCGGACGGCTGATCGACGAGGACCCGGAGCTCGCCTACGAGCACGCTCAGGCGGCAGTCCGACGCGCCGGTCGGGTGGACGTCGTTCGCGAGGCCGCCGGCCTGACCGCCTATCGAACGGGCCGCTACGCCGAGGCGCTGCGGGAGCTGCGCACGGTTCGCCGGCTCAACGGGTCCTCGGAGCACCTGGCCGTCATGGCCGACTGCGAGCGCGGGCTCGGTCGCCCCGAACGTGCCCTGGCCCTCTCGCAGGAGGCCGGTGCCGCCGAGCTCTCGGCCGAGGGCGCCGTCGAGCTGGCTCTCGTCGTGGCGGGCGCGCGGCTCGACCTGGACCAACCGGACGCCGCCCTCGCCGTGCTCCGGACGCCCGCCGTCCTGGCGGCCGAGGGAGAGCTCGCCGAGCGCTCGGCACGGGTGCGTGCCGACGTCCTCGAGGCGCTGGGGCGTCCCGAGGAGGCCGCTGCGCTCCGCGCGACCCTCCCCGAGGACGACCTCGACGAGGGAGGGGTCCTCGTGCTCGACCTCGAGGAGGACGACGACGAGGTGGGCTCGGCCGAGCCGCCGGCGCCGGGCGACGCGGCCGGGACCGACCCGATCGCGACGGACACCGGGGGAACGGGTCGGGTGCGCGACGCGCAGGAGACCGCTGCCGACCGGACGGCGGAGACCACGACGACCGGAGGCTCTGATGCTGCTGACCGCTGACCGCCCGCTCGCCAAGCTCTACGACCTCGCGCTCGTCGACCTCGACGGAGTGGCCTACCGCGGGCACGACCCCATCGAGCATGCGGCCGAGGGCCTGGCGGGTGCCCGCGCTGCCGGCATGGACGTCGTCTTCGTCACGAACAACGCCTCCCGCGAGCCCGAGTCGGTCGCCGCGCAGCTGCGCAGCCTGGACATCCCGAGCGAGCCGGACGACGTCATGACGGCGGCCCAGGCCGCCGCCGCGGTCCTCGCCGAGCGGCTCCGGCCGGGGGACCGCGTGCTCGTCGTCGGCGGCGCCGGTCTCGTGACCGCGGTGCGGGCCGTGGGCCTCGAGGTCGTCACGGAGGCGGACGCCGCGCCGGCGGCCGTCGTCCAGGGCTTCGCGCCCGAGGTGGGCTGGGCCCAGCTCGCGCAGGCCGCCTACGCGATCCAGCGGGGCGCGTGGTTCGTCGCCAGCAACCTCGACCTCACGCTCCCCAACGAGCACGGGTTCGCTCCCGGCAACGGGGCGCTCGTGGCGGCGGTCCAGGCCGCCACCGGCGTCACGCCGGTCAGCGCCGGCAAGCCGGAGCCCACCCTGTACCGCCTGGCCGTGGCCCGACGGGGGGCGCAGCGTCCGCTCGTCGTCGGCGACCGGCTCGACACCGATCTGGGGGGAGCCCGCGCTGCGAACTACCCGGGCCTGCACGTGCTGACAGGCGTCTCCGACGCCCGCGACGCCGTGCTCGCTCCGCAGCAGCACCGCCCGTCCTACTTGGGTGCGGACCTGCGCAGCCTCCTGGTGTCCCACCGGGCGCCGGAGCGGGCCGGGGACTGGTGGACCTCGGGCTCCGCACGTGCCCGGGTGGCCGACGGGTCGCTCGAGCTGCAGGGCCCCACCGGCTCGATCGACGTCGTGCGGGCCGCGTGCGCCGCGGCGTGGGACGCCGCGGACCACGGAGCGGGCCTCGCCGCCGAAGCCGTGCCGGTGCTCGACGTCGTGGCGGACTGAGGAGTCGGCGGACGGAGGAGCCGACCCACCCGCGGCGCGGGTGGTGGACGGCGCGTGGACGGTGCCCCCGCCGGGTAGCGTGGTCCGGGCGGGCCGGCACGACGTCGGGCCGTGTGCGGGCGTGAGGACGAGGAGACGACGTGGAGCAGGAGACATCCGAGCGCCCGGTCACGGGTGACCACTCCGTCGACGAGGCCCTCACCGTCCTCGACCGGCTCGCGACCTTCCCGGTCCGCGAGCACGTGGCCGTCTTCGAGTCCGTCCACAGCGCCCTGGCCGACCGCCTGAACGAGCACCGCGAGTGACGGTCGAACGGCTGGACGTCGCGCTCGTCCGGCGCGGGCTCGCCCGCTCGCGCGGTCGCGCGGCCGAGCTCGTGGCCGCGGGCCTCGTACGGGTCGCGGGCATGCCGGCCGTCAAGCCGTCGACCCCCGTGGGGGCCGACCAGGACGTGGCGGTCGACGGCCCGGCCCTCGAGTACGTCTCGCGCGGTGGGCTGAAGCTGGCCGGCGCGCTCGACCTGCTCGCCGCCGTGACCGTCGACCCGCCCACCATCGAGGGTGCACGGTGTCTCGACGTCGGGGCCTCGACCGGGGGGTTCACCCAGGTGCTGCTGGAGCGCGGCGCGTCCCACGTGCTCGCGGTCGACGTCGGCCACGGGCAGCTCGCGCCGGAGCTCACCGCCGACCCGCGGGTGAGCGTCCGCGAGGGGCTCAACGTCCGCGACCTCACCGTCCAGGACGTCGGGCCGCGCCCGTCGATCGTCGTGGGCGACCTGTCCTTCATCTCCTTGACGCTGGTGCTCCCGGCGGTGCTCGACGTCGTCGCCGCGGGCGGTGACCTGCTCCTCCTCGTCAAGCCCCAGTTCGAGGTCGGCCGGACCAGGCTCGGGAACGACGGGGTCGTCGTCTCGCCCGAGGCGAGGGCCGACGCCGTCCTGGCGGTCGCCCGGTCAGCGGCCGAGCGCGTCGTCGTGCGGGCGGTGGTGCCGAGCCCGCTGCCCGGTCCCGCCGGCAACCGCGAGTACTTCCTGTGGCTGCGCGACCCGGCCGGCGCCCGCCGGCCGGTGGACCTCACCGGTGAGCTCGAGACCGCCGTGGCCGGCGCCGTCCACGAGAACCGCGCGAGCATGGTGCGACCTGAGCACCCCGGAGTCCCGAGGAGGACCGTGTGACGCGATCGGTGCTGGTGGTCACCCACCTCGGGCGCCCCGAGGCCGTGCGTGCCAGCGCACAGGCGGTGCGTGCGCTCGACGCCGCCGGGATCCGTCCCGTGCGCGAGGACGAGCGCCACGAGCTCGACGGTTGCGAGATGGTCATCGTGCTCGGCGGGGACGGGACCATCCTGCGCGCAGCCGAGCTCACCCGGGGGACCGAGGTCCCCGTCCTGGGGATCAACCTCGGTCACGTGGGCTTCCTGGCCGAGAGCGAGCGGGAGCAGGTCGTCGAGGTCGTCCGGCGGGTCGCGGAACGCGACTACGAGGTCGAGGAGCGCGGCACCGTCGACGTCACCCTCTTCCGTCCCGGACTGCCGCCGGTGAGCGACTGGGCCCTCAACGAGGCCACCGTCGAGAAGTCCAACCGCAGTCGCATGGTGGAGGTCGTCCTCGAGGTCGACGGCCGGCCGCTGTCCTCCTTCGGCTGCGACGGCGTCGTGATGTCCACCTCGACCGGCTCCACCGCGCACGCCTTCTCCGCGGGCGGGCCGGTGGTCTGGCCCGATGTGGACGCGATGCTCATGGTGCCGCTCTCGGCGCACGCGCTCTTCGCCCGACCGCTCGTGGTCGGGCCGCAGTCGGTCCTCGCCGTCGAGGTCCTGGCGCGGTCGATGAGCGACGGGGTGCTGACCTGTGACGGCCGGCGCAAGCACGACGTCCCGGTGGGGAGCCGGATCGAGGTCAGCCGCGGGTCGGTCCCGGTCCGGCTCGCCCGGCTGGGCCGCGCGCCGTTCACCGACCGGCTGGTCTCCCGGTTCGCCCTCCCGGTCAGCGGCTGGCGCGGTCACGTGAACGAAGACGTGGCCGGCGCGGGCGAGGCCCTCCGGCACGCCGGACGCCCTGCCGGGGACCCGACACCGCCGGCCGGGCCGTCGTGATCGAGGAGCTCCGGATCGAGGACGTCGGCGTCATCGTCTCCGCCCGCGTGCCGCTCGGTGCCGGTCTCACGGCGATCACCGGCGAGACCGGCGCAGGCAAGACGATGGTGCTCACCGGGTTGGCGCTCATCCTCGGCGGCCGGGCCGACCCCGCGCTGGTCCGGTCCGGGGCGGACCGGGCGACGGCCGAGGGATGCTTCGTCATCGACCCGACCTCCGCCGTCGCGGTGCGCGCCCGGGAGGCCGGGGCGGAGGTCGACGAGGACGGCACCCTGGTCGCCATGCGCACGGTCGGGGCGGCCGGCCGGTCCCGGGCCTTCCTCGGTGGGCGCGGGGTGCCCGCCTCCGTGCTCGTCGAGATCGCCGACCAGCTCGTCACGGTGCACGGTCAGCAGGACCAGGCGCGGCTGCGCTCGCCGCGCCGCCAGCGGGAGGCGCTGGACGCCTTCGCCGGCCCCGCGCACCTCGAGGAGCTGGCCGGCTACCGCGCGCAGTGGACCCTGCTCCAGCAGCGCCGCGCCGAGCTCGAGGACCTCCTCGCCCACGCGGAGGACCGGCAGCGCGAGGCCGAGCTGCTCCGGGTCGGGCTCGCCGAGGTCGAGCGGGTGGACCCGCAGCCCGGCGAGGACGTCGAGCTGGCCGCGGAGGCGGAACGGCTCGGACACGCCGAGGCGCTGGCCGAGGCCGCCGCCCAGGCCCACCGGTTGGTCACCGGGTCGGGCGGCCCCGAGGAGCAGGGTGCGGGGCCGTTGGTGGACCAGGCGCGCGCCGTGCTCGAGCACGTCGGCGGTCACGACCCCCAGCTCCAGGCCCTCGCCGCGCGCGCGGCCGAGGCGGGCTACCTGCTGGAGGACCTCGCGGCCGAGCTCGCGGGCTACGGACAGGACCTCGAAGCCGACCCGGCGCGGCTCGCCGAGATCCAGGGGCGCCGGGCGGAGCTGACCGGGCTGGCCCGCGCGCACGGCGGGACGGTCGACCGGGCGATCGCGTGGGCGTCGGAGGCGGGGCTCCGGCTGGCACGGATCGAGACGGCAGAGGGGACCGAGGAGCTCACCGCGACGATCGCGCGCCTGGCGGCCGAGCTCGGCGGGTCCGCCGCGCGGCTCTCGGCCGGCCGCGCCCAGGCGGCGGAGCGCCTGGCGACCTCCGTCAGCGACGAGCTCACCGGGCTGGCCATGCCCGACGCCCGGCTCGAGGTCCGGCTCGACCGGCTCGCGGAGCCCGGCCCCTCGGGGGCGGAGGACGTCGCGATGCTGCTCGTCCCGCACGCCGGGTCCGACGCCCGCCCGCTCGGCTCGGGTGCCTCCGGCGGCGAGCTGTCCCGGGTGATGCTCGCCCTGGAGGTGGCGCTCGCCACGGCACCCGGCTCGGGCGCGGCACGCCCGGCGACCTTCGTCTTCGACGAGGTCGACGCCGGGGTCGGCGGACGCGCGGCGGTCGAGGTGGGCCGACGGCTGGCCGAGCTCGCCCAGCAGGCCCAGGTCGTCGTCGTGACCCACCTGCCTCAGGTCGCCGCCTTCGCGGACCACCACCTCGTCGTCAGCAAGTCCCAGCAGTCGGGGGCCGACGTCGTCACCGCCTCGGACGTCCGTCCGGTCAGCGGCCCCGCCCGCGTCGACGAGCTCGCCCGGATGCTCGGGGGGCGGGTGACCGACACGGCGCTCCAGCACGCCGCTGAGCTCCTGGAGCGCTCCGTCGTGGGACGATAGGCCCCGATGAGACTCAGCCTGCGCAAGTCCCGGCCCGCCCCTGACGAACCAGGGGTCCACGGCGTGGTCCGTGTCGACCCCCGGACCAAGAGCCTCACCAAGCGGCTCCGGCCCGGTGAGATCGCCGTGATCGACCACCTCGACCTCGACCGGGTGTCCGCCGAGGCGCTGGTCGCCTGCGCGCCGGCCGCGGTGCTCAACGCGGCCCGGTCGACCTCCGGCCGCTATCCGAACCTGGGCCCGGAGATCCTCGTCTCGGCCGGCGTGCCGCTCCTGGACGACCTCGGACCGGACATCCTCACGCTCGTCGAGGGCCACCGGGTCCGCGTCGTGGAGTCCGAGGTGTACGAGGGCGAGCGGCTGGTCGCCGAGGGCGTCCTCCAGGACGAGCACACCGTCGCCGCGGCGACCGAGGCCGCGCGCGAGGGCCTCGCCGTGCAGCTCGAGTCCTTCGCCGCCAACACGATGGACTACCTGCGCCGTGAGCGCGAGCTCCTGCTCGACGGGGTCGGCGTGCCTGACATCAGCACGGTCATCGAGGGCCGGCAGGTGCTCATCGTGGTGCGCGGCTACCACTACAAGGAGGACCTCGTCGTCCTGCGGCCCTACATCCGGGAGTACCGGCCGGTGCTCATCGGGGTCGACGGCGGGGCCGACGCGATCCTCGAGGCCGGCTGGAAGCCGGACATGATCGTCGGGGACATGGACTCCGTCTCGGACCGGGCCCTGGCCTGCGGTGCCGAGGTGGTCGTGCACGCCTACCGGGACGGCCGGGCGCCGGGTGTCGAACGGGTGGAGCAGCTCGGCGTCCCGCACGTCGTCTTCCCGGCGACGGGGACCAGTGAGGACGTCGCGATGCTCCTGGCCGACGACAAGGGTGCCGAGCTGATCGTCGCGGTCGGCACCCACGCCACCCTCGTCGAGTTCCTCGACAAGGGGCGCTCCGGCATGGCGAGCACCTTCCTCACGCGGCTGCGGGTGGGCGGCAAGCTCATCGACGCCAAGGGCGTCTCCCGGTTGTACCGCCACCGGATCTCGAACTGGCAGCTCGCGCTGCTCGTCCTGGCCGGGCTGCTCGCCCTGGTCGTGGCCCTCGCGGCCACCACCGCAGGACAGACCCTTTTCGGCCTCATCGGCGCCGGCCTCGACGACGTGTGGTCTGCCCTGCGCACACTCGTCGGCGGTGGGTCATGACCTCCACCGCCTCGACCCGAGAGAACTCACTGTGATCGATTTCCGCTACCACGTCGTCTCCCTCATCTCGGTGTTCCTCGCGCTCGCCGTGGGCATCGCCCTCGGCGCCGGGCCTCTCAAGGAGTCGATCGGTGACACCCTGACCGGCCAGGTCGACCAGCTCCGGTCGGAGAAGGACGCGCTGCGGATCGAGCTCGACGCCGCCACGGCCGACCTCGCCGACCAGCGGGCCGCGCTCGCGGCCGCCGCGCCCGACCTCGTCGGTGGCGTGCTGCCGGGCCGGCGGATCGCCGTGATCCAGGTCGGCACGGTCGACCCGAGCATCGTCGACGGCGTCACCGCGCAGCTGGCGGCGGCGGGGGCCACCGTGAGCGCGCAGGTCACGGTGACCGACCAGTGGACCGACCCGGCGCGGGCCTCGTTCCGGGCGTCGCTGGCCGGGACCCTCGTCGGCTACCTCGACCCCGCCCCGGCGGCGGACTCCGGGACCGGTGTCGAGCTCGCCGAGGCCCTCGTCCAGGCGCTGACCGTGAGCTCCCCGACCGACGTCGACGCCCTCGGGGAGAACGCCGGTGTCCTGCTCGACCTGCTCGGAGGCGACGCCGCCCTCGTGACGATCGAGGGCACCGTGACGAGCCCGGCCGACGCCGTCGTCGTGCTCGCCGGACCGCTCGACCTCGCCACCGCGACCGACGCCGGTGCGCAGGAGACGGCCACCGAGTCGCCGGACCCCACCGCGACGGTCCCGTCCCCGACGTCGTCGCCGGACGAGCAGGCCGTGCAGGAGGAGGTCGACGCCGCCTCCCAGATCGCCCAGGCCGCCCAGGCCCGGAGCTCGGGCGTCGTCGTGGCCGGCGGCGCGACGAGCGACCCGAGCGTCCTGCTCGCCCTCCGCTCGGACGCCGACCTCGCGTCGCAGTTCTCCACGGTCGACTCGGTGGACGGCCTGGCCGGGCAGATGGCCGTGCCGATGGCGCTCTCGGCCCGGCTGATCGGGACGATCGGTCAGTACGGCGTCGGCGACCTCGCGACCTCGGCCATGCCCCGCCGGGTCGTCCTGCAGGACATCGTGCGGGTACCCGTCGGCGCCGACGCCACGCCGGCACCGCCGGCAGAGGGCTGAGGACGGGCGTGGCGGCCACCGCACGGCGCGCGGCCGACCGGGCCGCCGGCGCGAGCCGCGGCGCCGTGCTGCGCTCCGGACTGGTCGCCGCCGCCGGTGCGGCGGCTGCCCGGGCGGGGCTCGACCGCCTCACCGGCGGCGCGGACCCCCGCTGGACCAGGACCAACCACCGCGGCGCCCCGATCAGCCTGCTGGAGGGGCCCGCCGTGGCCACCGGGCTGGTGCTCGGTGCCCTCGCCGGCGGTCCGCCCCGCGCCGCGCTGGCCGGCGCGGTCGCCGCGGCCGGCGGCGCGACGTTCGGGCTGATCGACGACCTGTCCGAGGACACCTCGACCCAGCGCAAGGGCCTGCGCGGGCACCTCGGGGCCCTCGCGCACGGCGAGCTGACCACCGGCGGCCTCAAGGTGCTCGGCATCGGTGCCACGTCCCTGATCGCCGCTGCGATCGCGGTGCCCCGACCGGGCGGCGCGGGCCGGGGCGACCAGGCGGGCTGGGCCGGGGACGTGCTCACCTCCGGCGCGCTCATCGCCGCCTCGGCCAACCTGCTCAACCTCCTCGACCTGCGCCCGGGTCGCGCCCTCAAGGCCGGTGCCCTGCTCGCCGTGCCCGGACTGCTGGGCGCCCGGTCGCCGGCGGCGGCGGCCGGCCTCGGCGCCGTGGCGGCCGCGCTGCCGGGTGACCTCGCCGAACGGGACATGCTCGGCGACGGCGGCGCGAACGCGCTCGGCGCCCTGCTGGGCACGGCCGCCGTCGTCGGCTTCCCGCGGCCGGTGCGCCTCGGGCTGCTCGCCGGTGCCGTCGCGCTCACGGTCGCCAGCGAGAAGGTCAGCTTCACCCAGGTGATCGCCGCCACCCCCGGCCTGCGCGAGCTCGACTCCTGGGGCCGGCGGGCGTGAGCGCCCGGGCCCACCAGATCGCCGGGGGGCTCGCCGGGGCCGCGGCGATGATCGCGCTGGTCAACGTCGCGAGCAGGCTCGTCGGGTTCCTCCGCTGGTTCGTCATGGCCAGCGAGGTCGGCCCCAACGCGCTCGGCGACGCCTACACCTCGGCGAACACCCTGCCGAACGTCATCTTCGAGGTCGCTGCCGGCGGGGCCCTGGCCGGTGCCGTCGTCCCGTTGATCGCCGCCCCGCTGGCCCGGTCGTTGAAGGCCGACGTCGACCGGACGGCCTCGGCGCTGCTCGGCTGGGCGATGCTCGTGCTCGTGCCGCTCGCCCTCGGCGTCGCGCTGTTCGCCCGGCCGCTGGTCGGCCTCTTCCTGCGCACGGGCACCGAGAGCCAGCTCGAGGTGGCCGGCGTGCTGCTGGCCACCTTCGCGCTGCAGCTCCCGCTGTACGGGCTCGGCGTGGTGCTGACCGGCGTCCTGCAGGCCCAGCGGCGCTTCCTCGCGGCCGCCCTGGCCCCGCTGCTCAACAGCCTCGTGGTGATCTCGGTCTTCCTCGCGTTCGGCCGGATGGTCACCGAGGGCAAGGACGACCCTGCCTCGATCGCCCCGGCAGCGATCCTGCTGCTCGGCTGGGGCACGACGGCGGGGGTCGCGGTGATGAGCCTGTCGCTGCTCGGGCCGGTGCTCCGGACCGGGATCCGCCTGCGACCGGCGCTCGCCTTCCCCCCCGGGGTCGCCCGCCAGGCCCGGTCGCTCGCCCTGGCGGGCCTCGGCGCGCTCGTCGCCCAGCAGGTGAGCGTGTCGGTCGGGCTGGTCCTGGCCAACCGCTACGGGCAGGACGGCACCTTCTCGGTCCTGCTCTACACCCAGGCCGTCTACTTCCTGCCGTACGCCGTCCTGGCGTACCCGCTCGCCACCGCCAGCCTGCCCCGCCTCGCCGAGCACGCCACGCGACGTGAGGTCGCGGGGTTCGCCGCGCTCGCGTCGGCGACCACCCGGACCGTGCTGTTCGTCTCGGCGATCGGCGCGGCCGCCCTGGTCGCGGCGGCGCCCGCGGTGGAACAGGTCTTCACGCCGATCGCGGACGGCAGCGTCCGCGGGATGACGACGGCGCTGAGCTGGATGGCCCCGGGGCTGCTCGGCTTCGCGCTCATCCTGCACCTGTCCCGCGCCCTGTACGCCCTGCACCGCGGCCGCACGGCGGTCACGGCGACCGCGGCGGGCTGGCTCGTGGTCTCCGTCGCGGCGGTGGTCCTCGTGCCCCTGCTCACCGGCGGGGGCCGGGACCAGGTGGCCACCCTCCAGGGGCTGGCGGTCGCGGGTTCGCTCGGCATGACCGTCGCGGGCGGTGGGCTGCTGCTCGGCATCGTCCGCGCGGCCGGCCGTCCGGCCGCCGCCGGAGTGCCGCGGACCAGCGCGGTGCTGCTCGCCGGCGGCGCGGCGGCCGGATGGGCCGGCCGCGAGGTGGTCGACCTCGTGCTCGGCGCCGACGCGAACCTGCTGCGCTCCCTGCTCGCGGGCGGCGCCGGAGCCGCTCGTCGCGGCACTCGTCGTCGTGGCGGCTGCCGTGGCGGCCGACCGGACGCTCCTGCGGGCACTGCGGCCGACCCGGCCGGGGGCCGTCGACCGCGTCGCGGACGCCGACGGGGCTCCGCACTGAGGTAGGGTGAAACCCCGTGGCAGAGCGAGCAAACCGACTGGCCGGGCGATCGGACAACACCACCCGGCACATCTTCGTCACCGGAGGCGTCGCCTCCTCGCTCGGGAAGGGCCTGACGGCGTCGAGCCTCGGCCGGCTCCTGAGGTCGCGTGGCCTGCGGGTCACCATGCAGAAGCTCGACCCGTACCTCAACGTCGACCCGGGCACGATGAACCCGTTCCAGCACGGTGAGGTCTTCGTCACCGAGGACGGCGCCGAGACGGACCTGGACATCGGCCACTACGAGCGCTTCCTCGACGTCCCGCTGACGGCGACGGCGAACGTCACGACCGGACAGATCTACTCCACGGTGATCGCCAAGGAGCGGCGCGGGGAGTACCTGGGCGACACCGTCCAGGTGATCCCGCACATCACCGACGAGATCAAGGCACGGATGCGCGCCCAGGCCGGCCGGGACGTGGACGTCGTCATCACGGAGATCGGCGGCACCGTCGGCGACATCGAGTCGCAGCCCTTCCTCGAGGCCGCGCGCCAGGTGCGGCACGACGTCGGCCGGGACAACGTCTTCTTCCTGCACGTCTCGCTCATCCCGTACATCGGTCCCTCCGGGGAGCTGAAGACGAAGCCGACCCAGCACTCCGTCGCGGCGCTGCGCTCCATCGGTATCCAGCCCGACGCGATCGTGCTGCGCTGCGACCGGGAGGTCCCGGAGTCCGTCAAGCGCAAGATCGCGCTGTTCACCGACGTGGACGTCGAGGCCGTGGTGACCGCGGCCGACGCCTCGAGCATCTACGACATCCCGCGGGTCCTGCACAGCGAGGGCCTCGACGCCTACGTCGTGCGCCGCCTGGACCTGCCCTTCCGCGACGTGGACTGGACGGACTGGCAGCGGGTCACCGACGCGGTGCACCGTCCCGACCACGAGGTCGAGATCGCGCTCGTCGGCAAGTACGTCGACCTGCCCGACGCCTACCTCTCGGTCACCGAGGCGCTGCGGGCCGGCGCCTTCGCCAACCGCAGCAAGGTCATCATCCGCTGGGTCGCCTCGGACACCTGCGCCACGCCGGAGAGTGCCGATCAGGCGCTCCGCGGGGTCGACGGGGTGCTGGTGCCCGGCGGCTTCGGTGTCCGCGGCATCGAGGGCAAGGTCGGCGCGCTGACCTGGGCGCGGACGAACAACGTGCCCACCCTGGGCATCTGCCTGGGCCTGCAGGTGATGGTGATGGAGTACGCCCGGACGGCCCTCGGCCTGACGGGCGCGTCCTCCTCGGAGTTCGACGACGCCCCGGAGCACCCGGTCATCGCGACGATGGCCGAGCAGGAGGCGATCGTCGGCGGCGAGGGCGACATGGGCGGGACGATGCGTCTCGGCTCCTACGAGGCCGTCCTGACCCCGGGCTCCGTCGTCGCCGAGGCCTACGGGGCCACCCGGGTGACCGAGCGCCACCGGCACCGCTACGAGGTGAACAACGCCTACCGCCAGCGGCTGGAGGAGGCCGGGATGGTCATCTCCGGCGTCTCACCCGACTCCTCGCTCGTCGAGTTCGTCGAGCTGCCGCGGGAGGTGCACCCGTACTACGTCGGGACGCAGGCCCACCCCGAGTTCAAGTCCCGTCCGACGCACGCGCACCCGCTGTTCGCCGGGCTCATCGGCGCCGCGCTGGCCCGCCGGTCCGCGGGATGACCCCCCGCGACGTGCCCGCTCCGCGCCCGGTCGTCGGCCGCACCCTGCTGCACGAGGGCATGATCTGGGACGTCGTCCGGGACACCATCGACCTGGGGCCCTCCGGCACGGTCCGTCGCGAGTACGTCCGGCACCCCGGCGCCGTCGCGGTGCTCGCGATCGACGAGCAGGACCGGGTGCTGCTGCTGCGTCAGTACCGCCACCCGGTAGGACGCGAGCTGTGGGAGCCCCCGGCAGGCCTGCTCGACGTCGACGGGGAGGACCTCGTCACGGCGGCGGCCCGCGAGCTCGCCGAGGAGGCGGACCTTCTCGCCGGCTCCTGGTGGCACCTGGTCGACTACTTCACCACGCCGGGCGGTTCGGACGAGTGCATCCGGGTGTTCGTGGCCCGTGACCTCTCGCCGGTGCCGTCGGACGAGCGGCACGTCCGCGAGGCGGAGGAGCGCGAGATCGTCCCGCAGTGGGTACCGCTCGACGAGGCGGTCGGCGCGATCCTCGCCGGCGACCTGGCCAACCCGTCGACCCTCGTCGGCGTCCTCGCGGCAGCGGCGGCCCGCGCCCGGGGCTGGACCGACCTCACGCAGGTCACCCTCCCCGAGGACTGAGCGTCGGGGCACGTCCACAGCCGACGCGGCCCGAGGGGGTACTTCCGAGCCGGACGTGCATAAGATCATCGCGTGCTCCGTCCCTGGTCGCTCGAGGATGCCGCGCTGCGCCCGACGACCCGGGGATGGGTCCTCGCGGGTCTGCTCGTCGCGGGGTCGATCACGGCCTGGCTGCTGGCCCTGGCGCCGGACACCAGCCTGGCCCGGACTGACATCACGATCGCCGTCGGCGTGGCCCAGGTGCTACTGGCGCTCGTCGCGGTGCGGGCGCGCGCCAGCACCCGCGGGCTCTGGGCGGCCGCCGCGGGCGCCGTGCTGCTGGTCACGGTGCTCGTCGCGAACGCGGACACCGGGGTCCGGCTGCTGCTCGCCCTGAGCGCCTACACCTACCTCGTGCTGTACGCGGCGTACGCCTTCGAGCACCGTGCGATGCGGGCGCTGCTCTGGCTGGTCGTCGGCGGCTCGGTCCTCGGCGGGCTGATCTCGCCGATCGGGCTGCGCCCGATCGTCTGGCTGTGCACCGTGGGCGGGCTCACGGCCGCCGGTGGGGTGATCGGCAGGCTCGTCACCCGGCTGCGCTTCTACGCCACGATCGACTCGCTCACCGGGGTGCTCACCCGGACCGCCTTCGACGCGGTCGCCACGGCCGCCCTGGCCGGGTGCCGTCGTCGCGGTGAACCGCTCTGCCTCGCCGTCGTCGACCTCGACGAGTTCAAGAACGTCAACGACACGCACGGGCACGCGGCCGGCGACGCGATGCTCGGCAGGGTGGTCGACTCCTGGCGGACCCGGCTGCGCTCGCAGGACGTGCTCGGCCGGATCGGCGGCGACGAGTTCGCCGTGCTGCTCCCGGGGTCCGACCTGGCCGGGGCCACCCGACTGCTCGAGGACCTCGCCGGCGTGAGCCCGGTCGCCTTCTCCGCCGGCCTGGCGGTGGCCGGACCGGACGACGACGTGCTGGCCCTGCGGTGCCGTGCGGACGCCGGCATGTACGCGGTCAAGCGCGGCAAGCCGCGCCCTGGGGGCCCCGAGGCCTTGCGCCCGGCGGGTTCGGAGCCCTCAGGCTGACGCGAGCTCGGGTGCGGGGGTGGCGGGCGTCCACGTCCCGCGGACCCGGAGCCCGTCCAGCAGCCTGGTCTGCGCCACCACGAGCAGGGACGCTCCGAGCATGTGCAGCGCGACGAGCCACCCGGGCAGCCCGGTGAGGTACTGCACGTAGCCCACCACGCCCTGGGCGAGCGTGATCCCGAGCAGCAGGTGGGCCCGCCGGCGCGCCGCCGCGGGGGCGCCGGCGCGCCGGCGGAGCAGGACGAGCAGCGTCGCGAGGGCCGCGAGGTAGAGCCACACCGAGGCCGAGTGCGCCCGGGTGACGAGCAGGGGGTCCAGGGCGAACCGGTAGGGGGTGTCGTCGTCGCCCGAGTGCGGACCCGTGCCGGTCGTCACCGAGCCGAGGACGAGCATGAGGGCGGTGAGCGGGACCATCGCCACGGCGACCAGGCGCAGCGGACCGCCGACCGTCCAGCGGGCGGGGACGTCCGGCTGCCCGGCGCGGAGCAGCAGCTGGGTGGAGGCCGCGATGAGCACCATCGACAGCAGGAAGTGCGAGCCGACGAGCGCCGGGTGGAGCTGGACGAGCACGGTCAGTCCACCGAGCACGGCCTGCGCGAGCACGCCGACGATCGGGACGAGGGCGAGCAGCCGCACCGCGCGCGGGCGCCCGACCTGCCGGAGCACGACCCACGCCGCGGCGACGGCGAGGACCACGAGGACGCCCGTGAGGGTCCGGTTCCCGAACTCGATGAACGGGTGCCACGAGGTCGCCGCGTGGCGCACCGGGGTGAACTGGCCGGGCTCGCACTGCGGCCAGGTGGAGCACCCGAGCCCGGAGCCGGTCAGCCTTACCGCGCCCCCGGTGACGACGATGACGACCTGCGCGACGAGGTTCGCCAGGAGCACGCGGCGGGTCAGCCCGGCCGACGGGCGGCTGACGGCGGCGAGCACGGCGCGGGGGGACACGGGCGGGCGGGGACGGGCAGGCACATCGACACGGTAACCGCTGCCGGGGCGGCTCACGACCAGCGGGCGAACCGGGCGGCGGCCAGGCCCAGGCCGGCGGACCACGCGCTGAGCACGAGGACGGCGGCCCACGGCGCAGCGCCGTCGGTGAGGGCACCGCGCAGGGCGTCGCCGAGCGCCCCCGACGGGAGCCACGGGGCCACGGCCGCCAGTGGGCCGGGCAGCACGCTCGCCGGCAGGATCACCGCGCCGCCGACCAGCAGGAGGACCCAGACCAGGTTCGCCACGGCGAGCACCGCCTCGGCGCGCAGCAGACCGGCGAGCAGCAGCGCGAGGCCGCTGAACGCGAGGGTGCCGAGCAGGAGCGCGAGGACCGCGGTGGGGATCCCGGCCACCGCGGGGCGCCAGCCGAGCAGCACCGCGACCCCGCCGAGCACCGCGACCTGCAGCAGCTCGAGCGCGAGGATGCCCAGGGCCTTGCCGGCGACCAGCCCGGTGCGTCCGAGCGGTGTCGTCGCCAGCAGGCGCAGCACGCCGGCGCGCCGGTCGAAGGCCGTGGTGATGGCCTGCGAGGTGAAGGCGGTCGACATGACGGCCAGGGCCAGCACGCCCGGGGCGACGACGGCCACCCGGTCGGCGCCGCCGACGTCCACGAGGTCGGTCCGGGTCAGGCCGAGCAGGAGCAGGACCGGCAGCACGAGGGTGAGGAGGAGCTGCTCACCGTTGCGCAACGTGGTCCTCAGCTCGAAGCCCGCCTGGGCCAGGACCCGGCGCGCGAACGGGGCGGCCTGCTGGGGTCGATCCGCGGGCCGGGTCGGGCCGCCCGGTGCGGCGGGTGCGCTCATCGCAGGCTCCGACCGGTGAGGTCGAGGAAGGCGTCCTCGAGGCTGCGGCGCCCGCTGGTCACGGCGGTCAGGCCGACGCCGGCCGCCTGCGCCCACCCGGTGATCGCGGCGAGCAGCGCCGGCCCGTCGGCGCCGCGGACCTCCAGGCGCAGGTCGGGGGTGCGGGTCACCCGGGCATCGCCCGGCGACCCGGTGCCCAGCACCTCCTGCAGACCTGCCCTGGCCCGCTCGAGGTCGGTGCCCTCCGCGAGGCTCACTCGGACGACGTCGTCGGGTCCGACGAGCGCGGCGACCGTCCCGGCAGCGAGCACCTGCCCGGCGTCGATGACCACCACGTGCTGCGCGAGCGCCTCCGCCTCGGCGATCTGGTGCGTCGTCAGCACGATCGTCGTCCCGGCGGCGCGGAGCTCGCGGACGAGCTCCCACACGACCAGTCGCGCCTGCGTGTCGAGGCCGGCGCTCGGCTCGTCGAGGAACACGACCTCCGGCCGGCCGACGACGGCCGTGGCCAGGGCCAGCCGCTGCCGCTCACCGCCGGAGAGCCGCCGGACGGTCGTCCGCGCGAACCGGTCGATGCCGAGGCGCGCGCCGAGCACGCCGACGTCGGCGGGCCGGGCGTACAGCGCGGCGATGTGCCGCAGGACCTGCCCGGCCGGTGCCCCGGAGGGCAGGCCGCCGTCCTGCAGCATCACCCCGACCCGGGGGCGCAGCGCCCGGGCGTCCCGCGCGGGGTCGAGGCCGAGGACGCGGACCGCGCCGTCGTCCGGCCGTCGGAGGCCGACGCAGCACTCGACGGTGCTGGACTTGCCGGCGCCGTTGGGACCGAGGAGGGCGGTGACCGCACCGCCCGGGGCGTGCAGGTCGAGCCCGTCGATGGCCCGCAGGCGGCCGTAGCGGACCACGAGGCCGGTGACCTCGACGGCCGCGTGGTCCGCGGCCCGGGGAGCGCCGTCGCTCGAGCCGCCGGGACGCGGTCGCTGGGTGGACACGGTCCGTGAGTGTACGGCGCGGGGCGCCGAGTTGGCGGGAAGCAATTGTGCAACGATAGTGTTGCCAATATCCGACGGGACCCGACCAGGGAGGTGGCATGGCGACGCACGACGAACCGGAGACCTCGACGCGCGAGCGCATCCTGCGCCTCGTCGTCGAGTCCGGCCCGGTCTCGGTGGTCGAGCTGGCCGCGGACCTCGACCTCACCACGGCCGGGGTGCGCCGCCACGTCGACGCACTGGAGGAGGCCGGGCAGATCGCCGTGCACGCGGTCGCGCACCCGGTACCCGCCGGCCGTGGCCGTCCCGCCCGGCGGTACGTCGTCACCGACCGCGGGCAGACCGCTCTCCAGGACACCTATGCCGACCTCGCCGAGGACGCGCTGGACTTCCTGCGCGACGCTCTGGGGCCGGATGCGGTCGCCGCCTTCGCCCGGCACCGGATGGCGGCCGTCGAGGGCGGCCTCGCCGCGGTGACCGCCGGGGTCGCCGACCTTCCCGCGCGGGTCGACGCGCTCGCCGAGGCGCTCTCCGGGGACGGGTTCGCCGCCTCGGTCCGTCCCGTGCCCGGTGGCGTCGCCGTCCAGCTCTGCCAGGGGCACTGCCCCGTCCAGGACGTCGCGACGCGCTTCCCGGCGCTGTGCGAGGCCGAGGCCGAGATGTTCTCCCGACTGCTGGGCGTGCACGTCCAGCGCCTGTCCACCCTGGCCGCAGGCGGCCACGTCTGCACCACCCACATCCCGACCGGCGCTCTCGGCGCGGTCGTCCGAGCACGATCCGAAGGTCGCCCCGAGGCGGCCGTGGAGGGAGTCCGATGAGCGCACCGACCGAGCCCATCACCAGCGCGCCGTCGAGCGACAGCGAGATCATCGCGTCGATCGGCAGCTACGGCTACGGCTGGCACGACTCGGACGCCGCGGGCATGTCTGCCCAGCGTGGCCTGTCCGAGGCCGTGGTGCGCAACATCTCGGCGCTGAAGAGCGAGCCGCAGTGGATGCTCGACCTGCGCCTGAAGTCGCTGCGCCTCTTCGAGAAGAAGCCGATGCCGAACTGGGGCGCCGACCTCTCGGGGATCGACTTCGACAACATCAAGTACTTCGTGCGGTCCACCGAGAAGCAGGCGACCAGCTGGGACGACCTGCCCGAGGACATCAAGCGCACCTACGACCGCCTCGGCATCCCGGAGGCCGAGAAGCAGCGCCTCGTCGCCGGCGTCGCCGCGCAGTACGAGTCCGAGGTCGTCTACCACCAGATCCGTGAGGACCTGGAGCAGCAGGGCGTCCTGTTCCTCGACACCGACACGGCCCTGCGCGAGCACCCCGAGATCTTCCTCGAGTACTTCGGCACCGTCATCCCGCCGGGCGACAACAAGTTCGCGGCGCTCAACTCGGCCGTCTGGTCGGGTGGCTCGTTCGTCTACGTCCCGCCGGGCGTCCACGTCGACATCCCGCTGCAGGCCTACTTCCGGATCAACACCGAGAACATGGGCCAGTTCGAGCGGACCCTGATCATCGCGGACGAGGGTTCGTACGTGCACTACGTCGAGGGCTGCACGGCGCCCATCTACTCCAGCGACTCCCTGCACTCGGCGGTCGTGGAGATCATCGTCAAGAAGAACGCGCGGGTCCGCTACACGACGATCCAGAACTGGTCGACGAACGTCTACAACCTCGTCACCAAGCGGGCGACGGCGGCCGAGGGCGCCACCATGGAGTGGGTCGACGGCAACATCGGCTCGAAGGTGACGATGAAGTACCCGGCGATCTACCTGCTCGGCGAGCACGCCCGGGGCGAGACCCTCTCGATCGCGTTCTCCGGCGCGGGGCAGCACCAGGACGCCGGCGCGAAGATGGTCCACGCGGCGCCGCACACCTCGTCCTCGATCGTCTCGAAGTCGGTCGCCCGTGGCGGCGGCCGGACCTCCTACCGTGGACTGGTCCAGGTGCTCGAGGGCGCCGAGCACTCGAGCTCCAACGTGCTCTGCGACGCGCTGCTGGTCGACCAGATCTCCCGGTCGGACACCTACCCGTACGTCGACGTCCGCGAGGACGACGTGTCGATGGGCCACGAGGCGACCGTCTCCCGCGTCAGCGAGGACCAGCTGTTCTACCTCATGTCCCGTGGCATGAAGGAGACCGAGGCGATGGCGATGATCGTGCGTGGGTTCGTCGAGCCCATCGCTCGCGAGCTGCCGATGGAGTACGCCCTGGAGCTCAACCGGCTCATCGAGCTGCAGATGGAGGGCTCGGTCGGCTGAGTCCGTACCGCCCCGTCGTCCCCGACCCGTGCACCAGCCAGCCCGAGAGGTTCGCAGCACCCCATGACCACTGATCTGTCCGCAGGCCTGACCACGGACCACACGAAGGCCGTCGCCGACGGGGCCCACCGCCACGGCACCGGCGCGGCCGCCCTGCAGTCCAGCCGAGCCGACCGCCGCACGTCCTTCGACCTGGGCGACTTCCCGGTGCCCACCGGGCGCGAGGAGGAGTGGCGATTCACCCCCGTCGCGAGGGTGACGCCGCTCTTCGACGCCGCGGGCGAAGGCCTGGCCGGCACCGGCGTCCAGGTCACCGTCGTCGAGGCGCCGGAGGTGCAGGTCGAGATCGTCGGCCGCGACGACGAGCGGCTCGGCCGCGCCGGGCGGCCCGGTGACCGCGCGGCCGCCGCGGCGTGGACCTCGTTCAGCGAGGCGACCGTCGTGACGCTGCCCGCCCAGGCCGTGGCCTCGAGCGTGACGAGCATCCGGGTCGAGGGGCACCCCGGCGAGCAGGTCGCCACGGCGCAGCACCTGCTGGTGCACGCCCGGGAGCTGAGCGAGGGCATCGTGGTGCTCGACCACGCCGGCCCCGCCCTGCTCACCCAGACCGTCGAGATCGTCGTGGACGACGGCGCGCACCTGACCCTCGTGAGCATCCAGGACTGGGACCCCGGCGCCGTGCACGTCTCCTCCCACCGGATCCGGATGGGGCGTGACGCCACCCTCAAGCACATCGTCGTCACCCTCGGCGGGGACGTCGTCCGGCTGGCGCCGGACGCGGAGTTCACCGACGAGGGCGCCTCGATCGAGGCGCTCGGCCTCTACTTCGCCGACGCCGGGCAGCACCAGGAGCACCGGCTGTTCATCGACCACATGGTGCCGCGCTGCCGCTCCCGGGTGACCTACAAGGGCGCCCTGCAGGGCGAGTCCGCGCACACCGTCTGGGTCGGCGACGTCCTCATCCGGGCCGAGGCCGAGGGCACGGACACCTACGAGCTCAACCGCAACCTGGTGCTCTCCGACGGCGCCCGCGCCGACTCGGTGCCCAACCTCGAGATCGAGACCGGGCTGATCGAGGGCGCCGGGCACGCCAGCGCCACCGGGCGCTTCGACGACGAGCAGCTCTTCTACCTGCGCGCCCGCGGCATCCCCGAGGACGAGGCCCGGCGCCTCGTCGTCCGCGGGTTCTTCGCCGAGCTCATCCAGAAGATCGGCGTCCCCGAGATCGAGCAGCGGCTGATGACCGAGATCGAGGCCGAGCTCGCGGCGTCCATGGCGGCGATCGAGGGAGCCGCCGAGTGAGCGCCCAGGAAGCCTGTCGGCTCGCCGACCTCGCCCCCGGCTCCGCGCTGCGCGTCGAGCTCGACGGCTCGGCCGGTCCGGTGGAGGTCGCCGTCGTCCGGACGGTCTCCGGCGACGTGCACGCGCTGTCCGACATCTGCTCGCACGGCCAGGTCTCGCTGTCCGACGGCGAGGTCGAGGGCGAGACCATCGAGTGCTGGCTGCACGGCTCCACCTTCGACCTGCGGACCGGCGCGCCCCTCGCGCTGCCCGCCACCCGTCCCGTCCCCGTCTACCCCGTGACCCTCGACGGCGAGCGCGTGCTCGTCGACGTCGACGTCCTCTGAGGAGAAGAGCATGTCCACCCTGGAGATCCGCGACCTGCATGTCAGCGTCGAGACGAAGGAGGGCGCCAAGCAGATCCTGCGCGGCGTCGACCTCACCGTGAGCGCCGGCGAGACGCACGCGATCATGGGCCCGAACGGCTCGGGCAAGTCCACGCTGGCGTACTCGCTCGCCGGGCACCCGAAGTACCAGATCACCTCCGGCACCGTCACCCTGGACGGCGCGGACGTCCTGGCCATGACGGTCGACGAGCGCGCTCGCGCGGGGATGTTCCTCGCGATGCAGTACCCCGTCGAGGTCCCCGGGGTGAGCGTCTCGAACTTCCTGCGCACCGCCAAGACGGCGATCGACGGCCAGGCGCCCCCGCTGCGGCACTGGATCAAGGACGTCAAGACCGCCATGGAGCGGCTGCGGATGGACCCGGAGTTCGCCGAGCGCAACGTCAACGAGGGCTTCTCCGGCGGGGAGAAGAAGCGCCACGAGATCCTGCAGATGGAGCTCCTCGCGCCGAAGATCGCGATCCTCGACGAGACCGACTCCGGCCTGGACGTCGACGCGCTGCGGATCGTGGCCGAGGGCGTCAACCGGGTCGCCGCCGATGGCGAGGTCGGCGTCCTGCTCATCACGCACTACACGCGCATCCTGCGGTACATCCAGCCCGACTTCGTGCACGTGTTCGTCGACGGCCGGATCGCCGAGGAAGGCGGCCCGGAGCTCGCCGACCGGCTCGAGGCCGAGGGCTACGACCGGTTCCTGGCGTCGGCGTGACCGCTGGGCCCGTCGAGGTGCTGCGCGGCCGCCACGCCCAGGGGGGCGGGGCCGCCGGCCTCGGCGCGCCCGCGTCCCTGAGTGCGGCCGAGCTCGCCGCCGTCCGTGCCGACTTCCCGCTGCTGAACCGGACGGTGCGCGGGAACCGGGCGCTGGTCTACCTGGACTCCGCGGCGACCTCGCAGAAGCCCGACGTCGTCATCGACGCCGAGCTGGACTTCTACACGCGGCACAACGCTGCCGTGCACCGCGGGGCGCACCAGCTCGCCGAGGAGGCCACGACCTCCTTCGAGCAGGCCCGGCAGGACGTCGCGGACTTCGTCGGGGCGGACGCCGAGGAGATCGTCTGGACCTCCAACGCCACGGCGGCGATCAACCTCGTCGCGTACGCGATGGGCAACGCGAGCCTCGGCCGGGGTGGCGCGGCCGCTCGGCAGTTCGCGCTCGCAGCCGGGGACGAGATCGTCGTCACCGAGGCCGAGCACCACGCGAACCTCGTCCCCTGGCAGGAGCTGTGCGCCCGGACCGGCGCCAGTCTGCGCTGGATCGGGGTGAGCGACGACGGCCGGCTGCGGCTCGAGGAGCTGGCCTCGGTGGTGGGGGAGCGGACCCGGCTCGTCGCCGTCTCGCACGCGTCGAACGTGACCGGTGCGGTCACCGACGTGGCCGCGGTCGTCGCCCGCGCGCGGGAGGTCGGCGCGCTCGTGCTGCTCGACGCCTGCCAGTCCGTCCCGCACCTTCCGGTCGACCTGCACGCGTTGGACGTCGACTTCGCCGCGATGTCGGGGCACAAGATGCTCGGCCCGACGGGGGTCGGTGCGCTCTACGGCCGCCGCGCGCTGCTCGAGGCGATGCCGCCGGTCACCACGGGCGGCTCGATGGTCGAGGTCGTCACGATGGAGAGCACGACCTACGCGCCGCCGCCGCAACGCTTCGAGGCGGGCTCGCAGATGGTCGCCCAGGCCGTCGGGATGGGCGCCGCGGCGCGCTACCTCGGCGAGCTCGGGATGTCCGCCGTCGCCGAGCACGAGGCCACGATCGCCGTGGCGCTGCTCGACGCGGTCGCCGCCGTCCCGGGCGTGCGGGTGATCGGCCCGGCGGACGCTCGGGACCGTCTGGCGGTCGTCTCCTTCGCCGTCGAGGGCGTGCACCCGCACGACGTCGGTCAGGTGCTCGACGACCAGGGGATCGCCGTGCGGGTCGGCCACCACTGCGCGCAGCCGCTGCACCGCCGGCTCGGGGTGCCGTCCAGCACGCGCGCCTCGGCGTCGGTCTACACGACGCTCGACGAGGTCGCCGCGTTCGGGGCCGCCCTCGCCACCGTCCGTCCCTTCTTCGGTCTGGGAGGTCCGCAGTGAGCACCGCGATGGAGCAGCTGTACCAGCAGCTCATCCTCGAGCACGCCAAGACCCCGCACGGCAAGGGCCTGCAGGACGGCGGCCAGGGGGAGTCCTTCCAGGTCAACCCGACCTGCGGGGACGAGGTGCGCCTGCGGGTGCACCTGCGCCCCGGCGAGCCGGTCATCGACCGCGTCTCCTGGGACGGTCAGGGCTGCTCGATCTCCCAGGCGTCGGTCTCGGTGATGTCCGAGCTGGTCGAGGGCGCCGGCGTGCAGTCCGCCGAGGAGCTCGGCGAGACCTTCCGCGAGCTCATGCACGCGCGCGGCAAGGGGCTCGACGAGGCGGCCGAGGACCGCCTCGGAGACGCCACCGCCTTCACCGGGGTCGCCCAGTACCCCGCCCGGATCAAGTGCGCCCTGCTGGGCTGGGCCGCGCTGCGCGACGCCCTGGTCCAGGCGGGCGCCGTCACCCCAGACGCCGGTGCGCCGGCCAGTACCGAGGAGCACGCATGAGCACGAGCCCGAGCCCGACCTCCGTCGCGGACGTCGAGGAGGCACTGCGCGACGTCATCGACCCCGAGCTGGGGATCAACGTCGTCGACCTCGGCCTCATCTACGGCGTCGTCGTCGACCAGAACAACCACGCGGTCATCGACATGACCCTGACGTCGGCGGCCTGCCCGTTGACCGACGTGATCGAGGACCAGGCCGGGTCGGTCCTGGAGAGCATCGTCGACGGTTTCCGGATCAACTGGGTGTGGATGCCGCCGTGGGGTCCGGAGAAGATCACCGCTGACGGCAAGGAGCAGCTGCGGGCGCTGGGCTTCAACGTCTGACCCGTCCTCCGCGAGGCCGGTCGGCGGGACTCAGAGCGTGGCGGCGGCGAACGTGTCGCACGCGCCGGGCGTGCCCTGCTCGTACCCGGTGGTGAACCAGCGTTCGCGCTGCTCGCTCGAGCCGTGCGTCCAGGAGTCCGGGGTCACCTGTCCGCCGGAGGCGGCCTGAATGTGGTCGTCGCCGACGGCTGCGGCGGCCGAGAGCGCGTCCGCGAGCTGGGTCGCGGTGATCGGCTCGAGGAACGGCACGCCGGTGTCCGGGTCGAGCGTCGTCGCGGCGTGGCCGGCCCAGAGCCCGGCGTAGCAGTCCGCCTGGAGCTCGATCCGTACCGAGTCGGAGTCGGCACCGGTGCCCTGCCGGTCCGCGGCGTCCATGACGCCGGTGATCTGCTGGATGTGGTGCCCGTACTCGTGCGCCGTGACGTACATCTCGGCGAGCGGCCCGTCCGCGGCGCCGAACCGGTCCCGCAGCAGGTCGTAGAAGCCCAGGTCGAGGTAGATGGTCTGCTCCGGCGGGCAGTAGAACGGCCCGGTCGAGGCGGTCGCCGCACCGCACGCCGTGCTCGTCGACGCGCTGAACTCGACGACCTCAGGCAGCGGGACGTCGGCGGCCGGGTCGAACTGGCCGGCCCAGAACGCGTCGAGCGACTGGACCGTCGCCGAGAGCCGGCAGGCCGGGTCGGTGTTGGCCTGGGCGGCCGTGCAGTCCCCGACGGTGCCGTCCGGCGAGCCCGCGGCGGTCTGCCCGGTCCCGCCGTCCGTGCCGACCCCGGAGAGCACCGGGCCCAGGTCGACCCCGGTGAGCTGGGCGAGCAGCAGCACGACGATGCCGATCACGCCGATGCCCCCGCCGGCCACGACGGCACCTCGACGACGGCGGACCCGGCCGCCCTCGAAGCTGCCGCCCTCCTGGAACGTCATGCGGTCACCGTACGGGCCCGGACCGTGCCGCGCTCAGTCACCGATGCCGCGCGCGGCCAGGGCGTCGCCGACGGCGCGGGCGCGGCCGACCGTCCGGATGGCGAAGGGCACCAGGATCGCCCGGGGGGAGCGCTCGAGCCCGCGGGCCCGGGCGGCGTCGCGCACCTCGCCGAAGAGGTCACCGATCGCCGGCACGGTCCGCAGCATGAGGGCCACCGCGAGCGCGAAGCCCTCCGGGGCGAGCCCGAACCGGCGCAGCGGGCGGACCGCCCGGCTCAGCCCGTCCAGGAGCACGTCGGTGGGCGTGGTGGCCGTGACGACCGTCCCGGCCAGGACGAGGGCCACCAGGTCACCTGCGACCTCGGCGCCGACCGCCCAGCCCCGCTGCCACGTCTGGTAGGTCAGCACGGCGGCGGCCGTGAGGAGCACCGGCCGCAGCCCCCGGAGCGTCGTCCGCCACGGCAGGCCGGCGACGGCGGCCGCGAGCACGGCGACGGCGACGCCGGCGAGCGCCGGCCACGGGCCCCGGAGCACGACGACGGCGACGCCGAACAGCGCGAGCACCACCATCCGGACGCGCAGCGGCGCCCGGTGCGCAGGACTGTCCCCCGGGTGGTAGAGCCCGAGCAGGGACGGGCCGGCGCTCATCGGGCCCGCATGAGCCCGAGGTACCGCTCCACCATCGCCCCGGGCTCCCCGTCGGCGATCACCGCGCCCTCGTCGACCACCAGGACCCGCTCGGCCCGCCGCGCCGCGTCCAGGTCGTGGGTCACCAGCAGCAGCTGGGCGTCGACCCCGTCGAGCAGGTCGTCCACCACCCGGCGCCAGCGCAGGTCGAGCAGCGTGGTGGGCTCGTCGCACACCAGCACCTCCGGCTCGGTGGCGAGCACGCCGGCGAGCGCGAGGAGCTGCTTCTGGCCGCCGGACAGGGCGTGCACGGGGGTGCTCGCGTGCTCGGCGAGGCCGATCCGGGCCAGCACGGCCCGGGCGCGCTCGTCGCGCTCGGCGGGGTCCGCGACGGCGCGCCGCAACGAGAGGGCGACGTCCTCGACCGCCGTCGGCATGACCAGCTGGGCATCGGGATCGGTGAAGACGAACCCGACCCGGGACCTGACGGCCGACCCGTGCCGCGCGACGTCGAGGCCGCAGGTGACCACCCGGCCGGTGGTCGCCGGGCGCAGGCCGTTGACCAGCCGCGCGAGGGTCGACTTGCCGGACCCGTTCGCGCCGATGACCGCGATCCGCCGCTGGTCGAGCGTGCAGGTCACCGGGGCGAGCAGGACCCGGTCGGCTCCGCCGGCCGGGTCGGGGACGCTGACCCCCGCCGCGTGGAGCTCGATCACCCAGCAGCCGTGCGGCGGTCCAGCAGGTCCGGGAACGCCCGGTGCACCGCCGGCGCGACGACGACCACGAGCGCGACCTTGACCGCGTCGAACGGGAGGAAGGCCGAGTTGATGGCCAGGCCCTCGCCGAGGCTCATGCCGAGGCGTGCGGCGAGCACCGGGACGCCGAACGCGTAGACCACCAGGGTGGCGAGCACGCTGCCGAGCAGGACACCGGCGCCGACCGTGAGGGTCCTGCCGAGGGCGGGGCGCCCCGCGCGGGCGGTCGCGCCACCGCGCCGGGCGGTGCGCTCGACGACGAACCCGGTCAGCCACGCCGCGATCGGGAAGGCGAGCAGGTAGCCCAGCGTCACCTTCGCGAACGTCGCCGGACCGCCGGTCCCCTCGGCGAACACCGGCAGGCCGGCGAAGCCGACCGCGAGGTAGAGCAGCACGGCCAGCGCACCGCGACGCGAGCCCAGGACGGCGCCCAGGAGGAGGACGGCGAAGGTCTGCAGGGTGATCGGGGCCCCGGACGGCCCGACCGGGATCGCCACCAGGGAGCAGACCACGAGCAGGGCCGCGCCGGTGCCGACCAGGGCGAGGTCGGCAGCGCGGAAGCCCTGTCGGGCAGCGGACTCGGACGCGAGGGACATGGGGTCTCCAGGGTCGGGGCACAGGTGCGGGGGCACCGCCGGCGGTCGCGCGCCGGTGCGCCCACGGTAGTCGGTCGTAGGATGGCCGTCGTTTGTGCCCGGCGACCAATCGGCCCGGCACCGGTCGGAGGAAACCACAGTGATCATCGCCCAGGACGTCGAGCTGCGCGTCGGCGTCCGCGTGCTCTTGTCCGGATCGACGTTCCGGGTCGGCCCCGGCGACCGGATCGGGCTGGTCGGACGCAACGGCGCCGGCAAGACCACGCTGACCAAGGCCATGGCCGGCGAGGGCCAGGTGACCTCCGGCCGGATCGTCCGGTCGGGCGACGTCGGCTACCTGCCCCAGGACCCGCGCACCGGCGACCTGGAGATGCTGAGCATGGACCGGATCCTCGCGGCGCGCGGGCTGGACGACATCCTGCGCAGGATGCGCGACGCGGAGGGTTCGATGGCGAGCGCGGACGACGACACCCGCGACGCCGCGCTCGAGCGCTACCCGAAGCTCGAGGCACGGTTCACCGCGGCGGGCGGCTACGCCGCCGAGAGCGAGGCGCACCGGATCTGCGCGAACCTCGGCCTGGACGACCGGGTCCTCTCCCAGCCGCTCGGCACCCTCTCGGGCGGCCAGCGCCGCCGGGTCGAGCTCGCCCGGATCCTCTTCTCCGGCGCGGACACCCTGCTCCTGGACGAGCCGACCAACCACCTGGACGCCGACTCGATCGCCTGGCTCCGCGACTTCCTCGCGACCTACCCCGGTGGACTGCTGGTCATCAGCCACGACGTCGACCTGGTGCGCACCGTCGTCAACAAGGTCTTCCACCTGGACGCCAACCGGTCGGAGCTCGACCAGTACTCCATGGGGTGGGACGCCTACCTCTTGCAGCGTGAGACGGACGAGCGGCGCCGCAAGCGCGAGCGTGCCAACGCCGAGAAGAAGGCGTCGGCGCTCATCGCCCAGGCGGACAAGATGCGGGCCAAGGCGACCAAGGCCGTCGCGGCGCAGAACATGGCACGCCGGGCCGAGCGGCTGCTCGCCGGTCTCGAGGGCGAGCGTGCCAGCGACCGCGTCGCACGGCTGCGCTTCCCCGACCCTGCCCCCTGCGGCCGCACGCCGTTGTCCGCCACGGGGCTGAGCAAGTCCTACGGCTCCCTCGAGGTGTTCACCGACGTCGACCTCGCGATCGACCGCGGCAGCCGGGTGGTGATCCTCGGCCTCAACGGCGCCGGCAAGACGACCCTGCTGCGCCTGCTGGCCGGCGTCGAGCAGGCGGACACCGGCGTGGTCGAGGCCGGCCACGGGCTCAAGCTGGGCTACTACGCCCAGGAGCACGAGACGCTCGACCCGACTCTCACCGTCGTGGAGAACCTCCGCCACGCCGCACCCGACCTCACCGACACCCAGGTGCGCGGCGTCCTCGGCTCGTTCCTCTTCTCCGGGGACGACGCCGAGAAGCCGACGCACGTGCTCTCCGGCGGGGAGAAGACCCGGCTCGCGCTCGCCGTCCTCGTGGTGTCCTCGGCCAACGTGCTGCTCCTCGACGAGCCGACGAACAACCTGGACCCGGCCAGCCGCGCCGAGGTGCTCTCGGCGCTCCACGGGTACGCCGGGGCGGTCGTCATGGTGACCCACGACGAGGGCGCGGTGGAGGCTCTGTCGCCCGAACGGGTGGTGCTCCTGCCCGATGGGGACGAAGATCTTTGGAACGACAGCTACGCGGACCTCATCTCGCTCGCGTGACGACGGCCGGGGCTCGCTCCGGTCGACAAGGAGTCATCCGTCCCGCACGGCAGGCGACCACGGCAGGAGAAGGAACCATGAGCTCGAAGATCCCCAAGGGCACCAGGGTCACCGGTGACCGTCGCAGCGACCTCTCCCAGGAGCTCGTCACGCGGTACCAGGGCGGGGCGAGCATCCGCTCGCTCGCCGAGGACGTCGGGCGCTCGTACGGCTTCGTCCACGCACTGCTGGTCGAGGCGGGCGTCCCGATGCGCAGCCGGGGCGGGGCGACCCGCGGCGCGGCCGCCGAGAAGCGCCGGGCCGAGCTGGCCGGTCGCGACTGACCGATCCTGACCGCCGGCCGGGGCGGGCGACGACGCCCGTCCGGCTCAGGTCTCCGCGGCCGACTCCTGCGCGTCGAGCAGTGCGTCCTCCTCCTGCTCCGCGGTCGGCCGGCGCGCCGTCCGCCGGGGCTGGTCGCCCCGGGGCGCGCGGTCGGCCACGGCCTCGCGACGCAGCAGGATCACCGCACCCACCAGGGAGCCCAGGCCGAAGACGCCCCACTGGAACGCGTAGGACAGGTGCGGCCCCAGGTCGGTGCTGGGGCGCTCCAGCGCACCGAGGCCGGTCGGTGCACCGCTCTCGCTGACGACGGCGCCGTAGCCCAGGAGCGTCGTTCCCGACCAGGGGGGCGAGGCCGCCGCCCGCACGGTCGCCGCGTGGATCACCTGCACCTGCCGGGGCGGCGCGCTCCGGTCGCTCGCACCCTCGTCGAGGCGCAGCCGGGCCACGAGGTCCACCGGACCGGTGGGGGGCACCGGGACGCTCAGGGCCGAGGCACCGTCGGCCGCCGTCGGCACCCAGCCGCGGTCGACCACGAGCACGGAGCCGGCCAGGGGCCCGGTGTCGATCGCGAAGCCCGCCAGCACGTGGAAGCCCTGCTGGCCGTCGACCGGGCGGTTGCGCAGCAGCACGGTCGAGCCCGGCAGGTAGTGGCCGGTGGCCGTGACGGACTGCCACACCTCGTCGGCGGTGACCGGCCGGCCCGCCGCGACCAGGTCGCCGATCGGCACGGCGGCGGCGCCCAGGTTGCGGTCGAGCACCGCGACGGCGGCGCTCCTGGTCTGGTAGCGGTGCCACTGCCAGACGCCGGCCGTCGCGCAGCCCGCGGCGACGAGCACGGCGACGGCGATCGTCGCCGCCCAGCGGCGCACGACGCTCCAGGACACGTTCACCCGTCGGTCGGCGCGAGCTCGGCGACCCCCACGGTGTCGCGCCAGAACCCGCGCACGCTGAGGTGCTCCTCGAGGTGCGGACGGTGGTCGTCGCACGCCAGCCAGACCTTGCGGCGCTCGGCGGTGTGCAGCCTGGGGTTGTTCCAGCGGACCGCCCAGGAGGCGGGGGCCCGGCACCCGCGCGCACTGCAGGTCAGCGCGTCCGTCTCACTCACCCGAGATCTCCCGTTCGGGGCACCGGCCCGAGTCCGGTCACCGTCGGTGACGCCGGGAGGCTCGGCGGCTCCAGGAAGGTACCAGGGTCGTCGGGGTCCTCGCGGCCGGCGTTGGCCAGCACCACCGCGAGGTAGGGAAGCACGACGGCACCGACGAGCAGGAGCCAGCGCGTCCAGTGGTCCAGGACGACGGCGCCGAGGAAGCAGGCGACCCGGACCGTCATCTGCACGAGGTAGCGACGCATCCGCCGGTCGAGGTCCTCGGAGAGCGAGACGCGCGCCGTGGTGATCCGCGCGACGGGCTCGTCGCGCGGCGCCGAGGGCAGCCCTCCTGGGCCACCGGCTCGACCTCGCGACGCGTCCACCCGGCAAGGCTAACTTCGCCGGTGCACGCCCGCCCGCCGGGCGGCCGTGCACGTCGTCGGTCCGGTCCGCTACCGTCAGGTCGTCTGTGTGACCCTCTGCCGACAGGAGCAGCCGTGCCCGAGACCACTCCCCGCAGCGTTCTGGTGACCGGCGGTAACCGCGGCATCGGTCGTGCCATCGTCGACCGCTTCGTCGCCGCGGGCGACACGGTGGCCTCCCTCGACATGGTGGCCGGCGAGCTGCCCGACGGCGTCCTGGGTGTCGTCGGCAACGTGACCGACAGCGCCTCCGTCGACGCGGCGTTCGCCGAGGTCGAGGCCGCGCACGGCCCGGTCGAGGTCCTCGTGGCCAACGCGGGCATCACCCGTGACCAGCTGGTGCTGCGGATGAGCGACGAGGACTTCGAGACGGTCGTCGACGTCAACCTCACCGGTGCGTTCCGCTGCGTCCGCCGCGCCACCACCGGCATGCTCCGGCTGCGTCGCGGGCGGATCGTCCTCATCTCCTCCGTCGTCGGCCTCTACGGCGGACCCGGTCAGGTCAACTACTCGGCCTCCAAGTCCGGCCTCGTCGGCATGGCCCGCTCGCTCACCCGCGAGATCGGCGGCCGCGGGATCACCGCCAACGTCGTCGCCCCGGGCTTCATCGACACGGCGATGACCGCTGCGCTCCCCGAGGAGCGCCAGGCCGCCTACAAGGCAGCGATCCCGGCGGGTCGCTTCGCGCAGCCCGACGAGGTCGCGGGCGTCGTGCAGTTCCTCGCCTCGGCCGACGCCGGTTACATCTCCGGGGCGGTCATCCCGGTCGACGGCGGCCTCGGGATGGGCCACTGACCGTTCGCCCACCCGGGCGGGTACGGTCGAACCACTGCGGGACCAGGCCGTCCGACGACGGCTTCGAGGAAGGAACACACGTGAGTCTGCTCGACGGCAAGACGGTGCTCGTCACCGGCGTCCTCACGGAGGGCTCGATCGCCTTCCACGTGGCCCGGCTGGCCCAGCTCGAGGGCGCCCAGGTCGTCCTCAGCTCCTTCGGCCGTCAGGCCCGGCTCACCGCCGCGATCTCCAAGCGGTTGCCGCGGGAGGCGCCGGTCGTCCAGCTCGACGTGACGGACGAGGCGGACCTCGAGGCCCTCGCCGAGCGGGTCCGCGAGCACGCGGACCACCTCGACGGCGTGGTCCACTCGATCGGCTTCGCCCCGCAGTCGGTCATGGGGGGCAACTTCCTCACCGGGAAGTGGGAGGACGTCGCCACCGCGGTGCACGTCTCGGCGTACTCGCTCAAGGCGCTCGCGGTGGCGGCCCAGCCGTTGCTGCACCCCGGCTCCTCGATCGTCGGGCTGACCTTCGACGCCACCCTCGCCTGGCCGGTCTACGACTGGATGGGCGTGGCCAAGGCGGCCTTCGAGTCCACCTCGCGGTACCTCGCCCGCGACCTCGGGCCCTCGGGCGTCCGGTGCAACCTCGTCTCGGCCGGCCCGGTCAAGACCACCGCGGCGAAGTCCATCCCCGGCTTCGAGAAGATCGAGGCGGGCTGGTCGACCCGGGCCCCGCTCGGCTGGGACATGACCGACCCGGTCCCCACGGCCAAGGCCGTGGCCGCCCTCCTGTCGGACTGGTTCCCGGCCACCACGGGGGAGATCGTGCACGTCGACGGCGGTGTCCACGCGATGGGTCTGTGAGATGACCGGCGCGCGGCCGGGGGGCCACCGCCTGGTGCTGCTGCGCCACGCGAAGGCGGAGGCGCACGGCGGGGTCGCCGACGAGCTGCGTCCGCTCGCGCTGCTCGGGCGGCGCCAGAGCAGCGACGTCGGTGCCCGGCTGGCGATGGAGGGCCTGCTCCCCGAGCGGGTGCTCGTGTCCTCGGCGGTGCGCACCCGGCAGACCTGGGACCTGCTCCGCTCGGCCCTCGGCGATCACCCCGAGCCCGACGTGGACGTCTCCGACGCGCTCTACGACGCCGGCCCGCGGGACGTCATCGACCTGGTGGCGCTCTCCGACGAGCGGGTCGTGACGGTGCTCGTCATCGGCCACGAGCCGACGATGTCGATGACGGGGTCGCTCCTGGCGGACCCCCGCCCACCGGTGGGGGACCTGCCCTCGCTGCACGTGGGCCTGCCGACCGCCGGCGTCGCGGTGCTCGAGGTCCCGAGCTGGGCCGAGATCGGCCCGGGGCTCTGCCGCCTGCTCGAGGTCTGGCGCCCGGCGCACTGATCCGCTCGCGCCGGCGGGCCCAGCGAGGGGGCGGGGCGGGGCCTCAGCCCCTCGCGCCGCCCAGGCCGAGCAGCGGGAGGACCGCGTCGAGCCTGCCGCGCACCGAGGCGTCGGCCCGCTCCGCGACGATGGGCTTGGCGTTGAAGGCGATCCCGAGACCGGCGGCCTCGATCATGTCGAGATCGTTGGCGCCGTCGCCGACCGCCACGGTGTCGGCCAGGTCGACGCCGTGCCGTTCGGCGAGCTCGCGCAGAGCGGCCGCCTTGGCCGCGCGGTCGATCACCGGTCCGGTCACCCGGCCGGTGAGCACGCCCGCGCTCACCTCGAGCCGGTTCGCCCGGACGAAGTCGATCCCGAGGCGCGCCGCGAGGGGCTCGACCACCTCGGCGAACCCGCCGCTGACGAGCCCGATCGGCCAGCCCGCCGCCTGGACCGCCGCGACGAGCTCGGTGGCCCCCGGGGTGAGCCGGATCCCGGCCAGCACGGTCTCGAGGACCTCGACGGGCAGACCGGCCAGCAGGCGCACCCGGGCGTGCAACGACTCGGCGAAGTCCAGCTCGCCCCGCATGGCGCTCTCGGTCACCGCGGCGACCTCGTCGAGCACGCCCGCGTGCGCCGCGAGCATCTCGATCACCTCGCCGTCGACGAGGGTCGAGTCGACGTCCATGACGAGGAGCCGAGCGCGGCGCACGGGGATCACCGGCGCAGGCTAGCCCACCGGTTCAGTCCTTGACGACCATGCCCTTCGGAACGATCGTGATGCCCGACTCGGTGACCGTGTACCCGCGCGCGAGGTCGCGCTCGGGGTCGAGGCCGATCCGGGCACGTTCGCCCACGACGACGTACTTGTCGACGATCGCGCGGTGGACCTGCGCGTGCCGTTCCACGCTCACGCCGTCGAGGATCACCGAGTCGCTCACCGACGCCCACGAGTGCAGGTAGACCCCGGGGGAGAGCACCGAGCCGGAGACGGTCGCGCCGGAGACGATGCTGCCGGGCGAGACGAGCGAGTCCGAGGCGTGGCCGAGCCGACCGGGGCCGGCGTGCACGAACTTGGCCGGTGGGAGCTGCTGGTAGCCCGAGAAGAGCGGCCAGCGCGAGTTGTAGAGGTTGAAGACGGGGTTGATCGAGATGAGGTCCCGGTTCGCGTCGTAGTACGAGTCGAGCGTGCCGACGTCCCGCCAGTAGTCGCGGTCGCGATCGGTCGACCCGTCCACGTCGTTCTCGATGAAGTCGTAGAGGCCGGCCGTCCCGCGATCGACGAAGTACGGCACGATGTCGCCGCCCATGTCGTGCTTCGAGGTCGCGTTCTCGGCGTCGCGCGTGACGGCCTCGATGAGGGCGTCGGCGTTCGCCACGTAGTTGCCCATCGAGGCCAGCACCTCGGTGGGGGAGTCGGCCAGGCCGATGGGGTTCTTCGGCTTCTCGAGGAAGGCCTTGATCCGGGTCGGGTCCTTCGGGTCGGCCTCGACCACCCCGAACTGGTCGGCGAGGCCGATCGGCTGCCGGATGCCCGCGACGGTGAACTCCGCGCCGGAGGCGATGTGCGCCTCCACCATCTGGCCGAAGTCCATCCGGTAGACGTGGTCCGCCCCGACGACCACGACGATGTCGGGCTTCTCGTCGTGGATGGTGTTGAGGCACTGGAAGATCGCGTCCGCGCTGCCCAGGTACCAGTGCTTGCCCACCCGCTGCTGCGCGGGGACCGGGGCCACGTAGTTGCCGAGCAGCGGCGACATCCGCCACGTCTTGGCCACGTGCCGGTCGAGGCTGTGCGACTTGTACTGGGTCAGGACCAGGATCTGCAGATACCCGGAGTTCACCAGGTTCGACAGGGCGAAGTCGACCAACCGGTACATGCCGCCGAACGGGACGGCCGGTTTTGCCCGGTCCGCCGTCAAGGGCATCAGACGCTTGCCCTCTCCACCTGCAAGGACGATTGCTAGGACCCTCGGCGCTCCCATGGCGACGACCCTAGCCGCTTTTCCCGCTCGAAGGGCATAGGTCAACCGAGGGAAGACCGCTAGCGTGTCGGTGTGCGCGTAGACCTGCTGACCCGAGAGTTCCCTCCTCATGTGTACGGAGGTGCCGGCGTCCATGTGACCGAGCTGAGCGCCGTCCTGCGCCGTCACATCGATGTGCGCGTCCGATGCTTCGACGGTCCACGCGAGGCCGAGGGGGTCACCGGCTACGGCGACCTCGCCGAGCTCGCCGACGCCAACGCGGCGCTGCGGACCTTCGGTGTCGACCTGCGGATGGCCGGCGACGTCGCCGGGGCGGACCTCGTGCACTCGCACACCTGGTACGCGAACCTCGGCGGCCACCTCGCCGGGCTGCTGCACGGGATCCCGCACGTCATCAGTGCCCACAGTCTCGAGCCGCTGCGGCCGTGGAAGGCCGAGCAGCTCGGCGGTGGCTACGCCCTGTCCGGCTGGGCCGAGTCGACCGCGTACGAGGGCGCGGCGGCGATCATCGCCGTGAGCGCCGGGATGCGGGCCGACATCCTGCGCTGCTACCCGCAGGTGGACCCCGAGAAGGTCAAGGTCGTGCACAACGGCATCGACCTGTCCGGCTGGCGCCGGCCCGCCGAGGCGGATGCCGCGCAGGCCGACGAGATCGCCCGGGCCCGCGGGATCGACCCCGACCGCCCGGCCGTGGTCTTCGTCGGGCGGATCACCCGGCAGAAGGGCCTGCCGTACCTGCTGCGGGCGGCCGAGGCGCTGCCCCCGGAGGTCCAGCTGGTGCTGTGCGCCGGCGCGCCCGACACCCCGGAGATCTACTCCGAGGTCACCGGCCTCGTCGCCACCCTCCGCGAGAAGCGGGACGGGGTGGTCTGGATCGAGGACATGCTGCCCCGCAACGAGCTCGTCGCGGTCCTCTCGGCCTGCACGGTCTTCGCCTGCCCCTCGGTCTACGAGCCGCTGGGCATCGTCAACCTCGAGGCCATGGCCTGCGGGCTGCCCGTCGTGGGCACCGCGACCGGCGGCATCCCCGAGGTCGTCGACGACGGGGTGACCGGACTGCTCGTGCCGATCGAGCAGGTCCAGGACGGCACCGGCACGCCGGTCCACCCCGACGTGTTCGTCGCCGACGTCGCCGCCGCGCTCACCGCGCTGGCGACCGACCCGGCGCGTGCGGCGACGATGGGGGCCGCGGCCCGGCGCCGGGTCGAGGACCACTTCGCCTGGGACGCGATCGCCGAGCGGACGCTCGACGTGTACCGCTCGGTGCTCGCCTGACCCTCGGGTCTCCGCGGGCCCGTTCAGAGGGTCGGGCCGAGCGACGCCGCGACGACGGCGTGCCTGGCCGCGCGGTCGAGCGTGCGCAGGACGTGACTGCGGCGGTCGGTCTGCCACGAGGTGACGGCCGCGCCGTCGTCGACGGCGGCGAGGGACACCACGTCGCGCAGCCGCAGCGCGTCGGTGAGCACCCGGACCCGGCGGGGAGCGAGGCCGGGCGGCAGCGGGCCGGGTCCCGGCCCGCCCCGCAGGTCGGCCAGGGCGGCCGCCGCCTCGGGGCGCCAGCGCGCCAGGTCGAGGTCCACCAGCTCGTCCACGCTCCGCCGCAGCACCTCGCGCAGCTCCTGCTCGACCTCGGCGAGCGTCCCGACCATCCCCGCCAGCGGCCGGACCTGCTCGACGGCGTGCACCTCCCAGGTCACCGCCACCCCGGTGTCGTCCTCCGGGCCGAACTGCGTCACGGCCGGCACCGCGGCCCAGCTCGCGCCGGCGGTGCGCAGCAGGACGCACTCCTGCGCGTCCGCCGCCAGGTCGGCGACCTGGGGCGGGACACCGAGGTCGCCGGGAACGGGCAGCAGCGCGACGACCTCGCCGGCGCGCCGGCGCCAGGCCGACAGGAGGTCCGCCAGGCCGGCGCCCTCCGCGAGGCCGACGACCTCGTGCGGCTCGTCCTCGCCCTGCACCGCGGCCACGGCGGCCGAGGTCGGGCTGGGCGTCCACAGGGCGAGGAGCACGGAGCGGTCCAGGAGCACGGCGACACGCTACGACGTCGCGCGCGCGGGGGCCGCACCACCGGCGCCGGCGGGTAGGGTCGAGCACCATGGACACGGCGCTCGACCCGGTGCTCGACCTCCAGGACGTCAGCGTCCGTCGGGGGACGACGACGATCCTCGACCACGTCACCTGGACCGTCCGCGAGGGGGAGCGCTGGGTGGTCCTCGGCCGGAACGGCGCCGGCAAGACGACGCTCCTGCAGATCGCCGCGGGGCGGATGCACCCCACCTCCGGCACGGCCGACGTGCTCGCCGAGCGGCTCGGCCGGGTCGACGTCGGCGAGCTGCGCACCCGGATCGGGCTGGCCTCCGCCGCGCTCGCCGACCGGCTCGACCCGGCCGAGCGGGTCGTCGACATCGTCCTGACCGCCGCGTACGGGATGACGGGGCGCTGGCGCGAGCAGTACGAGGCGCTCGACCACGAGCGCGCGCGCGCCCTGCTCGAGGTGTTCGGCGTCGGCGGGCTCGCCGAGCGCACCTGGGGCACGCTGAGCGAGGGCGAGCGCAAGCGCACCCAGATCGCCCGCTCCCTGATGACCGACCCCGAGCTGCTCCTGCTCGACGAGCCGGCCGCCGGCCTCGACCTCGGCGGACGCGAGGAGCTGGTGGCCGCGCTCGCCGAGCTGGCCGCCGACCCGGCGTCCCCCGTCCTCGTGCTGGTGACCCACCACGTCGAGGAGATCCCGCCGGGGTTCACCCACCTGCTGCTGCTCAAGGGTGGGCAGGTGCACGCGGCGGGGCCGATCGGCGAGGTCCTCACCGGCACCGCGCTGTCCGAGGCCTTCGACCTCGATCTCGCGGTCGACCGGCACGTCGGGCGGCACGGCGAGCGGTTCGCCGCCCGCGCCTCGCACTGACCGGCGCCGCGGCCCCCCGCGACCCCCGGCGGTTCTGGCCGTGCGCCCCGGGCGGGCGTGACTAGGATCGAAAGCGTCATCGAGGTGCGTGAGGGGATGCCATGGCCTGGGCCTGGGCACTGTGGTTCGGCGCGGTTCTCGTCCTCGCCGTGCTCGAGGTCGTGCTGCTCGACCTCGTGCTGATCATGTTCGCCGGCGGGGCGCTCGTCGCTGCCGTCCTCGCCCTGCTCGGGCTGGACCTCTGGGTCCAGGTCGTCGGGTTCTCGGTCACCTCGACGCTCCTGCTGGTGAGCCTGCGGCCCTGGCTGCTGCGGCACCTGCGTGACCGCGTGCCGCTGGTCGAGACGAACGTCGCCGCCCAGGTCGGTCGCATCGCCGTCGTCGTCACCGAGGTGACCGAGCGCGCCGGTCGGGTCAAGCTCGTCGGCGAGGTCTGGACCGCCCGGACCGAGAACGACGAAGAGGTGGCGGTCGGCGAGGAGGTCCGCGTCGTGCGCATCGACGGCGCGACCGCGATCGTCACCGCCGTCCACGACCCCGTCCGAGACCACCCCGCGCCGGGCATCCCGGCGCCACCGCACCGACCTCAGGAGACCACCTCGTGAACAACTCGGATGTCGGCCAGCTGGTCGGCTACGTCCTGCTCGGCCTGCTCGTCCTCTTCGTCGTCATCACGCTGGTCCGGTCGGTGCGGATCGTCCCCCAGGCCGTCGCCATCATCATCGAGCGCCTGGGTCGCTACTCCCGCACGCTCGACGCCGGTCTGCACCTGCTCATCCCCTTCGTCGACCGCGTGCGCGCCGGCGTCGACCTGCGCGAGCAGGTCGTCTCCTTCCCGCCGCAGCCGGTGATCACCTCCGACAACCTCGTCGTGAGCATCGACACCGTCATCTACTTCCAGGTCACCCAGCCGCGCTCGGCCGTCTACGAGATCGCCAACTACATCCAGGGCATCGAGCAGCTGACCGTCACGACGCTGCGTAACGTCGTCGGCTCGATGGACCTGGAGCAGACCCTGACCAGCCGTGACCAGATCAACGGCCAGCTGCGCGGGGTGCTCGACGAGGCGACCGGCCGCTGGGGCGTGCGCGTCAACCGCGTCGAGCTCAAGTCGATCGACCCGCCGCAGTCCATCCAGGGCTCGATGGAGCAGCAGATGCGCGCCGAGCGCGACCGCCGCGCCGCGATCCTCACCGCCGAGGGCGTCAAGCAGTCGGCGATCCTCACCGCCGAGGGCGAGAAGCAGTCGGCGATCCTGCGGGCCGAGGGCAACGCCCAGGCCGCGATCCTCAACGCCGAGGGCGAGTCCCGCGCGATCCTGCAGGTCTTCGACGCCATCCACCGCGGCGACGCCGACCCGAAGCTCCTGGCCTACCAGTACCTGCAGATGCTGCCCGAGGTGGCGCGGACGCAGTCCAACAAGGTCTGGTTCATCCCGACCGAGTTCACCGCCGCGCTCTCGGCGATCTCCCAGGGCTTCGGCGGCTCGCCCGAGTCCGGTCCGATCACCTGGCGCCCGGCCGGGGACTCCCCGTTGCGGGACGACCTGCCGCCGACCTCCCTGGCCGACCCGGCCGAGGCGCTCGCCGAGGCCCGGCGCGAGTCGGCCGCCGCCACGGAGGACGCGACGCGCTCCGGCACGCTGAGCGGGCACCGCCGCGACCCGGGCGTCGAGGCAGGCCTGCACGAGGGCGCGCCCGAGCCCGAGGACCAGCCGCCGCCGGCACCTCGGGACTGAGCGAGGAGTCCGGCTCGTCGACCGCGCCACGGGGCACGGGAACGGGCCTGCGGAGCGAGCACTCACTCCGCAGGCGTAGGATCGTCGATCGTGAGTCATCTTCGTCCCGTGCACCCGCACGTCCTCGCGCCCGGAGGCCCGTCCGCGCCTGGCCCCCGACGAGCGTCGGACGGCCGTCCTGGAGGCCACCATCCCGCTGCTGCGGGAGCACGGAGCCACCGTCACGACCCGGCAGATCGCCGACGCCGCGGGGGTCGCCGAGGGCACGCTGTTCCGGGTCTTCGACGACAAGAACGCCCTGCTCGTCGCGGCCATCGCCCGGGCGCTCGACCCGGACCCCGTCGTGCACGCGATCGACGGGGTGTCGGTCGAGGGTCCGCTCGTCGACGTGCTCACCGCGGTCGTCGACGTCATCGAGCTCCGCGGTCGTGACCTGCGCACGGTCCTCGCGGTGGCCCACGAGCTCGCGCGGACCCAGCATGCGGAGTTCGCCGCCTGCGGCGGGGTCACCGACCCGGCGCCGGGGACGATGGCGCACGCCGTCCAGTCGCTGCGCAGCCGTCAGCTCCGGGCGCCCGAGGTCGTCACCGCGGCGTTGACCCGTGTGCTCGAGGCACACCGGGACGAGCTGCGCCGGGACCCTGCGCTGTGCGCGCGGATCCTCCTCTCGGTGGCCACCTCGAGCCTCCAGACCCCCCTGACCCCGAGCGAACCGCTCTCCAGCCGCGACGTCGTCGAGGTCTTCCTCGACGGCGTCCGAGCCCGCCCCGCCTCCCCGGAGACCTCATGCTGATGCGCCTGCTGCGCACCTCGTTGCGCCCCTACGCCGGCCCGCTGTCGATCGTGCTGGTCCTCCAGCTCGTCCAGTCGATCGCCAACCTGTTCCTGCCGAGCCTCAACGCCGACATCATCGACAACGGGGTGGCCAAGGGCGACACCGGCTACATCCTGCGGACCGGCGGCGTCATGCTGGTGGTGTCCCTCGGGCAGGTCGTCTGCGCGATGGTCGCGGTGTACTTCGGGGCCAAGGTCGCGATGTCCCTCGGCCGCGACGTGCGGGCCCAGGTCTTCGGGAAGGTGCAGGAGTTCTCCGCCCGCGAGGTCGGCGCCTTCGGCGCTCCTTCGCTGATCACCCGGACGACCAACGACGTCCAGCAGGTCCAGATGGTCGTGCTGCTCAGCCTGACGCTGCTGGTCGCCGCCCCGGTGATGGCAATCGGTGGGGTCATCATGGCGCTGCGGGAGGACGTCGAGCTCTCCGGGCTGCTGGTCATCATCATCCCGGTCCTGCTGGCCGTCGTGGCCCTCGTGATCAGCCGGATGCGCCCGCTGTTCAAGCTCATGCAGGTGCGCATCGACTCCATCAACCGGGTCCTGCGCGAGCAGATCCAGGGCATCCGGGTGATCCGGGCGTTCGTGCGCGACGACGTCGAGCGGGAGCGGTTCGCCGACGCGAACGCCGACCTGCGCACCGTCGCGATCGGTGTCGGCCGACTGATGGCGATCATGTTCCCGGTCGTCATGCTGGTGATGAACGTCTCCAGCGTCGCGGTCCTGTGGTTCGGCGGGCAGCGGATCGACGACGGCTCGATGCAGATCGGTGCGCTGACGGCCTTCCTCAGCTACATCATGCAGATCCTCATGTCGGTGATGATGGCCACGATGATGTTCATGATCGTCCCGCGGGCCGAGGTCAGTGCGGACCGCATCATGGAGGTCCTCGACACCCCGACCTCCGTGCTGCCGCCCGTGACGCCGGTCACCGAGCTCGTCGGGCACGGCCGGCTCGAGCTGCGGGACGTCGAGTTCCACTACCCCGGGGCCGAGGCGTCGGTCCTCCAGCGGGTCTCCTTCGCCGCCGAGCCCGGCGAGACGACGGCGATCATCGGCTCGACGGGCTCGGGCAAGACGACCCTGCTGAGCCTCATCCCGCGGCTCTTCGACGCGACGGGCGGTGCGGTCCTCGTCGACGGCATCGACGTCCGCGACCTGTCGCTCGAGACGCTGTGGGGCCGGATCGGCCTCGTCCCGCAGAAGCCGTTCCTGTTCTCCGGGTCCATCGCCTCGAACCTGCGCTACGGGCGCGAGGACGCGAGCGACGAGGAGATCTGGCACGCGCTCGAGGTCGCCCAGGCGAAGGACTTCGTGCGGGACATGGGCGGGCTGGAGGCGGAGATCTCGCAGGGCGGCACGAACGTCTCCGGTGGGCAGCGGCAGCGTCTGGCCATCGCCCGGGCGCTCGTGCGCAAGCCGGAGATCTACCTCTTCGACGACTCGTTCTCGGCGCTGGACTTCGCCACGGACGCGGCCCTGCGGGCCGCCCTCGTGCCCGAGACGCGCGAGTCGACCGTCGTCATCGTCGGGCAGCGGGTCGCCTCGATCCGCGGGGCCGACCGGATCATCGTGCTCGACGACGGGGCCGTGGTCGGGATGGGCACCCACGCCGACCTGATGGCCGAGAACGAGACCTACCGGGAGATCGTCCTGTCCCAGGTGACCGAGAGCGAGGCGGCATGAGCGCGCAGACGGCGGGGCGACCCGCGGCGGCGCCGGCCGGACCGGCCGGAGCCGGTGGCATGGGACGCGGCCCGATGGGCCGCGGGCCGATGGGCGGGATGGGCATGCCCACCGCCAAGGCGATGGACTTCCGCGGTTCGCTGCGACGGGTGCTCGGCCTGATCCGGCCGGAGCGGGTCGTCCTCGGCGTCGCCCTGGCCCTCACGGCGGCGAGCGTCGCCCTCAACGTCGTGGGCCCGAAGATCCTCGGCAACGCGACGAACATCATCTTCGAGGGCGTCATCGGCACGATGCTCGCCCGGGAGTTCCCGGCGGGGACCACCCAGGAGCAGGCCGTCGCGGCGCTGCGCGGCTCCGGGCAGTCGCAGCTCGCGGACCTGCTCGCGGGGATGCAGAACGTCGTCCTCGGCCAGGGCATCGACTTCGACGCCCTGCTGACGGTCCTCCTCGTCGTGCTCGGCCTCTACGTCGGGGCCTCGATCTTCGGGTACCTCCAGGGCGTGCTGACCACGGGCCTCATCCAGCGGACGATGTACCGGCTGCGTCAGCAGGTCGAGCACAAGCTCGGCCGGCTCCCGCTGCGGTACTTCGACAAGGAGTCGCGCGGCGACATCCTCTCCCGGGTCACCAACGACATCGACAACCTCGGCCAGACGCTCCAGCAGGCGCTCAGCCAGCTCATCACCGCCATCCTCACGCTCGTCGGCGTGCTGGGGATGATGTTCTGGATCTCCTGGCAGCTCGCACTCATCGCGCTGGTCACCATCCCGCTGTCGGGGTACGTGACGATGCAGATCGCCAAGCGCTCGCAGCCGCAGTTCGTCACGCAGTGGAAGTCGACCGGCCTGCTCAACGGGCACATCGAGGAGATGTACACCGGGCACGCCCTGGTCAAGGTCTTCGGGCGCCAGCGGGCCGCCGCCGAGACCTTCCGGGCCGAGAACGACGAGCTCTACGAGGCGTCCTTCCGGGCCCAGTTCATCTCCGGGCTGATCATGCCGTCGATGACGTTCATCTCGAACCTCAACTACGTGGCGATCGCCGTCATCGGCGGGCTCAAGGTGGCCTCCGGGTCGATGAGCCTCGGCGACGTCCAGGCGTTCATCCAGTACTCGCGCCAGTTCACCCAGCCGATCACCCAGGTCGCCTCGATGATGAACCTGCTCCAGTCCGGCGTGGCCTCGGCCGAGCGGGTCTTCGAGCTGCTCGACGCCGAGGAGCAGTCCCCGGAGCCGGCCGCAGGGTGCCGAGATCGCGAAGGTCGAGGGGCGGGTGGCGTTCGAGGACGTGTCCTTCCGGTACCTGGCGGACACCCCGCTGATCGACGGGCTCTCACTGGTCGCCGAGCCGGGCCAGACGGTCGCCATCGTCGGGCCCACCGGCGCGGGCAAGACGACCCTGGTCAACCTCCTCATGCGGTTCTACGAGGTGGACGGCGGCCGGATCACCCTCGACGGGGTGGACACCGCGACGATGAACCGGGAGCACCTGCGCTCGAAGATCGGCATGGTGCTGCAGGACACCTGGCTCTTCGGCGGGACCATCGCGGACAACATCGCCTACGGGCGGCTCGGGGCCACCCGTGAGGAGGTCGAGGAGGCGGCGGCGACGACGTTCGTCGACCGGTTCGTGCGGACCCTTCCCGACGGCTACGAGACGGTCCTGGACGACGAGGGCGCGAACGTCAGCGCCGGCGAGAAGCAGCTCCTCACCATCGCGCGGGCGTTCCTCGCCGACCCGGCGATCCTCATCCTCGACGAGGCGACGAGCTCGGTCGACACCCGCACCGAGGTCCTGGTCCAGCACGCGATGGCGGCGCTGCGGCACGGACGGACGTCCTTCGTCATCGCGCACCGGCTGTCCACCATCCGCGACGCGGACGTGATCCTGGTGATGGAGCACGGCAGCATCGTCGAGCAGGGCTCGCACGCCGACCTCATCGCGGCCGGCGGCGCCTACGCACGGCTCTACCAGAGCCAGTTCGCCCAGGCGGTGGCGCCGGTCGACTGAGGGCCGGACGGGTCTGGCAGGATCGCCCGGTGCACGTGCTGCCGGTCTCCGATCCCGCCGACCCCCGCCTGGGCGACTACCGCTCCCTGACCGACGTCGCCCTGCGGCGCCGCATCGAGCCCGAGCGAGGGTTGTACATCGCGGAGAGCTCGACGGTGCTCGGCCGGGCCCTGGCCGCCGGGCACGTGGCGCGGTCGGTGCTCGTGCTCGCCGCGGTGGCTGCCGGACGTCGAGGCGATGCTCGCCGCCGTGCCCGGCGGGGACCAGGTCCCGGTGCTCGTCGCCGACACCGACGTCCTCGAGCAGATCACCGGCTTCCACGTCCACCGCGGCGCGCTCGCGGCGATGCAGCGGCCCGCGCTGCCGAGCGTCGAGGACCTGCTCGCGACCGGGCGGGGCGGCGGCCCGGTGCGGCGGGTGGCCGTGCTCGAGGACATCGTCGACCACACGAACGTCGGCGCCGTGATGCGCAGCGGTGCCGCGCTCGGGGTCGACGCCGTGCTGGTCACGCCGCGCTGCGCCGACCCGCTCTACCGGCGCGCGGTCCGGGTGTCGATGGGCACCGTCTTCCAGGTCCCGTGGACCCGGATCGACCCGTGGCCGACGGGCATCGACGCTGCTGCGGGCCCACGGGTTCACCGTGGCGGCGCTCGCCCTGGACGAGACGGCGATCACCCTCGACGAGCTCGCGGCCGACCCGCCCGAGCGGCTGGCGCTCGTGCTCGGCGCCGAGGGCGACGGGCTCAAGCCCGCCACGGTCGCGGCGGCGGACCTCGTGGTGCGGATCCCGATGGCCGGGGGAGTCGACTCCCTCAACGTGGCCGCGGCCTCGGCCGTGGCGTTCTGGGCGACCCGGGTCTGACCGGCGCCGTCCTCAGTGCCGGTACGTCGGCGTGAGCGTCCCGCGCGCGAGCGTGCGGAAGAGCGCGGTGAAGGCCACGGCGGTCGGCGGGGTCTCCTCGGCGAGCTCGAGGCTCGGCACGTCGAGGGCGTGCACCGCGAAGACGTACCGGTGCACGCGGTCGCCCACCGGCGGCGCCGCGCCGAGGTAGCCCCGGCCGCCGCCGTCGTGACGGGCCTGGCGGGCGCCGGGCGGCAACCGGTCGCCGCTGGGGCTGCCCGCCCCGGTCGGCAACGAGGTGAGGTCGGCGGGCAGGTCCCACAGGGTCCAGTGCCACCAGCCCGCGGGCGTCGGGGCGTCCGGGTCGAAGCAGGAGATCATCAGGCTCGCGGTCCCGGCCGGGGCGCCCGACCAGTGCAGCTCCGGTGAGGTGCTCCCGCCCTCCGCGGTGAACTCCAGCCCCATCTGGACGCCGTCGGCGACGTCGTCGCTGCCGAGCACCATCGCGGGGACGTGCGGGAGCTGGGCGTACGGCTCGGGCGGGATCGGTCGGGTGAGGTCCATGGTCACTCCAGGGTGAGGGTGCCCGTCCGACGCTAGCTCATGGGTGCACGGGCGCGCTGGCGCACCGTGCGGTCCCGTGCACGTGCTCCCGGGCGTGCCCGACCGCGGCGTCCAGGTCTGCGAACAGGTGCGCCCGGTCACCGAGCCCCGCGAGCACGCCGACCGCCTCGACCACCCGCACCTGGTCGGGTCGCAGTCCCTTGAGCAGGACGACGATCCCGCGGCGGCGCAGGTCCGCGACGATCTCGGCGAGCGCGTTCGCCCCGCTGGTGTCCATCACGCGGACCGAGGAGAGTCGCAGCACGACGACGCGGACGTCGGCCACCGCGGCGAGCTCGTCGAGGAAGCGGCGGACGTCGGCGAAGAACAACGCACCGTCGATCCGGTAGACGGCGATGTGCTCGCGCAGCAGCGCGCGCTCCTCGGCCGCGTGGACCTCGGGCAGGGCGAGCTCCTCCCGGTGCAGGGCGCTGGCCCGCGAGACGGCGCGCAGCGCCAGGACCGCCGCGAGGGCGACGCCCACCTCGACCGCCACGACCAGGTCGAAGACCACCGTCGTGGCCAGGGTGAGGACGAACACCGTCGCCCCCGATCGCCCGGAACGGATGATCGCGCGCGCCGTCGGCAGGTCGACCATCCGGGCCGCCGTGACGAGCAGCACCCCCGCGAGGGCCGCCAGCGGGATCCGGGAGACCCACGGACCGGCGGCGTAGACCACCGCCGCAAGCACCAGGGCGTGGGTGAGGGCGGAGAGCCGGGTCCGGGCACCGGCGCGGACGTTGACGGCGGTCCGTGCGATCGCCCCGGTGGCGGGCATCCCGCCGAAGACCCCGGCGGCGATGTTCGCCAGGCCCTGCCCGGAGAGCTCGCGGTGCGGGTTGGTGCGCGGCAGGTCGTCGACCATGCCGTCGGCCACCCGGGCGGAGAGCAGGCTCTCCAGGGCGGCCAGGGCGGCCACGGCCAGCGCGGCGGAGAACAGCGCGCCGGTCGACTCCGGGGTGAGGCTGGGCACCGCGGGCATCGGCAGGTGGGACGGGATCGCGCCGATCCGCGAGACGTCCAGCCGGGTGAGCTCGACGAGCACGGTGGCGAGCACGACGGCGATCAAGGAGGCGGGCAGGGTGCGGTGCAGCCGCGGCAGCACGAGCATCGCGGCCACGACCAGGCCGACGACGGCGAGTGCCAGGAGGGCGTGCGACCAGTCGACGGCGCCCAGGGTGCGCAGCGCCACCAGGGCGGCGTTCTCGCCCTCGGCCTTCGGGGTGTCCAGGGCGAGCGGGACCTGCTGGGCGGCGATGATGACGCCGATCCCCATCGTGAAGCCCTCGACCACGGGCCAGGGGATGTAGGCGACGAGCCGGCCGAGCCCCACGATCCCGGCGAGCAGGACCAGCCCGCCGGCCATGATCGCGACGGTGGGCACCGCGCTCGGGCCGTAGCGCGCGACGATCGGCACGAGCACGACGGTCATCGCCCCGGTGGGGCCGGAGACCTGCAGGTGCGAGCCGCCGAAGACGGCGGCCACGATCCCGGCGACGACCGCGGTCACCAGGCCGGCGGCAGCGCCCATGCCCGAGGTGACGCCGAAGCCGAGCGCCAGTGGCAGGGCGACGATGGCGACCGTCACGCCGGCGACGAGGTCGGTGCGCCAGGTCCGCCCGAGCTCGGCGTAGTCGGACCGGCGCGGCAGGGTGTTGCGGCGGGTGGTCGCCAGGGCGGCGGTGAGCTGCTCGCGCCAGGTCTGCGGACGGGTGGCGTCCGGCGCGCTCACCGGGCGACCTCGGCGCCGGCGCCGGGTGTCTCGCCGGCGTCGGCATCGCCGTCCTCGGCGCCGGCGGCCCCGGTGTCGGCGGCCCTGGTGTCGGCGGCCCGGACGAGCTGCTGCTCGAGGTCGTCCAGCGCGTCGCGGGTGTCGCTGAGGGCGGCGACCAGGAAGGTGCGGGCTGCGGAGAGCAGGTCGACGACGCTCGGGTGGGCCAGCGCGTAGTGCACGGTGTTGCCGGTCCGCCGGGCCGTGACCAGGCCGGTCCGGCGCAGCACGGTCAGGTGCTGGGACAGGTGCGAGGCCTCGAGGCCGGTCTCGGTGAGGAGCTCGCTGACCGGTCGCTCGCCGGGGGTGAGCAGCTCGAGCACCCGCACCCGGACCGGGTGGCCCATCGCCTTGAACAGCGCGGCCTTGATCTCGTGGATGGGGGAGGATGCGCTGACGGCCTGGAACGGCACCGGGGCTCCTGCGGGAGGATGGGCCCGGGACGACCGCCCGGGGTTGATGGATTGATGGATACATACAATCCAGTCCACAGGATACGCCCTGCCCAGGGTCGGGGTCGACCGGCCCGGGCAGGACGGAGGCGCCCGACCGCCGGGGTCGGGCGCCTCCGGACCTCGTTCGGTCAGCCGATCAGGCCCTTCTCGGTGAGCCAGTCGGTCGCGGCCTGGGTGGCCGAGGCCTTCTCGTCACCCTCGACCCGGTCGCGCAGTGCGATGAGGTCGTCGGTGGTGAGCTCCGCCGAGATCGCCGTTGAGCACCTCCGCGAGCTGGTCGGAGTAGATGTCCGTCGGCCAGCAGCGGGACGATGTTCTGCGAGGAGATGAGGGCCTCGGGGTCGTCCAGGACCACGAGGTCCTACGTCCTTGAGGGCGGGCGAGGTCGTGTAGATGTCCGCGACCTGCACGTCGTCGTCGACGAGGGCCTTGACCGTGTCGGGGCCGCCGAAGTCCTCGATCGGCAGGAAGGTGACGTCGCCGGGGTTCACCCCGACCCCGTAGACGTCCCGGAGGCCGGGGATCCCGTAGCCGAGCTCGGCGAACTGCGGGTTCGAACCGAGCGTGAACGGCACGACCTTGGTCAGGTCGCCGATCGAGGTGAGCCCGTTGGCGTCGGCGAAGGCCCGGGTGACGACGTAGGCGTCCTTGTCCTGGGCCGGGGCCGAGTCGAGCACCTGCAGGCCGTCGACGGCGACCGCTGCCGCCAGCGCCCCGTCGACCTCGTCCGTGGTGCGCTCGGTGTACTCGGGGTCGTAGTACGCCAGCAGGTTGCCGTTGTACTCCGGCATGAGGTTGATCGACCCGTCCTGCAGGGCCGGGATCGTCTGCTGGCGCGGACCGATGTTGAACTTGGTCGTCACGTCGAAGCCGGCGTCCGTCGAGCGCCTGGGCGTAGATCTCGCCGAGGATCTCGCTCTCGGGGAACGCGAACGAGCCGACGACGATCGCGCTGCCGCCCCCGGTGCTCGTCTCGCCCGACGTCGTCGCTGTGCCGGTCGGGTCGGCGTTCGAACACCCTGCGAGGGCCAACAGCGCCCCCGCCACGATCGCCACGCCAGCGATGCGGCCTCTCCCATGTGCAGTGAACATGTCGTCCTATCCCTTGTGATCGTTCGCACTGAGTACTGGCGCGACCTGCCCGGTTGGCTGGTCGCGTCGGTTCCTGCGGTTCTCTCGACGCCCGGTCGTCAGGGTCGTCGCGGTGAGCTTCTGCACGACGGCGAAGACGCCGTCGACAGCCAGGGCGAGCGCCGTCACGAGGAAGGCGCCCGCGAGGATCACGGTGAAGTCGTTGAGCCCGATGCCCGAGGTGATGACCCGCCCGAGCCCGCCGAGGCCGACGTAGGAGGCGATCGTCGCGGTGGCGATCACCTGGAGCGCCGCGGACCGGACCCCGCCGACGATGAGCGGCAGCGCGAGCGGGATCTCGACCTGCGTGAGGATCTGGAGCTCGGTCATCCCGTTCGCGCGGGCCGCGTCGATGGTCTGGCGGTCGACCGACTCGAGCCCCGCGTACGCACCGGCGAGGATGGAGGGGATGGCGAGGATCGTCAGGGCGATGAGCGAGCCGACCGTGGCCGCGGTGAGGAACGACAACTGGTAGCCGGCGACCATCGTGATGAAGAACAGCACGCCCAGGGCCGGTAGCGCCCGCATCGCGCCGGTGAAGCCGATGACGAACTGGCGGCCGCGGCCGGTGTGCCCGATGAAGAAGCCGAGCGGCAGGGCGATGAGCGCCGCGATCGGCACCGTGATCGCGGTGTAGCGCAGGTGCTCGCCGAGGCGGTCCCCGAGCGGCAGCGGGCTGGTGGCCGTCGCCGCCCAGTGCGCCGGGTCGAAGATGTACTGGATCGCCAGGACGACGAAGTTCATCGCGCCTCCGTCCCGACGGCCGGGGCGTCCTGCGTCCGGGTCTTCTTGGTCCACGGCAGCAGGACCCGGCCGGCCAGCACGAGGAGCACGTCGAAGACGAGCGCGATGAGCACGCTGGCCACGATCCCGACGCCCACCTCCTCGAGGATGCCGCGCTGCTTGCCGTTCTGGAACAGGTAGCCGAGGTTCGAGGAGCCGATGATCACGCCGACCGAGACGAGCGCGATGGTGCTCACCGAGACGACCCGCATGCCGGCCAGCATCACCGGTCCGGCCAGCGGCAGCTCGACCTGCCAGAACCGGGCGACCGGGGAGAAGCCCATCGCGCGTCGCCGCCTCGATCGTGGCCTGGTCGACCGCGGCCAGACCGTCCGCAGCGGTCCGCACCATGACCGCGACCCCGTAGATCGTCAGGGCGACGACGAGGTTGGTCTCGTCGAGCACCCGGGTGCCGATGATCACCGGCAGGATCACGAAGAGCGGGAGCGACGGGATCGTGTAGAGCAGGCTCCCGGTGGTGATGACGATCGCCCGCAGGGTGGCGTTGCGGTTGGCGAGCCAGCCGAACGGCACGGCGATGACGAAGCTGAGGACGATCGGCAGGACGGCCAGCCGGATGTGGTCCAGCGACAGGTCCAGGATGAGGTCGAGGTTGTCCAGGGTCCAGGTCACGGCGCCGTCCCCGGCTCCCGCGGCGTGGGGTCGGGCCGTCCCGGAGGGGTCCGCGGAGCCGGAGGACGCCAGGACACCGGCCGGTCGTCCGTCGTCGTCGACGAGAGGGTGGCCTCGTCGCCCGTCCGGTGCTGCAGGTGCAGCCGGCGCTTGCCCTTGTCCGCGCCGATGAAGGTCTCGACGAACTCGTCGGCCGGGTTCGCGAGGATCTGGGCCGGCGTGCCGGCCTGGGCGATGATCCCGCCCTTCCTGAAGATGATCACCTGGTCGGCGAGCGCGAAGGCCTCGTCGATGTCGTGGGTGACGAAGACGATGGTCTTGCCGAGCTCGCGCTGGAGCCGGTTGAGCTCGTTCTGGAGGTCGGCGCGGACGATCGGGTCCACGGCGCCGAACGGCTCGTCCATGAGCAGGATGTTCGGCTCGCTGGCCAGTGCGCGGGCCACGCCGACGCGCTGCTGCTGCCCGCCGGAGAGCTGCCCGGGGTACCGCCTGGCCAGCGAGCGGTCCAGGCCCACCTTGTCGAGCAGCTCGAGTGCTGCGGCGCGCGCCTGCGTCCTTGGGCACACCCTTGAGGACGGGGACCGTCGCGACGTTGTCGATGACGCGGCGGTGCGGGAGCAGCCCGGCGGCCTGCAGGACGTAGCCGATGCTGCGTCGCAGCTGGACCTTGTCCTTCGTCGCGATGTCGACACCGTCGATGAGGATCTGGCCCGACGTCGGCTCGATCATGCGGTTGATCATGCGCAGGAGTGTGGTCTTGCCGCATCCGGAGGACCCGACGAGGACCGTTGCCTGGTGGGCCGGCAGGACGAAGCTGAAGTCGTCGACGGCGACCGTCCCGTCGGGGAACTGCTTGGTCACGGACCGGAACTCGATCATCGTCGCTTCCTCATTCCTCGGCCTCGCAGGGGGAGCGGCCTCGTGGGACGTGTCGTGGGGTCGGTCGTGCCGGAGGGGGGATTCGACCATCGAACCACCCCTACGGGTAACCGGCTACGTGGGTGGTGGAGTCCGCGACCCGGTGGTGGTCGCGGTGGCGCCCACGGCTCGACCGCCGATTGACACCCGGGGCCGTGTCAGCGTCTACTGAGATACTCGAACAGGTGTTCGAACGATCTCGGAGGCGTGATGACCGCGGTGGCTGTGCCCGTCGACCGGGTGGCGCGCGCGCGTGCGGTGCTGGCCGAGGCGGAGGGGCGGGCGGGCACGCGTCTGCCCGGCCCGCCCGCGCTCCCGGTCGACCCACGCCTGGCCGGGCTGCTGCCCTCACTCGTCCGGGGGACGACGCTGACCGTCGCCGGGTCCACCTCGTTGCTGCTCGCCCTGCTGGCCGAGGCCTCCGCCACTGGTGGCTGGGTGGCGCTGGTCGGTCTTCCCGGTGTCGGCGTGCTGGCCGCCTCCCAGCTCGGCCTGGCGCTCGACCGGGTGGTCCTGGTGCCGGACCCGGGGCCCGACGCCCCTCGGGTGCTCGCCGCCCTGCTGGACGGCATGGACGCCGTCGTCGTGGGCGCGGTGGCGCTGTCCGACGCCGACCGCCGTCGGCTCAGCACCCGCGCCAGGGAGCGCTCGGCCGTCCTGCTCACCACCACCACCTGGCCCGGTGCCTCGGTCGTGCTCACCGCCACGGCCACGCGCTGGGACGGGGTGGGACGGGGTGCTGGCCGGCTGCGCGACGGGGTGCTGACGGTCAGCCGCCAGGGCCGGGGCGCCGCGGGGCAGGGGTGGCGCGGAGAGGTGGCGATGCCGGGAACGGGGCGCGCCCGGGGGAAGGACACGCGGACCGAGACGGTGCGGTCCGCCGCGGCCCGGGAGCCGGTCGCCCTCGGACGGCATGAGGGGCGGCGGGTCGGATGAGCGTCCGCACGGCTGCCCTGTGGGTGCCGGACTGGCCGGTGCTGGCCGCCATGGAGGTCGAGCGGGTGCCCGCGCACGCCCCGGCGGCGGTGCACGACGGGCGACGGATCACGGCCGTCTCCGCACCCGCCCGGCGCCAGGGGGTGCGGCGCGGGATGCGTCGGCGCACGGCCCAGCAGTGCTGTCCCGAGCTCGCGCTGCTCCCGGCCGACCCCGGCCGGGACGCCCGGGAGTTCGAGCCGGTCGCCGTCGCGGCGGAGGGCGTGGTCGCCGGGCTCGAGGTCGTCCGGCCCGGCCTCATCCTGCTGCCGGCCGCCGGGGCGGGCCGGTACCACGGGTCGGAGCAGGTGCTCGCCGAACGCCTGGTCAGCGCCGTGGCCGAGGTGGGCTGCGAGGCGCAGGTCGGGATGGCCGACGGCGTCGGGGCGGCGGTGATCGCCGCGCGGGCCTCGACCCTGGTGCCGGCCGGCACGACGCGGGAGTTCCTGGCCGGCTGGGGGATCGGCGAGCTGCGGCACCTCACGGTGGGGGCGGTGACCGAGGTGGACGCCCTGGTGGACCTGCTGGTCAGGCTCGGGGTGCACACCCTGGGGGACCTGGCCCGGCTGCCGCGCGCCGACGTGGCGGCGCGGTTCGGCCACGGCGGCGAGTGGGCGCACCGGGTGGCCTCCGGCGAGGACGACCGGCCCACCGCGCTGCGGCGACCCGAGCCGGACGTCGCCGTCGCCCAGGACTTCGACCCGCCGGTCGAGCGGCTCGAGGCGACGGCGTTCGCCGCACGGTGGCTCGCCCAGGAGCTCCACGAGGCGATGGTGGCCGCCGGGGTGGGCTGCGGGCGGGTGCAGATCACCGCCACGACCACCGAGGGCACCGAGCTCGTGCGCACCTGGCGCACCGACACCGCGCTCGGTGGGCTCTCGGTGCCCCGGCTGACCGACCGGGTGCGTTGGCAGCTGGACGGCTGGCTGACGGCCCGGAGCCTCGGTCGGACCGGGACGGGCCAGGACCCGGAGCCGGCGCCGCTGGCGAGGCTGGCGCTGCGCGCCGAGGAGGTGGTCGCGGTCGGGGCCGAGCAGGGTCGGCTGTGGGGTCAGGCCGCCGGCGCCGACCTGCGCGCCCACCGTGCCGTGCACCGCGTCCAGGGGTTGCTCGGCGCCGAGGCCGTGCTCAGCGCCCGGGTCCAGGGTGGTCGCGAGGTCCGTGACCAGGTGCACCTGGTGCCCTGGGGCGAGGACGTTCCCCCGGCCAGGGGCCTGGACGCGCCGTGGCCGGGACGGCTCCCCGCGCCGGCCCCGGCGACCGTGCTGGTCGCCCCGCAGAGCGTCCAGCTGTGCGGCACGGACGGGCGCCGCGTCGAGGTGGACGCGCGGCTGCAGGTCAGCGCCGAGCCGGCGGTGGTCTGGTGGCCGGACGGCACGTCCCAGAACGCGGTCACCGGCTGGGCGGGTCCGTGGCCGATCGTGCAGCGCTGGTGGGGTGCCACCGGCCCCTCGCCGTCGAGGACGGTCTACCTGCAGGCCACCCTCGACGACGGGCGGGCGGTGCTGCTCGCGCTGACCGACGGGGTCTGGACGCTCGAGGCGACCTATGACTGAGTCGCGCCGGGCCGCCGGGCCGCGGTACGCCGAGCTGCACGCGCACTCCGCGTTCAGCTTCCTCGACGGTGCCAGCCAGCCCGAGGACCTGGTCGCCGAGGCGGTGCGGCTCGGGTTGTCCGGGATGGCCCTGACCGACCACGACGGCCTCTACGGCGTGGTCCGGTTCGCCCAGGCGGCCCGGGACCTCGGCCTGCCGACCGTCTTCGGCGCCGAGCTGCACCTGGCCACCGGCGACGGCGTGCTGGACGCCCCGACCGGGACCCCGGACCCCCGGTCGACCCATCTGCTGGTCCTGGCCCGTGGCCCGGACGGCTACCGGTCGCTGTCCGGAGCGATCGCCGAGGGACACCTGGCCACCGGGGCCAAGGGGGCGGCCGCCTACCGGCTGCCCGAGCTGGCAGCGGCCGCGGACGGCCAGTGGCTGGTGCTCACCGGCTGTCGCAAGGGCGCCGTGCGTCAGGCGCTGGAGGGCACCGGCACCGCCCGTCAGGCCAGGCGGGCGACCGAGCCGAGGCTCGACCTCGCCGCCGCCCGGGTCGAGCTGGACCGGCTGACCGACCTCTTCGGGCGGGACAACGTCGCGGTCGAGATCACCGACACCGGCGACCCGTACGACTCCGAGCGCAACGACGCGCTGGCCGAGCTGGCCCGGCGCAGCCACCTGCCGCTGGTCGCCACCGGCACCGTGCACTACGCCGGACCGGCCGACGCGGACCTCGCCGCGGCGCTCGCCGCGGTGCGCGCCCGGTCGAGCCTCGACGAGATCGACGGCTGGCTGCCCGCCGGCCAGGGTGCGCACCTGCGGTCGGCGAGCGAGATGCTCGCCCGGCACCGGGCGCACCCGCAGGCGGTGCGCACGGCCGCCGAGCTGGCGGCCGAGTGCGCCTTCGACCTCGCCCTGGTCGCGCCCGCGGCTCCCGCCGTACCCGGTGCCGCCCGGCCACGACGAGGCGAGCTGGTTGCGCGAGCTGGTCCGCCGCGGTGCCCTCGACCGGTACGGCCCGCCGGAGGCAGAACGGGTCCCGGGGCGTGGGCGCAGCTCGCGCACGAGCTCGACGTCATCATCACGCTCGGCTTCCCCGGGTACTTCCTCATCGTCCACGACCTCGTCTCGTTCTGCCGCGAGCGCGGGATCCTGTGCCAGGGGCGTGGCTCGGCCGCCAACTCCGCGGTCTGCTACGCGCTGGGGGTCACCGCCGTCGACGCGGTGCGGCACGGGCTGCTCTTCGAGCGGTTCCTGGCACCGGAGCGCGACGGCCCGCCGGACATCGACGTGGACATCGAGTCGACGCGTCGGGAGGAGGTCATCCAGTACGTCTACGAGCGGTTCGACCGCAGGCACGCCGCTCAGGTCGCCAACGTCATCTCCTACCGTCCGCGCTCGGCCGTCCGGGACGCGGCGAAGGCGCTGGGGTTCGACGTCGGCCAGCAGGACGCCTGGAGCAAGAGCATCGAACGGTGGGGCTCGTTGCGCGGACCGGAGAGGTCGAGCCCCTGGTGGACGGTGTCGCGTGCGGCGGCGGTGGGGCCGGCGGGGCGGACGCCCGCCCCGACCGGTCCGGCGGTCGACCCGCCGGCGCACGGCTGGGTCAGCGAGGACCGGCACGACGTCGTCCCGGCGCAGCGACCGCCGTCGGCGGCCGACGTCGGCGAGATCCCCGAGCAGGTCATCGACCTGGCCGAGCGCTTCCTGCGGCTGCCCCGGCACCTGGGCATCCACTCCGGGGGCATGGTGCTGTGCGACCGGCCGGTCATCGAGGTGTGCCCGGTGGAGTGGGCCCGGATGCCCGGCCGCACCGTGCTCCAGTGGGACAAGGAGGACTGCGCCGACGCCGGGCTGGTGAAGTTCGACCTGCTCGGGCTGGGCATGCTCTCCGCCCTGCGGATCGCCTTCGAGCTCGTCGCGCGCCACGAGGGGGTCGAGCTGGGCCTGCACGCCCTGCCCCAGGAGGCGCCGACGGTCTACGACCTGCTCTGCGCCGCGGACACCGTCGGCGTCTTCCAGGTCGAGTCCCGCGCCCAGATGGCGACCCTGCCCCGGCTACGGCCCCGCTGCTTCTACGACATCGTCGTCGAGGTCGCGCTCATCCGGCCCGGTCCCATCCAGGGCGGCTCGGTGCACCCCTACATCAACCGGGTGCGCGGCCGGGAGCCGGTCACCTACCTGCACCCTCTGCTGGAGAGCTCGCTGGCCAAGACCCAGGGCGTGCCGCTGTTCCAGGAGCAGCTCATGCAGATGGCCATCGACGTGGCCGGGTTCACCGGGGCCGAGGCCGACCAGCTGCGCCGGGCGATGGGCTCCAAGCGGTCCAGCGAGCGGATGGAGGCCCTGCACGCCCGCCTCATGGACGGGATGGCGCTGCGCGGTATCGGCCCGGAGGTGGGCGAGCAGATCTTCGACAAGCTCAAGGCGTTCGCCGACTTCGGGTTCCCCGAGTCGCACGCGTACTCCTTCGCCTACCTCGTCTACGCGAGCGCCTGGCTCAAGGTGCACCACCCGGCGGCCTTCTACGCCGGGCTGCTCGCGGCCCAGCCGATGGGCTTCTACTCCCCGCAGTCGCTGGTGGCCGACGCCCGCCGGCACGAGGTGAGCGTGCTGCGACCCGACGTCCAGCGCTCCGACGTGCAGGCCGGGCTCGAACGGGTGGTGGCACCCGCGGCGCAGCACCCGCGGCCGGCGGTCGGCACCGAGGTGCGGCCCGGGCAGGTCGTCCTCGACGTCGACCCGACGCTCGCGGTCCGGATGGGACTGACGGCCGTCCGCGGGATGGGGGAGCCCGTGGTCGCGCGCCTCGTCGCGGAGCGCACCGCGCAGGGCCCGTTCGCGGACCTGCGCGACCTGGTGCGGCGGGTGCGCCTGAGCACGGCCCAGCTCGAGGCGCTGGCCACGTCCGGGGCGCTCGCCTCGCTCGGGGTGGAGCGTCGGGAAGCCCTCTGGGCCGCCGGCGCCCTGGCCCAGGAGGGGCCCGACACGCTGCCCGGCGTCTCGGTGGGGGTCGAGGCCCCGATGCTGCCCGGGATGGACACCGTCGACGTGGCGATGGCCGACGTCTGGGCCACGGGTGTCTCGGTCGACAGCTACCCGACCGAGTTCGTCCGGGAGGGTCTGACTGCGGCCGGGGTGCTCACGGTGGCGCAGGCCTTCCGGCACGAGGTCGGCCGGAGGGTCGCGGTCGCCGGGGTGGTCACCCACCGTCAACGGCCCGGTACCGCGGGGGGTGTGACCTTCCTGTCCGTCGAGGACGAGACGGGCCTGCTCAACATCATCTGCAGCGCCGGCCTGTGGCAGCGGTTCCGCACCGTGGCGCGGTCGTCGGCGGCACTCGTGGTCCGCGGCCGGCTGGAACGCGCCGACGGGGCGACCAACCTGCTCGCCGAGCACCTGGCGCCGTTGTCCCTGCGGGTGCCCACGGCGTCCCGCGACTTCCGCTGACGTGTTCAGGGGTGATCCGCCCGGCGCGCTATCCGCCCGGCGCGCTACGGGAGCGCGGCGTCCTCGCCGGTGACCTGGCCGTTCTCGATGGTCACCGTCGGCGTGTCGATGGTCCGCAGTCGGGAGAACACCGACCAGGCCACCGCGACGAGCGGCACCGAGATGATCGCGCCGAGGATGCCCGCGACCAGCGTCCCGGCGGTCACCGCCAGCGCCACGGTGACCGGGTGCAGCGAGACCTGCCGCCCCATGACGAGCGGCTGGAGCAGGTGCCCCTCGATCTGCCCGATCAGCGCGATCGTGAGCCCGACGAGGATGGCGTTGATGACCCCGTTGGCGGCCAGGGCGACGATGATCGCGACGATCATGGCAAGTGGCGCGCCGATGAGCGGGATGAACGCACCGATGAAGACGAGCACCGCCAGCGGCGCGGCAAGCGGGACATCCAGGATGAGCAGCGCGATGAACGCGAGCGCGCCGTCCGAGGCGGCGACGATGAAGATGCCCCGGGTGTAGCCGGAGAACGAGTCCCACGCGACGCCCCCGCCGATGAACCAGGCCGGCCGCATCCGGGTCGGGAGCTGGTTGAGGAACCACACCCACATCTCGCGGCCACGGGTGAGGAAGAACACCGTGCAGAAGATGGCGAGCGCGAGCGCCGTGAGGACCTCGACCACCGATCCCGCGCTGGTCAGCGCCTGGCTGGCGATCGTGCTGCTGTTCTGGGAGACCCAGTCCTGGGCCTGCACCAACCAGCCCTGGACGTCCTGGTCCGTGAGCGTGAGGTGCAGCGGGCTGGCCTTGAGCAGGTCGAGGATCGTCGAGATGCCCTCGTTGAACTGCTCGCCCAGGCTCGTCCACTGCCCGGCGACCGACAGGCCGACGTAGGTGAGCAGCCCGGCGACGGACAGGATCCCCAGGATGATCGCCAGGGCTGTGGCCAGGCCGCGCGGCATCACCCGGGAGAAGAACTCGACGACGGGGCGCAGCACCGAGGTGAAGACCATCGCGAGGAAGAGGGCGATGAAGAGCAGCAGCACCCTCGACGTCGCCCAGAACACCAGCGCGACCGCACCGACCACCACGAGCACCCGCCAGGACCAGCCGGCCAGGGTGCGCAGCCAGCGCGGAGTGGTCTCCTCGAGCCCGACGAGGGGTGGACGTCGGGTGCCGGCGATCCGCGGCGACATCGCCGATCCGCCACCGCGGCGGGCGACCCCGGGGCGCCGCTCACCCGAGCCCGTCCCGCCGACCCGGGTGGTGTCCGCCGACGGCGGGACGTCGTTGTTCACGGGGTCGTGCCTCCTGTTCGGCGCCGCGCAGGCCGTGGGCCGGGCGGCCGTCGGCGGGCCCGTCGGGCGCCCTGCGCGCACCAGTCTGCCGCAGCCCGAGCGTCCGGCTGGACTCCCGCGCCGTGCTATCTTTGCTGCCGCACTCGAGGCGGCCCGGACGGCGCCGAGAGTCCATCTGTCCGGGTGGCGAAATGGCAGACGCGCTAGCTTGAGGTGCTAGTGCCCTTAACGGGCGTGGGGGTTCAAGTCCCCCTCCGGACACTCGTTGAGACAGCGAGCACATGGGCCGTGACCAGCAGAGATGCAGGTCACGGCCCGTCGTGTACTCCGGCCCGAGCAGCGGCCGGACGCGCCGCGGAGGGCACAGCCGATCCGGCCCGGCGCGGCGTGGCCGATCCGGCCGCGCGGGCCTCGCCCGGGGCCGCGCGCCGGTGCAACCGACCCTGGCTGACGGCGATCCCGAGGATGACCACGGCCCCGCCGACGGGCTCGTACCAGGTGAGCTGCTCGCGGAGCAGCAGCACGCCGAGGACGGTCGCCACGATCGGCGTGAGATAGGTCACGGTGCTCGCGACGGCGCTTCCGGCGGCCGCGATGACGCGGAAGTTGAGCACGTAGGCGAGGCCCGAGCCGAGCGATCCGAGGGCGAGCATCGACCAGATCACCGCGGGGGTCAGCGGGCCGACCAGCGCCGTGCCGGTCCACGCCAGCAGGGGCAGCGTGAGCGCCGCGCCGAGGAGCACCTGACCCGTGGCGAGCGCGATCGGCCCCTCACCGGTCGAGGACAGGTACCGCCGGGCGTAGGGGAAGGCGACGCCGTAGCAGAGGATCGCCCCGACCAGCGCGGCCACGCCGAGCGCCTCGGCGCTCGTGAAGCCCTCCCATGCTCCGGTGAGCGTCACGACGCCCAGGAAGCCGACGAGCATCCCGGCGACGCGCTCCCTGGTCGGCCGTTCCTCGGGGAACGCGGCGAGGACGGAGGCGAGCGTCGCCAGCGGGGTGGCCGCGTTGATCAGGCCGGCGAGCACCGAGGTGAGGTGCTGCTCGCCGTAGGCGAAGAGCGTGAAGGGGATCGCGCAGGACAGCGCACCGACGACGGCGAGGTGTGCCCAGGTGCGCCCTCCTCTGGGCAGCCGCGTGCGGGTCACGACGCTGATCACCACGAGGGTCAGTGCGCCCAGCAGGAGCCGACCGGACGCGACCTGGAAGGGGGTCAGCGCCCGGAGCCCGATCTTGATGAAGGCGAAGGAGCAGCCCCAGAGGACGGCCAGGAGCAGGAATGCGGGTACCCAGGACCGTCGGTTCACCCGGCCGCCGTCCGCTCCAGCTCGAGCAGCCGTTCCTTGACCTCCAGGCCCCACCGGTAGCCGCCCATCGCGCCGTCCGAGCGGATCACGCGGTGGCACGGCACGACGAGCGCGAGCCGGTTGGTCGCGCAGGCGCGAGCCACGGCTCGGACGGAGCTCGGCGCACCGATGTCCCGGGCGACCTGTGCGTAGGTGCGGGTCTGGCCGACCGGGATGCGACGCAACGCCGACCAGACCTTGGCCTGAAAGGCCGTGCCGCGCAGGTCGAGGGGCAGGTCGGCCATCCCGGGCCGCCCGGCCGTCATCGCGCGCAGGGCGTCCGCGACCTCGGCGAGGTCGTCGTCGGCCCGCTCGAGGCGGGCCCGCGGGTACTCCGCGGCGATCGTCGCCACGAGGTCGTCGGGGTCCTGCCCGATCCGCACGTCCGCCAGACCAAGGTCGCCGGCGACGGCGATCACCCACCCGAGGTCGGTGCGGACCGTCGTCCAGCGGAGCAGCTGGGCCGGGGCACCGGCGGCGAAGCTGCGAGGCGGCATGCCGAGGGTCGGCCCGGCCTGCTCGTAGAAGCCGCGCACCGAGAAGCCGGCGGCGAAGACGGCCTCGGTGACCTGGCCGAGGTCGCGCAGCAGGGCGCGGGCCTCACCGGTCCGCACCGCGAGCCCGAAGGTCCGCGGCGGGAAGCCGAGGACGGCCCGGAAGTCGCGGGAGAGCTGCCGCGGGCTCGTCGTGGCCGCCGCGGCGAGGTCCTCGGCGGGCAGCGGGCCGCCTGCTCCGAGCATCGCGCGGCAGGCGAGCACGACGCGGGCGACCGCGGGGGTCGGGACCTGCGCACGAGGGGTCATGTGGGTCAACCTAGGCGGCGCCGGGCGGTGCGAGCACTCCGCTTCCGGACATCCCCGGCCCGGCTGCCGGCAGGTCGGAACAAGGGCGCGGGCCTGGGCGTTGTGCTCATCGGAACCGCCACGACCAGGCCAGGACCCCAGGACGGTGAGACTCATCATCCCGATCGTGTTCGTGCACGGCACCAGGACGTCCTCGGTCATCTGGGACGCGCAGGTCGATACCCTCCGGCGGGCCGGCCACCCCACCACGGCCGTCGACCTGCCCGGCCACGGCGAGCGGACCGACGAGCGGTTCACCCTCGGCGGGGCGATGGAGACCATCGACCAGGCCGTGGGCGCGGGGGACCGCCCGCCGTTGCTCGTCGGGCTGTCCCTCGGCGGGTACACGTCGCTGGCCTACGCGGCCGAGCACCAGCAGAAGCTGGCCGGCGTCATGCTCTCGGGCTGCTCGACGGAGCTCGCCGGCAAGCCGCTGCGGGCCTACCGGCACGCGAGCACGTGGCTCGCCGACACCTTCCGCCCGACCGGGACCTGGCACGTCGTGGCCGACATGCTCGACGCGCTGCACGGCTACTCCTGCGGCTCGGCCCTGGAGCGTCTCGTCCTGCCGGTCTGGCTGGTCAACGGCAGTCGCGACCCGCTGCGGCTGCACGAACGGCAGTTCCGCAACGCCGTGCCCGGGGCCCAGCTGCACGTGGTCCCGCGCGCGGGGCACGACGTGAACGCCCATGCCCCGGACGCGTTCAACCGGATCCTGCTGGACGCGCTCGCCGAGCTGCCGCTGCGCGCCCTCTGAGCCGGCCGGCCCTACATCCCGGGGACCTCGGAGGCCTCGAGCACCTCGATGGTGCAGCCGCCCGGGGTGGCCAGGTGGGGGTGGTCCTCGGCGAGGGCGAGCGCCGCCGCCATGTCCGGGGCGGTGAGGATCGTGTAGCCGGTGATGTCGCCGCCGCTGGGCGCGACCCCGCCGGGGGAGACGAGCATGCCACCGCCCAGGGGGTTGCCGAAGTCGGTCATGGCGTCGCCGACCTTCCCGGCCCAGGCCATCCAGTCGTCCATGGCGGCCTTCATGTCGGCCTCGCTGGGCTCTGCGCCGGTGGGCGTCTCGGTGGGGCCGTGGTAGACGAAGACGAAGGTGCTCATGAGCTGTCCTCTCGGGTCGCCCCGCGGCTCTGCGGGGCGGTCGTGCCTGCGGTGGTTCGCGTCCACCGGCGAGGACGGGTGCCGGGTCGGCATCGCGTCCCTACTTCAGTTAACCGATTGTTTAAGTATCCTGCGACGCGGCCGGCGACGCAAGGGTGGGGCCGTGGGGTGGGCCAGGGGTTCAGCCGGAGGGTGGGGCTCGGTCAGCGGTGGGCCGAGGGGTCAGCCCACGGCGTCCGGAGACCGATCCAGGAGAGCGGCGACGTCCCGGACCTCCGCCCGGCGGTGCGCCGCGACCCGGCTCGCCAGCCGCGCCGTGCTCCGCGCGAGCGCGTTCCGGGTCTGCGGGTCGCGGCCCGCGGCGACGAGCTCGACGTAGCCGAGTCGGACCAGGTCGGGCCAGCCCGGGGTGGGCACCTGGACCCGCGTCACTCCGTCGGCGTCGCGCAGCGTCTGCATGCCCAGCCGCCGCCGGGACAGCGCGAGCAGGATCTGCTCGACGTGGTCGATCGCCTGCGCGGCGGTCGTCGGGTCGTTGATCCCGGGGGACAGCGCCCGCAGCCCGATGTCGACCACCAGCCGGAGCGGGTAGGCGGGGTCGGCGTCGACGGTCCGCTCGTCGCCCACGGAGATCGCCTTGAGCACGCGCGCCTCGAGGTCCGGGTCGGCCGGTCGGGACAGCCCCGAGCCGGCGTCCCGCACGACGGCGAGGGCCTCCCGGGTCTGCACGAACGCCCCCACCGGCAGGGTGAGGGTCACCAGCGCGTCGTGCTCGCAGGCGGCGGAGGTCAGCGCGCCGGCGTGCAGGTCGACGATGTGCCCCGCGGGGCCCTCGCGCCAGAGGACCCCGGCCGTCCCGAGGCCGTCCCACTCGACGACCGAGTCGTCGGGCAGTCGCCCGGTCCCGTCCTCGGCGGCGCGGGTGCCGTCGCCGTCCTCCTCGGGGTAGGCGGACTCGGCCAGGGCGAGCGCCTTGCTCATCTGACGGGAGAGCACCCGGCCCGGGCGCAGGGAGTCGATGAGCCGCTCGAGCAGGGCGATGAACAGCAGCACGTCGGCGGTGGCGCCGGCGACGGCGACGAGCGTGGCGACGGTCGCCGCCGTCGGGTGCGAGGTCCGTACCGCCAGGAGCACGACCACCGAGTAGCTGAACGTGCCGAGCGCCGCGCCGAGCGTGTGGCCGAGCAGCCGGTCGCGGCGCAGGTGCTCCACGAGCCGCGGCGAGTACGTCGAGGCGCCGAACTGCAGGCTGAGCGTCGTGATCGTCAGCACGAAGCCGGCCAGGGACAGGGTCGCACCGCCGATCGTGGGCAGCGCGCTCCGGGCGACCTCGACGGTCGCCAGGTCGGGGACGCCGCCGAGGTTCGCCGAGATCGGGACCGCCAGGGCGCCGAGCAGCGCCCCACCGAGGATGTACAGCACAGGGGTGCCGAGCAACCCGCCGAAGACCCGGTGGTAGGCGCGGCGCAGGCCGACCGTGACCCGGCTCATCGGGTCGCCTGCCCGCGCGCGCCGGCCGGTGGCGAGGGCTCGCTGAGCGCGGCGGGGATGTGCTCGAAGATGAGGCTGGTCTCGGTGTAGGCGATCTCCGGCCGGGCCGAGAGCTGGTCGACGACGAAGGCGCGCAGCGCCTCGGTGTCGCGGGCCGCCACGTGCACGAGGAAGTCGTCGGCGCCGGCCACGAAGTACAGGTCGAGCACCTCGGGGCGGCGGGCGATCCGGTGGGCCAGGGGGGCGAGGTTGGCGCGCGCGGTGGCCTGGACGCGCACCGCGATCATCGCCTGCAGGTGCTGCCCCAGGGCCGCGGGGTCGATGTCGGCGTGGAAGCCGCGGATCACGCCGCTCTCCCGCAGCGCGGTGACCCGAGCCAGGCAGGTGGACGGGGCGATCCCGGCCGCTGCGGCGAGCGCGTTGTTCGGCGTGCGCGCGTCCGCGCGCAGCAGCCGCAGGATCGTGCGGTCGATCTCGTCGAGGACCGGACGGCGAACTTTCTTCGTTGCGCCGGGCCGCTCGCTTCCTGCGGCCGATGATGTGAGCGACATGGTTCGACTCTACCGAATCTCCTGCACATTTCACGCGCCGGAAACAGTGCGTCGTTCAGACTTGTGAGGTCAGCCACACTCTTTCACACCTCGTCCTCGGAGGCATTCATGCAGATCGGCATCCCCACGGAGCGCAAGGTCCACGAGTACCGGGTCGCGCTCACGCCGGCCGGGGCGCACCGCCTCGCGGCCGAGGGGCACGATGTCGTCGTGCAGTCCGGGGCCGGCCTCGGGTCGGCGATCAGCGACGAGGAGTACCTCTCGGCGGGCGCCCGCATCGTCGCGACGGCCGAGGAGGTCTGGGCGAGCGACCTCGTCTGCAAGGTCAAGGAGCCGATCGCCTCGGAGTACCCGCTGCTGCGCCGCGACCAGGTGCTCTTCACCTACCTCCACCTCGCCGCGGACAAGCCCTGCACGGACGCGCTGATGGCCGCCGGCACGACGTCCGTCGCCTACGAGACCGTGCAGCTCCCCGACGGCTCGCTGCCGCTGCTGGCGCCGATGAGCGAGGTCGCCGGGCGGCTCGCCCCGCAGGTGGGCGCCTACCACCTGCTGCGCAGCCAGGGCGGCCGCGGGATGCTCCCCGGCGGGGTCCCGGGCGTCGCGCCGGCCAAGGTCGTCGTCCTGGGTGGTGGCGTGGCCGGACGGCACGCCGCGGACATCGCCCTGGGGATGCGCGCCGAGGTCACGATCCTCGACGTCTCGCTGCCGCGGCTGCGCGAGCTCGACGCCGCCTACGGGGGCCGGGTGCGCACGATCGCCTCGACGGCCTTCGCGATCGAGGAGGCCGTGCTCGACGCGGACATGGTGATCGGCGCCGTGCTCGTCACCGGCGCCAAGGCCCCGAAGCTCGTCTCGAACGAGCTGGTCTCCCGGATGAAGCCGGGCTCGGTGCTCGTCGACATCGCGGTGGACCAGGGCGGCTGCTTCGAGGACACCCGGCCGACGACGCACGCCGAACCGACGTTCATGGTGCACGGCTCGGTCTTCTACTGCGTCGCGAACATGCCCGGGGCCGTGCCGGTGACCTCCACCGCGTCGCTGACCAACGCCACGCTGCCCTACCTCAGCGCCCTGGCCGGCCGCGGCTGGCGCAGCGCGCTCGCCGCCGACGCGGCGCTCGCCGCCGGCCTGACCACCCACGAGGGCGTGCTGCTCAACGACGCCGTCGCGCGGGCGCACGGCTACAGCGTCGGCGCGGCCGGGGAGGCGCTCGTCCCCTGACCTCTATGACCCGGCGCCGTTCTCCTGGAGGTCTCGCGCCGCCCGGGGGAACGGCGCTGCTCGTTGCGCCGTCGCTAGGGTGACCGCGTGCAGCCGATGATCCTCAGCGACGGCGTGGTGCTGCTCAGCGCTCCGACCGAGGCCGACCTCGACGACCTCACCGCCGCCTGCCAGGACGGCGAGATCGCCGCCTGGACGACGGTGCCCAGCCCCTACGCCCGGAGCGACGCCGAGGGCTTCCTCGCGCACGTCGTCGGCCCCGGCTGGGCGTCCGGCCGCGCGTGCACCTGGGCGGTGCGGGACGCGTCCGACGGCCGGCTGCTCGGGATGTGCGGACTGGCCGGGGTGGCGAACGGATCAGCGGAGATCGGCTACTGGGTCGCACCAGGCGCACGCGGACGCGGCGTCATCGGCCGCGCGGTCGCGCTGGTGCTCGACGCGGCGTTCGACCCCGCCGCACTGGACCTCCAGCGGGTCTCGTGGTCGGCCTTCGTCGGCAACTGGCCCTCGCGGCGGGTCGCCTGGCGGGCCGGGTTCCGGGTCGAGGGGACCGTGCGGCAGCACTGCGTGCAGCGCGGGGTGCGACGCGACGCCTGGGTGGGGACCGTGCTGCGCGGCGACCCACGCGAGCCTGCCGAGCCGTGGCCTGCCGAGCCGTGGCCGGCCGAGCCGCTCAGTTGAGCGTCAGCGCCGACGGGGTCGCGACGGTGTCGTAGGCGAACCACATGTCCTCGGCGTCGCTGAGCACCTTGACCTCGAGGCGGTTCCCGGCCGGGACCACGTAGTCCACGACGCCCAGGTCGATGGTGCGCGGCACCCAGGTCCCGCTGCCGCCGCTCCAGATGAGCTTGGCCAGCTGGCCGGACGCGATCGTGGTGCACGCGCCCGCCGCGGTGCAGTCGCGTAGGTAGACGACGACGGTGCCCTTCTTGTCGGTCTTGAAGTCCTTCACCGCGCTGTAGAGGGTGAGCTGCGCGTCGCCCTTGAGGGTCAGCGCCGTCGTGGCCGGCATGGTCCACGACTGGAACTTGTCGGTGGTCGTCCTCCAGGGCGGTCTTCCCGCCGTCCTTGACGAGCAGGCCGGTGTCGGAGTCGCGGTCGGTGTCGTAGTTCGGCACCGTCGCGTGCGTCGCGGTCGGCGCGACCGTGCTCAACGGCAGCGGGGTCACCGAGGTCCGGTTCCCGGTCCCGATCGTCTTGAGGTAGTACGACGGCCCGTTGGTGCAGGTGGGCGGCAGGGAGGTGGTCACGGCGGGCGCGACCCAGCTGGTCCCGACCTTCGCGACCACGCCCCAGGTGTAGGACCCGCTGGTGCTCGCCGGGTCCGTCCAGGTCGTGGCCGGGGCCGCGAGAGTGGCGTAGGCGGCGCCGTTGCGCGTGATGACGTAGCTCTCGGCGTAGGCGGGCGCTGCCCAGGTGAGGGTGACCGAGGACTGCGTCGCCGGGCTGCTCTTCAGCGGCACGAGGAGCGCCTGGGCGGTCCACTCGTCCTTCTTGGTCGACGAGGCGGTGCGTGTCATCGGCGGTCCCCGCGGTCGCGACGAACTCGCTCGCGCCGCCGACCGCGAAGTCCTTGCCCTCGATCTGGTAGCGCGTGGACAGACCGCCGTCGTAGGAGAAGAGGGCGTCGTGGCTCTTGCTGGCGACCATCATCACGTACAGGGTGTTCGCAGCGGTCGTCGTCAGGGTCGGCGGCGTGAGGCTGAAGGCTGTCGCGTCTTGCTGCCGTCGCCGGACTCCTGGGTGGACATCCCGCTCGCGTTGCGGACGATGATCATGCCGCCCGCGGCGTCGTCCGGCGTGCCCCAGGTGTAGGTGCGGCCCGCGTCGGCGGCGGTGGCGATCCGCTCGTAGACCGTCGTGCTGAAGCTCACCTTGCCCTTGTCGTCGGTGGCCGACGTGGTGATCTTGGTGACGAGGCCGGTCGGGGGGTGATCCACTTGGCCGGGTCGTTGTTGTACTTCCACGTGAGGGCGAAGACCAGGAGGTCGCCGACCTGGATCGTGGTCGGGACGGTGAAGGAGACGGTCTTGGTGTCGCCGTCGCGATCCGCGATCGCCGGTGCCGACGATCGGCGTGGTGCAGACCGCCGTGGCGCTGAGTCCCGCGGGCGAGGCGAGGGTGTCCGCCGCGAAGGCGCCGGAGCTGCCGGTGAACGCGTTCCAGGCGGCGCGGCTCGGGGGTGCGGCCGCGGAGACCACGCCGAGGAGGAGCACGGTCGCGACGACGCCCCACCGGAGGCCGACGGACTGGGGCAGACGCAGCGTCGGCCGCAGGCGTGCCAGCGCCCGTCGCAGCGCCGAGAACCGGGGCCGTGCGACGAGCTCGGCGCGGTGCGGGCTCGCAGCCGGTGCGGCCGCGGCGTGCTGCGGGACGGCCGACGCGCCGGCGACCGTCCGCGGCGGCCGTGCCGAGGACGCGGCCGGGCGGCCGACGGCGGCGACCGCGTTCCGGGTGTACGTCCGGACGGGCATGACCGGCCGGGTGGGGGACGGTTCGTGGTGGGCGATCACGCGGGTCGTCGGCGTCGGCGCGGCAGGGGTGCGCGGGGTGAACGTGCGCCGGGGCATCGCCGGTCGCCCGTCGATGGCGGGCCGGGCCGCGACGGATGAGGTGGGACGACGGGGCGCGGGCGGCGCCGAACCGGTCGCGACGGGTGTGGGCACGGGCGCGTCGATCGGTTCAGGGTCCGGCGTCGGGACGAGTGCCGGGACGGCTCCGGCCGCGGCCACCGAGCCGGTCGGCGCGTCGTGCCGGAGCCGGGCGGCTGCGGAGAGCAGGCCGATCGCGGCGACGACGGCCAGGACGCGGGCCCAGTCGTGCTCGCGTGCCCACACGAGCGGCAGGCCGACGTACGGGATCCGGAGCACGGCCACCCCGTGCACGTCGGCGAGGCTGACCGGGCTGGAGTCGTTCTCGTCGTTGGCGTCCCCGCGCAGGACGAGCTCGCCGTCGGGCGTCCAGGCCACGAAGCGGTGCAGCCGGAGCTTGCCGGCGTGGTCGGGGTCGTCGACCAGCAGGATCTGATCGGGGCGCAGCACCGACGGATCGACCGATCGGGCGACGACGAGGTCCCCGGCGAAGATGCGCGGCTGCATCGAGCCGGACATCACCGTGGTCGACTCCCAGCCGATGACGCTCGGCAGCACGGCCCAGAGCAGCAGGCCCGAGACGACGACGAGGACCGCGCGCGAGCCGATCGCGCTGAGGACGCGGAACCAGCCCAGCGGGGACGGGTCGTCGTCGGACGGTGCGGACGGCGCGTCGGCGGGCGTGGCCGGCGTGGGCGGCTCGTCGGCGGGGGTGGCCGGTGCGGTGCCCCGGTCGGTGTCGGTGCCGCGCTGGGTGGGGATCGGAGCCTGGGACGAGCCCGGACGCGACGACGGGACCGTGGTCGGCCGGCCGGCCGCCACGGTCCTGTGCGTCGTGAGCGTCATGTGTCCCGTCTCGATGCCTCGCCCGTCAGGGGATCAGGCTCTGCGCTTCCCAGGTGAAGCCCAGGGCGGCGGTTCCGGCCTGGACGGAGTTCGGTGCGGTGGCCGGCAGGGCGTAGGTGAACCGGTAGACGCGGGTCTCGGGGGCGGTGCCGGTCGGCTGCCAGGAGCCCGCGGCGGGCGCGATGACCAGGCCCGTGCCGTAGTTGGCGTTGCTGGTGAAGCCGCTGAGCGATCCGGAGTACAGGGTCGCCGACGAGACGAAGCCGGTGCAGGTGGCGAAGGTGCCGCCGGTGCCGATGTCCACGCTGAGGGTCATCGCGTCCGCGAGGCCGTTGGTCTGGGCGAGGGTCGCGGCGGTCGCGTAGAGGCGGACCTCGGACGGCACCGTCCCGCTCGAGGTGACGGCGATGCACTTCGTGCCGGTCGAGCCGGGGCGCAGCAGGCCGGCGGCGACGGTGAAGAGCGCGGCGTTGCTGTCGTCATCGGTCAGGACGACGGTGCCGGCGGCCCACGTGCTGGCCGGGTTGACCGTGGTGGCGCTGAAGGCGGCGTAGGAGGACTGCGCGACGATGAGGGCGCTGAGCAGCATGCCGAGGGGCACGGCGGCCCAGCCGGCACGACGGACCGTGCCCCGGGTCGGCCGCGGCAGGCGGAACATGCGGCCGGTCCGGCCGCGCGGGGCGGTGCGTGGGCTCGTCGAGCTCATGCGTCGTCCTCCTCGTCGTGATCGACCGTGACCGCGACCGCGGACAGGGCAAGGCTGGTGAGGAACAGGCCGAGGTAGAGCCACTGCTGGGTCTGGATCCAGATGAGCGGCAGGCCCACCCAGCGGACGAGCAGGCGGCCGAGGCCGCGGACGTCGTCCAGGGTGATCGGCGTGGTGTCCATCGTCGGGTTCGCGTCGCCCTTGGTCACCAGGAGCTCGCCGTCGAGGGTCACGACGCGGTGGCTGATGATCTTGTCGGGGACGTCGGGGGACTCGAAGACGGTGACCCGGCCGAGCAGGACCTCGGGGTCGTCCTCCGGGGCCGCGAGGATGACGTCGCCGACGGCGATGCGCGGCATCATCGAGCCGCTCTGGATGACGTAGGGCCGCCAGCCGAAGAGCATCGGGAGCATCGTGATGACGAGGCAGCCGGCGACGAACCAGAGCCACGTGCGGCCGAGGATGCCGGCGGTGAGGCGGAGGCGGTGGGGCGGGGCCGGCTCGTCGGGCGGCGCGGGCGGCTCACCGGTCGAAGCGGTGTCCGTTGAGGAGATCGTGTCGTCGACGGGGCCCCGGGGGGTGACGAGGCCGGTGAGGATGCCGATGTGCGACAGGGCGGACACGGTGCCTCCTCACGCGCGGGTGGAACCTGGGCCGACGGCCCGGCACCGTGGGACGGTGCCGGGCCGGCGGGCGGATCGGTCGGGGGACCGGACGGCTGGTGCTGGGGGACCTCTCCGTTCAGATCGGCAGGAATGCCGGAGATCTCAAGGGTGAAGTCCGGCACCGGGTCCGGGTCGGGACGACTACGGAACGATGGACTGGATCTCCCAGTTGAAGTCGGTCGTCACGGAGGCGGTCGCCAGGGTGTTGTCGGTGGCGTTGTCGGCCGTCGGCACGAACGTGTAGGTGATCTTGTAGACGATCCGGTCGCCGGCATCGACGTTGTTCACCTCGGCGGCGCCGGCGCCGGCCCACGTGGTCGGGAAGCCGGTCAGGTCGACGGTCACCGGGGTCGTGAGACCGCTCGGCAGGTTGGTGCAGTCCTGCGCGACGTACACGCCGGCGGGGACCGTAGCGGTCGAGACCGCGATGTCGAGCTGGTCGGCCAGCGCGGCGGAGCTGGCGGCAGTGAGGGCGCCGCGGGTCATCCGGAGGTCGCCCTCGACGTTGCCCTCGTTCTTGACGGTGATGCACTTCGTCCCGGTCTGACCAGGAACGAGCAGCACCTCGCCGAAGGTCGCCGTGGTCGTCGCGTGGTAGGTCGAGCCGTCGCCATCGCCGTCGTTGGTCAGCGTGAGCGTGGCCGGTCGTCCACGCGTTGTCGTCGTTGACCGTCGTCGCCGAGAACGCGGCGTAGGAGCCCTGCCAGACCAGCAGGCCAGCTGCCAGGAGGCCGGCGGCGGGGGCCGCGGCGCGCAGGGCCCGGCGGCGGCGCTGGGAGGAGGTGCTGCTCATGGTGACGCTCCTTCGGAGAAGTGAGGGGGGCTGCTTGAAGTCTGTGCTGCTGACGATCAACTCTTCGTCCCCGGCCCTGGTCGCCTTGAGAGCAAATGTCCGTTCTTCACCCGCTCAAACACGATCGGGTCAGCGCGAACCGGGACAGACCGGCACAGAGCGGGCACAACCGGGCGATAGCGCCGTGACCCGAACGGCCTAGAGGTCCGCTTCGGCCCGCGCCGCTGTCAGAATGCAGGGGTGCCCCTCGATGCCTCGAACCCCTTCGCCGCGCCCTCGACCCTCCCGTACCACCTGCCCGACTTCGGCTCGATCCGGGTCGAGCACTACCTGCCGGCCTTCGAGGCCGGCATGGCCGAGCAGCGGGCCGAGGTCGAGGCGATCCTCGCCGGCGACGCGCCCACCGAGGACAACACGCTGCTCGCCCTCGAGCGGTCGGGGCGGCTGCTGTCCCGCGTCTCGGCGGTGTTCTTCAACCAGTCGAGCGCCGACAGCACCCCGGAGCTCGACGCCCTGGAGGAGCAGGTCGCCCCGCGCCTCTCCGAGCACCACGACGCGATCTACCTCGACCGGCGCCTCTACGACCGCCTCGAGGCGCTCGCCGCTCGCGTCGAGGCCGGCGAGGTCGAGCTGCCCGCCGACTCCGCCTACCTGCTGCACATCCTGCGCCGCGACCTCGTACGCGCCGGCGCCTCGGCCGACGAGCCCACCCAGGCGCGGCTGCGCGAGCTCAACGCGCGGATCAGCACCCTGGAGACCACGTTCGGGCGCGAGCTCCTGGCGGACCAGAACGCGCGCGCCGTCCTCATCGAGGACGAGACCGAGCTCGACGGGCTCTCCGCGGACGCCGTCGCCGCCGCACGCCAGTCCGCGGCCGACCGCGGCCACGAGTCCGGCTGGCTCCTCGAGCTCATCCTGCCCACCCAGCAGCCGGTCCTGGCGACGCTGACCCGGCGAGACGTTCGCCGTCGGCTGATGGACGCCTCGATCGTCCGAGGAGCCTCGGGGGAGCACGACACCCGCGCCACGCTCCTCGAGCTCGCCCGGCTGCGTGCCGAGCGGGCCGGCCTCCTCGGCTACGAGCACCACGCCGCGTACGTCGCCGAGGACGGCACCGCCGCCACCTCGGCCGCCGTGGCGGCGATGCTCGGCCCGCTCGGCCCGGCCGCCGCCGCCAACGCCCGCCGCGAGGCGGCCGACCTGGAGGCCGCCCTGCGCGCCGACGAGCCCGGCGCGAGCCTCGGGGCCGCCGACTGGCAGTTCTACGCCGAGCGCGTCCGGGAGCAGCGCTACGCCCTGGACGACGCCCGCCTGCGCCCCTACCTCGAGCTCGAGCGCGTCGTCCAGGAGGGCATCTTCCGCGCCGCCCGCGAGCTCTACGGGCTGACCTTCACCGAGCGCCCCGACCTGATCGGCTACCACCCCACCGTCCGCGTCTTCGAGGTGCACGACGCCGACGGCAGCGGCATCGGCCTGTTCCTGGCCGACTTCTGGACCCGGGAGTCCAAGCGCGGCGGGGCGTGGATGAACGCCCTGGTCGACCAGAACCACCTGCTCGACGAGCGCCCCGTCGTCGTCAACAACCTCAACATCCCGCGGCCCCCCGCGGGGGAGCCCACCCTGCTCACCTGGGACGAGGTCATCACCCTCTTCCACGAGTTCGGCCACGCGCTGCACGGTCTGCTCTCCGACGTCCGGCTGCCCTCGCAGTCCGGCACCGAGGTCCCGCGGGACGCCGTGGAGTACCCCTCGCAGGTCAACGAGATGTGGGCCTGGGAGCCGAGCATCCTCGCCCACTACGCCGTGCACCACGCGACCGGCGAGCCGCTCCCGTCCGAGTGGGTCGACGCCCTGCTCGCCTCCCGCCAGTTCAACGAGGGCTTCGGGACGACGGAGTACCTGGCGGCCGCGCTGCTCGACCAGGCCTGGCACCGGCTGACCCCCGAGCAGGTGCCCACCGACCTCGACGCCGTCGAGGCCTTCGAGCGGGCCGCCCTCGAGGCCGCCGGCGTGCACCTCGACGTCGTGCCGCCGCGGTACCGGTCGACGTACTTCAACCACGTCTTCGGCGGCGGCTACGACGCGGCGTACTACGCCTACCTCTGGTCGGAGGTCCTCGACGCCGACACGGTCGAGTGGTTCCGCGAGAACGGCGGCCTGACCCGCGCGAACGGGGACGCCTTCCGCACCGCCCTGCTCTCCCGCGGCGGCTCGGGCGACGTGATGGACGCCTACCGGGCGCTGCGCGGCCGTGACCCGCGGATCGAGCCGCTGCTCACCCGCCGCGGCCTGACCCCGCACGCGCAGGGCTGACCGGCTGCCGTCGTCGGCACCCGCACCTGCCGCAGCCATGGCGGGACGCGGCTGACCCGTCGGCCCACGCGTGGTGCGTACCGCCCGGTAGCGTGACGGGCATGCCCGCCGCCGCCACCACGCCCGCGCCCTCCGCCGCCCCGACCGCCCAGGACGAGGTGGTCCGGATCTGCCAGGACCTGCTGCGGATCGACTCGTCGAACTTCGGCGACGGCTCGGGCCCGGGGGAGCGGGAGGCCGCCGAGTACGTGATGGCCTCGCTGCAAGAGGTGGGCCTGGAGCCCGAGCTCTTCGAGTCGGCGCCGACCCGGGCGAACGTCGTCGTCCGGCTGCCCGGCAGCGACCCGAGCCGCCCGGCACTGGTGCTGCACGGTCACACCGACGTCGTCCCGGCGGCAGCCGCGGACTGGAGCGTCGACCCGTTCTCCGGCGAGGAGCGCGACGGCCTGCTCTGGGGCCGCGGGGCCGTCGACATGAAGGACATGGACGCGATGATCCTGGCCGTCGTGCGGCAGATGGCGCGCGAGGGCCGCCGCCCGGCGCGCGACGTCGTCCTGGCGATGTTCGCCGACGAGGAGGCCGGCGGCCGGTTCGGCGCGCACCACGCGGTGAGCACCCGGCCCGAGCTCTTCGCCGGTGCCACCGAGGCGATCAGCGAGGTCGGCGGCTTCTCCGTGCAGGTCGGTGCCGGCCCCGACGGCCAGGGCGGGCGCCGGGCGTACCTGCTGCAGACCGCGGAGAAGGGCATCGGCTGGCTGCGCCTGGTCGCCGAGGGCCGCGCCGGGCACGGCTCGCAGATCAACACCGACAACGCCGTGACGCACCTGGCGGCGGCGGTGGCCCGGATCGGTGCGCACCCGTGGCCGATGCGCCTCACCCCGACGGTGCACGCCCTGCTCCAGGGGGTCGCCGACCTCACCGGGCTGCCCTTCGACCCCGAGGACGAGGCCGGCTGCGAACGGCTCGTCGCGGCGCTCGGCTCCGGTGCGCGGTTCGTCGGCGCCACGCTGCGCAACACCTCCAACCCGTCCCAGCTCTCCGCCGGCTACAAGGCCAACGTCATCCCGGGCCGGGCCGAGGCCGTGCTGGACTCCCGGTTCGTCCCCGGCGACGGCGAGGAGGTCCGGCGGGTGCTCACCGAGCTGGCCGGGCCGCACGTGCGGATCGAGGAGATCGTCGGCGACGTCGCCCTGGAGGTGCCGTTCTCCGGCAGCCTGGTCGACGCGATGGTCGACGCGCTCGTCGCGGAGGACCCCGAGGCCGTCGTGCTGCCGTACATGCTCTCCGGCGGGACGGACAACAAGGCCCTGTCCCGGCTCGGCATCACGGGCTACGGCTTCGCGCCGCTGCGCCTGGACGGCTCGCTGGACTTCCCGGCGATGTTCCACGGCGTCGACGAGCGGGTGCCGACCGACGCGCTCGTCTTCGGCACCCGGGTGCTGGACCGCCTGCTGGCGACCTGCTGAGCCCCGGCGGGCCTCAGAGCGTCGACCGCACCCGGATGATCTTCCGACGCAGCCAGACCTTGCGCTGACCGCCGGCGAACAGCAGGGTCCGTGCGAGCTCCCAGCGGCCGTACTCGGCCTCGTCGGTGAGCAGCGTGCGGGCGTCCGCGCGGCTCGTGGCGCGGTCGAAGGTGAGAATCCGGTACTCGTAGTGCGCAGCGCTGAGCCGCCCTTCCTGCGCGGCTCGCGCCGCCGGCCTCGCTCCGTCCACAGAGGTCCTCCTGCCCGCCTCGACGACTGCCATTGTGCACGTTGCGGCGCTACGGTCGTCGCATGACCGTTGACCCGCGTGCCGCGCTCGATCGCCTCCTCGCCGCGCTCGAGGCGCACTTCCACGCGGTGGACTCGCGTCGGGGCGAGGTGGACCCCGCGGTCGACGACGCGTACGACGTCCTGGCCGACGCGTTCGAGTCCTACGACGAGGCGCTCGTGCAGGTCTACGCCGAGACGCTGCCGTTCTACCTCGCCGACGACGAGGACGAGGACGACGAGGACGACGACGACATGGACGAGGACGACCTCGACGACGAGATCATGGACGGCACCGAGGCCGAGGACGACGAGAGCTGAGCAGGCGGGTCAGCCCTCGCCGGACGCGCTGACCTCGTCGAGCGCCGAGGCGATCTCCGGCGGCAGGTCCAGGGCCAGGTCGAGCACCGGTCCGAGCTGAGCGGGGGTGCGCGAGCCGACCACGGCCGTGGCGACCGGGCGGCGCAGCAGCCAGGCGAGCGCCACCTCGAGCGGCGAGCGCTCCAACCCGGCGGCCGCGGTCGCCAGCGCCTCGACCACGCCGGCGCTGCGGCGGTCCAGGTAGGGCGCGACGAACCCGGCCAGGTGGGCCGAGGCCGCCCGGGAGTCCGCCGGGACGGTGCGGCGGTACTTGCCGGTGAGCACCCCGCGGCCCAGCGGCGACCACGCGAGCACGCCGGCACCGATCTCCGCGGCGGCGGGGACGACCTCACGCTCGGCGTCGCGACGGAGCAGGGAGTACTCGACCTGCACGGCGGCGAGCCCGGTGCCGCCGAGCATCGTGCCGATCCGAGCGGTGCGCCACCCCGGGTGGTTCGAGAGCCCGACGTAGCGGGCGCGGCCGGTCTCCACGATGTGCGCCAGGGTCGCCGCGACCTCCTCCGAGGGGGTGCGCGGGTCCGGCTGCTGGACGAGGAAGAGGTCGACGTGGTCGGTCCCGAGCCGCCGCAGCGAGCCGTCGACCGAGTCGAGCAGCGCACGACGCGAGCTGTCGACGACCGGCCCGTCCTTGGTGCGGCGCAGCCCGCCCTTGGTGCACAGCACGAGGTCCTCGCGGGCGGCGACCGGGCCCAGCAGCGCGCCGATGAGCTCCTCCGCCGCGCCGTCGCCGTAGGACGCCGCGGTGTCCACCAGCGTCCCGCCGGCGCCGACGAAGGCCGCCAGCAGCTCGGCGGCGGTCTCCGCGTCGGTGTCGCGGGCCCAGGTCAGGGTGCCCAGACCGATCGACGAGACCCGCAGGCCCGTCCGGCCGAGCTGTCGTTCCTCCATGTCGGTGCAGGTTACGGCACCGGAAGGGTGCCGTAGCGGGCGCCGCGCGCGATCCGGGACGCGGCCCCGACCACGCTGCGGAGGGCCGGGCGGGGTGATCAGGTCGCCGCGCTACTCTTCGCGCCATGAGCTGGTGGGAAGCGGTCGTCCTCGGTCTCGTCCAGGGACTCACCGAGTTCCTCCCGATCTCCTCGAGCGCGCACCTGCGCATCGTCGGCGAGCTGATCGGCAACGCCGATCCCGGCGCCGCCTTCACCGCGATCACCCAGATCGGCACCGAGACCGCCGTGCTGCTGTACTTCCGGCGCGACATCGTGCGGATCTGCGTGGCGTGGTGGCAGGCGCTGGTCGGCCGGCACGGGACCGACGCGCGGGCCCGCTTCGGCGGGGGGGACCCGGACGCGCGGATGGCGTGGTGGATCGCGCTGGGCTCGGTGCCGATCGTCGTGCTCGGGCTCGCCTTCCAGGACGTCATCACCAGCTCGTTCCGCAACCTCTACCTCATCGCGCTGACCCTGGCCGTCTTCGGCCTCGTCCTCGGCTTCGCCGACCGCGTCGGCGCGAAGAAGGAGGGCCTGGCCCACCTCGGCCCCCGGGACGCCGTCCTGCTCGGCTTCGCCCAGGCGATGGCCCTCATCCCGGGCGTCTCGCGCTCGGGCGGCACGATCACCGTCGGCCTGCTGCTGGGGTACACCCGTGAGGCGGCCGCCCGGTACTCCTTCCTGCTCGCCATCCCGGCCGTGCTCGGCTCCGGGGTCCAGCAGCTCGTGACGAACCTCGACACGCTCGGCACGGCGGGCACCCCGTCCCTGGCGATGACCGCCCTGGCCGCCGTCATCGCCTTCGGCGTGGGCTACGTCGTCATCATCGGGTTCCTGCGCCTCGTCACGACCCGCAGCTACCAGCCGTTCGTGATCTACCGGCTCGGCCTGGCCGTCGTGGTCGTCGGCCTGCTCCTCACCGGAGTGCTGGTCCCCTACGGCAGCGGCGCCTGAGCCGGCCCGCCCCGCCGGCCGCTGCCCGCGACCGGCACCGTTAGGCTTCGCGGGTGCACACCTGGCCCGCCCCGTACCTGCCCGAGATCCCGGGAACGGGCCATCCCGTCCACGTGCACGACAGCGCGACGCGGCAGCGTGTGCTCGCCTCGGCCGGCCCGGTCGCCAGCATGTACGTCTGCGGGATCACGCCCTACGACGCCACCCACCTCGGCCACGCCGCGACCTTCATCGCCTTCGACCTGCTGCACCGCGCGTGGCTCGACGCCGGCCTCGAGGTGCACTTCGCCTCGAACGTCACCGACATCGACGACCCGCTGCTCGAGCGTGCCGGGGCCAACGGCCTCGACTGGCGAACCCTGGCCACCGAGCAGACCGCGCTCTTCGCCGAGGACATGACCGCACTCGCCGTGCTGCCGCCGCACACCTACCTCGGTGCGGTCGAGACGATCCCCACGGTGGTCAGCACCGTCGAGCAGCTGCTCGAGCGCGGGCTCGCCTACCGGGTCCCGGTCGAGACGGGCGCCGGCGGCCAGCACCCTGAGCTCGGGGACGTCTACGCCGACGTGACGATCGAGCCGGGTACCGGGTCCCTCGAGGGCCTCACGCACGACCAGACCGTCGCGCTGTTCGCCGAGCGCGGGGGAGACCCGCAGCGAGCCGGCAAGCACGACCCGCTCGACCCGGCGCTGTGGCGCCGCGAGCGGCCGGGTGAGCCCGCCTGGGACGGGGGCTCGCTCGGGTCGGGACGCCCCGGCTGGCACATCGAGTGCACCGTCATCGCCGAGCAGGCACTCGGCCTCTCGTTCGACGTGCAGGGCGGTGGCCGCGACCTGTGCTTCCCGCACCACGAGATGAGCGCGGCGCACTGCCGGGCGCTCGGCGGCCTGGGCCCGCGCGTGCAGGTCCACGCCGGGATGGTCGCGCTCGACGGCGCGAAGATGAGCAAGTCGCTGGGCAACCTCGTGCTCGTCTCGCGGCTGCGCGAGCAGGGCATCGACCCGATGGCCGTGCGGCTCGCGGTCCTGGCGCACCACTACCGGAGCGACTGGGAGTGGACCGCCGAGGTCCTCGCCACCGCCGTCGGCCGGCTCGACCGCTGGCGGGGCGCCGTCTCCGGCAACGGCGGCCCGGACCCGCTCTCGACGGTCGAGGAGATCCGGCGGGCGCTCGCCGACGACCTCGACGCACCGGCTGCGCTGCGGGCGGTCGACGCCTGGGCCGACACGTCCCTGACCCTGGGCGGCACCGTCGAGGGTGCGCCGGGGATCATGGCCCGCGCGATCGACGCGCTCCTCGGCGTCCGCCTGTAGGCAGGCTCGCCGGCGATCGGGTGGAGCTCGCGGGCGCCCCGCCCGGCTCGCGGACGGGCACGACTCAGCTCCCCGGGGCGTCCCGCCGCCGCAGGTAGCGCTCGAACTCGCGCGCGATGGCCTCCCCGGTCGCCTCCGGCAGCTCGGCGGTGTCCTTCGCCTCCTCGAGCTGGGTGACGTACTCGGCGATCTCGGCGTCCTCGGCGGCCAGCTCGTCCACGCCGGCCTTCCAGGCCTCGGCCTCCTCCGGCAGCTCACCCATCGCGATCGACGCGCCCCAGAGCTCCTCCAGCCGCGCAAGCAGGGCCAGTGTCGCCTTCGGCGAGGGCGGGTGGGCCACGTAGTGCGGGACGGCGGCCCACAGCGAGACGGTCGCGAACCCCCGCCGCCTGGCCTCCTCGTGCAGCACGCCGACGATCCCGGTGGGGCCCTCGTAGGTGTTCGCGTCCAGCCCGAGGCGGTCCTTGAGCTCCGCGTCGTCCGTGGTCGCCGTGACCGGGATCGGGCGGGTGTGCGGCACGTCGGCCAGCAGCGCACCCAGGGTGACGACCGTCCGGACCCCGAGCCGTTCCGCGGCGTCCAGGATCTCCGCCGCGTACCGGCGCCACCGCATCGACGGCTCGATCCCCTGGACGAGGACCACCGTCTCGCCGTCCGAACGGCTCGCCACCCCGATCGAGGTGGTCGGCCAGGCGATCTCCCGCACGCCGTCGGCGCCGAGGCTGACCTGGGGACGGTTGACCTGGAAGTCGTAGTACTCCTCCGGGTCGACCTCGTCGACCTGCTCGGTCGGCCACAGGTCGCCCACGTGCACGAGGGCGAGGCTGGCCGCCGAGCCGGCGTCGTTCCAGCCCTCGAAGGCGGCCAGCAGGACCGGTCCGCGCAGCGGCGACCCGCCGGGAAGAGCATCACTCATGCCCCCAGGGTAGGTGCTGCACGGCGGGGTGGACGGGAGCCGCACCTAGACTGGCGCGGTGCCCCGATCCGTCCCCGCCCCCGACGCGCGCGCCCGATCGGCCGCTCCCGCCCCGCTGCCCGCCGCCGTGCTCTGGGACATGGACGGCACCCTGGTCGACACCGAGCCGCACTGGATGGCGGCCGAGGAGCGGATCGTCCGGCGCTTCGGCGGGACCTGGACCCACGAGGACGCGCTCGGGATCGTCGGGGCGGCGCTGCTCGACGGAGCCGCCGTCCTGGCGGCGCACGGGGTGGACCTGCCGCCGGAGGAGATCGTCGAGCTGCTGCTCGACGAGGTCGTCGCCGGGGTGCGCGCCTCCGTGCTCTGGCAGCCCGGGGTCCGCGAGCTCCTGGCGGCGCTGCGCGAGGCCGGGGTCCCCTGCGCGCTCGTGACGATGTCCTACCGGCGTTTCGCCGAGGCGGTGCTCTCGCACGCCCCGGACGGGACCTTCGCCGCGGTCGTCACCGGCGACGACGTCGAGCAGGGCAAGCCGCACCCCGAGGCGTACCTGCGGGCTGCCGCGCTGCTCGGGGTCGACATCGCGGACTGCGTCGCGCTGGAGGACTCACCGCCGGGGATCAGCGCGGCCCTGGCGTCCGGCGCCCGGACCCTCGGGGTCCAGCACATCGTGCCGGTGGAGCCGCGACCGGGCCTGAGCCGCGCGACGAGCCTCGACGGCGTCGGGCTGGCCGAGCTGCGCCGGATCCTCGCCGGCGAGGTGCTCGAGCTGCCCTGAGCGGGTCCTCAGGCCTGCGGTCGCACTCCGATCGTCACCTCGACCCGGTCCGGGTCGACCTCGGGCGGAGTGCCACCGAACTCCGGGCACACGGCCTGATGGGCGCACCAGCCGCACAGCGGGCCACGCTTCGGCGTCCAGGTCCCCTCGCGGGCGGAGGTCTGCACCGAGGTCCAGAGGGCGCGCAGCCGGCGCTCGGTCGAGGCGAGCTCGGCCTCGTCGGGCTCGTGCCGGACGACCACACCGTCGCCGAGGTAGATGAGCTGGAGCATCGCGGGCATCCGGCCGCGCAGCCGGGCCAGCAGCAGGGCGTAGAAGCGCATCTGGAACAGCGCGCCGCCCTCGTAGCCGGCCCGCGGGGAGCGACCCGTCTTGTAGTCGACCACCCGCACCGCACCGTCGGGCGCCACGTCGACCCGGTCGATGATCCCGCGCAGCTCGAGGTCCTCCTCGAGGGCGAGGCTGACGCTGACCTCCCGCTCGGCCGGCTGGAGCCGGTTGGGGTCCTCCAGGGTGAAGTAGGTGGCGAGCAGGTCCCGCGCCGGGGCGAACCACGGCTCCAGGTCCTCACCGGCCGGGAGCACCTCGGCCCGCTCGGGCTCCTCGTCGACCAGCGCCTGCCAGGCCCCGGGCAGGGCCGCGACGGCCGCCGCGTGGGTCCGGCTGCCGGCGGGCAGGTCGAACAGGCCCTCGAGCACCGCGTGCACGAGGGTCCCGCGGACGGCTGCCGCGGACGGCGGCTCGGGCAGCCGGTCGACCACCCGCAGCCGGAAGAGCAACGGGCACTGGAGGTAGTCGTTCGCCCGGGAGGGGGAGAGCCCGGGGCGTCGACGGGGCGGTGCGTCCGGGCCGGGGGCCTCGGGGCCGGGGGCGGTGTCGTCGGGCTGGTCGGTGCTCACCCGGGCAGGCTACGGCCTGCCTCCGACGTCCGGTCCTCGCGCCGGGGACCGTAGGGTGTGCGCGTGGCAGGCAGGGAACGGGGCAGCGGCTGGGTGATCGGCCGCGCCGTCGGCGTGCCGGTCGTCCTCTCGCCGGGGTGGGTCGTCGCGGCCGTGGTCCTCACGGTCGTCTTCCTGCCCACGGCGCGCCAGTTCGTCCCGCAGGACGGGCTCGGCGGCACGGTCGGCGCGCTGCTGCTCGCGCTCGCCACCGTGCTCATGCTCTTCGGCTCCACCTTCCTGCACGAGGTCTCCCACGCCGCCGTCGCCCGCCGGCACGGGATGGAGGTCCGGCAGATCGTGCTCACCCTGCTCGGCGGGCACACCGAGTTCGCCGAGAGCGCGCCACGGCCGGGGCCCTCCGCGCTCGTCGCCGTCGCCGGACCGGCCACGAACATCGTCCTGGGCCTCGCCGCCTACCTGGCCTGGCAGACGCTGCCGGTGACCGGGGCCGGCTCGGCCCTGCTCCTCGTGGCGGCGGTCACCAACGGCTTCGTCGGCGCCTTCAACCTGCTGCCCGGGCTCCCGCTCGACGGCGGTCGCGTCCTGGAGTCGGCCGTCTGGGCGGCGACCGGCCACCGGGCGACCGGGACCACCGTCGCGGCCTGGGCCGGGCACGTCGTCTCCCTGGCCGTCGTCGTCTGGGTCCTCGTGCCACCGCTGCTCGCGGGCCGGTCACCCGACCTCACCTCGGTCGTCTGGGGGGCGATGATCGCGGCCTTCCTGTGGTCCGGCGCGGTCCAGTCGCGCCGCGCCGCCGGCTCGGAGCGGGCCATCGAGCGCCTGGCGGTCCGTGGCCTGTCCACCCCGGCCGTCGCCCTGCCGCTCACCGCGCCGGTCACCGCGGCGGACCGGCTGGGCACCCCGCCGCCGCAGGTCGTGCTGCTCGGCCCCGACGGGGCGCCGGTCGGCTACGTCGACGCGGCCGCCCTGGCGGCGGTCCCCGCGGGTCACCGCGACGCCGTCGCGCTGTCCGCCGTGGGCGTGCCGCTCCCGCCGGGGGCCGTCGTCGACATCGGGCTCACCGGGCGGGCGGCGCTCACCGCGGTCGCCGACCTGGCCCGGGAGACACCGGTGATCGTGGTGGTCGCGAACGGCCGGGTGGTCGGTCTGCTGCGGGCCGCCGACGTCGCCAGGGCGATGCGGCCGGGCACCTAGACTCCTGCGGATGACCACCCCCCCGATCCCCGAGGCGACCGGCGCCGCGCTGCGCCGTGGCCCCCTGCGTGAGGGCGAGCGCGTCCAGCTCACCGACCCCCGCGGCCGCCTGCACACGATCACCCTGGCCGTCGGCGCGACCTTCCACACGCACCGCGGGTTCTTCCGGCACGACGAGCTGATCGGCGCCGCGGAGGGCAGCGTCGTGCGGTCCTCCGGTGGGACGGACTACCTGGCGCTGCGGCCGCTGCTCTCGGACTACACGCTGTCCATGCCGCGCGGGCGCGGCGGTGGTCTACCCCAAGGACGCCGGCCAGATCGTCGCGATGGCCGACATCTACCCGGGCGCGCGCGTGGTCGAGGCCGGCGTCGGCTCCGGCGCGCTGACCCTCAACCTGCTGCGTGCCGTCGGTGACGCCGGCTCCCTGCACTCGATCGAGCGCCGCGAGGACTTCGCGGCGATCGCCCGCGCGAACGTCGAGGGGTTCTTCGGCGGCGCGCACCCGGCGTGGACGCTGACCCTCGGGGACCTCGCCGACGTGCTGGTCGCACTGCCGCCGGCGTCGGTCGACCGGGTCGTGCTGGACATGCTCGCCCCGTGGGAGAACGTCGAGGCCGTCGCCGGCGCCCTCGCCCCGGGCGGCGTGCTCGTCGCGTACGTGGCGACGACGACCCAGCTGTCCCGGCTCGCCGAGGACCTGCGCGACGACGGCCGGTTCACCGAGCCGCAGGCGTTCGAGACGATGGTCCGCACCTGGCACCTCGAGGGCCTGGCGGTCCGCCCGGACCACCGGATGGTCGGTCACACCGGCTTCCTGCTCACCACCCGCCGGATGGCCCAGGGCGTCCCGGCCCCCGAGCGCCGTCGGCGCCCGTCCAAGGGCGCCTACCCGGTCGACGCCGAGTGGACCTCGGAGGAGCTCGGGGAGCGAGCCGTCTCGGACAAGAAGGTCCGGCGGGTGCGCCGCGACCTCGGCGCCGCGTCCGGTCGTGCCCGGTCCCGACCCGGTGGACCCGGGGTCCGACGACGCCGAGTGACGAGCCGCGCGCGGGCGTGGACGGATGCGCCCGGGCCGCACGGTGCGCCTAGGCTGGAAGCAACCTGCAGCGGGAGGCAGCATGAGCCAGACGCCCGATCGCCCCACCCCTCAGGGCGACGACGCCTACCGATCATGGACCGCAGCGCGCGCAGACGGCGACGCGGCGCGGCACGCTGACGCCCTCGCACGGAAGAACGAACGGCTCGCCGAGGCGCTGCGCCAGGCGAGGGACACCATCGTCGAGCTCCAGCAGCGGCTCGAGGAGCTCGGCAAGCCGCCGGCCACCTTCGCCACCTTCCTGGCCGCGCGCGAGGACGGCTCGGCGGAGATCGTCTCGGCCGGCCGCAAGATGCACGTGCAGGTCTCCCCGACGGTCGACCTCTCCACGGTGCGCCCCGGCCAGGAGGTCAAGCTCAACGAGGCCCTGGCCGTCGTCGAGGTCGGCGCCTACGAGACCGTGGGCGAGATCGTCACGGTCAAGGAGCTCATGGCGCCGGACCGCGCGCTGGTCGTCGGGCGGTCGGACGACGAGCGGGTGGTTCGGCTCGCCGGGGCGCTGCTCGAGACGCCCGTCCGGGTGGGCGACGCGCTGACGGTCGAGACCCGCTCCGGCTTCGTCTTCGAGCGGATCCCGCGCTCGGAGGTCGAGGAGCTCGTCCTGGAGGAGGTGCCGGACATCGCCTACGAGGACATCGGCGGCCTCGGCTCCCAGATCGACCAGATCCGGGACGCCGTGGAGCTGCCCTTCGCGCACCCCGAGCTCTTCCGGGAGCACGGGCTGCGGGCGCCCAAGGGCGTGCTGCTCTACGGTCCGCCCGGCTGCGGCAAGACGCTCATCGCCAAGGCCGTCGCCCGGTCGCTGGCCGAGACCCGCGGTCGCACCCCGGACGGGACCCCGGGCACGAGCTACTTCCTCAACATCAAGGGCCCCGAGCTGCTCAACAAGTACGTGGGGGAGACCGAGCGGCACATCCGGCTGATCTTCGCCCGCGCGCGGGAGAAGGCCTCGCAGGGATCGCCCGTCGTGGTCTTCTTCGACGAGATGGAGTCGCTGTTCCGCACCCGCGGCACCGGTATCTCCTCCGACGTCGAGACGACGATCGTGCCCCAGCTGCTCGCCGAGATCGACGGCGTCGAGCGGCTGGACAACGTCATCGTCATCGGCGCCTCCAACCGCGAGGACATGATCGACCCGGCCATCCTGCGACCGGGCCGCCTCGACGTGAAGATCAAGATCGAGCGGCCGGACGCCGAGGCCGCCAAGGACATCTTCGCCAAGTACCTCACCGCCGACCTCCCGCTGCACGAGGACGACCTGGCGGTGCACGGCGGCAACCGGATCGCGACGGTCGAGGCGATGATCAGCCGCACCGTGGAGCGGATGTACGACGAGAGCCCCGAGAACCAGTTCCTCGAGGTCACCTACGCCTCGGGCGACAAGGAGGTCCTCTACTTCAAGGACTTCAGCTCGGGCGCGATGATCCAGAACGTCGTCGACCGGGCCAAGAAGTCGGCGATCAAGGAGTTCCTGGCGACCGGCGGGCGTGGCATCCGGGTGGAGCACCTGCTCGGCGCCTGCGTCGACGAGTTCAAGGAGAACGAGGACCTGCCCAACACGACCAACCCCGACGACTGGGCGCGGATCTCGGGCAAGAAGGGCGAGCGGATCGTCTTCATCCGGACGATCGTCCAGGGCAAGCTCGGTCCGGGCAGCGGCCGGACGATCGAGTCGGTCACCCCGACCGGCCAGTACCTCTAGCCCCGCCGCCCCCGACCCGCCCGGTGCCGGGCGGTGGGGAGGATCGGGCTCGGTATCCGGGTCCGACGTTCCCCACCTCTCCTACGGGACGGCGGAGGAGACCGGCCCCGCCGCCTATCCTGGTCGGGTGAGCGTGCGCCGGGTGATGGGGATCGAGACCGAGTACGGCGTCCTCGAGCCGGGGCGCGCGTACGCGAACCCCATGCTGCTCTCGAGCCACGTCGTGGCCGCCTACGCCGCCGTCGCCGAGGGCGAGGGGCACGCGCAGTGGGACTACAGCGACGAGGACCCGCTGGCCGACGCGCGCGGGTTCCGGATCGACCGCGCGTCGGCGCACCCCTCGCTGCTCACCGACGACCCGTCGCGCCCGGCGCCCGCCGGCCCCGTCCCGGCCGCTGCGGCGGGCGCCATGGAGATGACCGCGCTGCCCCGGCCGGCGGACGTCGAGCGGGAGGACCCGGGCGCGGCGACGAGCATCCTCACCAACGGCGCGCGGCTCTACGTCGACCACGCGCACCCGGAGTACTCCTCGCCGGAGGTCACCAACCCGCGCGATGCCGTGGTCTGGGACAAGGCAGGAGAGCTCGTCATGCTCGCGGCCGTCCGCGCGCTGGCGTCGACCCCGGGGATGCCCGACGTCGTGCTGTACAAGAACAACGTCGACGGGAAGGGCGCCTCCTACGGCACCCACGAGAACTACCTCGTGCGGCGCGACCTGCCGTTCACGACCCTGGTCGAGGGCCTGACCTCGTTCCTCGTCACCCGCCAGGTCTTCGCCGGAGCCGGGCGGGTCGGCGTCGGCCAGACCGGTGCGCTGGCCGGCTTCCAGCTCTCCCAGCGGGCGGACTACATCGAGGCCGAGGTCGGCCTGGAGACGACCCTGCGTCGACCGATCGTCAACACCCGCGACGAGCCCCACGCCGACCGGGCCCGGTGGCGGCGGCTGCACCTGATCCTCGGCGACGCGACCCTGCTCGAGGTCGCCACCTACCTGCGTCTGGGCACGACCTCGCTCATGCTCTGGCTGCTCGAGCGCGGCGGGCCGGGCGTCCCGGCCGCCCTGGCCGCGCTCGCCCTGGCGGACCCCGTCGCGGCCGTGCACCAGGTGAGCCGCGACCCGTCCCTCACCACCCGGATCGAGCTCGCCGACGGGCGGATGCTCACCGCGCTCGAGGTGCAGGAGGCCTGCCTCGCGGCGGTCCGCGCCGCGGTCGACGAGGACGGCGGCACCGACGAGGCGACCACCGAGGTCCTCGACCGGTGGGCCTCGGTGCTGCACCGGCTCGGCACCGACCTGGCGTCCTGCGCCCGGGAGGTCGAGTGGGTGGCCAAGCTGCGGGTGCTCGAGGGCATGCGCAGCCGCGACCACCTCGCCTGGGACCACCCGCGCCTGGCCGCGATGGACATCCAGTGGTCCGACGTGCGACCCGAGCGCGGGCTCTACCACCGTCTGCTCGCCGCGGGCGCCGTCGAGCGGCTGATCGACGACGCGGAGGCGGCGCGCGCCGTGACCGCGCCGCCGGACGACACCCGGGCGTACTTCCGCGGGACGGTGGTGCGGCGGTTCGCGCCGCACGTCCGGGCGGCCAGCTGGGACGCCGTCGTGCTCGACGTGCCGAGCCTGCCGACCCTGCGGCGGATCCCGTTGCGCGACCCGTGGCGGGGCACCCGGGCGCACGTCGGCGCCCTGCTGGACACCTCGCCCGACGTCGCGACGCTGGTCGAGCGGCTCACCGGCGGCTGAGCCCGGCGCACGGCACGGCGGATCCACGCCTAGGATCGTGACGAAGGGTTGCCCGCGGGCAGCCGTCGGCACGAACCGGGAGGTCAGAGATGGCGCAGGAGCGCACGCACCGCCACGACGAGAACCCGGCCCCCGACGACGCACCTGCGCCCGCGGCGGCCCCCCAGGCGCGGGACCAGGAGGTCGACGCGCTGCTCGACGAGATCGACGACGTGCTGGAGACCAACGCCGAGTCCTTCGTGCGCGGGTTCGTGCAGAAGGGCGGTCAGTGAGCCTCGATGGCTGACGCGCACGGCCGCCTGCCGCGGTCCTTCACCACGCCAGGGACCTCGTCCTTCGTCGACTTCCTCGCTGCGCACGACCCGTCCCGGCTGCCCGGCGCGTTCGCGCCGTCGCCCGGGGACACCGCCCCCGCCCCGCACGCGACGACCATCGTCGCGCTGACCTTCGACGGCGGCGTCGTCATGGCCGGCGACCGCCGCGCGACCGCCGGCTCGATGATCGCCAGCCGGCGGATCGAGAAGGTCTTCCCGGCCGACGACTCCTCCGCGATCGGCATCGCGGGCACCGCCGGCCTCGCGGTGGAGCTCGTCCGGCTCTTCCAGCTCGAGCTCGAGCACTACGAGAAGATCGAGGGCACCCCGCTCTCGCTGGACGGCAAGGCGAACCGGCTGGCGACGATGGTGCGTGGCAGTCTCGGCCTGGCGCTGCAGGGCCTGGCCGTCGTCCCGCTGTTCTGCGGCTACGACACCGGGCGCGCCGTCGGGCGGATCTTCTCCTACGACGTCACCGGGGGCCGGTACGAGGAGATCGAGCACCACGCGATCGGCTCCGGCTCGGTCTTCGCCCGTGGGTCGCTCAAGAAGCTCTGGCGTCCCGACCTGGACCGCGCCGCCGCAGTCCGCGTCGCCGTGCACGCCCTCGTCGACGCCGCCGACGACGACTCCGCGACCGGTGGACCGGACAGCCTGCGCCGGATCTGGCCGGTCGTCGCCGTCGTCGGGCCCGAGGGCTACCGCTCCGTCCCGCAGGACGAGCTCGCCGAGGTCGCGGCCGCGGTCGAGGACTCCCGACGAGGTGCCGGAGGTCGCGCCCAGTGAGCATGCCGTTCTACGTCTCGCCCGAGCAGGTCATGAAGGACCGCGCGGACTACGCGCGCAAGGGCATCGCCCGCGGCCGCTCCGTGGTGGTCCTCGCCTACGACGACGGCATCGCGTTCGCCACCGAGAACCCCTCGCGGGCGCTGCACAAGATCTCCGAGATCTACGACCGGATCGGCTTCGCCGCCGTCGGCAAGTACAACGAGTTCGAGAACCTGCGGGTGGCCGGGGTGCGGTACGCCGACCTGCGCGGCTACTCCTACGACCGCTCGGACGTCAACGCCAGGGGCCTGGCCAACGCCTACGCGCAGACCCTGGGCACCGTGTTCACCACGGAGGCCAAGCCGCTCGAGGTCGAGCTGGTCGTCGCCGAGGTCGGGCCGGACCAGGACCACGACCAGATCTACCGGCTCTCCTACGACGGCTCGGTGAGCGACGAGAGGGGCTGGGTCGCGATGGGCGGTCAGGCCGAGCGGGTCGCCGAGGTGCTGGGCGCGGGCTGGCGCCCCGGGCTCGACCTGGCCGGCGCGGTCGGCCTCGCGGTGCGGGTGCTCGCCGACCAGGCCGACGAGAGCCCCCGCACACTCGCCCCCGAGCAGCTCGAGGTCGCGGTGCTGGACCGGACCCGGCCGCGGCGCGCCTTCCGGCGGCTGTCCGCGGCGCTGCTCGGCACGCTGCTGTCCGGCCCCGGGCAGGCCTGAGCCGTGGACCGCCGGATCTTCGGGCTGGAGACGGAGTACGGGGTCACCTGCGCGGTGGGCACCGGGCGTGGCCTGTCGGCCGACGAGGTCGCGCGGTACCTGTTCCGCAAGGTCGTCGCCTGGGGCCGCAGCTCGAACGTGTTCCTCGGCAACGGCTCCCGGCTCTACCTCGACGTCGGCTCGCACCCCGAGTACGCCACGGCCGAGTGCGACGACGTCGAGCAGCTCATCGCGCACGACCGCGGCGGGGAGCGGGTGCTCGAGGGGCTCGTCGAGGACGCGCAGGCACGGCTCGAGGCCGAGGGGGTCCCCGGCCGGATCCACCTGTTCAAGAACAACACGGACTCGGCCGGCAACTCCTACGGCTGCCACGAGAACTACCTGGTGCGCCGGCAGGGGGACTTCGGCCGCCTCGCCGACGTGCTCGTGCCGTTCCTCATCACCCGGCAGGTGCTCACCGGCGCGGGCAAGGTGCTGCCGACCCCGCAGGGGCCGATCTACACGCTCTCGCAGCGTGCCGACCACATCTGGGAGTCGGTCTCCAGCGCCACCACCCGGTCCCGCCCGATCATCAACACCCGGGACGAGCCGCACGCGGACGCCGAGCAGTACCGGCGGCTGCACGTGATCGTCGGGGACTCCTCGATGTCCGAGACGACGACCCTGCTCAAGGTCGGCGCCACCGACCTCGTCCTGCGGCTCATCGAGGCCGGCGTCCCGATGCGCGACCACGGGCTGGAGAACCCGATGCGCGCCATCCGGGAGATCAGCCACGACATCACCGGTGCCGCACCGGTGACGCTGTCCACCGGGCGCACCGCCACCGCGCTGGACATCCAGGACGAGTACCTCGCGCGGGTCCGCGCGCACGTCGAGAAGGAGCTCGATCGCACCCCGGTCATCGACCGGACGCTCGACCTGTGGGGGCGCGGGCTGGCGGCCGTGCGCTCCGGCGACCTCACGCCGGTGGAGCGCGAGCTCGACTGGGTCATCAAGCTGCGGCTCATCGAGCGCTACCGGGCCAAGCACGGCGTCGGGCTGGAGGACCCGCGGGTCACCCGGCTCGACCTGGCCTACCACGACATCTCGCGGACCGAGGGCCTGTACAACCTGCTGGCCGACCGGGGGCTCGTCGAGCGGGTCGTCTCCGACATCGACGTCTTCGAGGCCACGTCCGTGCCGCCGCAGACCACCCGGGCCAAGCTGCGCGGGGACTTCGTCCGTCGCGCGCAGGCGGCCCGCCGCGACTACACGGTCGACTGGGTGCACCTCAAGCTCAACGACCAGGCGCAGCGCACCGTGCTCTGCAAGGACCCCTTCCGCAGCGTCGACGAGCGGGTGGACCGGCTGCTCGAGACGCTGTGACCGGCGGCGCCGACTACAGTGTCCCGGTCGATCGGGCCGCACCTGCGCCCGCGAGGAGGAGCGCCGTGCGTCGAGCTCTGCTGGCTGTGCTGGTGACGCTGCTCGCCGTCACCGGCCTCGCCGCGTGCACGCCGGTGCCGGTGACCGCCGATCCGGTCCAGGTCACGGGCGCCCTGGGCGTGGCGCCCACCCTCAGCTTCGCGACCCCGTTGACCGTCACCTCCGGACGGGTCGAGGTGATCGCCGAGGGCACCGGGCCGCAGGTGAGCGACGGCGGTGTCGTCCTGGTCAACTACTACGCCGAGTCCGCCGACGACGGCTCGCTGATCGGCGAGACGTACTCCGACGCGCCGCGCGCCTACCGCTTCACCGTCGAGGGGATCGGCCGCGACATCTACGACACGCTCGAGGGCCAGCGGGTCGGCGCCCGGATCCTGCAGGTGCTCCCGGCCACCGACACGGACCCGGCGACCGTCGCGGTCTTCGACCTGTTGCCCACCCGGGCCGTCGGCACCTCCGTCGACCCGCGAGAGGGCCTGCCGACCGTGACCTTGGCGGCCGACGGGGCGCCGACGGTGACCGTGCCCGAGGCGGATCCGCCGGCCGACGTGGTCGCGCAGCCGCTGATCCGCGGCGCGGGGCCGCAGGTCCAGGCGGGGCAGATCGTCACGGTCCAGTACACCGGCGTGAGCTGGGCCGACGGCACGGTCTTCGACACGACGTGGGGCGACGACGTCCTGCCCGCGGCCTTCCCGATCGGTGTCGGCTCCGTCCCCGAGGGCTGGGACGAGGGCCTCGTCGAGCAGACCGTCGGCTCCCAGGTGCTGCTCGTGCTCCCGCCGGGCTCCGGCTACGGCGGGACGGACAACGAGCTCGCGGATCAGACACTCGTCTTCGTCGTCGACATCCTGGCCGCCACCGGCGGGCCGGAGGGGAGCTGAGCATGGGCGTAGCCGTACGGGTCATCCCCTGCCTCGACGTCGACGCGGGGCGCGTGGTCAAGGGCGTCAACTTCGTCGAGCTCCGGGACGCGGGTGACCCGGTCGAGCTCGCGCGGCGCTACGACGCGGAGAGCGCCGACGAGCTGACCTTCCTCGACGTGTCGGCCTCCTCGGGCAACCGGGAGACCACCTACGACGTCGTGCGACGGACCGCCGGCGAGGTCTTCGTCCCGCTGACGGTCGGCGGCGGCGTCCGCTCGGCCGAGGACGTCGACCGCCTGCTCCGGGCGGGTGCGGACAAGGTCGGCGTGAACACCGCTGCGATCGCGCGCCCGCAGCTCCTCGCCGAGATCGCCGAGCGGTTCGGCAGCCAGGTCCTGGTCCTGTCGGTCGACGCACGGCGCGTCGTCGACGGGCCGCCGACGCCGTCCGGCTACGAGGTCACCACCCACGGCGGGCGTCGCGGCACCGGCCTGGACGCCCTGGAGTGGGCCCGGCGGGCCGTCGACCTCGGCGCGGGCGAGGTGCTGCTCAACTCGATGGACGCCGACGGCACCACCGGCGGCTTCGACCTGGAGATGCTCGCGGACTTCCGCCCGCACGTGGCCGTGCCGCTCATCGCCTCCGGTGGCGCGGGCACCGTCGAGCACTTCGTCGAGGCGGCCCGCGCCGGAGCCGACGCGCTGCTCGCCGCGAGCGTCTTCCACTTCGGCGTGCTGACCGTCGCCCAGGTCAAGGACGCGCTGCGGGCCGCCGGCATAGAGGTGCGCTGACCGCGCCGATCAGGGGCGGTCAGGACTCGCGGCGCGGACGCACGGCGTCCATCGCGGCGACGGCGTCGGGATGCCCGAGGATCTCCACCTCGGCGACCGCCGAGCGGCCGAAGGCGTGCAGGACGAGCTCGCCGACGTCGCCCCGGACCACCACGTCGTGCGCGGGGCTGCCCGGCACGGGGGAGGGCCGGACCCGGGCGTCCCGGCCGTCCTCGGCGAGCACGACGCCCACCGGGCTGTCGCGGTAGAGGCCCTTGGCGAGGATCGTCAGGCGCCGCCAGAGGGCGTCGCGCTCCCCGGGCGGCAGGACGCGGGCCGTGGTGCGGCCCCGGCCGCGGCGCACGTCCTCGGTGTGCACGAAGAGCTCGAGGAGCTGGGCGGCGTCGCCGGCGAAGCGCAGCGGGCTCCAGGCCGATGGGCCCTCGCGGACCTTCTCGAGCAGCGCCGACCACGCGGCGGGCGCGGTCGCGCCGTCGCCGGTGCGCTGGGTCATCCGCTCGGTCCGCGCGGCCAGGCCGGGCACGACGATCCCGGCGGCGGTGAGCGGGTCGCGCTCACGCAGCACGACGTGCGCGGCGAGGTGCTCGGTGCGCCAGCCGGCGCAGCAGGTGGGGGCGCCGGGGCCGACGGCCGCGAGTGCCTCGACCAGGGCGGCACGCTCGCGGGGGTGCCAGGGCATGCCCCATGCTCGCACGGGCGGCCCGCGCCCGCAGGGCAGCAGGACCGGGGCAGCAGGACCGGGCAGCGGGGCGGGTGGACCGGGGCAGCGGGGCGGGTGGACCGGGGCAGCGGGACAGCAGGACCTAGGATGGTCGAGCCGTGGGGGCGGCCAGCCGACCCCGGCCAGGGGCGCCCGGCAGGGACCTCGCCCCGGACACCTCAGCGAGCAGAGGAGAGGCGTGCGTCCACGCGCTCGGACCCTCGCCCTGACGGGCGGTCCCGCCCGCCGGGGCGCCCGACTCATCGGCCGAGGCATCGCCGCGCACCCGTGGACCTACGTGGGTGCCATCGGCACGTCGGCCGCGTTCGGCGCGCTGACCGTGGCGGTCAGCCAGCTGCTCGGCTCGATCACCGACTCCGTCGTCGTCCCGGCGATCGCCGGGGACGGTGCGGCGCGCTCACGGCTGTGGTGGGCCGGGCTGGCCCTCCTCGGTGTGGCGGTCACCCTCGCCCTCTCCGTCGCCGGGCGCCGGGTCTTCGCGGGGATGGGGTACGCGAGCATCGGCGCCGATCACCGTCGTGGCGTGACGCGGCAGTACCTCCACCTGCCGATCTCCTGGCACCGGGCCCACCCCACCGGGCAGCTGCTGGCCAACGCGAGCTCCGACGTCGAGGCCGCGACCGGGGTGTTCAACCCGCTGCCGTTCGCCCTCGGCGTCGTGGTGATGATCGGCGTCGCGGCGGTGGCCCTGCTGCGGGTGGACGTCTGGCTCGGCCTGACGGCGCTCGTCGTCCTACCGGTCGCGGTCCTGGCCAACCTCGTGTTCCAGCGCTTCATGTCGCCGGCCATCGCCCGCGCCCAGCAGCTGCGCGCCGAGGTCGCGGACGTCGCGCACGAGAGCTTCGAGGCGGCGCTGCTGGTCAAGTCGCTCGGCACCGAGGACCGCGAGGAGGCGAGGTTCGCCGAGCAGGCGCACGCCCTGCGCGACGCGAACGTGCGGGTCGGCCGGCTGCGGGCGGCCTTCGACCCCGTCATCGAGCTGCTCCCCAGTGCCGGCACCCTGGCCGTCCTGCTCGTCGGCGCCGCGCGGCTCGAGGCCGGGGCGGTGCAGACCGGCGACATCGTCTCGGCCGCCTACCTCCTCACCCTGATGGCCGTCCCGGTCCGGGCGTTCGGCTGGGTGCTCGGCGAGTTGCCGCGCGCGCTGGTGGGCTACGACCGGATCGCCCGGGTGCTCGATGCCCGCGGTGACCAGGTGGCGGGCACCCGCCCGCTGCCGCGGCGCTCGGAGGGCCTCGACGTCCGGGTCCGCGGGGTCGGGGTCCAGGTGCGCGACCTCGGCGGGCGCCGGGCGATCCTCGACGGGGTCGACCTCGACCTGGCCCCCGGGCGGGTCGTCGCCCTCGTCGGGCCGACGGGCTCCGGGAAGACCACCCTCGCGGGGCTCTTCAGCCGACTCCAGGACCCGAGCACCGGGCGGCTGCTCCTCGACGGGATCGACCTGTCCGAGGTGCGTGCCGGCGACCTCACCGCGCAGGTCGCCCTCGTCCCGCAGACCACCTTCGTCTTCGAGGACACCGTCCGGGCGAACGTCACCCTCGCCGACGAGGGCGGGCCGGACGACGAGCAGGTCTGGGCCGCCCTCCGGGCCGCCCGCGTCGACGACGTCGTCCGCGCCCTGCCCGGGGGGCTCGACGCGCCGCTGGGCGAACGCGGCGCGAACCTCTCCGGTGGCCAGCGTCAGCGGCTGGCCATCGCGCGGGCCCTGGTGCGGCGGCCCCGACTCCTCGTCCTGGACGACGCGACCTCGGCGGTCGACCCGCTCGTCGAGCAGGCGATCCTCGCGGGTCTGCGGGACGGGGCCCCCCGCGCCGGCGGTGCGGGGGAGCCCGAGCAGGGCGCCCCGACGGTGCTGCTCGTGGCCTACCGGATGTCCTCGGTCCTGCTCGCCGACGAGGTGGTGCACCTGGAAGCCGGGCGGGTCGTCGACCGCGGCACCCATGCCGAGCTGCTCGCCCGGGACCCGGGCTACCGCGACCTGGCGACCGCCTACGAGCGCCAGAGCCTCGAGCGGGCGGAGCCGTCATGAGCGGCGGTGCGCGGCTGACCGGCGCGAGCACCCTCGGCGCCCGGGCCACCCTGCGTCGGGGCCTGGAGATCTCGCCCGAGATCGTCCAGGGCGCGACGCTGACCCTCCTGCTCGCCGTGCTCGCCGCGTCGGGCCGGATCGTCGTCCCGCTGGTCGTGCAGCGGACCGTCGACTCGGTCGTCGCCCCGACGGGCGCGGGGAGCGGGCAGCTCGTCGGCTTCGTCGCGCTGGCGGCGCTGGCCCTGGTCGTCGCGGGTGTCTGCTCGGCGCTGGTCAACGTCCGGCTCTTCCGGTCGAGCGAGGCGGGCCTGGCCCGGCTGCGGGTCGCGGCCTTCCGGCACGTGCACGACCTCTCCGCGCTGACCCAGGGCACCGAGCGCCGCGGCAGCCTCGTCTCCCGGGTGACCAGCGACGTCGACACGATCTCGTTGTTCGTCCAGTGGGGCGGGATCATGCTGCTCGTCTCGGCGCTCCAGATCGCCGCCGCGACGGTGCTCATGGCGATCTGGTCCTGGCAGCTCACGCTGGTGGTCTGGGCGTGCTTCGTGCCGCTCGTCCTGGTCCTGCGGCCCGCGCAGCGGCGGGTCGGCGCGGCCTACGCGGCGGTGCGCCGGTCGGTCGGCGGCCTGCTCGGGGCGATCTCCGAGGCGGTCGTCGGCGCGGAGACCGTCCGCGCGTACGGCGTGACCGGCCGGACGCAGCGGCGCATCGACGCGGCCGTGGACGAGACGTGGCGGGCCCAGGTCGGCGCCCAGAACCGGGTCGCCCTCGTCTTCTCCAGCGGGGTCCTCGTCGCCAACGGCGTGCTGTCCGTCGTGGTCGTCGTCGGCACGCTGCTCGGCATCGACGGCTCGCTCAGCGCCGGTCGCCTGGTCGCCTTCCTCTTCCTCATCCAGCTGTTCACCGGACCGGTCCAGATGGCGACCGAGATCCTCAACGAGCTCCAGAACGCGCTGGCGGGCTGGCGGCGGGTGATCGGGGTGATCGACACCCCGGTCGACATCGCCGACCCCGCCGGTGGTGGCCTGGCCAGCCCGCGCGGACCCGCCGCGGTCGAGCTGACGGGCGTGACCTACGCCTACCCGGGCGGCCCACCGGTGCTCCGGGACGTCGACCTGCGGGTGCCGGCCGGTGCCAAGGTCGCGGTCGTCGGAGCGACCGGCTCGGGCAAGTCCACCCTCGTCAAGCTCGTCACCCGGCTCGTGGACCCGGACGCCGGACGCGTCCTGCTCGACGGCACCGACCTGCGCGAGCTCGCGCTCACCTCGATCCGCCGTCGCGTGGTGCTGGTGCCCCAGGAGGGCTTCCTCTTCGACGGGACCGTCGCGGAGAACGTGGCCTACGGTGCCCGACCGCACTCCGCCGCCGACGACGCCACGGCGCCCGACGGTGTCCCGGACCCCGACCCGGCGCTCGTGGAGCGGGCCTTCGCCGAGCTCGGCCTCGACGACTGGCTCGCCGGTCTCCCGGACGGGGTCGGCACGCCGGTCGGCCAGCGGGGCGAACGCCTCTCGGCGGGGGAGCGGCAGCTCGTCTCGCTCGCCCGGGCCCACCTGGCCGGTGCGGACCTGCTCGTCCTCGACGAGGCGACGAGCGCCGTCGACCCCGCCACGGACGTACGGATCGCCGGGGCCCTGGACCGGCTGGTCGCCGGTCGCACCACGATCACCGTCGCGCACCGGCTCTCGACCGCCGAGGCGGCCGACCTCGTGGTGGTCGTCGAGGAGGGGCGGATCGTCCAGCGCGGGCCGCACGCCGAGCTCGTGGCGACCGACGGCCCGTACGCCGCCCTGCACGACGCCTGGATGTCGCAGACGCGCTGAGCCCCGCCGCCCGGGTGGCCCCGTGCGCCCCTACGAGGGGACGCGCATACCCGCCGCCGCACGGACCGCCTCGACCAGGTCCGTCAGGCTCCGGCCGGCCCCGCCCACGACGACGGGCTGTCCGGCCGCACGCAGGGCGTCGGCGGCCGCTGCGGCCGCCGTGGCGGCGGCGCCGGTGGTGACCGAGAGCACCACCACCGAGACCTCGTGCTGGGCGCAGAATCCCACGAGCTCCTCGGCAGGCATGTCGGCGCCGAGGTGCTCGACGCGCCAGTGGTCCTCGCGCAGCGCGGCGGCGGCCATGGCCGTGGGCAGCGCGTGCAGGTCGCCGCTGACCGCGGCGACGACGACCGTGCCGCGGCGCCGTCCTCGCGGGTTCGGCGTCATCTCGCCGAGGATCCGCTCGACGATCGCCGACGCGCGGTGCTCGACCCAGATCGAGGCCGTCCCCTCGTGCCACGCCTGCCCGATCCGGCGCAGCGGCGGTGCGAGCACCTGTTCGATGAGCTCGACCGCGGGGGTGCCCTCGTCGACCAGTCGCCGCGCGATCTGCCGCGCAGCGGCGTCGTCCCCGGCGACGAGCGCCGTGTGCATGTGCGTGGCCTGGGTCTCCAGGCGCCGCCTGGAGGGTGCGCGTGGCGGCTCCGGGGTGTCCCGCGCCCGCACGAGCTCGGCGAGGTCGCGGCGGTCGACCAGGTATCTGCCGGCGACCAGCTGCGCGGGGAGCCGGCCGTTGCGGACCCATCGATACGCGGTCTGGTAGTGCACGCCCAGCTCGGTCGCGGCGTCGCGGAGCTCGATCCGCTGAGCGGGTGTCTGCATGAGCCTGAGCCTAGGCCAGAGCGGACGTTCTTGCGCTAAGACGTGCTAAATCGGACTAACGGGTGTTAAATCAAGGTCCGGCCGCCTGGTCGGTCCGTCGCCAAGGAGGTCGTCATGGACTTCGTCCTCTCCGAGGGCCAATACACCCTCGTGTATAACTCGTTCTCGTTCGTCATCGCCTCGATGGGCGCGGCGTTCGTCTTCTTCCTTCTCGTGCGGGGGAAGGTGGCACCACGCCACCGCATGGCCCTGACCTTGTCCACCCTCGTGGTGGGCATCGCGCTCTACCACTACATCCGCATCTTCGGTTCGTGGTCGGACGCCTTCTCCTTCACCGGCGGAGCCTGGGTCCAGGACGGGGTGCCGTTCAACGAGGCCTATCGCTACGTCGACTGGCTCCTGACGGTGCCGCTGCTGCTCGCCGAGCTCGTGGTCGTCCTCAAGCTGGACTCCGGCAAGACCCGCAGCCTGCTGATCCGCCTCTCGGTCGCCGCCACCGCCATGATCGTGCTCGGGTACCCGGGGGAGATCGCCGCCGCCGACAGCACCGCGCGCATCGTCTGGGGCGTGCTGGGGACGCTGCCCTTCCTCTACATCCTCTACGTGCTCTTCGGCGAGCTCGGCCGGTCCCTCGGGCGGCAGAACGAGAGCGTGCGCCGCCTCCTGAGCTGGCTCCGCTACATCATCGTGGTGACCTGGACGGTGTACCCGGTCGCCTACATCCTGCCCGTCGTGATCGACGACCAGGTCGTGGCCGAGGTCGCCCGTCAGGTCGGCTACTCGGTCGCCGACGTCCTCGCCAAGCCGCTCTTCGGCCTCCTCGTGCTGGCGATCGCGCTGGCCAAGTCCCGTCAGGACGGCTACGTCGAGGAGGGCGACACCCGGCCCGAGCAGGTCGGGGCCGACGCCCCGTCCGACCGGGCGCCGAGCTCAGCCGGCGCCTGACCCCCTGCCGCTCCGTCCCCGGCGTCCGGCAACCTCCCCGGACGCCGGGGGCGGAGCACCCACTCCTTGCGAGGTCACCATGAGCACCGTCGTCCGATCGATCCGCCGTCGCTCGAACCTGGACGAGCCGCCACGCCGGTTCGCCGACCAGCCCTTCTACGACGAGACGATCACCTTGCTGCGCAGCGTGCGCGACCACGACCTGGCCACCCTCGCTGCCCTGTGCGACGACGACTTCGGGATCGTCGACATCGACCCGGCCGGCAATGCCCACCCGATCCGCACCCGCGAGGAGTGGGAGGACTGGTTCACCGAGCTCTTCGCGACCCTGCGCGCGACGCAGGCGGCCACCGACTGCAACCGTCCTGGACTACCAGGCGATCCGGAACGTGGACCTCGGCTACTCCGTCCTCGAGTTCCGGCAGAGCCTGGCGATCGGCCGCCACGAGGCGACCTTCGACTGTGTCGCCACGATCATCTGGAAGCGCACCGACTCCGGCTGGCGTGAGGCCAGATGGCACGCCTCGGTCGTCTCCTCCGACGTCCCGGCTGCGCTCGCCGGCCTCACCGCGGCCTGAGCCGCGGGCCGACCGGGTGCGGGGGCGCCGGGCGATCCCGGACGGCGGGCAGGGAGCCGGCGTTCCCGGCGTCGCGTGGCAGGATCGTCGGGTGCCATCGACCCTCGACAACGACCTGGCGGCTCGCCTCAAGCGCGACGCCGACGGCCTGGTGTGCGCCGTCGTCCAGCAGCACGACACCGGTGAGGTGCTCATGGTGGGCTGGATGGACGACGAGGCCCTGCACCGCACCCTGACCTCCGGACGGGTCACGTTCTGGAGCCGCTCCCGGCAGGCCTACTGGCGCAAGGGGGACACCTCGGGGCACGTGCAGCACGTGCGCTCGGTGGCCCTGGACTGCGACGGGGACGCCGTGCTCGTGATGGTGGACCAGGTCGGCGCGGCCTGCCACACCGGCACCCGGACCTGCTTCGAGGCCGGCGGCGACCTCGGGGCGGTGGTGGGCGCGTGACCACCGTCCCCCGGCCCCTGCCCTGGGGCACGACCTGGCCGAGCCTGGACACGTTCCGCGAGCTGGCCACCGACCGCCGGGTCGTGCCGGTGGTCCGGCGGCTGCTCGCCGACGAGATCACCCCGGTCGGCCTCTACCGGATCCTCGCGCAGGGGCGGCCGGGGACCTTCGTGCTCGAGTCCGCCGAGGTCGACGGCACCTGGTCCCGGTACTCCTTCGTCGGGGTGCGCTCCCGGGCGACCCTCTCGGTCGCCGCGGGGCGGGCGGTCTGGACCGGCGACGTGCCCGTCGGCGTCCCCGTCGAGGGCGACGTCCTGGAGGTCCTCGAGGGGACCCTCGAGGCGCTGCGGACCCCGGCGATCGACGGCCTGCCGCCGCTGACCGGCGGGCTGGTGGGCGCCCTGGGCTGGGACATCATCCGGCACTGGGAGCCCACGCTGCCGGCCGCGGCGCCCGACGAGCTCGACGTCCCCGAGGTGACGCTCTGCCTGGCGAGCGACCTCGCCGTCGTCGACCACGTCGACGGCTCCGTCTGGCTGGTCGCGAACGCGATCAACTTCGACGACACGGACGAGCGGGTCGACGAGGCGTACGCCGACGCGGTGCGCCGCCTGGCCGCGATGCAGGAGGTGCTCGCGCGCGGCGAGTCGGTCCCGCCGGGCGTCCTCGTGGAGAGCGCCGAGCCCGAGCTCGAGTTCCGCAGCACCCGCCAGGAGTACGAGGACGCCGTGCTCGCGGGCAAGGACGCGATCCGCGAGGGCGAGGTCTTCCAGGTCGTCCTCTCCCAGCGGCTCGACCTCGAGTGCCCCGCCGAGCCGCTCGACGTCTACCGCGTGCTGCGCACGATCAACCCGAGCCCCTACATGTACTACCTGCAGCTCGAGGACCCCGCGGGCCGCGCGTTCGCGGTGGTCGGCTCGAGCCCCGAGACCCTGGTCAAGGTCACCGGCGACCGGGTGGTGACCTACCCGATCGCCGGGTCGCGCCCTCGCGGCGCCGACCCGGAGCAGGACGCCGACCTCGTCGCCGAGCTGCTGGCGGACCCCAAGGAGCTCGCCGAGCACGTCATGCTCGTCGACCTCTCCCGCAACGACCTGGTCAAGGTCTGCCGGCCGACCACGGTCGAGGTCGTCGAGTTCATGGCTGTCCGCCGCTTCAGCCACATCACCCACCTGTGCTCGACGGTCACCGGTCTGCTCCGGCAGGGCGCCACGGCCCTGCAGACGCTGATCGCCACCTTCCCGGCCGGGACGCTCTCGGGGGCGCCCAAGCCGCGGGCGATCGCCCTGATCGACGAGCTCGAGCCGGCCCGGCGCGGGATCTACGGCGGGACGGTCGGCTACTTCGACTTCGCCGGGGACATGGACATGGCGATCGCGATCCGCACGGCCTTCATCCGCGAGGGCCGGGCCAGTGTGCAGGCCGGTGGCGGGATCGTGGCCGACTCCGTGCCCGCCCTGGAGTACGAGGAGTCGCGGAACAAGGCGGCGGCGGCGGTCCGCGCGGTGCAGATCGCCTCCCGACTGCGACGAGCCGGGTCGTGACCCGGCGGGCCGTCGTGCTCGCCGCCCTCGTCCTCGCGGCGGTCGTCGCGGCCTGCACCGCCCCGGCCTGGGTGCGCGCCACGACGTCCAGCCCGAGCGTCGCTCAGGTCCCGCTCGCCGTCACCGGGACCGCGTTGGCCCCGGGTGTCGGCGCGGGTGCGCTGGTCGTCGCGGCGTCGGCGCTGGCGCTGGCCCTGGGCCGGCGCTGGGGTCAGCGGCTCGCGCTGCTGGGGATCGCGATCGGCGGCCTGCTCGTCACCGCGGCGTCGCTCGGCGCGGCCGCCGGGGCCGAGGCGGCTGCCCTGAGCGCGGCTCGGGACGCGGTGGGGGTCGGCACGCTGACCGGTGCGCCGGCGCTGGGCCCGTGGCCGTGGCTGGTGGCCGGCCTGGGGGCCCTCGTCCTGGCGCTCGCCGTGGCGGGGGGCCTCGCCGCGCGGCGGTGGGCTCGACCGACGCGCCGTTTCGACCCGGCCGGGCAGCAGGCCGCCGCGCGGTCCCGCCCCGCGCCCGCACCCGACGCGCCCGCGGACGCGCCCGCGGACGCGCCCGACGGCACCCCGGACGGGCGGACCGTCGACGCCGACGTCTGGGACGCCCTGAGCCGCGGCGAGGACCCGACATGACGCGCTCACGGCGTCGCGCCGGCCGGCCCGGTGGTCCGGTGCGACCGCAGGTCGCGCGGACGGTTACGCTCGCACCCACACAGGACGGAGACCTCGATGAGTGAGACGAACCCGGACGCGGAGCGCGTCCACCTGCCCCTGTCCAGCCCCCCGAGCAACCACGGCCACACCACGGCCGCGTGGGTGACCGTGATCGTCGTCGTCCTCGGGTCGTTGGTGTCCTCGCTCGCCATGGTCTTCGCCGTCGTGCCGCTCGCGTGGGTCGGCGCCGGGATCGTGGTGATCGGCCTCGTGGTCGGGCGGGTGCTCAAGATGCTCGGGCTCGGTCAGCCGAACGAGCCGGTCCAGCCCCGTCCGGAGAGTTAGGAACCAGTCCATGACTGTCCTGGAAGACATCGTCGCGGGGGTCCGGGAGGACCTGGCGGAGCGTGAGGCGGCGACGCCGCTGGCGGACGTGAAGGAGCGGGCCTCGCGGGTCCCGGACGCGATGGACGCCCTGGTGCGGCTGCACGACGAGTCGGCGGTCGTCGTGATCGCCGAGGTGAAGCGGTCGAGCCCGAGCAAGGGTGCCCTGGCGGAGATCCAGGACCCGGCCGCGCTGGCCGGTCTCTACGAGCAGGGCGGCGCAGCGGCCATCTCGGTCCTCACCGAGAAGCGTCGCTTCAACGGCAGCCTCGCCGACCTCGACGCCGTCCGGGCCGCGGTCGACGTCCCCGTGCTGCGCAAGGACTTCGTGGTCACGCCGTACCAGGTGTGGGAGGCGCGGGCGCACGGCGCCGACCTCGTCCTGCTCATCGTGGCCGCCCTCGAGCAGACGGTCCTCACCTCGCTCGTCGAGCGCGTGCACTCCCTGGGCATGACCGCCCTGGTCGAGGTGCACGACGCGGACGAGGTCGCCCGCGCCCTGGACGCCGGTGCGCGCGCGATCGGGGTCAACGCCCGCAACCTCAAGAACCTCGAGGTGGACCGGACGACCTTCGCCCGGCTCGCCCCGCTCATCCCGCCGGGGATCGTGCGGATCGCCGAGTCCGGCGTGCGCGGTCCGCACGACGTCATGGACTACGCGCGCTCGGGGGCGGACGCCGTCCTCGTCGGCGAGGCCCTGGTGACCGGCAAGGACCCGCGCGCCGCCCTGGCCGACCTGGTCGCCGCGGGCGCCCACCCCTCCCTGCGGGCGGTGCGGCAGTGACCGAGCCCCGCGGTGGCCGGGCGGCCGAGGCAGCCCTCCACGAGACCCTCAGCGCGTCGACGACCTGGCCGGAGCGCGGCCCGCTGGCGACGGCGACCGGACCCTACTTCGGGGACTTCGGTGGTCGCTTCGTCCCCGAGGCGCTCGTCGCGGCGCTGGACGAGCTCGACGTGGCCTACCACAAGGCGCTCGCCGACCCGGCCTTCGGCCGCGAGCTCGAGCGGCTGCACCGGACGTACACCGGCCGGCCGAGCCCGTTGACCGAGGTGCCCCGCTTCGCCGCGCACGTCGGCGGGGGAGCGCGGGTCTTCCTCAAGCGCGAGGACCTCAACCACACCGGCTCGCACAAGATCAACAACGTCCTCGGCCAGGCGCTGCTGGTCAAGCGGATGGGCAAGAAGCGCGTCATCGCCGAGACCGGCGCCGGGCAGCACGGGGTCGCCACGGCGACCGCCGCCGCACTGCTCGACCTGGAGTGCACGGTCTACATGGGCGAGGAGGACACCCGCCGGCAGGCGCTCAACGTCGCCCGGATGCGGTTGCTGGGCGCCGAGGTCATCCCGGTCCGGATCGGTCAGCGCACCCTCAAGGACGCCATCAACGAGGCCCTGCGCGACTGGGTGGCCAACGTCGAGACGACCCACTACCTGCTCGGCACGGTCACCGGGCCGCACCCGTTCCCGGAGATGGTGCGCGACTTCCACCAGGTGATCGGCTTCGAGGCGCGCGCCCAGCTCGCCGAGGAGATCGGCCGGCTGCCGGACGCCATCGTGGCGTGCGTGGGCGGCGGGTCGAACGCCCTCGGCATCTTCAACGCGTTCCTCGACGAGCCGGACGTCCGGCTGTTCGGCTTCGAGGCCGGCGGTGACGGCGTCGGCACCGGGCGGCACGCCTCCCGCTTCTCCGGCGGCGCCCCCGGCGTGCTGCACGGCGCGAAGTCCTTCCTGCTCCAGGACGACGACGGGCAGACCCTGCCGACCCACTCGATCTCGGCCGGGCTCGACTACCCGAGCATCGGTCCCGAGCACGCCTGGCTGCACGAGCTGGGACGGGTCGTCTACGCGCCGGTCACGGACGTCGAGGCGATGGACGCGTTCTCGCTGCTGTGCCGGACCGAGGGGATCATCCCGGCGATCGAGTCGGCGCACGCGCTGGCGGGCGCCGTCATGCTCGGCGCGCAGGTCGGCGACTGGGCCCTCGACCACCCGCCGGTGATCCTGGTCAACCTCTCGGGGCGCGGGGACAAGGACGTGGCCACCGCCGCCCGGTGGTTCGGCCTGCTCGACGAGAGCCCGGAGACCGAACGAAGGGAAGGCCGAGGGTGAGCGGCGTCGTCGTGACCAGCCGGACCAGTGCACACCTGCACGACCTGCGCGCGGAGGGACGGGCGGCGCTCGTCGGCTACCTGCCCCTCGGCTTCCCCGACCTCGAGGGGTCGGTGCTCGCCGCGCGGGCGATGGTCGCCGCCGGGGTCGACGTCGTCGAGCTCGGCCTGCCCTACACCGACCCGGTGATGGACGGCCCCACCATCCAGGACGCCGTCGAGCGGTCCCTGGCGGCGGGCACCAAGGTGCGCGACGTCATGGGCGCGGTCGAGCAGATCGCCGCGACCGGGGCACCCGTCCTCGTGATGAGCTACTGGAACCCGGTCCTGCGCTACGGCGTCGACGCGTTCGCGCGTGACCTGGCCGCCGCGGGCGGTGCCGGCCTCATCACCCCCGACCTCATCCCCGACGAGGCGGCGGAGTGGCTGCGGGTCTCCGACGCGCACGGTCTCGACCGCGTCTTCCTGGTCGCCCCGAGCTCGACCACCGAACGGCTCGCGATGACCGCGCAGGCCTCCCGCGGGTTCGTCTACGCGGCCTCGACGATGGGAGTCACCGGGACGCGGGCGTCGGTCGGCGCCGACGCGGCCCGGCTCGTGGCCGACACCCGCACGGCGGGCGCCGACCTGGTGTGCGTCGGGCTCGGGGTGAGCACCCCGGCCCAGGCGGCCGAGGTCGCCCGGTACGCGGACGGTGTCATCGTCGGCAGCGCGTTCGTCCGCGCCCTGCTGGACGCCCCCGACCTCACGTCCGGTCTCGCGGCGCTCAGCGAGGTCGTCGCCGCGATCGCCGACGGCGTGCGAGGAGCCCGCCGGTGAGCCTCGTCGCCCTCCTCCCTGCCGCGATCCCCAGCCCGTCCCAGGGGGTCTGGTACCTCGGGCCGCTGCCCATCCGGGCCTACGCGCTGGCCATCATGGCCGGCATCGTCGTGGCGCTGCTGATGACCCGGCGACGCTGGGCCGAGCGCGGCGGCGACCCGGACACCGTGCTGGAGGTCGTCTTCTGGGCGGTGCCGTTCGGCATCCTCGGCGGCCGGATCTACCACGTCATCAGCTCGCCGGACGCCTACTTCGGGGCCGGCGGCGACCCCTGGCGCGCCTTCGCCATCTGGGAGGGCGGCCTCGGCATCTGGGGCGCGATCGCCCTGGGGGCGCTCGGGGCGTGGATCGGTGCCCGCAAGCAGGGCGTGAGCTTCGTCGTCTTCGCCGACGCGGTCGCCCCCGGGCTGCTCGTCGCCCAGGCGATCGGCCGGCTCGGCAACTGGTTCAACCAGGAGCTGTTCGGGGGCCCGACCACGCTGCCCTGGGGGCTGCGGATCGACCCCGACTCTCCGACGTTCCCCGCCGGGCTGCCGTCCGACACCCTCTTCCACCCGACCTTCCTCTACGAGCTCCTCTGGAACCTCGCGGCCGCTGCCTTCCTGCTCTGGCTGGACCGGCGCTACCGGCTGGGCCACGGCAGGGTGTTCTGGGCGTACGTGATGAGCTACACCGCCGGACGGGTCTGGATCGAGTACCTGCGGATCGACGAGGCCCAGACCATCCTCGGCCTGCGCCTCAACGTCTGGACGTCGATCGTGGTCGGCCTGGGCGCGCTGGTAGCCTTCGTGCTGGTCGGACGCCGCCACCCTGGGCGCGAGACCACGGTGCTGGTCGGCGATCCCGCGCAGCCGACCGACGGCGTCGACGAGCCGAACGGCGTCGACGAGGGGCCCGTCGATCAGGACGCGACCACCGACGAGGTCGCCTCCCAGCAGAACGACACCTGACGTCCTCGTGAGGACTCTCGTGGCCGCCGCCCGCACCGTTCGACGGTGTCGGCGACGGCGCCAGGCGGTATCGTCGCCGCCAGTCGGGCCGATGGCGTCCCCGGACATCCCTTCCCTACCCGGGCGAGCGCCCGGGTCAGCACGAGGACGGTGGTAATGAGCGTGTTCGACGCTGCTCCTGCGGGTCTCTACGACCCGTCGACCGAGCACGACGCCTGTGGTGTCGCCTTCGTCGCGACCCTCCGCGGGACGCCCGGGCGGGACATCGTCGATGCCGGCCTGACGGCCCTGCTCAACCTGGACCACCGTGGTGCCGTCGGCGCCGAGAAGGACAGCGGTGACGGTGCGGGCATCCTCACCCAGGTCCCCGACGCCTTCCTGCGTGACGTCATCCCGGCCGAGCTCCCGCCGGCGGGTCGCTATGCGATCGGGCTGGTCTTCCTGCCCACCGAGGCCGCGGAGGCAGCGGCCGCCGTCGCGGCGATCGAGGCGATCGTCCGGGACGAGAACCTGCAGGTCCTGGCGTGGCGCGACGTCCCCGTGACGGCGGACCTCGTCGGGCCGACCGCCCGCGCGACGATGCCGGCGTTCAGGCACCTCGTCGTGGCCGACCCGGCGCGCGCGCTTTCCGGGATCGACCTCGACCGGCGCGCCTTCCGGGTGCGCAAGCGGGTGGAGAACGAGCTCGGCGTGTACTTCGCGTCGCTGTCGGCGCGGACCCTCACCTACAAGGGCATGCTGACCACCGCCCAGCTCGAGCCCTTCTTCGCCGACCTGTCCGACCCGCGGTACGCCTCGGAGATCGCGCTCGTCCACTCGCGCTTCTCGACGAACACCTTCCCGTCGTGGCCGTTGGCGCAGCCGTTCCGGATGATCGCGCACAACGGCGAGATCAACACGGTGCGCGGCAACCGGAACTGGATGGCGGCGCGGCAGAGCACCCTCGGCAGCGAGCAGCTCGGCGACCTCAGCGCGCTCGGCCCCATCTGCACGCCGCAGGGCTCGGACTCCGGCACGTTCGACGAGGTGCTGGAGCTGCTGCACCTGGCCGGCCGCAGCATGCCGCACGCCGTCCTCATGATGATCCCCGAGGCGTGGGAGAACCACGCCGAGATGGACCCCGCGCGGCGGGCCTTCTACGAGTACCACGCGACGCTGATGGAGCCGTGGGACGGCCCGGCGGCGCTCGCCTTCACCGACGGCACGCTGGTCGGCGCCGTGCTCGACCGCAACGGGCTGCGTCCCGGCCGCTACTGGATCACCGACGACGGCCTCGTCGTGCTCGCCAGCGAGGCTGGCGTGCTCGACCTCGACCCGGCGACCGTGGTGCGCAAGGGCCGGCTCGAGCCGGGCCGGATGTTCCTCGTCGACACCGGCGCGGGCCGGGTCATCCCGGACGAGGAGATCAAGGGACAGCTCGCCGCGCAGCGCCCGTACGCGCAGTGGACCGCCGAGCACTCGATCTTCCTCGACCAGCTGCCCGAGCGGGAGCACGTCGAGCACAGCCCTGCCTCCGTCCGGCGGCGCCAGCGCGCCTTCGGCTACACCGAGGAGGAGCTGAAGATCCTCCTGGCGCCGATGGGTGCCAGCGGGGTCGAGCCGCTCGGCGCGATGGGGACCGACACCCCGGTCGCCGTGCTCTCCCAGCGGCCGCGGCTGCTCTTCGACTACTTCACCCAGATGTTCGCCCAGGTGACCAACCCGCCGCTGGACGCCATCCGCGAGGAGCTCGTCACCTCGATCGGCGGGGCGATCGGGCCCGAGCCGAACCTGCTGGCCGACCTGCCGGAGCACGCGCGCAAGCTCATCCTGCCGTTCCCGGTGCTCGACAACGACCAGCTCGCCAAGATCGTCCGGATCGACCGAGACCCGAGCCTGGCCGGCGTGTTCCGCTCGGAGATCGTCCGTGGCCTCTACCGGGTCGACGGCGGCGCGCACGCCCTGGAGGCGCGGCTCGAGGAGATCTTCGCCCAGGTCGACCAGGCGGTCGAGGCGGGCGTGAGCTTCCTCATCCTCTCCGACCGGGAGTCGGACGCGGACAACGCGCCGATCCCCTCGCTGCTGCTCTCCAGCGCGGTGCACCACCACCTGCTGCGTCGGCACACCCGGACCCGGGTGAGCCTCGTGGTGGAGGCCGGCGACGTCCGCGAGGTGCACCACGTCGCGCTGCTCGTCGGCTACGGCGCCGCGGCGGTCAACCCGTACCTCGCGATGGAGACCGTCGAGGGGCTGGCCCGGGAGGGCACCCTCCAGGTCGCACCCGAGAAGGCCGTGGCCAATCTCATCAAGGCGCTCGGCAAGGGCGTGCTCAAGGTGATGAGCAAGATGGGGATCTCGACGATCGCCTCCTACCGTGGCGCGCAGGTGTTCGAGGCGATCGGGCTGTCGCACGAGATCGTGGACCGCTACTTCGCCGGGACGACGAGCCGCCTGGGCGGGATCGGTCTCGACGTCATCGCCGCGGAGGCCGCCGCGCGCCACCACGACGCCTACCCCACCAGCGGGAACCCGCAGGCGCACCGTCGGCTCAACGTCGGCGGGGAGTACCAGTGGCGCCGGGACGGCGAGGAGCACCTCTTCGACCCGGAGACGGTCTTCCGCCTGCAGCACTCCACCCGGACCCGCCAGTTCGACGTGTTCCGCGAGTACACCCGCCGGGTGGACGACCAGGCCGAGCGGCTGATGACGTTGCGTGGCCTGCTCCGTTTCGCCGACGGCTCACGCCCGCCGGTGCCGCTGGAGGAGGTCGAGCCGGTCGAGGAGATCGTCAAGCGCTTCTCCACCGGTGCGATGTCCTACGGCTCGATCTCGCTCGAGGCGCACCAGACCCTTGCGATCGCGATGAACCGGATGGGCGCGCGCTCGAACACCGGTGAGGGCGGTGAGGACCCGGACCGCCTGCACGACCCCGAGCGGCGCTCGGCGATCAAGCAGGTGGCCTCGGGCCGGTTCGGTGTGACCTCGGAGTACCTGGTCAACGCGACCGACCTGCAGATCAAGATGGCGCAGGGCGCCAAGCCCGGCGAGGGCGGGCAGCTGCCCGGCACCAAGGTCTACCCGTGGATCGCCCAGACCCGGCACTCGACGCCCGGCGTCGGCCTCATCTCGCCGCCGCCGCACCACGACATCTACTCGATCGAGGACATCGCCCAGCTCATCCACGACCTGAAGAACGCGAACCCTGCGGCGCGGGTGCACGTCAAGCTCGTCAGCGAGTTCGGCGTGGGCACGGTGGCGACGGGCGTCTCCAAGGCGCACGCCGACGTCGTGCTCATCTCCGGCCACGACGGCGGCACCGGCGCGAGCCCGCTGACCTCGCTCAAGCACGCCGGCACGCCCTGGGAGATCGGCCTGGCCGAGACCCAGCAGACGCTCGTGCTCAACAACCTGCGCGACCGGATCGTCGTGCAGGTCGACGGGCAGCTGAAGACCGGCCGCGACGTCATCATCGGCGCGCTGCTCGGCGCCGAGGAGTTCGGCTTCGCGACGGCGCCGCTGGTCGTCAGCGGCTGCGTGATGATGCGGGTCTGCCACCTCGACACCTGCCCCGTCGGCGTCGCCACCCAGAACCCCGAGCTGCGGGCCCGCTTCACCGGCAAGCCCGAGTTCGTCGAGACCTTCTTCGAGTACATCGCGCTCGAGGTGCGGGAGTACCTCGCCGCGCTCGGCTTCCGGTCGCTCGCGGAGGCCGTCGGCCACGTCGAGGCGCTGGACACCCGCGCGGCGATCACGCACTGGAAGGCCTCGGGGCTCGACCTCGGGCCGGTGCTCGCCCGGCCGGAGCCGGTCCCCGGCTCCTCGCTGCGCAACACGACGACGCAGGACCACGGCCTGGACAAGGCGCTGGACAACCAGCTCATCGCCCGGTCCGCCCCGGCCCTCGAGCGTGGCGAGCAGGTCCGGATCGCGCTGCCGGTCCGCAACGTCAACCGCACCGTCGGCACGATGCTCGGGCACGAGGTCACCCGGCGGCACGGCGGCGCCGGCCTGCCGGAGGACACGATCGACGTCACCCTGACCGGCTCGGCCGGCCAGTCCTTCGGTGCGTTCCTGCCGCGGGGCATCACGCTCCGGCTGTTCGGGGACGCCAACGACTACGTCGGCAAGGGCCTCTCGGGCGGACGCGTCGTCGTGCGGCCCGACGCCGCCTCGGTGCTGGCCGGTCAGCAGGACGTCATCGCGGGCAACGTCATCGGCTACGGCGCGACCTCGGGCGAGATCTACCTCCGGGGCGTAGTCGGCGAACGGTTCGCGGTGCGCAACTCCGGGGCGACGCTCGTCGTCGAGGGCGTCGGCGACCACGGCTGCGAGTACATGACCGGCGGGATCGTCGTGGTGCTCGGCCGGACCGGTCGCAACTTCGGCGCCGGGATGTCGGGCGGGCACGCCTTCGTTCTCGACCTTCGCCCCGAGCTCGTCAACGGTCCGGCGCGCGCGGCGGCCGAGCTCTCGCTCGGGCCCGTCGGGCCGGAGCACGCCGACGAGCTCGAGCAGCTGCTGCGGACCCACCTGGCCGAGACCGGCTCCCCGCTCGCGGGCGAGCTGCTGGCCGACCTGCCCGCCTCGCTGGCGCGGTTCACCCGGGTCGTGCCGACCGAGTACGAGCGGATGCTCGCCACCCTCGCAGACGCTGCGGAGCAGGGGCTCGACCCCAGCGCCCCCGGCGTCTGGGACCACATCCTGGAGGTGTCCCATGGCTGACCCCCGCGGCTTCCTCAAGGTGCGCCAGCGCGAGCTGCCGCCGAGCCGACCGGTTCCGGTGCGGTTGCTCGACTACCGCGACGTGCAGGCCGAGCTCGGCGAGTCGAACGAGGCCCGCCTCTCGGCGCAGGCCGGGCGCTGCATGGACTGCGGCATCCCGTTCTGCCACCAGGGCTGCCCGCTGGGCAACCTGATCCCCGAGTGGAACCACCTCGTCTGGCAGGGCCAGTGGGCCGAGGCCAGCGACCGGCTGCACGCGACGAACAACTTCCCGGAGTTCACCGGACGGATCTGCCCGGCGCCCTGCGAGACGTCCTGCGTCCTGGGCATCACCGAGCCGCCGGTGACGATCAAGAACGTCGAGGTCTCGATCGTCGACGAGGCCTTCGAGCGCGGGCTCATCAGCCCGCAGGTGCCGCACTTCCTCACCGGGAACACCGTCGCCGTCGTCGGCTCGGGCCCGGCCGGACTGGCCGCCGCCCAGCAGCTCACCCGTGCCGGTCACACGGTCGCCGTCTTCGAGCGGGCCGACCGGATCGGCGGGCTGCTGCGCTACGGGGTGCCGGACTTCAAGCTCGAGAAGTGGCACATCGACCGCCGCATCGCGCAGATGGAGGCCGAGGGCACGCGCTTCCGGCCCGGCGTGGAGATCGGCAAGGACCTCACCTGGACCGAGCTGCGGTCGCGGTACGACGCGGTGGTCGTGGCCATCGGCTCGACGACCGCGCGGGTGCTCACGGTGCCGGGCTCCGACCTCACCGGGGTCCACCCGGCGGTGCCGTTCCTGCGCCAGTCGAACCAGGTCCAGGCGGGCGACGCGGTGCCGGACCAGGTCACCGCGACCGGCAAGCACGTCATCGTCATCGGCGGCGGCGACACCGGGTCGGACTGCGTGGGGACCTCGCTGCGTCAGGGCGCGGCCTCGGTCACGTCCCTGGAGATCACCCCGCAGCCGCCGGTCGACCGGCCGGTCAACCAGCCGTGGCCGACCTACCCCATGGTCTACAAGGTCTCCAGCTCGCACGAGGAGGGTGGCGAGCGCGCCTACCTCGCCTCGACCGTCGAGCTGCTGGGCGACGAGCACGGCAACGTCCGTCACCTGCGGGTGGCGACCACCGAGGTCTCGCCCGAGGGTCGGCTCGTGCCGGTCCCGGGGACGGAGAAGGACCTGCCGGCGGACCTCGTGCTGCTCGCGATGGGCTTCGTCGGTCCGGAGGCCGAGACCCTCGTCGCCCAGACCGGGGCCGACCTGACCGGCCAGGGCACCGTGGCGCGCGGCGAGGACTACTCGACGTCCGTCCCGGGCGTCTTCGTCGCCGGCGACGCCGGCCGCGGCCAGTCGCTCATCGTGTGGGCGATCGCGGAGGGCCGCGCCGCCGCTGCCGCCGTCGACGCCTACCTGCGGGGAGGCACCGAGCTGCCCGCACCGATCACCCCCACCGAACGGGCGATGCGTCCCTGACCCGGGACTCGGAGCCACGAAGTCCCATCGATCCTCGAACTAGGCTGGAGCCATGCGTAGAGCCAAGATTGTCTGCACCCTCGGTCCCGCGACGGAGTCGCCCGAGCAGGTCCAAGCCCTCGTCGACGCCGGGATGGACGTCGCCCGCATCAACCGGAGCCACGGCGAGCCCGAAGAGCACGCCGCGGTGATCCGCCGGGTGCGCGACGCCGCGAAGGCCTCCGGCCGCGCGGTCGCCGTCCTGGTCGACCTGCAGGGCCCGAAGATCCGCCTCGGCCGGTTCGTCGAGGGCAAGCACGACCTCGCGATCGGCGACGTCTTCACCATCACCACCGACGACGTCCCCGGTACCAAGGACCTGTGCTCCACCACCTACAAGGGCCTGACCGGCGACGCACGCGTCGGCGACCGGATCCTCATCGACGACGGCAAGGTCGCGGTGCGCATCACCGCCGTCGAGGGCAGCAACGTCGTGACCGTCGTGGAGGTGCCCGGCACCGTCTCGAACAACAAGGGCCTCAACCTCCCCGGTGTCGCGGTGAGCGTCCCGGCGATGTCCGAGAAGGACGAGGCCGACCTGCGCTGGGGCCTGGCGCAGGGCGCCGACTTCATCGCGCTGTCGTTCGTGCGGTCCGCCGCGGACTACGAGAACGTCGCGACGATCATGGCCGAGGAGGGCCGCAAGGTCCCGGTGATCGCCAAGATCGAGAAGCCGCAGGCCGTGGAGAACCTCGCCGAGATCATCGACGCGTTCGACGGCATCATGGTCGCCCGCGGTGACCTCGGCGTCGAGCTCCCGCTCGAGCAGGTCCCGCTGGTCCAGAAGCGTGCCATCGAGCTCGCGCGCCGCTCGGCCAAGCCGGTCATCGTCGCCACCCAGGTGCTCGAGTCGATGATCACCTCGCCGCGCCCGACGCGCGCCGAGGCCTCCGACTGCGCCAACGCCGTCCTCGACGGCGCCGACGCGGTGATGCTCTCCGGCGAGACCAGCGTGGGCGACTTCCCGATCGAGGCCGTGCGCACGATGGCGCGGATCATCGAGTCGACCGAGGAGGGCGGCTTCGAGCGCATCGCCCCGCTCGGCTGGAGCCCGAAGACCCGCGGTGGCGCCATCACGCACGCTGCGGCGGACGTCGGCGAGACCCTCGGGGTCAAGTACCTCGTGACCTTCACCCAGAGCGGCGACTCCGCACGCCGTGTCTCGCGTCTGCGTGCGCCGATCCCGATGATCGCGTTCACGCCGGACGACGTCGTGCGCAACCAGCTCGCGCTGACCTGGGGCGTCCAGACCTACCAGACGGCGACGGTCACGCACACCGACGAGATGGTGTCCCAGGTGGACCAGACGCTGCGCGCGAACGGTCTGGTCGACTCCGGCGACCGCGTGGTCATCGTGTTCGGCGCCCCGGTGGGCGTCCCCGGCACGACCAACTCGCTGCTCGTGCACAAGGTCGGTAGCTGACACCAGCCGCACGCGGAAGGGCCCCTGGCGATCGCCAGGGGCCCTTCCGCGTCTGCCCCGGGGCCGTTCCGTACCGTCGTGCGCGTGGCGGGTGGTGCGTCGCGGGTTCCGGAGGCCTACTGTGACTCCACCACCGGACCCCGAGCGACCCTCCCGTGTCCGCCGCGCGGCTCAACCGTGACCGTGACGTGTGGTCAGCGGTAACCCCCCCGAAACGCGCCAACCGTACGGTACGGGCAGTCCTGGTCGACCGCGCGTCGCGGGACCGGGCGGCTGCAGCCGCACGAAGAACTCACGGAGGTATCACTGATGCGGAGATCGACCACTCGCTTCGCCGGCATGGCGGCGGTCCTGACCGTCGGCCTGGCGCTGGCCGGCTGTTCCTCGAAGGCGGCCGGCTCGACCACCTCGGAGAGCGGGGACGCCACGAGCAGCGCCGAGCTGTCCATCCAGCCGCTCATCCAGGTCGACGCCGAGGGCGTCGAGGCCAGCGGGGCCACGGGCGGGACCCCGGCCGACCCGGCCGGCGACGGCACCGCGACCTGCAGCGACATCTCGCTGGGCATGATGGGCGCCCTCACCGGCCCGAACGCGGCCCTCGGCACCAACATCGTCAACGGCGTGCAGCTCGCGGTCGACGCGCACAACGCGGCGAACCCGGACTGCCAGGTCACGCTCAAGCAGTTCGACACCGAGGGTGACCCGCAGAAGGCCACCCAGGTCGCCCCGACCATCGTCGCCGACGCCTCGGTGGTCGGCATCGTCGGCCCGGCGTTCTCCGGTGAGTCCAAGGCGACCGGCCCGATCTTCTCCCAGGCGAACGTCCTGATGCTCTCGCCGTCGGCGACCAACCCGGGGCTGACCACCAACGGGTGGACCAACTTCATCCGTGGTCTGGGCAACGACAACTCCCAGGGCGGGGCGATCGCGAACTACGCCACCGGAACCCTCGGCGGCGCCAAGATCTGCGTCGTCCAGGACGACTCGGACTACGGCGTCGGCCTGGCCGAGGTCGTCACCGAAACCCTCGGTGACGTGGCCGACCCCGGCTGCGCCTCGAAGGTCAAGGCCGGTGACAAGGACTTCACCACCACCGTCCAGATCATCAAGGACGCCGCGCCCGACGCCGTCTACTACGCCGGGTACTACGCCGAGGCGGCCCCGTTCGTCTCGCAGCTGCGCTCCGGCGGGGTGGACGCGGTCTTCATCTCCGGTGACGGCGTGAACGACCCCGAGTTCGTCAAGCAGGCCGGTTCCGCGACCGACGGCGCCTACCTCACCTGCCCCTGCGCCCCCGCGGCCGACGCGTTCGCCACGGCCTACACCGATGCGTTCTCGGTCGCACCGGGCACGTACTCGGTCGAGGGCTACGACCTCGCGACGATCATCCTCAAGGGCATCGACTCCGGCATCACGGACCGCGCCGCCCTGGTGGACTTCGTGCACGCGTACGACGGCCAGGGCTACGCCAAGGCCTACAAGTGGGACGAGACCGGTGAGCTCGCGGTGAGCACCACCTGGATCTACCAGGTCCAGTGACCCACCCCCGACGGCCGGGCCTGCGGGCCCGGCCGTCGGCGCCACCGCTCGCCCCGCCGCCGTCGCCGTGACCCGTCGGCGCCCGATCCGTGCCCCGAGGAGTCCGATGAGCCTCATGCTCCACGCCACCAGCCAGGTGATCACTGACATCGGTTTCGACGTCGGGGCACTGACGCGCAACTTCTGGGCGCTGACGGTCAACGGGCTCACCTACGGTGCGATCTACGCCCTGGTGGCGGTCGGCTACACGCTGGTCTACGGCGTGCTGCGGCTGATCAACTTCGCGCACTCCGAGATCTTCATGCTCGGGATGTTCGGGCAGTACGCGACCCTCATGGTGCTCGGCTTCTCCCCGAGCGGGAACGCCTACCAGCAGGGCACGCTGCTGACGATCGTCTACCTCGGCATCGCGATGGTCGGCGGGATGATCGTGGCGGGCGGCAGTGCCGTCGGGCTCGAACGGATCGCCTACCGGCCGCTGCGCACCCGCGGGGCGCCACCGCTGGTCTTCCTCATCGCCGCGATCGGCGCCTCGTTCGTCATCCAGGAGTTCGTGCACTTCGTGCTGCCGAGGCTGACCGGCGAGACCCTGGGCGGGCTCAACGCCCAGCAGCCGATCCGCCTCGTGCAGCCGCAGGAGCAGTTCGCCTTCCTCGGCGCCACGGTCACCAACGTCGACCTCATCATCGTCGCCTCCGCGCTCCTGCTCGCGTTCGCGACGGACCGCTTCATCAACGCGACGAAGTTCGGCCGAGGCATCCGTGCCGTCGCGCAGGACCCCGTCACCGCGACCCTCATGGGCGTCTCGCGGGAGCGGGTGATCATGCTGACCTTCCTCATCGGCGGTGTCCTCGCCGGCGCGGCCGGCCTGCTCTACACCCAGCGGGTGCCCAACGGGATCATCTACTCGGGCGGCTTCATCCTCGGGATCAAGGCCTTCAGCGCCGCGGTCCTCGGCGGCATCGGCAACCTGCGCGGCGCGTTGCTCGGTGGTCTGCTCCTCGGCGTGATGGAGCTCTACGGCCAGGCGCTGTTCGGCACCGAGTGGCGGGACGTCGTCGCGTTCGTCCTGCTCATCCTCGTGCTGATGTTCCGACCGACCGGCATCCTCGGCGAGTCCCTCGGGAGGGCACGCGCATGAGCACCCAGACCTTCTCGACCGAGGCGGCCCCCCAGCGCCACCTCGGCATCGGCGACCGTCTCCGCCTCTGGTGGGACGCCCTGCCCCGCCCGACCCAGTGGGCGGTCGGCGTGCCGGCCTTCGTCCTCGTGGCGCTGCTGCCCGTGCTGCGTCCGCCGGTGCTCACCACCGTGGGCACCGACTTCGGCGGCGTGCTCGCCCAGTTCGGCATGTACGCGCTGCTCGCGATCGGCCTCAACGTCGTCGTGGGCCAGGCGGGCCTGCTCGACCTCGGCTACGTCGGCTTCTACGCGATCGGCGCCTACACCGTCGGCCTGATCACCAGCCCCGACAGCCCGTGGAACCTCACCGACGACTGGCTCTCCCGGGACTGGGCGTGGTTGTTCGCGCTCCCGATCGCGGTCGCGATGACGGCCGTCTCCGGACTCATCCTCGGCTCACCGACGCTGCGCCTGCGGGGCGACTACCTCGCGATCGTCACCCTCGGCTTCGGCGAGATCGTCCGCCTCCTGGCGGACAACCTCTCCGGGATCACCGGCGGCGGGCGGGGCCTGTCGCAGATCGCCTACCCGAAGGTCGGCGTGTCCGAGAGCCAGCCCAACGGCATCCTCTCCGCGGGCAACACCGGCCTGCCGCTCAACTCGGGCGTCTGGTGGTTCTGGGGCAGCCTCGTCCTCATCGCGGTCGTCCTCATGATCGTCGGCAACCTCGAGCGGTCCCGGGTGGGCCGGGCGTGGGTCGCCATCCGGGAGGACGAGGACGCCGCGGAGATCATGGGCGTGCCGACCTTCAAGTTCAAGCTGTGGGCGTTCCTCATCGGGGCGTCGATCGGCGGGCTCTCCGGTGCGCTCTACGCCGGGCAGGTGCAGTTCGTCGTGCCGACCACCTTCAACGTCATCAACTCGATGCTCTTCCTGTGCGCGGTCGTGCTCGGCGGGCAGGGGAACAAGCTGGGTGTCATCCTGGGGGCGTTCCTGGTCGTGTACCTGCCGAACTTCTTCCTCGGCCGCACCGACCTGTTCGGCATCCCGATCAACGGCAACGAGATCGCCAACTACAAGTACCTGTTCTTCGGCATCGCCCTCATGACGCTGATGATCTTCCGTCCGCAGGGGCTGTTCCCGGCGAGGCAGAAGCTGCTGACCTACAGTCGAGACGTCTACCGGGCCGCTCGACGGGCCATGGTGGGCGAGCACGGGACGCCGACGGCGACCGAGACCAGCGGAGGTGCCCGATGAGCCGGCCAGGAGGAATCGGAGCGGGCTCCGAGCACGGCGAGGAGTTCCGCGGGACCGAGGGCTCGGTCGCCGGTCAGCCGCCGGAGGAGTTCCTGCCGGACGGCGGGGTCAACGAGAACGTCTCGGTCGACGTCGCCGAGATGCACCCCGAGCTCCACGACCCGAAGACCGTCGCGGCGCTCGTCGCGCCGGAGCGGGACATCCGCGCGAAGGTCGGCGAGCCGCTCGTCCAGCTCGAGGCGGTGACGGTGCGCTTCGGCGGACTGACCGCGATGAACGAGGTGACGTTCGACATCCTGCGTGGCGAGATCCTCGGCCTGATCGGTCCGAACGGGGCGGGCAAGACGACCTGCTTCAACGCGATGACCGGCGTCTACCGGCCCACCAGCGGCCGGGTGGTCTTCGACGGCAGCCCGCTGGGCAACATCAAGCGGAACGAGATCACCCGCCTGGGCATCGCCCGGACCTTCCAGAACATCCGCCTGTTCAGCGACATGACGGCACTGGAGAACGTCATCGTCGGGACGGACGCGCGGCACAAGACCTCCGTGCCCGGAGCCATCTTCCGGAGCCGGCGGCACCGTGCCGAGGAGCGCGACGCGCTGGACCGGGGGATGGCCCTGCTGGAGTTCGTCGGCATCGGCACCCGGGCCACGCAGCAGGCGCGCAACCTCCCGTACGGCGACCAGCGCCGGCTGGAGATCGCCCGGGCCCTGGCCACCCAGCCCAAGCTGCTCTGCCTGGACGAGCCCGCCGCGGGCTTCAACCCGGCCGAGAAGCAGGACCTCATGGACCTGATCCGCAAGATCCGGGACGACGGCTACACCGTGCTGCTCATCGAGCACGACATGCGGCTCGTCATGGGTGTCACCGACCGGGTCGTCGTGCTCGAGTTCGGCCGCAAGATCGCCGACGGCTTGCCGGCCGAGGTCTCCGCGGACCCCGCCGTGATCGCTGCCTACCTGGGGGTGCCCGACGATGCCACTGCTTGAGCTGCGCGACCTGACCGTCTCCTACGGCCGGATCGAGGCCGTCCGCGGCATCTCGCTCACGGTCGACGAGGGTGAGCTGGTCACCCTCATCGGTGCGAACGGTGCCGGCAAGACGACCACCATGCGCGCCATCTCCGGGCGTGCGGCCGCTGGCCCGCGGCTCGGTCTGGTTCGACGGGGTGGACGTCTCGAAGGTGAAGGCGCACGAGCGGGTCAACCTCGGCATCATCCAGGCGCCGGAGGGCCGGGGGGTCTTCCCCGGGATGACCGTCCTGGAGAACCTGGAGATGGGGTGCTACTCCCGGGTCTTCCCCACCAAGGCCGCCCACGACGAGGTCCTCGACCACGTCTTCGAGCTCTTCCCGCGGCTCCAGGAGCGCCGGCTCCAGGTCGGCGGCACGCTGTCCGGTGGTGAGCAGCAGATGCTCGCGATCGGCCGCGCGCTGATGGCCCGGCCCCGGCTGCTCCTGCTCGACGAGCCGTCGATGGGCCTGGCCCCGCTCGTCATCCAGCAGATCTTCAAGATCATCTCGGAGATCAACGAGGAGGGCACGACCATCCTCCTGGTCGAGCAGAACGCCCAGCAGGCACTGTCCCGCTCCGACCGGGCCTACATCCTGGAGACCGGCGAGGTGAGCAAGAGCGGCGCCGGCAAGGACCTGCTCAACGACCCCGCGGTCAAGGAGTCCTACCTCGGGGTGGCCTGAGCCCAGGCCACCCCGAGGCGCCGCTCGGGGGAGCGATCAGATGAAGAACTGACCGTTCGACTCGTTGGCCTCTCCGAGGAACATGGCCACGCCGCCGAACTCGACGCCGTCGATGAGGTCGGTCTCCTTCATCCCCAGCAGGTCCATCGTCATCGTGCAGGCGACGAGGCGGGCGCCCGAGGCGCGCGCGGCCCCGATGAGGTCGGGCAGGCTGGGCACGTTGTTGTCCTTCATCACCTTCTTCATCATCGCGGTGCCGCCGCCGAGCATGTTCATCTGCGAGAGCTTCATCGCGTCCGGGCCGGCGGGCATCATCGTGCTGAACATCTTCTCCATGACGGTGCGCTCGACCTTGGCCGGGTTCTCCCGGCGCAGGGCGTTGAGGCCCCAGAAGGTGAAGAACATCGAGACCTCGTCGCCCATGGCCAGCGCGCCGTTGGCGATGATGAACGCCGCGAGCACCTTGTCCAGGTCGCCGGAGAAGACGACGAAGGACTTCTTGTCCTTGAGCCGCGCCGCCGCGCCGCGGCCGAGCGGACCGCCCTTGCGCATCCGGGCGACGTAGCCGGGGCCCTCGGGCGTGAGATCGACCAGGGTGTGACCGTTGCGCTTGGCCCAGGCCGGCGCGTCGAGCCGGAAGCCAGGGTCGGAGACGTGGGCGAGGATCTCGTCGCCGGGCGCGAGCCCGACCATCGTCTTCTGCAGCTGCATGATCGGCCCCGGGCAGGCGAGCCCGGTGCAGTCCAGGTCGACCACCACGCCGGTGGACGCCGCCGGTGCGTGGGCGACCGGCTCGGCGTAGGCGATCTCCGCCTCGGTGGTGTCCACGCTCTCGCTGGGCTCGACCCCGTGCACGGCGCGGAACGTCGTCATCCCGCCGGAGAGCGTGCTCACGTCGGTGAAGCCGCGCTGGACGAGCGAGCGGTAGGCGAGGTAGGACCGGAAGCCGACGGCGCAGTAGAGCCGGATCGGCGTGCTGCGGTCCCAGCTCTCCTGGGCGACCCGGAGGTCCTTGAGCGGGACGTTCTCCGCACCCGGCAGGTGCCAGATGCCGAACTCGTCGGGGCCGCGGACGTCGATGATCCGGGCGCCCTCGGTGGCCTGCGAGAAGTCGGCGGCGTACCAGAGGGCGAGGTCGCCGCGCAGGACGTTCGAGGCCACGAAGCCGGCCATGTTGACCGGGTCCTTGGCCGAGCCGAACGGGGGAGCGTAGGCGAGCTCGAGGTCCTCCAGGTCGTAGACCGTCATGCCCGCCCGGAGGGCCGTGGCCAGGACGTCCAGGCGCTTGTCGACGCCGTCGAACCCGGCGATCTGCGCGCCGAGGATCGTGCCGTCCTCGGGGGAGAAGGCGAGCTTGACGTTCATCGCCGCCGTGCCCGGGTAGTAGCCCGCGTGCCCGCTCGGGTGGGTGCTCACCGTCAGGTAGGGGATGCCCGCGGCGACGAGCTGCTTCTCCGAGGCGCCCGTCCCGCCGGCGACCATGTCGAAGACCTTGACGATCGAGGTGCCCTCGACGGTGGGAAAGACGGTCTCGCGTCCGCAGATGTTCTCCGCGGCGACGCGGCCCTGGCGGTTGGCGGGGCCGGCCAGGGGGAGCAGCCAGCTGCCCGGCAGGACGGCGTGACGGACCTCGACGGCGTCGCCGGCGGCCCAGATCGAGGGGTCGGAGGTCTGCATGTGCTCGTCGACGGCGATCCCGCCGCGCGGTCCGAGCTCGAGACCCGCGGCGACGGCGAGCTCGGTGCTCGGCCGCACGCCGGCGGCCAGGATGACCATGTCGGTCTCGAGGAACGTCGCGTTCTTCAGCTCGACCTGGGTGCGGCCGTTCGGCTTGACCGAGAACGCCGCGGCGGCGGTGCCCAGGTGCAGGGTGATCTCGTGCGCCCGGAGGTAGTTCTCCATCGCCGTGCTCATCTCGCGGTCCAGCGGAGGCATGATCTGGTCCGCCATCTCCACGACCTCGACGGTGACGCCGCGGTGCTTGAGGTTCTCGGCCATCTCCAGGCCGATGTAGCCGGCGCCGATGACGACGGCGTGCCGGACCCCGCCCGTCCGGTTGCGGTCGCCCTCGCCGTCGACGGCCTTCTTGATGACGTCCATGTCGCCCACCCGGCGCAGGACGTGCACCGACGGCAGGTCGATGCCCGGCAGGGCCGGCTTGAAGGGCGAGGCGCCCGGGGCCAGGGCCAGCGCGTCGTAGCTCTCGTCGTACTCCTCGCCGGAGGCCAGGACGCGCACCCGGACGGTCTTGGCCGCCCGGTCGACGGCCAGCACCCGCACGCCGTTGCGCACGTCGATGTCGAGCGACTCCCGCAGGCTCTGCGGGGTCTGCAGCATCAGCCGGCTGCGCTCCTTGATGGTCTCGCCGATGTGGTACGGCAGGCCGCAGTTCGCGAAGGAGACGTGCTGGCCCTTCTCGAACACGACGATCTCGGCGTGCTCGTCCAGGCGCCGCGCCCGGGCGGCGATCGACATTCCGGCTGCGACGCCGCCGACGACAACGATCTTCATGGTTGGTGATCCCCGATCCGTTTTGGTGTCGTTCTCGAGGTTAGGCGGCGTCGTGGGACGTCTCGCGGGACCTCGGTCGCATACCCGGGGGGGTAATTTGGACGCCCGTCGCCGTGAAAGCCTGGCGTCGATCGGATACCCTCCGGGGTATGACGACGGCGACCGGACCCGAGCGCGTGCGATCGCTGGGCAGATCCCTGAAGGCGGCGGCGCGGGCGTGGGCCGGCTGGGGTCCACGACGTCACCTGGTGGCGGGCGCGGCGGCCGTCGCCACGGTCGTGGTGGTCGCGCTGCCGACGGCGCTCCTGCCGAACCCGGTCTTCGGACGCGAGGTCCCGCCCACGGGGTGGGCGTGGCCGGTGCTCCTGCTCACCGCGGTGCTCTCCGGGCTGCTCGTCGGCACCTACGTCCGGGACACGCCGCTGCGGCGCGCGGCGGGACGGCGGGGCGAGGACGCCCCCGCCGAGGCGGACGCCCCCGCCGAGGCGGACGCCCCGGTTGAGGCGGACGCGAGCCGGGCCCGGATGGGGGCGGCCGGCGGGCTGCTGACGTTCTTCGCCGTGGGGTGCCCGGTGTGCAACAAGCTCGCGCTGCTGGCACTGGGCTACACCGGGGCGCTGCGGTGGTTCGCGCCGGTGCAGCCGTGGCTCGCGGCGGCCGCGATCGTGCTGCTGTCCTGGGCGCTGGTGCGCCGGCTCGAGAACGACGGTGCGTGCCCGGTCCCCGCGGCCCGCCCTGAGAGACTGGTGCGATGAGTGACACCCACCGCACCGTCCGCGTCGAGCGTGCCGGGGACGGCGCCTACGTCGCACGGAACGACCGCGGCGGCGAGCTGCTCTTCGGCTCGGCCGACGAGTCCGACTTCAGCCCGCTCGAGCTGTTCATGGTGGCGATCGCGGGCTGCTCGGCGGTGGACGTCGAGGTCGTCACCGCCCGGCGTGCGGAGCCGACGCGGTTCGCTGGCGCGGGTCGACGCCGAGAAGCTCCGGGAGCCCGACGGCTCGATCCTGCGGGAGATCGTCGTGACCTTCGACGTGCAGTTCCCCGAGGGACCCGAGGGCGACGCCGCGCGCGAGGTGCTGCCCCGCGCCCTGCAGATCTCCCACGACCGCAGCTGCACCGTCTCCCGGACCGTCGAGGCCGGCGTGCCGGTGGACGTGCGGCTCGGCGCCGTGGACTGACCGGCCGGTCGCGGCGCAGGGATTGCCGAGGGCCCGGATCGGACGGACACTGGCCGTCCGCCCCGAGCCCGGGAGGTTCCCGTGTCGACCGCTCGCCCGCCCCGCCGCAGTGCCCGGCACCCCGCTCCCCGCACCGCGATCCCCGACGCCCTGCCGGTCCTGGCCGCCGGGGCGCATCGGAACCCGCGGGACGGCGGCTGCTTCATGGAGTGGGCGAGCCTGCTCGCCGGAGAGCGCTGGAGCGACGAGCCGCGCTGCACGCACCCGCTGCTGGCCCACCTCGCGCGCTCGGTCAACGACCGGGTGGGCGTCGTCGCCCGGCAGGAGCTGGCGGCGCTCGTCCCCTCGGTCATCGGCCTGCGGAGCCCCGACCCCCGGTGGGACGTGGAGATCGCCCTGCTCGTGGGCCGGACCGCGCTGCCCTGGGCGGCCGGGGACGACGCGCGCGCGCTGGCCGCCGGGGTCCTCACCTGCGACCGCGTCCTCGCCCACGGCGACCGGCGGCCCGCCGGCGCCCCGCGCGCGTCCACCCGCGAGGCGCTCGATGCCGTCCCGCTCGCCCAGGCGTGGGCGCGGGACTTCACGGCACGGACCGGCGTCCCGCGCGGCCGGCCGCAGAGCATGGCGCGCGCCGTCGTCGACCACGCGGTGGCGACGACCACCCGCGGGGCCGACCGGGACGCGCGCCTCGTCGCGCTGCTCCGGGCGGCCGTCGGCCTGGGCGCCGCGCTCTGCGGACGACCGGCGCCGAGCCCCGCGCTGCGGGCTCGACCGGCCGTGCCCAGCGCGGTCTGACCCGGGCGGCCGGGGCCGTCGCGGCCGGGCGCTCAGCCGCGGGGCAGACGAACGGTGACCTGGGTCCCGGCGACCGAGGCGACCTCGAGGTCGCCGCCGTACGACTCGACGATCTCCCGGACCACGGCCAGGCCGAGACCGGAGCCCGGCGTCCTCGTGGCGCTGCCGCGGCGGTAGCGCTCGGTCACGTGCGCCAGGTCGGCAGGGGCGATGCCCGGCCCGTCGTCCGCGACCTCGAGCGCCGCGTGGTCCCGGTCCAGGGTGATCCGCACCTCGACGTGGTCACCCCTGCGGCAGTGCCGGGCGCAGTTGGCCAGCAGGTTCCCGACCACCTGGTGCAGCCGGTCCGGATCGGCGAGCACCGCGGCGGGCGGCAGCTCGAGCACCCGCATCTCCACCCCGGCGGCGCGCAGCTCCGGAGCGCGCGCGGCCGCCTCGCTCCGGACGACCGTCGCGAGGTCGCTCCGTCCCGGGACCGGGCGCGGGGCGTCGTCGTCGACCGCGGCGAGTATGCCGAGGTCGCCGATCACGCGACCGAGGCGGACAGCCTGGTCGTGCAGCCGGCCCAGCGTCTCCGGCTCGGCCGGCGCCAGCCCGTCGCGGAGCTCCTCGAGCCCGGCCTGGAGCGCGGCGAGCGGCGTGCGGAGCTCGTGGGCGACGTCCGCGGCCATCCGCCGGCGGGCGACGGTGCTCCGCTCGACGGCGTCTGCGGCGTCGTTGAACCCGCGCGCCAGGTCGCCGAGCTCGTCGGCGCCCCGCGGCAGCACGCGGGCGCTCAGGTCACCGCGGGCGACGGAGCGGGCCACCTCGGTGAGCCGGGCCAGTGGCCCGATGAGCCATCGGGTCACGACGGCGCCCGCCGCGACGGCCAACAGGAGCGCGAGGATCGCGGAGCCGAGGATCCACGACCACGCGAGCTCTCGCCCGCGGTCCGCGGCGCCCATCGCGCCGCCGGGTCCCGCCGACCGGACGACGACCGAGCCGACCGGCGTCCCCGCCACCCGGACGGGTGCCGTGAGTCGCGGCCCCGAGCCGGTCGAGACGTCGCCGACGACGCGTGCGCCGTCCGCCGCCAGCACCTCGAGCGTCGCGTCCCGGTCCCGGGCGGCGGCGAGGGATGCCGAGAGGTCGGCGCCGGTCCAGCCGCCCGCGGCCTGGAACGCGCGCGCGGCGAGATCGGCGCCGAGGCCGGCCGTCTCGGCGAGGTCGTCGGAGGTGGCGGCGCTCAGGCCGCGGTCCACGCCGATCCGCGCCGCACCGGCGACCAGCCCCACCGCCACGAGGCTGACCAGGGAGAACGCGAGGACGAGCCGGGTCCCGAGGCGACTGGGGCGGAGCACGTCAGCCTCGTGCCCAGGCCAGCTTGTAGCCGACGCCGACCACCGTGGCGATCGCCTCGGCGCCGGCCGGGCCCAGCTTGCGGCGCAGGTTCTTCACGTGCGAGTCGATGCTGCGCTCGTACCCGCTGAACTCGTAGCCGCGGACGCGGTTGACCAGCTCGAAGCGGGAGAAGACCCGGCCGGGCGCGCCGGCCAGGGTCGTCAGGACGCCCCACTCGGTCGCCGTGAGGTCCAGCGGCCCGTCGTCGAGCCACACCTGCCGGGACGCCTCCTCGATCCTCAGCCTCCCGGCGCCGTACGTCGCCGTGGAGCTCGCCGGGGTACCGGCTCGCGCGAGGACAGCCTGGACGCGCAGCACCACCTCGGCCGGGCTGAACGGCTTGGTGACGTAGTCGTCGGCGCCCAGGGTCAGTCCCTGGATCCGGTCCGGGACCGTGCTCCGGGCGCTGAGGACGATCACCGGGACCGGCGGGAGAGTCGACCGTGCCGCGACGAGGACGTCGGCGCCGTCGACATCGGGCAGCCCGAGGTCGAGCAGCGCGAGGTCGACCTGCCCCTCGAGCAGCCGCAACGCCTCGGCGCCGCTGCCGGTCGTGAGCACGGCCAGGCCCGCTCGCTCGAGGTAGCGGCGCAGCACCTCCCGGATGTCGCGGTCGTCCTCGACCACCAGCACTGTGGGCACGGACCTATCCTGCCCGACCGTCGGCTCCGTCCCGGCGCGCGCGGGGCCGTCTCCATCTCGTCGCCACACGCGGTCCACACGGCCTGCCGGCGTCTGGGCCATGGTCGGTACCAGGACACCCCCTCGGCAGCAGCCGGGCCCAGCAAGGAGGACGACGATGAGACGCAGGATGATCGGTACCGGCATCGGGCTGGCCGTGGCGGCCCTTGGCCTGGCGGTCGCGATCCCGGCGATCGCCGACGGGGGGACCTCCTCCGAGGGCTCACTCGCCGTGGGCTCGGCCGAGGACACCCGTGGGCAGAGCGACCTCGGCTGCGACGCGTGCTCCGCCGAGCCCGGCAGCGGCGACCTGGACGCCCTGGGAGCGGCGGGCACTGCCGACCTCCTCACCTGGGTCGAGGAGGAGAAGGTCGCCCTCGACCTCTACACCGCCTTCGCGGCGCAGTACGACGTGCGGACGTTCGCGAACATCGCCCGCGCCGAGGAGCAGCACATGGCGGCGGTGCGGGCCCTGCTGACGACCTACGGGCTCGAGGACCCGTCGCTCGGCACCGAGGTCGGTGAGTTCCGCTCCGCAGAGCTGCAGGCGCTCTACGACCAGCTCCTCGCCGACGGCAGCGTCTCCCTCGACGCGGCCCTCGCGGTGGGCCGCACGGTCGAGCTGGACGACATCGCCCTGCTGGAGCGCACCCTCGGCGACGTCCAGGCCGCCGATGTCGAGCGGGTGCTCGAGCAGCAGCTGACGGCCAGCCGACGGCACCTTGCCGCCTTCGGGGGCTGACCCGGGGTGCGGCCCTGCCGGGTCCGAGGACCGGGCAGGGCCGCCTCAGCGGGTGGCCGGCGGCGAGCTCTCCGCGGTCCTCGCAGGGTCGCGCTCGACGACGTCGCCGAGCGCGGCGTCGATCCGGGCCATCGCCTCGGCCGGGATCGGCACGCCGGACGCCGCGGCGTTCTCGTGCACCTGCTCGGGCCGGGACGCGCCGATGATCGCACCGGCGACGTTGTCGTTCTGCAGCACCCAGGCGACCGCCAGCTGGGCCATGCTCAGGCCGAGCTCCTCGGCCACCGGGGTGAGGAGCTGCACCCGGTCGAGGACGTCGTCGCGCAGGAACCGGGAGATCACCTGCGCGCCGCCCTTGGCGTCGGTGGCCCGCGACCCGGCCGGCAGCTCGGCCCCCGACCGGTACTTGCCGGTGAGGACGCCCTGGGCGACCGGGGACCAGACGATCTGCGCGAGCCCCTGCTCCCGCGAGGTCGGCACGACCTCCGCCTCGATCACCCGCCAGAGCATCGAGTACTGCGGCTGGTTGGAGACGAGCCGGAAGCCGAGACCCGTGGCCAGGTCCTGGCCGGCCCGGATCTGCTCGGCGGTCCACTCGCTCACCCCGATGTACAGCGCCTTGCCGGCCCGCACGACGTCGGCGAAGGCCTGCATCGTCTCCTCGAGCGGCGTGTCGTGGTCGTAGCGGTGGGCCTGGTACAGGTCGACGTAGTCGGTCCGCAGCCGGCTGAGCGACCCGTCGATCGACTCCAGGATGTGCTTGCGCGAGAGCCCGCGGTCGTTGGGCCCCTTCGGTCCGGTCGGCCAGTAGACCTTGGTGAGGATCTCCACCGATGCGCGCCGCTGTCCCTCCAACGCCTCGCCGAGGACGGCCTCGGCGGCCGTGTTCGCGTACACGTCCGCGGTGTCGAAGGTGGTGATCCCGGCCTCGAGGGCCGCGCGCACGCAGGCGATCGCGGCGTCGTTCTCCACCTGCGAGCCGTGGGTGAGCCAGTTGCCGTAGATGATCTCGGAGACCTTGAGTCCGCTGGCGCCGAGGTGTCGATGTTCCATGCCGCCATCCAACGCCCTCGACGGCCGTTCCTGCCACTCCGACCACCCCGGCGGACGCCGGAGGCGGCGGTTGGCGGTCACACGGCGACGCGCACGCCGTCGTCGGCCGACCGGATGATCGCCTGGGCGAGCGCCAGCGCGCGGCGCCCCGCGGCCGCGGGCACCGGCGGCGGGTCGCCCGCCCGGAAGGCGGCGAGCATGGCGTCGACGTAGCGGTCGAGCGTGCTGTGGAAGCTGCGCGCCTCGTCGTCGAAGTAGCCGGCCCGCCAGATGCGCGTCGTGTCGTCCCCGACACGGGAGAGCTCCAGGCTCCGGACCGTGTCGGTGACGACGCCTCGACCGAGGGTGCCGTTCACCTCGAGGTGGTGGGTTCCCGGGTAGGCGTACGACGAGTCGTAGCTTCCCAGCAGCGTCCCGACGGCGCCGTTGGCGAACTCCAGGGCGACGGCGAGGGTCGTGACCACGCCGGGGTGGCTGCGGTCGTAGGTCTGCGCCATCACCGAGGAGAGCGGCCCGCACAGCTGCTCGAGCATGTCGAGGCCGTGCACCTGGGTCTCGATGAGGTTGGCGTGCCGCGAGGTGCCGAGATTGGCCTCGCCGCCGAACCGCCAGGTCGCGAAGACGAGCTCGCCGAGCTCACCGGCCTCGATCGCCCGCCGCAGCCGCTGGACGGGTTCGGCGTAGCGGTGGTTGAGGTCGATGGCGAAGAACAGGCCCTGCCGCTCCGCCTCGGCCAGCAGCGCGTCCGCCTCGTCCAGGTCGAAGACCAGCGGCTTCTCGACGAGCAGCGGGACCCCGCGTCGCAGCAGGTGCAGGGTCGGGCCGAAGTGCTCCTCGTTGGGCAGGCTGACCGTCACCAGGTCGGGCCGCTCCGCGTCGAGCATGGCGTCCAGGTCGGTGTACCCCCGGGTGCCGTACGACGCGGCGCGCGCCGCCGTACGGTCCGGGTCGCGTCCGACGATCGCGCACAGGGTGGTGTCGGAGCGGTCGGCGAACACCCGGACGTGCTGCTCGCCCCAGCCGCCGGCGCCGACGACGGCGACGCGCAGGGGTGCGTCCGAGGACGCGCGGCGCAGGGGGACGGGGGGCCGGAACACGGGTGCCATGGGTCCACTCTGCACCCCCGGCGTGGGCACCCGTGCAGCGGTCGCCGTCCGTGGTGGCATGCTCGGGGAGCCGCGCCGGTGCGCGGCACGGGGGACGGCGCCGCGACGGCCATAGGAGAGCGCAGGCACGTGGCCGAGGAGCCTGGGACGGTCGAGACCCCTGCGGGCGCACCGCCGCACCGCACCCGGTGGTTCACGCCCGGCGTCGCCTCGGTGGGGGTCGCCTCGTTCGGCAGCGACGCGGGCCACGAGATGGTCACCAGCGTCCTGCCCGGGTTCGTCACCTCGACCTTGGGTGCCGGGCCCGCGGCGCTCGGGGTCATCGAGGGGGTCTCCGACGCCCTCATCGGCCTGAGCAAGCTCGCCGGCGGGGCGTTGGCGAGCGACCCACGACGGCGCGGCCGGCTCGTCTCCGGCGGGTACCTCGTCACGGGTGTCGCCACGGCGGCGATCGGCTTCACCGTGGCGGTCTGGCAGGTGGCCGTGCTCCGGGCGATCGCCTGGATCTCCCGCGGCCTGCGGTCCCCGGCGCGGGACACCGTGCTCATGTCCCTGGTCCCGCGGGAGGCCTACGGCCGCGCCAGCGGGTGGGAGCGGGCGGGCGACAACGCCGGCGCACTCGTCGGGCCGCTGCTCGCCGCCGGCCTCGTCTCCGTCGTGGGCGTCCGGAACGCCATGCTCTTCGCCTTCATCCCCGGGCTGCTCGCCGCCGGCGCCATCATGGTCGCGGCCCGCGAGGCACGCTCGGCCCTCGGGCAGGAGGAGGGCCGCCGCCGGCTCCAGCTCAACCTGCGCGAGCTCGCTGCGGCGGGGGTGCCGCGGGCGCTGGCCCCGGTGGCGCTCTTCGAGTTCGGCAACCTCGCCAACACCCTGCTCATCCTGCGGGCGACGGACCTGCTGGTCGCCGGCGGCCGCTCGGCCACGGCGGCGGCGAGCCTGGCGATCCTGCTCTACGCCGCGCACAACGCTGCGGCGACGGTCGCCTCGCTCGTGGGCGGCCACCTCGCCGACCGGGTCGGACCGCGGCTCGCCTTCGGCCTCGGTGGCGGCGGGTTCCTTCTCGCCTACCTGATCTTCGCCGTTGCCGGGCCGTCCGTCCTCGTGCTGCTGGCCGCCTTCCTGCTGGCCGGCGTCTCGATCGGCCTGGCGGAGACCGCACCGACGGCCGTCGTGGCCCGACTCCTGCCGGACGGGCTGCGGGGCAACGGCTACGGGTTGCTCGGGGTCGTGCAGTCCGCCGGGGGACTCGGCGCCTCGCTGGTCGGCGGCCTGCTCTGGGCGGCCGTGGGCCCCGGCCCGGCGTTCGGGTACGCGGCCGCGTGGATGGCCGCCTCGGTGGTCGTCACGGCCTTGCCGGGGCGCCGTCCGGAGAAGTAGTCAAGGTCCCGGTCGGGATGCCGATATACTCGTCGGACGCCGCGTCAACGGCGTCTTGATCTCACGCACGTGCCGACGGTCGACATCCCGTCGCACGGTGCGTCCCGATCCGCTCGCGGGCCCGCAGTCACAGGCACCGGGGCGGGGCGGGTGGCAGTCCCTGACGGCGACCAACAGGCCGGTCGTGGTTCAGGCTCCCCGGAAAGGGCAAACGGGGGAGCGGGCAGGGACACGCGATGTCGTTCGGCCCGCACCCGGGTCGGCTGAGCCTCAGGACGCCCGTAGGCTCGCGCGCTGCGCCGCCCAGGCGGCCCACGGGTCGGTGAGCCGGGGCATCAGCGGCCCGAGGACGGCCATCATCAGCACGTAGGCGGCGGCGGTCGGCGCGAGCGCCGGGTGCACGGCGCTCCCGGCCAGCCCGGCGACGACGATCGAGAACTCACCCCGGGGGACCAGCACCGCGCCGGCGCGGATCCGACCGGCCGGCCCGACCCCGGCCCGCTTCGCCGCGACCCAGCCGGTGATCATCTTGGTGGTGACGCCGGCGACGACGAGCCCGAGCGCCGGCACGATCACCCGGGGGAAGTCCGAGGGGTCGGTGGACAGGCCGAAGAAGACGAAGAAGACCGCGGCGAACAGGTCGCGCAGCGGCTCCAGGAGGGGACGGGCCCGCTCGGCCACCTCGCCGGAGAGGGCGATCCCGAGCAGGAACGCACCGACCGCGGCCGAGACGTGCACGGCCTGCGCCAGCCCGGAGACGAGGAGGGCCAGCCCGAAGATGCCGAGCAGCAGGACCTCGCTGCCCCCGTCGCGCGGGACGACCCGGTTGACGAGATGACCGTGCCGCAGCGCCACGAGCAGCACGGCGGCGACCACGAGGAGCGCCACGACGATCGACCGCGCCGTGGTCGCCGCGCCCCGGGTGACCAGCAACGCCGTGAGCACCGGCAGGTAGAGGGCCATCGCCAGGTCCTCGAGCACGATGATCCCGAGCACGGACGGGGTCTCCCGGTTGCCGAGCCGCCCCAGGTCCGCGAGGACCTTCGCCACGATCCCCGAGGAGCTCACGGCAGTGACCCCGGCCATCGCGAGGGCGCTGGTCCACCCCCAGTCGAGCAGGAGGGCGATGGCGGCACCGGGCAGGCCGTTGAGCAGGATGTCGAGGACGCCGATGGGGGCCTGACGGCGGAGCTGGTCGATCAGGTCCGGCGCGGAGTACTCCAGCCCGAGCATGAGCAGCAGCAGGACGACGCCGATCTCCGAGCCCGACTCGAAGAACCCCTCCGGGGCGTTGACGTCGAGGATCCCGCCGGAGCCGAACGCGAGGCCGGCCAGCAGGTACAGCGGGATCGGCGAGAGACCGTAGCGGCCGGCCAGCTGGGCGAGCAGGCCCAGACCGAGGAGGACAGCACCCAGCTCGACGAGGAGTCGTGTGGTGTCCACCCGTCACCCCCCGGTCAGCAGCTCCGCGGCCGCCTCCACGCCGTCGTCCGTGCCGACGACGATGACCTTGTCCCCGGTCTCGAAACGGAAGTCCGGGCCGGGCGAGGGATGGACGGTGCTCGAGCGGACCACCGCGACGATCGAGGCGCCGGTCCGGGTCCGGATCTTCGCGTCGCCCAGGGGCCGGCCGACGAACGGGGTCAGGGACCCGAGCACGATCCCCTCGGTGCTGATCCCCTCGACCTGGTCGCGCAGCCGGGCGAGGCGCTCGGTCACCCGCGGGGCTCCGAGCAGCTCGGCGACCGTGGTGGCCTCCTCGGCCTTCATCCGCACGACGGCGCGGCAGGCGTCCGGATCGACCCGGTCGTAGAGGAACAGCTCGCGGTCGCCGTTCGACTGCGAGACGACCCCGACGTGCTGGCCGCCCCGCAGCACGAAGTCGTGCCGCAGGCCGATCCCGGGAAGCCGGGTCTCCTCGATGTCCATGGCGCTCCTGGGCGGCGGCGAGGTCACGCCGCCGGTGCGGCGTGGTGCACCCGCGACGATACCTGCCGGGCGCCGCCGGGCGGCGCCTTCTGCGCCGCGCAGACCCTGGCCGGTCGAACACCTGTTCGACTACGATGGACGGCATGCCCGTCCGTGGCGCCACGATGCTGCACGCCGACCTCGACGCGTTCTACGCCTCGGTCGAGCAGCTGCTGGACCCCGGGCTCCGTGGCCGGCCGATCGCAGTGGGCGGCGGGCCGAGCGGCGGCGTGGTCCTCGCCGCGTCCTACGAGGCGAAGGCATTCGGCGTCCAGGGCGGGATGCCGGGGTGGCGCGCGGCCCGGCTGTGCCCCGAGCTGACCTTCGTCCGGGGCCACTTCGGGGAGTACTCGCGGCTCGCCGACGCCGTGATGGACATCCTGGGTGACCTGACGCCGTGGGTGGAGCGGATCTCGATCGACGAGGCGTTCCTCGACGTCTCCGGGGCGACCCAGCTGTTCGGGCCGCCGGAGGTGATCGCCGAGACGATCCGGCGCCGGGTCCGGGCCGAGGTCGGCCTGCCGATCTCGGTGGGCGTGGCGCGCACCAAGCACCTGGCCAAGATCGCCTCGCAGGTGGCCAAGCCGGACGGACTCGTCGTCGTGCCGCCCGGGACGGAGCGTGAGTTCCTCGACCCCCTGCCGGTCGGGCTGATCTGGGGGGTCGGACCGGTCAACCAGCAGCGCCTGGCCGACCGGGGCATCCGGACCATCGGGGACCTCGCCGCGACCCCGACGTCGACCGTCGAGCACCTCCTGGGTCACGCCGTCGGGCAGAAGCTCAGCGCGATGGCGCACGACGAGGACCCGCGCCGGATCGTCCGGTCCCGCAGCGCCGGTTCGGTCGGTGCACAGTCGGCGCTCGGTCGGCGGAGCCCGGATCCGGAGCTGGTCCGGGCCGTGCTGGCCCACCTCGCCGACCGCGTCTCGCGGCGACTGCGGGCCAAGCACCGCGCCGGACGGACCGTGACCGTGCGGGTCCGGTTCGCCGGGATGCGGTCGGTGACGCGCTCGCGCACCCTCGCGGAGCCGGTGTCCGCCACCCTCACGCTCACCGAGGTCGCCGAGCGCCTGGCGTGGTCGGCGATCGGCGACGCGGGCGGTGCCCCCGAGATCAGCCTGCTCGCGATCGCGGTCTCCCACCTGACCGACCAGCGCACGATCCAGCTCGAGCTCGACCTCGGCCCGGCCGACCCGTGGCGCCCGGGCTCGGCGAGCGGCGCGGCACGGCGCGCGGTCGACGGGTCGATGGACGCGATCCGCAGCCGGTTCGGCCGGGACGCGGTGGGCTACCTCCCGGTGGTGCTGCGGCGGGGCGCTGCGGTGCCGGACGAGTTCCGGGAGCTCGCCGAGCACGAGCTGTGAGGCCGCCGGGTGGCCGTCTCGAGCGGGGAACGATTTGTGACGGGGAATCCGGGTTCATTTCCCGGGGCGCACGGGCCATCCTGGTCGGGACAGCGTGAACCGCCGGTGGGCTCGCTTCGTCCCCGCCACGGACCCGAGCGAGGCCTCGTGACATCCTCCACCGCCGACCCCCTGACGCCCCCGGCCGGCGCGGCCGCCCCCGGCGGCCGCGGCCGCGTGCTCGTCCTGTCCACCATCGGGTTCACCCTGATGTTCGCCGTGTGGCTGATGTTCGGCGTCCTGGGAATCCCGATCCGGGAGGAGTTCGGGCTCAGCGACGTCCAGCTGTCCTGGCTCACCGCGACCGCGATCCTCAACGGCGCCCTGTGGCGGCTGCCCGCCGGGATCCTCGCGGACCGCTTCGGCGGTCGGCGGGTGTTCGTCCTCATGCTCCTGGCGACGGCCGTGCCCACGTTCCTCATCTCGCAGGCTGACAGCTTCACCATGCTGCTGGTCTTCGCCTTCTTCGCCGGCTTCGCGGGGAACTCCTTCAGCGTCGGCATCGCGTGGAACTCCGCCTGGTTCCCCCGCGCACGGCAGGGCTTCGCGCTCGGGGTCTTCGGTGCGGGCAACGTCGGAGCCTCGGTGACCAAGATCATCGGACCCTCGCTCATCGTGGCCGTGCCGTCCCTGACCATCCTCGGGCTGCGGTTCGACGGCTGGCGCTTCGTCCCGCTGCTGTACGCGCTGCTCCTGGTCGTGATGGCGGCCGTCATGTGGTTCGGCACCCCGTCGCACGACCACCGGCCAGGGCAGGGCAGAAGCGTGGTCTCGATGCTCCGGCCGCTGCGGCACGTCCGGGTGTGGCGTTTCAGCCTGTACTACGTCGTGGTCTTCGGCGCCTACGTCGCTCTGGCGGCGTGGCTGCCGAAGTACTACGTGGACGTCTTCGGCGTCCCGCTGCGGGACGCGGCCCTGCTGACGGCGCTCTTCATCTTCCCGGCCAGCCTGCTGCGGCCCGTCGGCGGCTACCTCTCCGACCGGTTCGGGGCGCGGACCGTCATGTACTGGATGTTCGGCGCGATGCTGCTGGCCACCGGCGTCCTGATGATGCCCTACGGCTACATCGTCATCCAGGTCTCGGAGACGGCCGACCCGAGCGGCGTCCGCGAGGTGCTGCCCTACGAGCTCTCGGTCGCCGTGTTCACGGCAGTGGTCTTCGTCATGGGTGTCGCGATGGGTGTCGGCAAGGCGGCGGTCTACAAGCACATCCCCGAGTACTTCCCGGCCGACGTGGGTGCGGTCGGCGGGCTCGTGGGCACCCTCGGCGCGCTCGGTGGCTTCTTCCTCCCGCCGATGTTCGCCTACCTCCAGCTGTGGACCGGCATGCCGCAGTCGACGTTCTTCCTGCTCTTCGTGCTGACCCTGGTCGCTGCGCTCTGGATGCACCTGACGGTCCACCGCATGCTGCACCGCGGATCACCGGAGCTCAGCCGCCGCTTCGACACCGTCGCCGAGCACGGGTGAGGGGAGGGCGGCCGAGGGCACTCACCGTGCCGCGCCCGGCGGCTCGTCGATGACGGTGACCGAACCCCAGTACATGCCCATGCCGCACGAGTAGGACAAGGTGCCCGTCCGGGTGGGCGTGAACGAGAGCACGTTGAGGCCGGGGCTCAGGACCACCGGGGCGATGCCCAGGTCGGGCGCGTAGAGGGACGCCGCGCAGCTGAGGGCCGTCGAGTCGACCTCCCACCGGACCTCGCGGTCGACGTAAACGGTCGCTGCCGCCGGGACGTACCCGTCGGCCACCTGCGTGGTGCGCATGACCTGGACCGTGCCGTCCAGGGTCACGTTGTCGGTGAGCCCGCCGGTCGAGGAGGTGCCGGATGCCGGGGCCACCAGTCCGGGGGCGAGCACACCCAGCGCGCCGGAGACGTTGATCGCAGCGAAGGCCAGGACCGCCACGCCCGCCAGGCGGAAGAAGCGTGGCGCGGAGGCGCCCTTCACGGCAGCGGTCAGGCCACCGATGCCCAGCAGTCCCGGCACGGTGCCCAGTGCGAAGAGGCTCAGGACGAGCCCGGCTCGCACCGGGCTGCCGGTGGACATCGCATAGACCTGGACGGCCTGCGTGAACCCGCACGGAAGCAGGAACGTGCCGGCGCCCAGCAACGCAGCGCGGGCGTCGCTGTACGGGCCCTCGGCGCGGTCGAGGCGCAGCGCCGAGGAGAGGGCCGCAGGAAGGGCCAGGGTCCCCGCGCGGGAGAGCCGAGGCGAGACGTTCGTGAGCCGAAGGCCCACCGACCCCATCACGAGCGAGACGGCGATCATGAGGAGGGCGAGCGGGGGGCCCGTCAGGGTGACCGCCGAACCCAGCACCCCGAGCAGGGCTCCGAGGAGGCCGAATCCGAGGACCCGGCCGACGTTGAAAGCCAGGTGGGGTCGCAACCGCTGCGCGCCGGTGGCTTGCGGGTGCCGCTCGGCGTGTCGTGCCGACACGGCGAGGACCAGCCCGCCGACCAGAGCCATGCAGGTCGACAGACCCGCGGCGAGACCGAGCACGACGACCATCGCCAGGCTCCCGGAGGCGGCCAGGGCCCCGAACTGGTCCGCGAGGCTGCTCGCTCCGCCGGCGCGGAGCGCGAGCCCGACCACGGCGACGGCGCCGACGCCGAGCGCGACGTCACGCCAGACGGCTCCCTCGGTGGTCAGCCATCTCCAGTCGTCGGTCCCGGACTCGTAGCCTGCCTCGACGATCGCCCTGGTCAGGTGTGCCCGCGGGACGGACGGGTCGGTGTGTACGCGAGCCGCGCCCCTGTGGACCGAGACCGTGACCCGCCGGACACCGGGGACGGACCGGAGAGTCGTGGCGACCCGGACCTCGCAGGCCTGACAGGTCATGCCCTTGACGGGCAGCTCGACTACCGGCATCCGGGGCTCCTCGCGGGTCGAGCGGTGGCGCGCTCCGGCCTCCTGGTCGGTGGCGTCGAACGACGATATCCCGCGGGTGAGCGGGGGGACGAGGGACCTGTCCGCCGCCGAGGGCCCGGTGCTGCGTGCGGCCGCGGCCGCCCCGAAGCCCTACCGTCGCCGCATGACCACTTCGCGCACCACCGGCAGCGGGCAGGTTCGATCGGTCGGGTCCGCGCGCGCCACCCCGGGACCCGGCGCGTGAGCGGGCTGGTCGAGGTGCGTGCGGCGACGGTCGGGGACGCTGACGCCGTCGCTCGCATCTACAACCTGGGGATCGACTCCCGGCAGGCGACCTTCGAGACCGAGCACCGCACGGCCGCGGAGATGGCCGACCGGATCGACGGTACGGCACCGCGGCACGCCTTCCTGGTCGCGAGCGTCGACGGTCGGGTCGCGGGCTGGGCCGCGACCTTCCCGTACTCGCCGCGTCGGGCCTACGACGGAGTCGCGGAGTACTCGGTCTACGTCGACCCGGGCGTGCACGGCCGGGGCGTGGGCCGTGCCCTGCTCGCCGAGCTGCTCCGGCGGGCCCGGCAGTCCGGAGTGCACAAGGTGACCAGCCGAGTCCTCGCGGAGAACACTGCGAGCCTCGCCCTCGCCGAGCAGCTCGGGTTCCGGGTGGTCGGCACGCAGCTCTCTCACGCGCGGCTCGACGGTCAGTGGCGCGACGTCGTCCTCGTGGAGGCGCTGCTGCTCCCTGGTGAGTGAGGCGCGCCCGCCGGGCGGTCGGGCTCAGCCGGACGGGCTCAGCCAACCATGCGCCAGGCGACCAGGCCGAAGAGCACGCCGAGGCTGTTGGTGGCCCAGTGCATCCCGGCGCTGGCCAGCACGCTGCCGCTGCGACGCCGGAGCTCCCCGGCGACGACCCCGCCGAGCGCCGTGAAGGCCACGATCCCGGCGATGACCAGGACGCGCGCTGCCGAGCCGGCCCCGCTGGCGACCTCGGCGATGCCGTCGTTGGCGGTGGCGATGTGCAGCGACGGCAGGATGTGCCAGAGGCCGAACAGGGCGGAGGAGATGAGCAGTACCCGCACCGTCGTGGCGTGCCGCGAGAGCATCCCCCAGAGCACCGAACGGAACGCGACCTCCTCGAAGAGGATCGTGCCGAGCGGGATGATCACGAACGCCGTGAAGAGGGCGCCGTGCAGGCTGAAGTGGTAGCGCGCGTCCAGGAAGGCGGTGCGCGTCAGCGGCATGAGGACCCCGGCGAGGTACACGAGGGCGACCAGCGCGGTGGCGCCCAGACCCCACAGGAAGCCCGACCGGAGCCGGTCGCGGTGCAGGCCGAGCTGCGTCCAGGTCAGGCCGTTCCACCGAGCGAACACCAGGAGCGCCAGCGCGGCGACCGGCCCGAGCCAGGTGGCGTTGCTCAGCAGGTGCGTCGCGAGGTTGACCGTCGCCATCGCCGCCACCACGACGCCGGTCGCGGCGAGGGCGGGCAGGGGAGTCTTCGTGGGGCTCTCGGGTGCAGCGAGGGTCATCCGATGGGGGCCTGGCTCTCGTGGGTGCGCATCCGGCAATTCTGCCAGCCAGGGAGCCGGGACGGCCGGGGCAGGTTGTGAGGGTCCCGTGCAGGCATGCCGGGAATCGAGGGGCGTCGGGGCGGCGCTCACGGCCTGCGCCGGGCTTATTCTGAGGCCGTAGGGGGCAGTCGCTCCTGGGGGTGCCACGATGAAGAGGTCTCTCGGCGTTCTCTTTGCTCTCATGATCGCTGCGGTGCTGCTGGCACCCGTCCCCGCGACGGCAGCGGCCCCGGCCGCGCAGCCGTACTGCGGGATCACCTGGGGTTCGCTCGCCAAGCAGTCGGCGCCGTTCTCCGACGGTGAGATCACAGCCGTCCGCACCGGACGTCACTCCTGCTACGACCGCCTCGTGATCGACCTGAACGGTTCGCGAAGCGGGTACACCGTCGCCTATGCGGACCAGGTCCTCACGGAGGGCAAGGGCGATCCGATCTCGTTGCGGGGTGGGGCCCGCCTCGCGATCAGTGTCCGGGCACCGGCCTACGACGACACGGGCCACGCGACGTACCTGCCCGCCCAGCCGGGCGAGCTGAGGAACCTCGCCGGCTACCAGACCTTCCGCCAGGTCGCCTGGGGCGGGTCGCACGAGGGCTACACGACGATCGGGCTCGGGGTGCGGGCCAGGCTGCCGTTCCGGGTCTTCACGCTCGCCGGACCCGGCTCGGGCTCTCGCCTGGTGATCGACGTCGCGCACTTCTGGCAGGCACCGGGGGGCGCACCCGCCGCGTCCGCCGCCGCTCCTTTCTGCGGGATCACCTGGGGATCACTCGCGAAGCAGTCGGCGACGTTCACCACCGGTGACATCACCGATGTCCGTACCGGACGGCACGCCTGCTACGACCGGCTCGTGATCGACCTCAACGGCTCGCGCGCCGGTTACTCCGTGGCCTACGCTGACCAGGTCCTGGGGGACGGCTCCGGCCTCCCGATCGAGGTGCGCGGCGGCGCACGGCTCGGCATTCTCGTCCGGGCGCCGGCTCACGACGAGGACTACAACCTCACCTACCGGCCTGCCGACCGCCATGAGCTGCGGGACGTGAGCGGCTACCGGACCTTCCGCCAGGTCGCCTCGGGCGGGACCTACGAGGGCGACACCACGTTCGCGCTCGGCGTGCGGGCCAGGCTGCCGTTCCGGGTCTTCACCCTGGACGGACCCGGTTCGGGCTCACGCCTGGTGATCGACGTCGCCCACCGCTGGTGAGGTGGGCGGGCGCGGTCGCGCCGGCGGCACGGCCGCGCTAGTCCTCGATGACGTCGAGGCCCTGCTCCCGGAGCAGTGCCAGGTGGTCGAGCATGGCCTGGAGCACCTCGGGGGAGTGGCCCGGCCAGTTCTCGAGCTCGGCGACGACGCGCAGCGGATCGCGGGTCCGGTAGGACCGGGTGGGGTTGCCGGGGAACCGCTTGTCGGTGAGGTTGGGGTCGTCCTCGAACGGGCCGGTGGGCTCGACCACGTAGACGTGCCCCCGCTCGCCGCTCCCGGCCAGCGCCGTCGCCAGCTCCGCTCCCCAGGCGGCCGTCTCGACGAGCGTGGAGAAGTAGAGGTGGTGGGAGAACCGGCCCGGCTGGAAGTTCGAGCCGTGGCCGGGGGCGAGCTCGGCGCCGGCCTCGAGCGCGGACCTCGTGCCGTGGTAGTAGGGGCCCACCAGGTGGGCGGAGCTTTCGTAGGTGACCGGCGTGCTGGTGCCGGGACTCTCGGCCATGGGCGTCGTCTCCTCGATCGTCAGGAGCTGGGGCGACCGCGCGTCGCCCGTCGAGCCGCCGGGCCGCGCGCAGCCCTCCCATCGTCGCGCGGCCGGCGCCGATCTCCTCGCCGACAGCCGGAGCACCGGGGTCGCGACCCGTGGACGGGCGCGACCCGGGTGCGTCCAGGCACCGACCGCGGTGCTGGTGGCTGCGACCCGAGTGGAGCCCCCTCACCACCGAGCGGGGCGCTGTCGGCGCCGCCCGACCTGCCTACGGCCCGAGCACCTCGACGGTGCAGCGCGGCCCGGTAGCGCGGGCGAGGCGCTGGTCGCCGGTGACGAGCGTCGTGTCGAGCGTCTCGGCGAGGGCGACGTAGGCGGCGTCGTAGACCGTGAGGTTGTCACGCAGCTCCCAGCACCGGCCCAGGAGCGGCGCGTGGTCGGCGCGCTCCAGGGGGAGGGCCCCCAGGTCGTCCAGGGCCAGCGAGGCTCGCCCGGGGTCGAGGTG
>CAVRUY010000003.1:0-125253 GCA_963724505.1 uncultured Actinomycetota bacterium
GGTGCTCAGGTACAGCACCCTTGGCCTTGTTAGCCTTGCCAAACAGCTTACGCATCAAGCCCACACCCATTCCCTGGCGCCCGTAGAGCTTCAGGCAGATAGCCGCTGCACAATGGTAAGGTTGTGTGTTTTAGCACCAATGACAGGCTGCCAAGAAATAAGCTGAGGCTAGCAGTAACCTTCCCGCGCCCAATTCACACGAGAGGATGCAAAAGAATCAAGATTGTGCACATCAAGCAGCCGGATGTTCAATCAGATTTGCATTCGGTGCGCGACAGCACGCACACACGTCTACAGCCAGCACACTCCAAGCAGCACTGCTGCAGAACCGCGCAGTAGCATCGCGTACAGTCTACAAACATCGGCAACAGGGTGCATAAATTGCAGTGGGTGCGGACGCGTCACACCTGCGCGAACATAGTACCAGTCGGGATCATATGGAGGCAGTTCTTTGGACTTGGAAGTCTTGACGATGTCAACCCAAGCTGGAAGCTGAAGCTGCACATGTTACAAGCACGGTTGAATCTGGCTGATCATCTTCAGGTGCTGGCGACGCTTGAGCGCTGGGTGCAAGCAGCCCTGTCCCCTGGCCACCTCAGGTGATGGGATGGCACGGCATGCAACTGGTTCACGAAAGAGCTGATCACACCTTATCGTTTGCTTTCAGATGCTCTGCGTACGCCGAGATGAATTTGTCCTTGGGGACGTCCTTGACGGACGTGGGCTGGAACTGCTCAGCCATCGTGTCGCCGCTGATGTCAAAGTCCAGGACACGGAGAGAGGGAGAAAGTTCCTTGAGAGTAGTTTTATAAAGCTGGGCTCTTGTGTCCCCCCCCCCCCCCAGGTGTCCATCACACGCTGCGCTGTAGTCGCTTTCGGGCTGTCCAGTGACGTCATGCAGGGCACGCGCCGGCGGGCACACCTTCGCCACATAGATTGGTCCTGCCCACCCACGATTGCACACAGGAAAGGCGCAGAGGAAGATCTTTTGACGAGCCTGTGCTGCGAGTCGCTTGTTTACTGCGGGCCGCGCGCCCAGGATCGGCAAGTTCTGCAACATTTAGCTCCTTCGGGTGACTGTTCCCCACACTCTGGTGCAATCCGGCAAAATGGCGAAGAAGGCGAAGAAAGAGGTATGAATGCGTCTACGCGCGCGAAATTGTCGTTTCGGCGCAGTATAAACGGGCAGAGGCGTTTTGTTGGTGCTGCGGCAACGTTGGTGTTAGCAAGCTCACCCACGAACGCTGGCAGGCAAGGCGTGACGAGGCTAGCCGTTCCATGAAGTAAATCTTGAGTGTTCATGTGCGCAACCTGGCGTTGCGAACGCGTGAAGTGAAGGTACCTGCGTGTTCTGCAGAAAGTGAACGAGACGCCTGAAGAGCGAATGGCGCGGCTGAAGAAGGAAGCATATGAGGCTGAGGAGCGGGCAAAACTTCAGATGGACGCCACCAGGGCGTCCCTTCTTGCCAGAAGGGACAGAGAACAGCAACACTCGAAGCTCAACAGCATCAAGATCCACAACCAATGGCGGAAAATCATGCGCATGGCCAAGGTGGAGGAGCTCCGTGGGCAGATAGAAGTACTCAGCCAGAATCATGAACGAGAGGTCGATCGCAAAGATGCAATCATCCAGATGCTGGATCGTGACCTCGAGGATGCTGAGGCACAGTTCGAGTCCGCTGTGCAAGGCAACCTGCAGGTTTGCCCTCTCCCTCCATCAGCAGGCCCTCTACATCATGTATACACCTGAAGTGGTTGCAGAGATGTTGCCGACGAGCATGACAAGCTCCATGCTGGGAACATTGAACACCTGAGTATCGCCAGCAATTTGCATCTCCGATCAACTGCTGTGGATGTTGGTCCTTGTACCTGTTGTTGCTCAGATAGCAGTGCCTCTGACATGGCGCGGCCTGGAAGCATCAGCGCAAACGTAATGCATGCGCTCCTTGCAGGTTGTCGAGCAGCTGTTGGACCTGCAGTATCAGCGCACTAAGGCCATTGATGAGGACTTCAATAGCAAGCTGAAGGCTCTGAACGACGAGTTTGCTGCAGAGAAGGGCGAGGTCGCCACGGCGCATGCGAAGCACCGCAAAGACATGAACGACATCATCCTGGCCATGCAGTCCCAGTTCACTGAGCTTGAGGCGGACCTTCGCCAGGTACGCTGCCCGCATCTGGAGCTACAGCAAGCAGCGCAGGTTGAAACGGAGATGCAGCTTGTCACCCATGTGTACACAGTGCTACCTGTGATGTGAGGTCATGCATGCAATGCTCGTGTACTCGCAAGCAGCTGCTGTCATGGTGCTGCGGCTTGACACCCGTTTCCAGCAGGGATTGCCCAAGCCTTGTCCCTGGCACTGGGTGACACGGGTACTATTGGCATAGGTCTAGTGCTCAGACACTGCCGCAGTATCACACCCGCAGGCCCTTACCAGCAGTCACAAGCAGCTGTACACATGCCAGGTGCAAGCATCAGGCACCATGCCAAGCTTGCCATGCTGCCTCCTTGGGTCCGCTGCAAGCGCGGCCTCGTGCTCCCACGCACAGCCTTCCTGAGGGTGCACTTGCGCGCAGCCTCTGCTGCTCTTCATGCCCTGCCGCAGGCACACACATGGACGACACGCATGGCCGACACGCATGGCTGACCAGCGTGCGCGCGCAGGAGTTTGAGGCGGCGCGCGAGGACATCAAGAACAAGAACACGGAGGACCTCAACGTGATGAAGATCACGCTGGAGAGCACCATCGACGAGCTGGAGAAGAAGTTTGAGGTGTCGCACGAGGCGTACCTCATGCAGACCAGCGAGCACATGGCCACCTTCAACGCGCTCACCAAGACCGACGCCCAGGCCGCGCGCGTCATCGACATGCGCATGCGCAAGCTGCAGCGCCTCCAGGTGCGGCGCTCCCAGCCTGCGTCCTCGACATGCGCATGCGCAAGCTGCAGCGCCTCCAGGTGCGGCGCTCACAGCCTGCGTCCTCGACGTTCGCAAGCTGCAGCGCCTGCAGGTGCACGCGTGGTCAGACCAGGGCACGTGCCCTTGGCAGGCCCGCCTTGCTCCCGCCCTGCGCAGCTGCATGCAGCCTGTTGCAGGCACGCATGCATGGTACGGCCGAGCGCGTGGCAATGCGTGCAGGACCAGCTGAAGCACTGGCGGGGCAAGATCAGCAGCAACTCGCAGGAGTGGGAGGACCGCAACGCGTCGCTGCTGGCGGAGAAGAAGAGCATGAGCCGGCACTACCAGAGCCTCAAGGGCGCCATGGACAGCTTCCGCGGCGCGCAGGGCGAGCGCCTCAAGCAGCTCTGCCTGCAGGCGCAGGGCGCTGAGCACGAGCTGCACGACGTCATCCACCAGGCCGAGGGGCTGCTCAAGCTCGCCGAAATGTGCCGCGGCCTTGAAACCGAGCAGGTGCGGCGGCCTGGCCTCCGCTCTGCGCGCCTGCACCAGCGGCCTCTGCACTGCGATACCGCCTCCTGCTCGGACGCTCCTGTTGCAGCAAGCATTGCCTCAGCAGGCTGGCGCTCCCTGACGCCGCCTGCAGCTGCAGCATTGCAGCATTCAATGCATGCGCGGGCCTTCAGCTGGACGCTGCTGCGCAGCTCGCGCCGGACTGCGCCGCGCATGCACGGTGACCCCCCTTGCGATCTCCAGGGAGCAGCTGTGGCTACGTGGCCATGGGCGGAAACAGCGTGGCGAGCTCTGCAGCCCCACAACAGCAGTGCCGCGAAGCCGAGTTGCCGTGGCAATGGCAGATGGTGGCAGTGTTGGCGATGCGGGGGGTGCGAAGCCGAGGTGCCGGTGGCTGTGCAGGAGAAGATCCTGCCGTTTGTGCCGGTGAGCGAGGCGGTGCAGCTGCCGGAGGAGCAGGAGTCGCAGCGCGCAGTGGCGGAGGAGCTCTCGCGGCTGCACGAAGCTCGCCGCCGGCGCCCAGTGCCGCCTCGACCTGCGCGCACAGCGCGTCGTGGTCCACCCCGCCGGCGGCGGTGACGACCAGCCCGGACGGGACGTAGTGCTCGTGGTAGTGCTCCAGGACCGCGTCGCGCGGGACCGCGCGGATCGTCCCCGGGGTGCCGCCGATCGGCCGGCCCAGCGGGTGCGCGGCCGAGCACGGCCGCGGCGAACTGCTCGTGCACGACGTCGCTCGGGTCGTCGTCGTTCATCGCGAGCTCTTCGAGGATCACGCCGCGCTCGAGCTCGAGCTCCTCGGCCGTCGAGCGACGCGGAGGTGACCATGTCGGCGATGACGTCGACCGCCATCGGCAGGTCGGCGTCGAGCACCCGCGCGTAGTAGCAGGTGTACTCCTTGCCGGTGGCGGCGTTGGCCTCACCGCCGACGGCGTCGAACGCCTCGGCGATGTCCATCGCCGAGCGCCGCGCCGTGCCCTTGAAGAGCAGGTGCTCGAGGAAGTGCGTCGATCCGTGGTGCCCGTCGCGCTCGTCGCGCGAGCCGACGCCCACCCACGCCCCGACCGTCGCCGAGCGCAGGCCGGGCATCGACTCGGACAGGACCCGGACCCCGCCGGGCAGGACGGAACGGCGCACGATGGCGCCGCCGTCCTGCCCGGCGGTGAGCTCGCTGCCCGGTCCGGCCAGCGGGAGGGAGAGCGGCACGTCAGGCCTGGTCGGCCGTCGGCCTGCTCGCCCTCGGCCGCGGCCGACTCGTCGACGACCGCGTGCAGCGACAGCTTGCCGCGCGGGTCGATCTCGCCGATCTCGACCTGGACCTTCTGGCCGACGGAGAGCACGTCCTCGACGTTGTCCACCCGCTTGCCACCGACGAGCTTGCGGATCTGCGAGATGTGCAGGAGTCCGTCCTTGCCCGGGGCTGAGCGAGATGAACGCACCGAAGGTGGTGGTCTTGACGACGGTGCCGACGAAGCGCTCGCCGACCTCGGGCATCATCGGGTTGGCGATGGCGTTGACCATCGCGCGTGCCGCCTCGGCCGAGGGGCCGTCGGTCGCGCCGATGTAGACGGTGCCGTCGTCCTCGATCGAGATGTCGGCGCCGGTCTGCTCCTGGATCTGGTTGATCATCTTGCCCTTCGGCCCGATGACCTCGCCGATCTTGTCGACCGGGACGTTCACCGTGATGACGCGCGGGGCGTTCGGCGACATCTCGTCCGGGACGTCGATCGCCTCGTTCATGACGTCCAGGATGTGCAGGCGCGCCTGGCGGGCCTGGGTCAGCGCGCCAGCGAGCACCGAGGCGGGGATGCCGTCGAGCTTGGTGTCGAGCTGGATGGCCGTGACGAACTCGCGGGTACCGGCGACCTTGAAGTCCATGTCACCGAAGGCGTCCTCGGCGCCGAGGATGTCGGTCAGCGCCGCGTAGCGCATCTCGCCGTCCACGGAGTCCGAGATGAGACCCATCGCGATGCCGGCGACCGGCTGCGCGCAGCGGCACACCGGCGTTGAGCAGCGAGAGCGTCGAGGCGCAGACCGAGCCCATCGAGGTCGAGCCGTTGGAGCCCGAGGGCCTCGGAGACCTGACGGATCGCGTAGGGGAACTCCTCGCGCGTCGGCAGCACCGGCATGAGGGCGCGCTCGGCGAGGGCGCCGTGCCCGATCTCGCGACGCTTCGGCGAACCCACGCGACCGGTCTCACCGGTCGAGTAGGGCGGGAAGTTGTAGTTGTGCATGTAGCGCTTGCGCGTCTCGGGCGCGAGCGTGTCCAGCTGCTGCTCCATCCGGAGCATGTTCAGCGTGGTGACACCCAGGATCTGGGTCTCGCCGCGCTCGAACAGCGCCGAGCCGTGCACGCGCGGGCAGGACCTCGACCTCGGCGGACAGGGTGCGGATGTCCGCGAGCCCACGGCCGTCGATGCGGACGCCGTCGCGCAGCACGCGCTGGCGGATGAGCTTCTTGGTGACGGCGCGCACGGCGGCCGACAGCTCCTTCTCGCGACCCTCGAACTGCTGCGCCGAGCTCGGCGAGCGCCTCGGCCTTGATCTCGTCGAGCCGGCCCTCACGGGTCTGCTTGTCGGCGATCGTCAGCGCCTCGGCCAGCGTGCCGGAGACCTTGGCCTCGACCGCGGCGTAGGCGTCGTCCTGGTAGTCCAGGAAGCGCGGGAAGTCCTTGGTCTCCTTGGCCGCCTTGGCGGCGAGCTCGGACTGCGCGTCGCACAGCGCCTTGAGGAAGGGCTTGGCGGCCTCGAGGCCCTCGGCCACGACCTCCTCGGTCGGGGCGGCGACGCCCTCGTTCTTGATGAGGTTCCAGGCACCGTCGGTGGCCTCGGCCTCGACCATCATGATGGCGACGTCGTCACCCACGACGCGACCGGCGACGACCATGTCGAAGACGGCGCGCTCCTTGTCGGAGTACTTGGGGAAGGCGACCCACTGGCCGTCGATCAGCGCGATGCGGACACCGGCGATCGGGCCGGTGAAGGGCAGGCCGGAGAGCTGGGTGGACAGCGACGCGGCGTTGATCGCGAGGGTGTCGTAGGCGTCGTCCGGGTGCAGGGCCATGACGGTGATGACGACCTGGACCTCGTTGCGCAGGCCCTTGGCGAAGGTCGGGCGCAGCGGGCGGTCGATCAGGCGGCAGGCCAGGATCGCCTCGGTGCTGGGGCGGCCCTCGCGGCGGAAGAACGAGCCGGGGATGCGCCCGGCGGCGTACATCCGCTCCTCGACGTCGACCGTCAGCGGGAAGAAGTCGAACTGCTCCTTGGGGTGCTTGCCGGCCGTGGTGGCCGACAGCAGCATGGTCTCGCCGTCGAGGTAGGCGACGGCGGAGCCGGCGGCCTGGCGGGCGAGGCGGCCCGTCTCGAAACGGACGGTGCGGGTGCCGAAACGACCGTTGTCGATCGTTGCCTCGGCGAACTGGATCTCGGGTCCCTCCACGGGAGCCCCTCTCTCTCGAAGTCGCCGGCCGTGCGACGGTCTTCGATCGAGGTCCGCGGATCACTGATCCGCGAGCCACTACCGAGGACCGGACGCGGGGCCGGTCGGTGGGTGGTGACTACCGGACCAGCCCGGACCCGTGGCGGGTCCGGGCTGGTCCGGGTGGTTCAGCGGCGCAGGCCGAGACGCTCGATCAGGCTGCGGTAGCGGTCGATGTCGATCTTCTGCAGGTAACCGAGAAGGCGGCGGCGCTGGCCGACGAGGAGGAGCAGGCCACGACGCGAGTGGTGGTCGTGCTTGTGCTCCTTGAGGTGCTCGGTGAGGTCCTTGATGCGCTGCGTGAGCATCGCGATCTGGACCTCGGGAGAACCCGTGTCGTTCGGCGTCGTGGCGTACTCGGTCATGATCTGCTGCTTCGTGGCGGCGTCAAGGGGCACGAGGTTCTCCTGGTCTGTCGTTGCGCGGTGCTCCGGGGCATGTCCACCCGGGCGCTCTGGATCCGCGGCCGATCACACGGCGTCCCGAACGTTACCAGTCTGTTGCGTGCTCACCCAACACGAGCGGACCGCCGGACAGCACGTGACGCGTGGCGACGACGTCCTCGGTCATCTGCTCCACGAGGGCGGCGACCGTGTCGAAGCGCCAGGTCGGCCGGAGGAGCTCGACGAACTCGAGCACGACCTCCTCGCCGTAGAGGGCGAGATCGGTCCGGTCGGGCACGTGGGCCTCGACCCGGCGCCGGTGGCCGTCGAAGGTCGGGTTGGTGCCGATGGAGATCGCGACGGGCAGGTAGCCGTCCGGCTGGTCGGCGGGGTGGCCGACGCGACGCATCCACCCCGCGTAGACCCCGTCCGCCGGGACCATGCCGGTGAGGTCCTCGCCGAGGTTGGCGGTCGGGAAGCCGAGCTCGCGGCCGCGCGCGTCGCCGTGCACGACGGTGCCGCGCACGCGGTGCGGCCGGCCGAGGATCCGCGCCGCGCCGAGCACGTCGCCCTCGGTGAGCAGCTCGCGCACCCAGGTCGAGGACCAGCGGCGTGCCTCGTCGACCGGCCCGTGGACGTCGTCGATCACCTGGACACGGAAGCCGAACTGCGCGCCCGAGCGCACGCATCGTCTCGAGGTCGCCGACGTTCCCGCGGCCGAAGCGCACGTCGTGGCCGACCACGACGGTCGCCGCGCGCAGGGCGTCGACGAGGTAGCGCCGGACGAACTCCTCGGGGCCCTGGCTCGCGAACTCGAGGTCGTAGTGGACGATCAGGACGCCGTCGATGCCGGTCTCGGCGAGCAGCTCGAGGCGGTCGGTGCGACCGGTGATGAGCTCGGGCGCCTCGGCGGGGCGGTGGACCTGCGCGGGGTGCGGGTCGAACGTGACGGCGACGGCGACCCCGCCGAGGGCCCGCGCGTCGGCGACCATGGTGCCGAGGACGCGACGGTGGCCGCGGTGCACGCCGTCGAAGTTGCCGATCGTCACCACGGACGGGCCGAGCCCGGACGGCACCTGCGTCAGGTCGGTCCAGCGCTGCACGTGCTCTCCTCGTCCTCCGGTGCCCTGGCGAGCGCCCCTAGCCTGCCACGGCGAGCGGTGTGCTCGCTGCGCGCGGCCGCTCCGGGTCCGGACCTGCCCGCTCCCCCGCCACCAGGTACACCCGCCCGGTCCGAGAAAACCAGAGCGTGGCGCCGCCGAGGGGGTCGCGGCTCACCGCCCAGCCGCGGTGGGTCTTGAGCCGGTGGTGCGAGCGGCAGAGCGCGTGGAGGTTGTCGGCGGTGGTCTGCCGGGCCGCCGGTCGGTCGGGGTCGAACGGCACGACGTGGTCGAGGTCGCACCGCTCGGCGGGCACCCGGCAGCCCGGGAATCGACAGGTGCCGTCCCGCTCGACCACCTGCCGAGCCAGGGCAGCGGGCGGTCGGTACCCGACCTCGGCCGGCAGCGGGCCGCCACCGAGCCGCTGCCCGTACTCCTCGTCGACGACGGTGGTGATGGCTGTTGCGCACGCGAGCCGGTCGCGCACGGCCTCGAACGGCACCAGGCCGTACGAGGCCAGGCGCGCCACGCCGCGCCCCGCGGCGAGCGTCGACGCCGAGACCGTCACCTCCAGGTGCGGCAGCCGGTGCTGGCGCAGCGCGACCGGGGTGCCGTCGGGCCGCAGCCCGCTGTCCAGGACCCGCAGCGCCAGCGCGGTGAGGGCGTCGGCGCGCCGTTGGTCCGCGGTGCGAGCGTCCTCGGGCGACCGGGCCGCTGCGGCGTCGATCCCGGTCATCACGGCCTGCGCGTCCGCCGCGGGGAGGAAGGCGTGCAGCCATGCCATGGCGTCGGGAGCCGCGACCATCCGCACGCAGCGCTCGCGAGCCGCGACCCGGTGGCGGACCGCGGCGGCCTCGGGGGCCAGGGCGAGCTCGGCCGACCGCAGATCCGCCCGCAGCTGCGGGACGGTCCGGAGGTCGGCGTCCGGCAGCACCTCCGCGAGGACCCGGGCGACCAGGTGGTCCGGCAGGGGCTCGGTGTCGGCGAGCAGCACGGCCGCCTTGCGCGCGCCGATGGCGCCGGCGGCGAGCGCGTCGGCGACGGGAGGGTGCGCCTCGAGGCAGACCGCCAGGGTGACGAGCCCGATCCCGGCCCGGCGCGTGGTGCCCAGCCTGGCCGCGACCTCGTCCGGCACGACGTCGACCGTCGACCCCCGAGCCCGGCGGACCATCTCCGCCACCGCCCTGGCCTGCTCGGCGGCAGCCCAGGCGGCGACCCGCTCCCAGCCGGCGACCACCTCGAGCACGGCCTCGTCGTCCAGGTCCGCGACGTCGAGCGAGTCCAGTCGCGCCACGAGCCCGCAGGACGGCGCCAGCGTCTCGAGCTCCGCCGCGACCGGGTGCCGAGCCGGGTACGACCACGCGTCCCCCTGCGCCCCCTGCGCCATCGGACACCTCCCGCCCTTCGAACACCTGTTCGAGTTCTATCGCCGGGTGGACGACCGGACAAGGGGTGCGGCGCCGGATCGGCGTGCTGACCTGGACCGACGCCGACGGTCCGCATCACGCAGGCGCGAACACCAGCACCGGTCGCGCGTGCCCGTGCTCGTCGACGAGGAGCGCGACGAGCGTGCCGTCCGGCGCGAAGGCGGCGACCGGCCGCTCCGCCGTGCCGACCAGGGCGTCCACCGACTCCAGGCGCTTGCCGTAGGAGAGGGCGACGGCCTCCTCGGCGCTGAGCGCGCGAGCGGGGAAGGTGGCGCGGGCGGCGACGGCCAGCGGCAGCACGGCGGCGTCGGCCGCCGGCTCCAGGGACTCCAGCGTCGAGGCGACGTCGAGGCCGTACCCGCCGACGCGCGTCCGCCGCAGCGCCGTGAGGTGCCCGCCGAGCCCGAGACCGGCCCCGAGGTCCCGCGCCAGGGCACGGATGTAGGTGCCCGAGGAGCACACGACTCTCACGTCCAGGTCGACCACGGCCAGGCCCTCGTCGACGGTGCGGCGCACCTCGTCGACCGTGAAGGTCTCGATCCGCACCGGCCGGGCGGCGAGCTCGACGCTCTCCCCCGCCCGCACCCGCGCGTAGGACCGCTTCCCGTCGACCTTGATCGCGCTGACCGAGCTCGGCACCTGGTCGATCGGACCGGTGAGCGCGGCGACGCCGGCCGTCGACGTCGGCCAGGTCGACCTCACCGGCGTCGGCCCGCGCGAGCACCTCGCCCTGCGGCGTCGTCGGTGGTCGTGGCGACGCCGAGCCGGATCGTCGCGCGGTACTCCTTGTCGGCGCCGACGACGTAGGTCAGCAGCCGGGTGGCGCGGCCGATGCCCAGCACGAGCACCCCGGTCGCCATCGGGTCGAGGGTGCCGGCGTGGCCGACCTTGCGGGTCCGCGCGAGCCGCCGGACCCGGGCCACCACGTCATGGCTGCTCCAGCCGCCGGGCTTGTCGACGACCAGCAGGCCGTCGGGCGCCGGATCACGACGCACCGCCGCGCCGCCGTCCGGGCCGAGGGCACCGCCGCGCCGCCGTCCGGGCCGGACGCAGGGTCGACGATCATCGCGCCGCCTCCGTCGCGGTCAGTCGTCCGCCTCGAGGTCGTCCTCGGCCGGGTGCCTGTACGGGTCGGCATCGCCGGCGTACTGCGCGCCGGCGGCCTGAGCCGCCACCTCGGCGTCACGCACCGCGGCCTGCCGCAGGGCGTCCTCGAGGTGCGCGGCCGTCTCCGGCACGGCGTCCGGGATGAACTCCAGCGTCGGGGTCAGTCGCACACCCGTCTGCCGGCCGACCTCGGAGCGGATGATGCCGGTCGCGCTGGCGAGCGCGGCCGCGCTGGCCTCGCGGGCCTCGGTGTCGCCGAGGACGGTGTAGAAGACCGAGGCGTGCTGGAGGTCACCGGTCACGCGGACGTCGGTGACGGTGACGAAGCCGAGCCGGGGGTCCTTGATCCGGGTGTCGAGCATCTGCGCGACGATCTGGTGGATCCGCTCGCCCATCTTGCGGGCGCGGGGGTGGTCGACCATGGGGACTCCCTTCCCCCTCGGCGAACCGGGGAGGCAGATGCGCACACCCGGTGCCGGGTGCGCGGGGCTGATGCGTGGCAGGGCGGCCGCGTGCGGCGGCCGCCGGTCGGACCGCGTGCCCGTCGCCGGGCACGCGGTCCAGGGGCGAGGCCCTACGAGCGCGGCTTCTCGCGCATCTCGTAGGTCTCGATGACGTCGTCGACCTGGAGGTCGTTGAAGGAGCCGAGCCCGATACCGCACTCGTAGCCCTCGCGGACCTCGGTCGCGTCGTCCTTGAACCGCTTGAGCGAGTCGATCGAGAGGTTCTCGGTCACCAGCGTGCCGCCGCGCAGGACGCGCGCCTTGGCGTTGCGGCGGATGAGGCCCGAGCGGACCAGCGACCCGGCGATGTTGCCGAACTTGCTGGAGCGGAAGACCTCGCGCACCTCGGCGGTACCGAGCTGCACCTCCTCGTACTCCGGCTTGAGCATGCCCTTGAGCGCCGCCTCGACGTCGTCGATCGCCTGGTAGATGACCGAGTAGAACCGGACGTCGACGCCCTCGCGGTCGGCGAGGTCCTCGACGCGCTCGGCGTACTTGACGTTGAAGCCGATGATGATCGCGTTGTCGACCGTCGCCAGGTTGACGTCGTTCTGCGTGATGGCACCCACACCGCGGTGGATGACGCGCAGGTCGACCTCGTCGCCGACGTCGATCTTGAGCAGCGCGTCCTCGAGCGCCTCGACGGCACCGGAGACGTCGCCCTTGAGGACGAGGTTGAGCGTCTCGACCTTGCCGAGCTGCGAGCGCCTGCGTGAAGTCCTCGAGGCTGATGCGCTTGCGGCGCTTGGCCAGGAGGGCTGCCCGCTCGGCCGCCGCACGCTTCTCGGCGATCTGACGCGCCGTCCGGTCGTCCGAGGCCACCAGGAAGGTGTCACCGGCACGCGGGACGGAGGTCAGGCCGAGGACCAGGACCGGACGCGCCGGCGTGGCCTCCTCGACCGTGCTCGCCGTGCTCGTCGAACATCGCCCGGACGCGGCCGTAGGCCGTGCCGGCGACGATCGAGTCGCCGACCCGCAGCGTCCCGGACTGGACCAGCACCGTGGCGACGGCACCGCGGCCCTTGTCGAGGTTGGCCTCGACGGCCACACCTCGGGCGTCCTTGTCCGGCGACGGCCCGCAGGTCGAGCGCGGCGTCGGCGGTGAGCAGGACGGCCTCGAGCAGCTCGTCGATACCCATCCGCTTGAGCGCGGAGATGTCGACGAACATCGTGTCGCCGCCGTACTCCTCGGCCACCAGGTTGTACTCGGTCAGCTGCTGGCGGATCTTGGAGGGGTTCGCCCCCTCCTTGTCCACCTTGTTGACCGCGACGACGATCGGCACGCCGGCGGCCTGGGCGTGGTTGAGCGCCTCGACCGTCTGCGGCATCACGCCGTCGTCTGCCGCGACCACGAGGATCGCGATGTCGGTGACCTGGGCACCACGGGCACGCATGGCGGTGAACGCCTCGTGGCCCGGGGTGTCGATGAAGGTGACCGCACGGTCGAGGCCCTCGTGCGTGGTGTGCACCTGGTAGGCACCGATGTGCTGGGTGATCCCGCCGGCCTCGCCCGCGACGACGTCCGCCGAGCGGATGGCGTCGAGGAGCTTGGTCTTTCCGTGGTCGACGTGGCCCATGACGGTGACCACCGGCGGCCGCGCGCTGAGGTCCTCGTCGCCCTCGGCGGCCTCCTCGGCCTCGAGGTCGATGTCGAAGGACTCGAGCAGCTCGCGGTCCTCCTCCTCGGCCGACACCATCTCGATGCGGTAGCCGAGCTCGGCGGCCAGCGTGCCGAAGGTGTCCTCGTCCAGCGACTGGGTGGCCGTGGCCATCTCGCCGAGGTGGAAGAGCACCGTCACCAGGCTGGCGGGGTTCGCGTCGATCTTGTCGGCGAAGTCGTTGAGCGAGGAGCCGTGCCGCAGGCGGACGACCGTCGTGCCGTCGCCGCGGGGAACCTGCACCCCACCGAGCGACGGAGCCTGCATCTGCTCGAACTCCTGGCGCTTCGCGCGCTTGGACTTGCGGCCACGCACGGGGCGCCCTCCGGCACGCCCGAAGGCACCCTGCGTGCTGCCACGGCCTGCGCCGCGACCGCCGCCACCGGGACGACCGGCGAAACCGCCGCCACCGCCGGCCGGTGCGCCGCCGGGGGCACCGCCACCGGCACCGCGCGAGTACCCGCCGCCGGCGCCACCACGGGCGCCACCGGGACCACCGCGACCGGGACCGGCCGGGGCGCCGGGGCGCCCGACCGAGGTGCGACCGGGCATCATGCCCGGGTTGGGGCGAGGACCGCCGCTGCCCGCGGCGGGACGCGGCCCACCGGGACGCTCGCCGGCACCCTCACCGCGACCGGCGGGCCGGGGCATGCCCTGGCTCGGCGCGAACGGGTTGTTGCCGGGACGCGGACCACCCGGGCGAGGACCGCCCTGGCGGGGCATGCCCTGGCTCGGCGCGAACGGGTTGTTGCCGGGACGCGGACCACCCGGGCGAGGACCGCCGGGTCGGGGCGCGCCGGACTGCTCCGCCGCGGGCTCCTGCGACGCGGGGGCGGCCGGGGCGGCCGGGGCGGCGGGTGCCGCCGGGGCGGCCGAGGCGGCCGGGCGCTGCGGCGCAGGCGCCGGAGCGGCCGGCGGCCGCCGGAGCCGGGGCTGCCGGAGCGGGCGCTGCGGCCGGGGCCGCGGGGGCCTCGGACACCGGCGCAGCCGGGGCCGGGGCGGCAGGGGCGGCCGGTTCGGCCGGGGCAGGTGCTGCCGGGCGCGCCGGAGCGGCGGCACGGGCAGGCTTGGCGGCCGGCGCTGCGCCGGCCGGGTAGATGTCGCGCAGCTTGCGCACGACGGGCGGTTCGATGGTCGACGACGCCGAACGGACGAACTCTCCGAGTTCGTTCAGCTTGGCCATCAGGGCCTTGCTCTCGACGCCGAGCTCCTTGGCGAGCTCGTACACGCGGACCTTTGCCACAACTCTCCTGTCTCGGTCCGCCCGGGACAGGGTCGGACCGTCGTTAGTGCCGGGTACTCATCGCTGGGTACTCATCGCTGGGTACTCATCGGGCAGCCATCGGATTCCAACCCGCTTCCCATCTCGGTGAACGACGGACGTGCTGACTACTGCTCCTCGACGTCCTGCTCCAGTCGGGCCCGGACCGGTGTGACGTCGAGGTTCGGCGTGCGCAGGGCACGGGCGAACGCTCGGCGCCGTTCGGCGAGCTCGAGGCAGTGCAGGTCGGCGTGCAACCAGGCGCCCCGACCCGGAGCGCACCGCGCCGGGTCGACCTCGGCGCGGGGTTCCCCCTCGCCGACGACGACCACGACACGGACCAGGACGGACCGCGGACCACGGAGGCGGCACCCCACGCAGGTCCGCTCGGGACCGTGCGGACCACCCCTCGGGGCGGGCGCACCACCCGTGACGACAGAGCCGTCGGATGCATGCTCGGGGAGCCGAGCCCACGGCCCAGCCGCACCGAGTCTAGCGCTCCTGCTCACGAATCGTGACCGGCGGGCTCCTCCGGCTCGGCCTGGCCGCCCTCGTCGGACCGGATGTCGATGCGCCATCCGGTGAGCTTCGCGGCGAGCCGCGCGTTCTGACCCTCCTTGCCGATGGCGAGGGAGAGCTGGTAGTCCGGCACCACGACACGGGCCGATCGCGCCGCGGCGTCGACGACCGTGACCGAGGAGACGCGGGCCGGCGAGAGGGCGTTGCCGACGAACGTCGCCGGGTCGTCGCTGTGGTCGACGATGTCGATCTTCTCGCCGTGCAGCTCGGCCATGACGGCACGCACCCGCGCCCCCATCGGGCCGATGCACGCGCCCTTGGCGCCGAGGCCCGCGACGGTGCTGCGCACGGCGATCTTCGTGCGGTGCCCGGCCTCGCGGGCGATCGCGGTGATCTCGACGGACCCGTCGGCGACCTCCGGCACCTCCAGCTCGAAGAGCTTGCGGACGAGGCCCGGGTGCGTGCGCGAGAGGGTGATCGACGGCCCCTTCATCCCGCGGGAGACGTCGAGGACGTAGGCACGCAGCCGCTCGCCGTGCACGTAGCGCTCGGTGGGCACCTGCTCGTGCTGGGGCAGGACGGCCTCGGTCCCCCGGACCGCGACCAGGACGTTGCGCGGGTCGCGCCCCTGCTGGATCACGCCGGCGATCACCTCGCCCTCCGTGCCCTTGAAGGCGCCGAGCACCTGCTCGTCCTCGGCGTCGCGCAGCCGCTGCACGATGACCTGCCGGGCCGTGGCGGTGGCGATCCGGCCGAAGCCGTCGGGCGTGTCGTCGAACTCCGGCCCGTAGCGGGGCGGCTCGGGTCGCGCGGGCACGGCCGTGGCGACGGCGTCCGCGTCGGGCTCGACGACCTCGACCGGCTCGGGCTCGAGCCGCTCGCGGGCCCAGACCGTCACGTGCCCGCTCCGCCGGTCGAGCTCGACCCGCGCGTCCGGCAGGGCCCCGGGGCCCTTGTGGTACGCGGAGAGCAGGGCCTGCTCGATGGCGCCGACCAGCACGTCCAGGCTGATCCCACGCTCGTGCTCCACCAGCCGCAACGCTGTCATGTCGATGTCCATCAGGCCTGCTCCTCCTCGTCCTCGGGTGCCCGGGTGAGCTCGACCTCGACGTGCCCGCGGAGCACCGCGGAGGGCTCGACGGTCCATGCCGCGCCGTGGTCGTCGCTGAGGACGTACCCCTCGGCGTCGGCCTCCGTGAGCCGGCCCTCCTGGACGGTCCCGTCGGCCAGCACGAGCCGTACCCGGCGGGTCCGCGCGCGGCGGAAGTGCCGCAGCTCGGTCAGCGGCCGGTCCGTCCCGGGGCTCGAGACCTCGAGCGTGTAGGCGCCGCGCACCGGCTCCGCGGCGTCCAGGGCGGCGGAGATCTCGCGCGAGACCTCGCCGACGGTGTCCAGGTCGAGGCTGCCGATCGCGTCCTCGGCCAGGTCGAGGACGATGCGCACGACGGTGCGGCGACCCGCTGGGGCGACGACCACGTCCTCCAGGACGAGGCCCGCGGCGCGGACGACCGGCTCGATCACCGCTCGGACCTTCAGCGCAGGTGCTGGCGTACCCATTCGGGCCTCCTGGGGTGCCGTGGCGGGCCAGCCGGACGACGACCCTGTGGACTTGTGGGGTACCAGCGTAACGACACATCCGGGTCGTGGGAGGATCGCGCCGATGACCAGGACCCGCCGCGGACCCCGCCGCTCCCCGCTCGTGCGCACGACCGTCGCCCTGCTGTGCGTGATCGGTCTGCTCGCCGGCTGCGACCTGCGGGTGGAGACCCCCGCACCGACAGCGCCCTCCCCCGGGGCGCAGGAGACGGTGCGCCAGCGGGCTGCCACCGACGCCGTCGACCTCGCGGCGCTGGCCGATGCGGCCGCTGGCGGCCCGACGGAGCCCGCCGTGCTCGAGACGCTCACCCTGGTGGCGGCGACGAGCCGGCTCCACGCCGACGCGCTGGGCGGCGTCTGGACGCCCTGGACGACGACGCCGTCCGCTGCGGACGAGTCGGCGTCCCCCACCCCGAGCACGGCCCCGCCGACGCCCACCCCCGACGAGGTGGCCCTCGCCCTGCAGGCCGCCGCCGACCGGGCGGCCGACGACGCCGACGTGGTCGCCGACGGCGGCCTCGCCCGGCTGCTCGCCTCGATCTCGACGAGCCGGGCACTCCTCGCGGCGGACCTCACGGCCGGCCTCACCGGAAGCGTCCTCGTGCTGCCCACCGAGGCGGCGGCCGAGCCGGACGCCGCCGAGGCCGCGGTGCCGGTGGCCGGGCTGCAGGACTCCTCGGTGCTCGCCCTGCTCGAGGCGGAGGACGCCCTGGGCGCGGGCTGGGAGGTGCTCGCCGCCCGCTCCGGCGGGGACGACCGGGCCCGCGCGGCCCTGGTGGCCGCCGGTCACCGCGACCGCGCGCAGGCCTGGGCCGAGGCGCTCGACGTCGACGGCACCGCGCTGGATTCCCGCAGCGCCGCCTACGCGCTGCCCGCGGCCGTGCTCGATCCCGACGGGGACGCCACGGCGGCGCTGCTCGACCTGGAGGTGCAGCTCGGGGAGCGGCTGGCTGCCCTCGTCGGCCGGGCGGACCCGGGCGCCCGGGCGCCGCTCCTGCTCGCCCTGCGCGACAACGCCTTCCTCGTCCGCCGGGCCGGGGGCACCACCCCCTCCTTCCCCGGGCTCGCCGAGGTCGCCGACGACACGCCGACGGGCGACCCGACCGGCTGAGCCGACCCGCCGCGAACGCCCTCAGAGCAGGTCGGCGACGATCTCCCCGATCCGGGCCGGCGCGTCGGCGACGGGGACCCGCACGGCCTCGGGACGGGTGCCCGCGGGGAGCCCGGCGTCCGCCGGGCGGCGCAGCCGCACCTCGACGACCCCCTCGGCCAGGCTGCGGCCGACGACGACGAGCACCGGGATGCCGAGCAGCTCGGCGTCGGCGAACTTCACCCCGGGCGAGACCCGCGGCCGGTCGTCGTAGAGCACCTCGACGCCCTGACCGTCCAGGTCGGCCGCGAGCTCCTCGCAGGCGGTCCGGACGGCCTCGTCCTTGCCGGCGGCGACGAGGTGCACCTGGGCCGGGGCGACCGGCGCGGGCCAGGCCAGCCCGGCCTCGTCGTGGTTCGTCTCGGCCAGCGCCGCCACCGCCCGGGAGACGCCGATCCCGTAGGACCCCATCGTCACCGTGACGGCCTTGCCGTTCTCGTTGAGGACGGAGAGCCCGAGCGCGTCCGCGTACTTGCGTCCGAGCGCGAAGATGTGGCCGATCTCGATCCCGCGCGCCAGCTCCAGCGGGCCCGAGCCGTCCGGGGCGGGGTCGCCCGCGCGGACCTCGGCGGCCTCGACGGTGCCGTCCGCGACGAAGTCGCGCCCGACGACGAGGTCGACGACGTGCCGGCCGGGCTCGTTGGCGCCGGTGATCCACCGCGTGCCGGCCACGACCCGGGGGTCGAGGAGGTACCGGATCGCCGTCTCCGAGCCGGTGTGCTCGCGGCCGAGCACCTGCGGGCCGATGTAGCCCTTGATCAGCTCGGGGTGCGCCGCGAAGTCGGCGTCCCCCGCCGCCTCGACGGTGAGCGGTGCCAGCGAGGCCTCGAGCCGGGTCATGTCGACGTCGCGGTCCCCCGGGACGCCCACGACGAGCACGTCCCGGGTGCCCTCGGGGTCGACGGTGGCGACGACGACGTTCTTCAGCGTGTCGGCGGCGGTCCAGGCGCGGTCCGCGCGGGCGAACCGCGCGTTGGCGAGGGCGACGAGACTCTCGATCGTGGGGGTGTCCGGGGTGTCCTCGACGTGCGCGGCGGGCGCGTCGGTCCAGTCCAGCGCGGGCGGCGCGGGGGTGGTGACGGCCTCGACGTTCGCCGCGTAGCCACCCGCCGAGCGCACGAAGGTGTCCTCGCCGACGACCGTCGGCATGAGGAACTCCTCGCTGCGCGAGCCGCCCATCGCCCCGGACATCGCGGCGACGATGACGAACTCGAGCCCGAGGCGGCTGAAGATCCGCTGGTAGGCCTCCCGCTGACGCTGGTAGGCGGCGTCCAGGCCGGCGTCGTCGACGTCGAAGGAGTAGGCGTCCTTCATGATGAACTCGCGGCCGCGCAGCAGCCCCGCGCGCGGACGTGCCTCGTCGCGGTACTTGGTCTGGATCTGGTAGAGCGCGAGCGGCAGGTCCTTGTACGAGGAGTACAGGTCCTTGACCAGGAGCGTGAACATCTCCTCGTGGGTCGGCGCGAGGAGGTAGTCGACGTCGCGGCGGTCCTTGCAGGCGGAAGAGGTTGGGCCCGTACTCGGTCCACCGGCCGGTCTGCTCGTACGGCTCGCGCGGCAGCAGCGCCGGGAAGTGCACCTCCTGGGCGCCGATCGCGTCCATCTCCTCGCGCACGATCCGCTCGACCTTGGCCAGGACCCGCAGTCCGAGCGGGAGCCAGGTGTAGATGCCGGGGGCGGCGCGGCGGATGTAGCCCGCGCGGACGAGCAGCCGGTGGCTGGGGACCTCCGCGTCCGCGGGGTCCTCCCGCAGGGTCCGGACGAACAGGGTCGACATCCTCAGCAGCATGCGCTCAGCGTAGTGGCGGCGGACGTGGCACCTCGACCGGCGGTCCGCGGCCCCGTCCGGGAACCGTCCCGCACGCCTGTCGCTGCGCGCCCGGGCGGGGCAGCATGGAACCGTGCCCGAGCTTCCCGAGGTCGAGGGCCTCGTCCGCGTTCCTCGCGACCCGCCTGATCGGGCGCGAGGTCAGGGCCGTCGGGGTCGGCGCGATCAGCGCGCTCAAGACCTTCGGTCCCCGCCGCCCGACGCCCTGGTCGGCGCACGGCGTGCTCGACGCGCGACGGCACGGGAAGTGGATCGACCTGGTGACGACCGGTCCCCACCTGCTCGTCCACCTGTCGCGAGCCGGCTGGCTCCGGTGGTCCGACACGCTGCCGACGACCCCCGTCCGCCCCGGCCGCTCCCCCCTCGCGCTGCGGGTCGGTTTCGACGACGGCGCGGGCTTCGACCTCACCGAGCAGGGCACCCGCAAGCGCCTCGCGGTGCACGTCGTGGACGAACCGACCGACGTCGAGCAGGTCGCCTCGCTCGGCGTCGACCCGCTGTCCGCGGAGTTCACCGTCGAGCGGCTCGCCGCGCTGGCGGCCGCGCGCAACCAGCAGGTCAAGGGCCTGCTGCGCGACCAGCGACAGATCGCGGGGATCGGCAACGCCTACTCCGACGAGATCCTGCACGCCGCCCGGATGAGCCCGTTCGCGCTGTCGGCGCGGCTCGACCCGCCGACGCTGGCAGCGGCTGCACGCCGTGATCCACGAGGTCCTCGCCGCCGCGGTCGAGGCCGCCGACGGCCGGCCCGCCGCCGAGCTCAAGGACGCCAAGCGCCGCGGGATGCAGGTCCACGGCCGCACCGGCCAGCCGTGCCCCGTCTGCGGGGACACGGTCCGCGAGGTCTCCTTCGCCGACTCCTCGCTGCAGTACTGCGCCACCTGCCAGACCGACGGCAAGCCGCTCGCCGACCGGCGGATGTCGCGGCTGCTGCGCTGAGCACCCGGCCTCGTTCGGCCTGCTGCGCGAGTCGACCGAGCTCTCCGACTCGGCACTGAGCAAGCACCTGTCCGCCCTCGCCGACGTCGGCTACGTCCAGCTCACCAAGACCCCGTGGGACGGGCGACTGCGCACCTGGGTCGCCCTGACCCGGAGCGGCCGACGGGCGTACGACCGGGCACGTCGCAGCCCTGCGCGCGATCGTCGACGCACCCGCGGCACCACTCGCTCCCGGGGCCGGCCGGGCCGGACCGGCCCCGAGGAGTCCGGGCACCCGGTCCGGCGGGTAGCTAGAAGAGCACGGTCGCGTAGGCGCCCACCTCGCGAAAGCCGACCCGGCGGTACACGTCGATCGCGGCGGTGTTGTAGGAGTTGACGTAGAGCGAGACGACGGGGGCGACGTCGCGCAGCGTCGCCTCGACGACGGCGGCCATGCCGGCGGTCGCCAGGCCGTGCCCGCGCCGGGCGGGCGGCACCCACACCCCCTGCACCTGGGCCACCTGCCGGGTCACGGCGCCGAGCTCGGCCTTGAAGACGAGCTCCGGACCCGACGGGCCCTCGTCGATCCTCACGAACGAGCGTGCCGACGTCACCAGGGTGCGCACCCGCGACTCGTAGGAGCCGCCACCGCCCGCCACGGGCGAGTAGCCGACCTCCTCGGTGAACATCGCGACACAGGCCGGGACGAGCACGGGCAGGTCCTCGACGCGGCCGAGGCGGACGGCCGGGTCGGCCAGGAGCGCGGAGGGTCGGTCCATCATCATCGAGGGCTGGTCCGCGCGCAGCTCCCGCGCCGGGCCCCAGGCGTTCTCCAGGCGGAGCCACATGCCGAGCACGAGGGAGGCGTCACCCACGATCGACGAGCAGCGCCGCCCCTGCTGCAACGCGATGCCGGCGAGCACGTCGAGGGCCTCGTCGTCCTCGCGGGGCGCACACCGGCACGAGGTTCGCACCGGCCCAGCACAGCCCGACCAGCTCGCCGTCGCGCCGCGCGCCCCAGAGGCTCGGCCCCGCCTGACGGGCACCGGCCCGCCGGGCCGCCTCGATCCGCTGCGCGGCGAGCACCGAGGCGACGGGGTCGAGGTCGCAGAGCTCGGCGGCCTCGACGAGGTCGACCTCGCCGACCACCGCGCGCGTCCGCGCCTCCCCCCGCCACTGCCCCATGGCGGGATTGTGCCGTACCCGGGCGCCGCCGGAGGGCGTCAGGACACGGAGACGGTCGGCGCGCCGTCCTCGACGGGCTCCATCGTCTCGGCGATGCGCATCGCCTCCTCGATCAGCGTCTCGACGATGCGCGCCTCGGGGACGGTCTTGACGACCTCGCCCTTGACGAAGATCTGCCCCTTGCCGTTACCGGACGCGACGCCGAGATCGGCCTCGCGGGCCTCCCCCGGCCCGTTGACGACGCAGCCCATCACGGCGACCCGCAGCGGGACGGTCAGGCCCTCGAGCCCGGCCGTCACCCGCTCGGCCAGGTCGTAGACGTCCACCTGGGCCCGGCCGCAGGACGGGCAGGAGACGATCTCCAGCTTGCGGGGCCGCAGGTTGAGGGCCTGCAGGATCTGGATGCCGACCTTGACCTCCTCGACCGGCGGGGCCGAGAGGGACACCCGGATCGTGTCGCCGATCCCCTTGCTCAGCAGGGCGCCGAAGGCGGTCGCCGACTTGATCGTGCCCTGGAAGGCCGGGCCCGGCCTCGGTGACCCCGAGGTGCAGGGGCCAGTCGCCGCGCTCGGAGAGCATCTCGTAGGCACGCACCATGACGACGGGGTCGTTGTGCTTGACCGAGATCTTGAAGTCGTGGAAGTCGTGCTCCTCGAAGAGCGACGCCTCCCAGACCGCGGACTCGACCAGCGCCTCGGGCGTGGCCTTGCCGTACTTGGCGAGCAGCCGCGGGTCCAGCGAGCCCGCGTTGACGCCGATCCGGATGGAGACGCCGGCGTCCGTGGCCGCCCGGGCGATCTCCTTGACCTGGTCGTCGAACTTGCGGATGTTGCCCGGGTTGACCCGGACCGCCGCGCAGCCCGCGTCGATCGCCGCGAAGACGTACTTCGGCTGGAAGTGGATGTCGGCGATCACCGGGATCTGCGACTTGCGCGCGATGGTCGGCAGCGCCAGCGCGTCGTCCTGGGTCGGCACCGCGACCCGGACGATGTCGCACCCGGAGGCGGTCAGCTCGGCGATCTGCTGCAACGTCGCGTTGATGTCGGTGGTCGGGGTCGTCGTCATGGACTGCACGCTGACCGGGGCGTCACCGCCGACCTCGACCTTGCCGACCCGGATCTTCCGGGTGGGTCGGCGCGGGGCCAGGACGGGGGCGGGTGCCTGCGGCATGCCGAGGGAGATGGGGGTGCTCACCGGACCAGTATCCCCCGCGCGACCGATACCGCTCGGAGAGGCGCGACGCCGGACGAATGACGACACGTCACCCGTCCGGCCCAGTGGTCCTGTCTGCGCGCCGGAGAGGGTGGCACCCTCATGACGTGAGCCTCGACACCCCCGCCGGCTACGCCGTCATCGGCGCGCTCACGCTCGTCGCCATCGGCCTGCTCGTGCTGGGGGTGGCGAGCACCCGGATGGCCTCCGTCCTGGGCATGCGCGAGGACGCCCGGTGGTGGTTCAGCCCGGCCGGCGGACGCACCCAGGGGCTCGTCGTGGCCTACGTCGGCGCCCTCGTGGCGGTCGCCGCGCTGGTGTACCTCATCGTCGACCCCGGGCTCGACGGCTCCCCCGCGCTGGCCTGGACGCTGTCCTGGATGATGGGTCTCGCCCTCCTCGCCCTCACCGGCACCCGGGTCGCCCGGCTCGCGGTCTCGGTGGCCAGTGACGGCCGCACGACGATCGACGAGCCCGACGACGCGCTCTACGTCGAGCCCGACGGCGCGCTGGACGACGTCGACCTCATCAACGCGCGGACCGCGACCGAGCGCGGCGAGTGGCGGCCGGCGGCCGAGCTCCTGGCCGCGAGCGTCGACGACGACCTGCGGTACGCCCGGATCACGGCCCTGGCGATCCAGGGGCTGCGCCGCAGCCGGTGGCTGGACGCCTGGCTCCGGGCCCGGCCGACCGACCCGAACGCCCAGGCCGTGCGGTCGATGCTGGCCATCCGGCGCGCCTGGGAGCTCCGCGGGCCGGACTGGGAGCCGCGCAACGCGCAGGCCTTCCTCGCCGCCCTGCGCGAGGCCGAGGAGATCACCCGCGAGGCGATCGACAACGACCCGACCGACCCCAGCCCCCGCGCCGTGCTGGTGGAGATGGCGCGCGGCCAGCAGGTCGACACCGACGAGCTCGAGTCCCGCGCGCGGTCGCTCTACCTGCTCGACCCCTACCACCAGGGTGGGCACGAGGCCGAGCTGCAGTACCGCTCGGCGAAGTGGTTCGGCTCGGACGACGAGATGCTCACCGTCGCCCGCGTCGCGAGCTCGGCGGCGCCCGCCGGCAACGCCCTGGCCCTGCTCATCGTCACGGCGCACATCGAGCACTACTTCTCGCTCGTCGAGCGCTCCCCCGCCCAGGCCGAGCGCTACGTCCGCTCCGCCCCGGTGCGCACGGAGGTCGCCGAGGCCCTCGCCCGGTGGCAGGCCGGCCCGGCCGGCCCCTCGCCGATCAACGCGGCCAAGGGGCACAACACCCTCGCCTTCTTCTTCTGGCTCGCCCGGGACCGGGTCTCGGCGCGCCCGCACCTCGCCCATACCCTGCGCCACCTGGACCAGTGGCCCTGGGCGCTGGTCGGCGAGGTGAGCCAGGTGCACGCGGTCGCCCAGCAGTGGGCCCGCGCCGGCCGCTGAGCCGGCTGCGTCAGAGCGAGACCGGCGCCGCGATGTCGGCGTAGACGAGCACCAGCCCGACGACGGCGAGCAGGACGAAGACCCCGTAGGCCACGGGCATCATCCGGGCGACGTCCACGGGCGCCGGACGCGGGGCCCCGCGCAGCCGGGCGACCTGCCGCTTGGCCCCCTCCCAGAGGGCCCCGGCGACGTGGCCGCCGTCGAGCGGGACGAGCGGGACCATGTTGAAGACGAAGAGCGCGATGTTCAGCGAGGCGAGCAGGCCCAGCATGCTCGCGACCCGCTGCGCGATCCCCAGACCCGGCGCCTCGGCGATCTCCCCGGCGAACCGGCCGATGCCGACCACCCCGACGACGGAGGTGGTGTCGCGCGGCTCGTTGCCCACCGTGGCCTGGACGACGTCGACGAGGCGTGCCGGGAGGGTGGCCACGATCGCGACGGTCTGCCCGACGGCGTCGCCGACGGCCGGCAGCACGGTGCTCACGGGCTGCCGCTCCAGGGCGGCCGTCGGGCTGAACCCGACGTAGCGCTGGGGTGCGAGCTGCACGGACCCGTCGGCGTTCGTCACGACGGCGCCGTCGGCGTCACGGACCGGCCGGTCGACGGTGACCGGGCTCACGCTCAGCGTCACCTGGGTCCCGTCGCGCTCGACCACCATCGAGATGTCGGTGCCGGGGGTCGTCGCGATCGCCTGCTGGACCTCGGACCAGGTGCTCGTCGGCACGCCGCCGTAGGACACGATCGTGTCGCCGGGCTGCAGGCCGGCGAGCACGGCCGGGACCTCGGGGTCGCTCGACGTGCAGACGCGGTCGGCGGGCGCGTCCGCCGGGAGCAGGCACTGGCCGACCACGCCCACGGTGGTGGTCGCGGCGCCGCCTGCCGTGCCGATCCCGACGAGGATGATCCCGACCAGGACGACGGCGATGAGCAGGTTCATCAACGGGCCGCCGAGCATGACGACGACCTTCTTCGGGGTGCTCAGCCGGTAGAACGCCCGGTGGTCCTCACCCGGGCGGATCTCCTCGGCGCTGGCGTCCCGGGCGGCGTCGATCAGTCCGGCGAACCGGCCGGTGCCGCGGGTCGCCCCGACGGCGTCGGCCGGCGGGTACATGCCGACCAGCCGGACGTAGCCCCCGAGCGGGATCGCCTTGAGGCCGTACTCGGTCTCGCCCTTCGTGCGCGAGAAGAGGGTCGGGCCGAAGCCGACCATGTACTGGCTCACCCGCACCCCGAAACGTTTGGCGGGCACCATGTGCCCGACCTCGTGCAGCGCGATCGAGGCCAGCAGCCCGACCAGCAGCACGAGCAGTCCTACCGCGTACGCCATCTCGTCCCCTCCGGAGTCCTCGACACATCATCCCCCGAGAACCTGGGGAACACCTGATCGACCGCTGACCGGCCTGCGGCGACGAAAAACACCAGTCGGACCCCTGCCTCGGTGACGATCTGGCCGTTAGCATCGCACCATGACCCCTGAATCCGCAGCCCTGCGCGCGGCGATCCTGCCCGCGGACCTCCCTCAGGAACGGGCGATCCGCACCCCGATCCCCGGCCCGCGCTCGGCCGCGATCGCCGCCCGGCGGGCCGAGGTGGTCGCCGCCGGTGTCGCGAGCAGCCTGCCGGTGTACGTGCAGCGGGCCGGCGGGGGCGTCCTGGTGGACGTCGACGGGAACAGCTTCATCGACCTGGGCTCGGGGATCGCCGTCACCGGGGTGGGCAACGCGGCCCCGGCGGTCAGCGCGGCCGTCGGCGCGCAGGCGGTGGCCTTCACCCACACCTGCTTCATGGTCGCGCCGTACGAGGGGTACGTGGCCGTCTGCGAGGCGCTGGCCCGGCTCACGCCCGGCGACCACGCCAAGCGCAGCGTCCTGGTCAACTCCGGCGCCGAGGCCGTGGAGAACGCGGTGAAGATCGCCCGGCGGGCGACCGGGCGCGACGCGATCGTCGTGCTCGACCACGCGTACCACGGCCGCACCAACCTGACGATGGCGATGACCGCCAAGGCCATGCCGTACAAGACGGGCTTCGGGCCGTTCGCCGGCGAGGTCTACCGGGTGCCGACCTCCTACCCGCTGCGGGAGCCGGCCCCGCTCACCGGCGAGCAGGCCGCCGAGCGGGCCACCTCGATCATCGAGAAGCAGATCGGGGCGGACCAGGTCGCGGCCGTCGTCGTCGAGCCGATCCAGGGCGAGGGCGGCTTCATCGTGCCGGCCCCCGGCTTCCTCGCCGCGCTGGCCGCCTGGTGCCGCGAGAGCGGCGTCCTGCTCGTGGCCGACGAGATCCAGACCGGCTTCGCCCGCACCGGCACGATGTTCGCCTGCGAGCACGAGGGCGTGGTGCCCGACCTCATCACCACGGCCAAGGGCATCGCCGGCGGCATGCCGCTCGCCGCGGTGACCGGCCGCGCCGAGCTGATGGACGCCGTGCACGCCGGTGGCCTCGGCGGCACCTACGGCGGCAACCCGGTGGCCTGCGCCGCCGCCCTCGCGGCGATCGACCTCTACGAGCGGGCCGACCTCGCCGCTGCCGCGCGGCACATCGAGGACCTCGCCGGAGGCTTCCTGCGCGCGCTGGCCGAGGAGGTCAGTGCGGTCGCCGAGGTCCGCGGTCGCGGGGCGATGCTCGCGATCGAGCTGGTCCGGCCCGGCACCCTCGAGCCCGACGCGGCGCTCGCCGGTCGGGTGGCCCGGCGCTGCGCCGCCGAGGGTGTCCTGGTGCTCACCTGCGGCACCTACGGCAACGTGGTCCGGCTGCTACCGCCGCTGGTCATCGGCGACGACCTCCTCCTGGAGGGGCTGGAGGTCCTCGCGGGCGCGCTCCGCGCCGAGACCGCCGCGGACCGATGACACCCGTCGGGCCGCGGCTCGCCGCGCTGCACGCCGCGGAGACCGCCCGCTTCGTCGCCGACCACCCGGCGTGCGCCGCGCTGGCGCAGGCCGGCCGGGCGCACATGCCGCTCGGCGTCCCGATGAGCTGGATGGCCAAGTGGCCGGGTGGCTTCCCGGTGCACGTCGCCGAGGCCGCCGGCGCGCACTTCGTCTGCGCGGACGGGCTCGAGCACGTCGACCTGTGCCTCGGGGACACCGGCGCGATGAGCGGGCACGGCCCCGCCGCGACGGTCGCGGCGGTCCGCGAGCAGCTCGGGCGCGGGATCACCACGATGCTGCCGACGGCCGACGCCGCCGCTGTCGCCGGCCTGCTCACCGCGCGCTTCGCCGGCACGGGGCCGGCCCGGCTGACCCAGTGGCAGTTCACGCTCACCGCGACCGACGCGAACCGGCACCTGCTGCGCTACGCGCGCCTCGTCACCGGCCGGCCGAAGGTCGCCGTCATCGACCACTGCTACCACGGCACCGTGGACGAGTCCTTCGCCACCCTGCACGAGGGACGGGTCGTCGAGCGCCGGGGCACGATCGGCGCCCCGGTGCCGCCGGCGCTGACGACCGCGGTCGTGCCGTTCAACGACCTGCCCGCCATGGAGCGGGCGCTGGCGACCGGTGAGGTCGCCGCGGTCCTCCTCGAGCCCGCGATGACGAACATCGGCATCGTGCTGCCCGACCCGGGCTACCTCGAGGGCCTGCAGGCGCTCACCCGGGCCCACGGCGCCGTCCTCGTGATCGACGAGACGCACACCCTCTGCGTCGGGCCGGGCGGCGCGACGGTGGCCTGGGACCTGGCGCCCGACGCCCTCGTCGTGGGCAAGACGATCGGCGGCGGCATCCCGGCCGCGGCCTTCGGCATGACGCAGGACCTCGCCGACCAGGTCGCGCGCCGCGTCGGCCTGGAGGACATCGACGTCGGCGGGGTGGGCGGGACGCTCGCGGGCAACGCACTGAGCCTGGTCGCCATGCGGGCCACGCTCACCGAGGTGCTCACCCCCGAGGCGTTCGCCGGGATGGACGCGCTGGCCGTGGCCTGGACGGCCGGGGTCCAGGAGGTCCTGGACGCGACCGGCCTGCCGTGGCACGTCACCCGGCTCGGCGCGCGGGCCGAGTACGCCTTCCGCCCGACGCCCCCGCACGACGGCGCCGAGGCGGCCGCCGCGGACGACTTCCCGCTGCAGCAGTACCTGCACCTGCAGGCACTCAACCGCCGGGTGCTGCTCACGCCGTTCCACAACATGGCCCTGATGAGCCCGGCGACCGTGCAGGCCGACGTCGACGCGCACACCGTGGCCTTCGCCGAGGCGGCGGACGCCCTGCACTGAGCGCGGCGGGGCACCCGGGACGGCGGCGCCGCGACCCGCCCCGTCTCAGGCGCCCGGCGTGCGCTCCTGGATCGCCCACGGCGAGCCGTACTCCCCCGCGAGCAGGTCGAGGAAGGGCACCGCGTCGAAGGCCTCGGGCCCGAGGACGCCGGCGCCCGCCCACACCCCGGTGGCGAGCAGCTCCAGCGCGACCACCGGGTTGACGGCCGTCTGCCAGACGACGCACTGGGCGCCGTACTCGGCCATCGACCAGGCGTTGTCGACCACGTGGTGCAGGTACACCTCCCGCGGGGCGCCGTCCGTGCCGGTGCCGGTGACGAGCAGCCCGGCGCAGGTGGACCCGCGCATCCGCTCCCCGAGCCCGGCGGGGTCGGGCAGGCAGGCGGCGACCACGTCCCGCGGGCTGACCTGCACCCGGCCGGGGGCGCCGGGGTCGGCCGACCGGACAGCCACCGGCGCGGTCCGGTCGAGGCCGAGGGTGTGCAGGGTGCGCAGCACGCCGATGAACTCCTCGCCCAGCCCGTACTTGAAGGTGACCTTCTTGGCGTCGAGGAAGCGCGGCATGAGCAGGACCTCCTCGTGCTCGACGTGCACGCACTCCACCGGCCCGATCCCGCCCGGGAAGTCGAAGACCTCGGGCTCGTGGAAGGGCGGGACGGTGTACCAGCCGCCCTCGAGGCTGCCGGCGGCCTCGGCCCGGTCGCGCTCCCAGATGACCGGCGGGTTGAGGCACTCCTCGATGGTCGTCCAGATCGAGAACGAGGGCGCGAAGATCGGCTGCCCCTCGTCGTCGAGCACCTCGAGGTTCGCGCCGTCGCGGGTCCCGAGCTCGTCGATCGCCGCGAACAGGTGGTCGGCCGCGTACCGCGCGAAGACGTCCGAGAGGCCCGGCTCGACCCCCATGCCGACCAGCGCGAGCCGGCCGGCCCGCTGCCAGTCGTCCGCCACGGCGAACTGCTCGGCGCCGAGCGTCACCCCGACGCGCCGGTACGGCTCGCTCGGGTGGGGCCGCGAGAGGGACATCGCCATGTCGAGGTAGTCGGCGCCCGCGGCGAAGGCCCCGTCGAAGACGGGGAGCACGAACCGGGGGTCGACGGCGTTGAGCACGTGGGTGATGCCGTGGGCACGGGCGAGCGCCTCGACGGCCGCCGCGTCCGAGGCGTCCACCTGGGCCGCCACGAACCGCTCGACCCGCTGGGCGGCCGGGTGCGCACGCACGGCCGCCACCGTGCGCTCGGCACGCGCCGCGTCCATGTCGGCGACGACGAGCAGGTCGAAGAAGGTGCGACGGGCCGCGATCCGGGCGACGGCGTCGCCCACCCCGCCACTGCCGACGACGAGGATGCGCACGATCACTCCGATCTCAGGCGCGACGCTTCTGCCGCGACCAGCTGATGACCTGCGCGCCGACGACGAGCAGGAGGGCGAGGGCGAACATCGCCGAGCCGATGACGTTGGCCTGCGGCGGGATCCCGCGGGTCGCCGAGACGTAGACGAACTTCGGGAACGTCGTGAAGCTGCCCGAGTTGAAGTTCGTGATGATGAAGTCGTCGAACGACAGCGAGAAGGCCAGCAGGGCGGCGGCCGCGATCCCGGGGATGAGCAGCGGGAAGGTCACCCGCCAGAAGGCGGCGAACGGCGAGGCGTAGAGGTCGGCCGCCGCCTCCTCCAGCCGAGGGTCGAGGCTCGCCACCCGCGCCTTGACCGTGACGACCACGAAGCTGATGCAGAACATCACGTGCGCCACGACCACCGTCCAGAAGCCGGGGTTGATCCGCAGGCTGAGGAACTGGGCGAGCAGCGCCGCGCCGAGGACCACCTCGGGGGTCGACATCGGCAGGAAGACCATGAGGTTGACCAGCGCGCGGCCGCGGAACCGGTACCGGACCAGGGCCAGCGCGAGCAGGGTGCCCAGGATGGTCGAGGCCACGGTCGCGATGACGCCGACCTGGAGCGAGTTGACGAACGCCTCGCAGACCCGCGGCGCACCGCAGGGGTTGGCCCAGTTGTCCCAGGTGAAGCCACGCCAGACGATGTTCGTCCGACCTGCGTCGTTGAACGAGAAGGCCACCGTGTAGGCGATCGGCACGAGCAGGTAGAGGAAGGCCAGGGCGGCGAAGACCGGGACGATGACCTCGCCGAGCCGCCGGCGCCGGCGCCGGGGCACCACGGGGGCGCTCACAGCAGGTCCTCGGTGCCCGAGCGGCGGATGTACGCGGTGACCAGCAGCAGGATCGCCAGCATGAGGATCACCGAGAGGGCGGCGGCCGTCGGGTAGTCGCTCACCTTGAAGAACCGCGAGTCGATGACCTGCCCGATCATCGTCGTGCTGTTGTTGCCGAGCAGGACGGAGTTCACGTAGTCACCCGAGGCCGGGATGAACGTGAGCAGGGTGCCGGAGACCACACCGGGCATCGAGAGCGGAAGGGTGACCCGCAGGAAGGTGGTCGGTCCGTTCGCGTACAGGTCGGCGCCGGCCTCCACGAGGCGCGGGTCGAGCCGTTCGAGGCTCGCGTAGATCGGCAGCGCCATGAACGGCAGGAAGTTGTAGGTGAGGCCGGCGACGACGGCGAAGGACGTGGCCGTGAGCCGCCCGTTCTCCGGCAGCAGGGCCAGGGTGCGCATCGCCGCCACGACGAAGCCCTCGTCCGCCAGGATCTGCTTCCAGGCGATGGTCCGCAGGATGAAGCTCGTGAAGAACGGCGCGATGACCAGGACGAGGAGCATGCCCTGGAGGAAGGTCCGCCCCCGCGCCCGGACCGCGATCACGTAGGCGATCGGGTACCCGATGATCAGCGCCGCCACCGTCGCGATGAGGGCGTAGAGGAACGAGCGGACCATCTGCGGCCAGTACGCGCTGACCGACGAGACGTAGTTCTGCCACTCGAACGCGGGCTGGAACTGGCCGACGTCGCCGCCCGGCACCGGGACGTACAACGAGGTCGCCAGCAGTGCGAAGACCGGCACGACGAAGAACAGACCGAGGTAGCCCAGGCCGGGGGCCAGCAAGAGCCACGCCGGTCCGCGCGCCTGGCGGCTGGGGACCGAGGCCGCGGGCCCGGTCGAGGCGCCGAGGGCCGCCATCACGCTCATGGCTCAGTCCTCCCCGTCCAGGACGCCGGCCGAGACGTCCTCGTCCCCGTCGAGACCGAAGGTGTGCCGGATCGCCCAGGCGAGGTGGACGGACTCGCCGGGGGCGGCGCCCTTCCCGCCGAAGATGTTCTGCACGAACACCCCGAGCGTGCCGAGCCCGGGGACCTCGACCTGGTACTGGGTGCTCACGCCGCTGAAGGAGACGTCGGTGATCCGGCCGGGGCCGACGACGTTCGCGTCCTCCGGGACGTCCTCGCCCTCCCGGACCAGGTGCAGCTTCTCCGGGCGGACCCCGACGAGCACGGCGCCCGAGGTGCTCACGGCGCGGGAGACGGGGACCCGCAGCCGCCGGCCGCCGATCTCGACGCCGAGGGTGCTGGGCCCCGCGTCGAGCACGGTCCCGCGCAGCAGGTTCGACTGCCCGAGGAAGTTCGCCACGAAGGTGGTCCGGGGCAGCTCGTAGAGGTCGGCCGGCGCACCCATCTGCTCGATCCGGCCCGCGTTCATCACCGCGACCGTGTCGGCCATCGTCATGGCCTCCTCCTGGTCGTGGGTCACGTGCACGAACGTCAGGCCGACCTCGTCCTGGATCTTCTTCAGCTCGACCTGCATCTGGCGTCGCAGCTTGAGGTCGAGCGCCCCCAGGGGCTCGTCGAGCAGCAGGACCGCCGGGTTGTTGACGATCGCCCGGGCGAGGGCGACCCGCTGCTGCTGCCCGCCGGAGAGCTGCGCGGGCCGACGGTCCGCCAGGTGCCGCAGCTCGACGAGCTCCAGGGCCTCACCGGCGCGGGTCAGCGCCTCGGGCGTCCGGCGTCGCTTGAGCCCGAAGGCCACGTTCTCCAGCACCGTCAGGTGCGGGAAGAGCGCGTAGGACTGGAAGACGGTGTTGACCGGGCGCTGGTACGCCCGGGTGTCCGTCACGTCCTCGCCGCCGATGGAGATCGACCCGCTCGTCGGGTGCTCGAGGCCGGCGACCATCCGCAGGGTGGTCGTCTTGCCGCAGCCCGAGGGACCGAGGAGCGCGAAGAAGGACCCGGACGGGATCGTCAGGGACAGGTCGTCGACTGCCGTGAAGGCACCGAACTGCTTGACGAGGTTCGACAGGACGAGGTCGGCGCCTGCCGGATCGGTGGCCTCGGACATCAGTTGCCGATCACGCCCTGGAACGCCTCGTTGTACCGGGTCTCCTCCTCGGCCGTCAGGGCACGGAAGACGTAGGACTGCGCCAGCGTCGCCTCGTCGGGGAAGATCAGCGGGTTGTCGACCAGGCTGGGGTCGATGTCGGCCATCGCCTCCTTCGCCCCCTCGACCGGGCAGATGTAGTTGACGTACGCGGCGACCTCGGCGGCGACCTTCGGGTCGTAGTAGTAGTTCATCAGCAGCTCGGCGTTCTTCTTGTGGGGCGAGCCGATCGGGATCATCATGTTGTCGCTCCACAGGGTGCCGCCCGCCTCCGGCAGCGCGAACTCGTAGCCCCCGTCGTTCTCGAAGTTCAGCACCGTGATGTCACCGGACCAGCCGATCACCGCGAGCGCGTCGCCACTGGTGAGGTCCTCGGCGTAGGAGTTGCCCTTCACCTGCCGGATGTGACCGTTGTCGATGTACTTCTTGAGCACGTCGAGGGCGGCGGTGAACTCCGCGTCGCCCCAGGCGTCGCCCGAGATGTCGACCCCCTGCTCGAGCATGATCAGGCCGACCGTGTCGCGCATCTCGGAGAGCACCTCGACCCGGCCCGCCAGCTCCGGCGCCCACAGGTCGGAGACCGACCGCAGCCCGTTCGGGACGGCCGTGGTGTTCCACGCCAGACCGCCGAAGCCGGACTGCCAGGTGAGCGAGTGAGTGCGACCCGGGTCGAACGAGACGTCCTTGAGGTCGGGCAGCAGGTTCGCCGCGTTCGGCATGTTCGCCGGGTCGAACTCCTGGGTGTAGCCGAGGCGGATGACGCGGGCGGCCATCCAGTCGGTCAGGGTGATGATGTCCTGGCCGATGTCCTGGCCGTTCGCCAGCTGCCCCTGCACCTTGCCGAAGTAGGAGTCGTTGTCGTCGATGTCCTCGACGTAGTTGACCGTGATCCCGGTCTCGGCCGTGAACGCCTCGAGGGTCGGGTAGGTCCTGGTGACCTCGTCGTAGTCGAGGTACAGCGTCCAGTTCGCCCAGTCGACGACCTTGTCGGTGTCGGAGCGATCGGTCACCCCGCCCGTCCCGTCGGTCGCCGTCCCCGGGCTCGAGCTTCCCCCGGTCCCGCACGCCGCCAGGAGCGCACCCATGCCGGCCAGGCCGGCGCCTCCCGCAAGGACCGAGCGGCGCGAGAGCCTCGTCTGGGCCTGGACGAGGGCTCGGATGGTCGGGTCTTGCGGCAGCGGGCGGCGAGTCACAGGGGGGCCTCCAGTCGGGGGTGCTGTTGTGGGGGATGGTGTCAGGGACGCGGACCGAGCACAAGCGATTCCGAAGGAGAACGGCCACTTGGCAACGAAATCGAAACGTGCTCGGAACATCACCTGCCGATTCGGTCGATCCGGGAGGGGGAGAGAGATCAGGCTCCGAACGCGCTCATCACGTGCTTGATCCGGGTGTAGTCCTCGAAGCCGTACATCGAGAGGTCCTTGCCGTAGCCGGAGTGCTTGAAGCCCCCGTGCGGCATCTCGGCGACGAACGGGATGTGGGTGTTGATCCACACGACGCCGAAGTCCAAGGCCCTGGACACCCGCAGGGCGGTGCCGTGGTCGGCCGTCCACACCGAGCTGGCCAGCCCGTACTGCACGCCGTTGGCCAGCGCGATCGCCTCCGCCTCGTCGGTGAAGGTCTGCACCGTGATCACCGGACCGAAGATCTCCTGCTGGATCGCCTCGTCGGCCTGGCGCAGGCCGTCGACGACGGTCGCCTCGAGGAAGTAGCCGACGTCGCCCTGCCGGCTGCCGCCCGCCAGCACGCGCGCGTGCGCCGGGAGCCGGTCGAGGAAGCCGGTCACCCGCGCGAGCTGGTTCGCGTTGTTCACCGGGCCGTAGGCGACGTCCTCCTCCGGTCGCCCGGTGCGCGTCCCGCGGGCCTGCTCGGCGAGGGCGGCGACGAAGTCGGCGTGCACCGAGGCGTGCACCAGGACGCGGGTGGCGGCCGTGCAGTCCTGGCCGGCGTTGTAGTAGCCGGCCGCGGCGATCCCCTCGGCGGCCGCGGCGAGGTCGGCGTCGGCGAAGACGACGACGGGCGCCTTGCCGCCCAGCTCGAGGTGGACCCGCTTGACGTCCCGGGCGGCGGACCCGGCGACCTCCATGCCGGCCCGCACCGAGCCGGTGATGGAGACCATCGCGGGCACCGGGTGCTCGACGAGCGCGCGGCCGGTGTCCCGGTCACCGCAGATCACGTTGAGGACGCCGGGGGGCAGGATGTCCGCCGCGACCTCGGCGAGCAGCACCGAGGACGCCGGGGTGGTGTCCGAAGGCTTGAGGACGACGGCGTTCCCGGCGGCGATCGCCGGGGCGACCTTCCAGATCCCCATCATCAGCGGGTAGTTCCACGGCGTGACCTGGCCGACCACGCCGACCGGCTCCCGCCGGACCCATGAGGTGTGCCCGGCCATGTACTCCCCCGCGCTGGCACCCTCGAGGATCCGCGCCGCACCGGCGAAGAAGCGGAGCTGGTCGACGCAGGGCGGCACCTCGTCGGTCGCCGTGAGGGACAGCGGCTTGCCGGTGTTGCGGGACTCGGCCGCCACGAACTCCTCGGCGCGCGCCTCGACGGCGTCGGCGAGGCGGAGCATCGCGAGCTGGCGCTCGGCCGGGGTGGTGTCCCGCCAGCCCGGGAAGGCGGCGGCCGCCGCCCGGACGGCGGCGTCGACGTCCTTGACGCCCGAGACCGGGGCGGTGGTGTACGCCTCGCCCGTGGTCGGGTCGATCACCTCGCTGCGGCGACCCTCCGCCGTCGGCGTCGGGACGCCCCCGACGATGTTGTGGAGCTCGGGGGTGGTGGACACGGGGACCTCCCAGGGAACGGCGCCGGACGGGGTGCCACGGGCACCGCTGCTGCCGGGGGCACCCAGGTCGCTCGACGGTAGCGCAGATACCGCCCGACCAACAGCGAGATCGACACTCCGCTCCGACGGATTCCCCGGATTCGGTAGCCAGGTGCAACGGGAACGACGAAATCACTTGCATCGAACCGTCGTTCCGGGGGACCATCGGCGCATGTCCACGCCCGGCAAGCCACCAGCCGTGACCCTGGACGCCACGTCCAAGGCCATCATCGAGCAGCTCCAGGAGGACGGCCGTCGCGCGTACGCGACCATCGGGAAGGCCGTGGGGCTCTCCGAGGCGGCCGTGCGCCAGCGCGTCCAGCGGCTCGTCGAGTCGGGCGTCGTGCAGATCGTCGCCGTCACGGACCCGCTCCAGGTCGGCTTCACCCGCCAGGCGATGATCGGGATCAAGGCGGAGGGCGACCTGCGCGCCCTCGCCGACGCGCTCGCCGCGATGCCCGAGGTGGACTACGTCGTCATCACCGCCGGCGCGTTCGACGTGCTCGCCGAGATCGTCTGCGAGGACGACGACCACCTGCTCCGGGTGCTCAACGACCAGATCCGCAGCCAGCCCGGCGTCCGGGCCACCGAGACCTTCGTCTACCTCTCGCTCACGAAACAGCTCTACAACTGGGGAACCCGATGAGCAGCACACCCGACCCGGCCGGCACGACCCCTGCGGGGACCCCCCGGTCGGTGGCCGCCCGCGACCACCTCTGGGGTCATATGACGCGCCAGTCGACCTGGGAGCGCGGGGAGGTGCCGATCATCGTCCGCGGCGAGGGCCACCACATCTGGGACGCCCACGGCAAGCGGTACATCGACGGCCTCTCCGGCCTCTTCACGGTGCAGGTCGGTCACGGCCGCACCGAGCTCGCCGAGCGCGCGGCCGCGCAGGCCGCCGAGCTCGCGTTCTTCCCGCTGTGGTCCTACGCGCACCCCCAGGCGATCGACCTCGCCGAACGGCTGGCGCAGCACGCCCCGGGCGACCTCAACCGGGTCTTCTTCACGACCGGCGGCGGCGAGGCCGTCGAGACGGCGTGGAAGCTGGCGAAGCAGTTCTGGAAGCTGCAGGGCCAGCCGGGCAAGCACAAGGTCATCTCTCGTGCGGTGGCCTATCACGGCACCCCGCAAGGGGCCCTGTCGATCACCGGCATCCCCGGGATGAAGGCGCCGTTCGAGCCGCTGGTGCCCGGGGCCCACAAGGTGCCCAACACGAACCTCTACCGCGCACCGGAGGAGCTGCGGCACGACCCCAAGGCCTTCGGCCGCTGGGCCGCCGACCGGATCGAGGAGGCCATCGAGTTCGAGGGCCCGGAGACGGTCGCGGCGGTCTTCCTCGAGCCCGTGCAGAACTCCGGCGGCTGCTTCCCGCCGCCCCCCGGGTACTTCGACCGGGTGCGCGAGATCTGCGACGCCCACGACGTCCTGCTGGTCTCCGACGAGACGATCTGCGCCTTCGGCCGGATCGGCGACATGTTCGCCTGCAACGACTACGACTACGTGCCCGACATGATCACCACCGCGAAGGGGATGACCTCCGGCTACTCCCCCATCGGCGCCTGCATCGTCTCGGACCGGATCTTCGAGCCGTTCAAGCACGGCACGACGACCTTCTACCACGGGTACACCTTCGGCGGTCACCCGGTCTCCGCCGCCGTCGCAATGGCGAACCTCGACATCTTCGAGCGCGAGCACCTCAACCACCGGGTGCGGACCAACGCCCCGCTGTTCCGGCAGACGCTCGAGCTGCTGCTCGACCTGCCGATCGTCGGTGACGTGCGGGGCGACGGGTACTTCTACGGGATCGAGCTCGTCAAGGACAAGGCCACCCGGCAGACCTTCGACGACGCCGAGAGCGAGCGGCTGCTGCGCGGCTTCCTCACCCCCGCGCTGCTCGAGGCCGGCCTGTACTGCCGGGCCGACGACCGCGGCGACCCCGTCATCCAGCTCGCCCCGCCACTGACCTGCGGCCCGGCCGAGTTCGTCGAGATGGAGGAGATCCTGCGCGGGGTGCTGACGGAGGGCTGGTCGCGCCTGTGACGACCTCCCTCTGGGAGGACCAGGTCGGGCCGGCGCCCGAACGCGGGCGCCTCGACGGCGCGACGACCGCCGACGTCGTCGTCGTCGGCGGCGGGCTCACCGGGCTGTGGACCGCCTACTACCTCACCCAGGCCGATCCGTCCCTGGACGTCGTCGTCCTCGAGCAGGAGCACGTCGGCTTCGGCGCGAGCGGCCGCAACGGCGGCTGGCTCTCCGCGCTCTTCCCGCAGGGCCCGGCCGCGCTCGCCCGCCGGCACGGCGCCCCGGCCGCGCTCGCCCAGCGCGCGGCGATGCGGGCCGGGGTCGTCGAGGTCGCCCGGGTGTGCGCGCTCGAGGGGATCGCCTGCGACCTCGCCGTCGGGGGGACGGTCGCGGTCGCCCGCTCCACCGTCCAGCTGGACCGGGCGCGCGCGCAGGTGGCCGAGGCCAGGGCCTGGGGCGACCGGGCCGTGCTGCTGGACCGGGACGCGGCGCGGGCGCGCCTGGCGGCCGTCGACGTCGTCGGCGGACGCTACGACCCGGACTGTGCACGCGTCCAGCCCGCCCGCCTGGTGCGCGGCCTGGCCGACGTCCTCCAGGCGCGGGGGGTGCGGCTCCTGGAGCGCACCCGCGCGACGGCGCTCGAACCCGGCCGGGTACGCACCGCGGCCGGCACGGTGCGCGCCCGGCACGTCGTCCGGGCGACCGAGGCGTGGACGTCCCGGCAACCAGGGCACCGCCGGGACGTGGTCCCGGTGTACTCGTTGATGATCGCCACCGAACCGCTGCCCGGGGCCGTCTGGCAGGAGATCGGGCTGCGCGAGGCCGAGACGTTCACCGACGAGCGACACCTGATCGTCTACGGCCAGCGCACCGCCGACGGCCGGATCGCCTTCGGCGGACGCGGCGCGCCCTACCACTGGGGGTCGGGGATCAGCCCGTCCCACGACGCCGAGCCCGCGGTCTTCGACGCGCTCGAGCGGACCCTGCGAGGCCTGCTCCCGGTGCTCGGCGACGGGGCGATCACGCACCGCTGGGGCGGGCCGCTGGCCATCGCGCGGGACTTCTCGCCCTCGGTGGGCCTCGACCGGTCCACCGGGATGGCCTGGGCCGGCGGGTACGTCGGCGACGGACTGACGACGACGAACCTCGCCGGGCGCACGCTGGCCGACCTCCTCGGCGGACGACGCACCGAGCTCACGGCCCTGCCCTGGGTCGCGCACCGCTCGCGCCGCTGGGAGCCGGAGCCGGTGCGCTGGCTCGGCGTCAACGCCGGCCTGCGGGCGATGGCGCTGGCCGACGCCGAGGAGCGCCTGACCCGGCGTCCCAGCGTCGTCGCCCGGCTGATGGGTCCCCTGATCGGTCACTGACGCCCGCGGGCTCGGCACGCCCGCCCGAGGTGCCCGGCCGGCCCACCGGGGATCAGGCGCCCGCGAGCACCTCGTGGGCCCGCGCGCGCGCCCAGGTCTCGGCGCCCAGCACCGCCTCGAGGCTCAGCCCCGACGCGGGCGTGCCCGCGTGCTCGGCGAGCACCCGCTCGACGGTGTCGACGATCTCGAGGAAGCCGATCCGGCCGGCCAGGAACGCCGCGACGCACTCCTCGTTCGCGGCGTTGTACACGGCCGGGTGGGTGGCCGAGGCCACGACCGCCTCCCGCGCGAGCCGCAGGGCGCCGAAGACCGCCTCGTCGAGCGGCTCGAACGTCCACGCGGCGGCGCGGGTCCAGTCGCACGGGGTGCCGACCGGGTCGAGCCGCTCGGGCCAGGACAGCCCGAGGGCGATCGGCAGCCGCATGTCCGGCGGGGAGGCCTGCGCGATCGTCGAGCCGTCGACGAACTCGACCATCGAGTGCACGACGGACTGCGGGTGCACCACGACGGCGATCCGGTCCACCGGCACGTCGAAGAGCAGGTGCGCCTCGATGAGCTCGAGCCCCTTGTTCATCAGGGTGGCCGAGTTGATCGTCACGACCGGGCCCATCGACCAGGTCGGGTGCGCCAGCGCCTGCTCCGGGGTCACCGCAGCGAGCTCCTCGCGCGACCGGCCGCGGAACGGCCCGCCGGAGGCCGTGAGCACCAGCCGCCGGACCTCGGCACGCGCACCGGACCGCAGGCACTGGGCGATCGCCGAGTGCTCGGAGTCGACCGGCACGATCTGGTCGGGGCGGACCTGCGCCCGACGGACCAGGTCGCCCCCCACGACGAGCGACTCCTTGTTCGCCAGGGCGAGGGTCGAGCCGGCGGCGAGCGCGGCGAGCGTCGGGCCGAGCCCGACCGACCCGGTGATCCCGTTGAGCACGACGTCGCTGCCGCGCCCGGCGAGCTCGGTCGCCGCGTGCGGACCGGTGAGGATCTCGATCCCGGCCGCGGCGGCGCCGGCCGTTGCCGCAAGCGCCTCGCGCACCCGGTCCGCCGCAGCGGGGTCGGCCACGGCGAGCGCGGCCGCACCGGTCGCGAGCACCTGGTCCGCCAGCACCGCGGGGTCCGCGCCGCCGGCGGCGAGGCCGGTGACCGTGAACCGCCCCGGGTGCGCGGCGATCACGTCCAGGGCCTGGGTCCCGATCGACCCGGTGCAGCCGAGGAGGGTGAGGGTGCGGGGCGCGGCAGACATGCGAGCAGCCTTCCTGGTCACAGGGTCGGGGGCCAGTGGGCCGGTCGTTCGAGGCCGAACGGGATCCGCGTGGTGGCGTCGCCGCGCGCCGAGGAGAGCAGCGGCGCGGTCACGAACAGTGCGGCGGACAGGTCGGCGGCCCGCAGGTCGGCGCCGCGCAGGTCCGCGCCGGTGAGGTCGGCCCCGGTGAGGTCGGCACCGCGAAGGTCCGCCCCGACGAGGACGGCGCCTCGCAGGCTCGCCGCCCGGAGCCGCCGCCGTCGCAGGTCGACCCCGGCGAGATCAGCGCCGCGCAGGTCGGCTCCCGTCCCGTGCCGGGCGCGGACCTGCCCGGAGGTCTCGACGAGCAGCGGGTTGACGCGCGCGAGGTGAGCGTCGACGTCGAGCGTGGCGAGCGCGACCGGCGGGAGGTCGGCGAGGGCGGCGGTGGCCCGCTCGGCCTCCACCAGCGCCTCGGCGAGCGGGCCCGTCCCGATCAGGGTGCGGGCCTCGGCCAGGTACCACCGGAGCTCGTGCAGCCGGCGCACCACCGGGAAGGCCTGCCGCACCTGGACCGCGGTTCCCGGGTCGGTCCGCCAGTCCCTGCCCTCGACGGTCACCTGGGTCACCTGCTGGCCGGCGCCGAAGCAGTCGAACGTCGCGCAGCCGACGAAGCCCTCGGGCCGCAGCCGCTCGTGGATCGAGCAGAGGTGACCGGCCAGGTGGGGGCAGGCGGTACCGGCCGGCTTCTCGATCGGGAAGTCGGCCGAGATCCCGAAGGCGGGGACCATGCAGCACAGGGCCGTGCAGCGGGTGCAGTCGGCGCGCAGCCCGGCGCGCGCGTGGGGGACCGCGTCCCGTTCCGGCATCCCGTGTCCCTTCCTCGTCACGAGGGGCGCCCCGACCCGCGACGGCGCCCGGTCACTCGACGCCGAGCAGCACCTCGACGGCTCGTTCGAGGAAGGCGTCGACCGGGCCCTCCGCGTAGGCGTCGTGGCCGAAGCGGCGCGTGAAGGTGACCTGCCGCAGATCGGCGGAGGAGAGCGCGTGCCCGTGGTCGAAGTAGTCGACCAGCCGCCGGCAGACCTCGTCGACCTCGGTGGGGTCGTAGCCCTGGACGCGTCGCGGAGCGGGGGCGAACCGCTCGCCGTCCGGCCGCGCCAGTCGCCCGTACAGGGTCCGCGCGCGGTCGGCGAGGTGCTCGAGCCAGGCGGGCTGGCCGTGCGTGGCGACGAACGCGGTCCGCTCCCGCGTGACGAACGCCTGCTCGAGCCGGTCGAGCGCCGCATCGACGGCCGGCGGCTCGTAGCCGTGCCGGACGAGGTCGAAGGCCGCCCGTCGCACGGTCCTGCCGTCGAGGTGGTCGGGCACCTCGCCCTCGTAGACGCGGCGCGCGTGGGTGAAGAACTCGTCCACCTGGCCCGGGTCGTACCCGGTCCGCAGGCGACCGGTGGTCCGGAACATGTGCGTCATCCTGCCTCCTCGGCTGCGAGCTGCCCGCAGGCACCGTCGATGTCACTGCCTCGGGTGTCCCGCACGGTGGTCGGGATGCCGGCCGCCCGGAGCCGGTCGACGAAGGTCGCCTCGACCTGCGGGTCGCTGGCGGTCCAGATCGAGCCCGGCGTCGGGTTGAGCGGGATGGGGTTGACGTGCACCCAGCCGCGGCCGCGCTCGAGCAGCTTCGCCGCGAGCAGCTCGGCCCGCCAGGCGTGGTCGTTCATGTCACGGATCAGGGCGTACTCGATGCTCACCCGCCGCCCGGTCGCCTCGAAGTAGCGGCGGGCGGCGTCCAGCGCCTCGTCGACCGACCACCGGGTGTTGATCGGGACGAGGTCCGAGCGCAGCGCGTCGTCGGGGGCGTGCAGGGACAGGGCGAGCGTCACGGGGAGCTTCTCGGCGGCGAGCTTGTCGATCGCGGGGACCAGCCCGACGGTCGAGACCGTCACGTTGCGGGCCGAGACGCCGAAGCCGTAGGGCGCCGGGTCGACGAACCGCCGCACCGCGGTGATCACCGTCCGGTAGTTCGCCAGCGGCTCGCCCATGCCCATGAACACGAGGTTGGTCAACCGGCCGGGCCCGCCGGCGACGGCGCCCGACTCCAGCGCCGCGGCGGCGTGCCGGACCTGCTCGACGATCTCGCCGGCCGAGAGGTTGCGGGTCAGCCCCTGCTGGCCGGTGGCGCAGAACGGGCAGGCCATCCCGCAGCCCGCCTGGCTGGAGACGCAGAGCGTGGCCCGGCCGGGGTAGCGCATGAGGACCGACTCGACCTTGACGCCGTCGTGCAGCCGCCAGAGGGTCTTGACGGTCGTGCCCCCGTCGGCCAGCAGCTCACGGATCGGGGTGAGCAGCGGCGGCAGCAGCGACTCGACGACCGCCTGCCGGCTCCGCGCGGGCAGGTCCGTCATCGCCTCGGGGTCGACCGTGTGGTGGGTGAAGTAGTGCGTGGAGAGCTGCTTCGCACGGAACGCCGGCTCGCCGAGCTCGGCCAGCGCGGCCGTCAGCTCCTCGGGGGCAAGGTCGGCGAGGTGCCGGGGGGGCTTGGCCCGGCGCGGTGCCGCCATCGTCAGCTGCAGCGGTCGCGGTGCGTCGGTCATCTCAGCCTGCCGATCCGGGTACCGCCAGGAGCAGCACGATGTACGCCAACGGGGCCGTCAGCAGGAGCGAGTCGATCCGGTCGAGTACCCCGCCGTGGCCGGGGAGCAGGGTGCCCATGTCCTTGAGCTCGAGATCACGCTTGAGCAGCGACTCGGAGAGGTCGCCGAGGGTCGAGGTCAGCACGGCGGCGACACCGAGCCCGATCCCGACGTACCACGGTGCGTCCAGCGCCAGCCAGATGCCCACCGCACCGACGGCTCCGGCCAGGGCGAGCGACCCCGCCAGCCCCTCCCAGCTCTTCTTCGGGCTCACGCTCGGGGCCAGCGGGTGCCGTCCGAAGATCACGCCCGCGATGTAGCCGCCGGTGTCGCTCGCCACCGAGAGCAGCACGAAGAGCGCGACCCGCGCGGCCCCGTCGGGCGCGGCGAGCATGAGCATGACGAAGCCGGCCATGAACGGGATGTAGGCCGTGGCGAAGGTCGCCGCGGAGGCGTCCCGCATCGCCTCGGGCCCGGAGCCGTCCAGCACCCGCCAGACGACCACCCCGCCCGCGGTGAGCAGGAAGGCGACGAGCAGGGCCTCGGGGCCCGAGGTGTACGCCGAGACGAGGATGCCGACGGCGCCCACCAGCAGGGGGACGAGCGGAAGGCTGATCCCCCGGCGCCGGAAGGCGTGCGCGAGCTCCCAGAGCGCCGCGCCGCAGGCGAGCGCGACGACGGCGATGAACGCCTCCTTGCGCACGACGAGCGACGCCGCCACCACGGCGAGCAGACCCAGGCCGACGCCGATGGCGATCGGCAGGTCACGGCCGGCGCGCGGTGCCGACGGTGCGAGCCCCGTCCCTGCTGTCTCGGCCATCAGACCTCGAGCAGCTCGCTCTCCTTGTGCGCAAGAAGCTGGTCGACGAGGTCGACGTGCTTCTTGGTCAGGTGCTCGAGCTCCTTCTCGGCGCGGTTGACCTCGTCCTCGCCCGCCTCGCCGTCCTTGGCGATCCGGTCGAGCTCGTCCTTGGCGCGCCGACGGATGTTGCGGACCGAGACCCGCCCCTCCTCGGCCTTGTGGCGGGCGAGCTTGACGTAGTCGCGCCGGCGCTCCTCGGTCAGCTGCGGGAGCATCACCCGGATGATCTTGCCGTCGTTGCTCGGGTTGACCCCGAGGTCGGAGTCGCGCAGCGCGCGCTCGATGTTGCCGAGCGCGCTGATGTCGAACGGGGTGATGAGGATCGTGCGCGCCTCGGGGGTGGTGAAGGAGGCCAGCTGCTGCAGCGGCGTCGGCGCACCGTAGTACTCGACCGTCACCTTGGTGAACATGGCGGCGTTCGCCCGTCCGGTGCGGATCGTGGCGAAGTCCTCCTTGGCCACCTCGACGGCCTTGTCCATCTTCTCCTCGGCCTCGAGGAGGGTCTCGTCGATCACCGGTGCTCCTTCGTCGTCGTTTCGTGGTCGCCCAGGACGGGGTCAGCGGTCAGCAGCGTTCCGATCTTCTCACCGACGAGGGCCCTGGTGACGTTGCCGGGCTCACCCATCCCGAAGACGCGCATGACCACGGCGTTGTCCCGGCACATGCTCAGCGCGGTCGCGTCCATCACCTCCAGGCCCTCGACGAGCGCCTGGGTGTAGCTGAGCCGGTCGAACCGCACGGCGTCCGGGACCCGTCGGGGGTCGGCGCTGTAGACGCCGTCCACGCCGTTCTTGCCCATGAGCACCTCGTCGCAGTGCGTCTCGAGGGCGCGCTGCACGCAGACGGTGTCGGTGGAGAAGAACGGCATCCCGGCCCCGGCGCCGAAGATGACGACCCGGCCCTTCTCCAGGTGCCGGATCGCCCGGAGCGGGATGTACGGCTCGGCGACCTGGCCCATCGTGATGGCGGTCTGCACCCGGGTGCTGACGCCCGACTGCTCGAGGAAGTCCTGCAGGGCCAGGCAGTTCATCACCGTGCCGAGCATGCCCATGTAGTCGGCGCGGGCACGGTCCATGCCGTTCTGCGAGAGCTCGGCCCCGCGGAAGAAGTTGCCGCCGCCGACGACGATCGCCACCTGGACGCCGGCGCTCACCGCCTCGGCGATCTCCCCGGCGACCCGCCGGACCACCGCGGTGTCGACGCCGATGCCACCCCCGCCGAAGGTCTCCCCGGAGAGCTTGAGGAGGACCCGTCGGACGGGTGCTGGGGTGTGCTCGACGGAGACCTGCTCCACGGTGACTCCTCGCCTCGACGTCCGGTGGGCCAGCCGCGCACCGGTCCTGCAGGTGGCGGCCCGGTCCGGGCCGCCACCGTGGGGATCAGGCTCCGACGCGGAAACGCGCGAACGCGGTCACGGCGCCGCCGGTGGCACCGACGACCTTACCGACGGTCGTCTTCGGGTCCTTCGCGAACGCCTGGTCGACCAGCACGTTCTCCTTGAAGAAGCCGTTGAGGCGACCCTCGGAGATCTTGACCAGGGCGGCCTCGGGCTTGCCCTCGTTGCGGGCGGTCTCCTCGGCGATCCGGCGCTCGTCGGCGACGGTCTCGGCCGGGATGTCCTCCCGGGTGAGGTAGGTCGGCGAGAAGGCCGCGATGTGCATCGCGACGTCCTTGGCGACCGCTGCGCCGGCGGCGTCGGTGCCCACGAGTACGCCGACCTGGGGCGGGAGGTCCTTGTTGACCTTGTGCAGGTAGACGCTGACGACCGGGGCGCTCACCCGGGCGACCCGGCGCAGGACGAGCTTCTCGCCCAGCGTCGCAGCCGTCTCGGTGATGAGGTCCGCGACCGACCGGCCGTCGGCCTGCGAGGCGAGGACGGCGTCCACGTCGTCGGTGCCGGCAGCGACGGCCGCGGTGAGGACCTTCTCGGCCAGCGCGACGAACGTGGTGTTCTTCGCGACGAAGTCGGTCTCGGAGTTGAGCTCGATGAGCACGCCCGTCTGACCGGCCGCGTCGTCCGCGACGTGCGCGGCGACCAGGCCGTCGGAGGCCGCGCGGCCCTCGCGCTTGCTCACACCCTTGAGTCCCTTGACCCGGATGATCTCCAGCGCCTTCTCGGCGTTGCCGTCGGCCTCGTCGAGGGCCTTCTTGACGTCGAGCATGCCGGCACCCGTGCGCTCGCGCAGGGCCTTGATGTCAGCGGCGGTGTAGTTCGCCATGTGTCGGTGTCCCTTGTCTGATCGGTGGGGCGGTGGCCTGGGCTCAGACCGCGGGGTCGGTCTCGGCGGCAGGGGCCTCGACCTCGGCGACCGGGGCGGCAGCCTCGACGGCGGGCGCCTCGACCTCGACCTCGGCGACCGGGGCGGCAGCCTCGACGACAGGGGCCTCGACCTCGACCTCGGCGACCGGGGCCTCGGCGGCGGGGGCCTCGACCTCGGCCTCGGCGACCGGGGCAGCAGCCTCGACGACAGGGGCCTCGGCGGCGGGGGCCTCGGCGACCGGGGCGGCAGCCTCGGCACCGGCGAGGAGCTCGCGCTCCCACTCGGCCAGCGGCTCGGCGGCAGCGGTCTCCTCGGTGGCACCGGTGCGGCCGGCGTGACGGGCGATGAGGCCCTCGGCGACGGCGTCGGCGATCACCCGGGTGAGCAGCGCGACGGCGCGGATCGCGTCGTCGTTGCCCGGGATCTGGTAGTCGACCAGGTCGGGGTCGCAGTTGGTGTCGAGGATCGCGACGACCGGGATGCCGAGCTTGCGCGCCTCGTCGACGGCCAGGTGCTCCTTGTTGGTGTCGACGATCCACACCGCGGACGGCACGCGGGACATGTCGCGGATGCCGCCGAGGGTCTTGGCCAGCTTGTCCTTCTCGCGGCGCATGATGAGGAGCTCCTTCTTCGTGAAGCCGCTGGACGCGACGTCGTCGAAGTCGATCTCCTCGAGCTCCTTGAGGCGCTGGAGCCGCTTGTTCACGGTCGTGAAGTTGGTGAGCATGCCACCGAGCCAGCGCTGGTTGACGTAGGGCATCCCCACGCGGGCGGCCTGCTCGGCCACCGGCTCCTGCGCCTGCTTCTTGGTGCCGACGAAGAGGATCGTGCCGCCGTGGGCGACCGTCTCCTTGACGAACTCGTACGCCCGGTCGATGTACCCGAGCGACTGCTGCAGGTCGACGATGTAGATGCCGTTGCGCTCGGTGAAGATGAAGCGCTTCATCTTGGGGTTCCAGCGACGGGTCTGGTGCCCGAAGTGGACACCGCTCTCGAGCAGCTGGCGCATGGTCACGACGGCCATGGCACGTCCTTCCGGCGCGGCTCCAGCGGGAGCCGCGCAAGTGCGGGGGCGGCGCCGTGGCGCGCCCCGGGATCGGGTTGTCGGCGGCGGTCGGGTGACCGGTCGCCCCTGGTGCCCTGCGTGGCCGGCGCCGGACCCCGAGGGGCCGGACCGCTGCCGACACGCACCCACCGTCCGGAGAACCGGGTGATGGCGGGAGACAGGCACGCGATGTCACCCGGCGGACCGGGTGCGGCGATCATCTTACCCGACGCGCGGCGGGCCGTGGCGCACGCTGGACGCGCTCGTCCACCGCCGCGGCGGTCCACCCGACTGCGCGGCGGCGCGGGCGGCCAGGCTCACGGGATGACGCCGTCGACCTCGTCCCGAGCTCGGGCGGCCATCCCCGCCCCACGGCGGCTGAGGCGCCCCCTGGGGGCTGCGGCGCTCGTCCTGCTGGCCGCGGCCCCGCTGGCGTCACCCGGGCCCGCGGTCGCGGTCCCGGTCGCGACCCTCGCCGGCGAGCAGCGTCCGGCGCGGAGCGGATCGAGCGGTCGGGCCGCCACGCCTCCCGCCACGCAGGCCCCGCTCCGCGGCACGGTCGGCCGGCCGGACGAGACGTGGCAGCTCCCGTCGACCGGTGAGCTCGGCGCCCTGTTCGTCGCTCCTGCGGCCCCCTGGGGGGCGGGACACCGCGGCATCGACCTGGTCGCCGGGGTCGGCGCACCCGTCCGGGCCCCGCGGGCCGGCGTCGTCGTCGTCGCCGCGACGGTGGTGAACCGGGGCGTGGTGACGCTGCTGCACCCGGACGGTCTGCGGACCAGCCTGGAGCCCGTCGCGCCCGACGTGGCGGTCGGAGAGCCCGTCGACGCCGGCGAGGTGCTCGGCACCGTCCAGCCGGACGGGGCGCACTGCGCCGGCTGCCTGCACTGGGGGGTGCGCGTCGGGGACCGCTACCTCGACCCGTTGAGCCTGCTGGACCGCGCGCCGGTCGTCCTGCTGCCGAGCGTCAGTCCCGTTCCCCCTCCTGGAGGAAGGTGCGCAGCCGGAGCATCGCCGCCGTGTGCATCTGGGAGATCCGCGACTCGGTGACCCCGAGCACGCGACCGATCTCCGCCAGCGTCATGTTCTCGTAGTAGTAGAGGACGAGGACGATCTTGTCCCGCTCCCCGAGGCGCTCGATCGCCCGGGCGAGGAGCACCTTCGTCTCCTGGGACTCGACGTTCCCGGCGGGGTCGACCGCGCCCGGGTCCTCCAAGGTGTCGATCAGCGAGAGGGAGTCCCCACGCTCTCCGCCGGCCCCGAGCATGTCGTCGAGGGCTGCGACGTTCACCGTGGAGAGCTGGGTGAAGATCGCCCGGAGCTCCTCGACGGGCATGCTCAGGCGCCCCGCGACCTCCTGCTCCGTCGGCGCGCGCCGTAGCTCGGCCTCGAGCTCGGCGAACGCGCGGTCGACCGCACGTGCCTTGGTCCGCACCGAGCGCGGCACCCAGTCGATCGCCCGCAGCTCGTCGATGATGGCGCCGCGGATGCGCGAGCTCGCGTAGGTCTCGAACTTCACGGCCCGGTCGAGCTCGAACTTCTCGATCGCGTCGATCAGGCCGAACATCCCGTAGGACACCAGGTCCGACTGCTCGACCGACGAGGGCAGGCCCGCCCCGACCCTGCTCGCCACCATGTTCACCAGGGGCGCGTAGTGCAGGATCAAGGTCTCGCGGGCCCCGCGGTCCCCGTCCTCCTTGAAGGCGACCCACTGGGCCCGCACCTCGGGAGCCATCGTGGCGGCCGGCACGACGTCGGCCTCCGGCAGCACCTCCGGGAGCTCGACGGCCGTGGCCCCCGCGAGGGTCACGTCGGGACCCTCGTCGAGGAGGTCGACGACGTCGTCGTCGGCTGGGGTGTCATCGGGCACGGCAAGATCGTCCCAGACCTCGACGTCGGCGTCGTCGGCGTCTCGCGGAATGCGCACTCCGGCGTCGTCGGGGGCTCGGAGCAGCCCGCGCTCCGGCGGCGCACCGCCGGGAGCCGCCGGCGGCGCCGGCCGTTCGGGAAGGCCGCCTCGGGCCGCGGTCGACATCGTTGATCCCGTCTCAGGCTCGGGGATGGGCTTGGAGGTAGGCGGTGCGCAGGCGATCCGCCGTGACGTGCGTGTACCGCTGGGTCGTGGCAAGACTGGCGTGGCCGAGGATCTCCTGGACGCTGCGCAGGTCGGAGCCGCCGTGCACGAGGTGCGTGGCGGCGGTGTGCCGCAGGCCGTGCGGGGCGAGATCCTCCACCCCGGCCCGGGCCGCTGCCCGGTGCACGGCAGCGCGGATCTGACGCTGGTCGACCCGGCCGCCGCGGCTGCCGAGCAGGAGGGCCGAGCCCGAGTGCGCCGTCGCCAGGGCGGGACGCCCGCGCTCGAGCCAGGCGTCCACCGCGCGCGCCGCCGGCAGCCCGAAGGGCACGACCCGTTCCTTGGCCCCCTTGCCGAGCAGCCGGACCAGGCGCGTGCCCCGGTCGACGTCGTCGACGTCGAGGCCCACGAGCTCGGCCACCCGGGCGCCGGTCGCGTACAGCAGCTCGATCGATGCCCAGTCCCGCAGGGCGATCGGGTCGCCCTCCTGCGCCGCGTCCCGGGCCGTCTCGACGAGCGTCGTCGCCTGCTCGAGCCCGAGCGCCGTCGGCAGGGTCGAGCCGGGCTGTGCGGTGACGAGCCGCAGGGCCGGGTCGCTCGGGACGAGGCGCTCCGCGGCCGCCCAGGCGTAGAAGGCGCGGACCGCCGCGCCGCGCCGCGCGAGGGTGGCGCGGGCCAGCCGCGCGGCGACCATGGCGGCGAGCCAGGCCCGCAGGACGGTGAGGTCGACGTCGTCCCAGCGCCGGCCGCGCCGGCGAGCGAACGCGAGCAGGTGCCGGACGTCGCCGCAGTAGGCCCGCACGGTGTGCGGCGAGAGACCGCGAGCGGCGGTCAGGTGCAGCGCGAAGTCGGCCACGACCTCGGCGGTCGTGACGTCGTCATCCACGGCACGTACCGCAGCGTGATCCACGGGCACTACCGTGCCCTGTCACAGCACAGGTCACAAGGCGAACGACCTCGTTCTCACCCGCTGCCGTGCGTCGCCTCCGCGACGGGTTGCTGCGTCCCCGCACGTGCCCGGCCCCCTGTCTGCTGGTCCACTCGCGTCCAGCGCCCGCTCTCCTGGCGGGCACCTCCGGCGATCTCGAGCGTACCCAGGTGCGCGCGGACCACGGCGAGAGGGAGGCCCGCCGGGCGTGTCAGGTGCTCCGGCAGCACGCCGACCCGGACCGGCAGGGCCTCGAGCACGCGCCGCGCCTCGGCGTCGAGGACCGGACCGCACTCCTCGGGCCTCCCGGCCGGCCCGGCACCGTCCAGGGGCCCGACGAGCTCGAGGACCTCCTCGACGTCGGTCACGCAGATCGCGTGGCCCTCCCGCAGCAGGCGGTGGCAGCCGGCCGAGGTGGCCGAGGTGACCGGGCCCGGCACCGCGCCGACGGGCCGCAGCAGGCCAGCGGCATGAGCAGCGGTGCTCAGGGCGCCCGAGCGCCACGCCGCCTCGACGACGACCGTCGCACCGGACAGCGCCGCGATCAGCCGGTTGCGGAGCAGGAAGCGGGAGCGGGTCGGCGCCGAGCCGGGCGGGACCTCGGCGACGAGCGCACCGGCCTCGGCGACGGCTGCCAGGAGGCGGGCGTTGCCCACCGGGTAGGGCCGGTCCAGGCCACCGGCGAGCACCGCGACCGTCCGGCCGGACGCCGCCAGTGCTGCCCGGTGCGCTGCTGCGTCGATCCCGAAGGCGCCGCCGGAGACGACGGTGCGCCCCGCGTCGGCGAGGCCCCCGGCCAGCAGGGAGGTGACGTGCTCGCCGTACGCGCTGGCGGCCCGCGCCCCGATGACGGCCACACCGGACCGCGTGAGGTCGGCCAGGTCCCGGGTCCCGACGACCCAGAGGCACATCGGAGCGGTGACGCCGAGGTCGTCCGCGCCGGCCGGCCAGCCGGGGTCGCCGGGGACGAGCACCGTCCCCCCGAGGGCGCCGAGGTGGTCAAGGTCCCGGCCCGGCCCGGCGGGGTCCAGCCGTACGGACCACGCCGCGACCGCACGACCCAGGCGCTGCACCGCCGCCGGTGAGAGACCGCCGACGGGCGCCGCCGGTCCACCCTCGTGCTGCGCCGCGCCGCGCAGCCAGGCCCAGGCCTCCACCGCACCCAGCGCGCCGACCACGGCCGCCGCGACAGGGTCGCCCGGCTCGGCGACCCTGCTCCAGCCGGCCCGCGCGAGGCGCTCGTCGTCCCCGGCCGGGCGGCTCGGCCCGTTCACCGGACCCCCGCCGATCGGGTCCGCAGCAGGAGCGCCTGGCCGATCTGGGTGGGCGTGGGACGCGGCGCCCCGGCCAGGTCGGCCAGCGTCCACGCGACCCGCAGCACCCGGTCGGCACCTCGCAGGCTGAGCGCGCCACGATCGACGGCGCTCTCCAGCTGGGCCGCCCCCGGCACGCCCCGCGCCCGCAGGGTCGCGCCCGGGATCTCTGCGTTGGTGCGCCACGGCGTGCCCGTCCAGCGCAGCGCTGCCCGGTCCCGTGCCTCGGCCACCCGCGCGGCAACCGTCGTGCTCGACTCCCCCGGCCCGCCTGCCCGGTCGGCACGGGTGGTCGGCAGGACCTCGACCTGGAGGTCGACCCGGTCGAGGAGCGGGCCCGAGAGCCGCGAGAAGTAGCGGCGCCGGGCGAGCGGGGTGCAGGTGCAGTCCAGGGCCTTGCCCCAGCCCCGCCCGCACGGGCACGGGTTCGCCGCCAGCACGAGCTGGAACCGCGCGGGGTAGCGCGCGCTGCCCGCCGCCCGGTGCAGGACCAGCTCGCCCCGTTCGAGGGGTTGGCGCAGGGTCTGCAGGACTGCCGGGGAGAACTCCGGCGCCTCGTCCATGAAGAGCACCCCCCGGTGGGCCCGGGAGGCCGCACCGGGTCGCGGCATGCCCGACCCGCCGCCGACCACGGACGCCGGCGTCGCGGTGTGGTGCGGATCCTCGAACGGGGGACGGCGCACGAGACCGCTGCCGGGGTCGAAGGTGCCCGCCACGGAGTGGATCGCGGTGACCTCGACGGCGTCGCGGTCGTCGAGGTCGGGCAGCAGGGCCGGCAGGCGTGCCGCGAGCATCGTCTTGCCGGTGCCCGGCGGGCCGACCAGGAAGAGGTGGTGGCCGCCCGCGGCAGCGACCTCCAGCGCCCAGCGGGCCTGCTGCTGACCGAGCACGTCGGCGAGGTCCGGCGCCGGGACGGGGGCCGGCGCGACGACGGGGGGCGCCTCCGGCACCGTCGGTACCGCGACGTCGGCGCCGTAGCCGGCGAGCACCTCGGCCAGGCAGGTCGCGCCCCGCACCACCGCGCCGGGCACCAGTCGTGCCTCGGCCGCGTTGGCAGCGGGCACGACCACCCGGGGATGACCGGCGGCCACGGCCGCGACCACGGCGGGGAGCACACCGCGGACCGGGTGCAGCCGCCCGTCGAGCCCGAGCTCACCGAGGTGCACGACGTCGGCGACCGCGGTCGCGGCCACCACCCCCGCCCCGGCGAGGGTGGCGATCGCGATCGCCAGGTCGAAGGCCGAGCCGGACTTCGGCAGGCTGGCCGGCGAGAGGTTGACCGTGATCCGCCGCTGCGGCCAGGCGAGGCCGGTCGAGTGGATCGCGGCCCGCACCCGGTCGCGCGCCTCGGCGAGCGAGGCGTCGGGCAGCCCGACGAGCGCGAAGCTCGGTACGGAGGCGGCGAGGTGGGCCTCCACCTCGGTGAGGTGACCGGTCAGCCCGATGAGCGAGACGCACCGGGTGCGGCCCAGGCCGGTCACCGGGTGCCGCCCGGGCCGCAGCGCCGCGTCACGAGACCCCCCTCAGATGCTCCACCCGCGCCGCACCCGCCGGCGCCGTCCGCACAGCGACGACGTCGATGCGGACGCTGCGGGGGTGCAGGTCGTGCTCCGCCAGCCACTGCCCCGTCAGCCGCCTCAGCCGCGCGAGCTTGACCGCGGTGACCGCCTCGGCCGGATGGCCGAACCCGTCGCCCGACCGCGTCTTGACCTCGACGACCACGAGGACGGCGCCGTCCAGCGCGACGATGTCGAGCTCCCCGCCCGTCCCGCGCCAGTTGCGGTCGAGCACCTGCCAGCCCGCGGCGGACAGGTGCGCGGCGGCGACGTTCTCCCCGTAGCGCCCGACGGCGTCCTTGGCCCTCATGCGACCACCTCCGCCGACCACGGTCGGGCACGCGGCCGTGGAGCGCCGCGGGGGTGCCCGACTCCTGGGGACGGCCGGACGCGCCGGCGCGTGGGGACGGGCAGCGCCGCGAGGCGGAGCGCGGACCGGCCGTGGGCCGAGAGGCGGGGCGCCGTCAGTCCCTGGGCCGAGAGGCGGAGCGCCGTCAGTCCGTGGGCACGAGGCGGGGCGCCGTCAATCCGTGGGCCGCCGGGTCGCTCGCCGCCGAGCCCTGCCCCGTGCTCCGGCCGTCAGACGACCCAGGTCGAGGTCATCCCGGTCACGGCGGAACCGTCGACGTCCGCCAGCTTGGTCGCGACGTCGGGGGTCGGCCGGATCTGCTCCAGGCTCACGTTCTCCACGGTGCCGAGCGAGGCGGCCCCGGCGTTGTTGACGACGGCGTCCAGGCCGCCGTGCCGGTCCGCGGCCTCGGCGACCACGCGCTCGACGGCCTGCGGGTCGGTGACGTCGAGGGCGACGACGTCGAGAGTGACGCCCGCGGCCGCGGCGGCCTCGAGCAGCGCGGTGGCGCGGGCCGGGTCACGCAGGGTCGCCACGACGTCCCGGCCGGCAGCGGCGAGCGCGACGGCGGCGGCCAGGCCGATCCCGGACGAGGTACCGGTGATCAGCACGGTGGGTGCGGTCGGGGCGCTCTCGGCGGCCATCGGATCAAGCTCTTCGGACGGTAGGTGCCGGAGTCGGCGGGTCGTGCGGTCGGTCAGCGGCGGAACTGGCCGCCGTCGGGCACGTCGAGGTCCGCCTTGGCGAGCTCCTCGACGTTGACGTCCTTGAAGGTCACCACCCGGACGGCCCGGACGAAGCGGGCCGAGCGGTAGACGTCCCAGACCCAGGCGTCCCCCAGGGTGAGCTCGAAGTACACCTCGCCGGCGGCCGAACGGACCTGCAGGTCCACCTGGTTGGCTAGGTAGAAGCGGCGCTCGGTCTCGACCACGTAGGCGAAGAGGTTCACCACGTCCCGGTACTCGCGGTAGAGCGCGAGCTCCATCTCGGTCTCGTAGTTCTCCAGGTCCTCAGCGCTCACCGGTCCATCATGGACCATTCCGTGAGGCCCGCCGGACCCGCCTCGCCCGTCCGCTCACCGGGCGGCCGGTCGGGCACCGCCACCCCGGGCAGGCGCCAGCTGCGCCGGTGCAGCGCGCTCGGTCCGAGCGCGGCGAGCGCGGCGAGGTGATCGGGCGCGCCGTAGCCCTTGTTCCCGGCCCAGCCGTACCCGGGCAGCTCCTCGTCGTGCGCGACCATCAGCCCGTCGCGTTCGCACTTGGCCAGGACGCTGGCCGCGGCCACCGACGAGCAGCGCTGGTCGGCGCGCACCAGGGTGTGCACCCGAGGACCGCCCTCGGCGACGTCCTGGTCGAAGAGCGTGCCGACCTGGCTGAGCCAGTCGTGCGAGCCGTCGAGGAGCACGACGTCGACCTCGACCGCCAGCTGGGCCAGGGCCCGCCGGCCGGCCAGCCGCAGGGCGGCCACGATGCCGTGCTCGTCGATCTCGGCCGCCGAGGAGTGCCCGACGGCGCGCCCGACCCCCCACCGGCCGATCGCCGGCAGCATTGCCCGGCGCGCGGCGGGCCGGAGCAGCTTGGAGTCGGCCACCCCCGGCGGGCAGGCCCGGGTGTGCACGTCGACGGCGACCGCTCCGACCGAGACGGGCCCGGCCAGGGCTCCCCGGCCGACCTCGTCCATGCCCACGACGACGCGCGCGCCGGCGCGCAGCAGGGAGCGCTCGACCCGGAGGTCGGGCCTGCGCACGGGGCTCACGGACCGGCGGCCGGCACGTCCGCGAAGGTGGCGCCGGGGTTGCGGAGCACGGTCGTCCGGTCCAGCGGCCAGACGGTGACGAACGCGACGCCGACGACGTCGACCAGCGGGACGCTGCCGCCGCCCGGGTTGCCCTGGTGGTAGCGGGAGTCCTCGGAGTTCTGCCGGTTGTCGCCCATCACCCACACCGAGCCGCCCGGCACGACCACCGAGAAGTCGATCTCGCTGGGGATCGACCCCTGCGCCACGTACGGCTCGTCGACGGCCACGCCGTTGACCAGGAGCCTGCCCTGCTCGTCGCAGCACTCGACGCGGTCCCCGGCGACGCCGATCACCCGCTTGATGAGGTGCTCGCCGGAGTCCTGGGGCAGCAGTCCGATGAACGTGAGCACCGACGTGACCGCCCGCTGCGGTCCGGTCTGCTGCGCCGGCGCGGGCGTGCTGAGCCAGCCCCCCGGGTCCTTGAAGACGACGATGTCCCCGCGGTGCACCGCGAAGGGGCCCGGCGCGAGCTTGGTGACCATCACCCGGTCACCGACGAGCAGGGTGATCTCCATCGAGCCGCTCGGGATGTAGAACGCCTGGGCGAAGAAGGTCTTGATCACCAGGGAGAGCACGATCGCGCTGACGACGATGATGCCCGTCTCCCGCAGGACGGCGCTCCACCCGCTGCTCGACCGCGCCGCGGGCTCGGCGACGTGGCGGCGCGTGGAGGTCACGCGGACACTCTGCCATGCCCGGCCGGGTGCCGAGCGCCCCGGCCGGACCGCGAGGACGCCGACGGGCGGCCACCCGGAGGATGGCCGCCCGTGCGGCGGGGCGTCCGGCGGGACGCGCGCGGGGTCGCTCAGCGCGCGACCGGGGTGTCGCGCTTCTCCTTGATCTTCGCCTTCTTGCCGCGCAGCTTGCGCAGGTAGTAGAGCTTCGCGCGCCGGACGTCACCGCGGGTGACGACCTCGATCGACTCGAGCGTGGGCGAGTGCACCGGGAAGGTGCGCTCGACGCCGACGCCGAAGCTGATCTTGCGAACGGTGAAGGTCTCGCGGATGCCGCCGCCGGAGCGACGGATGACCACGCCCTGGAAGGCCTGGACCCGGGAGCGGGTGCCCTCGACGACCTTGACGTTCACCTTGAGGGTGTCGCCGGGCCGGAAGGCGGGGATGTCGTCGCGCAGCGAGGCCGCGTCGACGGAGTCGAGGATGTGCATGTCTCTCCTTCGTCCTGCACACAGGTCAAGACGTCATCGGGCGCGCCGCGAACGGGCGCCGGTCGGTCGTGAGGTCGGGTGGCGTCCTGCGGCCGTGATCCGTCTCCCCTGTGGCAGAGACGCAGCCGACGCACACCGACCGACCAGTCTGCCACAACCCGTGGGCCGCCCGCGACGCCGGCCATCGGACCGGCACGCGGGCCCGCCGCTCCGTCCGGGGCGCCGCCGTCCGCTCGCGGGGCGCGAGCGGGCTATCCGGCGTCCGGGACCTCGCCGCGCACGCGATCGAGCAGGTCCCGGTCGGCGCGGTCGAGCGACCCCGGGTCGAGCGCGCCGAGAAGGTCGGGCCGGCGCAGCGCCGTGCGGGTCAGCGCCTGGTCGCGACGCCAGCGCGCGATCCTCGCGTGGTGACCCGAGAGCAGGACCTCGGGCACCTCGAGCCCGCGCCACTGCGGCGGCCGGGTGTACACGGGGTACTCCAGGAGGCCGGCCGCGCCGTGGGACTCCTCCACGAGGGACTCGGGGTTGCCGACGACACCGGGAAGCAGGCGCCCCACGGCCTCGACGACGACGAGCGCGGCGACCTCTCCCCCGTTGAGCACGTAGTCCCCCAGCGAGAGCTCGGTCACGGCCACCCCGCGCGCGCGGTAGTGCTCGGCCACCCGCGCGTCGATGCCCTCGTAGCGGCCGCAGGCGATGACCAGGTGCTCGCGCTCGGTCAGGCGCTCGGCGGTGCGCTGGGTGAAGACCTCTCCCGAGGGCGTGGGGACCAGGAGCTCGACCTCGTCCGGATCCGTGCCGGCGAGGATCTCGTCCAGGGCGAGGCCCCAGACGTCCGGCCGCATGACCATGCCGGCTCCCCCTCCCAGCGGGGAGTCGTCGACGGTGTGGTGCCGGTCGGTGGCCCAGGAGCGCAGGTCGTGCACGCGCAGGTCGAGGATCCCGGACTGGCGCGCCTTTCCGACGAGCGAGAGCTCGAGGGGTGCGAGGTACTCGGGGAAGATCGAGACGACGTCGACCCGCACGTCAGGCCTCGTCGCCGAGGCCGTCGTCGTCGAGCTCGTCGTCGACCTCACCGTCGGCGGCGAGCAGCCCGAGCGGCGGGTCGATCACGACGCGCCCGCCGGGCACGTCCACGACGGGCACGATGGCGCGGACGAAGGGGATGAGCGTGCGCGCACCCTCGGTCTCCCGCACGAGGAGGGCGTCCTGGGCCGGCAGGTGCTCGAGCCCGATCACCTCGCCGACCACGGTGCCGTCGAGTCGCTCGACCCGCAGGCCCGCGAGCTCGTGGGGGTACCAGGCGTCCTCCTCGTCGGAGGCGTCCTCGACCACCACCAGCTCGAGCCCTCGGAGGGACTCGGCAGCGGTGCGGTCCTCGTGCCCCTCGAAGACGACGAACCACGTCCCGCTCGCCGCCTGGGTGCGCAGCACCGTCAGGGCTCCCCGGCCCGGCCGGGTCTGCAGGACGGCCCCCGGCACGAAACGTCGTTCGGGGGTGTCGGTGCGCACGTCGAGGGCGACCTCGCCGCGCAGCCCGCGCGCGCGGCCGATGGTGGCGACGGTCAGCTCCATGGATCTCTCCCTCGGGCACGGATCAGGCCCGGACCCAGGGTAGGGGTCCGGGCCTGATCGACGGTGTGACAACCCGGGAGGGTCCCGGGGCGGACGCGGTGCGGGCTGGGCCCGCCCGAGCCGAGGCTCAGCGGCGGTCGACGTCCACGACGTCGACCCGCACGGAGCCGTCGCCCAGGGCACCGACCACCGTGCGCAGTGCGCGAGCGGTACGCCCGTTGCGGCCGATCACCCGGCCGAGGTCGTCCGGGTGCACGCGCACCTCGAGGACCTCGCCACGACGCTGGTTGCGCGCGGCGACCTGCACGTCGTCCGGGTGGTCGACGATGCCGCGGACCAGGTGCTCGAGCACGTCGGCGAGCATCAGGCCTCGGCGTCCTCGGTCGCGGCGGGCGCGTCCTCGGCGGGCGCGGCGGCCTCGGCGGCGGCGGCCTCAGCGGCCTTCGCCTCCGCAGCCTTCGACTCGGCGGCCTTGACCTTGGCCTTCTCGGCGGCGTCCGCGGCGGCGGCGATCGCGGCCGCGCTGTCGGCGGCGACGGCCTTGGTCCGCAGCGTGCCCTCGGCGCCCGGCAGGCCCTTGAACTTCTGCCAGTCGCCGGTGATCTTGAGCAGCACGAGCGCCTGCTCGGTCGGCTGCGCGCCGACTCCGAGCCAGTACTGCGCGCGGTCGGAGACGACCTCGATGAGCGAGGGCTCCTCAGTGGGGTGGTACTTGCCGATCTCCTCGATGACGCGACCGTCCCGCTTGGTGCGGGAGTCGGCGACGACGAGGCGGTAGTACGGCGAGTGGATCTTGCCGAAGCGCTTCAAGCGGATCTTGACGGCCACAGTGGTGGTCTCTCCTGGTTCTGGCTGGGGTGGTCCCTCTCTCCGACCCGTGGGGCAGGTGGTCGAGGCGACCAAGGACGCGACGCGGGCGGGTAGAGGGACCGACCGTGCCGGGTACAGCGGGCCATTGTGCCACGTCCGGCGGGCCTGCGGCGACGACCGTCCCGCGCGAGGCCACCGCGCTCGGCACCGCCCGAGGCGCCGCCGGCGCGCGGGGCCGTGGGCTCAGCGGCCGAAGAGCCCGCCGAGACCGCTCGGCAGCTGGGGCGGCTCCTCCGGCGGAGCCGGCTGCGCGCCGAGGCCGAAGGCCGACCCGGGCGCCGCGGGGGCGGGTGCCCCCGCCTGGCGCTGCGCCGCGAGGCGCTCCTGCTCGGCGCGCTTGGCCGGGTTGCCGGACTTGCCCTTGGCCCGCTGCGGCGCCTTGCCCTTCGCCTTCTTGCCCATGCCCGGCAGGTTGCCCATCCCGGGCATGCCCATCCCGCCGCCCCTGGCCATCTGCTTCATCATCTTCTGGGCGGCGGTGAACCGCTCGAGCAGCTGGTTGACCTCGCTCGGCGTCGTCCCCGACCCCCGGGCGATGCGCGCGCGGCGCGAGCCGTTGAGGATCTTCGGGTTGACCCGCTCCCCCGGGGTCATCGACCGGACGATCGCCTCGACCCGGTCGACCTCGCGCTCGTCGAAGTTGTCGATCGCCTCCCGCATCTGCCCCATCCCGGGCAGCATGCCGAGCATCTTCTTCATCGAGCCCATCTGGCGCAGGCTCTGCATCTGGACGAGGAAGTCCTCGAGCGTGAAGTCCTCGCCGCCGGCGAGCTTGTCCGCCATCTTCTCGGCCTGCTCGGCGTCGAACGCCTTCTCGGCCTGCTCGATGAGCGAGAGCACGTCACCCATGTCGAGGATGCGCGACGCCATCCGGTCCGGGTGGAAGACCTCGAAGTCGGTGAGCTGCTCACCGGTGGACGCGAAGAGGATCGGCCGGCCGGTGACGCTCGCGACCGAGAGGGCCGCGCCACCGCGGGCGTCACCGTCGAGCTTGGACAGCACGACGCCGGTGAAGCCGACGCCCTCGGCGAAGGCCTGCGCGGTGAGGACGGCGTCCTGGCCGATCATCGCGTCGACCACGAAGAGGATCTCGTCCGGGTTCACGGCGTCGCGGATGTCCGCGGCCTGCTTCATCATCTCGGCGTCGACGCCGAGGCGGCCGGCCGTGTCGACGATGACGACGTCGTGCTGCTTGTCCCTCGCCTCGGCCACGCCGTCGCGGGCGACCTTGACGGGGTCGGGCTTCGCCGACCGGTCCCACCAGCGCCGGCCCTCGGTCTGCTCGCCGTCGTCGCTGGCCCCGGGGTGCGGAGCGAACACCGGTACCCCGGCGCGCTCGCCGACCACCTGGAGCTGGGTCACCGCATTGGGCCGCTGGAGGTCGGCCGCGACGAGGACCGGGGTGTGCCCCTGCTCGCGCAGGTGCCGGGCGAGCTTGCCGGCGAGGGTCGTCTTGCCGGCGCCCTGGAGGCCGGCGAGCAGGATGACCGTCGGCGGGTTCTTCGCCAGGGCCAGCGGACGCCGGCTCCCGCCGAGGACGGTGACCAGCTCGTCCTGGACGATCTTGACGACCTGCTGCGCGGGGTTGAGCGCGCCGCTGACCTCGCTGGACAGCGCCCGCTCGCGGACCGCACCGGTGAAGGAGCGAACGACCGGCACCGCGACGTCGGCGTCGAGCAGGGCGCGCCGGATCTCGCGGACCGTCGCGTCGATGTCGGCCTCCGAGAGCCGACCCTTGCCGCGCAGGTTCTTGAACGTGGAGGCGAGTCGGTCGGACAGAGTGGCGAACACAGGACCTCACCAGACGCAGGGGTGCAGACGGGAGGCTCCAGGGTACCCGCCGGGGCCGATCAGGAGCCGAGGGCCGCCTCGGCGCTCGCGGTGAGGTCGTCGACGAGGCGGGCCCGCCAGGGCGTCCAGGTCGTCGGACCGGCGGCCGAGGCGTCGGCCTCGGTGAGCCCGCGGAGCATGAGGAGGAGGTCGACGCGGTGCTCCACGGCCTCGATGAGCTCCTTGACGGTGGCCGGGTCCTCCGGGTCGCGCTGGGTGGCCAGGCCGGCGAGCGTCAGGTGGTGCCGGACCAGCAGCGTGACGTCGTGCTGCTCCGCGGCGGAGAAGCCCATCCGGGCGAGGATCGCCGGCACGAGACGGGCCCCCTCGAGGCTGTGGTCGCTCACCCCGGCCCGCTTGCCGATGTCGTGCAGCAGGGCGGCGAGCAGGAACACGTCGCCCTGGGCGCCCCGCCGGCCGCGGCCGGCGCGCGAGACGGTCTCGATGAGGTGCCGGTCGACCGTGTGCCGGTGGATCGGCGAGCGCTGGGGCCGGTTGCGCACGGCCGACCACTCCGGGATCCACCGGGTGACGACCCCGGCGAGGTCGAGCGTCTCCCACACCGGGATCTGGGCGGCGCCCGACCCGAGCAGCGCGAGCAGGTGGGTGCGGGCGACCGGCGGCCACGGCTCGGGCAGGTCGGGCGTACGCCCGAGGCTCGCGACGGTGACCGGCGAGAGCGGCAGACCGGTGCGTGCCGCGGTGGCCGCGGCGCGCAGGGCCAGCAGGGCGTCCTCCTCCGGCCGGGTCCCGGCGGCCAGCACGAGCTCGCCGTCGTGCTCGACGAGTCCCTCGCCGACCGAGCGGAGCGTCGGTGCGGCGCGGCGGCCGCGGATGAGCACCGGCCGTCGCAACGACGGGCGTTCCAGCGCCTGGCGGGCGTGCCGGACGGTCGTGTCCATGGCGTGCGAGATGATCCGGCCCGACTCGGCGAGCCCCGCGAGGAGGTCGTCGGCGTCGGCCGCGCCGGTCAGCTCGGCGACCTCGTCCTGGTCGGCCCGCAGCAGCCGGTTGGTGGGCCGGCGGGTCGCGACGTGCAGCGCGTCCCGGACGTCCAGCAGGTTCGCGTACGCCTGGTCGACGGCGCCGTGCGGCCGGTCGGTGAGCCAGGTCGCCGCGAGGGCGAAGACGACGACGGCGTCGCGGATCCCGCCGCGCGCCTCCTTGAGGTCCGGCTCGATGAGGTAGGCGAGCTCGCCGGAGCGCTCGGCGCGCGTGCGGGTGGTCTGCAGGAGCTCCGGGAGCCGCCGGCGGGCCGCGGCTCGCCAGTCGGTGAGCAGGGCGGTCCGGGCCCGGTGGACGACGCTGCGGTCGCCCGCGACCGCCCGCAGGTCCAGCAGGCCCACCGCTGCCGGCAGGTCGGCCGACGCGACCTGACGGCACTGGGCGAGCGAGCGCACCGAGTGGTCGAGGTCCAGCCCGGCGTCCCAGATCGGGTACCAGAGGCGCTCGGCGAGAGCAGCGACCTCCGCGGCGCGGTGGCTGCGCCCGTCGTGCACGAGCAGGAGGTCGAGGTCGCTCGCGGGGCTCGCGTCCGCCCGCCCGAGGCTGCCGACGGCGCCGAGGGCGATCCCCTCGTGCTCGTCCAGCGGGGCGACCGCCTCGTCCCAGAGCTCGGCGAGCCGGGTCGTGACGAGCTGGGCGATCGCGGTCCGGCGCACGTGACCGTCGGCCCCCGGGCCGGTCATCCGGCTCGCCAGGGCGATCCGGTCCACCTTGAGGCCGCGCAGGCTCCCGGGCTGCTCGCCCGGCGGCTCGCTCGCGGCCCGCCCGGCGGCAGGCCCAGGGGTCGACGTGGTCATCGGCGCGCCCTCAGAGTGCGTCGGGACCGCGCTCGCCGGTCCTCACCCGCACGATGTCCTCGACCGGGACGGTCCACACCTTGCCGTCGCCGATCGACCCACTGGTGGCGGCGGCGAGGATCGCGTCGGTGACGACCGGGCCGTCCTCGTCGGCGACGACGACCTCGACCCGGATCTTCGGGATGAGGTCCACCACGTACTCGGCGCCGCGGTAGACCTCGGTGTGACCGCGCTGGCGGCCGTACCCGCTGGCCTCGCTCACGGTGATGCCGCGCACGCCGGCGGCGTGCAGCGCCGCCTTCACCTCCTCGAGGCGGTGCGGCTGGATGACTGCGGTGACCAGCTTCATGTTCCGTCCCCTTCTGTCCGCCGACCGACGGCGGACCCCACCAGCTCCGGGGGCCGCTGCGGCTCCCGTGCTCGTCCAGCGGGCCGCAGGTGCGGCCCACCGGTGCTGCCATCCTGCCCCGGGAAGCGTCGGCCCGCGGACCGCCGGCCGAACCGCGCCACCCGAGACGCACCGTGGGGGTCCCACGCCGAGGCGCGAGACCCCCACGGGCCGTGCTCAGAGAGCCTCGGGGCCGTGCTCCCCGGTGCGGACCCGGGCGATGTCGTCGACCGGGATCGTCCACACCTTGCCGTCGCCGATCTTGCCCGTCTGGGCAGCACCGACGATGACGTCGGCGACGCTCAGGGCGTCCTCGTCACCGACGAGGACCTCCACGCGGACCTTCGGGATGAGGTCGACGGTGTACTCCGCGCCGCGGTAGACCTCGGTGTGGCCGCGCTGCCGGCCGTAGCCACTGGCCTCGCTGACCGTCATGCCTCGGACGCCGGCGGCCTCGAGGGCCGACTTCACGTCGTCGAGACGGTGGGGCTGGATGATCGCGCAGACGAGCTTCATGCCTTGACCTCCGTCGAGATGCGACCGCCGGAACCGAGCGTCTCGTACGCCGTCTCACCGTGCATCGCCATGTCTCCGCCGGCCTCGACCTCCTCGCTGACCCGGATGCCCATGGTCGCCTTGAGGGCGGACCCGATGAGGAGCGTGAGCACGCCGCTGAAGACCACGGCGGCGACGGCGACGATGACCTGGGTGAGCAGCTGCGTGATGCCGCCGCCGTAGAACAGGCCGTTGAGGGAGCCGTCGGCGTACCAGGTGCCGTTGGTGCCCTCGCTGACGTTGGCGAACAGACCGATCAGGACCGTGCCGGTCAGACCACCGACGAGGTGGACGCCCACGACGTCGAGCGAGTCGTCGTAGCCGAACTTGTACTTCAGGCCCACGGCGAGCGCGCACAGGATGCCGGCGATGAAGCCGATGGCGATGGCACCGTAGGTGTCGACCGACGCGGCGGCCGGGGTGATCGCGACGAGACCCGCGACGACACCGGAGGCGGCGCCGAGCGACGTGGCCTTGCCGTCACGCATCTTCTCGGTGAGGAGCCAGCCGAGGATGGCCATCGAGGTCGCGACGGTGGTGTTGATCCAGGCGCGGCCCGCGGTGCCGTCGGCGGCGAACTCCGAGCCGGCGTTGAAGCCGAACCAGCCGAACCACAGCAGGGCCGCGCCCAGCATGACGAACGGCAGGTTGTGCGGTCGCATCGGCTCCTTGCCGAAGCCCTTGCGCTTGCCGAGCAGGATCGCCATGACCAGACCGGCGACACCGGCGTTGATGTGGACGACCGTTCCACCGGCGAAGTCGATGGGGGCCGACAGGCCGGAGGTGATCCCCGTCGCCACCGAGCAGGCCGCCGCCCCAGACCATGTGGGCCATCGGGATGTACACGAGGGTGACCCAGATCGCGGAGAAGACCATCCACGAGCTGAACTTCATCCGGTCGGCCACCGAGCCGGAGATCAGCGCGACCGTGATGATCGCGAACGTCGCCTGGAAGGCGATCGCGACCAGGGCCGGCACGCCGGAGCCTGCCATCAGGCTCTGGTCGTCGGTGATCCCGTTGGAGCCGAAGTACTCGAAGGGGTTGCCGATGATGCCGCCGATGTCCGTGCCGAACGCACCGGAGTATCCGTACAGCAACCAGATCGGAGCGATGAGGGCCATCGCCCCGAAGCTCATCATCATCATGTTCAGCACGGTCTTGCCGCGCACCATGCCGCCGTAGAAGAACGCCAGAGCGGGCGTCATCAGCAGCACGAGCGAGGACGCCGTGATGATCCACGCCGTGTTTCCAGAATCCAGGACGAAGTCGCCCATGCAGATCGCCTCTTCTCCACCAGCCGGTCGGCTGGTCCGGGACCACTGTGACGATCGGAGGTTTCACCTCCGGGCGTCCCGCGTTACGGGGCGGTGACATGAGGCTCATCCGTGTGAACGGTGCGTTTCATGAGCCGAGACGCACAGGCTCACCCCTCGGACGAGCACCTCGGGTTCCCGCGCGGAGCTACGGCCGGCCGGGATGCCGCCGGGGCGGCGGGTCAGGACTCGAGCAGGCCGTCCACGAAGGCCTCGGGCTCGAAGACCGCCAGGTCGTCCGGGCCCTCGCCCAGGCCGACGAGCTTGACCGGGACCCCGAGCTCGCGCTGGACGGCCACGACGATCCCGCCCTTGGCCGTGCCGTCGAGCTTGGTGAGCACGATCCCGCTGACGCCGGCGACCTCGGCGAAGACCCGGGCCTGGTTGAGCCCGTTCTGGCCGGTCGTGGCGTCCAGGACGAGCAGCACCTCGTCGATCGGCGCGGTCCGGGACAGCACGCGGGTGATCTTGCCCAGCTCGTCCATCAGGCCGGCCTTGTTCTGCAGCCGGCCCGCGGTGTCCACCAGGACGACGTCGACCCCGTCGGCCCGGCCCCGCTTGAGCGCCTCGAAGGCGACCGACGCGGGGTCGGCGCCGTCCTTCTCGGACCGGACGGTCGGCACACCGACGCGCGCGCCCCAGGTCTGGAGCTGGTCGGCAGCGGCGGCGCGGAAGGTGTCCGCCGCCCCGAGCAGCACGGTCCTGCCCTCGGCGACGAGCACCCGGGCGAGCTTGCCCACGGTGGTCGTCTTGCCGGTCCCGTTGACGCCGACGACCAGGACGACGGCCGGCTGCACCCCGGGCGCGCCGCTCTCGTCGGTCACGACCGAGGGCACCACCTTGAGGGTGCGGTCCATCCCGGGGTCGACCAGCGCGAGCAGCTGCTCGCGCAGCAGCGACCGGACCGAGGCGGGGTCGCGCACGCCGAGCACCCTGACCCGCGCGCGCAGGGCGTCGACCAGCTCGCCGGTCGGGCCGGCGCCGACGTCGGCCAGCAGGAGCGTCTCCTCGAGCTCCTCCCAGTCCTCCTCGGCCAGGTGGTCCCTCGAGAGGACGGCGAGCAGGCGGGTGCCGAGCGGAGAACCCGATCGGGCCAGCCGCTCGCGGAGCCGGACCATCCGGCCGGCCACCGGCGTCGGCTGCTCGAGCACCCGGCCCGACCGTTCGGTCGCGGCGGCCGGGCCGCCGTCCTCGACGAGGGTCCGGCCGGCAGCGTCGGCCGCGGTCGCCACGCCCTCCTCGGGAGCGGTCGGCGCCTCGGGGGTCGACCGGCGCCGACGCAGCAGCGCGACCCCCACCCCGGAGGCGACGAGCAGGGGCAGGGCGATGACGAGGATGTCGTTGAGCTGGTCCACCGGGTCAGTCTGCCAGGCAGCGGTGCCCCGTCAGCGGCCCGTCCGGCCGCTGGCCCGCCTCGGGGTCCGCGGCCCTCGCCGCGGGATCCTCCCGCGCGAGGGTCGTCGGTCAGTGCTGGGTCGCGCGGCGCTCGACGCGCGCGGCGGTGCGGGCGTGCGCCGCGGAGCGCACGGCGGCGGAGCGGGTGACGGCGACCGAGCGGGCCCGCCCGGCGGTGCGGACCAGGTTGGCGCCGAGCGCCTCGGCGTCGAGGTAGTCGACCTCGACGGGCCGCCCGACGCGGAAGAGGTCGTCGACCGAGGAGAGCTCGACGTCGGCCGCATCGGCGTGGTCCTGCCGCGCGGAGGCGAGGATGCCGAGGGTGCGCTCGTCGCGCGCCCGCTGCAGACCGGACTGGAGGTCGACGAGGAAGCTCGCCGGGGCGGGCTCGCGGGTCACCCACGCGGCCAGCACCAGCACACCAGCGGCCGCGAGCAGCGCGACGACGACCCAGATCACGATGAGCACCATGGGGCAAGTATCACCGGTGATGGGACGACTCGGTGCCCTCCGTGCCCACCCGCCCCGGATGGGCACGAGATCTTCACAGGCCGCCGGGCGCTGGGGTCGCCGCCGCCTCGCCGGCGCTACTCCTCGCGCAGCCGCTGGCTGATGACGGTGGTGACGCCGTCCCCGCGCATCGTCACGCCGTAGAGAGCGTCGGCGATCTCCATCGTGCGCTTCTGGTGCGTGACGACGATGAGCTGGCTGTCCTCGCGCAGCTCGGTGAAGATGCCGAGCAGCCGGCCGAGGTTGGTGTCGTCCAGCGCCGCCTCGACCTCGTCCATCACGTAGAACGGGCTCGGGCGCGCCTTGAAGATCGCCACGAGCAGGGCCACGGCGGTCAGCGACCGCTCACCGCCGGAGAGCAGCGAGAGCCGCTTGACCTTCTTGCCGGCCGGCCGGGCCTCCACCTCGATCCCGGTGGTGAGCATGTTCTCCGGATCCGTGAGGACCAGCCGGCCCTCGCCGCCGGGGAAGAGCCGGCTGAAGACCCCGGTGAAGTGCTCGGCGGTGTCGGCGTAGGCCTCGGCGAAGACCTGCTCGACCCGCTCGTCGATGTCCTTGACGATCTGCAGCAGGTCGGCGCGCGAGGACTTGAGGTCCGCCAGCTGGGTGGTGAGGAAGGTGTGCCGTTCCTCGAGCGCGGCGAACTCCTCCAGGGCGAGCGGGTTGACCCGGCCGAGGAGCGCGAGCGCCCGCTCGGCCGACCGGAGCCTCTTCTCCTGCTCCGCACGGACGTAGGGCACCTCGTCGGCGGGCTCCCCCTCGGCCCTCGCGACCGGCACCGGCCGGTCCGGGCCGAACTCGTCGAGGAGCACCTGCGGGTCCAGGCCCAGCTCCTCGATCGCTCGGCCCTGCAGCTGTTCGACCCGCAGCGCCTGCTGGGCGCGGGCCACCTCGTCGCGGTGCGCCACGTCGGTGAGCTCGGCCAGCTCGGCAGCCGCCCTCTCGACCCGCGCGCGGACCGCGACGAGGGCCGCGTCCCGCTCGGCCCTGGCCGCCTCGGCCGCCTCCCGGGCCTGGCTCGCCTGGGCAAGGGACCCCTCGAGCAGGTGCAGGGCGTGCCGGACGGCGATCGCGACCGCCCCCGCGCGCCGGGCCTGCTCGGCCCGCTTGCGGGCACGCTCGGCGGCGCGCGCCTGGGCCTCACGCTCGGCGGCCGCGGCGCGCTCGAGCGACTGCGCCCGCCCGGAGACGGCGCGGGCGCGCTCCTCCCCGGTGCGCAGGGTCAGCCGTGCCTCGGTCTCCCGGGCGCGCGCCGCCGTGGCCGCCGCGGTCGCCGCGTCACGCTCCGACGACGGCCTCGTCCAGGAGCCCGGCGGTCTCGACGGGGTCCGCCTGCGCGTGCTCGAGTCGCGCGCTGAGCTCACCGAGCTCGGACTGGTCGGTGCTCAGGCGCGCCGTGGCGGCGTCCAGGGCGGCCGTGGCGCGGTCCACCTCGGCCCGGGCCGACCGCGCCTGCGAGCCGAGGTGCCCGAGGCGCTCGGCCACCGCGGCCAGCGCCGCGTCGGACTCGTGCAGCCGCTCCAGCGTCGCGGCGTGCCGCTCCTCGGCCTGCCCGGCGACCTCACGCGCGGTGACCAGCGCGAATCGGGTGCGCTCCAGGGTGGCGGCGGCCTGGCCCTGCCGGGCCCGGGCGTCCTCCAGCGCGGTCTGCAGCTCCAGGGCGCTCGGCGCGCTCGCCGAGCCCCCGGAGGCGCGGACGGCGCCGAGCAGGTCACCGGCCCGGGTCACCGCGACGAGACCGGGATGGGCCTCGACCACGGCGCGCGCCCGGGCGAGGTCCTCGACCACGACGACGTCGGCGAGCAGCGCGGCGACGGCTCCGGCGACCGCTGCGGAGGGCTGGACGAGTCCCACCGCCGGGACCGCGTCCGCGGGCAGGTCCGCCGGCAGGTCGGTCGGCGGCGCCCCCGGCGCGGTGGCACCGGCGACGAGCAGCGAGGCGCGGCCGGCGTCGTCGGTGCGCAGGCGCCGGACGGCGTCGACGGCCACGTCGACCGAGCCGACGGCCACCGCGTCGGCGACCGGGCCCAGGGCGGCCGCGATGGCGTCCTCGTACCCGGGGGCGACGCCGAGCAGCGCGGCCACCGACCCGAGCACCCCGGGCAGGTCGTCGGCGGCCAGCAGCGCACCGGCGCCGTCCTTGCGTTCCAGGCTCATCTGGAGGGCCTCGAGCTTGGCGGTCCAGGTGGCGCGCTCGCGCTCGGCGAGCTGCTCGGTCTCCCGCAGGCCGGCCAGCGCCTCGGTGGCCGCGTCGAGCGCGGCGACCGCCGTCTCGTGCTCGGCGTCGAGCCCCTCCTCGCCCTCCTCGACCCCGGCGACCTGGGACTCGAGGGCGGCGAAGTCGACCGTGGCCTGGTGCCCGCGGCGCTCGGCCTCGGTGACGGTCTCGCGCAGCCGCCCGATCTCCGCCTCGGTGGCCTCGAGCCGGCTGCGGCGCGCCGCGACCTGGCCGGCGAGCCGCGCGAGCCCCTCACGGCGGTCGGCCGCGGTGCGCTGGAGGTCAGCGACGGCGCGCTCGGCGGCCTGCGCCCGCTGCTCGAGCCCGGTGCGCTGGGCGACGGCCGCCTCCAGGGCCACCCGCGCCATCTCGACCTCGGTGGCCAGCTCGGCCTCGGCCGCGCGCGCCCGCTCGGCCTGGGCCTCGAGGTCCTGCGGGTCCCGGCCGGGGCCGCGGTCGTCCTCGGCGGCGCCGAGGAGCCGCCGCCGGTCCTCGGCCAGGCTCGCGGTCCCGCGGAGCCGCTCGCGGACGGACGAGAGCCGGTACCAGACCTCGCCCGCCTCGGAGAGCTCGGGCGCGGCGGCTGCCGCGCGGGCCTCCAGCTCGGCGAGCGCGGCGCGGGCCGCGGTGAGCTCGGCCTCGACCTCCGCACGCCGCTCCTGCAGGGCCGTCTCGTCGGCGATCTCCTGCTCGAGGGTCGCGGTCAGCTGGGCGAGGTCGTCGGCGAGCAGCCGCGCCCGGGCGTCCCGCAGGTCGGTCTGCACGGTCTGCGCCTTGCGGGCCACCTCGGCCTGCCGGCCGAGCGGCCCCAGCTGACGGCGGATCTCCGCGGTGAGGTCTGCGAGCCGGGTGAGGTTGGCCTGCATCGCGTCGAGCTTGCGCAGCGCCTTCTCCTTGCGGCGGCGGTGCTTGAGCACCCCGGCCGCCTCCTCGATGAAGCCACGGCGGTCCTCGGGGGTGGCGCGCAGCACCGCGTCGAGCTGCCCCTGACCGACGATGACGTGCATCTCGCGGCCCATGCCGGTGTCCGAGAGCAGCTCCTGGATGTCCAGCAGCCGGCAGGAGGACCCGTTGATCGCGTACTCCGAGCCACCGCTGCGGAACAGCGTGCGGGAGATCGTCACCTCGGAGTACTCGATCGGCAGCGCTCCGTCCGCGTTGTCGATCGTCAGGGCGACCTCGGCGCGGCCGAGCGGGGGCCGCCCGGCGGTGCCGGCGAAGATGACGTCCTCCATCGACCCGCCGCGCAGCGACTTCGCGCCCTGCTCGCCCATCACCCAGGCCAGCGCGTCGACGACGTTCGACTTCCCGGAGCCGTTGGGGCCGACGACGCAGGTGATGCCCGGCTCGAGGTGCAAGGTCGTCGCCGAGGCGAACGACTTGAACCCCCGCAGGGTGAGCGTCTTCAGGTGCACGGGCTGAGCCTAGGGGCGCCCGGTCACAGGCCGGGGAACCACAGCGCGATCTCGCGGGCGGCGGACTCCGGGGAGTCCGAGCCGTGCACGAGGTTCTCGGTGACCGCTCGCCCCCAGTCGCGGCCCAGGTCGCCGCGCAGCGTGCCCGGCGCGGCGAGCGTCGGGTCGGTGGTGCCGGCGAGCGACCGGAAGCCCTCGATGACGCGGTCACCCTCGACGACGACGGCGAGCACCGGGCCCGAGCCCATGAAGTCGAGCAGCGGCGGGAAGAAGGGCTTGCCCTCGTGCTCGGCGTAGTGGGCGGCGAGCAGCTCGCGGTCGGCGGTCCGCAGCTCGGCCGCGACCAGCGTGTAGCCCTTGGCCTCGATCCGGCGGACGATCTCACCGACCAGGCCGCGGCGGACGGCGTCGGGCTTGACGAGGACGAGGGTGCGCTCGGGTCCGGCTGCAGGCATGGCGCAGAGCCTAGTCGGCGGCGGCGAGCCGCTCGGCCCGCTCGCGGTCGATCCGCCCGCCGAGCCGCAGGCCCGCCACCCACAGCGCGACGAAGATCACCCCGACGACGACCATCATCGGCACGACGACCGCCGTCGCCAGCAGCGGGACCTGGAGCACCGACCCCACGACGTACCCGCCGGGACGGCGCAGGACCCCCGCCGCGAGCACGAGGGAGAGGATGAGGGCGCCGCCGCCGTAGGCCACGACCGCGGGGTCGACCTCCCGCAGGCCGATCGCGACGAGGGCCGCGAAGCCGACCACGAACGCCTCGAGGACCAGGATGGTCGAGGCGAACTGGCGCTTGGCCGACCGGGTCGAGGCCCGTCCGACCGGCGCGTCGCCCGTCCCGCCCGAGGACGGGTCGTCGGGCGGGACGGCGGGCTCGGCTGCGCTCACCCGGGACAGGCTAGCGACCGACCCCGACCACGTCCTGCGGCCGGGGCCCTCGTCGGTCGCCCCCGGCGTGCCACCGCGCGGTCGACCGCACGTTCGCATGCCATGCAGATCTGCAGGGAGCGCGAGCTGCCGGCCGACCGGCGCCGGTCAGGCCTCCCCGAAGCCCCCCTCGATCATCGCCACCACGGTCTCGACAGCGCCCTGCGCGCCCGGTCCCGTGGCGCGGACCTCCAGCTCGGCGCCCGCGGTGGCCGCCAGGCTCATCAGCCCGAGGACGCTCGCCCCGGCGGCACCGCCGATCGTCAAGGCCACCCCCAGGTCGGCCACGGTCCTGGCGACCAGCGCGGCCGGCCGGGCGTGCAGCCCCAGCGGGTTGCGGACGGTGACGGTCGCCACCACCGCCTCCGCACCGGCCTCGTCGACGGCCGGTGCGGGGCCCCCGTCGGCGGCCGGTGCGACGGCCATCGCCTCGACGGCCGCTGCGACGACGTCCTCGAGCGCGCCACCCTGCTGGGCGGCGACGGCCGCGGTGACCGTCCCCTCGACGAACGGGGCAGTGGGCACCCGGACCCGGGCGGCGTCGTCCTCGTCGATCAGCTCGAGCACGAGATCGGTGGTGAGGATCGCCGAGCCGAGGTCGGTGACCACGACGACGCCGGAGCCCTCCCCGGAGACCGCGGCGAGCCCCTCCTCGACGGCGGCCAGCACCCGGTCGACGCTGGTGCCGATCCCCTCGGGCATCCCGCCGGCCGGCAGCACCGTGACGTCGGGCGCCATCTGCGCCGCGATCGCGGCGGTTCCCGTCGCGACGTCCGCGGAGTGCGAGACCAGGACGAGCGCAACCCGCGCGCTCACGCCACCGCACCCAGGCTCGGGTCGGACGCGGTTCCGGCGGCGGCGCGCAGGATGAGCGCCGAGGACGCGGCCCCCGGGTCGCGGTGCCCGGCGCTGCGCTCCCCGAGGTAGCTCGCGCGGCCCTTGGTCGCGACCATCGGGTCGGTGGCCACCGCGCCGGCCTCGGCCGCGGTCGCCGCGGCCTCGAGCACGGCCTCGGGGCTCGCGCCCTCCGCGGCGGCGGCCTGGGCGGCCAGCGCGGCCGGGGTCCAGGCATCGACCATCGTCTTCTCGCCCGTGGTCGCCTTGCCGCGGGCGACGATCCCCTCCAGACCGGCCTCGAGCACGGCCACGACGGCGGGCGCGTCGAGCTCGGCCAGGCCGGCGACCTTGGCGGCGCGCAGGTAGGCCGTGCCGTAGAGCGGGCCGGCCGCGCCGCCGACGGTGGACATCAGCGTCGTCGCGACGAGCTTGAGCAGGTCGCCGACCTGCGCGGGAGGTTCCTCGAGGGCGTCGAGCTTGGCCACGACGGCGGTGAAGCCACGGTTCATGTTCTCCCCGTGGTCACCGTCGCCGATCTGCCGGTCGAGCTCCATCAGCTCGTTCTTGTGCTCGGCGACCACGGCGGCCGTCCGCCGGACCCACCGCAGTGCCCACGCCACGTCGAGTGTCATCGTGCTCCTTCATGCCGATCGGTCGGGGCTCCAGCCCCTGGACGCAGCCTGCCACGCCCGCCGGTGCGGGCGTGGCAGGCCACCTGGACGGGCGCCCGGGCCGCCCCGCGGAGGGCGGTCCGGGCCAGAGGTCACCAGCGCAGCGCGGGCGTGACCACCGGGGCGTCCCACAGCGCGGTGATCTCGTCGTCGAGACGCAGCACCGTCACCGAGCAGCCCTGCATCTCCAGCGAGGTCACGTAGTTGCCGACGAGCGAGCGCTCGACGACGCCGCCGCGGGCCTCGACCAGCTTGCGTGCGGCCCGGTAGACGACGTAGAGCTCCGACTGCGGCGTGCCGCCCATGCCGTTGACGAAGAGCAGCACCTTCTCGCCGGCTGCCAGGCCGAGGTCGTCGAGGACGGGGTTGGTGAGCATCGCGGTGATCTCGTCGGCCGGGGCCATCGGGATGCGGTGCCGGCCCGGCTCGCCGTGGATGCCGATGCCGATCTCGATCTCCTGGTCGGTCAGGTCGAAGCTCGGGACGCCGGCGTGCGGCACCGTGCAGGCGGACAGCGCGACACCCATCGAACGCACGTTGGCGATGACCTTCTCGGCCACGGCCGTCACCGCGGCGAGGTCGTCGCCGCGCTCGGCCGCCGCACCGGCGATCTTCTCCACGCAGACCGTCCCGGCCACGCCGCGACGTCCGGCGGTGTACAGGGAGTCCTCGACGGCGACGTCGTCGTTGACCACGACCGTGCGGACCTCGATGCCGTCGGCGTCGGCGAGCTCGGCCGCGGTCTCGAAGTTGAGCACGTCGCCGGTGTAGTTCTTCACGATGTGCAGGACGCCGGCGCCGCCGTTCGCGGCGATGGTCGCCGGGGCGATCGCGTCCGGGGTGGGCGAGGTGAACATCGCGCCGGGCACGGCAGCGTCGAGCATGCCGACGCCCACGAAGCCACCGTGCAGGGGCTCGTGCCCGCTGCCGCCGCCGCTGACCAGCCCGACCTTGCCCTGCACGGCACCGCCCGCACGCGAGATGAACGTCGGGTCGGTGTGCACGGCGACCAGGTCGGCGTGCGCCCAGCCGAATCCCTCGACGGACTCGTCGGTCACACGTGCCGGATCGTTGATGAGCTTCTTCATGCCTGACTCCCTGTGTCACGACCCCTCGCGGACAGCATCGTTGCCGCCCGTGCCGGGGCACGTCGGTGTGCCTCATGCCCCTCGTCCAGCATTGGGGGCGGTCAAGGCGCGGTCAAGGGGACGACGTGCGACCCGCCTGCACGTATGTGCAGACGGGTCGCCAGGGGCGCGTCGGGAGTCGTCAGGGGCGCCCGAAGAGCGTCCTGGCCTCGGCTGCCATCGTCACCGAGCCGGTCACGAGCACGCCGGCACCGGTGGGAGAGCCCTCGGCGCTGCCCTCCGAGAGCTCGACGGCGAGCGCGATCGCCTCGTCGATCCGTTCGGCCGCCCGGACCCGGTCCTCGCCGAAGACCTCCCGCGCGATCTCGGCGAGGTCGTCGACGTCCATCGCACGCTCCGAGCCGGACCGGGTGACCACGACCTCGTCGAGCAGCGGCTCCAGACCGGAGAGGATGGCCTCGGCGTCCTTGTCCTGCAGGATGCCGACCACGCCGACGAGCCGCTCGAAGGAGAACGCCTCCTGGACCCCGGCGACCAGCGCCTCGACGCCGTGCGGGTTGTGCGCCGCGTCGACGAGCACGGTCGGTGAGGTGCGCACCACCTCGAGCCGGCCCGGGGAGTGCATGTCGGCGAACGCCGCCTCGACGACCTCCCCCGCCAGGGCCCCCCGCTCCTTGAGCATCGCCTCGACGCTCGTCAGGGCGAGCAGGGCGTTGTGCGCCTGGTGCGCGCCGTGCAAGGGGAGGAAGACCTCGGTGTACAGCCCGCCGGGCGTCCGCAGGTCCAGCAGCTGGCCGCCGACGGCGACCGTCCGCCCGACCACCTCCAGGTCGACGTCCTCACGCAGCACCCGGGCGCCGCGCGCGGCTGCCGCGGCCAGCACGACACCCTCCGCCTCGGGGCGCTGGGCTGCCAGGACGACGGTCGCGCCGTCCTTGATGATCCCGGCCTTCTCCCCCGCGATCTGGGTGAGCTCGTAGCCCGAGCCAGCGCTCGTGGTCCCGCGCGATCGGGGTGAGCACGGCCACCTCGCCGGTGACGACGTTGGTGGAGTCCCAGGTCCCGCCGAGCCCGACCTCGACGACGGCGACGTCCACCGGCGCGTCGGCGAAGGCGGCGAACGCCATCACGGTGAGCACCTCGAAGAAGCTCAGCCGCGGGCCGCCGGCGTCGAGCGAGCGCTGGTCCACGAGGTGCACGTACGGCGCGACGTCCTGCCAGAGCTCGACGAAGCGCTCCGGGCTCACCGGCTCGCCGTCGACCGCGATCCGCTCGGTCACGCTGGTCAGGTGCGGGCTGGTGAAGAGGCCGGTGCGCAGCCCGTGCTCGCGGAGCAGCCGCTCGACCATCCGGGTGGTCGAGGTCTTGCCGTTGGTCCCGGTCACGTGCACCACGCGGAAGGCCTGCTCGGGGTGACCGAGCAGGTCGCACACCTCACGGACCCGGCCGAGGGTCGGCTCGAAGTCGTGCTCCGGTGCCCGGTCGAGGATCCCGGCGTAGACCTCGCGGAGCGACTCCTCGCCGCTCACGGTCGGCCACCGCCCTCGACGGTGACGGCCGCCACGTGCACCAGCGCCACGCTGCCGGCCGGGACCTGCCCGGCGAGCACCTCGAGCTCGACGGCGAGCGTCTCCCGCGCCAGCATCTCCCGGTTCGCCTCCAGGGCGAGGACCTGGTCGGCCGGGACCGTCAGGTGCAGCCGGATCCGGTCGGCGACCTGGAGCCCGCTGGCCTTGCGCTCGTCCTGCACCGCGCGCACGACGTCCCGGGCGAAGCCCTCGGCCAGCAGAGCCTCGTCCAGGGCGACGTCGAGCAGCACGACACCGCCACCGGGGAGCACGGCGGCGACCTGGTCGTCGCCCCGTCCCTCGGCGACCACGGTCGTCAGCTCGTACTCGGCGGGCTCCAGGTGGACCTCGCCGGACGGCGTGCTCACCACGACGGCGTCGTCGACCTGACGCCAGTCGCCGGCCTTGGCGGCCCGGATGACCTCCTGGACGCCACGGCCGAGCCGGGGACCCGCGGCGCGGGCGTTGACCGCCAGCCGCGTCTGGACCCCGAGCTCGGCGGGGCCGACCTCGGCGAGGTCGACGAGGGTGACGTGCTGCACGTTGAGCTCACCGGCGATGAGCTCGGTGTACGGCTCGACGGCGGCCGGGTCGACCAGGGCGAGCCCGAGCTCGCGCAGCGGCTGCCGGACGCGCAGCGCCCGCGCCTTGCGCAGCCCGAGCGCGGCCGAGACGATCGCCCGCACCTCGTCGACGGCCCGGACCAGGTCGTCGTCCGCGACGAGGCCCGCCTGGACCTCCAGCCGGTCGGCGACCCGGGTGGCCGGCCAGTCCGCCAGGTGCACGCTGCGCCCGCCGGTCAGCCCGCGCCAGACCTCCTCGGTGGTCAGCGGCGCCAGCGGCGCCATCACCCGGGTGAGCACCTCCAGCGCCGTCCAGAGCGTGTCGAAGGCGTCGTGGTCCTCGGCCCAGAACCGGTCGCGCTGGGTGCGCACGTACCAGTTGGTCAGCACGTCGAGGTGTTCTCGGACCGACTCGCAGGCACCCGGCACGTCGTACTCGTCGAGCTGCGTGGTGACTCGCTCGACAAGGTCCCGGGTGCGGGCCAGCAGGTAGCGGTCCATCGGCGCCAGACCCGCGACGCGACCGGGATCGATCGGTCCGGCCGCGTACCCCGCGCCGCCGTCGGCCGCGTTGGCGTACAGGGTGAAGAAGTACCAGGTGCTCCACAGCGGCAGGAGTACCTGGCGGACCTCGCCGCGGATGCCCTCCTCGGTGACCACGAGGTTGCCGCCGCGCATGATCGGGCTGGCCATGAGGAACCAGCGCATCGCATCCGAGCCGTCCCGCTCGAAGACCTCGTTGACGTCCGGGTAGTTGCGCAGCGACTTGCTCATCTTGCGCCCGTCCGAGCCCAGCACGATGCCGTGCGAGACCGAGGTGCGGAAGGCCGGGCGGTCGAACAGCGCCGTGGCCAGCACGTGCAGCGTGTAGAACCAGCCGCGGGTCTGCCCGATGTACTCGGTGATGAAGTCGCCGGGGTAGTGGTGCTCGAACCAGTCGGCGTTCTCGAACGGGTAGTGCACCTGGGCGTAGGGCATCGACCCGGAGTCGAACCACACGTCCAGGACATCCGGGATCCGGCGCATGGTCGACTGCCCGCTCGGGTCGTCGGGGTTGGGCCGGGTGAGGTCGTCGATGAACGGACGGTGCAGGTCCGGCTCGCCCGCGTCGTTGCGAGGCAGCCGCCCGAAGTCCGCCTCGAGCTCGGCGAGCGAGCCGTAGACGTCGATCCGCGGGTGGGTCGGGTCGTCGCTCACCCACACCGGGATCGGCGTGCCCCAGTACCGGTTGCGGGAGATCGACCAGTCGCGCGCGCCGGCCAGCCACTTGCCGAACTGCCCGTCCTTGATGTGCTCAGGCACCCAGGTGATGTCCCGGTTGAGCTCGACCATCCGGTCGCGGAACGCGGTCACCCGGACGAACCAGCTGGAGACGGCCTTGTAGATGAGCGGGTTCCGGCAGCGCCAGCAGTGCGGGTAGGCGTGCTCGTAGGTCTCGTGGCGCAGGACGCGGGCGCGCCGCGACTCCTCGACGCGGGCCAGCGGGCCGGTGCCGGCCTTGAGGTCCGCGATGACCGCGGGGTTGGCCTCGAAGACCTGCTGGCCCGCGTAGTCCGCGACCTCGGCGGTGAAGCGCCCCTTGGAGTCCACCGGCACGACGGGGATGATCCCGGCGGCGTCGCAGACGACCATGTCGTCCTCGCCGAAGGCGGGGGCGAGGTGGACCAGGCCGGTGCCGTCCTCGGTGGTGACGAAGTCCCCGAGCAGCACCTGGTGCGCGTTCTCGTTGCCGGCGAAGAAGTCGAACGGCGGGGTGTAGCGCAGGCCCGCGAGCTCGCGCCCGGTGACCCGGGCGACCTCCTGCGGCTCCTCGCCGAGCTCGCGGGCGTAGGGCCCGACCCGGGAGGCGGCGAGCAGCACGCGCTCGCCGGCCACCGGGCTGCCCTCCCCCGGCACCAGCGTGACGTACTCGATGTCCGGGCCCACGGCCAGCGCGAGGTTGGACGGCAGCGTCCACGGCGTCGTCGTCCAGAGCAGGGCGAGCTCGCCGGTCTCCAGCCGGACGCCGACGGTCAGCGCCGGGTCCTGGCGCGAGGCGTAGACGTCGTCGTCCATCCGCAGCTCGTGGTTGGACAGCGGGGTCTCGTCGCGCCAGCAGTAGGGCAGCACCCGGTAGCCCTCGTAGGCCAGGCCCTTGTCGTGCAGCTGCTTGAAGGCCCAGATCACCGACTCCATGAAGGTGACGTCGAGGGTCTTGTAGTCGTTCTCGAAATCGACCCAGCGCGCCTGCCGGGTGACGTACTCCTGCCACTCGTCGGTGTACCGCAGCACCGAGGTGCGGCAGGCCTCGTTGAACGCGGCGATGCCCATCTCGTCGATCTGGGACTTGTCGGTGATGCCGAGGATCCGCTCGGCCTCGAGCTCGGCGGGAAGGCCGTGCGTGTCCCAGCCGAAGCGGCGCTCCACCCGGTGCCCGCGCTGCGTCTGGTAGCGGCCGACGATGTCCTTGGCGTAGCCGGTCAGCAGGTGGCCGTAGTGCGGCAGGCCGTTGGCGAACGGGGGGCCGTCGTAGAAGACGAACTCGTTGGCACCGTCCTGGCCGGCGGGGCGCTGGTCGACGGACGCCTGGAACGTGCCGTCGGCCTGCCAGTGCGCCAGGACCTCGCGCTCGATCGCGGGCAGGTCGGGCGAGGCGGGGACGGGTGCGGAACCGTCGGCGGGGCGGTGCAGCGGGTAGGCCACGAGCGGTCTCCTTCGGCGTCCTGGTGGACGCGGCAGGTGGTCCACGAGGACGACGAGACCCGGACCGGCCGGGCACCACCGCGGTACCACCTCGCTTGCCGACGTCCACCGACGGTGGGCGACGACCTCTCGTGACGGCTGTGACGGGCCTGCCCGTCCGGTTCTACTGGGGACCCGGGGTACGGGACCTGTTCTTCCGGAGGCTCACCGGTGATGGCCGGGTCGATGCCTGTGGCGGTGATGCTACCGGTAGCCGCGACGGACCAGCGATCCGCACGCGCCGCGGCACGGCACCGGATGCGGCTACGGCGTGGCGGGCAGGAACGCCTCGACCCGCTCGGCGATCGCCCGGATGGTCAGCGGGTGGTCGTTCCACGCGCCCAGGTTGATCTCCTCGACGCCGGCGGGGACCTGAGCCTCGGCGACGAGCTCCGGCACGTCGTACTGGCTGTGGATCGACTCGGCGCTGATCCCGGTGGAGAAGAACATCAGGGTCGAGACCCCCTGGGCGGCCAGCCGCTCCGTCGTGTCCGGGACGCTCGGCTCCTTGAAGGACATCCACGCGAGGTCGAGGTTCGCCCGCGCGTAGCCGGCCTCGACGAGGGCGTCGATGATGTGGGTCCGCAGACCCAGCTCCTGCTCGGTCTCGGTCGGCCACTCCTGGTCCCACTCGTCGGGCTGACCGTGCCCCACCAGGAGGACGGCGACCTCGTCGCGGGGGACGTCGCCGCGGGCGGCCTCGACCTTGTCGACGAACATGGCGTGCAGGGTCGGCGAGTCCCACAGGGGGCCGGTGAACCGCACCGGAACGCCGAGGGACTCCGCCTCGACGGACCGGATCTGCTCCTCGCCCTCGGCGGTGTGGTTGGAGATGGAGACGAAGACCTCCGCCACGACGACCTCGCTCGCCCCCTCGTTGACCGCCTGGACGAGTGCGGCGTCGGGCCGCGGGTCGTCGTCGAGGAAGGACGGGTAGACCCGGACGTCGTTCCCGTCGGCGCGGAGCAGGTCCTCGACGGCCTGCGCCATCGCCAGGTGCCGCTGCCGGTGCTGGCTCGAGCCGACCGTCAGGTACGCGTCGCGCAGCTGCTGGAGGAAGGCCGGACGGGCGAGGAAGGGGACGAAGGCGATGCCCTGCTCGTCGAACTCGCGGAACTGGTTGAGCCAGCCGATCGGGTCGTAGGTCTCGGGCTCGCCGTGGGTGAAGTAGATGACGGCGGTGTGCCCATCCCCCGGGTCGTCCGCCGTCCGCGTCAGCGCGGGGACCTCCCGCGGGTCCTGCCTGCCCAGGACGACCGCCGCGTTCGACGCGTAGCCGCCGACCACGGCCACGAGCGCCAGCAGCCACGCACCGGCCCGCGCGCGGCCGCGGAACCGCCACACCGTCAGGCCGACCAGCAGGAAGAGCAGGACGAGGGTGAGCGCGAGCGCCACCGCCATGTCGATCGGGTCGGACGTCAGGTAGGTGACCGACGCCCAGCCCGCCGCGAACGCGAGAACGCCGACCATGACCCAGCGCGCGACCGTCATGCGAGCCACCTCCTCGGGGCGTACCCCCCAGCCTGGCCCGGCAGGACCTCGCCGAGAAGGGACCTCGGGCTCAGGCGGCGGCGGGCGGCCCCATCCGTCGGCCGCCCGGGTGCGAACACCTGGGTGGAGGCCGGGACCGCCCGTGCCCCCGAAGGCGCCGTTCCGCCGACGTGCGGTGTCGCCGAGGTGCGGTGCGGCGGCGTGCGGCGATGATGGACCGGACGCCACGACCGGGCCGCCCTTGACCTGACCGACCGGACCCGAAGGAGCCATGGACCTGCCGAGCGAGCCGACCCGGCCTCCGCACCGCGCGGACGCCCCGGCCGAGCGCGCCCCCGAGGACCTGCTCGCCGAGGTCGCGCGGGGCAGCGAGGACGCCTTCGAGCAGCTCTACCCGCGCATCGCCGGCCCGGTCCTCGGCCTCGCGCTGCGGGTCGTCCGTGACCGCGAGATGGCCCAGGACGTCGCCCAGGAGGTGCTCAGCGAGGTGTGGCGGCTGGCCGCCCGGTTCGACCCCGCTCGGGGCTCGGCGATGGGCTGGATCCTCACGATGGCGCACCGCCGGGCGGTCGACCGGGTCCGCCGGGAGGAGGTCCGGTCGGCGACCTTGAGCCGCGAGGCCGCGACCTGGGTGGCGGCCGACCACGACGTCGTCGTCAGCCAGCTCGAACGCCAGTGGGACGCCGCGATCGTGCGCCGCGCCCTGGGCACCCTGACCGCGGTGCAGCGCGAGGCGATCGAGCTCGCGTTCTACCGCGGCTGCACGCACCAGCAGGTCTCCGCCGTCCTCGGCATCCCGCTGGGGACCGCCAAGACCCGGATCCGCGACGGCCTCATCCGGCTGCGCGACGCCGTGGAGGTGGAGCAGTGACCACCAACCCGCATGCCCTGACCGGCGCCTACGTGCTCGACGCCCTCGAGCCTGCCGAGCGCGGCGCCTTCGAGACCCACCTGGCCGCCTGCGAGGACTGCCGGGCCGAGGTCGCCTCGCTGGAGCGCGCGGTGGTCCGCCTCGTGCTGGCGGACGCCGTCGTGCCGCCGCCCGAGCTGCAGGCGGCGGTGCGGGCCCGGGTCGCGCGGACGCCGCAGGTCCCCCCGCTCCGGACGGCGCCGGACCTCCGGGGCGCGAGGCCGGAGCCCGCACCGGGCGACGACCGGGCGGCGGCCACGCCTCCCCCGGCCCGCCGGCGGCTGACCCGGCGCTGGCCGGCGGTCGCCGCCGTCGCCGCGACCCTCGTCCTCGGCGTCGCCGTCGGCACGACCGTGCTCGAGGACCGGCGCCACGTCCAGCAGGTCGAGGCTGCCCAGGCGGCGGTGATGCGCATCATGTCGGCACCCGACGCGGTGAGTCACGACGTCGACCTCGGTGCGGCCCACGTGGTGATGAGTGCCGAGATGAGCGCGGCGGCGCTGATGGGCAAGGACGTGCCGATGCCGGTCGGCGAGCACATGGTCTACCAGGTCTGGATGGTGCACGACGACGGGTCGTGCGAGCCGGGCCCGACGTTCATGCCCGAGCACGGCGAGGTCACCGCGATCGTCGAGGGCGACCTCGGCGAGGCGCGCGAGCTCATGGTCACCGAGGAGCCCGAGGGCGGCTCGGCGGCCCCCACCGGGGCGCCCGTCGCGACGGTCGAGCTCTGAACCGCGCCGCTTGCGCTTGACGCTACGTCAACCTCTACGGTCGACGGGTGACGCGAACGGCGACCGAGGTCTCGATCCAGCAGGCGTCCCGGCTCGCCGGGACGACCAGCCGCGCCCTGCGGCACTACGACTCGATCGGCCTCCTGGCACCCAGCCGGGTCGATCGGGGCGGGATGCGCTGGTACGACACCTCCGCCCTGCTGCGCCTCCAGCGGATCCTGCTGCTGCGCGGGCTGGGGCTCGCGCTGCCGCGGATCGCCGAGGTCCTCGACAGCGGGACGAGCCCGGTCCAGGCCCTGGAGGAGCACCTGCGATGGCTCGACCGGGAGCGCGACCTGCTGGAGCGCCGGGCCGGGTCGGTCCGGCGGACACTGACGGCACTACAAGAAGGGAAGGACCTCATGGCCGAGGAGATGCTGGACGGGTTCGACCACACCGAGCACCGGGACGAGGTCGAGCGCCGCTGGGGGGCCGACGCCTACGCCCTGGGCGACGCCTGGTGGCGCGGGCTGTCGGCCGCCGAGCGCGCCCGCTGGGCCGCGGACCAGAAGAGCCTTGCGGCGGACTGGGTGGCGGCAGCGGAGGCCGGTGCCGACCCGGCGGGGGATCTCGGCCAGGCCCTCGCGGCCCGGCACGTGGAGTGGCTCGGCGGCATCCCGGGCACCCCCGGCGCCGGCGGCGAGCCGGTCGTCGAGTACGTCGTCGGCCTCGGCGAGATGTACGTCGAGGACGAGCGGTTCGCCGCGAGCTACGGCGGTGGGGAGGGCGCGCGCTTCGTGCGGGACGCCCTGCGCGCCTGGGCCGCGGCCCGCGCGGAGCACCCCGGGCGCCGCTGACCCCTCATCTTCCGCCGCCCCCGGCCGATGGTCCGCTCGACGGGGACGGCGGAAGGGGAACGGAAGTGCAGGCTGTGCGGACGGCACCGGGGACGGCTCCCGTCAGGCTGCCGCACGAGCTCGACGAGCTCGAGGCACTGCTGCACGCGGACCCGCGGGAGTGCCTGCGGCGGGCGGAGACGGCGATCGCGCGCGCTCGGGTCGAGGTCGACCGCGAGGCCGAGATGCGGATCTCCTGGGTCGCCGCGTCCGCGAACCGCCACCTCGGCCGCGACGCCGAGGCGCTCACGGCGGCCGCCCGCACCGAGGAGCTCGCCCACCAGGCCAACGACCTCGGCTGGCAGTCCCGGGCCCTGGCGGTCCGGGGGCTGGTCCACCACGAGCTCGGCCAGCACGAGGACGCCGTCGACCTGCTGCACCGGGCCGTCGCCTTGCGGCGGCTCGCCGAGGACCCGGTGGGCACCGCCGAGGTGCTCAACGACCTCGGCGCGGTCTACACAGCGATGCCGCACTTCGCGCCGCAGGCCCTGCAGTCCATCGAGAACGCCCGCCGCACCTGGCTGGCCGCGGGCGAGTCCGACCTCGCCTCGGTCTCCCAGACCAACCTCGCCCGGCACTTCGTCGCGACGGCCGAGCGGCTCGTGCGCAGCAACCCGCGGGGCGCGGTCGCGGCGGCGCGCCGCGCGGTCGGGGTCGCCCGCCAGGCGATCGAGGAGACGGATGCGGCCGGGCTGACCGGGCCGGCGTTGGACGCCCGGATGGCGCTGGCGAGCGCCCACCTGCTGGCCGGGGACGGCGAGGCCTGCGGGGCCGTCCTCACCGCGACCGCGGCGATGGTCGATCGCTTCCCGTCCGAACGCCACCGGCTCGCCCTGCACGGGCTGCGCGCTCGCTGGCTGCTGCACACCGGAGCCGTGGGCGAGGCCGTCACCGAGGCCGACGCCGGTGTGGAGATGAGCCACGTGATGGACCGGCCGACCGAGCGGCTCGGCCTGCTGCGCACCCTGGTCGACGCGCGCGAGAGCGCCGGGGACCTCGTGGGCGCCCTCGACTCCCTGCACGAGCTGCACGAGCTGCAGGTGGACCTCAACGACGCCGTCGCCGAACGGCGCGCCGTGCTCCTCAGCTCGCGCCTGGACATCGAGCGCGCCGAGCGCGAGGCCGAGGCGCAGCGCCGCCGCGCCCGTCAGCTCGAGGCGCACAACGAGGCGCTGGCCTGGCAGGCCGGGCACGACGCCCTCACCGGGCTGCCCAACCGCCGGACCTTCGACGAGACGGTCGCCCTCTGGGCCAGCGGCGGGGTCCCGTTCGCCCTCGCCACGATCGACATCGACCACTTCAAGGCCGTCAACGACACCTGCTCGCACCAGGTGGGCGACGAGGTCCTCGCCCGGGTCGGTCGCTGCATCGCCGAGACCGTGCGCGAGCGCGACCTGGCCGCGCGCTACGGCGGTGAGGAGTTCGTCCTGCTCATCGCCGACGCCGACGCCGAGGGCGCCAGCGTCGTCTGCGAGCGGATCCGGACCACGATCGAGAGCCTCGAGTGGGAGGTTCCCGTCCCGCGCGGCCGGATCACGGTGAGCATCGGCCTGACCGAGTGGGACGGCAGCACGTCGACCGAGGTGCTGCTCGCCCGGAGCGACGCCGCGCTCTACGCCGCCAAGGGCGGCGGGCGGAACCGCACGTTCGTCGGCTGAGGGTGGCGGCACCGGGCGCCGACCGGGCGCCCGGTGCCGTCCTCACTCGCGGGCGATCTGGGTGTTGGAGACCTGCGCCCGCGGCCGGACGACCAGCGTGTCGATGTTCACGTGGTGCGGACGGGTGAGCGCGAAGACGATGACGTCCGCCACGTCGTCGGCGTCGAGCGGCTGGTAGCCCTCGTACACCTTGGCGGCCCGCTCCGCGTCACCGCCGAAGCGCACGAGGGAGAACTCCTCGGTCGCCACCGCGCCGGGCTCGATGTCGATCACCCGGACCGGCTCGCCGATGAGCTCGAGGCGCAGCGTCGTGGTGAGCATCCGCTCGGCGTGCTTGACCCCGGTGTAGCCCCCACCGCCCTCGTACGGACCGATGGCCGCCGTCGAGGTCACGACGACGACGTCTCCCCGGCCGCTGTCGCGCAGCATCGGCAGGATCGCCTGGGTCACCCGCAGCGTGGCCAGCACGTTGATCTCGTACATCCAGCGCCAGTCCTCGACGTCCGACTCCGCCACCGGGTCGAGGCCGAGCGCACCGCCGGCGACGTTGACGAGCGAGGTCAGCCCACCGGTCGCCGCGACGTGGGCGGCGAGCCGGGCGACGTCGTCCGCCGAGGTGAGGTCGGCCGGGAACGGCTCGGCCCCCGTCTCCCGCGCGAGCGCCTCGAGGCGGTCGGCGCGCCGCGCGACCGCCACGACGTCCCAACCCTCGGCGCACAGGCGACGCACGGTCGCCGCGCCGATCCCGGAGGACGCACCGGTGACGACGGCCCTCAGCTGCGGTGCGATCGGGGTCATGCGCCCACCTCCTGGTCGATCAGCCCGAGGACCTCGTCGTAGATCGCCAGTGCGCGCCCGACCTCCTCGTCCGTGACGATGCACGGCGGCACGACGTGCAGCCGGTTGTCGGCGAGGAAGGGCAGCAGGCCCCGTGCCATGAGCTCCGCCTTGAGACGAGCCATCAGGGAGCCGGGTACCGGGGTACGCGTCTCCCGGTCGACGACCAGGTCGAGGGCCCAGAAGACGCCGAGCCCACGGACCTCGCCGACGACGGGGTGCCGTTCGGCCAGTGCCGCGAGCCCGGGACCGAGCAGCTCGGTGCCGATCCGGGCGGCGTTCTCGACGACCCGTTCGCGCTCCATCGCATCGATGGTCGCGACGACCGCCGCCATCGCGAGGGGGTGCCCGGAGTAGGTGAGCCCGCCGGGGAAGACCCGCTCGTCGAAGGTCGCGGCGATCTCGTCCGAGAGGATCACGCCTCCGGCCGGGACGTAGCCGGAGTTCACGCCCTTGGCGAACGTGATGAGGTCAGGACGCACGTCGAACTGGTCGAAGGCGAACCACGACCCGGTGCGGCCGAAGCCCGCCATCACCTCGTCGAGGATGAGCACGATCCCGTGCCGGTCGCACAGCGCACGCACCCCGGCGAGGTAGCCCGGAGGCGGGACGAGCACACCGCCGGTGCCGACGACGGTCTCGAGAAGGATCGCGGCGATCGCTCCGGGTCCCTCGCACTCGATGACCCGGGCCAGGTGGGCGAGGGCACGCTCCGACTCCTGCTCGGGGGTGGTGGCCCAGAAGTCGCTGCGGTAGAGGAACGGGCCGAAGAAGTGGACGTGACCGCGGGCGTACTCGTTGGGCACCCGCCGCCAGTCGCCGGTGGCGACCACGGCGGCGCCGGTGTTGCCGTGGTAGGAGCGGTAGGCGGACAGGACCTTATCGCGCCCGGTGTGCAGGCGCGCCATCCGGATCGCGTTCTCGTTGGCGTCGGCGCCGCCGTTGGTGAAGAAGATCTTGGACATCCCCGCAGGGGCGTGCGCCACGATCGCCTCTGCCGCGCGACCTCGCGCGAGGTTGGCATGGGACGGGGCGACCGTCGCCAGCAGCGCAGCCTGCTCCTGGATGGCCGCGACGACGGCGGGGTGGCCGTGGCCGATGTTGGTGTTGACCAGCTGGGAGGAGAAGTCGAGGTAGGTCCGCCCGTCGACGTCCCACACGTCGCATCCCGTGGCCCCCGCGATGGCCAGCGGGGCCAGCGCCCCCTGGGCCGACCACGAGTGGAACACGTGGGCCCGGTCGAGACGGAGGGTCAGTCCGTCGTCCGCCAGGACCTCCGGAACATCTGCCCGGGTGGTGGTCATGAACCTGCCTCTCTCGATGGGACACACGGGTCCTCGGGCCGGGACGGACGCCCCGCCCCGGCCCGAGGAACGACGAGTCAGGCGCCGCCGGCGTTCAGAGTGACGTCGATCGGCGCGAAGCCCGCTCCGAGGACATCCTCGCCCTCGGCGGTGAGCTCGGCCAGCGCCTTCTCGACGTACTCGTTCGTGTAGGCCGAGGCGGGCGGGGCCTCGGAGATGATGGTCGCCCCCGTCTCGTTGGAGGTCGCCGTCGCCATCGCGACCGTGGCGTCCCAGGCCGCGGCGTCGATCATCCCGATCCCGCCCGAGGTGCTCGGCCAGATCAGCTTGTTGACCTCGTTCGTCATCCACAGCTGGTGGCTGGCGCCGAGGGTCGAGCCCGCGGCGGTGACGATGTCGGCCGCAGCCTGTGCGTCGTCCCTGGCGAACATCCAGCCCTGGATCGAGGCCTTGATGAACGCGACCGTCGTCTCCTGGTAGGCCTCGTCCGACTCCAGCCGGGCGCTGTCGGCCCAGATGGCGTCCTGGAGCATGGCCGTGCCGACCTCGTTCCAGTCGATGAGGGAGAAGTCCTCGGGCTGGTAGAGCTCGCCGGTGTCCGGGTTCGTGGCCTCGAGCAGCTGGGCGTACTCGTTGTAGGTCATCGCCTGCGCCGCGTCGATGTCCCCGGCGAGGAAGGCGTTCATGTCGAAGGCCTGCTGCACGATCTCGAAGTCGCTCACCCCTGCCGCGTTGAGGCCCGCGAAGAGCTCCCACTCGTTGCCGTAGCCCCAGCTGCCGATCTTCTTGCCGGCGAGGTCCGCCGGGCTCGTGATGCCCGAGTCGGCGAAGGCGACCTGGAGGGTGGCCGAGCGCTCGAAGATCTGCGCGACGTTGGTCACGCCCGCGCCCTGCTCGATCGACCCGAGCACCTTGGGCACCCAGGCGATCGCGTAGTCGACCTCGCCGTTCGCCAGGGCGTCCTGCGGGACGATGTCGCCACCGCTCGGGATGATCTCGACGTCGAGCCCTGCGTCCTCGTAGAAGCCCTCGGCCTGGGCGGCGTAGTACCCGGCGAACTGTGCCTGGGTGAGCCACTGCAGCTGAAGCTTGACGGGGGTGAGCTCGGCGGTGGTCTCGCTCGAGGTGCTGTCTGCCGTCGCTGCCTCGGACGACGCGCAGCCGGCGAGTGCCAGTGCTGCTGCGACGCCGAGCACGACGGCGCGTGCTCCTGCTCGTGTCGTGATGGTCATGCGAGTGCCTCCCATGCGGTCGGTGGCCGTGCCATGGATTCCTGGAGTGCGGATCTGTCGTGACGTGCGGTGAACGACCGTCCTGGCAGCGTCGGCAGGCGGACAGCGGGGGTGCGTGCTCACTCCTTGCGTGGGCCGCTCCTGCGGGTGGCGAGGTGCTCGGCCGCGAGGGTGACCGAGAAGAAGAGGAGGCCGACGACGATCCCGCCGAGGACGAACGCCCAGGCCCGCGCATAGTTGCTGCCGGCGGCGGCCGTGGTGATGAACGAGCCGATCCCGGTCCTCGGCCCGCCGAAGTACTCGGCGACGATCGCGGAGATCACCGCGAGCGAGGACGCCAGCCGCAACCCGGTGAAGACGAAGGGCAGCGCGGCCGGGATCGTGACCGTGCGGGTGGCCTGCGCCGACGTCGCGGCGTACGCCCGCATGAGGTCCAGGTGCACCGGGCGCACCTGGCGCAGCCCACGCAGGGTGGTCACGAACACCGGGACCAGCACCGCGATCGCCGCGACGAGCTGCCGAGCCGTCTCCGCGGCCGCGCCGAACATCGTGTACAGGACAGGGGCGAGGGCGACGATGGGGACCACGGCCAGGGCTGCGGCCAGGGGCGCCATCATCCGGTCGGCGACCCGGCTGAGCCCGGCGAGCACCGCGGCGCCGATCCCGATCACGGCCCCGACGACGAGCCCGACCAGCGCGTTGCGGCCGGTCACGAGGATGGCCCCGCTGATCGTGGCCCAGCGCGCGACGAACTCCTCGGCGATGGCCGACGGGCTGGGCAGCAGGAACGGCGGGATCTCGGCCACGACCGTCAGCGCCTGCCAGGCCGCGATGAGCGCGGCGAAGAGCAAGGAGGGCGCCAGGACGCGCTCGAGGCCGGCGCGGGTGCTCGGGCTCATCGCGTCTCCACGCCCCGGGCCGGCACGTCCGTTCCGCCGTGCAGCGCCTCCCGGACGCGGATGACGGCCTCGTAGTAGCCGGCGTCCTCGCGCAGCTCCTCGCCGCGGTCCCCGCCGAGGCCGACGTCGACGATCTCGGTGATCCGACCCGGCCGGGCCGACATCACCACGACCCGGTCCGAGAGGAAGACGGCCTCCGGGATGGAGTGCGTGACGAAGACGACGGCGGCCCGGGTCTCGGCGCAGATCCGCACCAGCTCGCCCTGGAGTCGCTCGCGCGTCATCTCGTCGAGCGCGCCGAAGGGCTCGTCCATCAGGAGCAGGCTCGGCTCCTCGGCGAAGGCGCGGGCGATGGCGACGCGCTGCTGCATCCCGCCGGAGAGCTGGTCGGGGAAGTGCTCGGCGAAGTCGGTCAGGCCCACGAGCTCGAGCAGGTGGTCGGCGCGCTCGCGCCGACCCCGGCGCCCCGTGCCGTGCAGGGCGAGCGGGAGCTCGACGTTGGCGCGCACCGTGCGCCACGGGAGCAGGCCCGACTGCTGGAAGGCGATGCCGTAGTCGTGGGCGAGACGGGCCTGCTCCGCGCTGCGCCCGAAGACCTCGACGCGACCCTCGCTCGGCTGGTCCAGGTCGCCGATGAGGCGGAGCAGGGTGGACTTGCCGCAGCCCGAGGGGCCGATGAGGGAGACGAACTCCCCCGGTGCGACGCGCAGGCTGACGTCGTCGAGGGCCGTGACGGCACCGGGTCCCGCGCCGAAGACGCGGCTGACCCCGTCGACCAGGACGGCTGGGGCGTTCATGCGACCACCTCCGCGCGGCGGAATCGAGCGAGGGGGAGTCCGAGAAGACCGACGAGGCCCGCCACGACGAGCCCGAGCAGGACGGCACCGAACAGGGGTGCCCACGGCTTGGCCGGGTCCCCGCTGGCGAAGCTGGCGAACTCGAGGATCATCCGGCCCACTCCTCCGGGAAGTCCGGTCGAGACCTCGGCGACGACGGTGCCGACCACGCTGTTCGCCGCGGCGAGCCGAAGAGCGGGAAGCAGGTAGGGCACGCTCGCCGGCAGGCGCAGGCGCACCAGGGTGGTCCACCAGCCGGCTCCGTAGGCGTGCATGAGGTCCCGGTGGATCGCGTCGGGCGACTGCAGACCGCGCAGGGCACCGACGGCCACCGGGAAGAAGGCCAGGTAGGAGGCGATGACGGCGACGGACATCCAGCCCGTCCACTCGAAGGCGCCGAGCTCGAGCTTGCTGCCCCAACCCTTGACCAGGGGCGCCAGCGCGATGAGCGGGACGGTCTGGCTGAGGATGACGAGCGGGAGGATCGCGGACTCGGCGATCCGCACGCGCGACATCACCAGCGCGAGCAGCATGCCCACCACGACCCCGAGCACCCAGCTGATCAGGGCGATGCCGAGGCTGAAGGCGCACGCCTGCAGCACGGCGACGACCAGCAGCGGCGACCCGGCGGCCGCGGTCAGCGGGTCGGCGAGCCGGGAGACCATGTCCCAGACGTGCGGCATCGCCAGATCGGTGGTGCGCGGGAGCAGCCGGGTCTCCCCGACCAACCAGCCCTCCACCGGACCGAGCGCCTTGTACAGCTCCCAGACGGCCGCGACGGCGAGCAGGGCGAACGCGCCCAGCGCGCCGTCCCGGACCCGGCTGCTCATGCGGTCGCCACGACGGACTCACGCAGGGCGGGGATGATGCGCTCGCCGTAGATGCGCATCGTCTCCTCCTTGTTGTCGTGCTGGAGGTAGCCCGCGAACTGCGTGACGCCGAGGTCGCGCAGGGCGTTGAGCTTCTCGACGTGCTCGCGCGGGCTGCCGAGCACGCAGAACCGCTCGACGATCTCGTCGGGGACGAAGGCCGCGTGGCTGTTCCCGGCCCGGCCGTGCTCGTTGTAGTCGTAGCCCTGCCGGCCCTCGATGTAGGCGGTCAGGGCCTGGGGGACGTCCGATCCGGCACCGTACTTGCCGACGATGTCCGCGACGTGGTTGCCCACCATCCCGCCGAACCAGCGGCACTGCTCGCGCATGTGCGCCCGCTCGGCCGGGGAGTCGCCGTTGCCGACGTACATCGGGGCCGCGACGCAGAACTTCACCGCCATCGGGTCGCGCCCCGCCTTCTCGGCCGCGTCCCGCACGGTCTTGATCATCCAGGCAGCAATGTCCAGGTCGGCGAGCTGGAGGATGAACCCGTCGCCGACCTCACCGGTGAGCTTGAGTGCGAGCGGGCCGTAGGCGGCGACCCACACGTCGAGCTCGGAGCCCTCGCTCCACGGGAACCGCAGCGTGGCACCGTTGACCTCCACCGAGCGGCTGTTGCCGAGCTCGCGGATCACGTGCACCGAGTCCCGCAGGGTCGCCAGGTTGCTCGGGCGGCCGTTGAGCGTGCGCACCGCGGAGTCCCCGCGGCCGATCCCGCAGATCGTGCGGTTCCCGTACATCTCGTTGAGCGTCGCGAACAACGAGGCCAGCACGGTCCAGTCCCGGGTGGCCGGGTTGGTGACCATGGGTCCGACGACCACCTTGCGGGTCGCGGCCAGGATCGCGGAGTAGATGACGAAGGGCTCCTGCCACAGCAGGTGCGAGTCGAAGGTCCACACGTGGCTGAATCCGTGGGTCTCCGCCTGCCGCGCGAGGTCGACGGTGCGCGAGGCAGGGGGGTTCGTCTGCAGGACGACGCCGAAGTCCATGGGGCTCCTTGCGATCGGTCGGGGTCAGCCGAGCGGGGGTGGGGGTCGGCGGGATCGGCAGCAGGTGCTCAGGCCGGGTAGGTGCTCGCCCCGCGCCGTAGGAAGCTGCCGTGCCCGGCACGACCGTGGAACTCCCCGCCGTCGATGACGACGCTGCCACGCGAGAGCACCGTGTCGACGTGACCGTCGATCTCGAAGCCCTCCCAGGAGGAGTGGTCGATCGCCATGTGGTGGGTCTTCTCGACACCGATCGAGGTGTGCCCTTCCGGGTCGTAGATCACGAGGTCGGCATCGGCCCCGGGGGCGATGACGCCCTTGGTGCCCTCGAGGCCGAACATCCGCGCCGGCGTGGTCGAGCACAGCTCGACCCAGCGCTCGAGGGTGATCTTGCCCGTGACCACGCCTTGGTAGACGAGGTCCATCCGGTGCTCGACGGTGCCCATCCCGTTGGGGATCTTGCGGAAGTCGCCGAGCCCGAGCTCCTTCTGCCCCGTCTGGCAGAACGGGCAGTGGTCGGTGGCCACCATCTGCAGGTCGTTGGTGCGCAGACCCTGCCACATGTGGTCCTGGTGCTCGTCCGACGTGGACCGCAGCGGCGGGGAGCACACGTACTTGGCGCCCTCGAAGTCGGGAGCACCGAGGTGCTCCTCCAGACCGAGGTACAGGTACTGCGGGCAGGTCTCGGCGAAGACCCGCTGGCCCCGGTCCCGTGCCGCCGCGATCTGGGCGACCGCCTGCTTGGCGGAGACGTGCACGATGTACAACGGCGACCTCGCCACGTCCGCGAGCATGATCGCCCGGTGGGTGGCCTCCTCCTCCATCTGCCAGACGCGCGCGACACCGTGGTAGTACGGGTCCGTCTTGCCCGCCGCGACGAGCTGCTCGGCCAGGACGTCGATCGCCGGCCCGTTCTCGGCGTGCATCATCGGCAGCAGTCCGTGCTCGGCCGCGACCTGCATCGCCCGCAGGATCTGACCGTCACCCGAGTAGAAGACCCCCGGGTAGGCCATGAACATCTTGAAGCTGGTGACACCCTCGTCGGGCAGCCGGGTCAGCGCCGCGAGGGAGGCCTCGTCCACGCCGCCGACGATCTGGTGGAAGCCGTAGTCGACGGCGCAGTTGCCGGCCGCCTTGGCGTGCCAGGCCTCCAGACCGTCCTCGATGCGCTGACCGGCGGTCTGCACGGCGAAGTCGATGATCGACGTCGTGCCGCCCCAGGCCGCCGCCCTGGTCCCCGTCTCGAAGGTGTCCGAGGCGAACGTCCCGCCGAAAGGCAGCTCCATATGGGTGTGCGCGTCGATGCCGCCGGGGATGACGTACTTCCCGGTGGCGTCGATCACGCGGTCGACGCTCGCCGCGAGGTCGAAGCCGAGGAGGGTCGAGCCGGGCGCGAGCACCGCGACGACCTTCTCGCCGTCGACGAGCACGTCGGCGGCTGTGCGACCCGTCGCGTTGACGACGGTCCCGCCGGTGATGAGCGTGGTCATGGCTGGTCCTCCTCGGCGAGCGGTGATCAGGGGGCGACGATGGGTCCGTAGGCGTCCGGCCGGCGGTCGCGGAAGAACTGCCAGCGCTCACGCACCTCGCGGATGGCGCCGAGGTCCACGTCGCGGATGATGAGGCCGGCCTCCGTCGAGCTGGCGACGTCGCCGACGTAGTTCCCGTCGGGGCCCACGACGTAGGAGCTGCCGTAGAAGTTGACCGCCTCGTCGCCGTACTCGTTGTCCTCGAGGCCGACGCGGTTGTTGGCCGCGACGTAGTAGCCGTTCGCCACGGCCGCGGCCGGCTGCTCGATCTCCCAGAGCTTGTTGGAGATCCCGGGGGCCGTGGCGTTGGGGTTGAAGACGATCTCCGCACCGGCCAGGCCCAGCACGCGCCAGCCCTCGGGGAAGTGGCGGTCGTAGCAGATGTTCACGCCGATCGTGCCGACGGCCGTCTCGAAGACGGGGTAGCCGAGGTTCCCGGGACGGAAGTAGAACTTCTCCCAGAACTTGGGCAGGTGCGGGATGTGGTGCTTGCGGTACTTGCCGAGGTAGGAGCCGTCGGCGTCGATCACCGCCGCGGTGTTGTAGAGGACTCCGGGCTGGTCCTCCTCGTACACCGGAAGCACGATGACGATGCCGAGCTCCTTGGCGAGCGCGGCGAAGCGGTCGACCGTCGGGCCGGGGACCGACTCGGCGTAGGCGTAGTACTTCGGGTCCTGGGTGATGCCGAAGTACGGGCCGTAGAAGAGCTCCTGGAAGCCGATGATCTGGGCGCCCTCGGCCGCGGCCTGCCGGGTGTACTCCTCGTGCAGGGCGATCATCGACTCCTTGTCGCCCGTCCACGGGGTCTGCGTCAGTGCCAGCCGTACCACGCTCATGTGTCCTCCGGACCGTCTCCGCCCGGACGCCGACGGAGTCCGAGCCCCTTCGCCAGGTTTGTTATCCTGAGGGTTGAACATTTCTCACCGGTTTCCCTGCCGGCGACCTGGGTTTCCCTGCGGTAAATCCTCGGTAGGGCCCATGACCCACCGCACCGGCCCGCCCGGTCGCTCCGGACGAGGAGGCTCGATGACCGAAGGGACGGCCGAGCAGGACCGCGAGGACGGCGCGACGGCGGCGCGCACCCTGGGCGTCGTCCGCGATGCCGTCGAAGAGCGCAGCCCGCGCGGCATCGCCTCGGCCATCTCCCGGCTGGTCCGCGACGGCACCCTCGCCGCAGGGATGCGCCTGCCGACCGTGCGCACCCTCGGCGCCGAGCTCGGGGTGAGCCCCGCGACGGTGAGCGGGGCGTGGCGCGCCCTTGCCGGCGTCGGCCTGGTCGTCTCCCGCGGCCGGTCCGGGACGTTCGTGCTCGACACCGGATCCACCTGGATGCCGCCGCGGTACCGGGACCTCGTCGGTGCCCGGGGCGATGCCCGGCTCGACCTCTCCACGGGGACGCCCGACCCCCTCCTGCTGCCCGATCTCGGTCCGGTCCTCGCCCGGCTCGGCTCCGACGCGCTCACCTCGACGTACCTCAGCGACCCGGTGCTCCCGCGGCTCGAGCGCCACCTGCACGCGACCTGGCCCTATCGCGCCGAGGCGATCACCGTCGTCGACGGCGCCCTGGACGCGATGGCCCGGTCGCTCGAGCTCCTCGTCCGGTTCGGTGACCGCGTGGTGGTGGAGGACCCGTGCTTCCCCCCGCTCCTCGACCTGCTCGACCTGCTCGGCGCCGAGCGGGTCCCGATCGCGTTGGACAGCTCGGGACTGCGCCCCGAGGCCCTGGAGCGGGCGCTGCGGGCCACCTCCCCCGCGGCCGTCGTCCTGCAGCCCCGAGCGCACAACCCCACGGGGGTCTCGATGTCCCCGGCCCGCGCCGAGGAGCTCGCGGCGCTTCTGACGTCGCACCCCCACGCCGAGCGCACCGTCGTCGTCGAGGACGACCACTCCGGGATGGTCTCAGCCACGCCGGACGTCAGTCTCGGTCGTCAGCTGCCCGATCGGGTGCTGCACATCCGCTCGTTCTCCAAGTCCCACGGCCCCGATCTGCGGATCGCCGCCCTCGGCGGCCCCCGGGTGCTGGTCGACCGGATCGTCGCGCGGCGCATGCTCGGACCGGGCTGGACCTCACGGATGCTCCAGCAGGTGCTCCTCGAACTCCTGACGACCAGCGCCGGGCTCGACACGGTCACGGAGGCCCGACGGGCGTACCACTTCCGGCAGCACGAGCTCGCGCGGGTCCTGCGGCTGCACGGCCCGCTCGGGGCGACGGGAGACGGGATCAACATGTGGCTCCCGGTTGCCTCCGAGTCCGCCGCGAGCCTGTTCCTGGCCGCTGCGGGCATCCGGGTCGCGCCCGGTTCGCCCTTCCGGGCTGCAGCCGCCGTCGACGGCGACCACGTTCGCGTCACGGTCGGCAGGCTCCGCGCCGACCACGACGCCGTCGGCGCGCTGCTCGCGGCGGCGCGGGTCGCCTGAGCCGGTCACCCCCGCGCCGACGTGCCCGCAGGCGGGCGCACGTGGCAGGATCCGGACATGATCGTGGTGACGACGAACGAGATCCCCGGCTACCGCGTGACGGCCGTGCTCGGGGAGGTGATGGGCCTGACCGTCCGGGCGACGAACATCGGCTCGAACTTCACCGCGGGCATCCGCGCGATCGGCGGCGGCGAGATCCCCGAGTACACGAAGATCATGTACGAGTCCCGTGCCGAGGTGATGCACCGGCTGGTCACCGAGGCCAAGCAGCGGGGCGCGAACGCGATCCTCATGATGCGGTTCGACACCGGGGCGATCGGGCAGTTCAGCGAGGTCTGCGCCTACGGGACGGCGGCGATCGTCGAGCCGATCCCGGCCGGCCAGCCGGGCGCGACGCCGCAGTCCGCCCACCTGGCCGCGCAGGGCTGAGCCGACGGTGCCGTGCCGGATCACCGTCCTGGCCGGCGGGGTCGGCGGGGCACGCTTCACCCGCGGCCTGCGCGGGTACCTGCGCCGCACCGACCCGGACGCCGCGGTGACGGTGGTCGTCAACACGGGCGACGACCTGTGGCTCGACGGGCTGCGGGTCTGCCCCGACCTCGACACGGTGATGTACACGCTCGGCGGGGTGATCGGCCAGCAGGGGTGGGGTCGCTCCGGGGAGAGCACCCGGGTCAGCGCCGAGCTGCACGCCTACGGCCTGGGCTGGGACTGGTTCACGCTGGGCGACCTCGACCTCGGCACGCACCTGGCCCGGACCGAGCTGCTGCGCTCCGGCCTGCCGCTGAGCGCGGTCACCGCACGGCTCTGCGAGCGCTGGCGGCCGGGGGTCCGGCTGCTGCCGATGAGCGACGAGCCCGTCGAGACCCACGTCGAGGTGGAGATCGGCGGCGGGGTGCGGCTGATCCACTTCGAGGAGTGGTGGGTGCGGTACCGGGCGGGGATTCCGGCCCGGCGCTTCGTCCAGGTCGGGGTCGAGTCCGCCCGGCCGGCCCCGGGCGTCCTCGAGGCGATCACGCAGGCCGACGTCGTGCTGCTGCCGCCGTCGAACCCGGTCGTCTCGATCGGGACGATCCTCGGGGTCCCCGGGGTGCGCGACGCCCTGCGCGCCGCGCCGGCGCCGGTGGTCGGGGTCAGCCCGATCCTCGGTGGGGCACCGGTCCGCGGGATGGCGGACGCGTGCCTCACGGCGATCGGCGTCGAGACCTCGGCGGCGGCGGTCGGGCTGCACTACGGGGCGCGCGCGGCCGACGGGATCCTCGACGGCTGGCTCGTGGACACCGTCGACGCCGGGGCGGTGCAGCCGCTCGCGGCCGCCGGACTGGCGGCGCGGTCCCTGCCGCTGCTGATGAGCGACGACGGCGCGACGGCGGCGATCGTCGAGGCGGCGCTCGGCCTGGCGGACCAGGTCCGGACGTCCGGGTAGCCCGGACCCACCGGCCCGCGCGGCCGTCGCCTAGAGTGGGTGACGGACCCCGCGCCCCTGTCGGCGCGGAGGAACGGCCCGTCCTGGACCGTGGTCCGCAGGTCGCAGCTGGACGGCCTCCCGCTCCCCCGCGATCCCCGGAGACCCCGTGCGCCTGCGCCCCCTCGTCGGGCTGACCCTCCCGACCCTCCTGCTGCTGGCCGCCTGTGCCGGCGCGACGAACGACGCCGCCGGCTCGCCCTCGGCCGCGGTGGCGACGAGCACGCCGACGGACGCCGGCTACCCGCCGTTCACGGCGGACGACTGCGGCTTCGCGGTGTCGGTCGACGCACCGCCGCAGCGCATCGTCACGATCAAGTCGAGCGCGACCGAGATGGTCCTCGCCCTGGGTGCCGGCGACCGGATCGTCGGCACCGGCTTTCCGGACGGACCGGTGCCCGAGCCGTGGGCGGCCGCGGCGAGCGGGCTGACGACCCTCTCCGACAAGGTGCCGTCGGCCGAGGTCGTGCTGGCCGCCGAGCCGGACCTCGTCTACGCCGGCTGGGAGTCCAACCTCACGGCCGAGGGCGCCGGGGACCGCGCGACCCTGCGCGACCTCGGCGTCGCCACGTTCGTCTCGCCCGCGGCGTGCAAGGAGCCCGGCTACCAGCCGGACCGGATGACCTTCGACGAGGTCTTCGACGAGATCTCCCAGATGGGTGACCTGCTCGGGGTGCCCGAGGCGGCGACCGCGCTCGTCGCCGCCCAGCGCACCGAGCTCGCGACGGTGAGCGCCGACACCCGCGGGCTCACCGCGCTGTGGTTCTCCTCCGGTGGCGACGTGCCCTACGTCGGCGCGGGGATCGGCACCCCGCAGATGATCATGGAAGCGGTCGGGCTGACGAACATCGCCGCCGGCGTCGCGGACACCTGGACGCCGTTCAGCTGGGAGCAGGTCGCCCAGGACGACCCGGACGTCATCGTGCTGGTCGACGCGACCTGGAACAGCGCGGAGGACAAGAAGGCGCTGCTGGCGACCGACCCAGCCACCGCGAACCTCAGTGCCGTGCTGGCCGAGCGCTACCTCGTGGTCCCGTTCGCGGCGACCGAGGCGGGCGTGCGCAACGTCTCGGCCGCGACCGACCTGTCGGCGCAGCTGGCGGAGCTCGACCTCGGATGACCACCCTGCTGCGCCGGGCCGACCCCGTCGCCGCCGGCCCGAGCCGCCGGCGGGGGGCCGTCCCGCTGCTTGCGGCGGCCGGTGTGCTGCTGGTCTCGATGACCGTCGCGGTGAGCATCGGCCCGGCGGGGATCGCACCCACGGACGTCTGGGCCTCGATCGGGCACCACCTCGCGGGGCTCGTGCGACCCACCGGCGCCGCGCCGCTCGGCCCGCTGCTCGACGGGGTCGTGTGGGACCTGCGGTTGCCCCGGGTGCTCACCGCCGCCGCCGTCGGCGCAGGCCTGGCCGTGAGCGGCGCGGTCATGCAGAGCCTGACGCGCAACCCGCTGGCCGACCCCTACCTGCTGGGCCTCTCGGCCGGCGCCTCGCTGGGGGCGGTGTCCGTGATCGTCCTCGGCGTCGGGCTCCTGCTCCCGGTCGCCGCGTTCGTCGGGGCCTTCCTGGCGATGGCGGCCGCGCTCGGCCTGGCCGGCTCCCTCGGCACGCTCACCCCCGGGCGCACCGTGCTCGCCGGGCTGGCCGTCGCCCAGCTCTGCGCCGCCGGCACGTCGTTCGTCATCTTCTGGTCCGCCACCGGCGACTCCTACCGCGACATCCTCGCCTGGCTGATGGGCTCGCTCGCGGGGGCCGGCTGGGCCGAGGTCGCCATCGCCGCGTCCGCGGTGCTCGTCCTCGGCACGGTGCTCGTCGGCTCGGCCCGGACGCTCGACGCCTTCGCCTTCGGCGACGGAGCGGCGAGCGCCCTGGGCATCGACGTGACGCGCACCCGCTGGGTCCTGCTCACCCTCGTCGCCCTGCTGACCGGTGGCCTGGTGGCGGTCAGCGGGTCCATCGGCTTCGTCGGCCTCATCGTCCCGCACGCGGTCCGGCTCGTCGTCGGGGCGCCGCACCGCCGGCTGCTGCCGCTGTCGGCCCTCGTCGGCGCAACGTTCCTGGTCTGGGCGGACACCGCGGCGCGCGCGCTGTTCGAGCCGCGGGAGCTGCCGGTCGGGATCGTCACGGCCTTCGTCGGGGCCCCCGTGTTCGCCGCGCTGCTCTGGCGGCGCCGGTCCGCGAGCGCCGACCTGTGAGCCTGCACCTGGACCGGCTGCGCTGGACCGTCGAGGGCCGGGTCGTCGTCGACGACGTCGACTGCACCCCGCCGCGGGGCGCGCTGACCGGTGTGCTCGGCCCGAACGGGGCCGGCAAGTCCAGCCTGCTGCGCCTGGTGGCCGGCGTGCTGGCCGCCGACGGCGGGCAGGCCGTGCTCGCGGGGACCGACCTGCTCGGGCTGAGCCGACGGGACCGGGCCCGCCGGGTGGCCTTCGTCGAGCAGGACTCGGCCGCCCCCGCCGGGCTCACCGTCCGTCAGGCGGTGCTGCTCGGGCGCACCCCGCACACCTCCCGGTGGGGCTCGACCTCGGTGCGCGACGAGGACCTCGCCGACCAGGCCCTGCTCGACACCGGGGCCCTCGCGCTCGCCGACCGGCAGCTCTCGACGCTCTCCGGCGGCGAGCGGCAGCGGGTCCACCTCGCCCGGGCGCTGGCCCAGGAGCCCGAGCTCCTGCTGCTGGACGAGCCGACCAACCACCTCGACGTCCGTGCCCAGCTCGACACGCTCGCCATCGTCGCGGGCCTCACCGCGCGCGGCGTGACGGTCCTCGCGGCGCTGCACGACCTCAACCTCGCGGCCGGCGCCTGCGACCACCTCGTGCTGCTCGCCGAGGGCCGGGTGGTGGCTGCCGGGCCGGTGCACGAGGTGCTGCACCCCGAGCTCATCGAGGCCGTCTACGGGGTGCGGTGCCTGGTGCTGGAGCACCCGGAGTCCGGGCGCCCGGTGCTGACGTTCACCCCGCCGGGGACCGGCGCACCCGCGATGGACCAGGAGGCACCCCGAGCCCGACGGTGAGCTCGGCCAGGACCCGCGCGGTCCGCGCGCCGACGCCCAGCCGGACGGCGACCTCGAGGTCGGCCGCCGTGTCGACGTCCCGACGCAGCCCCGGTCCCGCGTCGGCGAGCACGCGGTGTCCCGCATCCTCGTGCGCCCGGCGCGACCCCGGCCCGAAGCGCGGGCGCAGGTCGGCCGGGTGCGCTGCCGTGAGCAGGGTCGTGCCCGTCCCGTCCGCGTCGGGGACCATCGCGCGGGTGTGCTCGGACGCCGCGGCCAGCGCCGCGTCGAGCTCGCCGGGGCGCAGCGCCGGGAGGTCGCCGAGCAGGATGCCGGCCGGCCCGCCGAGCTCGGCGAGCACCTGCCGGCCCCGCTCGATCGCCCCGGCGAGGCCGCTCCCCGGGTCCCCGACGACCGCCAGGCGCCCCCGGGAGCCCAGCTCGTCGCGCAGCCGGACCTCGCTGGTGACGACGACGAGCCGGTCGACCCGGGCGGCGGCCAGCACGGCCTCGATCGTGTCGATCGCGACGGCGAGGGCGAGGCTCGCGCGCGCGTCCGGCGGCAGCGCACCGCCGCCGCGGGCGTCCGCTGGCAGGGCGAGGCGGGACTTGGCGGTCCCGAGCCGCTTGACCGGGATGACGATCCCCCAGGTCGCGCCGGCGGCGGTCCCGTCGCGGGCCCCGGCACGGTTCACGGCGTCGTCCCGGCCGGCGGCGAGGCCGCGCGCCTGCCCGCCTCGAACCCCTCTTGCCAGGCCTCGGCGGTCCCGAGCCGGAACAGGTCGCCCGCCGGGTCGCGCACGGCGACGCGAGCCCCCGGCCCGTCCTCCGCCGTGACGTGCTGCGCCAGCCCGCGGACCACGGCCAGCGGCCGCCCCTCGGCCTTGCCGCGCACGAGCTCGGACGCCGCGGCCACCTCGTCCGCGACGGCGGTGACGGTGGCCGTCAGGGCGTGCCCATGCGCGTCGACGGTGCCGCGCAGGTCGTCCAGCACCACCAGACCGGCCGCGCCGATCGCCAGGTCGGTCAGCCCCTCCCGCCAGGCGCGTCCGGCGGTGTCCGTGACCACCACCGCCAGCCGGACGCCGAACCGACGCTGCCAGGCGGCGCGCAGCCGTCGGGCCGAGGCGTCGGGGTCCACCGGCAGCAGCAGCACGGTGCCGTCCGGCGTGTTGCTCGCATCGACCCCTGCCGCGGCCATCACCAGGCCGAGCCGGTTCTCCACGATCCGCAGCAGCCCGCCCGGGTGCTCGCGGGTGGCCACGACCCGCACCGTCTCGTCGGTGATCGCCTGCTCGCGGTCGCGGGCGTGCACGATGCGGCCCTCGGCCTTGGACACGACCTTGCTCGTCACCACGACGACGTCGCCGTCGTGCAGGTGCTCGGCGGCGAGCACGTCGCCGAGCACGTCCTCGAGCACGTCACCGGGCCGGATCTCGCCGATGCCCTCCGGTGCCCAGACCTCCAGCCGCGCGCGGGACCCAGCGCTCACCGGTGCAGCTTCGGCAGCACGTCGCGGCCGAAGACCTCGATCCACTCCGCCTGGTTCCGGCCGACGTTGTGCAGGTAGATCCGGTCGAAGCCGAGGTCGACGTACTTCTGCAGCTCGGCGCGATGCACGTCGGGGTCGGCCGAGACGACCATCCGGCCGGCGAAGTCCTCCGGCCGCACCAGCTTGGCCATCTGCTCGAAGTCGTAGGGCGAGCGGATGTCGCCCTTGGGGAACTTCATCCCGCCGTTGGGCCACTGGTCCAGGGCGTTGGCCATCGCCTCCTCGTCGGTCGGTGCCCAGGACAGGTGGACCTGGAGCAGCCGCGGCATGGTCGAGGGGTCCTTGCCGGCCTCGCGGGCGCCGTCCTCGAACTTGCCGAACAGCCCGGCGATCTTCTCCAGCGGCGCCCCGACGGTGATGAGGCCGTCCGCCAGCCGCCCGGCCCGCTTGGCGGTGACCGGCCCGGCGGTGGCCACGAAGATCTCCGGGCGCACCTCCGGCATCGTCCACAGCCGGGTGGACTCGAGCTTGTAGAAGGCACCGGAGTGCTTGACGTCCTTGCCGGCCGCGGAGGCCGTGAAGAGCTTGGTGATGATCTCGATGGCCTCGAACATGCGGTTGATGCGCTCGGGGGCCTCGGGCCAGTAGGTGCCCAGGATGTGCTCGTTGAGGGCCTCCCCCGAGCCCAGGCCGAGCCAGTGCCGGCCGGGGTACATCGCGGCGAGCGTCGCCGAGGCCTGGGCCACCAGCGCCGGGTGCCAGCGGAAGGTCGGCGCGGTGACCCCGGGACCGACGTCCCCGGTGGTGCGCTCGGCGATCGCGGTCATCACGTTCCACACGAACGAGGCCTGGCCCTGGGCCGGGACCCACGGCTGGAAGTGGTCGGCGGCCATCACCCCGGAGAAGCCGTGCTGCTCGGCGAGCACCACGTGCTCGAGGATCTCCTGCGGGTGGAACTGCTCGAGCGCCGCCGCCAGGCCGACGGTCAGGGATGTCATGGCACCGGCCTGATTCTCTGGTCGCATCTTCCGGACTGTACCCAGGGCCCTGTTTCCGGCGCGCGACGGGCCCGCGGCGGGCTGCGCTCGGCCGGCCTACTCGTGCGAGACCGCGTCGAGCACGTCCAGCCGCGCCGCCCGGACCGCCGGGCCGACCGCCGCGACCGCGCCCACGACGACCGAGAGCGCGACGAGCAGGCCGAGGCGCGCCCAGGGCACCGCGAGGGTGTCCAGGCCCTGGTCGGCGAACACCGACGGCAAGGCCGAGGCGATGCCGACCCCCACCGCCACCCCGAGCACGGTGCCGAACACCGCGGTGAGGACCGACTCGATCGTCACCACGGCGGCCAGCTGCGCCCGGCCGAGCCCGACGGCGCGGAGCAGGCCGATCTCCTTGGTGCGCTCGGCGATCGAGAGCGCGAGCGTGTTGACGATGCCGAGCACCGCGATGACCACGGACAGCCCGAGCAGCGCGTAGAGGATGACGAGGACCTGGTTGACCTGGTCGGCGAGGGAGTCCGCGAACTCCTGGTTGTCGAGCACCGAGACGATGAGGTACGGCGCCGCCGCCCGGGTCAGCTCGGCCCGGATCGTCTCGGGGTCGGCGCCCGGGGCCGCGGCGACGAAGACGGTCCGGATGACGTCCTGGGCGGCCGGGACGAGGTCGGTGAAGACGTCGAGCGGCAGGGTCACGTCGACGTCGAGCACCCGGGAGTCGATCACGGCGCCGATCGTCAGCACCCGGCTGCTCGTGCCGTCGGTGACCGTCAGGGGCCCGCCGACGGCCCAGTCGTTCGCCCTGGCCGCGCTCGCCGAGACGACCACCTCGCCGCGGGCCAGCGCAGCCGGGTCTCCCGCGATGGCCTCGACCCGCAGCGTCCGCCCGATCATGGCGGCCGGGATCCCGAGCACCTGCGCGCGCTCCCCGTCGACGGTCAGCGCCCCGACGTGCACGGCGTCCGCCGCCTCGACGCCCGCGAGGGCCTCGACCTGGGGAACGAGGTCCTGGGGCAGCGCGAACGTCGCCGAGCGCAGCACGAAGTCCGCGGTGGACTCGTTCTGCACGATCGAGCGCGTCGACTCGGCGGCCGAGGCGGCGAGCACGGAGACCGCGCCGACGAGCGCCATGCCGATCATCAGGGCGCCGGCCGTCGAGGCCGTGCGGCGCGGGTTCCGGGTGACGTTGCCGCGCGCGAGCCCGCCGAGCGGCCGGAGGGCTGCGACGACGGGGGCCGCGAGCACGCGCAGCGCCGCGGGCACCATCGTCGGGGCGAGCAGCAGGACGCCGAGCACGATGCCCGCCGCGCCGGCGCCGAGCACCGACCCCCCGGAGTCGAGGTCGGCGACCACGGCCGCGACGACGGCTGCCGCACCGACGAGCACGAGGACCGCGCCGAGCGCGGCCCGCAGGCGCGAGGCCCGGTCGGCGACGACGACGTCGTCCCGCATCGCCTCGACCGGCGGCGTGAGCGCGGCCCGTCGCGCCGGCACCGCCGCTGCCACCAGGCTCACCACGAGGCCGACCGACAGGGAGATGGCCACGGTCGAGGCGTCCAGCGGGATGTCACCGGAGAGCTCCTGACCCATCCGTGCGAGCACCACCCGCAGCCCGGCGACGAGCGCGACCCCGGCGCCCACGCCGGCGGCCGAGCCGAGCAGCCCCACGACGGCGGCCTGCACGAGGATCGAGGCGAAGACCTGCCCGGGCGAGGCACCGATCGCCCGCAGCATCGCGAACTCGCGCTGCCGCTGCCGGACGATCATCTGGAAGGTGTTGGCGATGATGAAGCCGCCCACGAAGAGCGAGATCGCGGCGAAGACGAGCAGGAAGGTCGAGATGAAGCCGAGGATCGTCGCGATCTGGTCCTTGGCCTCGGTCCGGACCTCGTCGCCGGTGGCCACCTCGGTGCCCGGGGTGTCGGCGAGGGCGGCGCGCAGGTCGGCCACCAGCGTCGCCTCGGCCACGCCGTCCTGCCCGTACACCGCGAACGACGGGACGCCGCCGTCGGGCGCGAAGGCGGCCACCGCGGTCTCCCGGTCGAGCAGCACGAACCGCGCCCCGGCCGAGGCCGTGCCGAAGCTCGCCTCACCGACCACGCGCACCTGCGTCACCCCGCCGAGCACGATCGAGGTGGTGTCGCCGATCGCGAGCCCGGAGGCCTCCAGCGTCGCGCTCTCCAGCACGATCTCGCCCGGCCCGGCGGGCGCGGTGCCGGCGACGATCCGGATGCCTGCGTCGTCCGGGTCGTAGGCGAATCCGAAGCTCGGCGCACCGCCACCGCCGCTCACCGCGGTGCCGTCCTTGCCGACGAGCACGATCGGCCCGCTCAGGTCGGGGACGACCGCGGCGACGCCGGCGGCGGACCGGATCACCGGTTCGAGGGTGAGCGGGATGACGCCGCGCTCCTGGCCGAACGTCGACGGGTCGCCGGACGTGGCGGTGGCGAGGCCGCGTACGTAGGCGTCGCCCTGGGCCGAGGCCGCGACGATCGAGTCGAAGGTGCTCGAGAGCATGGCCCGCAGGCTGAACGTGCCGGCGACGAAGGCGACGCCGAGCAGCACGGCCACCACCGACATGAGGAACCGGCCGAGGTGGCTGCGGATGCTGCGGAGCGCGACCTTCGTCACCGGGTCGGCCCGTCGGCGACGTGCGCCCCGCGGGAGGCACGCGGGGCGTGCGGGGCCGGCGGGACGTCGTTCGAGCGGGGGGCGTGCGCCCCGTGCGGCACCGGGTCCCGGCGCCCGGCGCCGAGCGCGCGCAGGGTGTCCAGCACGCTCTCCGAGGTCGGGTCCTCGAGCTCACCGACGAGGCGGCCGTCGGCCAGGAAGAGCACCCGGTGGGCGTAGGACGCCGCCGTCGGGTCGTGGGTGACCATGACGACGGACTGACCGAGCTCGTCGACCGACCGCCGGAGGAAGCCGAGGACCTCGCCGCTGGAGCGGGAGTCGAGGTTCCCGGTCGGCTCGTCCGCGAAGACGACCGAGGGCCGGGAGACCAGCGCGCGGGCACAGGCGACCCGCTGCTGCTGGCCGCCGGACAGCTCGCTCGGCCGGTGGTCGAGCCGGTCGCGCAGCTCGATCGCGTCCACGACGGTGTCGAACCAGTCGCGGTCCACGCCGGCCCGGGCGATGTCGAGCGGGAGGGTGATGTTCTCCTCGGCGGTCAGCGTGGGGATGAGGTTGAAGGACTGGAAGACGAAGCCCAGCCGGGTCCGCCGCAGCCGGGTCAGGTCCCGCTGCTTCATCCGGCCGACGTTCTCCCCGTCCACCATGACGGTCCCGGCGGTCGGGGTGTCGAGCCCGGCCATGCAGTGCATGAGGGTGGACTTGCCCGAGCCGGAGGGCCCCATGATCGCGGTGAGCTCGCCGCGCGCGAAGTCGACGTCGACCCCGTCCAGGGCCCGCACCGCCGCCTCGCCGGTGCCGTAGACCTTGACCAGGTCGCGTGCCGAGGCGATCTGGTCTCGTGCCGCGGGGTCGGCCGCGAGTGCGCGCATGGGTCCGTCCTTCGGGTGGGTGGTGACACGATCATCGACGGTCCCGGGCGGGGGTGCCATCCGGGATCACCCTGACACCTCCCCCGAGCCGGCGGCCGACCGCCCCGCCGACGGCTGTCCACCGCACGCGCCGCGTCCTCGGCGGGCGCGTGCTTCTGGGAGAATCTCGGCCCATGAGCGACCAGCAGCCCCGCACCCCCGCCTCGACGACACCGCCGACGTCCCGGGTACCGGACAAGGTCAGCCTCGACGGGCTCGAGGTCCGCTGGGACCGCACCTGGGCCGAGCAGGGAACCTACGCCTTCGACCGGAGCAGGACCCGCGAGCAGGTCTACTCCATCGACACCCCGCCGCCGACGGTCTCCGGCTCGCTGCACGTGGGCCACGTGTTCAGCTACACGCACACCGACGTGGTGGCCCGCTTCCAGCGGATGCGCGGCCGTGAGGTCTTCTACCCCATGGGCTGGGACGACAACGGCCTGCCCACCGAACGCCGGGTGCAGAACTTCTACGGCGTGCGCTGCGACACCTCGCTCCCGTACGACGAGGCGTTCATCCCCCCGCACGAGGGTGGCGAGGGCAAGAGCATCAAGGCCGCCGACCAGCAGCCGATCTCGCGCCGCAACTTCGTCGAGCTCTGCGAGCGCCTGACCGTCGAGGACGAGGTCCAGTTCGAGGCGCTCTGGCGCCGGCTCGGCCTCTCGGTCGACTGGTCGCACCACTACCAGACCATCGACGCGCGCTCGCGGGCCGTGGCCCAGCGCGCGTTCCTGCGCAACCTCCAGCGCGGCGAGGCGTACCAGGCCGAGGCCCCCGGCCTGTGGGACGTGACCTTCCAGACGGCCGTGGCCCAGGCCGAGCTCGAGGCGCGCGACTACCCCGGCCACTTCCACCGGGTCGCGTTCCACCGCACGGACGACGGCGCCCCGATCCACATCGAGACGACCCGTCCCGAGCTCATCCCGGCGGTGGTGGCCCTCATCGCGCACCCGGACGACGAGCGGTACCAGCACCTGTTCGGCACGACGGTCCGCGCTCCGCTCTTCGACGTGGAGATCCCGGTGCTGGCGCACCCCGCCGCCGAGCCGGACAAGGGCGCCGGCATCGCGATGTGCTGCACCTTCGGCGACCTCACCGACGTGCAGTGGTGGCGCGAGCTCCAGCTGCCCACCCGGTCGGTGATCAGCCGCGACGGCCGCCTGCTGCGCGAGACCCCGGACTGGATCACCAGCGAGGCCGGCCGCGCCCGCTTCGCCGAGCTCGCGGGCAGGACGACGTTCTCCGCGCGCGCCGCCGTCGTCGACGGCCTGCGCGAGACGGGCGACCTCGACGGCGAGCCGACGGCGACCCAGCGGATGGCCAACTTCTTCGAGAAGGGCGACAAGCCGCTGGAGATCGTCACCAGCCGGCAGTGGTACATCCGCAACGGCGGGCGTGCGGAGGGCAAGGGCGAGGGCCTGCGCGAGAAGCTGCTCGCCCGCGGCGCGGAGCTCGCGTTCCACCCGGACTTCATGCGGGTGCGCTACGAGAACTGGGTCGGCGGCCTCAACGGGGACTGGCTCATCTCGCGTCAGCGCTTCTTCGGCGTCTCCATCCCGCTGTGGTACCCCCTCGACGCGGACGGCGAGGTCGACTACGAGCACCCGATCGCCCCGGCCGAGCAGGCGCTGCCGGTCGACCCGACCAGCGACGTCCCGGCCGGCTACACCGCGGCCCAGCGCGGCGTGCCCGGCGGCTTCGTCGGCGAGTCCGACGTCATGGACACCTGGGCGACCAGCTCGCTGACCCCGCAGATCGCCGGCGGCTGGGGCTGGGACGAGGACCTCTTCGCCCGCGTCTTCCCGATGGACCTGCGCCCCCAGGGCCAGGACATCATCCGCACGTGGCTCTTCTCCACGGTGGTCCGCTCGCACCTGGAGCACGGCTCGCTGCCGTGGGCGCACGCCGCCATCAGCGGCTGGATCCTCGACCCGGACCGCAAGAAGATGTCCAAGTCCAAGGGCAACGTCGTCACCCCGATGGGCCTGCTCGAGGAGCACGGCTCGGACGCGGTCCGCTACTGGGCGGCCTCGGCCCGCCTGGGCACGGACGCCGCCTTCGAGGTCGGTCAGATGAAGATCGGCCGCCGGCTGGCGATCAAGGTGCTCAACGCGAGCAAGTTCGCGCTGGGCTTCGGCGCCGTCGCCGAGGGCTCGGCGGTCACCGAGCCGCTCGACCGCGCGATGCTCGCGGGGCTGGCCGACGTGGTCGAGGCGGCCACGACGGCGCTGGAGGGCTACGACCACACCCGCGCGCTCGAGCTCACCGAGACCTTCTTCTGGACCTTCTGCGACGACTACCTCGAGCTCGTCAAGGACCGCGCCTACGGCGGCGGTGACGCCGAGCCGTCCGCCGCGACGCTCTCGGCCCGCGCCGCGCTCGGCCAGGCCCTGGACACCCTGCTCCGGCTGCTCGCCCCGGTGCTCCCCTTCGCCACCGAGGAGGTCTGGTCGTGGTGGAAGGAGGGCTCGGTGCACCGTGCGCCGTGGCCGACCTCGGCCCCGCTGCGCGCGGCGGCCGGCGACGGCGACCCGGCGATGCTCGGCGCGGCCGGGCGGGCCCTCGCTGCGCTGCGCAAGGTGAAGTCCGAGGCGAAGGTCTCCATGCGCTACCGCGTCGTCGGTGGCGAGCTCGTCGTGCCGGCCACCCAGGAGCCGCTCGTGCGCACCGCGCTCGGTGACGTGCTGGCCGCCGGCCGCGCGGACGTCGCCCTGGTCGCCGGTGGCGTCGAGGTCCCCGTGGTGCGGGACCCCGAGCTGGCCGAGCCGCCGGCGCAGTGATCTAGGACCTTCGCCCGATCCGCGAGGAATCTGCATACCTATCGTCGAGTTGTATATTCTTCCACGGCACCAGACGTCGTCCTTGAAAGGTCCCCCCCATGGCTTCCCGTTTCAGCACCACCCTGTCTCTCGCCGCGGTCGCGGCGCTCGCGCTCGTGGGCTGCAGCTCGACGGCGACCGACGACACCGCGGCGGGAGCCGACGGCGTCTCGCTCATCACGCCGGGCACGCTGACGGTCTGCACGAACCCGCCGTACGAGCCGTTCGAGTACAAGGACGGCGACACGATCGTGGGCCTGGACATCGACGTCGTCCAGCAGGTCGCGGACGACCTGGGCGTCACGCTCACGCTCGTCGAGACCGGCTTCGACGGCATCCAGTCCGGCGCCGCACTCAACGCGAACCAGTGCGACGTCGTGGCCTCGGGGATCACCATCACCGAGGAGCGCGCCGGGAAGCTCGACTTCTCCGACCCGTACTTCGACGCCAACCAGGGCCTGCTCACGAAGGCCGGCTCCGGCCTGGACAGCCTCGAGAGCCTCGCGGGCACGAAGATCGGCGTGCAGCAGGCGACCACCGGCGAGACCTTCGCGCAGGACAACGGCCTCGACATCCTGCAGTACGAGGACCTCGGGCTGCAGATCCAGGCGCTGAAGAACGGGGACGTCGAGGGGATCATCAACGACATCGCCGTCCTCGGCCCGTACACCTCCGACGAGTACGTCGTCGGCGCCGAGTTCTCCACCGGTGAGCAGTACGGCCTGGGCGTGAAGAAGGGCAACACCGCGCTGCTCGACGCCGTCGACGCGACGATCGCCCGGATCCAGTCCGACGGCACCTACGACACGATCTACGCGACCTACATCGGCGCGCAGGGCTGAGGATGACGAGCCCGAGCGTGGCGCTGCCCGAGGGGCGCGCCCGGATGAGCCCGCGCAAGCGGGCGCAGGTCTCCCGGGTCGTCCAGTACGTGGTGCTGGCCGCCGTGGTGGTGGCGATCGCCGTCGGCACCGACTGGTCGAACATGCGCGAGCAGGTGTTCAACCTGGAGGCAGCCGGTCAGATGGCCGGCAAGCTGCCGCAGGCCGCTCTCAACACCATCCGGTACACCCTCTCCGCCTTCGCCGTCGCCTTCTCGCTCGGGCTCGTCCTGGCCCTGATGAAGCTCTCCTCGGTCAAGCTCTACCGCGTGCTGGCGACCGGCTACGTGGAGTTCTTCCGTGGGGTCCCTGCCCTGCTGGTCGTGCTGGCCTTCGCCTACATCGTCCCGGTCGCCTTCCAGGTCCGGTTCAGCTCGATCACGGTGACCATCGCCCTCGCGCTGGGCATCGTCTCGGCGGCCTACCTCGCCGAGACGCTCCGCGCGGGCCTCCAGGCGGTGCCCAAGGGGCAGGTCGAGGCGAGCCGCTCGCTCGGGATGACCTCGGGGCAGACGATGCGCGGCGTCGTCATCCCGCAGGCCTTCAAGCTCGTGCTCCCCCCGATGACGAACGAGATCGTGCTGCTCACCAAGGACACCTCCCTCGTCTTCGCCATGGGCCTGACGTCCGGGTCCTACGAGCTGACCAAGCTCGCGCGGGAGACGCTCAACCAGAGCGCTGTCGGCGGGCTCACCGCCTTCGTCGTGGTCGGGCTCGTGTATCTCATGATCACGATCCCGCTGAGCGCCCTGACGCGCTGGCTGGAGAAGACGACCGGAAGCAAGGGACACGTATGAGCGAGACCGCCGCTGCCGCCGTCGTCCGGATCGAGGGCCTGCGCAAGTCGTTCGGTCCCCGCGAGGTCCTCAAGGGCATCGACCTCGAGGTCGCTCCCGGTGAGGTCGTGTGCATCATCGGCCCCTCGGGCTCCGGGAAGTCGACCCTGCTGCGCTGCGTCAACCTGCTCGAGCAGCCCACGGGTGGAGAGATCACCGTGCTCGGCGTCGAGGTCACCGACCCCGACGTCGACATCGACCGGGTGCGCACCCACGTCGGCATGGTCTTCCAGCAGTTCAACCTCTTCCCGCACAAGACCGTGCTGGAGAACTGCACGATGGCCCAGCGCAAGGTCCTCAAGCGCTCGCAGGCCGAGGCCGACGAGGTCGGCCGCAAGAACCTCGAGCACGTGGGCCTGGGCGACCGGGCCGACTCCCACCCGGCCCAGCTCTCCGGCGGCCAGCAGCAGCGGGTGGCGATCGCCCGCGCGCTGAGCATGGACCCGGCGCTCATGCTCTTCGACGAGCCGACGTCCGCCCTGGACCCCGAGCTCGTCGGCGAGGTGCTCTCGGTCATGCGAGACCTCGCCGAGTCCGGGATGACCATGCTCGTCGTCACGCACGAGATGGCCTTCGCCCGCGAGGTCGCCGACCGCGTCGTCTTCATGGACGACGGCCAGGTCGTCGAGCAGGGGCCGCCCGCCCAGATCATCGGCAACCCCTCGCACGAGCGCACCCGCTCGTTCCTGGCCCGGGTGCTGGACCCCACGCACAAGCACGACTGACCGCCGGACGGACGCGGTGACCACCTCGGCAGTGCTCGCTGACCTCCTGGCCACGCTCAGTGCCGAGGCCGATCCGGAGACACGCCGGGCGATGCGCGAGAGGTACGGGATCCACGCGGAGACGGCCTACGGCGTCCCGATGCGACGGTTGCTCGAGCTCGCCGCGACCGCGGGGACCAATCACGACCTCGCCCTCGACCTGTGGGCGGAGGGATCCTACGAAGCGCGCACGCTCGCCGCGATGATCGCCGACCCGGCCCAGGTCAGTCGGCCGCTGATGCAGCGCTGGTGCGAGGAGTTCGACAGCTGGGCGATCGTCGACACCGTGTGCTTCCGCCTCTTCGACCGGACCCCGCATGCCTGGGCGATGGTCGATCACTGGGTCGATGACGAACGTCTGCTCGTCCGACGCGCAGGCTTCGCCCTTGTCTGGGCGCTGGCCCTGCATGACCGAGGCGGCCCCGACGACCCTTTCCGCCGAGCCTTGAGCCACGCCAGGACCCACGCCCGCGACCCACGACCGCTGGTCGGGAAGTCGATCACCATGGCCCTGCGCGCGATCGCCACCAAGCGACCCGCGCTCCGCACCGAGGTCGTGGACCTCTCCCGCGCGTTCTGCGCGGACAGCGACCCGGCGATCCGACGCGTCGGTCGACCCCTCCTGCGCAGCGTCGCCCCAGCCGATCCGCGGTAGACCGCACCCGGACAGCACCGTGCCCGGGCGGTCCTGCGCCCGGGCACGGTGCGACCAGTGGCCCGACGGCGGCCGCGAGGTGGGACGTCCGCCGTCGGAACCGGCGGTCAGCCTCTCCAGCGGCTCTCGATGAGCGCCTTCTCCGCCTCGTTGGTCCACAGGTCGCCGGATGCCAGCTTCTCGGCGACCTCCGGCAGCTTCTCCTTCAGCTCATTGAGGCCCATCAGGGGCATGTCGTGGATCTGGGGGAAGATGATGACCTTCCCGGAGTAGCGACCCTCGATCAAGGCCTGGATACCGTCCTTCGCCGCCCGCATCCCGCCGATGGCGCCCACGATCGATCCCGGGGAGAGCTCACCTCGATCGGCGAGGTCCACGACCTGCTGCTGGTCGTCGATGGTCAGTCCGGACGTCCCCGTGTACTGGGCGTTGTTGAGGTACACAGCGCTCAGGTTCAACGGCGCCAGGGTGCCGTTGGGCACGCCCGCGAAGAAGACCAGCATGCCGTCGGCGTTCATCACCGTGTCGGCCTCGGCCATCACGTCGGAGATCGGGACGCTGACCACCACATCGTCGGCGCCGGCGTTGTCGGTGAGCCCCATCACGAAGTCGTGGAGGGACTGCTCCTGGGTCTGGGGGTTGAAGGTGAGGAGCTCGCAGCCGTAGCTCTCGGCGAGCGGGGCCAGACGCTGCAGAAGGCTCGTCAGGCGGTCATCGCTCATCTCCGTGGCGATGATCCTGCGTGGGCCGTCTGCCTGCTGGATGGCCCGCTGGATGTGCATCAACCCCATGGGGCCACCGGCGCCCACGAAGACGGTGGTGCCCTTCGACCGCAGGTCGCAGCGGTTGCGCGCGTCCCCGTAGGAAGCGGCGACATCCGGTCCCTGGTTGCCGAGGTAGGCGGTGTAGTCGTAGTGCAGTCGACCCACGTCGGTGCTCACCAGGCCGTCGAGGGCGGTCTGGCCCACGAGGTTGAGGGTGCCCCGCCGGGCGATGTGCGTGGCCACGGCGCCCACCGTTGCCGCGGAACGGGGGTCGAGCATGACGATGTCGTCGAAGCCGACGCCGTCGCTCAGCTCGTCTGCCAGCGCTTGATAGCCGTCGGGGCCGACGCCGTTGCGCTCGATCACGGTGGCCGAGGTCTGCTCCACCAGTGCTCGCACCGAGGCGGGCGCGTCGGTCAGGACGATGGTGGCCGGGGCGTCCAGACCGGAGGAGAACTCGTACTCCCGCTCATCGCCGGGCCGGCCGATGATCCACATGATCCCGCCGGTCTTGGGCTCCAGGCGGCGACGTTGGGTGTAGGCCGCCATCACGCAGCCCCAGGGCTCCAGCGTGGAGGCCTCGGCGAAACCCATGCTGTCGTTGAGGGGCAACAAGCAGGCGCCGGCGTCGGTGTCGAGCATCTCCGAGCCCATGACGTGGTACTGGATCAGCCCGCCGGGAATGGTGTAGCCGTAGGCCGTGCTCTTGCCGTCCTGGTAGATGTCGGGCTGCACGGCGAGCCGCTGGCCGTGGTGGTACCGGTCCTTGAGGTCGTCCCCGACCTCGATGACCGTCAGGCTGACCTCGTGCCCCAGTCGGGTGGGATCCGTGGCCAGATCACGGTTGTAGAGCTTCGGGTGGCTGCCGCCCTGGCGCATGATCTTCACATCGGAGAAGCAGAGTCCCACGCTGTCGATGCGCACCAGCATCTGGTCGGCATCGGGCTTGGGGATGGGCAGCAGCTCGGGCTCACCATTCTTGCCCATGTTCTCTTCGCCCGCGCCATGCAACTCCCAGGCCCAGACCTCTTTCGGCAGGGCGTTATCGGCCGCTCGGTAGCGGTCATACTCTGATGTCATGGTTCCTCCGTGTTGAGGTGCTTCGAGCCACCAGGATCAGTGCCAAGCATTCGTCGTCGGCCTCGAACAGGACCACGGGGTCGCCGCCGTCTTCCAGACTACTGAAGGTCGATGGCATCCGGACGAGCATCCACGGGACGACGACCCGCGCGCTGCCTTGCCGACGAAGGTCATGCTCACCCGCACGCACGTCTGTGTGCCGAAGTCGAGCCAACGGTGAGACACTAGTCCCCGGTGTGAACATCTGTCCAGCACATCCGTTCACCGCTCCAGCGTCGGGTGGACTCGCCGGACCATGACCGGAAGGATCACCCCGTGAGCAGAGCACAGGCCGCCGACGACGTCGACCTCCTCGTCACCGCCGCTGTCATGTACTACGAGCACGATGCCTCCCAGAAGGAGATCGCCGACCATCTCGGGGTGAGCAGGCCGACGGTGAGCAGGCTTCTCGAACGCGCCCGCGCCCAGGGCATCGTCCGGATCGAGATCGTCCCTCCGCATGTCGAGCCGGACCTCGCTCCCAGGCTGTGCGAGCGGCTCGGGCTGCGCGCGGTGCACATCGCCTCCGGTCGCGCCAACGAGGCCGAGCCGGGCCCGCTGCTGGCCGAGCCCCTCGGCGCTGCGCTGGACCAGGCCGACCTCTCCCCCGGGGACGTGCTCATCGTCTCGTGGGGACGCGGGGTCTACAGCGCCTCACGGCATGTCCGGCGTTCGCTGGCCGGAGTCGTCATCGCTCCCGCCATGGGCGGCAACGCGAGCGACCAGCCATGGTTCCAGCCGAACGAGATCGTCCGAAGCCTCGCTGAGCGGACCGGGGCGCAGCCCCGATACCTCCACGCTCCCGCTCTCGTCCCGGACACGCTCTACCGCTCGCTGCTGGAGTCCGGCGGGCTCCAGGAGTTCCTCGACACGTGGGACAGCGCCCGCGCCTCCATCGTGGGCGTCGGCGCCTGGCCGAAGCCCGACCCGTCCTACGCCGCGGCCGGTTTCCCCGTCGAGGACGCCGCTCTGCACGAGGCCGTGGGCGACGTCGCCGGGAGGTCGTTCCTCATCGACGGCACCCTCGTCCCCTTCGACGAGAGCAGGCGACTCCTGGGAGTGACGCCCGAGCAGCTCGCCCACGTCCCCACCGCGATCTGCCTCGCCGGTGGAGTCTCCAAGACGAAGGCCGCGATCGGCGCCGCACGCGCCCGTCTGTACAACGTGCTCGTGACCGATGCGGTCACGGCGCGGGCGATGGACGCCTACCTCGACGCCGAGCGGCGCCCCTCGTCCCGCTGAGCGCCGCGTCGTCCGGCCCCGGGGACGGACGGGCGCCACTAGGCTCGGAGGGGCCCACGGACGGGCCTCACCGACCCAGGAGCACCGTGCGTACCTCGACGTCCCCCAGCCTCGTCTCGACCGAGCCGACGATGTCGATCCCCGGACTCGTCGCCGCCCGCCTCGACCGCGCTCCGGACGGGACCTTCATCGAGCGCAGCGCCGGGCTCGGTGGCTCGTGGACACCGGTCTCGATGCGCGCCTTCACCGACGAGGTGACGGCCGTCGCCCGCGGCCTGGTGGCGAGCGGGGTCGAGCCCGGCGACCGGGTCTCGATCATGAGCCGCACCCGCTACGAGTGGACCGTGCTGGACTTCGCCGTCTGGGCCGCCGGGGCCGTCCCGGTCCCCGTGTACGAGACGTCCTCCGCGTCCCAGGTCGCCTGGATCCTCGGCGACGCCGGGGTCCGCCTCGCCCTGGTCGAGACCGCTGCCCATGCCGCGGCGACCGAGTCCGTCCGTGGTGGCCTCCCCGAGCTCGACGAGATCCTCGTCATCGAGCACGACGCCCTCGGCGCGCTCACCTCGCGCGGGCGCTCGGTCGCCGCCGAGGAGGTCCACCGCCGCAGCGCGCTGGCCGGGATGGACGACCTCGCCACGATCATCTACACCTCCGGGACCACCGGGAACCCCAAGGGCGTCGAGCTCACCCACGGCAACTTCGTCTCGCTGACCCTCGAGGGCGTCGCCGGCCTGCCCGAGGTGGTCGCTCAGCCGTACTCGCGGACATTGCTCTTCATGCCCCTCGCCCACGTCTTCGCCCGGTTCATCCAGGTGCTCTGCGTGCCCTCGGGGGCCGTCCTCGGCCACACCCCGGACACCCGGAACCTGCTCGCGGACCTGGCGACCTTCCGGCCGACCTTCATCCTCTCGGTGCCGCGGGTCTTCGAGAAGGTCTACAACTCGGCCGAGCAGAAGGCCTCCTCGAGCCCGGTCACCCTGAAGATCTTCCGCTGGGCGGCGGCCACGTCGATCGCCTGGTCGCGCGCCCTCGACGAGCCCGGCGGCCCGGGAGTGCTGCTGAGGCTCCGGCACCGCCTGGCCGACCGTCTCGTGCTGCACAAGCTGCGCGCGGCCCTCGGCGGCGCCGCCGAGTACGCCGTCTCCGGTGGCGCGCCGCTGGGACCACGCCTCAGCCACTTCTTCCGTGGCCTGGGGCTGCGGGTGCTCGAGGGCTACGGGCTCACCGAGACGACCGCGCCCTCAGCGGTGAACATGCCGCGCAAGACGATCATCGGCACCGTCGGCCCGCCCTTCCCTGGTGCCTCGATCCGGATCGCCGACGACGGCGAGATCGAGATCAGCGGCGCGCACGTCTTCCGCGGCTATCACGACAACCCCGAGGCGACGGCCGCCGCGCTGGCGGACGGGTGGTTCCGGACCGGCGACCTGGGCAGCCTCGACGAGCACGGCTACCTGACGATCACCGGCCGCAAGAAGGAGATCATCGTCACCGCCGGGGGCAAGAACGTCGCACCCGCGCTGCTCGAGGACCGCCTGCGCGGACACCCGCTGGTCAGCCAGGTCGTCGTCGTCGGGGACGGCAAGCCGTTCATCGCGGCCCTGGTGACGCTGGACGCCGAGATGCTGCCGGGGTGGCTCGCGAGCCACGGGCTGCCGGCGATGGACGTCGCGACGGCGGCGCGCAGCCACGCGGTCCTCGCGGCCCTGGAGCGCGCGGCCGCGCGGGCGAGCGAGGTGGTCTCCCGGGCCGAGTCGATCCGCAAGGTGCACGTCCTCGACGGCGACTTCACCGAGGCGAACGGCTACCTGACCCCGTCGCTCAAGGTGAAGCGCGCCCGCGTCCTGCGAGACTTCGCCGACCAGGTCGAGTCGCTGTACACCGACTGAGCCCGGCGGCCGGCCCGCCGCACGGGCGGCGCCGGCGCCGCCGGGCCACCGTCGTGCCTAGCCCCACCTGCTCGCGTGGCGACCGTTGTCCCGGGTCGAGGCCAGCGCCGTCTCGTGCGGCGTCGCCGGGTCGCTCCAGCGCAGCACGGCGCCGACGCCGTCGACGAGGTGCACGGCGCCGGTGAGGTCGAAGGTCACCCCGGAGTCCTGGGCGACGGCAGCGCGCAGCACCGCGACGTCCGCCCGCATCTCGTGCATGTCGCCGTCCGCCACGCCCAGTCCGGCCAGCTCGCTGCGCCGGGTCGCCAGCTCGAGGGCACCCGGCCCGACCCAGAGCATCCGACCGGCGATGGCGGGGGTGCCGTCGGTCGCGATGACGAGGTCGGAGACCTGGCCGCGCCGGAGCACCTCGACGACGTCGCCGAGCTCGGTCACCGCTCCGTCCCCGCGTCCGAGCCCCTCCCGGAGCCGGTCGAGGACCGTCAGACGGCGGCGGGCCCGGTACCCGTCGACCACCTCGTGCAGCCGGGCGGCGAAGACGTCCTCCTTGACCCCGTCAGCGCGCGAGCCACCGGGCACCTCGACGAGGATCTCGGCGACGGCGTGGCCGACGGCGTCCCGGATCATGGCCACCGCCCGGACGTCGCCGGTGAGCAGCACGATCTCGGGGCGGTGCGCGAGGACGACGCGGTCGAGCTCGGCGGCGACGACCTGAGCGTTGCGCTCCCAGGAGTCCTCGATCCGGGCCGCGGTGCGCCGCGAGTGCCACCAGTCCCCCGTGCGCACCTTGTGCACCAGGTCGTGGCCGCCCTCGACGTGGTCGCTGATCTCCTCGGCGGGCAGCTCCACGCCGGACCAGGTGAGGTCCGCCCCGGAGCGGTCCACCTCGACCAGCAGGTACCGCACGGCCTCGTCGACCGCCTGGGCCGCCGGCAGGAGCGGCGGCACCGCGCCGTGCACGGCCTCGTCCCGGGGCGGCGCGGCGGCCAGCACCCGGTCGAGGACCACCTCGAGCCCGTCGGGCGTCTCACCGACCACCAGCAGCCTGCCGTGCGGACCGGGGACGTGCGTCGGGCGGACGACGAGGTCGGCCACGGCATCGAGCGTCGACGGTGGAGCGCCCTGCGCCTCGAGCGACCGCCGCAGGCTCTGCCATCGGTTCCGCAGGTCACGGTCACCGACCTCGTCCCCGCGGGTGACGTCCATGCTCACCGTGGTGAGCGGTCCGTCGTGGGCGATCAGAGCCTTGAGCGCCTCGAGCTTCATCGAGCACCTTCCGTCGGGCCGACGGGTCGGCCTCGCTGCCGACCCCCGCTACCCGTCCCAGCCAACTCCACCCGGGCGGACAATGCCAGCGGTCAGGCGGACTTCTCGCGAGGCGTGCGCTTCTCGGAGCTCTCCCGCGGGACGATCGTCGGGTTGACGTTCTCCAGGACGACCTCGCGGGTGATGACGACCCGGGCGACGTCGTCGCGGCTCGGCACGTCGAACATCACCTGCTGGAGGACCTCCTCGAGGATCGCGCGCAGCCCACGCGCCCCGGTGCCGCGCAGCAGGGCCTGCTCCGCCACGGCCTCGACGGCGTCCTGGCTGAACTCCAGCTCGACGCCGTCCATCTCGAACATCCGCTGGTACTGCTTGACCAGGGCGTTGCGCGGCTCGGTGAGGATCTTCACCAGGGCGCCGCGGTCCAGCGGCGAGACGGTGGTGATGACCGGCACGCGGCCGATGAACTCCGGGATCAGACCGAACTTGAGCAGGTCCTCCGGCATGACCTCGCCGTAGACGTCGACGTCGTCCGCGCTGTGCAGCGGGGCACCGAAGCCGATGCCGCGCCGGCCGGCTCGGGAGGTGATGATCTCGTCCAGGCCGGCGAAGGCGCCCGCGACGATGAACAGCACGTTCGTGGTGTCGATCTGGATGAACTCCTGGTGCGGGTGCTTGCGCCCGCCCTGCGGCGGAACGCTGGCCGTGGTGCCCTCGAGGATCTTCAGCAGAGCCTGCTGCACGCCCTCGCCGGAGACGTCGCGGGTGATCGACGGGTTCTCGCTCTTGCGGGCGATCTTGTCGACCTCGTCGATGTAGATGATCCCGGTCTCGGCCTTCTTGACGTCGTAGTCGGCCGCCTGGATGAGCTTGAGCAGGATGTTCTCGACGTCCTCGCCGACGTAGCCCGCCTCGGTCAGGGCCGTGGCGTCCGCGATAGCGAACGGGACGTTGAGCATCTTCGCCAGGGTCTGCGCCAGGTAGGTCTTGCCGCAGCCGGTCGGGCCGATGAGCAGGATGTTGGACTTGGCCAGCTCGACGTGGTCGTTCTCGATGCCCGGACGAGCCAGCTCGCCGGCCTGGATCCGCTTGTAGTGGTTGTAGACCGCCACCGCGAGGGACCGCTTGGCCGGCTCCTGGCCGATGATGTACTGCTCGAGGAAGTCGAAGATCTCGCGGGGCTTGGGCAGCTCGACCATGCCGACCTCGGTGGCCTCGGCGAGCTCCTCCTCGATGATCTCGTTGCAGAGCTCGATGCACTCGTCGCAGATGTACACGCCCGGCCCGGCGATGAGCTTCTTGACCTGCTTCTGGCTCTTGCCGCAGAAGGAGCACTTGAGCAGGTCGGCACCGTCACCGATGCGAGCCACGGCGTCCTCCTCCCGGGCGGCGACCATCGCCGACCTTCCTCCATTGCACACCACGCACGGCCACCTGTCAGCCTGTGCGCCTCCGCGTGTCCGATCGACCGGACCGCGGCAGTCCTGAGCGAGTCGGGCTCACCGCTGCAGGACGGCGGCCTTCCGGCTCTCCAGGACCTGGTCGACCAGTCCGTACTCCTTGGCTTGCTGCGCCGAGAGGATCTTGTCGCGCTCGATGTCCTTGCGCACGACGGAGGCGTCCTTGCCGGCGTGCCGGGCAAGGGTCTCCTCGAGCCACTCCCGCATCCGGATGAGCTCATTGGCGTGGATCTCGATGTCGGAGGCCTGCGCGTAGCCGCCACCCTCCATCGCCGGCTGGTGGATGAGCACCCGGGCGTTGGGCAGCGCGAGCCGCTTGCCGGGAGTGCCGGCGGCGAGCAGCACGGCCGCGGCCGAGGCGGCCTGGCCGAGGCAGACGGTCTGGATCTGCGGCTTGATGTACTGCATCGTGTCGTAGATCGCCGTCATCGCGGTGAACGAGCCACCGGGCGAGTTGATGTAGAGGATGATGTCGCGGTCCGGGTCCTGGCTCTCCAGGACGAGCAGCTGGGCCATGACGTCGTCGGCCGAGGCGTCGTCCACCTGGACGCCGAGGAAGATGATCCGGTCCTCGAAGAGCTTGGTGTACGGGTCCTGCCGCTTGAAGCCGTAGGCCGTGCGCTCCTCGAACTGCGGCAGGACGTAGCGCGCCGATGGCGCGCCGTACGGCAGGGCCTGGCCGCCGGCGAGGGAGGCGGCGCGGGCGAGGTAGTCGTTGCTCACTGGTGCTCCTTGGATGTCGAGGGTGCGGCGGTGCTCAGGCGCCGGCCGAGCCGGTCGTGCCACCGCCGCCGGAGACCGAGCCGGAGTGCGTGACGACGTGGTCGATGAAGCCGTACTCGAGGGCCTCGGGAGCGGTGAACCAGCGGTCGCGGTCCGCGTCGGCGTTGATCTGCTCGACCGGCTTGCCGGTCTGCTCGGCCGTCAGCTCGGCGAGCACCCGCTTCATGTGCAGGATGAGCTCGGCGTTGATCCGGACGTCGGTCGCGGTGCCGCCGATGCCGCCGGAGGGCTGGTGCATCATCACCCGGGCGTGCGGCGTCGCGTAGCGCTTGCCCTTGGCGCCCGAGGAGAGCAGGAACTGGCCCATCGAGGCGGCCATGCCCATCGCGATCGTCGCGACGTCCGGCTGGATGTACTGCATGGTGTCGTAGATCGCCATGCCTGCGGTGATCGAGCCGCCCGGGGAGTTGATGTAGAGCCAGATGTCCTTGTCCGCGTCCTCGGCGGCCAGCAGCATCATCTGCGCGCAGATGGCGTTGGCGTTCTCGTCGCGGACCTCCGAGCCCAGCCAGATGATCCGCTCGCGCAGCAGCCGGTTGAAGATGTGGTCGTTGAGGCCGAGGCTCGGCCCCTCGCCCCGCGCGACGGGCTGCTGGGACTGCTGCTGGAACTGGTTCACGGCTCTCCTCATCCTGCGCGGGCCGTCGGCCCTGGAAGGTGTGCTGCGACCCTAACGCGAGGCGGGGTGCCCTCACTCCCGCTGCGGGGCCGGTTTCGCTGTCGGCGCACGACGGCCCCGCACCTCGGGGGTGCGGGGCCGTCGTGCGCCGTGCTGCGGGGTGCCCTCACCCCGCTCGGGCTCGGTGCTCAGGCCTCGTCGGCCGGCTCGGCGACGGGCTCGTCGCTCGGCGCGGCGACGGGCTCGTCGGTGCCGATGTACTCGGTGAGGTCGATGACCGCGCCGGCGCCGTCGAGGACGGTCACCTTGCGCAGCGCGACGGCCACAGCCTTGGAGCGCCCGACCTCGGCGACCATCGCCGGGATCTGGCCCTGCTCGTCGAGGGTGCGGATGAAGGTGTTCGGGTCCATCCCGTACTGGCGCGAGGCGTTGACGAGGTAGTCGACGAGCTCCTCCTGGGAGACCTTGACCGCCACCGACTCGGCCAGGGTGTCGAGCAGGATGCGCTCGGCGAGGGCCTCGCGGGTCTCCGCGGTGACCTCGGCGCGGTGCTCCTCGTCCTCGAGGCGACCCTCGTTCTCCAGGTGCCGGTGCACCTCGGCCTCGACCGCGCCGGTCGGCACCGGGATCTCGAGGTCCTCGCGCAGCCGGGCAAGGAGGAGGTCACGGGCCTGCACGGCACGGCCGGAGTCCTTCGCCGCCGCCGCCTGCACCCGCAGGTCGGCGACCAGCTCCTCGAGCGTGTCGAACTCCGAGGCGAGCTCGGCGAAGGCGTCGTCCGCCTCGGGCAGCTCGCGGGTCTTCACGGAGGTCGCCGTCACGGTGACGAGGGCGGTCTCACCGGCGTGCTCGCCGCCGGCGAGGGCCGTCTCGAAGGTGGTGGTCTCCTCGGCCGAGAGGCCGGCGAGCGCCTCGTCGAGGCCCTCGAGCATGTTGCCGGCACCGATCTGGTAGGAGATGCCGCTGACCGAGTCGACCTCCTCGTCCCCGACGCGGGCCACGAGGTCGAGCACGACGAAGTCCTTCTCGACGGCCGGCCGGTCGACGCCCACGAGGGTGCCGAAGCGCTCGCGCAGGGCGTCCAGACGCTCCTGGACGTCCTCGTCCGTCACCTCGACGTCGTCGACGGTCAGCGAGATCGTCGAGAGGTCGGGCAGCGCCAGCGTGGGCCGCACCTCGACGGTCGCGACGAAGGTGAGTCCGCCGTCGGCCTCGGTCATCGCGGGGATCTCGGTGACCTCGATCTCGGGCTGGCCGAGGGGCCGCAGGTCGGCCTCGTTGACGGCCTGGCTGTAGAAGGCGGCCATCCCGTCGTTGACGGCGTGCTCGATCACGGAGGCACGGCCGACGCGCTGGTCGATGATCCGCGCCGGGATCTTCCCCTTGCGGAACCCGGGGACCTGCACCTGCGACCCGATGTGCTGGTACGCGTGGTCGATGCTCGGCTTCAGGTCCTCGGCCGACACCTCGACGGTCAGCTTGACCGTGGTGGCGTCCAGGGTCTCGACGGCGCTCTTCACAGCAGTGGTCTCCAACGGGGTCGTGGCGGTGCCGGTCCTCTGAGCGGGACGGCGGCGGTGGCCGGCTCCCGCGGGATGGCTTGCGGCAGGGGGCCGCAGAGGGACCCTTCATCCTAGGGCACCGTCAGGCCGCACGACCCGGTGGTCGGGATGGCGGGATTCGAACCCACGACCTTCCGCTCCCAAAGCGGACGCGCTACCAACCTGCGCCACATCCCGTGCGGGGCCGAGCCTAGCCGCCCGGGCCGTACCGCCCGGTGCGGCTCGAGGTCGGGCCGTCAGGAGCCGGCGCGCTCGTTCTTCGCCCGCTCCTGGCGGCGCACCTCAGCCAGGCCCGCCCGCTCCCGGCCGAGCCACTCGGGGGCGTCGGCGAGGATCGCCTCGATCTGCTCCGTCGTCTGCGGCTCGGTGAGGCCGTTGCGGACCAGGGCGCTGTTCGAGACACGCAGCCGCGCGGCGACGACCGAGCGGGGGTGGGGACCCGTGCGGCGCAGGTCGACGAGCCACTGCGGCGGGTTGCGCTGGAGCTCGTCGAGCTCGGTGCGCGTGATCGTTCCCGCCTGGAACTCGGCCGGGGTCGCCGGCAGGTAGATGTCCAGCTTGGTCGCGGCGGTCGACGGCTTGAGGGACTGCGGCTTCTTGGTGCGGCGCGCGGGGGCCGCGTCCGGTGCGGCGGCGTCCGGTGCGTCCGGCGCGTCCTGGGAGGTCGACATCGGACCAGGGTAACGGCGGCGGGTAGCCTGACCGCACTCGGCCGACCGGCCGCGGCCGGCGTGCGGCACCGCCCGCCCGAGCGTCAGGGAGCCCGATGGTCAGCGAGCCGGAGCCCCCCGCGGACGCGCCCCGCCAGGCCGAGCCGTTCCGGCTCGCCGTCGTGCCCGGCGCCCGACCGCAACGCTGGGTGCGCACCTGGCGCGAGCGCCTCCCCGACGTGCCGTTGACGCTGCTGGCCGTCGAGGTCCACGAGCAGGAGACGGCCCTGGGTGGGGCCGACGCCGGCCTGGTCCGGCTCCCGGTGGACCGGGACCGCTTCGAGGCCATCCCGCTCTACACCGAGACGACGGTCGTCGTCGTCCCGAAGGACCACCTGCTCGCCGCGGGTGCCGAGCTCTCCCCCGCCGACCTCGCCGAGGAGGTGCTGCTCGTCCCTCTCGACGACGTGCTCGGCCTGGACCCGCCCGCCGGCGTCGAGCGCCCGCCGACGACGGCGGCCGCCGTCGAGCTGGTAGCGGCCGGGATCGGCGTGCTGCTCGTCCCGCAGTCGCTGGCCCGGCTGCACCACCGGCGCGACCTCACCTACCGCGAGGTCACCGAGGAGCCGACCACGACCGTGGCGCTCGCCTGGCCGCGTGGCCGCGCCAGCGACCTGGTCGAGGAGCTCATCGGGATCGTCCGCGGCCGCACCGCGAACTCCTCCCGAGGCCGCGGGGCACCGGCACGGCAGGGCGCCCACGACGGCTCGACGGCCGGAGCGCCGGGCTCCGGCCGCGCCGCAACGCGCCGGGTCGGCGGACCCGCGGGGCCGACGGGGACCGGCGCCCGGCGCCCGCACCCCGCACGGCCGACGTGGCGGCGGGCCGGCGCGGGGCCCCCGACGGGGACCCCGACCCGGCCGGTGAGGGCAGTCGCGCCGGGACGAGGTGCATCTCGTCGGCCGACGCGGAGCGCGGGCAGACGTCGGTGGTGGGCACTCGGACCCGGTACCCTGGTCGCTGCGTCATCGACCTCGTCGGTGCGCGCGCGGGTGTAGCTCAATGGTAGAGCCCCAGTCTTCCAAACTGGCTACGGGAGTTCGATTCTCCTCACCCGCTCCAGCGTCTCCGCAGGTCAGAGGCTTGCGGCGACCATGTCAGACCCTCGTAGGACCCTCGTCGCAGGCCGTCGTGCCATAACGTGCCATAAGCGCCGGGAGGTCCCGCCATGACTGTCCGCAGCCCGCACCGCCGATCGAGCGGCGCCATCCGCCGCCTGCCGTCCGGCACGTGGCAGGCCAGGTACACCGGGCCCGACGGCGCGATGCGCACCATCGGCACCTTCGCGACCAAGTCCGAGGCCGACCAGGCGCTCGCCCACGAGGTCTCCCAGATGGCCCGCGGCGCCTGGCACGACCCACGGCTCGGCGAGCAGCCGCTGGGCGAGTGGTTCCGCAGCTGGATCGCGACGCGATCCGACATCGCCGAGGCGACGCGGATGCTCTACCGGCAGGTGCTGGACTCGTGGATCGACGCGCCGGTCCCGATCACGTCGGCGACCGGGCGACCGCGGGCCGTGCACCTGGGCATCCGCACGCTCGCCTCGGTGACGCCCGCGGTGGTGCGCGAGTGGAACCACGCAGTGCTCGCCGAGTCGACCCGGCGGGTGACCGAGCGGTGGGAGCGCAGCGGCGTGCACGCCGTTCGGATCAACGCTGCCATCCGGGCCTGGGCAGCCGCGCAAGGAGCACCGCTCGCCCCGACCGGCCGGATCCCTGAGTGGGCACGGGACGGGTGGGTGGCCGCGACCGGTGGGGTCGGCGTGCCCGAGCGTCCACTGCGTCGCAACGCCGGGCAGACGGCGGCGACGCAGGCGTACCGGCTGCTGCACGCCGGGATGGCACAGGCCGTCGCCGAAGGGCTGATCACCGCGAACCCGTGCGCGATCAAGGGCGCCGGCAACCGGGACGCTCGCGACCGCGTCGAGCGGCGCACCGTCACTGCACAGGAGATGTGGGCGCTGGCCGACGCGATGCCCGAGCGGTACCGGGCGTCGGTGATCGTCGCGTTCTGCAGCGGCCTGCGCGCCGGCGAGCTCTTCGCCTTGCAGCGCAAGCACGTCGACCTCGACGCCGCGCTGGTGCGCGTCGAGCAGTCCCTGGCAGCGCCGCGAACCGGCCAGGGCTGGTTCAGCGCCCCGAAGACCCGCGCCGGGAAGCGGTCCGTTGTGCTGCCCGGGGTCGCCGTCGACGCCCTGCGCGACCACATGGCCGCGTTCACTCCCCCGGGAGGCGATGCGCTCATCTTCGGCACGAGCACCGGGACGCCCCTGCCCAGCAGCCACCGCTCCACGATGTTCGCCAAGGCGCGCGCGACGATCGGCCGCGACGACCTCACCTGGCACGACCAGCGCCACTCGGCACTGACCCTCGTCGCGTCGACCGGCGCGACGCTGCCCGAGCTCATGCAACGCGCCGGCCACGCGAGCCCACGAGCGGCACTGCACTACCAGCACGCTGCCGATGACTCGCAGCGACGGATCGCCGAGCGGCTCGATCAGGTCCTCGGCGAGCGCCCGCGGACGGCGTGA
>CAVRUY010000004.1:0-749288 GCA_963724505.1 uncultured Actinomycetota bacterium
CCGAGCCACCCGCGCTGTAGCCCCACGCGTGCCCACCGGCGAACGGCAGGTGCTCGCCCGGGAGGTCCCCGCGCAGCCCAGGACCCCCGCGAAGGGTCACCGCCCAGTCGCCCGGTGGCAGCGGGCTGTCGGTGAACTCGGGGAGCATGAGGAAGGTGGGCGGCGGCGGGGTGATGATCGGGCCGTTGCCGGACGGCCCGACCGCCCTCGCGAGGGCCGCTCCGGAGTCGGTGGCACCGGCCTTCCGACGGCGGAGGAACTCCCCCACCACCGATGAGGTCGTCGGGGGCGGTGCCATGCGCACCAGGGCGGTGCTCCCCCCGGGCCCGGGAGGGCGCCGGTGCCCGTGCCGGTCCCCGGCCGCCAGCCGGGCGGCACCAGCGCGGTGGGGGTGCTCGGTGGTGCGGTCAGCCGGACGGGTCCGCCGATCGGCTCGAGCACCTCGGTGCCGTCGTCGAGGACCGTCACCACACGCATGAGACCTGACGGGGTGGGCACGGACGCGGTCTCTGCGGTGGCCGACGCGGCCGTGCCCGACCCCCAGGACACCGACGGACGAGCGGTGACCACCGGTTCGAATACCTCGGTGCCGTCCGCGAGCACGGCGATCAGCCGGTGCGGTCCGTCCGGCAGCATCTCGACGGTCCCGAGGCGTGCCCGGTTGCCCAGGTGCGTGCCGTACGCGCCCGCTGCCGCACCGAGGCCGAGGCCGAGACCGGCCGCGAAGAGGTACCCCTCCGACGTCGGGATCGAGGTCTCGACGATCGCGCGCGCCGTGGCGGACAGCTGCCGGGCCGCCATGCCGCGGGTGAGCAGGTCGTGCGCCGCGAGTCCGGTCGGACCGGAGATGACCCCGGCGACGCCCCCTCGCACGGCACCGCAGGCGAGGGACGCCTCGGCGAGCCCGAAGCGAGCCGCGATGCCCAGGCCGAGTCGGCTGGTCGCTGCTCCGACGCCACGGGTGACCAGCGCCACGAGGACGGCCCGTCCGGCCGCGCCCCACAGGAGGTCCTGCGCCTGGTGGACGAGTCTCGCAGGCCTGCCAGCGCCCGGCCACCTCGTTGGCGGTCTCGTGGAATCCCAGGCTGAGCAGGGAGCTCAGCGAAGTCGACGAAGACGATCGTCGCCTCGCCGCCGTAGGCCAGGCCGCCCACCACGTACCCGAATCCACCCTCGGACCAGTTCTCCTCGGCGGCCTCCGAGTACCAGGCCTTCGCCTCGGCGTTCTGCTGGCCGAGGCTCTGGCCGAGGTCATTGTCCTCGTGCCACCCGACGCTGCTCGAGCGCGTCGGCGATCCGAACGGCGAGAGCGTCGAAGTCGGTCCCCACCGCGCTGGCGCCGGCGAGGCTGGGCCGGGCATCTCCTGGTACTCCGTGCATTCGCTGATCCATGCGCAGCCGGGATGCGGCGCCCCGGACCTCGGCGAGGACCACGTCCTCCGGGCTGCCCTCCACCTGGCCGGTGAGCCGGTCGACCAGCCGGGTGGCTGCCTCGAGCTCGTCGACGAGGGCCGCCGCCAGCGCCACCTTGCACACGTCGGCATGCACGGCCTGAACGACATCATCCATCCCGCCGTAGACGTCGTCGAGCTCAGGCGGTCCGACGAGACCCTCGACGTTCTCAACGGTCGTCCCGTCCACCGTGTACTCGAGGGCGGACGGTCCACCGGCGCTGCCGTCTGGGTCGAGCACATGGATCATCACGTCGCTGTCGAGCGAGACGCCGAGCCTCCCCAGCCAGCTCAGATAACGTCGCATGATCTCGTTGCGGACCAGCTCGGCGATCAGCTCGTCCGAGCCGCCCGCGAGAAGCACCTCGTAGATCGGCTGCCACACGTCGACGTCGACGAAGCCCGCCCGTTCCTCGAGCAGGTACCGCAACGGGACGGCCACCCCGGGGTAGCTGGTCCCCGGCGCGGTCGGCGGCGGTGCGGGCAGCGGACCCTCCGGGGCTACGACGTCCTGCCGGGCATCCCAGGTCGCCCCGAGGGTGACGCGCTCCTCATCGGTGAGCACCGCGTGAAGCGCTGGGTAGGCCCCGGCGAGCGACTGCCGCTGGACCGGCCCGACGAAAGCGGTCGGGGTCGGGATGCTGGGGGACACAGCAGGGGCGAACGCGGCGCCCGCCGGACTCGGCGCACGTGGCGCCGACGCGGGGGCACGCGAGCGGGCGGTGGACGCGCGGCCACTCGGGACCGTCGCCGACGACTTCGGCCCGCGCGGGCCGCCTGACCTGCGTGACCACGCTGCCGGCGTCGCCGTCAGCCATGGCGGCTCCCGGTGCTGGGCGTGGTCATCGCAGCCTCGTCCGGCGTGAGGTCTCGCACCTACTAGACGGCACGCCACGCCTCGCACCATTGGACACCCGGGACCCGCGCGGGCGGAAGGCCGGAACGGAGGTGGCCGTCGGCCGGCATCTTGCTGCCGTGCCGCGAACCGCCCTCTCGCACAGGCAGCCCGGCAGGTCTACCGTGGCCCGAGGACGATCCTGCGCTGGACCCGCTCCCGGGACGAAACCATGGTTGACGTACTCCCAACGACGCTCGACGAGCTGATCCGCTCGGCCGGCCTGACCTCTCCAACCAGCGACGACGCGTCCTACGAGCCGAGAACGGTGCGGCCAACCGGACCCAGACCACCCGCGCTTCACGACGCCGTTGGCCCTGGTCACCCCGGACAGGGGCGTGGACAAGGACCTGACGTCAGCGGGCGTCGATCCCGCCGCGCTCGCCGACACTCAAGATCCTCGACCGGCTCGGGTTCGTGAACCGGTCGCAGGTCGCCGGCTGGATGGCCGTCCGCCCGTGACGCTCCGATCGCCCGTGACGGCCCGGGGCGGCCCCGCGTGCGAGGTGGTCGCCGACGGTCTACTGGCCGAGCCGGTCTCCGCCTGGACGAGCCTGGCCTTCGTCGTCGCCGGTGCTCTGATCCTGCTCCGTGCGCGGCGCGACGCCGTCCACGGGACGCCGGGGCATGCCGGTCCCGCGAGCGACGTCCGACGAGTGCTCACCTACGCGGGACTGGTCGCGGCCGTGGGGGTGGGCTCGGTCGTCCAGCACGGCCCGGACCCGGCGTGGTCAGGACGTCGCCCACGACCTGCCGCTGCTCGCCACGCTGGCCTTCGTCGGCGCCGACGCAGCAGCGGACCTGACCGGCCGGCCGCGCGGCTGGTGGTGGTCGCTGCCCACCGCCGCGCTGCTGACGCTGGTCGTGGTCGCCCCACGCGCGGGAGACCTCGCCCAGGTGGGCGTCGCCGCCGTCGCAGCCGTCCTCACCGTCCTCCGCGGCGCCGCCCGTCCCGGTCTGCGGCGCCACATCGGCCCGGCGATCGCCCTCCTCGCCCTCGGTGGGACGATCGGCACCCCCTCGCGGGCAGGCTGGCCCTGGTGCGACCCGATGTCGCTTCTCCAGGGACACGCCGTGTGGCACATGCTGGCCTCAGCCGCGCTGGTGGTGCTGGCGCCCACGGTGGGTACGCGGGGAACGCGGGCCCACCGGGCGTAGCCTCCGACGGGCGCCGCGAGTAGCGTCGCCCTATGCGCTCTGGCCACGGGCGCTCACCAGCTCTCGGGGCAGCAGCGCGGCGTCGGTCAAGGCCCCTGCGCGTGTGGCGTCCAGGCTCATCTGAATCCTCGTCCAACGGGAGGGTGTTCGGCAAGCCTGTTGTTGTGTCGCGGCACGCTGCCTCATCGGCGGGCCTCACCCAGGGCGTGGGCGATGAATCATCGCCTCGATGACCCCCGAGCGGGTACGCGGGCTGCTCACTGAATTCGCCGCGCATCGCCGCCACGAGCGACGGGGCAACCGCGATCCGGGTCGCTTCGCGGGCTACCACCACCAGGAAGTGCTGAGTTCCGTCGCGCAGGCGACCGACTCGCCCAACCCGACCAACCCAACCCAACCAACCCAACCAACCCGACTACACCCTCGATTGTGAAGAGCCAGTTTTCGTGAGTCTCGTCGCCTACTTGACGGCTCCTCGAAATCCGCGCAGGATTTGCGTCCATGGGCGAGTCGCACGAGGAAATGCTTCGTCACTACGAGCCGGGCGGACTTCTGCCGCGAATCGTGGCGGGGTTGCAAGCTCTCGGCAAGGACCTGGACTCGGTCACGTACGAAGATCTCGCGCCGGCCGACGAGTTTCACTCCGCGGGACGTTCGGCCACGCGCGCATTGGTGGAGCATGCAAAGATTCCGCCAGGATCGCGAGTGCTCGACGTGGGCAGCGGGTTGGGCGGCCCGGCGCGTTACCTCGCCGCAACTTTGGGTTGCGACGTGACAGGCATCGATCTCTCGCCTGAATTCTGCGGGGTGGCCAACGCCCTTTCTCGGATGACGCGGTTGTCCGATCGCACCCGCTTTCAGGCGGGTGATGCCCTGGAGCTTCCGTTCGCCGCGTCCAGCTTCGACGTGGTGTGGACGATACAAATGCAGATGAACATCCGGGACAAGCGCCGCCTGTATTCCGGAATCGCCCGGGTACTCAGGCCGGGCGGGCTCTTCGTCTGCCAGGAAATCTGCGCGGGGAACGGCGAGCCGATCGAGCTTCCGGTCCCATGGGCGAGCCGCCCCAACCAGAGCCATCTGGCCGATGCGGAATCCCTCCGCGGGTTGATCCGCGGTGCAGGTCTCCTGGAGCGCACCTGGCGCGACATTACCGCCGACATCGTGGCGGCGCGCAAGGCACAGCAGGCGAAGGCGCAAGCGTCGGGTGCGAGCGGCTCCAGCGCCCCTCCTCCGCTTGGAATGCATCTCGTGCTGGGAGAACAGGCAGCCGTCAAGGTGAGCAACTCCGGGCGCAACACCGACGCCGGGCGCACGGTGTTCATCCAGGGCGTATTCGACAAGCCTGGCTAGTGGTCCGATCCACTGATCCCGCTGGAAAACTCGGCCGAAAATCAAAGGCCCCGCGCGACGCCTCGACTTTCGCACCTATGCAGCGATGTTCTCCCAGGAGGCGCAGGATGTTGATTTCCTGGGGTGTGGCCGGTTGTGGGTCTGCTCGACTATATTGTGCTCTTCACAATCGAGGGTGTAGTCGGGGTCTGAATGTGATGTCTCAGGAGATCGTGCACGTTCATGTCTCGGGACATCGTGGACAGGGGCGTGTCTCATGACTTCGTGGAGGGCTTTGTCTGGGCGGGCCCGTGCCAGCCGTGGCGTTCGGTGGGCTTGGCGTAGGTAGCGATGGTCGTTCCGCGGGGCGTCGGTGAGCGTGACCGTTGTCGCGTTCCAGGTGATGGTGACCTGCTCGCCGCGTCGCTTGTAGCCGGCGTAGAACTTTGAGGCGAGCACGCCGACGTATCCGCCCTTGGAGACGGTCCGGTGCGCGGTCCCGCTGATCCCCGCGGAGGGGTTCTGTCCGGCGGTCTTCATCGGGGTGCCTTGCCGCGCGGTCCGTGGCCCGTAGTACTTAGGGTCTGTCACGCCCGACTTAGGCTGTCACACTGGCTGTCAGCAAGCCAAAAGGCCCGCCCCGCCGAAGCGGTGCGGGCCTCTGACCTGCACAGACACTGTCGGGATGACAGGATTTGAACCTGCGACCCCTTGACCCCCAGTCAAGTGCGCTACCAAGCTGCGCCACATCCCGTGCCTGCTCCGAAGAGCCTCGGATACTTTACCGCACCCCGGCGGCGACCCCGTCCGGCACCTCGCGGACGACGGCCGCGCCGCCGCGCCGCGAGTGGACCCGACGCCGTCAGCCGGCGTCCGGCGCGCCCCGCGCGCGCCGCGCACCCGGAGGGCGCCGCGCACCCACGGACGTGACCTGGTCCAGCTCCGCGGCGACCAGCCCCAGCACCAGCAGGTCGACGGCGAGGCCGGCCACGGCCGTCCACTGCTCGAGCCGGAAGACGAAGACCTCGGTGACCAGGAGGCTGACCAGGACGGCCCGCCGGAAGAGCAGGTAGCCCTCGTGCTGGTCCGTCCGCACCACCACGAGGCCGACGAGCGCGAAGCCCGTCGAGACGGCGGCCCCGGCAAGGACCCCCGCGATCACCCACCAGCCGACGTCGGCGTCGCCCGCCCACGCCACCAGCCCGCGCGCCACCGAGCCGACCGAGCTGGCCAGCAGCACCACGACGGTGGCCGCCGGCACCCACCGTGCCGAGACGAGCCGCCTGGTCAGGGCGACGACCGCGGCGGAGACGGCGGCGATCGGGTTGGGCACCTCGGCGGCGTCGTCCTCGACCACGTCGAGCAGCGCGGCGACCTCCGGGCCGCCACGCACGTCGCCCGCCCGGCGCAGCAGGTCACGGGCCTGGGCCCGAGCGGCGGGCGTGAACCCTCCGGCGAGGCCGGCGACCGCGCGGTCGGCGGCACCGGCGAGGTACTCGACGCCCGCGTGCGGGCGCCGTCCGTTGAGCATCTCGCCGAGCAGGAGCAGCACGACGATGACCGCGTAGATCAGCGCGGCCGTCGGCTCGTAGAAGTAGTCGTGGTCCGAGGTGACGAACTTCCCGATCTCGTCGACGAACAGGCCGAAGCCGACACCGCCGATCAGCGCACCCAGCGGTCGCACCGGCGGACCCGCGAACGAGAGCAGCACGACGAACGCGACCGCCATGAGCAGCCCGCCCCAGAGCACGTGCGCGACGTGCAGCCCGTCGCCCCCGAGCTGGGGGTAGCCCGTCGCAGCGAGGAAGGCCCGGGTGAGCATCACGGTCACCACGGCCGAGACGAGGAACCCGGCGAGGTACGTCGACGCCTCGGGGTCGCGCGGCAGACCGAGCCGGAGCAGCGCGCTGCGTTCGGCCGGCCGCCGGCTCACCGGCGCCGCTTCTCCCGCACCCGCACCGAGATCTCGATCGGCGTGCCCTGGAAGCCGAAGTCCTCGCGCAGGCGACGCTCGATGAACCGGCGGTAGCCCGCCTCGAGGAACCCGGTGGCGAAGATGACGAACCGCGGCGGACGGGTGTCCGCCTGGGTGGCGAAGAGGATGCGCGGCTGCTTGCCGCCGCGCAACGGGTGCGGGTGCGCCGAGGCGAGCTCGCCGAGGAAGGCGTTGAGCCGGCCGGTCGGGATGCGCTGGTCCCAGGACTCCAGCGCGGTGTCCAGGGCCGGGACGAGCCGGTCACGGTGCCAGCCGGTCCGCGCCGAGATGTTGACCCGCGGGGCCCACTGCACCTGGACGAGGTCCTGCTCGATCTCCCGCTCGAGGTACGGGCGGCGATCCTCGTCCATGAGGTCCCACTTGTTGTACGCGATGACCAGGGCCCGCCCGGCCTCGACGACCTGGGAGATCACCCGGGTGTCCTGCTCGGTCATCGGCACGCTCGCGTCCACCAGGACGACGGCGACCTCGGCCTTCTCGATCGCGGCCTGGGTGCGCAGCGAGGCGTAGAAGTCCGCGCCGGTCGTCTGGTGCACCCGCCGCCGGATGCCCGCCGTGTCGACGAACCACCACGGACGGCCGCGCAGCTCGATCTGCTCGTCGACCGGGTCGCGGGTCGTGCCGGCGACCTCGTCGACCACGACCCGCTGCGAGCCCGCGAGGATGTTGAGCAGGCTCGACTTGCCGACGTTCGGGCGTCCGACGAGCGCGACACGCCGCGGGCCGTCGGCCGGCAGCGCACCGCCCTGGCTGGAGACCTCGGGCAGGGCCTCGACGATGACGTCGAGCAGGTCCCCGGTGCCACGGCCGTGCAGCGCCGAGACCGGACGGGGCTCGCCGAGCCCCAGGCTCCACAGCTCGGCCGCGTCGATCTCGGCGCGGGGACCGTCGACCTTGTTCGCGGCCAGGATCACCGGCTTGCCGGACCGGCGGAGCAGCTTGACCACCTGCTCGTCGGTCGCCGTCGGGCCGACGGTGGCGTCCACGACGAACATGACGACGTCGGCCAGCGAGATCGCCACCTCCGCCTGTTCAGCGACCCGCGCGTCGAGACCGGCCACGTCGGTCTCCCAGCCGCCGGTGTCGACGAGCGTGAAGTTCCGGCCCGCCCACTCGGCCGGGTAGCTCACCCGGTCGCGGGTGACGCCGGGGGTGTCGAGGACGACGGCCTCGCGGCGGCCGAGGATGCGGTTGACGAGGGTGGACTTGCCGACGTTGGGCCGACCGACGACGGCCAGGACGGGCAGCGGCCCGGCGGGAGCGCGGCCCTCGAGCTCGGCGTCCTCCCCGTCGAGAAGGGCAAGGTCGGCGTCCTCGAGCTCGTACTCGGCGAGCCCGGCCCGCAGGGCCTGCTCGCGGACGAGATCGTCGGGCGTGGGAGTCTCCATGCGGACCATTCTCCCAGCCGCGCGGGCATGGGACGAACCACGTCCTCAGACGACCTGGTCGCGACCGTCGTCGGGCAGCGGGATGCCGTGCCGCTCGGCGGCCGCAGCGACGTGGGCGGCCAAGGTCGCGGCCACGGCGTCGGCCGTCTGCCGGACCGACTCGCGCGCCGGACCGCCGTGCCTCGGCGCCACCGGGTCGCCGAACGCGACGACCAGGCGCCGGCGCAGGCCCGGCATCCGCCCGACCGGCTCGCCGGTGAGCCGGGTGCCGAGCACCGCCACCGGGACCACCGGCGCGTCGGCGTGCACGGCGAGCCACGCGACGCCGGCCCGCACGCTGCCGACGTCACCGCGCCCCCGGTTGCCCTCCGGGAAGATCCCGACCACGCCCCCGCGCAGGAGCACGGCCCGGGCGGCTTCCAGGCCGGACCGGCCGGACTCCCGGTCGACCGGGATCTGGCCGGCCGCGCGCAGGATGCCGCCGACGGGTCCACGGAACATCTCCCGCTTGACCAGGATGTGCGAGGGCCGCGGGGCCGCGATGTGCACCAGCGGGCCGTCGAGCACGGACAGGTGGTTCGCGGCCAGGATCACGGGGCCGGTGCGCGGTACCCGGTCGGCGCCGACCACCCGGATCCCCCACGCCAGGTGCGCGAGCGGGGCCGCGAGCCGACGGGACCACCCGGCGCCGCGCGGCCCCGGGGCGGTCGACGCTCGGCCGCTCATCGGCCGCTCGCCCGGGCCACCACCGTGAGGACGGCCTCCACGGTCTGCTCGAAGTCCAGGTCGGAGGAGTCGACCGTGACCACCCCGTCGGCCGCGGTGCGGAACTCGACGACGGTCGAGTCCGCGGCGTCCCGGCCCACGACCTGCTCCCGGGTCGCGTCGACGGCCGCCGCGTCGGCGGTGCCGTGCAGCTCGCGCGCCCGCCGTGCCAGGCGGGCCTCCTCGCTCGCGGTGAGCAGGAGGCGCACGTCGGCGTCCGGCGCGATGACCGTGGTGATGTCGCGGCCCTCGACGACGACGCCGCGCCCCTCGCTGAAGCCGTCCGACCCGCACTCGACCTCGATGACCCGCCGCTGCCGGGCCCCGAGGTCCGCGCGCACGTCCAGGTTCCCGGCCACCCGGGAGACGACCTCGGAGATCGCGCTGCTGCGGATCGCGCTGCCCACGTCGGTGCCGGCCACCACGAAGGTCGGGAACCGGGGGTTGAGGTCGAGCTCGAGGACCAGCCCGTGCACGGTCCGCGCGACCGCCGCACCGTCGTCCAGGTCCACGCCCCGCTCGAGGCACCACCAGGTCGCGGCGCGGTACATCGCGCCGGTGTCGAGGTAGGCCAGGCCGAGCCGCGCCGCGACCTGGCGGCTCACGCTGGACTTGCCCGAACCCGAGGGTCCGTCGATCGCGACGACGAGCGGGCTCATCCGGCCACCTTCCACCCGCGCTCGGTGAGCTCGGTGATGAGTCGGGCGCCGGTACCGCGCGCCACGGAGACGGACGCGAGGCCGACGGCCTGGCGCGGGGCGTGCTCCAGCCCGAGGTCCTCGAGGTTGATCCCGACGTCACCGATGTCGGTGAGCAGCCGGGCCAGCTCGCCGGGCCGGTCCGGCACGATCACCACGACGACGTCGTCCTCGCGGCGCGAGCCGCCGTGCTTGCCGGGGATCCGGGCCACCCCGGCGTTGCCCGCCGCGATCGCCCCCGCGAGCCGGCCCAGGGCGCCGGTCGGCGTCTCGCCGTCCTCCGCCTCGTCGAGCGCGCTGAGCACGGCGTCCAGATCGGACCGGAGCGCCCGCAGCACGGGGCCGACCGACCCGGCGTTGGCCGCGAGGATCGAGGTCCACATCGCCGGGTCGCTCGCCGCGATCCGCGTCACGTCGCGCAGCCCCTGCCCGGCCAGGTCGAGCGCGGCGGGGTCGGCGTCACCCAGTCGGGCCGCGACCAGCGAGGCGACCACCTGGGGCAGGTGCGAGACGAGGGCGACGGCGGCGTCGTGCCGCTCGGCGTCCAGCTCCATCGGGGTCGCGCCGACGTCGAGGGCGAGCGCGCGCACCGCGGCGACGGCGGCCGGCGTCCCGAGCGGGCCGGGGCTGATCACCCACGGCCGGCCGGTGAACAGGTCGGGCCGGGCAGCTGTCGGGCCGGAGCGCTCGGAGCCCGCCATCGGGTGCGAGCCGACGTACCGCGACAGGTCGCCCCCGCCGGCGGCCACCGCCGCGAGCACGCCGCCCTTGACCGAGGCCACGTCCGTCACGACCGCGCCCGGATGGGCCGCGAGCTCGGCGAGCACCACCTCGGCGGTGACGTCCGGCGGCGCGGCCACCACCACCAGCCGCGGGCTCTCGTCGTCCTCGGCGGGCAGCCGGCCGGCCCCGAGGTCGCGGGCGAGCAGGGCGGCCGTGCGGGACGGGTCCGCCAGCACCACGTCGACGCCGACGGCGCGCAGGGCCATCCCGGCGCTCGCGCCGAGCAGGCCGGTGCCGACCACGCGGACCGGACCCCGGGTCGCGGCGTGGTGGCGCAGGGAGTGGGTCCCGGGCTCCCGGCCGCTCACTGCGCGAGGTCGCGGCGCAGGGACGTCGCGCCGTGCAGGTACACGTGCCGGACGTCCGCCCGGGGCACGTCCATCTCGGCGTGGGCCATGAGGCGCACGACGCGCGGCAACGCCCCGGGGACGTCGACCTCCATCGCGCACATGAGGGGCACCTCGCCCATGCCCATCTCCCGCGCCGCGGCCGCCGGGAAGTCGGCGTGCAGGTCGGGCGTGCAGGTGAACAGGATCGAGATGAGCGACCCGGTGTCCAGCGCGTTCGCCGTCATGACCTCGCGGACCAGCTCGGCGGTGCGCTCGAAGAGGTGGTCCCGCTCGTCACGGTCCAGCTGTGTGGCTCCACGGATGGCTCGCACGCTCATCGGGGTCCTCCGTTCTCGACGGCACGGGAGCGTACCCGGGTCACAGGCCGACCGCCGCCATCAGCGCGCCCAGCTCGGTCCGCCCGAGCACCCGGGTGCGTCCCGGTCGCATGTCGCCCAGGCGCACCGGCCCGATCTGGGTCCGCACCAGGCGCTGGACCGGGTGGCCGACGGCGTCGAACATCCGCCGCACGATCCGGTTCCGGCCCTCGTGCAGCACGATCTCGATCATCGTCGAGGCGGGCGTGGTGTCCAGGACCCGGAAGGAGTCGACCTTCACCGGTCCGTCCTCGAGCTCGATGCCCTCCCGCAGCGCGGCGCCGACGGCCGGCTTCACCCGGCCCGCCACGGTCGCGAGGTAGGTCTTCGGGATGGCGAAGGACGGGTGCGCCAGCCGGTGCGCCAGCTCGCCGTCGTTGGTCAGCAGCAGCAGCCCCTCGGTCTCCGCGTCGAGCCGCCCGACGTGGAAGAGACGGTGCTCCTTGGTCGAGATGAGGCCCTCGAGCGAGGGACGGCCCTGCGGGTCGTGCATGGTCGAGACGACCCCGGCCGGCTTGTTCAGCGCCATGGTGACCAGCGTGTCGTCGAGCTGGACCCGGCGTCCGTCCACGTGCAGCACGGCGGTGGCCGGGTCGACCCGCACACCCTGCTCGCGGACGACGACCCCGTCGACGGTCACCCGCCCGGCGGCGATGAGCTCCTCGCAGGCCCGCCGGGAGCCGACGCCGGCCCCGGCGAGGACCTTCTGCAGGCGCACGCCGTCCGGGTCGTGCGGGTCGGTCTGCTTCGGGCTCATGTGTCGCTCCGGTCCGGGAGGTCGAGGCCCTCGAGGTCGGGCAGGTACGGGGCCAGCGGGGGAAGCTCGTCGAGGCTCGTCATGCCCATCCGTTCGAGGAAGTAGGGGGTGGTCGAGTACAGCACGGCGCCGGAGGGTTCGGTGCCGGCCTCCGCGACCAGACCGCGGGCCGCCAGGGTCCGCACCACCGAGTCCACGTTCACCCCGCGCACGGCCGAGACCTGACCGCGGGTGACCGGCTGGCGGTAGGCGATGACGGCGAGGGTCTCCAGCGCCGCGTGCGTCAGCCGCGCCGTCTGGCCGTCCAGGACGAAGCGGCCGACGACGTCCGCGTGCGCGGCCGCCGAGTAGATCCGCCAGCCCTCCCCCACCTGCCGCAGGTCGAAGCCCCGCAGCTCGGCGCGGTAGCCCTCCGCCAGGGCCCTCAGGTGCTCCTCGACGACCGCCGTCGGCAGGCCGAGGACGGTGGCCAGGCGCACGGCCGACACCGGCTCGTCGGCGACCATGAGGACCGCCTCCAGCGCGGCGCGCGCGCCGCCGGGAAGGTCGGCCACGTCGAAGGCGAGCTCGTCGACCCCCACCGCGGCCGGGGCCGCCTCGTGGCTCTCGGTCTCACTCATCGGGGACTCCCTCGCCGTAGTCGTCGGTCACCTCGACCGACGCGTCCTCGCCGCCGGTCCACCGCACGGTGAGCTCACCGAGCGGGTCCACCTGGTCCAGGGCGACCACGCCCTCCCGGAACAGCTCGAGCACCGCGAGGAACCGGACGACCACGACGATCGTCGAGTCCGCGTCGGCGACCAGTGCCCGGAAGGAGAGGCCGGAGCCGCGCCGCAGCCGCTCGACCAGCACGGCCGCCTGCTCGCGCACGCTGACCGACGGGGAGTGCAGGTGGCCGAGGTCCACCGAGGGCAGCGCCTTCGGGGCCAGCGCGTGGGCCGCGAGCACGGCCAGCTCGCCCGGGCCGATGGCCAGCACGAGCTCGGGCAGCAGTGCCGCCAGCTGCGGCTCGAGGACCACGGCGCGCGGCACCTGGCGGGCCTGCCCGGCCAGCCGCTCGCCGAGGCCGGCGGCCACCTCCTTGAACGCGCGGTACTGCAGGAGCCGGGCGAAGAGCAGGTCCCTGGCCTCGAGCATCTCCAGGTCCTCGGCGTCCTCGACGTCCGAGCCGGGCAGCAGCCGGGCGGCCTTGAGGTCGAGCAGGGTCGCCGCGACGACGAGGAACTCGCTGATCTGGCTGAGCGCCCACGGCGCACCGCTCGACTCCGCCGCCCGCACCGCCGCGATGAACTCGTCGGTCACCTGGGCGAGGGCCACCTCGGTGATGTCCAGGGTGTGCCGCGCGATGAGGCCGAGCAGCAGGTCGAACGGGCCCTCGAAGTTCTCCAGGTGAACCGAGAACGGGCCGTCCGGAGCGCTGGGCCCCGCCGTCACCTCGGCCGCGTCGGCCACGCCCTGCGGTGCCGACGTCCCGACGACCTCGGTCGGCTCAGACGGCATCGCCGCGGGCCACCAGCTCGCGCGCCAGCTGGAGGTACGCGAGGGCGCCCGGGTGCGTCGGCGCGTAGCTGGTGATCGGCTCGGCGGCCACGGAGGAGTCCGGGAACTTCACGGTGCGTCCGATGACGGTGTGCAGGAGCTGGTCGCCGAAGGCCTCGTGCACCCGGGCGAGCACCTCGCGCGAGTGCAGGGTGCGCGAGTCGTGCATGGTGGCCAGGATGCCGTCGACCTGCAGGCGCGGGTTGAGGCGGTCGCGGACCTTCTCCACGGTCTCGATGAGCAGGGCGACCCCGCGCAGGGCGAAGAACTCGCACTCCAGCGGGATGAGCACGCCGTGCGCGGCGGTCAGGGCGTTGACGGTGAGCAGACCGAGCGACGGCTGGCAGTCCACCAGGACGACGTCGTACTCGTCCTCCGCCGCACGCAGGGCGCGGGAGAGGATCGACTCCCGGGCGACCTCGCCGACCAGCTGCACCTCGGCGGCCGACAGGTCGATGTTCGCCGGGAGCAGGTCGAGCCCCTCGACCGCCGTCGGCCGGACGACGTCGGTGAACCGGACCGACCGCTCCATGAGCAGGTTGTAGACCGTGGTGTCGAGCTCGTGCGGGTTGACGCCGAGGCCCACCGAGGCAGCGCCCTGCGGGTCGAAGTCGACCACGAGCACGCGGCGGCCGTAGGCGGCCAGCGCGGCGCCCAGGTTGATGGTCGTGGTCGTCTTGCCGACGCCACCCTTCTGGTTGCACAGCGCGATGATCCGGGCCGGTCCGTGCGAGGCGAGGGCGGCCGGGTCGGCGAACTCGGGAAGGGGGCGCCCGACGAGGTCCGTCGCGCGCGCCGCGTCCGTCGGGTTCTGGCTGGTCACGGGCCGAACGTTACCGCAGCGCAGGCCGCGGACCGGTGCGACAAGCGGGTGTCCGCCGTCATCAGCGGGCCCGGGGGTGCGCCGCCGCGTAGACCTCGCGCAGCGTCTCGGGGCTGACCTGGGTGTAGATCTGCGTGGTCGTCACCGATGCGTGGCCGAGGAGCTCCTGGACCACGCGCACGTCGGCGCCACCGGCGAGCAGGTGGGTGGCGAAGGAGTGCCGCAGCGTGTGCGGCGAGATGTCACCCCGGACGCCGGCCCGCTCGGCCGCGAGCCGCAGCACCGCCCACCCGGACTGCCGGCTGAGCCGGCGCCCCAGCGAGTTGAGGAAGATCGCAGGGGTCCCGCTCCCGTGCCCGGCCAGGGTGGGGCGGGCGCGCACCAGGTAGGCGTCCACCGCGGCCAGCGCGTACGAGCCGACGGGGACCACGCGCTCCTTCGACCCCTTGCCGCGGAGCAGGACCTGGCCCTCGGCCCGGTCGAGGTCGTCGAGGTCCAGGCCGACGACCTCGCTGATCCGGGCGCCGGTGGAGTAGAGCAGCTCGAGCAGCGCGCGGTCGCGCAACGGGACGGGGCCCTCGCCCTGGCCGGCCGCGTCGAGGAGGCGGACGACGTCGTCGACCGGCAGCGCCTTGGGCAGCCGGCGCGGACGGGCCGGCGGCCGGACCTCCCGCGAGGGGTCGAGGCTCGACCAGCCCTCGACCGCGGCGAACCGGTGCCAGCCGTGCACGGCGGCCACGAAGCGCGCCGTCGACGAGGCGGCGAGCGCAGTGCTCCCGTCCCCGCCCGTGCGCACCTGCAGGACGGCGTCGCGCACGTCGGACTCCAGCACGTCGCCCGGTGCGGTCCGCCCCCGGGCGGCGAGGAACCCCAGGTAGCGAGTCAGGTCCCGGCGGTAGGCGGCCAGGGTGTTGCCCGACAGGCCCCGTTCGACGGCGAGGTGGTCGAGGTACGCCTGCACGGCCTCGGCGAGAGCCGCTGGGACCGGCGGTACGCCCGCACCCGCGGCCGGCCCGAGCCCGGCCGCGCCGGTCTCGGGCGCAGCCTCCGAGCGTGCACGCGAGGTCACAGCGGCAGGAAGGGGTCGACGGCGACCGCGACGAACAGCAGCGTCAGGTAGGTGATCGAGTGGTGGAAGAGGCGCATCTCGCCGAGCTTGACGCCCGGTCGCGGCTGCCGGGCCCGCCCGAGCAGCGCGATCGTGGCTCCCCCGAACCACAGGCCGAGGGCCACCGCCACGGCGGCGTAGACCCAGGTCATCCCGGCGAGCGGGACCAGGGCGAGTGAGGCGGCGACCATCGCGACGGTGTACGCGACCATCTCCCAGGCGACCCGGACCGGGCCGGCGACGACGGGCAGCATCGGCACGCCCGCGGCCTCGTAGTCCCGCCGGAACTTCATCGACAACGGCCAGTAGTGCGGCGGCGTCCAGAAGAAGATGACCAGGAAGAGGGCGACCGGCGCCCAGGCGAGGCTCCCGGTGACCGCCGACCAGCCGATGAGCACCGGCATGCAGCCGGCCACCCCGCCCCAGACGATGTTCTGCGGCGTCCGCCGCTTGAGCAGCATCGTGTAGCCGACGACGTAGAGCAGGATCGCCAGGAGGGAGAGCCCCGCCGCGACGACGTTGACCAGCAGCGCGAACCACACCAGCGAGCCGACGCCGAGCAGGACGCCGAAGACCAGGGCCGCCCTCGGGCTCACCTCGCCGGTCACGAGCGGCCGCCGCCGGGTGCGGTTCATCAGCTGGTCGATGTCCCGGTCGATCACGCAGTTGAGCGTGTTCGCCGAGCCCGCCGACGCCGCCCCGCCCACGAGGGTCGCCAGGACGAGGGTCAGCGGGGGCATGCCGCGCTGCGCGAGGATCATCGTCGGCACGGTGGTCACCAGCAGGAGCTCGATGATCCGCGGCTTCGTCAGCGCCACATAGGCGGCGAGGGTGGCGAGCCAGCGGGTGCGTCCGGCGCGACGGGTGACGCCCGAGGGGTCCGTCCCGCCCGCACCGCGGTCGGCGGGAACGGCTGCGCTCGCGTGGAGCTGACTCGTACGCACGCGCTCCGGACTCCGATCGTCGAGTGGCCCCGGGACGTTGGTCGCTGACCGGATCACCGGTACCCATGCTATTCCCCCTCGCCCGCGGCGCCCGATCGGCCGGGCGCGCTCCGTCAGGTGGGACGCGACACCGTTGTCGGCACGGCGGCCACTAGGCTCGTGCCGGTCTCCGACGCGGTGACCCGTGCCCTGAAGCATCGCTGAGAGGCCGCTGGCGGCCCCCGAACGTTCGGGCACGCCGACCGGCATGCCTCCGGGAACGGGGGAAGGAAAGAGGGTCAGTGAACGTCCCCCAGTCAGCGCTCGTGTGGAGCGATCTCGATCGCCGCGCCGTCGACACCATCCGGGTCCTTGCCGCGGACGCCGTCGAGAAGGTCGGGAACGGTCACCCGGGCACGGCGATCAGCCTCGCGCCCGCCGCGTACCTGCTCTACCAGAAGGTCATGCGCCACGACCCGCGGAACCCGCAGTGGCTCGGCCGCGACCGGTTCATCCTCTCCGCCGGGCACTCGAGCCTGACCCAGTACCTCCAGCTCTTCCTCGCGGGTTACGGCCTGGAGATCGAGGACATCGAGGCCCTGCGGACCTGGGGCTCCAAGACCCCCGGCCACCCCGAGTACGGCCACACGGCCGGTGTGGAGATGACCACCGGCCCGCTCGGCCAGGGCCTGGCCAGCTCCGTCGGCTTCGCGATGGCGGCCCGCCGGGAGCGCGGACTGCTCGACCCGGACGCCGCGCCGGGCACCAGCCCGTTCGACCACACGATCTACGTCATCGCCTCCGACGGCGACCTCCAGGAGGGCGTGACGAGCGAGGCGTCGTCGATCGCCGGCACGCAGCAGCTGGGCAACCTCGTCGTGCTCTGGGACGACAACCACATCTCGATCGAGGGTGACACGTCGATCGCCTTCACCGAGGACGTCGTGGCCCGGTACGCGGCCTACGGGTGGCACGTGCAGTCCGTGGACTGGACCCAGACCTCCGACGGCAGCCCCTACGCCGAGGACGTCGCCCAGCTCGACGCCGCGATCGAGGCCGCCCGCGCGGTCACGGACCGGCCCTCGTTCATCCGGCTCCGCACGATCATCGCGTGGCCCTCGCCGTCCAAGCAGAACGACCACTCCTCGCACGGCTCCAAGCTCGGCGGCGCCGAGGTCCGGGCCCTCAAGGAGGTCCTCGGCTTCGACCCGGACGCGAGCTTCGTCGTGGAGCCCGAGGTCCTCGCGCACACCCGCGCCGTCGTCGACCGCCAGGAGGCCGACCGTGCCGCCTGGGAGGCGTCCTACACGGCCTGGCGCACCGCGCAGCCCGAGCGGGCGCTGCTGCTCGACCGCCTGGTCGCGCACGAGCTGCCGGCCGGCTGGGACGCGGCGCTGCCGGCCTTCCCGGCCGGGAAGTCGGTCGCCACCCGCGCCGCCTCCGGCGAGGTCCTCTCGGCCCTGGCCGGCACCCTGCCCGAGCTGTGGGGCGGGTCCGCCGACCTCGCCGGCTCGAACAACACGACGATGAAGGGCGAGCCCTCGTTCCTGCCCGCCGAGCGCTCCTCGCACGAGTTCGCCGGCGACGTCTACGGGCGCACGCTGCACTTCGGGATCCGCGAGCACGCCATGGGCTCGATCCTGGCCGGCATCGCGCTGCACGGTCTGACCCGGCCCTACGGCGGCACGTTCTTCACCTTCTCGGACTACATGCGCGGCGCGGTGCGTCTCGCGGCGCTCATGGGAGTCCCGGCGATCTACGTGTGGACCCACGACTCGATCGGTCTCGGCGAGGACGGCCCGACCCACCAGCCGGTCGAGCACCTCGCCGCCGTCCGGGCCATCCCGGGCCTCGACCTGGTGCGCCCCGCGGACGCCAACGAGACCGCGGCGGCGTGGAAGGCGATCCTCGAGCGCCGGGACCACCCGGTCGGCCTCGTCCTGACCCGCCAGAACGTGCCGACCTTCCCGCGCGGCGAGGACGGCTTCGCCTCGGCCGACGTGGCCCGTGGCGCCTACACCCTGCTCGAGGCGAGCACCGGCGAGCCGGAGGTCCTGCTCATCGCCACGGGTTCGGAGGTCCAGCTCGCGGTCGCCGCGCGCGAGACCCTCGAGGCGTCCGGCGTCCCCACCCGGGTCGTCTCTGCGCCGTGCCTGGAGTGGTTCGCCGAGCAGGATCAGGAATACCGTGACGACGTGCTGCCTCCCGCCGTGCGTGCCCGGGTCTCCGTCGAGGCCGGCATCGCGCTCTCCTGGGGCCGCATCGTGGGCGACGCCGGCCGTTCGGTGTCCCTCGAGCACTACGGTGCCTCAGCGGACGCCGAGACGCTCTTCCGTGAGTTCGGGTTCACCCCGGAGGCCGTCGTGGCCGCCGCGCGCGACTCCCTGGCCGCGGTCGACGGGTCTGCGTCCTGACGCACCGAGCACCCCACCACGGTGCCGGGGGCGGCGCACGTCGCCCCCGGCACCCGTAGCCGATCGAGGAGCGTGGATGACCGCCCAGCCTGAGACCGTGCCCGGACCGATCCAGCGGCTCAGCGCCGCGGGCGTCGCCGTCTGGCTCGACGACCTGTCCCGCGAGCGGCTGCGCTCCGGGAGCCTCGCCGGGCTCGTCGCCACCCGGGGCGTCGTCGGGGTGACCACCAACCCCACGATCTTCGCCGCGGCGCTGGTCGGCGACGCGTACGACGAGCAGCTCGCGGCCCTCGCCGCGGCCGGCACCGATCCCGACGAGGCCGTCGTCACCCTGACGACGGACGACGTGCGGGCAGCGGCCGACGTGCTGCGCCCCGTGCACGAGGCGACCGACGGGGTCGACGGCCGGGTCTCGATCGAGGTGGACCCGCGGCTCGCGCACGACACCGAGGGCACCCTGGACGCGGCGCGCATGCTCTGGGCACGGGTCGACCGCCCCAACATCTTCATCAAGATCCCCGCGACCCGGGAGGGGCTGCCGGCCATCACGGCTGCCATGGCGGAGGGGATCAGTGTCAACGTGACGCTGATCTTCTCGCTGTCCCGCTACCGCGACGTGGTGGACGCGTTCCACAGCGGCCTCGAGCAGGCGCACGCCGCCGGGCTGCCGCTCGCGCCGATCGCCTCCGTCGCCTCCTTCTTCGTCTCGCGCGTGGACAGCGCCGTCGACGCGCAGCTCGACGCCATCGGCTCGGACCACGCCCGCGCCCTGCGCGGGGAGGCCGCGATCGCGAACGCGCGGCTGGCCTACGAGATCCACCGGCAGGCCATCGGCGCCCACCGGTGGCGCACGCTGGCCGACGCCGGGGCCCGCCCGCAACGCCCGCTCTGGGCGTCCACCGGGGTCAAGGACCCGACCTACGCCGACACGCGCTACGTCGACGAGCTCGTCGCGCCCGGCGTCGTCAACACGATGCCCGAGGCCACCCTGGAGGCGGTCGCCGACCACGGCGTCATCACGGACGACAGCATCACCGCGAACCTCCCCGAGGCCCACGCGGCCCTTGACCTGCTGCCCGAGGTCGGCGTCGACCTCGACGCGGTCACCGACGAGCTCGAGCGGGTCGGCGTGCAGAAGTTCCAGGCCTCCTGGGACGAGCTGCTGGCGACCGTCAGGTCGGCGCTGGACGCCGCGCGCGGCGAGGACGCCCGATGAGCCCGGCCCGCGTCGCCGAGGGCGTCAACCCGCTGCGCGACCCGCGTGACCGGCGGCTGCCCCGCATCGCCGGGCCCTGCGGCCTCGTGATCTTCGGCGTCACGGGCGACCTGGCGCGCCGCAAGCTCATGCCGGCCGTCTACGACCTGGCCAACCGGGGCCTCCTGCCGCCCGGGTTCGCCCTGACCGGCTTCGCCCGGCGCGACTGGGAGAACGAGGACTTCGCCCAGGTCGTGCACGACGCCGTCAAGCAGAACTCCCGCACGCCGTTCCGGGAGGACACCTGGCGACAGCTCGCCGAGGGCATCCGCTTCGTCCAGGGTGAGTTCGACGACGACGACGCGTTCGACCGCCTCAGCCGGACGGTCAAGGCGCTCGACGCGGAGCGCGGCACCAACGGCAACCACGCGTTCTACCTCTCGGTACCGCCGAAGGCCTTCCCGTTGGTCTGCCGGCAGCTCGCCCGGTCCGGGCTCTCCCAGCAGACCGAGGGGGCCTGGCGCCGGGTCGTCATCGAGAAGCCGTTCGGTCACGACCTGACGAGCGCGCGGGAGCTCAACGACGTGGTCGCCTCCGTCTTCGCCCCCGAGTCGGTCTTCCGGATCGACCACTACCTCGGCAAGGAGACGGTCCAGAACCTGCTGGCCCTGCGCTTCGCCAACCAGCTCTTCGAGCCGATCTGGAACGCGAACTACGTCGACCACGTGCAGATCACGATGGCCGAGGACATCGGCATCGCGGGTCGCGCCGGCTACTACGACGGGATCGGCGCCGCGCGCGACGTCATCCAGAACCACCTGCTGCAGCTCCTCGCCCTGACGGCGATGGAGGAGCCCGTCTCGTTCGCCGCGGACGCGCTGCGGGCCGAGAAGGAGAAGGTCCTCTCGGCGGTCCGGCTGCCGAAGGACCTCGGCCGGCACACCGCGCGCGGCCAGTACGCCGCCGGCTTCCAGGGCGGCGAGGAGGTCGCCGGGTACCTCGAGGAGCAGGGCATCTCCGCGACCTCCGAGACGGAGACCTACGCGGCGATCCGGGTCGACATCGACACCCGCCGCTGGGCCGGCGTCCCGTTCTACCTGCGCACCGGCAAGCGCCTGGGCCGCCGGGTGACCGAGATCGCGGTCGTCTTCAAGCGCGCCCCGCACCTTCCGTTCGAGAACTTCTCCACCGAGGAGCTCGGGAAGAACGCCCTGGTGATCCGGGTCCAGCCGGACGAGGGCGTGACGATCCGGTTCGGCTCGAAGGTCCCGGGGACGGCGATGGAGGTCCGCGACGTCACGATGGACTTCGCCTACGGGCACGCGTTCACCGAGACCTCCCCGGAGGCCTACGAGCGGCTGATCCTCGACGTCCTGCTCGGCGACCCGCCGCTGTTCCCCCGGCACACCGAGGTCGAGCTCTCCTGGAAGATCCTCGACCCGATCACCGCGTACTGGGCCCGCCACGGCCAGCCGGAGCCCTACCGCTCCGGCACCTGGGGACCACCGTCCGCCGACGCGATGATGGCCCGCGACGGCCGCACCTGGCGTCGGCCATGAGGAGGCCAGCATGATCGTCAACCTGCCCGAGACCACCACCGGCGCCATCGCCAAGCGGCTCGACCGGCTGCGCGACGAGGGCGGGGCCGTGGCGCTGGGCCGCGTCCTCACGCTGATCGTCGACGTCGGCGACCGCGACGTCGAGACGGCGATCGAGACGGCGAACAACGCCAGCCGCGAGCACCCCTGCCGGGTGATCGTGCTGGTCGTCGACCCGGAGCGCACCGGCGGGCGGCTCGACGCGGAGATCCGCGTCGGCGGCGACGCCGGCGCGAGCGAGGTCGTCGTGCTCACCGCCTCCGCCCGGCTGCTCGCCCACGCCGACACCCTGGTCATGCCGCTGCTGCTGCCCGACGCCCCGATCGTGGCCTGGTGGCCGTACGAGGTGCCGGCCAACCCGTCCACCCACCCGGTCGGGGCGATGGCGCAGCGGCGGATCACCGACACCCTCGAGTGCAGCCGGCCCCTGGTGAGCCTGCGCCGGCTCCGGGAGTCCTACCAGGAGGGCGACACGGACCTGGCCTGGACGAGGCTGACCGTCTGGCGAGGGCTGCTCTCCGCCGCGCTCGACCAGCCGCCGTACCAGAACGTGACCCGCGCTGAGGTCCACGGCAACGGCAGCCACCCCTCGGTCACGCTGCTGGCGGCGTGGCTGGCCCACGCCCTGCGCTGCCCGGTCGAGCTCGTCCGGGACGACGACGCGCCGGCCGTGACGCGGGTGGTCCTGCACCGCAGCTCCGGCCCGATCGTCATCAACCGGCCGGACGGCCGGACGGCCACGATCGAGCAGCCGGGCCAGCCCGCCCGGCACGTGGCGATGCCGCTGCGCCAGCTGCCGGAGTGCCTCACCGAGGAGCTGCGCCGGCTCGACTCGGACGAGGTGTGGGGCGAGGTCCTGCGCGACGGACTGGCCCGGATCGGCGCGGCGTGAGCGAACGGTCCGTCGTCGTCCACCCGTCGGCGGAGGTCGTCGCCCAGGCGACCGCGGCGCGACTGCTGGTCCGGCTCCTCGACCTGCAGTCCGTCCGACGCCCGCTGCACGTGGTGCTCACCGGCGGCACCGTCGGGATCGCCGTGCTCGCCGAGATCGACGCCTCCCCGCTGCGGGACGCGGTCGACTGGACCGGCGTCCACCTGTGGTGGGGCGACGAGCGCTTCCTGCCGACGGGCGACCCCGAGCGCAACGAGACCCAGGCCCGGGCCGCGCTGCTCGACCGGTTGCCGATCCCGGCGGCGCACGTCCACCCGATGCCGGCCGCCGACGTCGTCACCGATCCCGAGACGTCCGCGGCCCGCTACGCGGCCACCCTCGCGGACCTCGCCCCCGACGGCAGCGCAGTCCCGGCCTTCGACGTCGTGCTCCTCGGCGTCGGGCCCGACGGGCACCTGGCCAGCCTGTTCCCCGGCCACCCCGCGCTCGACGTCGCCGACCGGTCGGTCGTCGGGGTGCGCGACTCCCCCAAGCCACCGGCCGAGCGCGTCACGCTGACTTTCCCCGCCCTCGCGCAGGCCGCCGAGCTCTGGTTCGTCACCGCGGGCGAGGGCAAGGCGCCGGCCGTGGCGCGCGCGCTGGCGGGCGACGACCTGCACCGGACGCCGAGCGCCGGTGCGCAGGGCCGCGAGCGGACCTACTGGCTGATCGACCTGGCCGCGGCCGGCCACACCGAGGACTGAGCACCGACGAGGGGCGCCCCCGGTCTCCCGGGAGCGCCCCTCGTGGCGTCGTGGTCAGGTCTCTCGCCGGACGGGCGTCCTCAGCCGCCGCGGCGGGCGCGCAGCGCGGCCAGCGCCTCGTCGAGGATCGCCTGCCCGTCCTCGTCGGAGCGACGCTCCTTCACGTAGGCCAGGTGCGTCTTGTACGGCTCGTTGCGCGTCGGGGACGGCGGGTTCTCCTTGTCCTGCCCGGCCGGGAAGCCGCAGCGCGGGCAGTCCCAGGTCTCGGGGACCTCGGTGTTGTCGCCGTCGGCGAACGAGGGCCGCGTCTCGTGACCGTGCGCGCACCAGTAGGACACCCACACCCGGGGTGCGGCGTCGCCGCGCTCGGCCTCGCCCATCGGGCCGGCGCCGACGCGGGACCCGCGAATCGCACTTCCGCTCGCCATGACGGTCTCCCTCTCAGCCGCTGACGCGCTGGATCAGGCCGAGCAGGATCACCGTCGCGGTCCACATCAGCACGAGGCCGATGGTGATCCGGTTGAGGTTCCGCTCTGCGACACCGGAGCTACCTGCTCCGCTGGAGATGCCACCGCCGAACATGTCGGAGAGTCCGCCGCCCTTGCCCTTGTGCATCAGCACCAGGGCCATCACGAGCAGGCTCGTGATGATGAGCAGGATCTGCAAGACGAGCTGCAACGCTTCCACGAGCTGGTACGTCCCTCGTTCGACAGGTGGGGCGCGGTGCGCGCCCCGACAAGGATAGGTGACCGGGTGTCGATCGGACGAACCCGGTGACGGCGGGGCCCCGCCGGATCACTCCGACGGGGCCCCCCGGACCGTCTCAGGTCACAGACCGACCTGGTGCGCCTGGAAGCGCGCGATCTTGGCGAACTCCTCCGGGTCGAGGCTCGCGCCACCGACGAGGGCCCCGTCGACATCCGGCTTCGCCATGATCGACGCGACGTTGCCGGACTTGACCGAACCGCCGTACAGGACGCGGACGCCCTCGGCGAGCTCGGCCGAGTACAGCTCGGCGAGCTTGGCACGGATCGCCTCGCAGACCTCCTGCGCGTCCTCGGGGGTCGCGACCTCACCGGTGCCGATGGCCCAGACGGGCTCGTAGGCGATGACGACCTTCGCGGCGAGCTCGGCCGGGAGACCGGCCAGGCCGCCCTCGACCTGGGCGAGGGTGTAGGCGACCTGGTCCCCCGCCTTGCGGATGTCCAGCCCCTCCCCGACGCACAGGATCGGGGTGACGCCCTGGCTGAACGCCGAGGCGACCTTGGCGGCGCACAGGGCGTCGTCCTCGCCGTGGAACTGGCGACGCTCCGAGTGGCCGACGGCCACGTAGCTCACGCCCAGCTTGGCGAGCATGACCGGCGAGATCTCGCCGGTGTACGCGCCCTCGAGGTGCGCCGAGACGTCCTGGGCGCCGTAGGTGAGCTCGAGCTTGTCGGCGTCGACGATCGTCTGCACCGAGCGCAGGTCCGTGAAGGGCACCAGCACGGACACCTCGACGGCCGAGTAGTCGTGCTTGGCGTCCTTGAGCGACCAGGCCAGCTTCTGCACGGTGTGCACCGCCTGCTGGTGGTCCAGGTTCATCTTCCAGTTGCCCGCCATCAGCGGGGTACGGGTGCTCATGTCTCAGTCCTCCAGAACCGCGATGCCGGGAAGGGTCTTGCCCTCGAGCAGCTCGAGGCTCGCGCCACCGCCGGTCGAGATGTGGCCGAAGCCGGCCTCGTCGAAGCCGAGCAGACGGACGGCGGCGGCGGAGTCTCCGCCACCGACGATGGAGAAGCCCTCGGTGTCGACCAGGGCCTGCGCGACGGCGCGGGTGCCCGCGGCGAACGCCGGGAACTCGAAGACGCCCATCGGGCCGTTCCAGGCGATCGTCTTGGCGGCGAGGATCTCCGCACGGAAGAGCTCGTTGGACTTCGGGCCGATGTCCAGGCCCATCTTGTCGGCGGGGATCTCCGAGGCGGCGACCGTGACGAACGGCGCGTCGGCGGCGAACGAGTCCGCGGCGACGATGTCGACCGGCAGGACGATCTCGACGCCGGACTCGGCGGCCTTGGCCAGGTAGCCCTTGACCGTCTCGACCTGGTCGGCCTCGAGCAGCGAGGAACCGACCTCGTGGCCCTGGGCCGCGAGGAAGGTGTAGACCATGCCGCCGCCGATGAGCAGCTTGTCGGCCTTGGTCAGCAGGTTCGCGATGACGCCCAGCTTGTCGGAGACCTTGGAGCCACCCAGGACGACGACGTAGGGACGCTCCGGGTCCTCGACAGCCTTGCGCAGCGCCGAGACCTCGGCGAGCACGAGGTTGCCCGCGGCGTGCGGCAGCCGCAGCGCGATGTCGTAGACCGAGGCCTGCTTGCGGTGCACCACGCCGAAGCCGTCGGAGACGAAGGCGTCGGCCAGCGCGGCCAGCTCGTCGGCGAGCTCGCCGCGGACGGCCTCGTCCTTGGAGGTCTCGCGGGCGTCGAAGCGGATGTTCTCGAGGAGGGCGATGTCGCCGTCGCCGAGCGCGGCGACGGTGGCCTGGGCCGACTCGCCGACGACGTCCGCCGCGAGGGCGACCGGCTTGCCGAGCAGCTCGCCGAGGCGGGCGGCGACCGGCGCCAGGGAGTACTTGTCCTCCGGTGCGCCCTTCGGACGGCCGAGGTGCGCCGTGACGACGACGCGGGCGCCGGCGTCCATCAGGCGGGTCAGCGTCGGCAGGGCCGCGCGGATCCGGCCGTCGTCGGTGATGGTCGTACCGTCGAGCGGCACGTTGAAGTCGGAGCGGACGAGCACGCGCTTGCCGCGCAGGTCGCCGAGGTCCTCGATGGTCTTCATGGCTGTCCTTCGGAAGTGGTCAGGGGTGGACATGGCGACGTCCGCGTGCCCGGACGACCAGATGGTCACCGCGCACGCGGACGTCGGTCATGAGCTGTGGCTCGAGCGGCCGAGTGTCAGAGACGCTCGCCCACGTACGAGGTCAGCGCGACGAGGCTGCTGGAGTAGCCCCACTCGTTGTCGTACCAGGCGACGACCTTGACGAGGTCCCCGCTGACCTTGGTCAGCTTGGAGTCGAAGATGCTCTGGTGCGGGTCGGTGACGATGTCGCTGGAGACGATGTCGTCGGTGACGTAGGACAGGACGCCCTTGAGGGGGCCCTCGGCGGCGGCCTTGACCGCAGCGTTGACCTCGTCGACCGTCACGGCGCGCGAGGCGGTGAAGGTCAGGTCGGTCGCCGAGCCGGTGATCGTCGGCACGCGCATCGCGAAGCCGTCGAGCTTGCCCTTGAGCTCGGGGAGCACGAGGGCGACAGCCTTCGCGGCACCGGTCGAGGTCGGGACGATGTTCTGCGCGGCGGCGCGGGCACGACGGAGGTCGCGGTGCGGGCCGTCCTGCAGGTTCTGGTCACCGGTGTAGGCGTGGATCGTGGTCATCAGGCCACGCTCGATGCCGATCGCGTCGTTGAGCGCCTTGGCCATCGGGGCGAGGCAGTTCGTGGTGCAGGACGCGTTGGAGATGATGTCGTGCGTCGCGGGGTCGTAGTCGGTGTGGTTGACACCCATGACGAAGGTGCCGTCCTCGTTCGACGCGGGGGCCGAGATGATGACCTTCTTGGCGCCGGCCTCGAGGTGAGCCTTGGCCTTGGTCGCGTCCGTGAAGAAGCCGGTCGACTCGATGACGATGTCGGCGCCCAGCTCGGCCCAGGGAAGCTTGGCCGGGTCGCGCTCGGCGAGGGCACGGATGTTCTTGCCGTCGACGATGATGTTGTCGTCGTCGTAGCCGACGCTCAGCGGGAAGCGACCCAGCACCGTGTCGTACTTGAGCAGGTGCGCGAGGGTCTTGTTGTCGGTCAGGTCGTTCACACCGACGATCTCGATGTCGGCACCGGACGCGATGATGGCCCGGTAGAAGTTACGTCCGATGCGGCCGAAGCCGTTGATACCGACGCGGATGGTCACTATGCCTCCTCGGAGCGCGCCGGTCCCACCGGCCCGCAGCTGGGTCATGAACGGATTCGTACGCCGATGTACGGCCCGGGCGCGCTCGTCGTGCTCTTACGCGCACCGGGTGAGACCCACGTTACACGTTCGACACATCGGGCGGCAGGACGTTCGTCCACCGGGATGAGGGATGACCGTGCTGGTCAGGACGCCGAAAAGGCAGGCCGGTCCGCGGGCCCGCCGCGTGCGGGCGGGCCCGGCCGGATCGGCCCCCTCGCGGGGCGCCCGGGCGCGTCGGCGCCCTCAGACGTCGAGCAGGTCGGGGCTCAGCCCCGCCTCGGTGTCGGGGATGCCGAGCTCGGAGGCCCGCTTGTCCGCGGTGGCCAGCAGCCGGCGGATCCGCCCCGCGACGGCGTCCTTGGTCAGCGGGGGGTCGGCGAGCTGGCCGAGCTCCTCGAGGGACGCCTGGCGGTGCTCGAGCCGCAGCTGGCCGGCCTCGCGCAGGTGCTCGGGAAGGTCGTCGCCGAGGATCTCGAAGGCACGCTGGACCCGGGCGCCGGCGGCGACCGCCGCACGGGCCGACCGGCGCAGGTTCGCGTCGTCGAAGTTGGCCAGGCGGTTCGCGGTGCCGCGGACCTCGCGCCGCATCCGGCGCTCCTCCCAGACCATCACGGCGTCGTGCGCGCCGAGCCGCGTGAGCATCGCGCCGATGGCGTCGCCGTCGCGGATGACGACCCGGTCGACCCCGCGCACCTCCCGCGCCTTCGCCGCGATGCCGAGCCGTCGGGCGGCGCCGACCAGGGCGAGCGCCGCCTCCGCTCCCGGACAGGTCACCTCGAGCGCCGCGGACCTGCCGGGCTCGGTCAGCGACCCGTGCGCGAGGAAGGCACCCCGCCAGGCCGCCTCGGCCTCGCCGACGCCCGCCGAGACCACCTGCGGCGGCAGCCCCCGGACCGGACGCCCACGGTTGTCCAGGAGTCCCGTCTGGCGGGCGAGCGACTCGCCGTCCTTGACGACCCGCACGACGTACCGGGTCCCCTTGCGCAGGCCGGAGCCGGTGACGACGACGATGTCCGAGCTGTGCCCGTAGACCTCGGAGACCGCGGCGCGCAGGCGACGTGCGGCCGCGGCCGTGTCGAGCTCGGCCTCGATGACGATCCGGCCGGCGATGATGTGCAGGCCACCGGCGAAGCGCAGCATCGCCGAGACCTCCGCCTTGCGCTGCGACGTCTTGTCGACGGTCAACCGGGCGAGCTCGTCCTTCACCTGTGCCGTCAACGCCATGTCGTCATCCTGCCATCCCCCGTGTGCCCCCCAGGTCGCCCCAGGCTCCCTCGAATGCGTCACGATAGGCCGCGGCGAGCCGAAGTGCGTCATGCCGGGGGGTCCCGTCCCCGGAGCTCACCTGGCGCAGCACCAGCTGGGCCCCCATCGAGGCCGCCTGGTCGGTCAGCTCGTCGAGGTGCCGCACCGCCGAGGGGTCGGCCACCACGACGTCGACCCGCAGGTCCGGCGCGTGGGTGGCCAGGGCGCGCAGGTGCTGGAGGTTCGACATCGCGGTGGGGTCGTCGTACGGGCTCAGGTTGAGGGTGACGCACCGGTGCGCGGGCGTGCTGCGCAGCGCCTCGTGCAGCGCGGGCACCCGCACGTGCGGGAGCACCGAGGTGAACCAGGACCCGGGCCCGAGCACCACCCAGTCGGCCTCGCCGATCGCGGCGACCGCCTCGGGGCAGGCCGGCGGGTCGTGCGGGAGGAGCCGGATGGCCCTGACCTCGCCGGCTGCGCTCGCGACGGCGGCCTGGCCCTGGACGAGCGTCTCGACCCCGTCGATGAGGACGTCGGCCTCGATCGCCAGCGGCACGGTGGACATCGGCAGCACCCGGCCCCGGGCCCCGAGCAGGCGCCCCACCCAGTCCAGGCCGGCCACCGGGTCACCGAGCAGCTCCCAGAGCGCGACGATGAGCAGGTTGCCGACGGCGTGCTGGTCGAGCGGGCCGTCGCTCGCGAAGCGGTGCTGGAGCACGTCCCGCCAGGTGCGGCCCCACTCGGTGTCGTCGCACAGCGCGGACAGCGCCATCCGCAGGTCCCCCGGCGGGATGACGTCGAGCTCGGACCGCAGCCGCCCGGAGGAGCCGCCGTCGTCGGCGACGGTGACGACGGCCGTGATCCGGTCGGTCATCAGCCGGAGTGCGCCGAGGCTCGAGGACAACCCGTGCCCGCCACCGAGGGCGACGACGGCCGGACCGCGGACATGACGGGTTTCGGGCGCCCGGGCCCTCACCGGTCGGTCGCCTCGCGACGGTGCAGGGCCCGACCCCTCACTCACGGCCGAGGTCACGGTGCGTCACCACCACGCGACGCCCCTGGGTGCGCAGGGCGGCCGCGACGGCCTCCGAGATCGCGACCGAGCGGTGCTTGCCGCCCGTGCACCCGATCGCCAGCGTCGCGTACCGCTTGTCCTCCTGCTCGTAGCCGGCCAGGACGGGCTCGAGCAGGGCGAGGTAGCGCTCCACGAAGAGCTCGGCGCCGGGCAGTCCCAGGACGTAGTCCCGGACCGGCTCGTCACGCCCCGTCAGGTGGCGCAGCTCGGTGATCCAGTAGGGGTTGGCGAGGAAGCGGACGTCGGCGACGTGGTCCGCGTCGAGCGGCAGGCCGTACTTGAAGCCGAAGCTCACGACCGTCAGGCGCATCTCGTCGTCGGCCCCGGCCGCCACGGCGGCCCGGACCTCGCGGGCGAGGTCGTGGACGTTGAGCTCGGTGGTGTCGATGACCACGTCGGCCCGTCGCCGGACCCCCTCGAGCATGACCCGCTCGTCGGCGATGCCGTCGAGGATGCGGCGCCCGTCCTGGAGCGGGTGCGGCCGCCGGACCGTCTCGAAGCGCCGCACCAGGACCGCGTCCGACGCGTCGACGAAGAGGATCCGGAAGTCGAGCCCCGCCTCCCGGAGGAAGTCCAGCACGCCGACCAGGTCGGCCGAGAGCCGACGACCTCGGACGTCGACCACCGCGGCCAGCCGGTGCACGCCGCCCGGACCGGAGGAGAGCATCCCCGCGAGCTGCGGGAGCAGCTGCGCCGGCAGGTTGTCGACGACGTACCAGCCGAGGTCCTCCAGGACGGCAGCGGTGTGGCTCCGGCCGGCGCCGGACATGCCGGTGACGACGAGCAGCTCGGGGTTCGCACCGCGGGGGCTGGCGGTCGCCGCCTCCAACGCGGGGATGCCCGACGGAAAGGTCGTGGGGGGCGGCTCGCTCATGTCCCCAGCATGCCAGGCGCCGGCGACCCCGCGCCCGGTCGACGTCGGGTGCGGCCCCGGACCGGTGCAAGCCGGGCCTCGCGTCGGAGGCGGCCGGTCCCCCACGAGGCCGGACTCACGCGCGGGCGAGCGCCTCGAGCACCGAGTGCGCCGTCGCCGGCCCGATCCCCTGGACGTCGGTGAGCTCGTCGACGGAGGCCCGGCGGAGCGAGGCCACCGAGCCGAAGCGCTCCAGCAGCGCGGCCGCACGGGTGGGGCCCAGGCCCGGGACGTCGTCGAGCACGGAGTGCGTCATCGCGGCGCCCCGCCGGGCCCGGTGGTGCCGGATCGCGAACCGGTGGGCCTCGTCGCGGACCCGCTGCAGGAGGTAGAGCCCCTCGGAGGAGCGCCGCAGGATGACGGGGTGGTCGTCGTCCGGCAGCCACACCTCCTCCAGGCGCTTGGCCAGGCCGCACAGCGCGACGTCGGTGATCCCCAGGTCCGCCAGGGCGCGCGCGGCGGCCGCGACCTGCGGCGGACCGCCGTCGACGACGACGAGCTGCGGAGCGTAGGCGAACCGCCGACCGCCGCGCTGCTCGTCGACGGCCTCCTCGGCCGGGTCCACGGGTCCGGACCGGGGCTCCGGCGGTCCGTCGCCCGCGCCGGCCCGGTCCGCGAGGTGCCGCCGGAACCGCCGGGTGATCACCTCGTGCATCGCGGCCGTGTCGTCCCGGGCCCCGTCGCCGTCCTCGCCCCGGATGACGAACTGCCGGTACTCGGACTTGCGGGCGAGGCCGTCCTCGAAGACGACCATCGAGCCGACCTGGTGGGTCCCCTGGGTGGTGGAGATGTCGTAGCACTCGATCCGGAGCGGGGCGCAGTCCAGGCCGAGCGCCTCCTGGAGCTCCTCCAGGGCCTGCCCCCGGGTCGTCAGGTCGCCCGCGCGCCGGATGCGGTGCAGCGCGAGGGCCTGCTCGGCGTTGCGCCGGACCGTCTCGGCGAGGGCCTTCTTCTCCCCCCGCTGGGGGACGCGCACGGCCACCCGGCTGCCCCGCAGGGCACCGAGCCACGCGGTGACCTGGTCGACGTCCGCCGGCAGGACGGGGACGAGCACCTCGCGGGGCACGCTGCTGCTGACCTCCGCGACCCGCTCCGGCCGCCGCGCGCCGCCGGACGACCGCGCCGGGGCGACGGCCGCACCGTCGCCGTAGACCTGCTGGAGCAGGTGCTCGACGAGCTCGGCGTCGGAGAGGTCCTCGACCTTCTCCACCACCCAGCCGCGTTGACCGCGGATCCGGCCGCCCCGCACGTGGAAGACCTGGACGGCCGCCTCGAGCTCGTCGCCGGCCATGGCGAACACGTCGGCGTCCGTCCCGTCGGCCAGCACGACGGCGTTCTTCTCGGTCGCCCGCTGGAGCGCTCCGAGGTCGTCCCGGAGCTTGGCTGCGAGCTCGAACTCGAGGTTGCCGGAAGCGATCCGCATCTGCTGCTCGACCCGGCGGACGAAGCGGCCGGTGTCCCCGGCCATGAAGTCGCAGAACTCCTCGGCAAGGACGCGGTGCTCCTCCTCGGAGACCCGGCCTACGCACGGCGCCGAGCACTTGTCGATGTAGCCCAGCAGGCACGGCCGTCCGGACCGCTCCGCGCGGCGGAAGACCCCCGCCGTGCAGGTGCGCACCGGGAAGACACGGAGCAGCAGGTCGACGGTCTCGCGGATCGCCCACGCGTGCCCGTAGGGCCCGAAGTAGCGGGTGCCGGGCCGCTTGGCCCCGCGCAGCACCTGCACCCGGGGGAACTGCTCTCCCAGCGTGACCGCCAGGTACGGGTAGGACTTGTCGTCGCGGTACTTGACGTTGAACCGCGGGTCGAACTCCTTGATCCACGAGTACTCGAGGCTCAGCGCCTCGACCTCCGTGCCGACGACGGTCCACTCGACGCTCGCGGCGGTGGTGACCATCTGCTGCGTCCGCGGGTGCAGCGCCGCGAGGTCCTGGAAGTAGCTGGCCAGGCGGGACCGCAGGCTCTTGGCCTTGCCGACGTAGATCACCCGTCGCTCGGCGTCCCGGAACCGGTAGACCCCCGGCTGGTCCGGAACCTCTCCGGGTCGGGGGCGGTAGCTCGCCGGATCGGCCATGCGGTGAGCCTAGGACAGGTCACCCACACCGTCCCGCCGGGCCCGCGCGCCGCTGCACTCGGTACCGTGAGCCATGGGCATCCTCCACAGCTACCGGGCAGCGGTCACCTGGACCGGCGCCGGAACCACCGGGACGACGGGCTACACGGCGTACAGCCGGGACCACGAGATCACCTTCGCGGGCAAGCCACCGTTGCCGGGCTCGGCCGATCCGGCGTTCCGGGGCGACCCCGGCCGCTACAACCCCGAGGAGCTGCTGGTGGCCGCCCTCGCGCAGTGCCACATGCTGTGGTTCCTCCACCTCGCGGCCAACGACGGCGTCGTCGTGCTCGCGTACCACGACGACCCGAGCGGCACGATGCGGGTCGCGGCCGCGGGCGCCGGCCAGTTCACCGAGGTGGTGCTCCGACCGCGGGTGACGGTGCGGGGCGAGGTCACCGTCGCGCAGCTCGAGGCCCTGCACGAGCGGGCCGACGAGCACTGCTTCATCAGCCGCTCGGTGAACTTCCCGGTGCGCGTCGAGCCCGGGACCCTCACCCGGGCGTGAGCGGCGCCGCGCCGGTCGGGGGGCGACGGCCCGTCGTGTAGCGCAGCTGCTGCGTGAGGGTGAAGCCGCCGTCGGCGTCGAGCAGCGGCGCGACGCGCGTCGCGGCGGCGTCGAGCACCGCGCCCCGCTCCGCGTCGGGCACGGCGAGCCAGTGGCTGCGCTGACCGTGCGACCAGGTCCACGCACGCCACTGCTCGAGGCCGTCGAAGCGCACCGGCAGCGCGGCGGTCACGGTGACGACCTCGCCGAGGCCGCAGTCGCGAGCCAGCTCCTCGAGCGCGGCGTCCGAGCCGAACACGCCACGGCTGCCCGTCGTCCGGGCGTCCAGGAGCGCGGGCGGCAGGTACGGCGTGAACACCTCGTCGAGCTGCTCCCAGGCCTCGTCGCGGCCGCCGAAGGTCGAGAGGCCGAGGCGCCCGCCGGGCGCCAGCAGCCGGCACCACTCCCGCAGCGCGGCCGGCGGGTCGGGCAGGAAGAAGAGCACGAGGGATGCGGCGACGACGTCGAAGGTCCCCGCGGGCAGGTCGGGGGCGCTCGCGTCCCCGACGAGCACCTCGACGTCCGACAGGCCTCGGGCAGCGACCTCGGCGCGGGTGGCCTCGACCATCCTCGGCGAGAGGTCGACCGCCGTCACCGACCCGGTCGGCGCGACCCCCGCGGCCAGCGGCCAGAGTGCCGCGCCGCGGCCGGTTCCGAGGTCGAGGGCCCGCTCCCCCGGCCGGGGTCCGAGGCGCTCGACCAGACCGGCCGCGATCGGCCCGAACCACGGCACGGCGACCGTGTCGTAGGTCTGCGCGACGAGGTCGAACATGGCGGCGACCCGGCGGGTGCGCTCGGCGACCTCGGCGGGCTCCATCCGCCCAGGGTGCGCCCCCGGGGTGCCCGGGCGGAAGCCCTCGGCGGGCCGGGGTTCGCTCAGGCGCTGGCGCCCGGGTTCGCTCGAGGGCACGCGGCTCGGGTTCGCTCAGGCGCTGGCGGCGACGGCCTCCGGGGCGATCACCTCGGCGAGGAACCGCCCGGTGTGGCTCGCGGCCACCCCCGCGACGTGCTCCGGCGTGCCCTCGGCCACCACCGTGCCGCCGCCGTTGCCGCCCTCGGGACCGAGGTCGATCACCCAGTCGGCGTTCTTGATGACGTCGAGGTTGTGCTCGATGACGATGACCGAGTTCCCCTTGTCGACGAGCGACTGCAGCACGCCGAGCAGCTTGCGGATGTCCTCGAAGTGCAGGCCCGTCGTCGGCTCGTCCAGCACGTAGACCGTGCGGCCGGTGGAACGCCGCTGGAGCTCGCTGGCGAGCTTGACCCGCTGCGCCTCGCCGCCGGAGAGGGTGGGCGCGGGCTGCCCGAGCCGCACGTAGCCCAGGCCGACGCTCACCAGGGTCGTCAGGTGCCGCGAGATCGCGGGCACCGCGGCGAAGAACTCCGCGGCCTCCTCGATGGGCATGTCGAGCACGTCGGCGACGGTCTTGCCCTTGAAGTGCACCTCGAGGGTCTCGCGGTTGTACCGCGCGCCGTGGCAGACCTCGCAGGGCACGTAGACGTCCGGCAGGAAGTTCATCTCGATCTTGATGGTGCCGTCGCCCGCGCAGGCGTCGCAGCGGCCGCCCTTGACGTTGAAGGAGAAGCGCCCCGGCTGGTAGCCGCGGACCTTGGCCTCGGTCGTCGCGGCGAACAGCTTGCGGACGTGGTCCCAGACCCCGGTGTACGTCGCCGGGTTGGACCGCGGGGTGCGGCCGATCGGGCCCTGGTCGACGTGCACCACCTTGTCGAGGTGCTCGAGCCCGGTGACCCGGGTGTGCCGGCCGGGCACCTGGCGGGCGCCGTTGAGCTCGTTCGCGAGCACCGTGTAGAGGATCGAGTTGACCAGGGTGGACTTGCCCGAGCCCGAGACCCCGGTGACGGCGGTGAAGGTCCCCAGCGGGATGTCGACGTCGATGCCGCGCAGGTTGTGCTCCCGGGCCCCGACGACGGTGATCGAGCGGGCCGGGTCGACCGTGCGGCGCACGTCCGGCATCGGGATGCTGCGCCGGCCCGACAGGTACGCGCCGGTGACCGACTCCGTCGAGGCGAGCAGGCCGTCGAGGTCGCCGGAGTGCACGACGCGACCGCCGTGCTCCCCCGCGCCCGGGCCGATGTCGACGATCCAGTCCGCGGAGCGGATCGTGTCCTCGTCGTGCTCGACGACGATGAGCGTGTTGCCGAGGTCCCGCAGCCGGGTGAGGGTCTCGATGAGCCGGCGGTTGTCCCGTTGGTGCAGGCCGATCGACGGCTCGTCGAGCACGTAGAGCACACCGACCAGGCCCGAGCCGATCTGGGTGGCGAGGCGGATCCGCTGGGCCTCGCCGCCGGAGAGCGTGCCGGCCGGTCGTTCCAGCGAGAGGTAGTCGAGGCCGACGTCGAGCAGGAAGCCGAGCCGGGCGTTGATCTCCTTGAGCACCTGGGCGGCGATCGCCTGCTCGCGGGTGCCCAGGACGAGCCCGGTGAGGAACGCCCGTGCCTCGTCCAGCGGCAGCCGGCACAGGTCGGCGATGGACAGGCCGCCGACGCGCACGGCCAGGACCTCGGGCTTGAGCCGCGCGCCGTGGCAGACCGGGCACGGGACCTCCCGCATGAAGGCCTCGTACTTCTCCTTCGACCAGTCCGAGTCGGTCTCGGCGTGCCGCCGCTCGATGAACGTGACGACGCCCTCGAAGCCGGTGGAGTACTGCCGTTCGCGGCCCCACCGGTTCTTGTAGCGGACGTGCACCTTGTGGTCCTGGCCGTAGAGGATCGACGTGCGAGCGCGCTCCGGCAGCGCGCGCCACGGCACGTCCATCCGGAAGCCCAGGTCGTCGGCCAGGGCCACCAGGACCCGCTGGAAGTACTCCGACGACGTCTGCGCCCACGGGGCGACGGCACCGTCGGCGAGGGTGGCGTCCTCGTCCGGGATGACCAGGTCGGGGTCCACCTCGAGACGGCTGCCGATGCCGGTGCACTCGGGGCACGCGCCGTACGGGGCGTTGAACGAGAACGTCCGCGGCTCGATCTCGTCGAGGGTGAGCTCGTGGTCGTTGGGACACGCCCGGTTCTCGGAGAACCGCCGCTCGCGCGCCGGGTCCTCCGCGTCGGCGTCGACCAGGTCGACCACGAGCAGCCCGCCGGCCAGCGAGAGCGCTGTCTCGACGGAGTCCGTCAGGCGCCGACGGACTCCGTCCTTCGCGACCAGCCGGTCGACGACGACCTCGATCGTGTGCTTGAGCTTCTTCTCCAGCGCGGGGGCCTCGGTGAGGGCGACGACCGCCCCGTCGATGCGGGCGCGGGCGAAGCCCTTGGTCTGCAGCTCGGCGAACAGCTCGGCGTACTCCCCCTTGCGGCCCCGGACGACCGGCGCGAGCACCTGGTAGCGGGTGCCCTCGGGCAGCTCGAGCAGGCGGTCGACGATCTGCTGCGGGGTCTGCCGGCTGATCTGCTCGCCGCAGACCGGGCAGTGCTGGGTGCCCGCCCGGGCGAAGAGCAGCCGCAGGTAGTCGTAGACCTCGGTGATCGTCCCGACGGTGGAGCGCGGGTTGCGGTTGGTCGACTTCTGGTCGATCGAGACCGCGGGCGAGAGACCCTCGATGAAGTCGACGTCCGGCTTGTCCATCTGGCCGAGGAACTGCCGGGCGTAGGCGGAGAGGGACTCGACGTAGCGTCGCTGCCCCTCGGCGAAGATGGTGTCGAACGCGAGCGAGGACTTGCCCGACCCGGACAGGCCGGTGAAGACGATGAGGCTGTCGCGGGGAAGATCGAGGTCGACGTTGCGCAGGTTGTGCTCGCGCGCGCCCTGGACGCGTAGTCGGTCGTTCACCGGGACATCGTAAGTGGCCACCGCAGGTCGTACAAGCGTTCGAACGCGCCACGGCTCGTCCCCGTGCGGGCGGCCGGCCCCGGATGCGGCATGACCCGGGCATGACGACCTTCGCCTACGACGACCGCTCCGCCGTGCGCGACGAGGTCCGGCCGGCGCACCGCGCCTACCTGGCCGAGCTGCACCGCGCCGGCGTGCTGGTCGCGAGCGGTCCCTTCACCGACGACGGGGCGCCCGGCGCCCGGCTCCTCGTCCGGGGCGCGGACGCCGCTGACGTCCACCGGGTCCCCGACGCCGACCCGTTCTGGGTCGAGGGTCTCGTCGCCGAACGCTCGGTGCGCCCCTGGCAGCTCGTGCTGCGCTCCTGGGAGGAGTAGGCCGGGCACCGCCGGTGCGGCCCGGCGAGGGAGCGCCGGGCGGCTCAGTCCTCCGGCTGCTTCACTGCGGACCCGGCGGCGCGGGCGTCGATCCGCGTCTTGGCGAGACTCGCGACGGTCGCGATGGTGAGCGTGCCGAGGATGACGGTGAGGGAAAGCCAGATCGGGATCTCCGGGGCCCACCCGACGTGCTCGCCGCCGTTGATGAAGGGCAGCTCGTTGGTGTGCAGCGCCTCGAGGATGAGCTTGATCCCGATGAAGCCGAGGATCACGGAGAGGCCCTCGGAGAGGTAGACGAGCCGCTTGAGCAGCCCGCCGAGCAGGAAGTAGAGCTGGCGCAGGCCGAGCAGGGCGAAGGCGTTCGTCGTGAAGACGATGTAGGGCTCCTTCGTCAGCCCGAAGATCGCCGGGATCGAGTCCAGCGCGAAGAGCACGTCGGTCGAGCCGATCGTGATCATCACGATGAGCATCGGGGTGACCAGCCGGCGCCCGGACTGCACGACCGTGAGCCGGTCCTCGTGGTACTGGGTGGTCGAGGGGAGCACCCGGCGGACGGCGCGGAGCACGGCGTTCTCGTGGAAGTCGGCCGGGGCCTCGCTGTCGTGGTTCTCGCGGGCCAGCTTGACCGCCGTGTAGACCAGGAAGGCCCCGAAGACGTAGAAGACCCAGGAGAACTGCGCGATGGCGGCTGCGCCGGCCCAGATGAAGAGTCCCCGCAGGACCAGGGCGATCGCCACCCCGACGAGGAGCACCTTCTGCTGGTACATCCGGGGCACCGCGAACCGGGTCATGATGATGAGGAAGACGAAGAGGTTGTCGACGGACAGGCTCTTCTCGGTGATGTACCCCGCGAAGTACTCCCCGCCGTGGCCGACCCCCCAGACGGCAGTCAGCCCGATCCCGAAGACGATCGCGAGGGCGATGTAGACGGCCGACCAGATAGCCGACTCGCGGAACGTGGGCTCGTGCGGGGTGCGCACGTGCGCGTAGAAGTCGAAGACGATCAGGCCTGCGACTCCCAGGATCGTGACTGCCCAGACCCACGATTCGACGGGCACAGCGTTACCTCCGGCACTCATAGGGGTGTACCGAAGGTCTCCTCCACCTGCTCGATGCACGATCGGCAGACCCGTGGCACCGGGACGTCGACGACGACGTCCGTGATGACGGCACCACTGCGATGGGAGTACTCCCCTCCGGCGAGCAGCATAGTTCACCGGAGGGCACTGGATTCAACCCCCGGCCCGGCGTCTGCTCCCCCGCACCGCCCACGCCCGGGCGCGCAGGGCGATCGAGCCGTCCGGCCGGGCGGGGACCCGTTCGCGCAACCGCTCTCGCAGCCGTTCACGGGCGGGCTCGTCGAGGGACATCGCGTACCCGGGCGCGGAGCCCTGACCGCCGAGGAAGGGTTCCCAGTACTCGTCGAAGCTCCCGAAGGGCGTCGCGATCTCGATCGCGGTGACGTCGAGGTCCTCGAGCCCCGCCGCGGCGAAGCAGTCGCGCAGCCCATCGGGTCGGCAGATCGGGAACCGCTCCCCCTGGTCCAGGACGGCCGCGGCCGCGTCGAGCTCGGCGGCGGCCGCCCAGAAGTACCGCATGAGCTCCATCCGACCGGCGTAGTCCCACACGTAGGCCGCGATCGTGCCGCCGGGTCGGGTGACCCGGCACATCTCCCTGACGGCACCGTCGGGGTCGGGGAGGAAGTTGAGCACCAGGCCGGAGACGGCCACGTCGACCGCACCGTCGGCGAGCGGCAGGTGAGCGGCGTCGCCCTGGTGCAGCGTCGCGCTGCCCCGCAGCTGCGCCTCGGCCTGGGCGAGGAAGCCGGCCGAGGGATCGACCCCCACGAGCGACGCCGGGGCCGCGCGGTCGATGATCGCAGAGCAGAGGGCACCCGTCCCGCAGCCGACGTCGAGCCAGTGCCGGCCCGGCCGCACGTCGATCCACGCGAGGAAGCCGGGCGCGACCTGACGACTCCACCGACCGACGTAGCGCTCGTAGGGGGTGCCGCTGTCGAAGCGGTCGAACGCGGTGGTGCGTGGGGCCATCGTCCCCTCCTCGCCGTCGTCAGGCCGTTGCGGCCTGCATGTCCCGCAGCTCCCTCTTGAGGCCACCGATCTCGTCCCGCAACCGGGCGGCGAGCTCGAACTGGAGCTCGGCGGCGGCCGCGTGCATCTGGTCGCTGAGCTCCTGGATGAGCTGCGCGAGCTCGGCCGCCGGGACGTCCACGAGCTTGCCCGGGCGACCGGGTGCGGCGCCGCGCGCGGTGGCCGGGGCGCGTCCCGGGACCGGGGCTCCACCCCGCGCGGGCTTGCGGTAGCCGCCCTCGAGCAGCTCGGCCGTGTCGATGTCCTCCCGGGCGAGCATGTCCGTGACGTCGCTGATCTTCTTGCGCAGCGGGGTCGGGTCGATGCCGTGCTCGACGTTGTAGGCGACCTGCTTCTCGCGCCGCCGGGTGGTCTCGTCGATCGCCATCGCCATCGCGGCGGTGACCGTGTCGGCGTACATGTGCACCTCGCCGGAGACGTTGCGGGCGGCGCGGCCGATCGTCTGGATGAGCGAGGTGCCGGACCGCAGGAACCCCTGCTTGTCCGCGTCGAGGATGCTCACCAGCGAGACCTCGGGCAGGTCGAGGCCCTCCCGCAGCAGGTTGATGCCGACGAGGACGTCGAACTGGCCCATCCGCAGCTCCCGCAGGAGCTCCACCCGCCGCAGCGTGTCGACCTCGGAGTGCAGGTACTGGACCCGGACACCCCGTTCGAGCAGATAGTCGGTGAGGTCCTCGGACATCTTCTTCGTCAGGGTCGTCACGAGCACCCGTTCGTTGCGCTCGGCGCGCGCCCGGATCTCGGCGAGCAGGTCGTCGATCTGCCCGGTCGTCGGCTTGACGACGACCTGCGGGTCGACCAGCCCGGTGGGACGGATGATCTGCTCCACGACCCCGTCGGACTGGGCGAGCTCGTAGGGACCGGGGGTCGCCGAGAGGTAGACCGTCTGCCCGATCCGCTCGACGAACTCCTCCCAGCGCAGCGGCCGGTTGTCCATCGCGCTGGGCAGCCGGAAGCCGTGGTCGACGAGCGCCCGCTTGCGCGACATGTCTCCCTCGAACATCGCGCCGATCTGCGGCACCGTGACGTGGGACTCGTCGATGACCAGCAGGAAGTCCTCGGGGAAGTAGTCGAGGAGCGTGTGCGGCGGCGTCCCGGCTTCGCGCCCGTCGATGTGCCGGGAGTAGTTCTCGATCCCCGAGCAGCTGCCGACCTGGCGCATCATCTCGACGTCGTAGGTGGTGCGCATCCGCAGCCGCTGGGCCTCGAGCAGCTTGCCCTGCCGCTCCAGCACCTCGAGCCGCTCGGCCAGCTCGGCCTCGATGGTGCCGATGGCTCGTTCCATCCGCTCCGGGCCGGCGACGTAGTGCGTCGCGGGGAAGAGGAACATCTCCTGCTCGGACCGGACGGTGTCCCCGGTGAGCGGGTGCAGGGTGGTGATCGCCTCGATCTCGTCGCCGAAGAACTCGATCCGGAGGGCGAGCTCCTCGTAGACCGGGATGATCTCGACCGTGTCGCCGCGGACCCGGAACGTGCCGCGGGTGAAGGCCATGTCGTTGCGGGTGTACTGCATGGTGACGAACTGCCGGAGCAGCTGGTCCCGGTCGACCTGGTCCCCCACCGAGAGCCGGACCATCCGGTCGACGTACTCCTGCGGGGTGCCCAGGCCGTAGATGCAGGACACCGACGCGACGACCACGACGTCCCGGCGCGTGAGCAGCGAGTTGGTGGCCGAGTGCCGGAGCCGCTCGACCTCGTCGTTGATCGCCGAGTCCTTCTCGATGTAGGTGTCCGTCTGCGCGATGTACGCCTCGGGCTGGTAGTAGTCGTAGTAGGAGACGAAGTACTCCACGGCGTTGTTCGGCAGCAGCTCGCGGAACTCCGTGGCGAGCTGGGCCGCCAGGGTCTTGTTCGGTGCCATCACCAGCGTCGGGCGCTGGAGCTTCTCGATCAGCCAGGCCGTCGTCGCGGACTTGCCGGTGCCGGTGGCGCCGAGCAGGACGACGTCCTTCTCCCCGGCCTCGATCCGGCCGGCGAGGTCGGCGATGGCCGTCGGCTGGTCGCCGGACGGCACGTACTCGGAGATGACCTCGAACGGCTCGACCCGGCGCTGGAGGTCGGTGACTGGACGCATGCGTCCACGGTACGACCCGCGACCGACAGGCACGCCCGGCGACCGGCCCCCGGCCGATCGCGCGGCGCACCCGCGCTCCCGAAGTCCTCGGGACCGGTCCGCGGCTACGGCGGATACCTCAACGGCCCGCCCGCGCCACCCTGCGGCCCGGAGGAGCCGAGCCTAGAGTCAGGTGATGGCTCGACCGCACCGAGGCGAGATGGTCGACGTCGTGCTCGACGACGACCTGGAGCCGGCCGACGCCGAGCAGCGACCGGCAGGGTCGAACCTGGCAGGGCTCGCCCGCGGCGCCCGCCGCCGCGCCCGCGGGGTCGTGGCCCTGATCACCGGGCTCGCGCTCCTGCTCGGGTCGGCGAGCACGGCAGGGGTCGCGCGACGTCTCGCGCAGGAGCGCGCCGACACCGCGTCGATGTCCGGTCTCGACGGCGGGCTGCTCCCGCTGACGGCGCGCCCCGCTGCGCTCTGGTCGATCGCCACCGCCGGCCTGCGCACGGTCGTGGCGACCCGCGGGTCCTTCGTCCGGGCGCTGCCCGACCTCACCGCGGTGTCGGCCGTCGACGCCGAGACCGGCGAGGAGCGCTGGCTCCACCGGCTCCCGGCGAACGTGCTGGTCGCAGGCTGTGCGCAACCCCCGGCCGACGGGGCCGCCCTCACCTGCCTCGTCGGCCCCGGCGGTGCGGGTCAGAGCCTCCTCACGCTCGCCCTGGCCGACGGCGCCGAGGTCGCGCGGGTCACGATCGACCGGCCGGTCGGCACCACGGTGCACGGGACCGACGACGGCGACGTGCTGGTCGTCTCGCTCGACGGCGACGTCGACGGGGCCGGCGCGGCGACCGTGACGAGGCTCTCCCCGGTCGACGGGCACGTCCGGTGGTCGACCACCGTCCCCGGCCTGGCGACCCGCCCCTACGGTTCCGGGATCTTCGCCCGGGCACGAGCCGGGATCCTCGAGCTCGGCGGGGTGCGGACGGCGGCGATCGACACGACCACCGGGGCGCCGGTCCCGGGCTGGCCGGACGGCACCTTCGTGCCGTGGGCGCCGCTCTTCGAGGCGGCGCTGCCCGACGGCGGGTACGTCCTGCGGGCCCACGTCGGTGGGGAGGGCGACCTCGGGACCGTCCGCGATCGCTCGGGCGACCTCCGGTTCGCGCTCACCGCGCCGCTGCTGCGCTCGGTCCCGGACGACGGCTCGGACCCGGGAGTGCTGCTGCTGTCAGGAGACCTCGGCGTCGTGGGCGCCGACGCCCGTACCGGCAGGACGCTCTGGACCGCCGACCTTCCCGGGCAGCCCGTGGCTCCGTCGGTCCGCTACGACCGCGCGGTCGTCGTGGCCACAGCGGACGAGGACGGCGTCACCGTGCAGCGCCTCGACCTGCGGACCGGCGCGCCGCGGTGGTCCGCCCGATGGGCGGGCATGGCGAACCCGCAGCTCTTCCTGGACGGGTCGACGATCCTCGTCGCAGCGTCGAGTGCGGCGGCTTCCGTCGGCCCGTTCCACGGTGCCGCGGACGCCCTGCGACGCCTCGACCTCGCCGACGGGCGGCTGCGCGCCGTGCCGTGGCCCGACGGACTGAGTGCGCCGGCCTGGTTCGCCCAGCTGGACCACCGTCTCTACGCGGTCTCCGACGGCGGCGCGACGCTCACCCGGGTCGGCTGACCGCCTCCGGCAGGTCGACGCGCGGGGTGCCGACCGGCTCAGTGCTCCCGGCCGCCGCTGACCGGCAGGTCCGCCTCGACCGTCAGGGACGTGCGGGCGATCACCACCAGGGCCTGCGCCAGGACGTCGAGCGGGAGCGCCGGGCCGTCGGACCGCGCGGTCTCGCTCGCCTGCGGAAGGTGCACGAAGCCGCCCCGCGCCCAGGGCCACCCCCGGAGCGCGTGCTGCAGGTGGTAGAACGCGGCGTTGCAGACGTAGGTCCCGGCAGTGTTGCTCACCTCGCCGGGCAGGTCGAGAGCGGTGAGCTCGGCGACGCACGCCTTGATCGGCAGGCTCGAGAGGTAGGCCACGGGGCCGCCGGGCACCACCGGTTCGTCGACCGGCGCCCGGCCGTCCTCGTCCGGGATCCGCGCGTCGATGACGTTGACCGCCGTCCGTTCCAGGCCGACCCGGTCCCGTCCCTCGGCGAGGCCGGCGCACACCACGACGTCCGGCCGGTGCGCCGCGATCGCGCGGTCGAGGGCCGGGCCGACGCCCGCGAACGAGACCGGCAGGAGCGCCGTGGCGAGCGCGCCCGGCCCGGTCCACTCCTGCGCGGCCTGCTGCACGGCGAGCCACGAGGGGTTCTGCAGCTGGCCGTCGAAGGGCGCGAAGCCGGTCAGCAGGACCCGCCGACTCATCGGCTCAGCTCCTCGACCGGCACGGCCCAGGTGTCGACCAGCGCGTCGACCTGGGCGCGCAGCTCCTCGACGCTTCCGGAGCCGTCGAGCACCTGGTCGGCGACGGCGCGCCGCGCCTCGTCGTCGGACTGCGCGGCCACCCGTGCCCACGCCTGCTCCGCGGTCAGTCCCCGTTCGGCGACCAGCCGTGCGACCCGGAGCTCCGCGGGGGCGTCGACCACGACGAGCTCGTCGAACCGGCCGGCCTGACCGGTCTCGACCAGCAACGGGATGTCGTGCACCACCACGGTGGCGCCGGCGAACACCGCAGCGGCCTCGTGGCCCCGCGCCGCCTCGGCGACCCGGGGGTGGACGATCTCGTTGAGGGTCGCGCGAGCCTCCCGGTCGGCGAAGACCCGGGCACCGAGCGCCGCCCGGTCCAGGTCACCCTCCGGGGTGAGCACGTCCGCCCCGAAGGAGTCCACGACGGCCGCCAGGCCCTCGCTCCCCGCCGCGACGACCTCCCGCGCGAGCTGGTCGTGGTCGACGACCGCGACCCCACGCTCCCGCAGCCGGCCGGAGGCCACCGACTTGCCCGACGCGATGCCGCCCGTCAGCCCGACCCGCCGGACGCCGTCCGGCCGGGACCCCATCGACCACTGCACGCGACGACCCTAGCCCGCTCCGGGGGGCCCGGTGGGCCGGCGGTCCGGCTGGTGGGCGCGCGTGTCGCGGGAGGCACGCCGAAGGGCCGGCCACCAGGTGACCGGCCCTTCGGGACGTGCGGTGCGCCGTGGCGCGTGGGATCAGTTCCCGGTGAGCTTCTCGCGCAGCGCGGCGAGCGCCTCGTCCGAGGCGAGGGTGCCGGTGGCCTCCTCGGCCGGCGTCGAGGAGTAGCTGCTCGACGAGGAGGACGACGGGGCCGTGGCGGACGACGAGGAGGACGACGTCACCTCGGGGGCGTTCGCAGCGTCCGCGTCGGCCTGGGCCGCCTCGAGCACCTGCTTCTTGTGCGCCTCCCAGCGCTCGTGGGCGGCCGCGTACTGGGTCTCCCACGTCTCGCGCTGCGACTCGAAGCCCTCGAGCCACTCGTTGGTCTCCGGGTCGAAGCCCTCGGGGTACTTGTAGTTCCCCTTGTCGTCGTACTCGGCGGCCATGCCGTACAGCGCCGGGTCGAAGTCCTCGCTGTGCGGGTCGAGACCCTCGTTCGCCTGCTTCAGCGACAGCGAGATGCGGCGACGCTCGAGGTCGATGTCGATGACCTTGACGAAGGTGTCGTCACCGACGTTGACGACCTGCTCGGGCAGCTCGACGTGGCGGACGGCCAGCTCGGAGATGTGCACGAGGCCCTCGATGCCGTCCTCGACGCGCACGAACGCACCGAACGGGACGAGCTTGGTGACCTTGCCGGGCACGACCTGACCGATGGCGTGCGTCCGGGCGAACGCCTGCCACGGGTCCTCCTGCGTCGCCTTGAGCGACAGCGAGACGCGCTCGCGGTCGAAGTCGACGTCGAGCACCTCGACGGTGACCTCCTGGCCGACCTCGACGACCTCGTTCGGGTGGTCGATGTGCTTCCAGGACAGCTCGGAGACGTGCACGAGGCCGTCCACGCCGCCCAGGTCGACGAACGCACCGAAGTTGACGATCGAGGAGACGACACCGGGGCGCACCTGGCCCTTCTGCAGGGTCTGCAGGAAGGTGGAGCGGACCTCGGACTGCGTCTGCTCGAGCCAGGCACGGCGCGAGAGGACGACGTTGTTGCGGTTCTTGTCGAGCTCGATGATCTTCGCCTCGATCTCCTTGCCGACGTACGGCTGGAGGTCGCGGACGCGACGCATCTCGACGAGCGAGGCGGGCAGGAAGCCGCGGAGGCCGATGTCGAGGATGAGGCCGCCCTTGACGACCTCGATGACGGTGCCGGTGACGACGCCGTCCTCTTCCTTGATCTTCTCGATCGTGCCCCAGGCGCGCTCGTACTGGGCGCGCTTCTTGGACAGGATCAGACGGCCTTCCTTGTCCTCCTTCTGAAGGACCAGGGCCTCGACGACGTCGCCGACGGTGACGACCTCGTCGGGGTCGACGTCGTGCTTGATCGAGAGCTCGCGCGAGGGGATGACACCCTCGGTCTTGTAGCCGATGTCCAGCAGGACCTCGTCGCGGTCGACCTTGACGATGGTGCCTTCGACGATGTCGCCGTCGTTGAAGTACTTGATGGTCGCGTCGATCGCGGCGAGGAAGTCCTCACTCGAGCCGATGTCGTTGATGGCGACCTGAGGCGCAGCCGTCTTTGCCGGGGTGGTGATGGTCATTGAGTTTCGAGCTCCGATGCGGACAGGGAATAGTTCGGACAGGGAGTGGTGCGATCCGCGCTCAGCGCGAGGCACACCGTCTACCATCCTAGGCGCGCGCGGAAGGCCGGGTCAAAGCCGCAGCGCCGACCCCGCCTGCGACGATGGTGCCGCACGGCCGAGCCTGGAGGATCGATGAGCGCACCGCCCGCAGGGGCCGGCTTCCACCCCGTCGACGACGCCGCCGGCGGGGGCGCCGCCCGCGGCTGGTGGGACGAGAACGCCGTGGAGTACCTCGCCGAGCACGGCGACTTCCTCGGCCCGGCCGACTTCTGCTGGTGCCCGGAGGACCTGCGCGAGGCCGACGCGCGGCTGCTCGGGCCGGTGACCGGCCGCGACGTGCTCGAGGTCGGCGCCGGCGCGGCCCAGTGCAGCCGGTGGCTCCTCGGCCAGGGTGCCCGGGCGGTGGCCACGGACGTCTCGGCCGGGATGCTCGCCGCCGGGCGGGCGTTGGACGCGCGCATGGGCGTCCGGGTGCCGATGGTCCAGGCCGACGCCCGCGCCCTGCCGTTCGCTGCCGGGTCCTTCGACATCGCCTTCACCGCCTTCGGCGCCCTGCCGTTCGTGCCCGACGCCGCCGCCGTGCACCGCGAGGTGGCCCGGGTGCTCCGGCCGGGTGGACGCTGGGTCTTCGCGGTCACGCACCCGCTGCGGTGGGCCTTCCCGGACGACCCGAGCGAGCGTGGCCTGACGGCGATCCGGTCGTACTTCGACCGGACGCCCTACGTGGAGACCGACGAGGACGGGGCGGTCCGCTACGCGGAGTTCCACCGGACCTTCGGCGACCACGTCGCCGAGCTCACCGGTGCCGGCTTCGCCCTCACGCGACTGGTCGAGCCCGCGTGGCCGCCGACGCACCGGCGCGCCTGGGGCGGCTGGGGGCCGGTGCGTGGCGCGATGCTGCCCGGGACGGCGATCTTCGTCTGCACGCTCGGCGCCGCAGGGGGCCCGGGGGTCGACGGTCGCTGAGGGCGGTCGGGCGGTCACAGGGTCTGCCGCGACCCGGAGGGCGCCGCGGTGGGCCGGCGGGACGGTCAGTGGCCCGCCTCGTGCCACGAGGCGCCCGTCCCCACGGAGACGTCGAGCGGGACGGCGAGGTCGGCTGCCGCGCCCATCTCGCCGCGGACCACCGCCTCGACCTCGTCGCGTTCGCCCGGCGCGACCTCGAGGACGAGCTCGTCGTGGACCTGCAGGAGCATCCGGGAGCGCAGGCCGGTCTCCCGCAGCCGGGCGTCGACGCCGAGCATCGCCACCTTGATGAGGTCGGCGGCGCTGCCCTGGATCGGGGCGTTGAGGGCCATCCGCTCGGCCATCTCACGGCGCTGCCGGTTGTCGCTGGTGAGGTCGGGCAGGTACCGGCGACGGCCGAGGACCGTTGCGGTGTAGCCGGTCCGGCGCGCCTCGTCGACGACCCCGGCGAGGTAGTCCCGCACGCCGCCGAAGCGGGCGAAGTAGTCCTCCATCAGCGCCGCGGCCTCGCCGACCGGGATCGAGAGCTGGTTGGAGAGCCCGAAGGACGACAACCCGTAGGCCAGCCCGTAGGACATCGCCTTGACCTTGGCGCGCATCGCCGGGCTGACCTGGTCGGTCGGCACGGAGAAGACGCGGGAGCCGACGTAGGCATGCAGGTCCTCGCCGGAGCGGAACGCCTCGATGAGCCCGGCGTCCCCGGACAGGTGCGCCATGATCCGCATCTCGATCTGGCTGTAGTCCGCCGTCAGAAGCGTCTCGTAGCCCTCCCCGACGACGAAGGCCCGGCGGATCCGCCGGCCCTCCTCGGTGCGGATGGGGATGTTCTGCAGGTTCGGGTCGGTGGAGGACAGCCGACCGGTCGCCGCGATCGTCTGCTGGAAGGTCGTGTGGATCCGGCCGTCCGGCGCGACGGACCGCAGCAGCCCCTCCACCGTCTGCCTCAGCCGCACCGCGTCCCGGTGCGCGAGCAGGTGCAGCAGGAACGGGTGCTCGGTGCGCTCGAAGAGGTCGGCCAGGGCAGCCGCGTCCGTCGTCCAGCCGGTCTTGATCTTCTTGGTGTGCGGCATGCCGAGCTGGTCGAAGAGCACCTCCTGGAGCTGCTTCGGCGAGCCGAGGTTCACCTCCCGGCCGATCACCGCGAAGGCCTCGGCGGCCGCGCCGGCCATGGTCGCGCCGAAGGATCGTTCGAGCGCGGTGAGCTCGGCGACGTCGATGGCGATCCCGGTACGCTCCATCGACGCGAGCACCGGGACCAGGGGAAGCTCGAGGTCCTCGAGCAGGTGCCGGGCGCCGCGGTCGTCCAGGTCGGCGCCGAGCGCGTCCTGGAGCTCGGCGACGGCGGCGGCCCGCACCCCGCCCCGCCGGTTCGCCACGCCGGGTTCCAGGTCGAGGTCGAGGGACCCCTGGTCGCCGTCCTTCGCCGAGTCGTCGAGCCGGAGGTCCCGCTGCAGGTGCCGGATGGCGAGGTCGGCCAGGTCGTAGCTGCGCTGGTCCGGGTGGCACAGGTACGCGGCCAGCTCGGTGTCGAAGACGACGCCCGCCAGGTCGAGCCCCCGGCCGGCCAGCGCGTGCTGGGCGGTCTTGGCGCCGTGCACGGCCTTGGCCGCCGCCGTGTCGGCCAGCCAGGCGGCGAGCGCGGCCTCGTCGAGCGGGTCGATCGAGGTGAGGTCGAGGGTGACCGCCTGCGCCGAGCCGTCGGCGAGCGCCAGAGCCCAGGCGTCACCACCGGCCGGGGTGCCGCGCCCGTCGACGTCGAGCGCGATCGTCCGACCGGCGCGTGCCGCCAGCCAGGTCCCCAGGGTGCCCGGCGCGACCACGCTGATCTGCGCCTCGAAGCCGGTGGACTCCTCCGGCTCCTCCCCGACCATGGCGAAGAGGCGCTCCCGGAGCACGGTGAACTGCAGGGCGTCGAAGACCCGGTGCATCGCCTCGCGGTCCCAGGCGCGGACGGCCAGGTCACCGACGGCGACCGGCAGCTCGACGTCGAGCAGCGGGGCGTTGAGCTCGCGGTTGAGCCGGACCTGGTCCAGGTGCGCCCGCAGGCTCTCCCCCGCCTTGCCCGGCACCGTCGGCGCCGCGCCGAGCACGCCGTCGAGCCCGCCGTACTGGCCGACCCACTTCGCCGCCGTCTTGGGGCCGACCCCGGGGACGCCCGGCAGGTTGTCGCTGCTCTCCCCGACCAGCGCGGCAAGGTCCGGGTACTGCTGCGGTGGGACGCCGTACTTCTCCTCGACGGCCGCCGGCGTGAACCGGGTCAGCTCCGAGACGCCCTTGCGGGGGTAGAGGAGCGTGACGTCCTCGCTGACGAGCTGCAGGGCGTCGCGGTCACCGGAGCAGACCAGCACCTGCATCCCCTCGCGGACGGCACCGGCGGTGAGCGTGGCGATGATGTCGTCTGCCTCGACACCCGGCTTGTCGAGGGTGGTGATTCGCAGGGTCTCGAGCACCTCGCGGATCAACGGGACCTGCCCGGAGAACTCCGCCGGCGAGGCGTCCCGGGTGGCCTTGTACTGCGGGAACCGCTCGGTGCGGAACGTCGTCCGGCCGGCGTCGAAGGCCACCGCGACGTGGGTCGGCCGTTCGTCCCGCAGCAGGTTCGCCAGCATCGCCGTGAAGCCGTAGACGGCGTTGGTGGGAGCGCCCGTCGTCGTGGAGAAGTTCGCCACCGGCAGGGCGAAGAACGCCCGGTACGCCATCGAGTGGCCGTCCACGAGCAGCAGCAGGGGCCGGGTTCGCGCCAGGTCCGTCACGGTGCCAACCTAGCGGGCATGTCCGACACCGCGCCGACCCGTCCTGCACCGTCCGAGCCGACCGGTGGCGAGGTCTCCCGGGGGTCCGCATCGCCGGTTCCCCGGTCCGTCCGCGGGGGCCTCCCGGGCACGCTGATGGAGCGGATGGGCATCGAGATCCTCGAGGCCTCGGCCGAGCGCGTCGTCGGGACGATGCCCGTGGCGGGCAACACCCAGCCGTACGGTCTGCTGCACGGGGGCGCGAGCGTCGTGCTCGCAGAGACCCTCGGCTCCTTCGGCGCGATGCTGCACGCCGGCGAGGGCCGGGTCGCCGTGGGCGTCGAGGTCAACGCCTCGCACCACCGCGCGGCCCGCGAGGGCCTGGTCACCGGCACGGCGACGCCGGTGCACCTCGGCGCGTCGACCGCGGTCTACCAGGTGGTGATCGAGGACTCGCGGTCCCGGCGGGTCTGCACCGCCCGCCTGACCTGCATGCTCATGTCGGCCACCAACGGCGGCTGAGCCTCGGCGACCGCCGCGGCGACGACCGGGATCTCCCCCGTCACGCCGCGGGCCTGCCGGCGCCGCGCGATGAGGTCCTCGAGGTGCCGCGGGCCGAGGCGACGCGGCGCCCGGGGGGCGTCCTGGCTGAGCCGCCGCTGCAGTGCGCTGAGCTTGGTGACGCGGTGCGCCGCCGCCGGCAGGAAGCCGAGCTGGACGAAGAAGCGCTGCATGCCCCGTGCCCCGGGGATAGGCGCCGCGTAGACCTGGACCGCGCCGGCCTCGGCCGCCAGGTCGACCGCACCCGTCATCAGCGCGTGCCCCACCCCGCGACGACGGTGGGACGCCGTGACGTACACGGCCTCGACCGCCAGGTGCATCTCGTCGGTGAAGGGGTTCGGCCCGACGAGCCGTCCGAGGAGCAGGCCGACGATCCGTCCGTCGGCACGAGCGACCATCACCAGGCCACCGGGCTGCGCCGCCATCGCGCCGAGCTGCTGAGCGATGACGTCGCGGTCCGAGGAGCAGACCTGGGGACCGACCGAGGACTCCTCGCGCGCGTCGAGGCACAGGCCCGCGAGCTCCTCGAGATCGGCCGGTGAGGCGCTCGACACGTCGATGGGACGCACGGCCGACTCCTTCCGACCACAACGGTGCACTCTGCCGTGGGGGGCGGCAGCGACCGGATGACGAAAACATAACGGTCGGGACCGCGCAGCGAAAGTCACCCGTTCCGGGGCACTCCTGACCGGGCCCCGGACGCACGTCGGGCGACCCCCGGCATGTGCCAGGGATCGCCCGTCCTCGTGCGTGGTGCGCGCTCAGGCAGCGCGCCCCGCTCGCAGGGTCAGGACCCGCCGCCGACCTGCTCGATGACCGCGTCGGCGACCTCGCGCATCGTCAGCCGCCGGTCCATCGACGTCTTCTGGATCCAGCGGAAGGACTCCGGCTCGCTCAGGCCCATCTTCGTCATGAGCAGGCCCTTGGCCCGGTCCACCCGCTTGCGCGTCTCGAAGCGCTCGCCGAGGTCCGCGATCTCGTCCTCGAGCGCGGCGATCTGACGGTAGCGCGAGATGGCGATCTCGACCGCCGGCAGCAGGTCCGCAGGGGTGAACGGCTTGACGACGTAGGCCATGGCGCCGGCGTCGCGGGCCCGCTCGACGAGCTCGGCCTGCGAGAACGCCGTGAGCAGCACGACAGGGGCGGCGTGCGCCTTGGCGATCTTCTCCGCCGCGGTGATGCCGTCCATGATCGGCATCTTGACGTCCATCACGACGACGTCCGGCTTCAGCTCGATGGCGAGCGCCACGGCGGCCTCGCCGTCGCCGGCCTCACCGACGACGTCGAAGCCGGCCTCGCGCAGCGTCTCGATGACGTCCATCCTGATGAGGCCCTCGTCCTCGGCGACGACGGCGCGCCGGGCGGGACGCGCCGCTCGCGCTGGCTCCCCCGCCGGGGCGTCCGACAGGTCGGGCAGGTCGAGCAGTGGTGTGGTGGGCGCATCGTCGGCGGCCGCGGCATCCTTCTTCGTCACGGGCGGTAGCCTAACCCTGACGTCGGCTCGATGGTCATGGAGTCTCGGACCCGGTCCGGGACGGCACCGACCACGGCCGAGCGTGCCCCGATAGCCCAACCGGCAGAGGCGTTCGGCTCAAACCCGATCCAGTGTGGGTTCGAATCCCACTCGGGGCACCCGTCTGACCTGCGGAAACGCAGCGATTGTCCCCACATGGGGACAAATGTGTCCCCATGAGATGCACCATGGGGACGTGGCAAGCATCGAGAAGCGGGTGCGCGGGAACGGCACGACGGCGTTCCGAGTGATCTGGCGCGACCCCATGCAGCCCGGCCGGCAGTCGATGACGTTCGACGACCGTCGCCAGGCGGAGCAGACCGTCAAGCTGCTCGACGCGAACGGGCAGCGGCTGTCCCTCGCGGTCGAGGTGGCCAACGCGATCCGTCAGGGCGGGCCGACCGTGAGCCGAGGTGGTGGCCGAGCACATCGACCTGCTCAACCGGGTCGGGGAGGACACCCGCACGGGCTACCGGCTGCGCGCGAGGGACCACATCGACCCGCACCTGGGTCCGCTGCCGGTCAAGGCCCTGACGTGGCAGATCGTCACCCGCTGGGTCCGCGAGCTGCAGGAGAAGGGCCTGGCGCCCAAGTCGATCTCGAACGTCCACGGCCTGTTGTCGGCGGCGATGAACACGGCCGTGCGGCTTGGGTACCGGGGGGACAACCCGTGCACTGCTGTGCGGCTCCCCCGTTCCCAGCGGGCAGGTGAGGACATGGTGGTTCTCGAGCCTCACGAGCTCGATCTGATCCTGGACAACATCGCCGAGCACTACCGGCCGTTCATCGTGGCGATGGTCGGCACCGGCATGCGGTTCGGCGAGGTGACCGCGCTTCAGGTCGAGGACCTGTCGCTGGACGCCCGCCCGCCGACCATCCGGATCACCAGGGCCTGGAAGCGTGACGGCACCCGACAGCCCTACGTCGGGTCCCCGAAGTCCGGCCGGTCACGACGGACGATCTCGCTGTCGCCGGACCTGGCCGAGTTGTTCCGTGCTGCGGCGGCCGGCAAGAGCCCCGGCGACCTGGTGTTCGTCAACGTGGCCGGACGGCCGATCCGCAACAACACCTTCTGGGCGACGCACTGGACCCCGGCGATCGAGAAGGCGCAGAACCCTGTCGGCGCCGACGGGAGCCCAGATCCCGACGCGCTCCGGCTGACGAAGCGCCCGCGGCTGCACGACCTACGGCACACGCACGCGAGCTGGATGCTCGCCGAGGGCATGGACATGTTCAGCCTGTCCCGCCGGCTCGGCCACGAGACCTACGCCACCACCGACGCGCGGTACAGCCACCTGATGCCCGCGCAGCAGCTCAACGCCGCTGAGGTCGCCGCGGCCGCGATGGGCCGACTCCGCACCCGACCTCCACGTGACGGCCCCTCACGCACCTGACAGCGATTCGCACGGCGTGGCGTCAGACCCTGCGCAGGGTCGTCGGTAGTCCGAACGACTCCGCGGCAAGAGCTTCGTGAGTTCACCGCGTCTTCGGCGCCCCACGCTCCCACCAGTCGACGCGCACACCGTCACGGACCGTGGTCGCGGCGAACTCGACATCGCCCACGTTGCAGAACTTCCAGAGCTCCTTCGCTGCCCGGGAGTACTGGAACAAGACCCGGTCGACGTCGAACGCACTCAGCGCACCTGAGCGAAAGCCGTCGATCGCGGCGACGACGTGCTCCACCAACTCCGCCAGCTCGGTCTCGTGATAGGTCGCCACGGCCTCGCGTGCGGCCGTTCGCTCTGACTTCGCGGACACATGCCGAGGCTAGCCCGAGACCTCCTAGCCTGTGCCCCCCGGAGTGGTCGCCGACGTCGACGCGCATGCGCACATCGCGGCATGACCGTGCAACGGTATGCCGCCATGCCGGACAGCGGCAGAAGCGCGCGATTCAGGCGACGTCGCTGAGGCGGCGGACCTTGGGCGAGCCGGAGGCCCGCTCGGTGGCCAGATCGTAGGCGGACTGCATCGCCAACCAGGCGCGGGCGGTACCCACCCCGGCGGCCTCCAGCCGCACCGCCAGGTTCGGGCTGATCCGGGCATGCCCGTGCAAGACCCTGCTCAGCGCCACCCGAGAGATCCCGAGCCGCGACGCGGCCTCACCAACGCCCAGGCCGAGGTCGGCCAGCACGTCTTCGCGCAGGATCTCGCCCGGGTGCACCGGGTTCTTCATCGCCACGATCCTCACCTCCCGCTCAGTGGTAGTCCTGATAGTCGACAAGCTCCACGTCGTTCTCCACGAACCTGAACGTCACTCGCCAGTTGCCGTTCACCCAGATCGACCAGAGCCCCGCGAGGTCGCCCTTCAACAGGTGCGTCCGAAACGACGGGATCGCCAGGTCCGCGGGCGCCTGGGCCACGTCCAGCGCGGACAAGATGCGCACCAGCTTCGGCACGTGCGCGGCCTGGACACCCCTCTTGGACCCGTCGCGGTACAACTGCTCCAGGCCCTTGTGACGGAAGCTGACGATCACCCACGCACTGTATCGCGTAGCGCAACGCGATACAACGTCTACCCGCTCGCTCATCGGCATGAGCGGACACCGACAGCGCCCTGCTCGGCGGCTACCAGGGGCCGCGATCGCACCCCTGACGCACCGGCCGCCGCGGCCCGAACCGGCGCCGTCGGCACGAAGTGCAAGAGGAGTAGTGGGCACGATCTTCGTCGTTCGGTCGGTGGGGATGAGAATGGTGGGGCCGTCCGGTGACGTCGCGAGACTCTGGTGCGGTTGAGCCCGCAGACGAGTTCGACGCGGGGGCTCGGGGTGTGTCGCATTGTTGCCGTCGAGCACGCGGGTCTGTCTCCGATCACGTGAGCCCCTCCGGGCGACGCCGTGTCGGGACAACCGGAGGTGGTCGTGATGGACGTGCTGGTCGAGCGGGTCGCTGGTCTGGACATCGGTAAGAAGATCGTCGTGGTCTGTGTGCGCACCCCGGGGCCCGGGGGTAAGCGGGTCAGTGAGATCCGCACGTTCCGCACGATGACCCGCTCGTTGGGGCTGATGGCCGACTGGCTCGTCGAGTGCGAGGTCACGTTGGCGGCGATGGAGTCGACCTCGACGTACTGGAAGCCGGTGCTGTACTGCCTGGAGGAGCGGATGACGACGTGGCTGCTCAACGCCGCGCACATCAAGGCGGTGCCGGGCCGCAAGTCCGACGTGCGCGATGCGGAGTGGATCGCCCAGCTGCTCGAGCACGGCCTGGTCGCGCCCTCGTTCGTGCCCGAGGCCCCGGTGCGCCGGCTGCGGAACCTGACCCGCTACCGGTTGCAGCTGCAGGGCGACCGGACCCGGGACGCGGGCCGGTTGGAGAAGCTGCTGGAGGACGCCTCGATCAAGATCTCGGCGGTCGCGTCGAACATCACCGGGACCTCGGCGCGGGCGATGCTGGGCGCGCTGGTCGCCGGGGAACGCGACCCGGCGGTGATGGCCGACCTGGCCCGGACCAAGCTGCGCCGCAAGATCCCTGAGCTGACCGAGGCATTGACCGGGAACTTCGACGAGCACCACGCGCTGATCGTGGGTCAGCTGCTGGCGCGGCTGGCCGCGACCGAGCAGGCCGTCGCCGACCTGGACGCCCACCTGGAGGTCGCGATGGCACCGTGGGCCCACGAGATCGATCTGCTGACCACGATCCCCGGTGTCGGTCGGCTGGTCGCCTGGACCTTCATCGCCGAGACCGGTGGGGACATGTCCCGGTTCCCCAGCCCGGCCCACCTGGCCTCCTGGGCCGGGGTCGCACCGGCCATGCACGAGTCCGCCGGACGCCGCCATCCCGTGGGCACCCGACCGGGCAACCGGTTCTTGACCTCGATGCTCGTCGAGGCCGCGCAGTCGGCCTCACGCACCAAGAACACCTACCTCGCCGCCCAGTTCGCGCACCTGACCGCTCGGCGCGGGCACAACCGCGCAGCGGTCGCGGTCGCGCACTCCATTCTGGTCGCCGCCTACTGGATGCTCGTCCGCGACCAGCCCTACCAAGACCTGGGCCCGAGCTGGCTGACCGAGCACGGCGCCGACCAGGCCCGCACCCGCCGCCTGGTCCACCAGCTCGAAGCCCTGGGCCACACCGTCGTCCTGGACCCCGCCGCCTGACCCCAGGACTCCAACCATCCGGGCTCCGCCCGGAGCTGACGCACGCCCGGTTCCGGACATTCACGGGTCAGTCTTGCGTGCGTCATCGCTACGTCTGGGCCGTGGGCCGCCTCCGGGTGGTTCTCCTCGAGGCGATCAGGCGACCTTGCGGCCGTAGCGTTGGCGGGCTGCTTCGCCGGTGGTGCCGACCAGTGCGCCGATCGCCGACCAGGAGAGCCCGGCCTCGCGCGCACTGCGTACCGCGTCCAGCACGTGACGCTCGGCGTCGGAGCGTTCCTGCACGGCGGAGCGCAGCGCGGTGACGGCCTCGCGGTCGAGCTCGTCACCGGGCTGGGGGTCGTAGTCCTCGAATCGGCCGGCCATCTGGTCGGCGTGGGCGAGGATCTCGTCAACGGATCGCGGCATTGTCACCACCTCAGGAACTTCTCGCGGGCTGGCATTGCGTGAACGATCACCACGGCCGTGTCGCCCTCGACGTATCCGACCTCGAGCATGGCTCCCGACGCCGTCGCGCCGACCGTCATGGTGAACTCCTCTCCGAGGTCCCAGACCCGGATCGGGTTGCGGTAGGCGTGCAGGATGTCTCCATCGCCGACGCCGTGCTTGCGCGCGGACGGTGCGATGATCGGGTCACCCGACACGATCACAAGTTAACTTGTTGATTGGGGCGCGGTCAACGGCCGCGTGCCAAGGTGCCGGCCGCCGCGAGTTCACAGCAGGATCGCCTCCGCGAGAGCTGACGTCAGGACGTCAGGAGCGAGGGCATCGCACGGGCGAAGTCCACTGGCTCTCCCAGCAGCAGCGACAGCTCGTCGGCCATGGCGCCAACGGGCAGGAGCCCCACGACGTCGACGTCCAGGTCGACCAGGATGTCGATGTCGGAGTCGGGCCCGTCGGTATCGCGAGCGACCGAACCAAAGACGCGCACGTTGCTTGCACCGTGCCGACGGGCCACCTCCATGATCTGCGCGCGGTGCGCCCGCAACTTGGCCATCCGCGGCGAGTGTCCGGCGCCCGGCGCCGGCACCTGAGCAGGTCTCACACCGACGAACCCTAGGCGTCTCGGCTTCCGTCGCCCGCCTATCCACACCACCTTCGACGCCAGGCTCTCGGCGTAGTCGCCCCTGGTGGTCGTCGCGCGGCGCACGCATGAGTGAGGGCGGTGCGCACCGGCGGGGCTTCCTGTGTCGAGGTTGCACGCCGATTCGCACACCCGCTCCTGAGGGGCTGTGCCGCATCTCGGTCGGCTTCTCGCACACGTACGTGCAAGGGGTCTCTCGCCCGGGAGGGGGTGGTCGCGGTGATGGGGATGCACAAGCTGGTCGGCGGTGACGGGTACCGCTACCTGACCCGGCAGGTCGCCGTCGGCGATGCCCGGCTGGCCGCGGCCGACCCCCTGGTCGCCTACTACGAGGCGACCGGGACCCCGCCAGGTCGCTGGGCCGGTTCCGGAGTGTGGGCGTTCGGCGAGGGCCGGGACAGGCTGCGTCCGGGGTCGGTCGTGTCCGAGGCGGCGATGGTGGCGGTGTTCCGCGACGGCCACGACCCGCTCACCCACGCTCCCCTGGGCCACGCGTACGGCCCGGAGTCGGTGCGCGGGTACGACCTGACCTTCTCGACGTTCAAGTCCGCCGCGGTGCTGTGGGCGCTGGCTCCACCCGAGATCCGGCAAGAGGTGGAGGCCGCGCATCACGCCGCGGTCGCCCAGGCCCTCGAGGTGGTGGCTCGCAGCGTGGTCCGCACCCGGACCGGCGCGGGCGGCCGACGTCAGATCACCACGCGCGGCATGATCGCGGCCGCGTTCGACCACTTCGACACCCGAGCCGGCGACCCCGGCCTGCACACGCACGTGGTGCTCGCCAACAAGGTCCAGGGCCCCGACCAGCGCTGGCGGTCGCTGGATGGCAAGACCATCCACGCGGCCACTGTCGCGGTCTCGGAGCTGTACGACGGGCTGCTTGCCGACGAGCTGCACCGCCGCCTCGGGGTGACCCTTTCCCACCGGTCACGCGGGGCGGGCAGGAACGACGCGTTCGAGATCGATGGCATCGACGACGCGCTGATCCGCGAGTTCTCCAAGCGCGCCGACCGCATCCACGAGGCCGAGCTGGCATGGGCGGCCGACTTCGCTGAACGGCGCGGGCGCGGGCCGTCGCGCGTGGAGACGATCAGGGCTCGCCAGCACCTGACCCGCGAGACTCGGCCGGCCAAGACGATCCGCCCACTGTCAGAGCTGCTTGCCGAGTGGGCGAACCGTGCCCGTGCACTGACCGGCCTCGAGCCGCACGACCTTGCCGCCCGCGCCCTCGGCGGGGACTACGGTCGGGGGCTCCACGCCCACGACGTCGGACCCGTCACCCGCGAAGCGCTCGTCGCGCAAACCATGGACGACGCCGCGGAGCGCCGCTCGGTGTGGACGACGTGGAACCTGCGCGCCGCGGCCGCTCGGACCGCCATCCCGCTGCGCATGCACGACCCTGATCAGCGCACCCGCCTGATCGACCAGATCGTCACCACCGCCCAGGCCCAGTTCGTTCACCTGGATGCCGGGCGCGACCCGCTCACCCGCCGGGCCGGGGAGGCTCTGTTCACCTCCGTCGAGCTGCTCGCCGCCGAACGCGCCCTGGTCGAGGCGTCCGAGCGCCCGCTTCGGGGACGCGCACCGCTGATCCTCGGGCACGCCCTCACCCACACCGCCGCGCTCGACGCGCTGGCACCCGATCAGCGTCAGGCCGTCGAGACGATCGTGTGGTCCCGGCAGGGGTTGGACGTGCTCGTCGGCCCCGCGGGCACCGGGAAGACCACCACCCTGAGCGCCCTGGCCCAGGTGTGGTCCGGCGCCGGCGGGAAACAGAGGCGCCCGCCCCGAACCTCCGGAGCGGACGCCTCGCCCTGCCGCTTGGCAGCAGGTCACTCCACATCAGCTGCCTAAACACCCTCCAGCCTCATCGACCTTAGAAGACTCCGCTCGGGCGGAAGTCGTCCCTGGACACCCACTTCGGTGCCGACGACTAGCCCACGCGTACAAGAACGACCTGCGTCGTCGTGCCCTGAGTGGAGTTGGTGACGGTGCCGGCGAGAACATCCGGCCCCTGGGGCGAGTACTCGGCCACGCCGGTGCTTCCGTCGAAGCTCGTGAACCCGAACTGCGCCCCCAACTCGGACACCGTGCCGATGCCCGTGGCGGTGAGGCCGAGGCCCGGGATGTACTCCTCGATGGTCGCGTCGCTTCCGCCCTGGGTGATGACGTACGTGATTCCGCCCGCATCGGACCATATGCCGTTGAGGTCCGGTAGGGACGTGGACACCGGCGCCGCGACCGCGTCGGCCTTGGACGCTGCAACGTCCTGGCTCAGGTCCTCCTGGGCCTTGGCGAGCTCCGCCTTGGGTACGCACTGCTCCCCCTTGGTCGCGAACGCGATCTCGCCCTGGGCATTCACGCTGCACACCTGCTGTCCCCTCGCCAGCGAGATGCCGACGACGGCGGATACCAGCACGAAGGTGGCGACGGCCCCCCACCTGACCGCCCGCCACCGCCGCCCGGTGGTCGCCGGCTTCGGTGTCTGGCTCGCGGCCGCGGGAGGTGCGCCACCTGGGGTCGGCACGACCTCGGCCGGCAGTCGGGTCTGGGACGTCCACCTCGCCCCGTCCCAGTAGCGGAGCAACGAAACGGTCGATGTCGTGTCCGGGTACCAGCCAGGTCCGGGTCGTGCTTGCTGGGGCATCATGACCATCTCGATCCATGGCTCTCCGTGTCTCCCAGTCTCGTCCCCGAGCGGCGGCGCGGCAATGTTCACCAGCACACCGAAGTGGTCGGCCTGGACTGTCCGACATCGACTCGCCGCCGCCGCGCGCAGCCAGGCCCTGGCACCTCACCCGAATCGGACACCGCACTCGGCAGCCCGACCGAGCACGCCGCCGACCAGACACGATCCACGACCCCTCGCACAAGGACTCGAACGATCGTCGACGACGCTGACCCGGCCAACGCCTTGACCAACCGACGAGGCGTCCGATCCCGGTGCAGGCCACCGAGCGGCGCGCCAGGGCCTGGCGGCGCATGATGGAGCGTGCCGATAGCGACTGGTGGCCTCGCAAGGCCTGAGTACCCGTGACTGGAGTGCTCGGTGCACGCGAGCCGAACACGTCGACGATGATCCCGCCGACGCGGGCGCCTGCGTCCGATTCAAAGGAGTTGTCGCCGTGACCCATCCCGCAGAGCGTGACGCGTCGCTGTTCCCAGACCCTGACGTGGCCCTCACGCAGATCCTGGTCGTGAGCGACGTCGTCCGCTCTCGGGATTTCTGGACCGACGTGCTCGGTGCCGAGCTGTACCGCGAGTACGGCGGAACCAGCGTGGTGCTCCGCTTCGCCGGAGCGTGGCTGCTGCTCGTCACCGGTGGTGAACCGACCCCGGACAAGCCGAGCATCACGCTCGCGCCGCCCACCGATCCAGACCTGGTGAGCGCGGCGATCACGCTCCGGGTGGGCGATTGCCGGGGTGCCTACGACGTGCTCGTCGGACGAGGCGCCCAGTTCCTCACTCCGCCGCACGACTGGGGCGGAGAGGTCCGCTGCTTCCTGCGCGATCCCGACGGGCACCTGATCGAGCTGTCCGAAGCTCGCGGCTGACGCAGTCGATGATCGACCCGACTCGTACCGAAGTACGGAGCACGTCCACCTGCCCGGTGCAGCACCGACTTCGTGCCGCGGTGGATCCGACGGCCGTGGACTCCTTCGCGGCCGAGCGACTCAGCCGGTGTTGCGCAGCCCGGCGGCGATCCCGTTGATGGTGAGCAGCAGCGCCCGCTGCAGGTCGCTGTCCTGGGTGGCTCCCTCGTGCTGGGCGCGCGTGCGCCCGAGCAACGAGACCTGCAGGGCGTGCAGCGGGCAGCAGGTAGTCGTCGCGGATCGCGAGCGTGCGACGCAGCAGCGGCGCCGACTCCAGCAGCTGACTCTGGCCGGTGACCGTGAGCACCTCGGCCACCGTGCGAGCGTGCTCGGCACGGATCCGCTCGAAGAGCGGCGCGGCGTCCGCGGGCACCAGCGTCGCGCACGTAGCGGCCGGCGATGTCCAGGTCGGTCTTGGTCAGCGTCATCTGCACGTTGGACACGAAGGTCCGGAAGAAGGGCCAGAGCGCGTACATCTCGGTCAGGGTCTCGCCGCGGCCGGCCTCGCGCGCCGCGGCGAGGCCGGAACCCACGCCGTACCAGCCGGGCAGGATGATCCGCGACTGCGTCCAGCCGAAGACCCACGGGATCGCGCGCAGGTCGTCGAGGTCCGCCGCTGCCACCGGGACGCTTCGCGGGTCGTGAGCCGATGTTCATCTTGCCGAGCTCGTCGACCGGCGTGGCGGCGACGAAGAACGGCACGAGAGCCGGGTCGCGCGACCAGCTCGCGGTAGGCCGACCTGACCCGCCGCGGCCACGAGGTCCATGGTCGTCGTCCCATCCGTCGAGCACCTCCGGCGGGCAGCAGCGCGCGCCGGTGCAGCACCGACGCCTCCAGCACCGCGGCGAGCGCACTCTCGAGGTTCCAGCGACCCAGGCCGGGCAGCGTGTACTTGTCGGAGATCACCTCGCCCTGCTCGGTGATCTTGATCGGCCCGTCCAGGCTGCCGTTGGGCTGGGCCATGATGGCCTCGCCGGTCGGACCGCCACCTCGACCGACCGAGCCGCCGCGACCGTGGAAGAGCCGCAGCATGACGCCGTGTCGGCGCGGCGACGTCGCGCAGCGCTCGTTGCGCGCGGTGGATCTGCCACTGGGAGGCGGCGATGCCGGCGTCCTTGGAGGAGTCGGAGTAGCCGAGCATGATCTCCTGCACGTCGCCGCGTGCAGCGACCACCCGCCGGTACGCCGGGTCGCGAGAGCATGGCGTCTCGAGCAGCGGCACCGGCCGCCTCCAGCTCGGCCACGGTCTCGAAGAGCGGGGCGAAGCCGATCCGCGCCGTCGCGGGTCGCTCGTCGGTGCCCAGGTCGACCAGGCCCGGCCTCGCGGGCCAGCACGACCGACGGCGAAGATGTCGTCGACGTCGTGGGTCATCGACACGATGTAGGTCTCGATCACGTCCGGGCCGAACGGTCCAGCGCCTCGCCGGATCGCGGCGAACAGCTCCAGGCTCGCGGTCGCCGCCTCGGGCAGCCCGACGCGGGCTCCACCCAGCAGCGGGCGGCGCGAGGCCAGCTCGGCGCGACAGCAGCGCGATCCGGTCAGCGCGGTCGAGGTCGGCGTACGGGGTGTCGAGCTCGCCGAGCCGGTCGTAGAGGACGGCCAGGGCGTCGTGGTGCTCGCTGGCTGTGCTCGCGGACGTCCAGGGTGGCCAGGCCGAGGCCGATCGCCGTGGCAGTGCGGATCAGCCGGAGGATCGCCGCCGTCGGCGGTGAGCCGGTCGCCGCCGCCGATCATCGAGTCGCGCACCAGGGTGAGGTCGGCGAGCAGCTCGTCCAGCCTGAGGTAGTCGCGGCCGGGCTCGTGGGCGGTGCCGTGGGCGATCCGGTCGCGGGTGCGCTGCAGCCGCACGCGTACGTAGGACAGCTTCTGGCGGTACGGCTCCTCGGCGTCGAGTCGACGGACCGCCGCGTGCGTGATCGGCAGCGCCTTGGCGTCCGCCTCGAGGCTGGCCAGCAGATCCTCGCTGACCGAGACGACCCGGGTCGAGGCGCTCATCTCGGCGAGCAGGTCCCCCGCCGCCGCGATCAGGACTCTGCAGGCCGTGGTCGTGCAGCAGCGCGAGCACGGTCGAGGGTGACCCGGGGAGTGACGAACGGGTTGCCGTCGCGGTCCCCACCCGCCCAGTTGCCGAACCGCAGCGGACGGGCGTCGACCGGCAGCTCGACGCCCACGGAGGCCAGCGTGCGGTCGAACTCCTGCAGGAGGTCCGGGACCACGTCGGTGGCGAGCGACTGCAGGTAGTAGATCGCCGTACTTCGCCTCGTCCTGTGGCTCGGGTCGAACCACCCGTAGCTCATCGGTCTGCCACAGCAGGTCCACCAGCTCTGCGAGCCGCCGTTCGAGCCGAGGCGTGTCCGCCGGCGAACGCGCCGGGTCGCCGAGCGCGGCCACCACGTCGGCGATCTTGCGGAGCAGCTCGAGCACCGATCGGCGGCTGGCCTCGGTCGGGTGCGCGGTGAAGACCGGCCGGTACTCCAGCCTGGCGAGAACCTCGTCCACCAGGTCACCCGCCAGGTCACCCTCGGCGAAGGCAGTGCCGATCCGGCTGGCGGTCGTTGCCAGCGGCCCCTCGTCGCCCGCGGCGAGCTCACGCCACCGGTAGAGCTGCTCCGCGATGTTGACCAGCTGGAAGTAGGCCGTGAACGCGCGCGCCAGTCTGACCGCTGTCGCATCGTCGACCTCGGACAGCACCTCGTGCAGCTCCTCGTCCCTGCCCTCCCGCGCCAGTCCGCGCACCCGCTCGACCAGCTCCAGCAGGGCGTCTCCCTCGTGCCGGATGAGGGCCTCACCCAGGAGTCGCCCCAGCAGCTTCACCGAGGTTCGAAGCGCCGCGTGGTGGGCGTCGGAGGACACACCATCCGAGTACTGGGCGACGTCGGGCAGCCGATGACCAGCGACGGTCGGCTCCGGGGAGGCTAGCGAATCCATGTCGCACAGTCTGAGGTCCGCAGCGGGAGGCTGCATGTCGCGACCCGCAGTTCGTGGGTCTCAGACGTGGCCTCTCCCACCTCTTGACAGATCGCTCCGCAAGTAGTTTCCTCCTCGTAAAGTACTTCTAGCGAGAGGGTGACGGTGATGGAGTCGACGAAGCGCGACGCCGAAGCGATGCTGAACCGGGCAGGAGGGATCCGGCTCGCGGTGCGGGCCGGGAGCCCGAGGGAGCACGTCCCCTTCATGGCGGGGGGTCTCGCCTTGGCGATCCTCGGGCCGATCCGCGATCTGGGCGACGACAGCGTCGTGGGAGGGATCCTCATCTGGGTTGGCCTCGGCGTGGGCGCGGCCCTCCTCGTCGGCTACCTGCGTCGGTCCCGGCAGGTGCGCGTGAGGCCACGCACCCCGACGTGGCTTGCGCTGGTGCTCGCCGCGTGGGTCCTGGCCGTCACCGGTCCTCTCCCGGGCCTTGTCGACGGCACCGTCCCCTTCGCCTACACCCTGGGCTACGCCCTGGCCGCGGCGCCACTTCTCGGGTGGGCCGAGCGGCTGCGGAGGACTGCATGACGGCCCACCCCCGAGGGCGGCTCGACGACCTGGTCCATCAGCCCGTGCGCTTCTCCCTGCTCGCAGGGCTGGCCCAGGCCGACGAGCTGGAGTTCCGATTCCTGCGCGACACCCTGGAGATCAGCGACTCGGTTCTCTCGCGTCAGGCCTCGACCCTCGAACAGGCCGGGTACATCGCCATCCGCAAGGGCCACGTCGGCAAGTGGCCTCGCACGTGGCTGAAGCTCACACCCGAGGGCCGCACCGCCTTCAACGACCACCTCGACGCGCTGCGGGAGATCGTCGAACCGCAGACCGGCGCGTCGAGGTGACGGGGCTGGTCAGTTCGACCGTGGGCTAGACCGGCCCGTGGGCTGGACCTCCCCTGGGGGTATCCGTCCTGGCGACGGCGTTCCACGCCGCATGCGAGACAGAAGTGCTGCCAGCGACGATCGGACATTCGTCGACCTACCGGAACAGGAGAACAACGATGGTCCGTGGCCCCGATGCGTCTGCCCTTCGACGCCCGAGAAGGACGACGACACGCCGGCGAGCCCTGGCAAGCACGCTGCTGGCCATGGGCCTGGCCCTGACCGTGATCGCAGCCGGGACTGCGCAGGCCGTGTCGGCCGCGCCGCCGACTGCCGAGCCTGCGTCCACATCCATCCCCGACACCCCCGCCGGGCAGCAGCTCAGCTGGTTCCTCGAGGCGACGAAGAGCCTGCCCATCGCGGTCCCGGCCATCGAAGAGCACTTCTCCGCCGACCTCCTGGCCCAGTACCCACCCGATCAGCTCAACCTCCTCCTGGACCAGTCGGGCTTGTCGACCCTGGTCTTTCTCCGCGTGGTGAGCACGACCGAGATGTCGATCGACGCCGTCGTCGACCCCGGCACCGGCGGTCCGCCGGCGGTCTTCGGCCTGGCCGTCGACGCCGACGGCCGGATCGCCGGCTTCGCCTTCCTCCCGAGGTTCGTCCCGCTCCCACCGCGCGCCGACCGCGGGTTGCCCCCCGTGTCGCTGCCCCGTCCCACCGGCAGGTTCCCGGTGGGGACCGAGACCTTCGTCGCCACCGACGCGGCTCGAGAGGGGCGCAGGATCCCGGTCCAGCTGTGGTACCCGGCGGACAGGCGAAGTGCGAGAGCCTCGAGCCCGGCGCAGTACGCGCTGCCCGCCACCTCCGCCACCGTTGCCGAGCTGTTGGCCGTCCCCGTGCAGGACGTGGTCGCCATCACGACGAACGCCTTCGCCGGGCCCGAGCTCGCCCGGACCGGTCGCCGTCTCCCGGTCGTGCTCTTCTCGCCCGGCACCGGCGTGTCCCGGCCCCACTACAGCGGGCTGGCCGCCGACCTCGCCAGCCACGGCTACCTGGTCGCGGTGCTCGACCACCCGGGCGAGGACCAGCCGGTCGAGTTCCCTGACGGCTCGATCGTCCAGCCCGTCCCCGCGGACAGCGAGGAGGCCGAGGCCGCCCGGCTTCCGGTGAGGATCGCCGACATCCGAGCCGCCCGGGCCCTGCTCGCCCGCCTCGACGCCGAGCCTGGCGGCCGGATGCACAAGGCGCTGGACCTGGGCAGGGTCGCCCTTGCCGGCCACTCCTTCGGCGGTGCGACGGCGGCCGAGGCCATGCGGCTCGACCGGGGAGTGCGCGCCGGTGTCAACCTGGACGGCGCCCTGCTGGGCCGGGTCGTCGACACCGGGCTCGACCGACCATTCCTGCTGCTCGGCTCGGAGGGGCACGTGGAGCAGGACCCGACCTGGACCTCCTTCCGGACGCGCTCACCACAGACGACGACGCTGGAGATCACGGGCGCCGCGCACATGAACTTCACCGACTTCCCCGCCCTCTTCGCCTTCAGGTCACCTGACGAGCCGCGGGAACTCCTACAGATCGGGCCCATCGATCCGCTGCGCTCCTCGAAGATCCAGACGGCATTCGTGCGGGCCTTCCTCGACCGCCACCTCCTGGGCAAGCCGTCTCCGTTCCTCGACGGTCCATCCCGGCGGTATCCCGAGGTCCGCTTCTCCTAGGGAGAGCCCCACACCTGGGTGAGCTCGAGACCGGCAGGTCCGGCGAGGATCACGCCGGCCGAACCCGAGAGGACCGCGAGTCGTGGCGTGCTCAGGCGGCCGGGAGCGGGGTTCACGGCGCATCGGGCCCGGTGGTGGGTGCCGGTTCGGCGCCGAGGTCGAGCCGGAACGGTGGGTAGAGATCGGTCATCAGGCCGGCGTAGCCGGCGACCCGGTAGACCCACCTGTTGAGCCCGAGCACCAGGTCGTGGATCCCGCGCGGGTAGGTGCCACGGACCAGCAGGACGACCCCTGCCGCGAGCACCAGGATGCCGATCAGGCCGATCTGCCCGCCGTACCTCGTGCCGTCGACGTCCTGCCACTCGACCTGGGGCCCCAGCAGGAGCCCGACGATCACGTAGTGCGGGAGGGCCAGCAGCCACCACTTGACCAGGGCGTGCCCGCGGGAGAGCCGTTCGGGGTAGTCGACCGAGAGCCGGGCCGGGTAGCTCGGGTCCTCGGCGAGGCTGAACGGTGGGTAGGCGTCCGTTCCGAGCGCGCTGTAGGCGTAGTAGCCCACCCGCCAGGACCAGCGCAGGATCCCGACGTTGAGGTCGAAGATGGCGCGCGGGTAGCGACCGGTGGCCAGGATCGCGACCATCGCGGCCAAGGAGAGGACCGCGAACACGAGCCACAGCACGACCAGGATCAGCACGTGCGGGACGATCAGCACCCACTTGGCGAGCCAGAGCCATCGCGAGAGCTCGCCGGGGGGGTCGGCGTCCAGGTGCACGGGGTAGGGCGAGGCGACCTCGGGAGGGTTGCCGGGCTCGGACGAGGCGGGCGTGGGCACCATCAGTACTGCTCCTTCCGCGTTCCAGCGGCACGCGCTCGGCGCGAGAGGAGGGGTCGGTACACGAGGGTCGCGAGGACGAGGCCGGCGAGGGCGAACAGGGTGAAGGCGATGGTGTTCGCGGTGGTGGCTGCGGGGTCACCGGTCGCCTGCATGACGATCGCCATCCCCGCCACGGCCGTGCCGAGCATCGCCATCCACCCGATCGCCCCGTAGATGGCCTGTCGTGCCCAGGACGCGCGGCGCAGGGTCCCCCAGCCCACGGCCACCAGGGCCGGGACGACCAGCCCGAGGTCCATGAGCTTGACCAGCCAGAACACCGCGGGGTCGGCGAGGTACTCCGGTGCGCTCGGCTGGGCCTGCCAGGCGTCGAGCAGGCCCGGCAGGTGCAGGCCGACGGTCAGGAAGACGGCGACCACCAGGGCGAACCAGCCGACGACCCGGTCGAGGCGGCGGCTGGTCACCGGGAGCCGCTCCACGTCGATCGTGGACCAGGCGCGGATCGCGACGCCGGTTGCCAGGACGAGCAGGCCCAGGAACAGCGGGAAGAACCGTTCGCTGTTTCCCGGGTACCGGGTCACGTCGCCACCCAGGGCCAGCTGCGTGGCGGTGTAGGCGACATACGCGGCCGGTCCGATCGCCAGCACCGCCCCGGCGCGGAGGCGGCGCAGCACCAGAACGCCGGCGAGCACGCTCAGCGGCGCGACCAGGGCCAGCCCCGCCACGTCGCCCCCGGCCACCTGGTTCACCGCGCCCGTCGAGACGTGGTACTCGATCACGCCGGTCACCAACGGTCCGAGCAGGGCCACCGCGGTCACTCCGAGTCCCAGCACGATCAGGGCCGCACCCAGCCACCGGTCAGCGGGCGGACCGGGCTCAGGATGGGACGGGACCTGAGATGTCGCGCCGTCGGTCACCGTCGAGCTTTCGTCCCGCCGCGGTGAACGAGCGACCGGAGTCGTGGACCGGCGCCGGGCGCGAAGGGTGAGGGTCATGGTCGAGGCCTCCAGGTGCTGGTGGTGGTGGGAAACGGCTTCGGTGCTTGGCGCGGGTCAGCCCATGGCGATGGCGTCCAGGACAGGCCGGCGCGCGGCGCGCGCGGGCGGGCACCGCGGTCACGCCGTTTCGTCGGTCTTGACCAGGGCGCGTGCCCGGTGGACCTGCGCGAACCATGCGGGTACCGCGGGAAGGCAGATGGGGGCGGCCGCCCGCTCAGCCGCCGCGTGTGCCGTAGCGGGCGAGGACCAGGTCGACCGCCGCCTGCGGGTAGCCGGCGGTGACGGGCTCACCGGTGACGAGGACCGCCATGTACAGGGGTCCGGCGAGGGTGTTGATCACCAGGTCGACGTCCGTCTCGGCGGCGAGCTCACCCCGGCGGACGCCACGCTCGACGGCGGCACGCCACTGCGCCCGGTTCGGACCGATGATCAGCGAGCGGTAGCTGGCCGCCAGAACGGGGTCGTGCGCCATCTCCGCCACCAGACCCGGCAGCACCCGCCCGAGCGAGGTCAGGGTCAACAGCCCGATCAGCCCCTCGGTCAGCACCACCAGGTCACCGGCGACGCTGCCGGTGTCCGCCTCGCCGGCGGGTCGCATCCGGGTCACCATCGCCTCGACCACGAGCTGGGACTTCTGGGCCCACCGCCGATAGATCGCCGGCTTGCTCACCCCCGCCCGACGCGCGACCTCCGCCACCGTCAGGCCCACGTAGCCCACCTCCGCGAGCAGGTCGATCGTGGCCTGCAGGATCGCGCGGTCCATCGCGGGATCGCGCGGGCGACCCCGTTCACTGCCCCGACCCCCCGGGCGACGCGGCGCCAGCACCGGCTCCGACATCCAGATCATCTCCTAGTTGCGTGTCTAGTCGTACCGTAACACCGTCACGTGGGTTTCGCAACCACTAGTAACGCAACTATCCTGTCGAGGCGGGGTCTCGCTACGGCGGCTCCCGTCAGGAGCGCCGATGGAGGCCGGCCACGGCGGCGCCAGGCCGCGAAGGAGCCGGCCGTCCGGCGTCCAATCCGCGAGAGGTCGTTGACCACGAGCTGAACACCCCGCACAATCGAGCCGTGCACACCGGCCGCTTCCTGACAGACGCCCCGCTTCCCGCGGCGCGTCTCGAGGCGCTGTCGATGCACCGCTCGCCGTGTCGAATGTGTCGCTGACGACCCAGCACTCGTCGCCGCCCACCCCCTGAGCTCACGGCTCACGGCCGGGCCGGACGAGGCCACGCCCCGTCTCGCACCCTCCTCACCCCTGCTCCGCAGAGCACGCCGGTGAGACCCGACACCAGGAGCCCCACCGTGCCGCACCGCATCCGCTTCGACGTCCTGCCGATCCAAGAGGCCGTCGCCACGGCCTCCCCGCGCGCCTGGCGCGACGGTTTCGTCACCCATCACGAGCCAGGCGTCCTGACGGTCGCCCTGCTGGACGGCGCGTGGTGGACCCTCGCCACCCGCGCCGACCTGGCGGTCGGGGAACCCGTGGCGGTCCACCCGGTCGCCGAGCTCGTCGCCGCCGGCTCGGCGTGGTACGCCGCCCGAACCGTCGACGCGCAGGCGATCTGACGCCTCCCGCCGGCGGCGGGGCGGCTCAGGCTGCACTCCTGCCCTGACGTCAGCCCTGCATCGAGGCCATCATTCGCGCGCACGCGTCGACCATGGCGCGGCACGCGGAGGCACAGATGCGGCAGTGCTCGGACATCGCCGCGTGCTGCTCGCACTCGGCGGCGCAGGCCTCGCCCGTCGCCATGCACGCGCTCATCATCGCGCCCATCGATGCCATGTCCGCACCGGCCGGACGCATCATCATCCGCATCATCGTCGTCGCGACATCGGCCGTGTTCATGCACATCGACGCGCAGTGGCCCATGCCCTCGCCCGCACACGCGTCGGCGCACATCGTGGCCGCCATCGCCGCAGCCGAGCACGCGTCCATGCACTCCATGCGCATGTCCATGTCCATCGCCATGCCTGCCGCCTTGGGCATCGACATCGACTTCATCATGTCCGCCATCATGCTCATGTCACTCCCACCTCCGGTCGCCGCGCTGATTCGCTCGACGCTACGCCCAGGCCCGACGGCCCACAATGAGCGGGCCCAGCAGGTCGAGCGAGCACGGCGAACGAAGGCGTCGACGGACCGCAAGGATTGTGGGCGGTCCGTCGCTCGGTGCTGAGAGGGTGGTCTGCATGGCTGGATCAGGGCTTGCGTACGTCGCGCCGCCCTTACGCGGCGGGATCCCGATCCTGATCCTGCACTCGTGGTGGGGCCTGACGCCGTCCTTCACCGCGTACGCGGACCGCTTGGCAGCGCAGGGCTTCCTGGCAGGCTGTGTCGATCTGTACGGCGGCCGCCTGGCGAGGACCCCGGAGGAGGCCTCGCGGCTTCGGGCGGCTCCGCGTCGCGTGCCGATGTATCGCAGCATGCTGGCCGACGTCGGTGAGTTGATCGGTCATCCGGCAGCCAGCACCGACCGGGTCGGGCTCGTCGGCTTCTCCATGGGCGGCCACTGGGCCGTCTGGTTGGCGCAGCATCCCGATGCGCATGCAGGGGCGGTGGTGATCCACTACGCGGCGCGCGCCGTCACGAAGGCCAGCCCGCCGGTCCCGGTGCTCGCGCACTTCGCCGAGCTGGACCAATTCGTCACTCGTGCGGGCAGGCGCAGGATGGAGCGATCGTTCACTCGCTTCGGGTGGCCGTACACCGCGATGGATCACCCCGGCACGGGGCATTGGTTCGCCGAGCCCGCGGCCGAAGGATTCGACCACGCCGCCGCGGAGAGTGCATTCGCGGCGACCTGCCGACACCTCGATGACGCCCTCGGCGAAGACTCCACGGGTGGGACCTGGCCCAGACGTGACGAGCGCTCCTGAGCCGGGAGGGTGCGCCTCGTCGGGGTCGGTCCGGACCTGCGCCACACAGCCCGCGCCGGGCCGCGACTGGGGCCGACCAGACGGTCGAGCTCGACGCTCCGCACCGAGGGTGCGCGGCCGAGTGCGTGGGCCAACGGCGCCGAGCCTGCCAAAGTCACCCCTGGACGACGAAGCTGCGCAGTTCGGGTGGCAACTCACCGATGCCGGTGAGCCATTCACCGCTCTCGGGCTCCCACCAGAAGTGCCCTTCGCGCAACGCCTGCAGCCACATCGTGACGGCCGCGGCCACGGAAGGGGTCTGATCCACGTCCCACTCGCTCCACATGAAGTTCACGACGGCGAACGGTCCGCCCCGCCCCTCCGGCAGGACGGTCCACGACCCGCCCGACCGCCCGCTGTGACGTCGGCGTCGTTGGTGATCCACAGATCCTCACCCATCTCGACCAGCTCGGCGGCACCGAAGCCGGCGCGGGCGTTCAACTCCCCGGGTACCTCCAGATCGACCGCGAACCCCTCACCGTCGAAGCGACGGACCCGCGACTCGCTCAGCAGCCAGGCCCCCGGTTCCGCGTCGGTCCTTGGCCGCGCACAACGCCCCCCCGGGCCTTGACAGGCGCGCCGGCGATGCACACGCTGAATCACGCCCGCGAACAAGTCAGCGCGGAACGCTGCATCTCGTCAGTTCGTCGTCCGTGCGATTGGGGATGGGCATGGCCGCGGCCCGAGACGGACTGGACGTGACCGTCACTCATGGTGGGCGACCCGAGGCGAGAACGCCGCACGACCGGGTGCTCCGCGTGGTCTTCGTTGTCTGCTTTCTCCTGAGCCTGCCCGTCGCATTCCACACCGTCCACGGTCACGCGATCCTGCCCGCCCTGGACCTGGTGCTGGACACGACCGCGACGGTGGTCCTCATTGCCCTGATGACGCTCGCGTGGGCCCGATTCCGTGAGCGGAACGTGATTGCAGCCGCCTATCACGCCGGGGCCTTCATGGCGCTCTCGACGGCCTACGCCGTCGCCGTGTTCGTGAGCGTGCAGCACGCCCCTGACACGGGCGAGCGCGCGGCGCTCGATGGCGCGCAACCCTACGTCTTCGCGCTCGCACAGCTGGCCGCAGCGATTCTTTTCGTGCTCGCTGGTACCGTCACGCGGCGCTCGACCTCCGCCTGGAGTCCGGCCTGGATCCTGGTTGCGCCGACCCTCGCCGTTCTTCTCGTCGCGCTCCTCGGGCGGTTGTTCGACCCGCCGGAGGTCCTGCTGCTCGTCACCTTCACCGACCGGACCGGGCTGCCGCACACCACCCCGTTCGGGGCAGCCGTCCAGGTCGCCACGGCTGTCCTGTTCTTCGCCGGGGCTTCCGTGAGCCGAAGCCTGTGGCGCTCGGGGGGCGCGGTGATCGACTTCTGGATCGCCATCGGCCTCGTCTTCGCCGGCTTCGCAGAGCTCCACGCGACGCTTTACCCGAGCGGGCATCCCGGCCAGGTGTCGCTCGCGGACATGCTCCAGCTGATGTGCTCGCTGTGCCTGCTCGCGGGGCTGGCGAGCGCCTTCCGCGCCGACCAACGGGGGCTGCGAACGGCGAACGTCGAGGTTGCCCGCTTGCGGGACAACGAGCTCGAGAGTGCGGCGATCGAAGAGCGCTCGCGGCTTGCGCGCGAGCTGCACGACGGGCTGGCGCAGGATCTGTGGCTCGCCAAGCTGAGGACCGGCGAAGTGGCGAGCATCGAGAGCTTGCCGCTCGACGCCCGGAGGGCCGCCGACAACGCTCTCGCAGCCATCGACGTCGGGCTCGCCCATGCCCGTGAAGCCGTGGCTGCCCTGCGCGGCCTGCCGGCCTCCGGGGCCTGTTTCGACGACCTGCTCCGGCGTGCCGTCGAGGAGCACGAGGCTCGGTTCGGCCTCCGCGTCGAGTTCACCTTCGAGGGCGACCCCGCGGCACACGTCGCCCCGAGAACCCAGGTCGAGGTCCTCCGGATAGCCCAGGAGGCGCTGGCCAACGTCACCCGGCACGCGGATGCCACCGTGACCGGGGTACGTCTCGAGCTGGACGACGATCGCATCGAGCTCCGCGTCGCCGACAACGGACACGGCTTCACGGTGGGGTCGGCCGGAGGCGGAGGCTACGGCCTCTCGTCCATGCGGGAGAGGGCGGCCCTCATCGGCGGCAAGCTCAGGATCGAGTCGAGTCCCGAGACGGGTACGTTGATCACTCTGACTGCGCCCTTCTCGCGGTCGGCGAAGCTTGCCGCGGCGGAGCAGGCATGACCGAGCCGATCCGCGTGATCCGCGTCATGGTGGTCGATGACCACCCGCTCGTCCGCTCTGCCGTCGCGCGTGCGATCACCGCCGACGACATGGTCGTGGTCGCCGAGGCCGCGACCGCCGAGGAGGCGCTCGCGCTCGCGCCGCGAGTCGCGCCGGACATCCTCCTCCTGGACATCGCGATGCCGGGCATGTCGGGACTGGAGCTCGTCCGCGAGCTGGCGCCGCGCCTTCGCACCACCAAGATCCTGATGCTCACCGTGTCGTCCGCCGATCGGGACGTGGCGGAGGCGATGCGCTCGGGTGCGAGCGGGTACCTGACCAAGGATCTCTCGCCCGAGGCGCTCGTCCGGGCGCTGCGCGCGACCCAGAGCGGCGAGCTGGTCATCCCTCGGAGGCTCGCGGCACGGCTTCTCCTCAAGGCCCTGCGGCGCCCGGATCCGGCATCGCCGGCCGAGGAGTCGCCCATGGACCGACTGACCACCCGGGAGCGGGACGTCCTGCGCCTCCTCAACGACGGCCTCAGTGACCGGGACATCGCCGCGGCGCTCACGATCTCCAGACGCACCGCGGAGTCGCACGTGAGCAGCATCCTCCGCAAGCTCGAGGTGCGGAATCGCACGGACGCCGCGCGCCACTACAGGGAGCAGTCCTGACCGACGTCCCTGTCAGCTCCCACCGGTGCCGACCCTGACGACGGATCGAGAGCCAGAGACGACCGCCACCGACCGGCGGCCACGCATCGGTACGGAATTCACGGCCTCCGTACTCGCCATCACGGACGCCGTATTCCCGTATTCACCCCCGTAATCACCCGGATGGTCGGGTCGTGTCGTACGGCTAGTTTCGGCCTTGTGTCGTTGCGGACGGCCGTGAAAAATGCGCCTTCCGGAGCGCGACGGGCGCTACACCTTCGGCCTACGGCCGTTTTTAATGCGTCATGGGGGACTACAAGGGAGACCTCGGATGAAGCACAGACTGGCGGCCCAGGCAGCGGCCTTCGCACTCCTGGTTTCGGCGGCAACACAAGGCGCGACCTTCGTGCGGGCATTCAGCCCGGCTGCGGCTGCCGTCCCGGCGAGCGCGGTCGACCAGACCCAGGTCCCGCACTACTTCGGGCCGTACCCGAACTGGGCCAACAGCCCACTGACGCTGCCGGACGCCACCGTCACCATCACGGGGACGTCCGTCACGGCTGTCACCGTCGGTAACCCGCTCGTGGCCCGCGCGTACGCGACCGACACCGCCACCACGGTGTTCGGCGTGGTGCACGATCCGGCTGCCGCGCTGCCCGCCGGTTCGCTGACCAGCTTCTCGACCTGGAACCAGCCCGGCTCAGCAGGGATGGCCTTCCACGCCTACGTGCTCCGGCCGACCGCCACCGCCGATGAGTTCACGATCGCCTTCGACAGCGGTCCCTTGACCGTCCCGGCACCGACGGATCCGGCGGGCGAGGTCTCGACGTTCGCGGTGGGCCCGTTCGACACGATCCAGGGCGACCTCATCGGTTGGTACGGGCAGGGCATCCCGGTCGACATCGGCGCCGGGACCGACGTCATCGCCTATCCCGGCCCTGCCTCCGCGCCGGCCGCGGCTGAGGTCGTGACCCTCGGCTCGCCCTCGTACCCGATCTATCCGGAGGCCCGGACCTACTCGATCTCCGCGAGCATGACACCTCCCGCCACGGGCCCGGGCAGCGGCGCGACCGCCGAAGCGACCGTGGGCGCCGACGGCGCTGTCACCGGCCTGACGCTCACCGCCCCCGGTTCGGGCTACTCGGGCGCGGCGGTGGCGATCAGCGGTGCCGGCAGCGGAGCGACCGCAACCGCTGACGTCCAGACCTCCGGCGCCGTCACCGGCGTCGCAGTCGACGCGGGCGGCAGCGGCTACACCGCTCCGTCCGTGACCATCAGCGGTGGCGGTGCGAGCACCGACGCGACCGCCCATGTTCTCGGCGGCGTCGACCTGGTGAGCGTCACCACCCCCGGCACCGGCTACAAGTTCCCGACCGTGGACTTCGATCTGCCGGACGACCCGAACGGGGTCCAGGCACAGGGGCACGCGACCTGCGCGGATCCCCACCCGGACTGCAGCCTCACCGTCGCGACGGACATCCTGACCGTGACGGGCGTCGTGGTGGACTTCGCTGGGTCGGGCTACGCGACGGCCCCGGCCGTGGTCGTCCGTGACGGCACGCAGTTCGACCCGATCAGCCACGGAACCGATCCCTTCACCGCTGCCGTCGCAACAGCGACCCTGACGATCCAGGCGGTCGCCATCGACACCTACGGCGCCGGCTACACCTCGGCCCCGGCGGTCGCTTTCAGCGACACCGGAGCCGGCACCGGCGCCGCTGCCACGGCGTCGACCGACGTCGGTGCGGTCATCGCGCTGCACCTGCTGACCCCCGGCTCCGGCTACATCACGCCCGGCGGCATCAAGAAGTTCCAGGACACGCTGCCGGGTCTCGGCGAGACCGGCGCGAACAACCTCGGGCAGTACATCCCGGTCGCCGTGCCCGACACGACGACATTCCCGGGAACCGACTACTACGTCATCGCTGTCGTGCAGCACCGCGAGCAGATGAGCTCGAGCCTGCCGGCCAGCGGCACGCTCCTGCGCGAGTACGTCCAGCTGTCGACCGGCACCGTTCCCGGCAAGCAGATCCCGCTCACGACGGCGCTGCTCGACGGCACCGAGGTGCCGACGATGATGCCGGACGGGACAACCCGGGCCGTCGGCGTCGACGAACCTCACTACCTCGGCCCGACGATCGTCGCGCAGAAGGACCGTGCGGTCCGCATCGTCTTCTACAACCTGCTGCCCACGGGGGCGGACGGGGACCTGTTCCTGCCGACCGACTCGAGCATGATGGGCTCCGGCATGGGCCCGATGACGATGATGGACCCCGTCGACGAAGGCGTCGTCACCGACGCCATCCGCAACCCCGAGTGCACGAACGATCCCAAGCCCAGCGGCTGCTTCAAGGACAACCGGGCCACGCTGCACCTGCACGGCGGCATCACCCCGTGGATCAGCGACGGCACCCCGCACCAGTGGATCACGCCTGCCAACGAGACCACGCCGTGGCCGCAGGGCGTCAGCGTCGGGAACGTCCCCGACATGGCCTCCGTCGCGGGCGTACCGAACTGCACCGGCACCGGCGACGGCTGCCAGACCTTCTACTACACCAACCAGCAGTCCGCGCGGCTGATGTTCTACCACGACCACGCGTGGGGCATCACCCGCCTGAACGTGTACGCCGGCGAGGCCGCGGGGTACATCATCACCGACGCCACCGAGCAGAAGCTGTTCGGGCCGTCCGGCACCTACGCGGACATGGGCGAGGGCATCCCGCTCGTCATCCAGGACCGCACCTTCGTCCCGAGCACCGAGCAGCTCGCCGGGCAGGACCCGACCTGGGACGCCACTCGATGGGGCGGCATGGGCGACCTCTGGTACCACCACGTCTACATGCCCGCCCAGAACCCCGGCGACCCGTCCGGCATGAGCTCCTACGGCCGGTGGATGTACGGGCCGTGGTTCTGGCCGCCCGCCACGCCGCAGTACGGGCCGATCGCCAACCCGTACTACGGGAAGGACCCGGCGACGAACTTCACGACCGACCTGGCCGCACCCTGCAACCTCGACGACCCCTCGACGTGGCAGTACCAGGTCAGCCCGTTCTGCGAGCCCGAGCTGATCCCCGGCACGCCGAACGTCAGCGTCGGCATGGAGCAGTTCAACGACACGCCGATCGTCAACGGCACGGCGTACCCGACCACGACGCTCGACCCCAAGGCGTACCGCTTCCGCATCCTCAACGCGGCCAACGACCGCTTCTGGAACCTCTCCTGGTACGTCGCCGACAGCCACCGGCACCGAGGTCGCCCTCAAGGCGTCCGAGGTGGCCGCCGCGCAGACCGACTCAACATCGTGCCGACCCCCGACACGAGCCTCAGCCCCGCAGGTCCCGACTGGATCCAGATCGGCTCCGAGGGTGGCTTCCTGCCCGCCCCGGCCGTCGTGCCGGCCCAGCCGACCACCTGGATCACCGACCCGACCCGCTTCGACGTCGGCAACGTGGACAAGCACTCGCTGCTGCTCGCACCCGCCGAGCGGTCCGACGTGATCGTCGACTTCAGCAAGTACGCGGGCCAGACGCTCATCCTCTACAACGACGCACCCGCCGCCTTCCCGGCCCGGGTCGCGAACTACGACTACTACACGGGCGCCCCGGACTCACCGGTGCCGGCAGCGATCCTGCCCGGCTACGGTCCGAACACGCGGACCGTCATGCAGGTCAAGATCGCCGCGACGACTCCGGCCCCGGCGTTCAACCTGACGGCGCTGAACAACGCCTTCAAGCACCACGCCGACGGCAGCGGTGTCTTCGAGTCAGGCCAGCACCCGATCATCGTCGGGCAGGCCGCCTACAACTCCGCCTACGGCACGACCTTCGCTGCGAGCGGCGACTGCACCAACCCGGCTGGCACCAACAAGTGCGATGGGTTCGCCCGGATCAACCAGCAGGGTCGCGACCTGTTCAGGTTCGACAACCTGTTGGGCTCATCTCCGCAGCTGACGATCCCGCTCGAGCCGAAGGCGCTCCACGACGAGATGAACTCGGCCTCCTTCGACGAGTTCGGGCGGATGACGGCCAACCTCGGCCTCGAGGCGGTGCCGGCGACGCCGGCCGGGCAGAACGTCCTGCTCTACCCGTACGTCGCGCCTCCGACGGAGGTCATCGACGGCACCAACCTGCCGAAGGGTGACCTCAACGTCCAAGCCATCAGCGATGGCAGCGACGGAACCCAGATCTGGAAGATCACGCACAACGGCGTCGACACCCACCCGATCCACTTCCACCTCTATGACGTGCAGGTGCTCAACAGGGTGACGTGGGACAACATCATCATCCCCACGGAAGCCGTCAGAGCTCGGCTGGAAGGACACCGTCCGGGTCAGCCCGCTGGAGGACACGATCGTCGCCCTGCGGCCGATCATCCCGACGCTGCCGTTCGAGATCCCGAACAGCATCCGTGAGCTCAACCCGATGATGCCCGACGGCGCGAACCTGGACCCGAACGGGTTGATCGTGGACCCCACCGGTGCCGTGACCACGCTGACCAACGCGCTCGTCAACTTCGGCTGGGAGTACGTCTACCACTGCCACATCCTGTCGCCACGAGGAGATGGACATGATGAGGCCGGTGCTCATGGCGCTCCCGCCGAACCCTGCCGTCGGGTTGACCCGGTCGATCACCGGCAGCGGCAACAACAGGCGGAACGTCATCGGCTGGAATGACAACTCGATCGCCGAGACGTCCTTCATCGTCCAGAGGTCGGCCGACGGCATCTCCTGGACGGACGCTGCGACGAGCCCGTCGCCGCTGAACGTCGCGAACACGAAGGGCGCACGGAGTGCCACCGACCCCACGTCCGTCTACAGCGCTGCACTCCTGTACCGGGTCGTCGCGAGGAACACCGTCGGTTACGGCGGCGCCTACCCGGTCGTGAACGCCGACTCGTTCTCGTCGACGATCGCCGTGAACGCGCCGACGGCCGCTCCTGCGGCTCCGACGCTCCTCACGGCGACCCTGCAAGCCGGCCCGCAGGTCCGTCTCCAGTGGCGTGACAACGCCACCAACGAGGCCGGCTTCGTCATCGAGCGAGCGACCGCCGCGGGCGGACCGTTCGTCCGGATCGCGGTCGCACCCGCTCGGAACAACACCGGTAACCAGACATTCGACGACACGACGATCGCGACCGGGACGCCCTACTGGTATCGGGTCGCCGCCGTCAACCTGTTCGGCGGGGTCTCGACCCTGTCGGCCTACTCCAACACGGCCACGACGAGCGCTTCCCCGGCCGTGCCCGCGGCCCCGTCCAACCTGGCGGCAGCCAACGGCGCGAGCCAGGGCAACAAGCGTTCCGTCACCCTCACCTGGAAGGACAACTCCGCCAACGAGACCGGGTTCACGATCCAGCGGGCAACGGACGCGGCCTTCACCACCGGCCTCACCAGCACCACCGTGGCAGCCAATGCCGTGACGGCCACCCAGACCGGGCTCAGCAAGGCGACCACGTACTACTTCCGGATCCGGGCGAACAACGCCGTCGGCTCGTCCGCCTGGGTGAACGCGACCCCGTTCCCCATCGTCACCCAACCCTAGGAGAGCCGACCGCCGTGGCGGCACCCACCGGTGCCGCCTCGGCAACGCACCCCGCGCCGGCGCCTGCCGACGCGGGGTGCGACGTCCCGTGGTCGCCGGAGCTGACAGCAGTGCATCGGCGATCGTCACCCTCACGCCTCCGCCCGGGCCAGGACGACGTCCGCGAGGTACGCGGCGAACCGTCCGGGCTCGTCGCGCTGCGGGGTGTGGCCGCTGCGGTCGAAGACGACGAGCTCCTTGCTCGGCGCCTCGAGCGCGTCGAACCACTCGAGGGCGAGCGTCGCGCGTCCGGGCGCCTCGTGGGCGCCTTCGATCAGGTAGACCGGGACATCGAGCCGGGGCACGCTCCGGCGGAAGTCGATGTCCTGCAGCTGGGGGTAGAGCACGGCGTAGGTCTCGAAGATCCCGGCTGCGGCCCGGAACTGCTCGGTGAGGGTGAACTCGGCCACGAAGAGGCTGGCGGGGTACTCGGCACGAGGGTCGTAGTCCTGGCCCCGCGGGTAGTCGAGCCACTCGGGGTTGGCCGCCAGGGCCTGGGAGTAGGCGAACGTGTCGGTGTACGGAGGCTCGCCGTAGCCCCGCAGCCGGTCGGCGAAGGCCTCGTCGCCGCTGCGTTCGGCGTAGGCCAGGGAGTCGGCGTACATGATCCGGTCGGTGGCGAGCTGGTCGACCATCTGCCCGGTGCCGACGAAGGCGTGGAACAGGTCGGGGCGCTGCTGGACGGCCAGGACGCCCAGGGTGGTCCCCCACGAGCTGCCGACCAGGTAGACGGCCGGCTCGTCGAAGCGGTCGCACAGGTACTCGGTCACCTCGATCGTGTCCGCGACCATCTGGTCCAGGGTCAGGGTGGACGTCGGCTCCAGGGTGTCGGCCGAGCGGCCGGTGCCCCGCTGGTCCCAGGTCGCCACGACGAAGTCGTTCTCCAACGGTTCGCCGGCGTAGCGCATCGATCCGGTGGCCGTCCCGCCGGGTCCGCCCTCGAGGAAGAGCAGGACCGGGGCGTCGACGTCCGCTCCGCGCAGCATGAGCGACTGGTCGTGCCCACCGATCGGGACCGTCACCAGCTCCGCGATCGACCCCTCGAGGGCCGCCCCGTCGGCGCCGAGGATCGGCTCGGTGGACGCGGGCCGGAGCAGCGCGGCCACCACCAGGAGGGCGAGCACACCGCTGAGCGCGAGGCCCACGCGGCGCAGCCGTGGCGCACGAGGTGTCTCGACGCGGGTGGTGCGCCGAGCCAACGCCGCACCCCACAGCGCGCCGAGCGCGAGCGGGAGCAGCAGGACGAGGGCGTCGAAGCCGCGCCCGACGACGAAGGCCATCACGCCGTAGATGTCGTCGAGGCGGATCTCGTCGACCGTGGGCCCGGTCACCGGGAGGCGGACGAGCTCGACGACGCCGGCGAAGAGCAGCGGCGCGAGCAGCGCGGACCACCGGGTGCGAGTGAGGGCCCCGGCTGCCACGCCCACCGCACACAGGACCGCGAAGGCGGCGAGCGATGCCGCGGAGGTCAACGGCCCGCGGGGCATCACCAGGCCCGTCCCGACGGCAGCGGTCGCCACCGCGGCTGCGGCCACGAACCGGCGCGCCATGGGCGTCCGGTCCTCGGATCGCGCGCCAGGACCACGCGGATCGGCGCGAGCCGGCGACGTCGCCGAGGGTCTGGTCGGCGGGCGAACGGGTGTCAGCCGTCTGATCGGCGGAATGCGACCGGTCGTGCCCCGCGTCGCGGCGAGGAGGTCGAGCGGGTTGGTCATCGCGTGCCTCCGGTGAGGGTGGTCGGCCGGGTCTTCCGGTCGGCGCGGACGAGCGCCCGCACGGCGAGGACGACGGCCAGGGCCAGGGCGAGCAGCCCGGTGAGCGTCGGCAGCAGGACGGCGCGCAGCACACCCGGGGCGAGGTCGTCGCCGACGGCGATCCGAGCGGTCGGGTCGGCGAGCCGGACGTCGGTCGCCACGACGTAGTCACCCGGCCGGTCGGCGTCGAAGACCGCGACGGCCTGGCCGACGACGCCGGAGCCGCCGCGAGGAGCGTCGTACCGCAGGTCGAGGCCGTAGGGGCGGACCTCGACGGTCGAGGCCGTCGGGACCGGTCACGGTGAGGTCGGACGCCGTCAGGCCGAGGATCGGGTCGAGGCTGCGGGCCGCCGTGGGGACGGTGCTCTCGAGGTAGACGACGTACGTGCCGGGCCGGCTGATCTGGAGGGTCACCGACCCGGGAGTGGTGCTGGTGACCATCTCGGCCGGGCGCCGGGTCTGGTCGGACAGCCCGACGGCGGCCCAGACCGAGGGATGCCGTCAGGCCGACCACGGCGACGGCGGCGGCCAGCGCCAGTCGGGCACCGGCGCGCGGACGGAGGGGACGTGGATGCAGGGGTGAGTCGTTCATGGTTCGAGCCTCGCGCCGGGCCACCGTGGAGACATCGGCCCGCGGACCGGACCTCGACCCCGTCCCGGGCGGCACGGCAGAGACACTGGTCCGTCCCGGGACGGACCGGTCCATCGGCCTGAAGGCCGATGCCCGCGAGGGCGGGGGTGGCTAGCGTGAGAGCCATGATCCCCGCGGCGCGGCAGGCCTGGGCCCGGACCCGTGCCGTCGACGCCCGCCAGCCCGAGATGCTCGACAGCCTGCTCGCCCTCGCGCTCTTCGCCGGGGCCGCCGTCTCGGGCGCTGCCGGGGGCGGCGACCGGCCCGCCGACGGGACCTTCGTGCTGCTGCTGGCAGTCGGCTCACTGCCCTACGCCGCGCGGCGTCGCGCACCGCTCACGGTGCTGGTCGTCGCCTCGCTGCCCGTCCTGGCGCTCATCGGCCTGGGGTACACCTCGGCGGTCATCGGATCGGGGTTGTTCCTCGCGGCGTACACCGTGGCCGCGTGGCGGTCGCCCCGTTGCCTGCTCGTCGCCGTCGGGTGGGTGACCGCGCTGCTCGTCGCCGTCGCCGTCGCCCGGCCCGGCGCCCTCCCACCCGGCGAGCTGCTCACCAACGCCGCGCTGTTCGTCGGCGCGTTCGGCCTCGGCCGGAGCACCCGGATCCGGCACGCCAACAGCGCCCTCCTGCGGGAGCGGGCCGAGCTCGCCGAGCAGGCACGCAGCGAGGCCGCCCGGCGAGCGGTCAGCGAGGAGCGCCTGCGGATCGCCCAGGAGCTGCACGACGTCATCGGCCACTCGCTGAGCGTCATCGCGCTGCAGGCACAGGTCGGGGCGCATGTCATCGATGCCGACCCCGCCGAGGCCAAGGCGGCCCTCGTCGCCGTCTCCGGCACCAGCCGGACGGCGCTGACCGAGATCCGCCGGATCCTCGGCGCGATGCACGACGCGGAGGCCGAGCGCTACCACCCGGCCCCGGGCCTCGACTCGGTCGGCGCCCTCGCGGCCGAGCTCACCGGGGCCGGGCTCCCGGTGGAGGTCACTACCGTCGGTTCCCCGGACGAGGTGCCCACCGCGCTCGGCGTGACGGCCTACCGCCTGGTGCAGGAGGCCCTGACCAACGTCGCCAAGCACGCCGGGCGGACGCACGCGTCGGTGACCGTGCGGTACGAGCCGGGCGCGCTCGGCCTCGAGATCCTCGACGACGGGCCGGCTGACCGCGGACCGGCCGGACTCGCGGCCTCCCCGGCGTCGACCGCCTCCGCGGGCCACGGCCAGCTCGGCATGCGCGAGCGGGTCGCCGTCTGGGGCGGGACCCTCGAGGCCGGCCCGCGGCCCGAGGGCGGCTACGCCGTGCGCGCCCACCTCCCCTTCGGGGCGTCCCGATGATCCGGGTCGGCGTGGTCGACGACGAGGCCCTGGTGCGCCGCGGCCTGACCGTGCTGCTCCGGCTCGAACCGGACCTCGACGTCGTCGGCGAGGCCGAGAACGGCGAGGGCGCTCTGCGGCTGGTGCGCCGCGAGCACCCCGACGTCGTCCTCATGGACATCCGGATGCCGGGGATGGACGGGCTCGCCGCCACGAGAGCGCTCGCCGCCGATCCCGAGACCGCAGGCACCAAGGTCCTCGTCCTGACCACCTTCGACCTCGACGAGCACGTCTTCGCCGCCGTCCGCGCGGGCGCGAGCGGGTTCCTGCCGAAGGACACCGCTCCGGAGGACCTGCTGCACGCCATCCGGGTGGTCGCCGACGGGCAGGCGCTGCTCGCACCTGCCGTGACCCGGCGACTGATCGAGGAGTTCGTCCGGCGCTCCCCCCAGGCGGCACCCGACGCGCCGGCGGGCCTCGACCAGCTCACCGAGCGCGAGCGCGAGGTCCTCCGCGCGGTCGCCCAGGGGCGGTCCAACGCCGAGATCGCCGAGGAGCTCGTCGTCAGCTACGCGACCGTCAAGACCCACGTGAGCCGGCTCCTCATGAAGCTCGGCGTCCGCGACCGCGCCCAGCTCGTCGTCCTGGCCTACGAGGGCGGCATCGTCCGGCCGGGCGCGCGGTAGGCCGGGGACATAGCCCTGCCCAACCTTCATCGGATCTTGATCGAGCCTCCACGGGGAGTTCGGCATGATCCAGGACGCTGGAGCGTCCGCAGCCCTACGCAAGGATCCCTATGAGCCTCGACCTCGAGACCTACGACGAGGCGGCGCCCGCCGACTCGACCTCGTCCCGCACGCCGGCGGACCGCTTCTGGGGAGCCGTGCACCGCCTGCGTCACTCGAACCGGTACATCTACACCACGATGCTCGTCTCGGCGTGCATCAGCCTGCTCGCCTCCTTCGTGCTCTCGGTCGACGCCCTCCTGCTGGCCGCCGACCCGGGCACGGCCCTCTCCTGCAACATCAACGCCGCGATCAGCTGCGGGGCGGTGGCCGAGGCCTGGCAGGCACAGCTCTTCGGATTCCCGAACGCCTTCCTCGGCCTGGTGGCCGAGCCGGTCGTCATCACCCTCGCGGTGGCGTCGCTCGGCGGGGTGCGCTTCCCGAGGTGGTTCATGGCCTCGGCGCAGGCGGTCTACACCCTGGGGTTGATCTTCGCGTACTGGCTCTTCAGCCAGTCCATGTTCGTGATCGACGCGCTGTGCCCGTGGTGCCTGCTGGTGACGGTCTCCACGACGCTGGTCTTCGTCTCCCTCACGCACGTGAACGTCCGCGACCAGAACCTCTACCTGCCACGTCGGGTCCAGCGCTGGGCACGGGGGCTGATCGACGCCGACATCGACGCGATCGCCGTCGCCGCCTGGCTCGTCTTCCTCACCGCGGCGATCCTCGCGAAGTACGGCGCAGCCCTCTTCGCCTGAGCGGCCATCGGCGACCTCAGACCGCCTCGATGACACCCATCATCCCGAGGTCCTCGTGGTCGAGCACGTGGCAGTGGTACACCGTCGTCCCGGCGAAGGCGTCGAACGCGATCCGCACGACGACCTCGGAGCCGGCCGGCACGTCGACGACGTCCCGTCGGTCGACGACCTCGAGAGGCACTCCCCCGGCCCGGATCAGCTGCATCGGCCAGACGTGCAGGTGGAAGGGGTGGGACATCGTGCTGCCGTTGCGCAGCGTCCACTCCTCGACCTCGCCGAGGCGGACCTGCTGGTCCACCCGCCCGGCGTCGAAGGTCTTGCCGTCGATGAGGAAGCTCATTCCACCGCGCCCCATCCCCATCGTGAGGTCGAGGGTGCGGCGCCGTGCCACCGTGGCAGCCCGGAGGTCACGGGCGGCCGTGGTGCGAGCGGCCGGCAGCGGCGGTGCGGCACCCTGGCCCGGCCGCACCGTCAGGAGGGTGGCGTCCGCCTCGTCGGCGACGCCGCCCATCATGCCCATCTCCACCTCGCCCCGGTCGTAGCGGCGCGCAGTGAGCACCGACCCGCCCGCCGGGACGTCGAGCTCGAGATCGGCCCGGTTCCCCGGAGCCAGCAGGACGCGGTCGTGCGCGATCGGTGCCGCGAACTGCCCGCCGTCGAAGCCTCGCACGCGCAACCGGCCGCCTCCGGGGTCCAGGTCGAGGTAGCGGCTCGTGCAGGCGTTGATGACGAGGAGTCGTTGGGTCGAGCCGGCCGGGGCGGTCAGCTCAGGACCCACCTGGCCGTTGACCAGGACGGTCTGCCCGATACGGCCGTGCATCCGCTCGGGCCGCGACGCCTGCGCCACGCGCCCGCCGGCGACGGTCACGTCGGACACGAGCAGGATCCGCGCCCCGGCGACGTCCCACGACTCGGTGTCGACGACGATCGCGCCGTACAGCCCGCCGAAGACCTGATCGGCCACCATGCCGTGATGGTGCGGGTGGTACCAGAAGACCCCCGTGGGGTGGTCCTCGGGCACGTCGATCGTGTACTCGAACGTTTCGCCGGGGTCGATCCGCACGAAAGGGTTGTCACTCGCCCCGGTCGCGGAGACGGCCAGGCCGTGGGTGTGCAGGTTCGTCGGGTCGTCGAGGCGGGAGTGGTGGCGTGTTCTCGGCCGTGATGTAGAGTTTGGGTGATGGAAGTTGTACTCGCCCCGGTCGCGGAGACGGCCAGGCCGTGGGTGTGCAGGTTCGTCGGGCCCGAGCTCGTTGGCCAGGCGGACGCGCAGCCGGTCGCCCGGACGCAGGTGGAGCGTCGGCCCGGGAACCGTCCCGTTGTAGCTCAGCATCCGCACGCGTCGACCCGCCACGACGACGTCGGTCGCCGCGACTCGTAGGTCCACGTCCAGGACGCCGTCGGCCGAGGCGAGGACCTGCGGCTCGGCGAGGACCTCACCGTTGCCCGCCTCAGGCGTCGCCGGGGAGCCGGACGCCGGTGTCGTGGCCTGGCCGAAGGGCGGCCAGCCCTGGATTCCCAGACCGACCGCGCCGATCGTCAGGCTGCCCGCCCCGACCAGGCCGAGCTGCAGGGCGCGGCGCCGGCTGATCGGCTCGCCGCTCACCGGCCCTCGAGCGCGCGCAGGCGCTCCTGGAACTCGGCCGTGTCGATCTCGCCGCGGGCGTACCTCTCCTCCAGGATCCCCCGTGCCCCGGAGATCGGGCCGGCGCCCGGCGGCGGTCCGACCGGCGGGGGCAGGGGCGCGGACGTGGAGGGTCCCGGCCCGCCGGAGCGACCGCCGGCCGTCAGCCGGACGACCACGTACACGAGCAGCCCGATCCCGACCAGGACGAGCACCCAGAGCAGCCACATCCACCCGGGAGCCATGCCGTACCCGTTCCACATCACACCGACCACCCCGTCCGCCTCTGACTCGTCCCGACCACTCTCGCTCCCGAACCTGGGAGCCGCTCGGTGGATTCGATGAAGGATCGCTGAAGATCACCGCAGACGGCGCCCGGGGTGCTCGACCTCAGTCGTCGGCCGTCCGTGCCGCCGCCAGACGCAGGGTGAAGCGCGCCCCTGCGCCCAGGCCTGGGCTGGTGGCGGTGAGCGTGCCGCCGTGCGCCCGGGCGATGGCCAGCGCGATCGAGAGGCCGATGCCCGATCCACCGTGCGCGCGGTCCCGGGCCGCGTCGACGCGGTAGAAGCGCTCGAAGAGGCGCGGCAGGTCCTCGGCGGCGATCCCCTCGCCGGTGTCCGCCACCTCGACCTGCACCGCATCCCCCGCCCGGGTCACGGCCACGCGGACCTCGCCACCCGGCGGCGTGTGCCGACGGGCGTTGTCCAGGAGGTTGGTCACCACCTGGCCGAGGCGATCGGGGTCTGCGCTGACCAGGGCCCCGGCGCTCGACTCGACACCCAGCCGGACGCCCCGGTCGGAGTACCCGCCCGCCTGCTGCGCGACCGCCTCGCGCACCACCTCGTCGAGGTCGACGAGCCGCCGATCGAGCGGGAGCCGCCCCTCCTCGGCCGTCGTCACCAGTGCGACGTCCTCGCTCAGCCGGGAGAGGCGCTCGACCTGTTCCCGGAGCATGCCGACGGTCGCCGCGTCGGCGACCTCGACCCCGTCCGCGATCGCCTCCAGGTAGCCGCCGAGCACGGCGACCGGCGTGCGCATCTCGTGCGCGAGGTCGGCGAGCATGCGGGTGCGCGTCTTCTCGACCCGGTGCAGGTCGGCGGCCATGGCCGTGAACGCCGCCGCGAGGTCGTCGAACTCGGGCCCGATGCCGGGTGCCTCGACGCGCACGTCGCGGTCGCCGTGGGCGACCCGGTGCGCGGCTGTTGCCAGCGGCGCGAGGGACCTGCGGATCCGGCGGGCCAGGAACACGCTCACCAGGGCGGACGCCCCCAGGGCCGCGACGAGCGCCAGCGACAACGACACCGCAGCGGCGGTGGAGAAGGCGAACTCGGCGTGCTCCGTCGCGCTCGCGGTGGTCCCCGTCGTACGCAGCATGTGCTCGTGGAAGAGCCCGGGACCCACGGCGGCACCCACCGCCCACGCCGTGGCACCCCCCACCAGGACCACGAGGACGATCGCCAGCAGCAGGCGGGTGGCCAGGTCGGCCCGGTTCAGCCGCGCCATCCAACGGGTCATCGCCCGGGTCCGAGCCGGTAGCCGTAGCCGCGGACGGTCTGCAGGAAGACCGGCGCCGAGGCGTCGTCGCCGAGCTTGCGCCGCACGTGGCCCAGGTGGACGTCGACCAGGTGCGGGTCACCGACCCAGCCCTCGCCCCAGACCTCGGCGATGAGCGCCTCTCGGGAGAACGCCCGGCGAGGCGCGCGCACGAGGGTCGCGAGCACGTCGAACTCCGTCCGGGTCAGCTCGACCGACACCCCGTCGACGCAGACCTCCCGGGCGGTCAGGTCCACCCGGAGCGCGCCGACCTCTCGCACGTCGGCTTCGGGCGACACGGAGGGTATCCCGGACAGGCGGCGGGGCCGGCGCAGCATCACCTGCACCCTGGCGACAAGCTCGCGGGGGCTGAACGGCTTGGTCAGGTAGTCGTCGGCGCCGACCTTGAGACCGATCAGGCGGTCCAGCTCCTCCACGCGCGCCGTGAGCATGATCACGTAGCACTCGCTGAAGGTGCGCAGCACGCGGCACACCTCGATCCCGTCGGTGCCCGGCAGCCCGAGGTCGAGGACCACGACGTCGGGCGCAACGGCCCTCGCACGCTCGATTGCTGCGGTCCCGTCGCCGACGACCTCGACGTCGAACCCGTCCCGCGTGAGGTAGGAGGCCACGAGTCGAGCCAACGGCTCCTCGTCCTCGACCACGAGCACCCTGGCTCGCGGTGCGGTGCCCGTCGCGTCGTCTACGGCGTTCATGGGTCCATCCTGAGGCCTGCCCGGGCCCTCACCGCTACCGCACGGGACCCTACGCACCCTCGCGGGAATAGACGGCGCGCGCTAGCGTTGACGTGCCAATACCCCCTGGGGGTATCAAGGCAACGGACGGAGACTCTGATGGCCGACCATCACCGGACGACCGACCCGACCGCAGGCCACGGCGAGCACGCCGGGCACGACGACCACGTCGCGCAGTTCCGCCGCCGCTTCTGGCTGATGCTCGTCGTGGCGGTCCCTGTGATCGGCTTCTCGGGGATGTTCGCCGCCCTCGTCGGCTACTCGCTCCCCGAGGGGACATGGGTGACCTGGGTCTCGCCGACCCTCGGCCTGGCGATGTACGCCTGGGGCGGGCGCCCTTTCCTCGCCGGCGCCGTCCACGAGATCCGCGCCCGCACGCCCGGGATGATGCTGCTCATCGGCCTGGCGATCACGGTCGCGTTCCTCTCCTCCGTGGGCGCCAGCCTGGGACTGCTGCACCATGAGCTCGACTTCTGGTGGGAGCTCGCGCTCCTCATCGTCATCATGCTGCTGGGCCACTGGATCGAGATGAGGTCGCTGGCCCAGACCGGCTCCGCGCTGGACTCCCTGGCCGCACTGCTCCCCGACGAGGCGGAGCGCGTCGAGGACGGCAGGACCGTCACGGTCCACCCGTCCGAGCTGCAGGTGGGTGACGTCGTCGTCGTCCGTCCCGGCGGGAGCGTCCCCGCCGACGGGCGCATCGTGGACGGCCGGGCAGAGATGGACGAGTCGATGGTGACCGGCGAGTCGCGGACCGTCTCGCGCACCGTCGACGAGCCCGTCACGGCGGGAACGGTCGCCACCGACTCCGGACTGCGGGTGGAGGTCACCGCCACCGGGGACGACACCGCGCTGGCCGGCATCCAGCGCCTGGTCACCGAGGCCCAGAGCTCCTCGTCGCGAGCCCAGCGGCTCGCCGACACGGCCGCGGGCTGGCTGTTCTGGTTCGCCCTGAGCGCGGCGGCGATCACGGCCGTGGTCTGGACGACCGCCGGGCGGCCCGACGCCGCGGTGATCCGGACCATCAGCGTCCTGGTCATCGCCTGTCCGCACGCCCTGGGGCTGGCGATCCCGCTCGTCGTGTCGATCGCCACCGGGCGCGCCGCGGCGGGTGGCGTCCTCATCAAGGACCGCGTGGCCCTGGAGACGATGCGCTCGGTCACCGTCGTGCTCTTCGACAAGACCGGAACCCTCACCAAGGGCGAGCCCGCCCTCGGCGCGGTCGAGGCGGCGAGCGGGCTCGACGCCGACGCCGTCCTGGCGCTCGCGGCCGCGGCAGAGGCCGACAGTGAGCACCCCCTGGCCCGGTCGATCGTCCGCGCCGCGACCGAACGCGGGCTCTCCGTCCCGACCTCCTCGGGCTTCTCGTCCTCGCCGGCCGTCGGCGTCACGGCGACCGTGGACGGCCAGGAGATCAGGGTGGGCGGCCCCCGTCTCCTGGAGGAAGGCGCGCGCGAGGAGATGAGTGTGGCGCAGGACTGGCGCGCCGAGGGGGCGATCCTCCTGCACGTGCTCCGCGACGGCGAGGTGATCGGGGCGCTCAAGCTGGCCGACGAGGTCCGCACCGAGTCCCACGACGCCGTCGACGCCCTGCACCGGCTGGGGGTCGAGGTCGGGATGATCACCGGCGACGCCGAGGCCGTGGCCCGATCCGTCGCCGAGGAGCTCGGCATCGACCGCTGGTTCGCGGGCGTGCACCCCGAGGACAAAGCCGCCAAGGTCCAGCAGCTGCAGCACGAGGGCAAGAAGGTCGCCATGGTCGGCGACGGCGTGAACGACGCCCCCGCCCTGGCGCAGGCCGACGTCGGCATCGCGATCGGCGCAGGCACCGACGTCGCGATCGCGTCCGCCGGCGTGATCCTCGCCAGCTCCGACCCGCGCTCCGTGCTCTCGATCATCGACCTCTCGCGGGCGACGTACCGCAAGATGACGCAGAACCTGTGGTGGGCGGCCGGGTACAACCTCCTCGCGGTGCCACTGGCCGCAGGAGTCCTCGCCCCCATCGGGTTCGTGCTCCCGATGTCGGTCGGAGCGGCGCTCATGTCACTCTCGACCGTCGTCGTGGCCGTCAACGCCCAGCTGCTGCGCCGGCTCGACCTCCGGCCGGCGAACCGTCCGGTGCAGCTCGCGGCGGCGGAGACCCTGCTGGCGCAGAACGTCCTCGGCACGGGAACGGGCGGCTGACCCGCTTCCGCCGACCGCCGCGTCCGGGCCGGTCCGGCCTACTCGGGCTTGTACTTGAACGACAGCTGGACCCTGGCGCGGTAGACCAGGCTCCCGTCCTCACCCACCACGATGTCCTGCTTGGCCACCTCCGCGACCCGGAGGTCGTGCAGCGACCCGCCGGCGGTGTGGATCGCCTCCGAGGCCGCCTCCTCCCAGGAAGAGGTGCTCGTCCCGATGACGTCGATCACGCGGTACACGCTCATGATGACCCTTCATCACACGTTGCCGATCACCCCATAGTGCGCGCGTGCGCCCGAGATGAACAGTGCAGCGGCCGACGCCCGGCGAGTCGTCGCACCTCGGGCACGGGCGGGGAAGGCCTCGCGCGTCGACCGGTCAGCTGGTCCTGGCCGCGATCCACGACCGGATCAGCCCGTGCAGGCTCGCCCGCTTGGCCTCGAGATCCTCGACGCTCGCGACCCGCAGGACTCGGGAGGTCTCGCCCTCGCCCTCCAGCACGCCGTCGGGGTCGTCCAGCGAGGCCCCGGTGTGGAACATCAGCGTCACCGTGCGGCGCGAGCGCGGGAAGAACGAGGCGATGTTGCCCTCGAACATGAAGGTGGGCGCCTTCCACTTGACCGTCTCCTGGACGCGTGGGTCGGCGTCGAGCACCACCTCGCGGACGGCCTGGACGAGGGCCTTCTGCGGGTTGTCGTAGCCCTCGAACCACTCGTCGACCTCGCGACTGCGGTTGTCGTGCACGTGCACCACCTCCAGGGGCTCACCCGCGTTCGCCTGCGACGTGCCCCGGCACCGCCGCGCTGTGGGCCGCCCCCGACGGAAGAGCGACGGCGGCACGAAACGCAGGGGGGATGTTCGACGCCGCCGTCGCGCCGCCGAACCTACCGCACCCGGCGCCGCGACGAGGACCACTCGGCGAGAGATCGACGACCCACCGCGAACCGCAGGCGCGCCGTCCGTGCCCCGCCCTACTCCGGCTGCCGTTCGACCACGACGGTGACGCTCGCCTCGGCTCCGGCCAGCCGGACGCTGACGACCGGCTCGCCCGGTTCGAGGCTCACCCAGGTGTCGAGCCCGCGGCCGACCTCCGTGCCGTCCACCGACCACACCGCCTCCTCGGGCCCGGCGCCCGTCCCGGCGACGGACGCCCACAGGCGCACGGTCTGACCCGCGACGTACGTGAAGCGCTCGACGGGGTGCAGTATCACCAGGGACGGCGCCTGCTCGGGGACCGTGACGCGGAACGGCGTCGCGTAGGTGGAGAAGAAGCCGTCGTGGGCCACCACCTGGAGCAGCCCGTCGCCGGCCGGCAGGTCGCGCGCGGCCACACGGGCGCTGCTCTCGGTCAGGCCGGTGGCCACCGACTGCCAGGCCCCGCCGTCCCTCGACCAGCGCAGCCAGTACTCGAGCACGTCGCCCGAGCCGCCCCAGCGCACCAGGACCTCGCCGGTCTTCCTGTCGACCTTGGCCTCGCCGCCCTTGACCCGCGGCGGCTTGGCCGGCGCCTCCCGGCGCCACAGCACGTCGTCGCCGTCGGTGATGTCGATGGCCGCACCGGGGCCGGCGTCGGGCACGAACGCCTGCGCCAGGTAGCTCGTCGGGTCCCCGCACCCCGCATCTCCCCCGCAGCCGCCGGCCGCCGTGTCGAGCCGGTACAGCGAGCCGCTGGCGAGCACCGACCCCTTCGCGTCGCGCAGGTTCGCCGTCAGGGCGGTCTGGGTGGCGCGCTGGTGCGCCGGGTGCGCCCGGACCCGGGCCACGTGCATGACCTCAGCGACCTTGCCGTGCTCGACCTTCACGATGAGCGAGAGCAGGTCCTCCGGGCGACTGGGCGGGAACATCGGCAGCTCCAGCTCGAACGGAGGGATCTCGAAGGGCGGGTCGGGCTCCGGGATCGGCGGCCACTTCCGGATCTCCTGCCAGACCAGATCCTTCCACCACCAGTGGTCCACGCCGACCGTACGCGGGGTCAGCCGGTCGTTGTTGAGCAACCGGCTGTAGTGGTAGAGCCCGATCCAGGACGGTCCGCCGTAGGCCATGAAGTCCCGGAAGGTCTGCGGTGCGGCGACTGCACCGTTGTTGATGTCAAGCCCGAACTCGCCGATCGACGCCATCGCGTACGGCTCGTAGACGGGGTAGGCCGGGTCAGGGTTGGGCGCGCCGCCGGCCGGGGCGTGGGCGAGACCGCAGGCGTGACCGGCCTCATGGGCCAGAGTGCCCGGCTGGTTGATCGGTCCCACGGCGACCCCGCCGCCGCCGCAACCGCCGACCGGTCCCATCGGGACGCCGCCCGGCAGGAGCCCGTAGTAGATCCATCCGGGCTGGTTCCCGTCGGCCGTGCGGGCGTTGACGACCTGAGCGTGCAGGGCGTCCCAGCCCGGGCCGCAGCCCGAGGTCGGGAAGGAGGCCTGCTGCAGGTGGGTCGTCAGGGTGAGGTTGCCGGCCGTCCGGAAGTTCGCCGTGGACTCGACCGGGAACAGCGTCAGCGCGGTCCCCGCCATGGCCTGGAGGTTGGCCAGGGTCGGCGCGGCGATGGTGAGGTTGGGGGCACCCGCGGCCATGCTCGCCGGGCCGTTGTAGGAGATCATCACGCCGGCCAGGCGCAGGGTCTGGCGCAGCGTGACCGCGACCTCGACGGTGCCCTGGGCCGACCGGCTCCCCGAGCTGACCCGCGCGACGAGGCGCAGCGTCCCGATCATCTCGGCGGCGGGGATGACGAAGTTCACGGTGGCCCCGATGGCGCCCCGCCGGGCCGCATAGCCGGTGAGCGCCAGGGCCGGCACGGAGGTCGCCGACGACGGATCGGGGCTCAGCGTGGCGACCGTGTCCCAGAGGAACCCGTGGTGTCGACGCTGCACCTCGAGCGTCGCGGTGATCCCGGAGGCACCGAACAGGCTGTTGACGTGGACCCGCACCCACGCCGGCTTGCCCGACACGAGGCGGATCGCGTTGTCCGGGGCGCGATCCGCCGGGTCCGTCAGGTGCTCCGCCGAGTCGAGGTACTGGATCGCCTGCGTCACCTCGATGCCGTCCAGGTAGAGCCCGAAGACCGTGTGCCAGTTCTCCGGGATGAGCTCACGCCACGCGAACTGGTTCTGGGCGAGAACCTTGGTGAGATCCATGTCGGCCGACTCCTCGCTCGTGGAACGGCATCCGCGAGGCGCGCACGCCGGGGCCCGTCCGGGACGTCGCCGCGGTGCCGGACGTCGTCATCGACGCCCGATTTGTCCGATTCGTCCCTTCGTGCCAGCATCCTCACCCCGCACCACGGGGTCAAGACCGGCAGCGGCCTCGGCGTCTCCTCAGAGGCAGAGCTCCGTCGGGCTGCCGCCGCGGCCGCACAGATCCGTCGACTCCACGGCCTTGAGCGAGAACATGCCGGCGCCCGGGGTCCCGAAGACGTGCAGCCGCGCGCCCACGACGGCGTCGTCCTGGAACCCGATCACGTCGTAGGTCACCTCACCGAGGTCGCCCTCGGTCGGCGCGACCGTGAGGACGACCCGCGGCAGGTCACCCTCGGTGGGACCGAACGAGTCGGCGACGACACGGCCGAGCTCGAGCATGGTCGGCGCCTCCGGTCGCGTGCCGAGATTCGTGATCACCGCGGCGGTCACGTCACTCGTCGGCCCGATCCAGGCGAGAGACGACGAGTCGACCCAGCCGGTCGTGGCTCCGGACTCGATCTCGTTCCAGATGCCGACCCCCTCGAGGAGCCAGTGGTTGCCGGTCGCCACCACGTCGTCCAGCGGGCCGAGCGTCGCGATCACCGGCTGCCCCTCCCCCGGTGCGGCCAGGACGTCGAGCACGGCGTCGTGGGCGACGCCGACGACGGCGAGCACCGCGCCGGCCGCCGGCCCGATGTCGAAGGGCTCACCCGGCACCGGCGTCGGCGACGCCGGGTCCACCGGAGGACTCGACTCGGCGCCGGAGGTGGCCGTGGACGCGGGGCTCGCCGCCGGCTCGGCACCGTCGGCGCACCCGGCGAGGCCGGCGACGCTCAGGGCGAGGCAGGCCACCAGGACTCTCGGGGTTCGGACGCTGCGCATCGGGCACCTCCGCCGGGCGACGACCCGTCGCGACCGGGGGTCGGCCCCGCGTCCGCGCGCCCGCCTCCATCGTCTCCCGCCGAGCGCGATCGCGCACCGGGCCATCCGGGCGAATCACAGCGCAGAACGGCCCGCGGCGCCAGGGCCGACCGGGTGAACTTCGGCCCTCCTACCTGCGGCTCCGGCGCCGGAGCCGCCCGGCTCCGGCCGGGAGGCGACCGGCGCCGATAGGCTCGAACGGACCGGAACTCGAACGTCGGACCGAGAAGCGAGGCGATGACGATGTCAGGCGCCCTGGGCCCGGGGCTCGGGAGCCGGCTCGCGCTGAGCGGTCCGCGCGTCGAGCCGGACGCGGAGCTCGACCGGATCGCTCGCGTCGTGCGCCGCCAGCTCGGTGTCCCGGTCGGGCTCGTCACCATCGTCGAGGACGACCGGCAGGTCTTCCCCGGGCTCGAGGGTCTGGGCGGCTGGGCCGGCGAGAGCCGGCAGACCCCGCTGAGCCACTCGTTCTGCCAGCACGTGGTCCGCCGCGAGGGTCCGCTCGTCGTCCGCGACGCCCGCACCGACCCCCTCGTCGCCGCGAACCTCGCCGTCGGCGAGCTCGGCGTCGTCGCCTACCTCGGGATGCCCATCACCGCGGACGGCGAGACCGTCCTCGGCTCGCTCTGCGCGATCGACACCGCACCGCGGGACTGGACGGCCACCGAGATCGCGGCGCTCGAGGACCTCGCCGCCCTGTGCAGTGCCGAGCTCGCCGGGCGGGAGGCGGTCGCGGAGCCGTCGGCGGTGCGCCCCGTCCGGCGTCGACCGCAGCGGGACGACCGCCAGCTCCGGGCGCTGGTCGACTCGCTGCCGGCGATGGTCGGCTACTGGGACAAGGACCGGCGCAACGTCGTGGCGAACACCGCCTACGTCACCTGGTTCGGCAAGGACCCGGCCGAGATGGTGGGCAGCCACCTGCGGGACATCCTCGGCGAGGACCTCTACCGGCTCGACGAGCCGCACGTCGAGGCTGCCCTGGCCGGCGAGCGCCGGGAGTTCACCCGAACGATCGTCACGCCGGACGGGAGCACCCGGCACGCCCAGGCCTCCTACGTCCCGGACGTCGCCGAGGACGGCACCGTCGACGGCTTCTTCGTGCACATCTCCGACGTCTCCGAGCTGACGGAGGCGCACCACTTCCACGACGCCGTGCTCTCGGCGAGCCCCGACCTCATCTACGTCGTCGACCTCCGCACGGGTGCTGTGACGTGGGCGTCCGGCTCCTTCACCGAGCTGCTCGGCCACCGCCCCGAGGACGTCACGGCCCTCGGCGCCGAGATCTACCGCGCCCTCATCCACCCCGAGGACCGAGACGCGATCGCCGAGGCGAACGCGGGGGCCGCCGACCTGGCCGACGGTGAGACGATCCGGATCAAGGTGCGCGCCCGGCACAAGGACGGCCGGTACCGGTGGTTCCTGCGCCGGGTCACGCCGTTCGAGCGGGACGAGCACGGACGGGTCGTCCGGGTGCTCGGACTGACCCGGGACATCCAGGAGAGCGTCGAGCTCACCGCCCAGCTCGAGGCCGCGGCCGTGCACGACGAGCTCACCGGCCTGCCGAACCGCCGGCTGCTCATCGACCGCCTCGAGATCGCGCTCAACCGGCAGGCCCGCACGGGTCGACCGGTTCCCGTCCTGTACTGCGACCTCGACGGGTTCAAGCGGGTCAACGACACCGGCGGGCACCTCGCCGGGGACGAGGTGCTCCGGGCCACCGCCCACCGGATCACCTCGCTGCTCCGCCCCGAGGACACCGTCGCCCGGATCGGCGGGGACGAGTTCGTCGTCGTGCTCGAACCCGCCCAGGACGCCCGTCACGACCTCACCGGGCCCGAGCACGACCTCACCGTCGCGCGGGAGCTGGCCGGCCGGATCGGCTCGGCCGTCGCCGAACCGGTGGTCGTCGACGGACGCGAGCACTTCGTCTCGGTGAGCATCGGCATCGCCCTGGCCCGGCCCCACGAGACGACGGACGAGATCCTGCGCAACGCCGACGCAGCGATGTACACGGCCAAGTCGCACGGCAAGGCCCGCTGGGAGGTCTTCGACCGGTCACTGCAGGACAGCGCCCTCGATCAGGCTCGCGTCGAGGCCGCCCTGCGGTCCGCGCTGCGCCCCTCGTCCGCGAGCGCCCCGCGCGCCGGGGCCGGTGGCGCGGCGGCGGGCGCGGCCCCCGAGCACCGCGCGGCTCTCACGGTGGCGTACCAGCCGATCTTCGACCTGGCGACCGGCGCCCTCCTCGGCGTCGAGGCTCTCGCCCGGTTGCGGGACGAGCACGGCATCGCGATCCCGCCGAAGGACTTCGTCCCCGTCGCGGAGGAGACCGGACTGATCGGTCCGCTCGGGCGCCGCGTCCTGGAGACCGCCTGCGGGGACCTGGCGGCGTGGCACTCCGCCTTCCCCGATCGACGCGACCTCGGGCTCGCCGTCAACGTCAGCGCACGCCAGGCCAGCCGCTCCGACCTGCTCGCCGACGTCGAGGATGCCCTCGAGCGCCACGGGCTGCTCCCGTCCGTCCTGACGCTGGAGGTCACCGAGAGCGTGCTGCTCGACGCCGACCGGTCGACCATGGTGACCCTCGCAACCCTGCGCGACCGCGGGGTGCAGATCGCCATCGACGACTTCGGCACCGGGTACGCGAGCCTGCGGTACCTCGTCCAGCTGCCGGTCACCGCGGTGAAGATCGACCGGTCCTTCACGGCCGGTCTGCCGTCGGACCCGATGAGCGCGAGCATCGTGCGCGCGGTCAGCGGCCTGGCGCGCGACCTCGGCATCGAGTGCGTCGTCGAGGGCATCGAGACCGACGCCCAGCTGGCGGGTCTTCCCGACGGCGTCCTCGGCCAGGGCTTCCTGCTCGGCCGGCCGATGCCCGAGGCGCAGGTGCGTGCCCTGCTGTCCCGGCACGACGCGCCGCTGCCCCCGGTTGCGCACCAGGTGCGCGCCGCAGGACGGCAGCCCGCGGACGCAGCACGAGACGCCGCCGGGACCCCGTCCTGAGCGTCCTTCGATCCGGCGTAGGTTCACACCGTGCGACCTGACGACCTCCCGCTGCTCCGGACCCCCTCGACACCCTCGCTCAGCCCCGACGGTTCCCGTGCCGTGGTGGCCGTGTCCTTCCCCGACCCGGGTCCCGACCACACCGTGAGCCAGCTGTGGATCGTCCGGACCGGCGGCCGGGCTGCCCCGGTCCCGTTGACCCGGGGCGCCCGGGACACCGACGCCCGGTGGTCGCCGGACGGACGCTGGATCGCCTTCCTGCGAGCACCGGAGAAGGGCCCTGGCCAGCTCCACGTGGTGGCGGCCGGCGGGGGCGAGCCCGTCCGGCTCACCGACGCGCCGCTCGGGGTGAGCGACCCCCGCTTCTCCCCGGACTCGACCCGGATCGCCGTGACCGCGCGGGTCCCCGACGAGGGGCGGTACCTCCCCGGCGGCGACCCGAGTGCCGAGGCGCCCCGGCTGCTGACGACACCCGACCACCGCGTCGACGACCTCGGGTTCACCCTCGACCGCCGACGTCGGCTGCTCGTGCTCACCCTCCCGCCCGACCTCGACCGCCGCGCGCCGGCCGACGAGCTCCCGGCCGCCACCGTGCTGACGCCCGGCGGGATGGACGTCACCGGTCACCGGTGGCTGCCCGACGGGAGCGCGCTCGCGGCCGTCGCCGCGACCGAGCCCGGCGAGCTGCGGAAGGCAGCGGTCCTCGTCCCGGCCGTTCCGGGCCCCGACCAGGAACCCCGGGTCCGGCTCCTCACCGACGCCCGGCAGGGGTCGACGCTCGCCGTCGCGAGCGTGCTCCCCTCCCCGGACGGCACGACCCTCTGGCTGCTGGCGTCGGACCTCGGGCCCGGCGGTCGCGACTTCGTGGCCGCGCTCACCGGGCTCCACCGGCTCGACCTGAGCTCCCCCGGCGCCCACCCGGAGCGACTCACCTCCGCCGAGCACGTCGACCTCGAGCCCGGCGTGCTCGAGCAGGCGGGCGACGTCGTGCTGGTCGCCGAGCAGCGCCGGGGCGACGTCGTCCTTGTGGCGGTTCCCACCGACGCCGTGGCCGACCCGCGGGTGCTCCTGGACGGCCCGATCGTGGTGCACGGCCTCGACGTCCGCGGCGGCGTCGCGGTTGTGAGCGCCGCCACCCCCGCCAGTGCGGGCGAGGTCGTCGTCGTCGACCTCGCGAGCGGCGGGACGCGAGCCGTGACGGACCTCGGCGGCGGCCTGCGCGACGCCGGCCGGTACCGGGCGCCCGTCGAGCTGACCGGCGTCGCGCCGGACGGCTACCCGGTGCACGGCTGGGCGGTCGTCCCGGACCCGGCACGCCACGGAGCGGGGCCTCACCCGACCGTCCTGATGATCCACGGCGGCCCGTTCGCCCAGTACACGACGGCCCTGTTCGACGAGGTCCAGGTGCTCGCCGGAGCGGGCTACCTGGTCGTCTACGGCAACCCGCGCGGCTCGGCGGGGTACGGGGCCGCGCACGGCCGGGCGATCCGCCGGGCGATGGGCACCCGCGACGCGGACGACGTGCTCGCCCTGCTGGAGGTGGCCACCGCCACGCTCCCGGTCGACCCCGACCGGGTCGGCGTCATGGGTGGTTCCTACGGCGGCTACCTCACCGCGTGGCTCACCACACAGACCGATCGCTTCGTGGCGGCGATCGTCGAGCGGGGCTTCCTCGACCCGGTGAGCTTCGTCGGCTCGAGCGACATCGGCTGGTTCTTCGGCCTGGAGTACGTCGGCGACGGCGACGAGCCGGCCGACGTCGCCGCGGTCGCCGCGCAGTCCCCGATGGCCCGGGTCGCGTCGGTGCGCACCCCGACGCTCGTCATCCACTCCGAGCAGGACTGGCGGTGCCCGGTCGAGCAGGGCCAGCGCTGGTTCGTCGAGCTGCACCGGCGCGGCGTGCCGACCGAGCTCCTGCTCTTCCCCGGTGAGGGGCACGAGCTCACCCGGTCCGGACGGCCGCGGCACCGCGTCGCGCGGTTCGAGCACGTGCTGCGCTGGTGGCAGCGCTACCTGCCGGTCGAGACCACGGCCTGAGCCCCGCCGCCGGCCGTCCCGTGGCTCAGGCCTCTGCGCGGGGTCCCGCTGGCTCAGGCCTCTGCGCGGGGTCCCGCTGGCTCAGGCCTCTGCGAGGGTCAGGGTCACGAGGACGACGTTGAGCGCGACCACCAGGGCCACGACCGCCCACGCCGCTGCCCTGAGGGTTCCGCGGACCGCCAGGTCGCCCATCACCGCGCGGTCGGCGGCCAGCCGCACCAGCGGCACGATCGCGAACGGGATGCCGAGGCTGAGCAGCACCTGGCTGAGCACGAGCGACCAGGTCGGGTCGACCCCCCAGGCCAGCAGGCCGAGCGCGGGGACGAGCGTCACCGCCCGCCGCGCCAGGAGCGGGACCCGCACCCGCAGCAGCCCGGCCATGATCGTGGCGCCGGCGTAGCAGCCGACCGAGGTCGAGGCGAGCCCCGAGGCGAGCAGGGCGATGCCGAAGGCGACCCCCACGGCCGGCCCGAGCGACGCGCTGATCGCGGCGTGCGCCCCCTCGAGGGTGTCCGTCCCGGCGACGCCCGCCAGGCTCGTGGCGGCGAGCAGGAGCATGGCGATGTTGACCGTCCCGGCGATGACGAGGCTGAGCACGACGTCCCACCGGATCGCCCGGAGCAGGTCGGCCGGCGGTCGCTGCACGGTGCCGCCCGCCGTGGCGACCGGCAGGTCGTACCGGTCGCGGACGAGCGCGGAGTGCAGGTACACCGCGTGCGGCATGACGGTCGCGCCGAGCATGCCGGCCGCGAGGACGACCGTCGGGGTGCCGTCGAAACGCGGCACCAGGCCGCCGGCCGCGGCCGACCAGTCGGGGGCGTCGACGAAGAGACCGGCGACGAAGCCGAGCGTGAGGACGGCGAGCATGCCCATGACGACCCGCTCGAAGGGGCGCTGGCCGCGCCGGGACTGCACCGCCAGCAGGGACATCGACACGGCGCCGACGATGACCCCGCCGAGCAGCAGCGGCACCCCGAAGAGGATCCGCAGCGCGAGCGCGCCGCCGACCACCTCGGCGACATCGGTGGCAGCGGCCACGAGCTCGGCCTGGACCCAGAACGCGCGCCGCGGAGCGGTCGAGAGCCTGGCACCGACGAGCTGCGGCAGGCTCTGGCCGGTGACCAGGCCGAGCCGTGCCGAGAGGTACTGCACCAGCACGGCCATCGCGTTGGCGGCCACCAGCACCCACAGCAGGAGGTAGCCGTACTGCGCGCCGGCCGTCACGTTGGCGGCGACGTTGCCCGGGTCGACGTAGGCGATCGCGGCGACGAAGGCCGGACCGAGCAGCCGGACGATCCGGGCGCGCCCCGCGCCCGGCCGGGCCGGGACCGTCGCGCCCCGCGGCACGACCGGCCGGCCCGGTGGCGTGGGGGTCGCGCGGCTCACCCTCGTCCTTCGTCCCTGGTCCGTCGCACGCCCACAACCTAGGCCGCAGCGACCCGGCGTGTGGCCCGCGTCCCACCGCGGGGGGATTGACACGGCCCGCGCCGTGGGTTTCCATTACATGGGCCATCGGGCCCTTTCGACCGACAGGAGGTGGGCGTCGTGATGTGTGCACCGACGCCCTGTATGAGCGGGGCCTGTCGCTGAGACTCGCCGTCTCGCGCTCGTCCCTCCCCGCTCCCCGCCCCTCCCCCCGGAAGTCGGTCCATGCTCCTCGTCGTCATCTCCCTCGCCGTGGCCACCCTCATCGGTCTGGGTCTCCGCGTGCGTGACGGTCGCTTCCGCGCCGTGACCGCGGCCGTCGAGGCCCCGCTCGCGCACCACGCGACGGGCTCGCGTGCCACCTTCGTCCAGTTCTCCTCGGAGACCTGCGCCGTCTGCCCCCGCACGCTGGCGACCCTTCGCGCGGTGGCCGCACGCACCGAGGGCGTCGAGGTCGTCGAGGTCCGTGCCGAGGCGCGGATGGATCTGGTCAGGGAGCTGGACGTCCGGCGCAGCCCCACCGTCTTCCTGCTCGACCCCGCGGGCGTCGTCCTGTCCCGCACCTCCGGCGCCATGACCACCGAGCTGGTGGGCGCAGCGCTCCGCGAGCTCGACGAGAGGAACCTCCGTGCCGCAGCCTGAGACGAGCGACACCGCCGCGAACGCGACCGCCCGCCCCTCACCCGGCGGGATCGACCCGCGCGGGCCGCGCTTCTCGGCGGCCGTCACCTCGGTGCTCCTCGCCGGGGTGCTGCTGCTCGGCGAGTCCGGCGCGGCCCTGCTCCTCCTCGCCGTGGTCGTCGCCCTCTTCGTCAGCGGGGTCGTCCGGGGCGCCGCCGGGTCCCTGACCGGGATCGCCTTCCGACGCTGGGTCGTGCGCCACCTGCCGCCGACCGCCGAGCGGGAGGACCCGCGTCCGCCGCGCTTCGCGCAGACCGTCGGGCTGGTCGTCACCGGCGTCGGCGTGCTCCTGGGCCTGCTCGGCGTCGCGGCCGCAGTCCCGGTCACCGCGTGCCGTGGCCCTGGTGGCGGCCTTCCTCAACGCCGCCTTCGGCTTCTGCCTCGGCTGCGAGCTCTACCTGCTGGGCCGCCGAGCCGTCACCCGCGCCTGAGCTCGGCAGCCGTCACGCCCCGACGCCGGCCGCCTCGCGCTCGGTCGCGCGCCGGGTCGCCCGCAGGCTGGTGAGGGTCACCGTGGTGAGCACCAGGACGATGACAGCCGAGCGAGAGCAGGGTCGGGATCTCCGGGACCGCCGGCCACACGCCGTGGGCCCAGTGCAGGACGAGCTTGAGCCCGATGAAGCCGAGGACGGCGGCGAGGCCGTAGCCCAGGTGGACCAGCCGGCCGAGCGCCCCGTGCAGCACGAAGTACAGGGCGCGCAGGCCGAGCAGCGCGAAGGCGTTGGTCGTGAAGACGAGGTACGGGTCGCCGGTGATGCCGTAGACCGCCGGGACCGAGTCGACCGCGAAGACGACGTCGGTCGCCAGGATCGCGACGACGACGAGAGCCAGCGGGGTGAGGGCTCGACGGGTGCCGACCCGCACCGAGAGCCGGGTGCCGTGGTAGGCCTCGGTGACCGGGACGAGCCGGCGGACGAGGCGGACGGACCGCATCGACGACGGGTCCATCGCGTGCGCGGTGCCGGAGACCTGGTCCCGCAGGAGCTTGACGCCGGTGGCGAGCAGGACGAGCCCGAAGACGAGGAAGGCGACGGTGAAGCGGCTCAGGGCCGCCGCGCCGAGCGCGATGAAGATCCCGCGGAGCACGAGCGCGCCGACGATCCCGAACAGCAGCACCCGCTGCTGGAGCGCCGTCGGAACGGCGAAGGCCGCGAGCAGGAGCATGAAGATGAAGAGGTTGTCGATCGAGAGGGTCTTCTCGACGAGATAGCCGGTGAGGTACTCGACCCCGGTCTGCGATCCCCACCGGGACCAGACGTAGACGCCGAAGGCGAGCGGGATCGCGATGTAGACGGCGCTCCATGCCCCGGCCTCGCGCAGCGAGACCTCGTGCGGGCGCCGGGTGACGAGGAAGTCCGCTGCGAGGAGGACGACGACGCCGAGGATCGTCGCTGCCCACAGGCCGGGAGAGCCGACGGAGGCGGACAGGTCGACGGTGGTGGCGGTGGGATGCACGGGTCTCCTCGGAGCGGGTCCGAGGTCTCCTCCACCCGGCGAGGCCGGGCCACCGTCCGAGGTCGTCATGAGACGCCGTACTGACCGGACCGGTGCGAGCGAAGTACTCCCCTCGCGCAGAAGAGTAGGGGACGGACGCCGCCACCGCACGCGCGGGCCGGCGCCGGGTGCGCTACCGTATACCCCAGGGGGTATCACCCCGGTGCCGAGCAAGGAGGACCCATGGCGACCGTCGACCTCGACGAGGCGACCTTCGAGAGCACGATCCATGCCGACGGGATCGTGCTCGTCGACTACTGGGCCGCGTGGTGCGGCCCGTGCCGCCGCTTCGCGCCGGTCTTCCAGGCAGCGTCCGAGGCGCACCCCAAGATCACCTTCGCCAAGGTCGACACCGAGGCGCAGCAGGGGATCGCCGGCGCCCTCGGCATCACCTCGATCCCCACCCTGATGATCTTCCGCGACAGCGTGCTGCTCTACTCCGAGGCAGGCGCCCTGCCCGCCCCCGCCCTCGAGGAGCTCATCGGGAAGGCTGAGGCCCTGGACATGGACGAGGTGCGCCGGACGATCGAGGAACGTCAGCGCGAGCACGCCTGATGGTGGCCGACCTCAGCACGGCCGCGCTCCTGGCACAGGTCGAGCGTCACGAGCGCGACGCCGTCGCCCGGCTGACGGACGCGGCCTCCGGGGTCGCGCTGTGCCGGCTGGACGGCACCCGCGCCGGCGACGCCAAGTACTGGGAAGGCCGGTGCGCCGCGCTCGCCGAGGTCCGCCGTGAGCTCCGGCGTGGCGGGCCCGAGGCGCAGAGCGCGCCCGAGCGTCGACTCGTCTCCTGGCGCGAGGAGGCCGCGCGCCGGGCCACCGGGTCCGCCGCCTGGTCGTCGTACCTCGAGGGAGGCGTCGCCGGGCTGTCCGCCCTGCTCGAGCAGGCACCCCGCGTCGAGGCAGCACCGTGAGCGGCGAGATCCTCACGCTGGCGCGGCCCGTCCGCCACCGACGCCTGCGCCTGAGCCTCGCCCTGGCGCCGGCCACGCTCCTTGCGGCCTGGCTGATCGCGGCCCCGTCCGGCCCGGCGCCGATCGCCTTCACCCTGCTCACCGGCGCCCTCGCAGCCGCCGTCGGCGGCACCTACGCACCGGTCGGCGGCCGGCCCGCGCTCGGCTGCTCACGGTGCGCCGTCGTGGCGGGAGCCAGCGTGCCCGCCGCAGGTCTCCTGCTGTCCGCCGGCCGGACCGATCCCTCACTGCTCGGGCTTGCCGTCGTCGTGGTCGCCTTCGGCCTCGTCCAGCGGCTGCGGGACCCGACCACCTGCCCGCGTCCTTGACCTGCGCGGCCGACCGCGCGTGCACCCGACACAGGTACGGTGATCATCGTGAGCCCGCGTGCTGCCGCCCTGATCGCACTGCTCCTCGCACTGCTCGTCCTGCCGGCCGGTCCCGCCGCCGCGCACGATGAGCTCCTCTCGACCGAGCCGGCTGCGGACGCGGTGCTCGACGCGCCCCCGGCCGCTCTCGCGCTGGAGTTCAGTGCCGACGTCCTGGAGATCTCCCCGACGATCGTGCTCACCGGGCCGACCGGCGAGGTGTCGCTCGACCCGCCGGCCGTCGCCGCGACGCGCGTGTCGGTCCCGGTCCCTGCGGATCTGGCGGCCGGCGCCTACACGGTGATCTGGCGGGTCGTCTCGGCGGACGGCCACCCGATCCAGGGGAGCTACGGCTTCACCGTCCAGCCCGCCCCCGAGCCGAGCCCCTCGGCCAGCCCGACCGACCCACCGACCCCCACCCCGACCCCGTCGACCACGACCACGGCACCCGGAGCAGGCCCGAGCCCGGCGCCGAGTGCCACGGCCGCCGACGAGGCCGGCAGCGGCACGACGAACGTGGCCGGCCTCGTCGCCGGCCTGGCCGTCCTCGCCGCACTCGTCACCGCGCTCGTCGTCGTCCGTCGCCGTCGATGAGGTCCACGTCCAGCCGAACCACGGAGCCACCATGTCTCGCCTCTCCGGGGCGCCTCTCGCCCTCGCCGTCGCCCTCCTCCTCGCGCTGACCGCCTGCCAGTCCTCGGGCGGCACCGAGGCCTCCCCCGCCGCCCAACCCGCGACCGACTCCGCCCTCACCCTGGTCGACCCCTGGGTCAAGGCAGCCGACTCCGGCATGACCGCAGCCTTCGGCACCCTCGTCAACGCGAGCGATCGCGACGTCACCCTCGTCTCGGCCAGCAGCGACGTGTCCGCGATGGAGCTGCACGAGGTCGCCGCCGGGTCGGACGGCGCGATGGTCATGCGACCCAAGGACGGCGGCTTCGTCGTCCCGGCGGGCGGCAGCCTCACGCTGGCCCCCGGCGCCGAGCACCTGATGTTCATGGACCTCACGGCGCCGCTCCGGCCGGGCGACGAGGTGGACCTCACCGTCGTGTCCGACGACGGCGCCAGCTGGACGTTCACCGCGCCGGTCCGCACCTTCACCGGCGCCCAGGAGGACTACCAGGGCGACGAGGAGATGCCGGGGTCGATGGGCACCGAGAGCCCGGTGCCCTCGACGGCACCGTGACCGACGGGCTGGGTCGCCGGGACTTCCTGCGCGGCGGGGCGGCCGCGGTCGGCGGCGCCGCGCTGGGCGTGGGCGGGCATGCGGCCTGGGCCACGACGACCGAGCCGGCCCCGACGCCGCCGGACGCCGTGGGACGGGCCACCGAGCCCTTCCGCGGCGAGCGGCAGCACGGCGTCGGCACCGTCCCCCAGGCCTTCGCCGCGTGGCTCGCCTTCGACCTGCTGCCGGGCGTCGGCCGGGACGCCCTCGTCCGCCTCATGCGGGTCTGGACCGACGACATCGAACGACTGACGGCCGGGCGGCCGGGGCTGACCGACCTCGAACCGGAGCTCGCACAGGCACCCGCCCGGCTCACGGTCACCGTCGGCTACGGCCCGGGCCTGTTCACGGCCGCGGGACGGGAGCCCGAGCGGCCGGCGTGGTTGAGCCCGCTGCCCGCCTTCTCGATCGACCGCCTCGAGGAACGCTGGACCGGGGGCGAGCTCGTCCTGCAGGTCTGCGCGGACGACCCGTTGAGCCTGGCGCACGCCGCACGGCTGCTCACCGAGCAGGCCACCACGTTCGTGCGGACCCGATGGCACCAGCAGGGCTTCCGCTCGGTCCCCGGGGCCACGCCTCCGGGGACGACGATGCGCAACCTCTTCGGCCAGGTGGACGGCAGCCGAAACCTCGACCCCGTCGCGGATCGCGACCTCGTCTGGCACGGCGCCGAGGCGGCGGACTGGCTCGTCGGCGGGACCGCGATGGTGGTACGCCGGATCGCCATGGACCTGGACGGCTGGGATCTCGTCGACCGCACCGGACGGGAGTTCGCCGTCGGTCGGCGGTTGGCGGACGGGGCGCCGCTGACCGGCGAGCACGAGCACGACGAGCCCGATCTCGAGGCGAGAGACGCGCTCGGCCTCCCGGTGATCGACCTGGCGGCCCACCTGCGCCGGGCGCGGACCGATGACCCGAGCGCACGACTCCTCCGGCGCAGCTACAACTTCCTCGATCCGCAGGAGCCGGCGGGTCGCTCGAGCGGACTCGTCTTCGTCACCTTCCAGCGGGACGTTCTGTCCCAGTTCGTCCCCATTCAACAGCGCTTGGACGAGATGGATCTTCTCAACCGGTGGACAACTCCGGTGGGATCGGCCGTGTTCGCGGTCCCCGGAGGTCCTCGCGACGGCGAGTTCATCGGCGAGCGCCTGCTGGGCTGAACGTGTGACAAGTCACAGCAGGATGACAAAGGTGATCAACGCCACGGGCGAACGACCCTGCTCACCCCTCTCCCCGGGCACCATAATGACGTCGACGATGATCGGCCGATCGCCAAGTCATACATGAGTGACAGGAGACCCCACGTGCTCGACCTGGCTCCGGAGATCTGGCGACAGCGCCTGGTCATCGAAGGACTGTGCACCGAACCGATCGGCCCGGAGTCGATCAAGGAGTACCTTTCCCAGCTCTCCAAGGCGATCGACATGGTCCAGCTCATCGAGCCGGTCACCCACCAGTCGCCGCTCTACGGATGGGCCGGGTGGATCCACTGGGAGACCTCCGGCGCCCACTTCTACGCCTGGGACGTCCCGAAGCTGTTCTTCAGCGTCGACATCTACACCTGCAAGGAGTTCTCGCCGCAGGCGGCGATCGAGCTGACGCGTGAGTGGTTCGGCGCTACCGAGATCGTCCACAAGGAGTTCTGATGTCGGTCGACACCTGGATGCACTTCGACCCCCGGGACGACCTGCTCGAGGCCAGCCTCGAGTGCGAGGCCGAGATCTTCCTGCGGTGGTACGGCAACTCCCGGGCCCAGCTCGAGGACGAGTACGGGCCCTACGCGGATGCCACCCGGTTCGTCACCCTCACCGACTCGCTCGGCGACGTCGTGGCGGTGATGCGCCTGATCGGCCCCGGAGGCACCGCCGGTCTCAAGACGCTCGCCGACCTCAGCCGAGAGCCCTGGGGCGTGCTCGGGACCCGGTCGGCCGCGGCCGCCGGGCTCGACCTGCGCTCCACCTGGGACGTGGCGACCCTCGGCACGCGCCGCAAGTCGGCCGGCTCGGGCGTGCGCTTCTCCCTGGCGCTCTACCACGGCCTGGTGATGGTCGGCCGCGCGAACGGGATCTCCGGCCTCGTCGCGATCCTCGACGAGCGCGTCCGCCGGCTCCTCGACTCCACCGGCCTGGTCATGCACACCCTGCCCGGCACCCGGACCGCGCACTACCTCGGTTCCGAGGCGAGCACGCCGATCTTCGCCCAGGCGACCTCACTGCTGGACAACCAGCGCCGCAACGCCCCCGAGGCGTTCGCCCTGCTCACCGGCGGTCAGGGCCTCGGCGGGGTCGCCGTCCCGCCGCTCGAGGAGTTCCGGGTCGGCGCCAGGGACGGCTTCGCCGGCATGGAGGTCCCGGACACCCTGGTGCGGATGTACTGACCGCCGGACGCCCGCTCACCCCGCGGTCGGACCGCTCGTCGGCACCATGTGACGCGCCGACCACTCGCGCACCCACGGCGCCACGGCATCGGACGGCATCGGCCGCGAGATGTGGTAGCCCTGGAGCACGTCGACCCCGAGCGGCACGAGCTCGCTCACCGAGCGTGCGTCCTCCACGCCCTCGGCCACGAACCGCAGGCCCATGGCCCGGGCCATCTGGCTCGTGGTCTGCACGATGAGGCGGCTGCGCTCGTCGGTCGCGACCGGGCCGATGAAGGAGCGATCCATCTTCAGCTCCTGGACCGGCAGGTCCCGCAGGTAGGCGAGCGAGGAGAAGCCGCTGCCGTAGTCGTCGATCGACACCTCGACCCCGTGCGCACGCATCTCGTGCAGCACGGTGCGGGCGCGCTCGGGGTCCGCGAGGAAGGAGTCCTCGGTCACCTCGACGAGCAGGCTGTCGTCCGGCAGGCCGGCCTCCTCGATGGCCGCGTAGAGCCGCTGGAGCAACGGGCCGCCCATGAGCTCGGGGGGTGCCCAGTTCATCGCGATCCGGAAGGAGAGCCCGGCATCCCGCCACCGGCGGGCGTCCGCGACGACCTGGGTCATGACGACCTCGGTGATCGCGGGCATCAGACCGGCCCGGCGGGCGTCGGACAGGAAGGTCGCAGGCGGCAGCAGCCCCTCGACCGGGTGCCACCAGCGGACCAGCGCCTCCATCGCGACGACCTGCCGCGTGCGCGCGTCGACCTGAGGCTGGTACCAGGCCATCAGCTGGCCGTCGGCGATCGCCGACCGCAACGCCTCGCCGCGCTGCAGGCGCAGGTGGGACAGCCCGTCGCGGGCGGCGTCATAGATCAGCACCCCGGCCCGAGAGGTCTTGGCCTCGTACATCGCGATGTCGGCACGCCGCAGGAGCTCGGTGCCGTCGGAGTCCTCGTCGTGGCGACAGGCGATGCCGGCGGAGGAGTCGATGGACACGTCGATCCCGGCGACCGACAACGGCTCGCGCAGGACGGCCCGGGTCTCCTGCGCGACCTCGAAGAGGTGCAGGTCGTCCTCGCTCGGGACGAGCAGCCCGAACTCGTCCCCGCCGAGGCGCGCGAGCCGCACACCCGGCGCGACCGCCCGTTCGAGCCGCGCCGCCAGGGCGATGAGGACGTCGTCGCCCACCGCGTGCCCGAGGCTGTCGTTGATGTCCTTGAAGGAGTCGAGGTCGATGAGGACGATCGACGCCGGGCCCCGGTGCTGCAGGGCGTGGTCGGCAGCCTTCATCAGGGCACGCCGGTTCGGCAGGCCGGTGAGCTCGTCGGTGAGGGAGAGCCGCATCGCCTCGGCGGCACCCCGCGCCTGACGCAGCGCGAGCTGCATCCGCCAGCCGGTGAGGGCGAGCGTGGAGGTCGCCAGGGCCGCGGCGATCCACCCGAGATGGTCGGTGGGCCGGAAGATGAGGGTGACGACGGCCAGTCCGGCCGCGCCGAGGAGGAGGAAGGGGTTGGTCCGCTGGGCCTCGAGCGAGGCGTCGTCGCGCCGGCGGCGGGTGGCGGCCTCCGCGATGAGGCCGAAGCCGATGCCCCAGACGGCGGCGACCCCCAGGCTCGAGGTGTACCCGCGGATCTGCTCGACCGAGCCGAGGAAGCTCGTGTCGCCGATCGCCAGGAAGACGAACCCGGCGACCAGGAGCCAGGACCGCACCGACGCCGCGCGGTTGCGCAGGACGACCTGCGCCAGCACCATCCCGGCGAGCACGAGGTTGACCAGCGGGAAGAGCACCGCCGCGGCGACCGGGAGTCCGCCACCCTCGCGACTCTGCACGACGGGGTCGATGAGCACGAAGGTGGCCACGCACACGGTCGCACCCCAGGCGATGCCCGCCTCGATCCACACCGTGATCGAGGCCGTCCGGCGCGGGACGTCGAGCAGCACGAAGGCGGCGAGCCCCAGGTAGGCGCCGAAGCACAGCAGGTCACCGGGTGCCGGGAAGGCGACCTCGGAGATGGCCTGGCTGGCGCTGGTCATCGCCGCACCGACCGCCCACACCACCAGGGCACCGGCCAGCAGCGAGAGCGAGCGGCGCTCGCCGTGCCGTCGGCGGGCGGTCAGCAGCAGGCGCCACAGCAGCGTGCTGAAGAAGCAGGCGATCACACCGCCGAGGGCGGTCCGCACGACGACGCCGTCCGACCCGCCGGGGAGCGTCGTCGTGAGCAGCGCACCGAGCACGATCGCGGCCCACGGCACCCATACGGTCCGTTCGAGCAGCCCGCCCTGCTGCTTGGTGCGGCGGGCTGGCATCGGATCGCGCTCCTCTCGGGCCTGTCGTCGGGTCGTCACACGTGCACGTCGTCGGCGGGCACGTGTCCTTATCGACGAGTGGGCTGCCCCGCTTGAGGAAATCAGGCGCACCAGCATAGCGAGGCCTCAGTGCCAGATCGTGACAAGTGTGACAGAACGACCTCACCACTGCGGGGGACCTTCCGAGGGCCGAGGGCGGGCCCGGCCGCCCTCAGGCGGAGAGGGCGAGCAGGACCTCGTCCGCGCGGCACCCGGCTGCGGCCGCGACGACGGCCGCCAGCGCGGGCACCGTCACGAGGAGGTGCTCGGGCCCGACGTGGATCGGCTCCACCGGCAGCGGGTCCGGGCGTCCCAGCTCGGCCCAGAAGCTCTCGAAGGCCGCGTCCCAGCCCCACCGCGAGTCGCCCGACCATCCGTCGAGCGGCAGGGGCCTGGTGAAGGGCGTGCGGCCGGCCATGAACGTACCGTCGCACGCGCCACCGACACGCTCGCGACCCGCGCCGCCGACATGGTCCGGGGGCACTGCGGCGCGGTCCGTCGCGGCCCGCTCCTCGGCGCCGTAGCATGCGCCCGTGGACAACGGCGCCCCTCCCCTCCCGTCCCCCGACGAGCCGGAGGCCGCGATCCCGCTCGGCGACGCCCACGCCGCGCTCACCCCGGGCACCGGCCCCATGATCGCCCGGGACGGGACCACGGACCGCGAGCCCGTCCCACCGCGGACGATGCGGCGCCGGGTGGTGTCCTGGGCCCTGTGGGACTGGGGGTCGGCGGCGTTCAACGCCGTCATCACCACCTTCGTCTTCACGCCCTGGCTGACCTCCCGGGCGTTCGTCGACCCCGTCGTCGTCGCCGCCGCCGACGCCGAGGGTGCCGCGGGCGGCAGCGCCACCGATGCCCTCGCCGGGGTGATCGACCAGCACTCCACCTGGCTCGGCTGGGGCCTGACGGCCGCAGGTCTGGTCATCGCGCTGCTCGCCCCGGTGGCCGGCGCCCGCGCCGATGAGAGCGGCCGGCGTCGGTTCTGGCTCGGGGTGCACACCGGGGTCGTCGTCGTGCTCAGCGCCGCGATGTTCGTCGTCCGGCCGGACCCGGCGAGCCTGACCCGCAACCTCGTCGTCGGCATCTTCCTGCTCGCGGCCGGCAACATCTTCTTCGAGCTCGCCGCGGTGAACTACAACGCGACGCTCGCCCAGGTCTCGACCCCGGCGACCGTCGGCCGGGTGAGCGGAATCGGCTGGGGCGCGGGGTACCTCGGCGGGATCGTCCTGCTGCTCGTCCTCTTCGTCGGCTTCATCAACCCCGAGGTCGGCTGGTTCGGGGTGACCGGGGACGACGGCATGGACATCCGCGTCTCGATGCTCGTGGCGGCGCTGTGGTTCGGCGGCTTCGCGATCCCGGTGCTCGTCGCCGTCCCCGACAACGGCGCGACCCGCAGGCGGCGCCGGGTCGGCCTCCGGGGTGCCTACCGTCGTCTCTTCGCCGACATCGGCCACCTGTGGCGGAACTCGCGCGACACCCTGCGCTTCCTCATCGCCAGTGCGGTGTACCGCGACGGCCTGGCCGGTGTCTTCACCTTCGGCGCGGTCATCGCGGCGGGCACCTTCGGCTTCACCACCAGCGAGGTGATCGTCTTCGCGATCGCCGCGAACGTCGTCGCCGGCGCGGCGACCATCACCTCGGGCTGGCTCGACGACCGGATCGGCGCGAAGCGCGTGGTGGTCGGCTCCCTCGTCGGCCTGCTCGTCGCCGGGATGGGCGTCTTCTTCGGTCACGCCGGGGGCGCCACCGTCTTCTGGGTCTTCGGCCTGACCCTCAGCGCCTTCGTCGGACCCGCCCAGTCGGCCAGCCGGACCCTGCTCGCCCGGGTCATCCCGCCGGGCCGGGAGAGCGAGATCTTCGGCCTCTACGCCACCACCGGGCGTGCGGCCTCGTTCATGGCACCGCTGGCCTGGTCGACCTTCATCGCCGTCGGCGGCTCCCAGCACTGGGGGATCGTCGGGATCGTCCTCGTGCTGGCCGTCGGGCTGGGTCTGCTCCTGCCGGTGCGCACCTCGCCGGCGACGCTCGAATGACCACCTGGGCGCCGGACGTGCTCGGCCCCGGCTGGCAGAGCACGACCATCCCGCTCGGCGCGGACGACGAGGGGCCGCTCGTGGCGACCCTGGTCCGCGCCGACCCGGCGGTCGCTCCCACGGTCACGCAGGCGTCCGCGCCGGCGGGTCACCCCGGCGCACGGTCCCCTGCCGTGCTCTACGTGCACGGCTACAACGACTACTTCTTCCAGACGCACCTGGCGCAGGCCTGGGCCGCGCACGGGTACAGCTTCTACGCGCTGGACCTGCGCCGGTGCGGTCGGTCGCTGCGTCCGTGGCAGACCCCGCACTTCACCACCGATCTCCTCGAGTACTCCCCCGAGCTGACCGCGGCCGCGCGCCTGCTCACCGGCGAGCTCGGCCACGACCGGCTCGTCGTCAACGCGCACTCGACCGGCGGGCTCACCGTCTGCCTGTGGCTGAACAACGTCCGGGCCGCCCGCCGCGTCGATGCCGTGGTCCTCACCAGCCCGTGGTTCGACCTCAACGCGAGCTGGTTCCACCGGGTGCTCAGCACCCGGTTCCTCGACGTGGCCCCGCTCGACCCCCGAAGGGTCGTCGACAGCGGCCCGTCGCCCTACTCCTTCCACCTGCACACGGACCACGGCGGCCGGTGGACGTACGACCTCTCGCTCAAGCCCCCGGCGGGCTACCCCGTCCGCGCAGGCTGGCTGCGCGCCGTCCGCCGCGCGCAGGCCGCCCTGGCCGGCGGGTTCCGCCTCACGCAACCGGTCCTCGTCTGCACGTCGGCCGCGAGCGGACCCAACACCTGGGACAACCCCGACCTCGACGCCCAGGACACCATCCTCGACGTCGACCAGATCGCCGCGCGCGCGCCACGACTGGGCCCCGACGTGACCCTGGTGCGCATCCCGGGCGGCGTGCACGACCTCGCGCTGTCCGCCCCGGGACCACGCGAGCACTTCTTCCAGGTCGTCTTCGACTGGCTCGGCGAGCGTCTCGACCGGCCGGCCGAGGGGCCGACCGACCTGCCGGAGACGGTCAGGGTCCGTCCGGCAGCGGAACCGCCAACGCCGCCCGCACCTGGTCCGGCACGTTCGTCGTGACCTCCTCGACCCGGGCGGCGCGGCAGAGCGCCAGGTCGGCCGGGTCGTCGACCGTCCACACCCGGACGAGCACGCCGCCGGCTCGCCAGGCCGCCACCCGCTCGGGGTGCGCCCGCAGGAAGGCCACCGACGGGCCGACGCCGCCCACCGCCGCCGCGTCGGCCAGCGCCCCGGCCTCGGCGAGCAACACGGCGGCCTGCTCCGCCGAGCCGCCGACGTCCTGGGCGAGCACGGCGGGATCGCCCAGGTCGATCAACGGCATGAGGTGCTCAGCGGGCACCGAGCGGTGCAGGTGCAGCAGCGATCCGGGGTGGAAGCTCATCAGGCTGACGTCGAGCGGGCCGTCCTCACCCGGCTGCCAGCCGGCGTCGCGGAGCACCTCGAGCACGGCGTCCTCGGCGGCCCACCCGTAGGGCGCCGGATGCTTGAGCTCGATCGCGAGGCCCACCGGGCGTCCGGCGTCCCGGGCCAGGCCGGCGAGCTCGGCGAGGGTGAGCACGGGGCTCCCGTCCCAGCCGGGGCCCGACGGCGGCCGGGCGCCCCGCAGCACGTCCAGCGCCCGCAGCTGCGCGAGGGAGTGCTCGTGCACCGGTCCGCTGCCGTTCGAGGTCCGGTCCACGGTGGCGTCGTGCCAGCACACCACCTCGCCGTCGGCGGTGAGCCGGACGTCGCACTCGAGCCCGTCGGCGCCGTCGGCGAGCGCCTGGACGTACGCGGCACGGGTGTGCTCCGGCCAGCGCCGGCCGGCTCCACGATGGGCGATCACCCGCATCCGGCTCACCTCGGCGACGCTATCGCCCACGCGGGGCGAGTGCCGCGGGTAGCGTCGGATGCGGCGGGCGGGAACGACGGCCATATACCCCGTGGCGTATGCGACCTACGTCCCTGGGGGATGTTTTACACGGCCCATAACGTGGCACCCAGGCGTCGAGGACGACGTCTCCCGCGGCAGCTCGCCGCACGGCAGTATCGAATGAAGGAGTTCGCCGATGCGCCACCTCGTGGTCCTGGGAGCCGGGACGGCCGGAACGATGGTCGCCAACAAGCTGCGGGCGAAGCTCGCCGCGGAGTGGTCCGTCACCGTCGTGGAGCCCTCGACCACCCACTACTACCAACCGGGCTTCCTCTTCCTCCCGTTCGGCACCTACCGTCCACGCGACGTCGTGCGCCGGGTGCGGCCGACCCTCGTCGGCGACGTCCGCCTGGTCCAGAAGGAGGTCGACCGGGTCGACCCGGAGGCCCAGCGGGTGCACCTGACCGACGGCAGCACGCTCGCCTACGACTACCTGGTCATCGCGACCGGCACCACGCCGCGGCCCGACGAGACCCCCGGCATGGCCGAGGGGATGGGCGACCGGGTGCACGAGTTCTACACCTATGCCGGCGCGAACGCCCTCGCCGCGCGGCTGGCCGACTGGCCAGGCGGTCGGCTGCTCGTGCACGTGGCCGAGATGCCGATCAAGTGCCCGGTCGCCCCGCTCGAGTTCGCGTTCCTCGCCGATGCCCACTTCACCCGGCTCGGCATGCGCGACGAGGTGGAGATCACCTACGTCACGCCGTTGCCCGGGGCCTTCACCAAGCCAGTCGCCGCCGACTACCTCGGATCGATGCTCTCCGAGCGCCGGATCGGCATCGAACCGGACTTCGTCGTCGAGTCCGTCGACGCCGAGCAGGGCATCCTGGCGGGCTACGACGGCCGCGAGCTGCCCTTCGACCTGCTCGTCACCGTGCCGGTCAACATGGGCGCGGACTTCGTCGGCCGGTCCGGCCTCGGCGACGACCTCAACTTCGTCCCGGTCGACCGCGCCACGCTGCTGTCCAAGGAGTACGACACGATCTTCGCGATCGGTGACGCGGCGGGGATCCCGACCTCGAAGGCCGGGTCGGTGGCGCACTTCGCGGTCGACTCCTTCGTGCCGAACTTCCTCGCCCACGTCGAGGGCCGCCCGATGCCCGAGGCCTTCGACGGCCACGCCAACTGCTTCATCGAGACGGGCGACGGGAAGGGCCTGCTGATCGACTTCAACTACGACACCGAACCGCTGCCCGGGTCCTACCCGCTGCCGGTGGTGGGCCCCATGAGCCTGCTCCGGGAGACCCGCCTCAACCACTGGGGCAAGCTCGCCTTCCGCTGGATCTACTGGAACATCCTGCTGCCCGGTCGCCACCTGCCGGTTCCCGCGCACATGTCCATGACCGGCAAGCGCGTCCCGCCCACGCCCTCCGCTGCTTCCGCCCCGCCGCTGACCCCGGCCGGGCTCGACTGAAAGGAATCCCCCATGCCTGTGACCGAGATCGGTGGCCGCGAGGTCCACGTCGACGCCGAAGGCTTCCTCACCGACCCCGCCGAGTGGGACGAGGCGCTCGCCGAGGTCCTCGCCGGGAACATCGGTGTCGACCTGACCGAGGCGCACTGGGCGCTGCTGCGCTTCCTCCGCGAGGACTTCGCGAAGCAGGGCGAGACGGCCACCACGCGCCGCGTCCAGACCGTCGGCGGCGTGCCGACCAAGGAGCAGTTCGCGCTCTTCCCCAAGAAGCCGGCCAAGAAGATGGCCTACATCGCCGGGCTGCCCAAGCCCAAGGGCTGCGTCTGACCCCCCTGCTCCACGACCGGAAGGATCTCCCATGACCGACCAGCCCATCGTTCCGTCCTTCGATGACGAGGACGCCGGCGGCCGCAAGCTCGCGATCATCTGCTCCAAGGGCAACCTGGACATGGCCTACCCGGGGCTCATCCTCGGCAACGCCGCGCTCGGCGAGGGCGTCGAGGTGCACATGTTCTTCACCTTCTGGGGCTTCGACATGATCACCAAGTCCCGGATGAACGACCTCAAGTTCACCCCGGTGGGCAACACGGCCACCCACATGCCGATGGGCCTGACCCCGATGCCCGGGATGACCCAGATGGCCACCAAGCAGATGAAGAAGACCCTCGAGCAGCTGGACATCCCCAACGTGCCCGACTTCCTCGAGCAGATCGTCGCCTCGGGCGGCCACCTGTGGGCCTGCCGGCTCTCCGCCGACATGAACAAGCTCACCGACGCCGACCTCTACGACGAGGTCGAGGGGATCATCAGCGCCTCGGACTTCATCGAGATGACCGAGGGTGCGCAGCTGCTCTTCATCTGACGGCGAGCCCTGTGTGCGGGGGTCGGGGCGGCGCCCCGGCCCCCGCACACATACCCCCTGGGGTATAATGCGGCCATGACGCGATCGCCTCTCCCGCGCGGCCTCGCCGCCGCCCTGCTCACCGCCGCCGTCGTGCTCGGCTCGGCCGGCTGCTCCTCCTCATCCGGGACGGACACGGTGAACGGGGCGACCGAGCTCGACGCCGCCGCCTTCGGTGAGCGGGTGAGCACCGCCGGCGTCGTGACCATCGACGTGCGCACCCCGGCGGAGTACGCCGAGGGCCACCTGCCGGACGCGCTCAACATCGACGTCGAGTCGGCGGACTTCGCGCAGCAGATCGGCGCCCTCGACCACGACGCGGCCTACGCCCTGTACTGCCGGTCCGGGAACCGGTCCGGGCAGGCGTTGACGATCATGCAGGACGCCGGCTTCACGGACGTCGCCCACCTGCTCGGCGGCATCGGTGCCTGGCAGCAGGCCGGCGGCACCGTCGTCCGCTGAGCACCGCTCCGCGCGGTCGGCGCCCGACGTGATGTCGAGCACGTCGGGCGCAGCGGATGAAGCGTCCGGACCTCCGGCCTGGCACTCTTGGCCCATGCAGACCTGGCCAGGAAAGCCGTACCCGCTCGGAGCGACCTTCGACGGCACCGGCACCAACTTCGCGTTGTTCTCCGAGATCGCCGAGCGCGTCGAGCTCTGTCTCATCTCCCCGCGGGGCAAGGAGACCCGGATCGAGCTCCCCGAGGTCGACGCCTACGTCTGGCACGTCTACCTGCCCGACGTGCTGCCCGGTCAGCGCTACGGGTTCCGCGTCCACGGACCGTACGAGCCGAAGCAGGGCCACCGGTGCGACCCGTCGAAGCTCCTGCTCGACCCGTACGCCAAGGCGATCCACGGCCAGGTGGACGGCGACCCGTCGCTGTTCTCCTACGACTTCGCCGATCCCACCGCACGCAACACCCAGGACTCGGCCGCCCACACCATGACCTCCGTGGTGATCAACCCCTTCTTCGACTGGGGCCACGACCGTCCGCCGAACCACGAGTACCACGAGAGCGTCATCTACGAGGCCCACGTCAAGGGCCTCACCGAGCTGCACCCCGGCGTGCCGGCGGCGCTCCGGGGCACGTACGCGGGCCTCGCCCACCCCGCGATCATCGACCACCTGGTGTCCCTCGGGATCACCGCCATCGAGCTCATGCCGGTGCACCAGTTCGTCAACGACCCGAGCCTTCAGGCGAAGGGGCTGTCGAACTACTGGGGCTACAACACCATCGGCTTCTTCGCCCCGCACAACGCCTACACCTCGTCGGCGAAACCTGGCCAGCAGGTCCAGGAGTTCAAGCAGATGGTCAAGGCGATGCACGACGCGAACATCGAGGTCATCCTCGACGTGGTCTACAACCACACGGCCGAGGGCAACCATCGCGGCCCGACGCTGTGCTTCCGCGGCATCGACAACGCGGCCTACTACCGCTTGGTCGACGAAGACCCGAGCCACTACTACGACACGACGGGCACCGGGAACTCGCTGCTCATGCGCCACCCGCACGTGCTGCAGCTGATCATGGACTCGATGCGCTACTGGGTCAACGAGATGCACGTCGACGGGTTCCGCTTCGACCTGGCCTCGACCCTCGCCCGTCAGTTCCACGAGGTCGACCGGCTCTCGGCCTTCTTCGACCTCGTCCAGCAGGACCCGGTCATCAGCCAGGTCAAGCTCATCGCCGAGCCCTGGGACCTCGGGGACGGCGGCTACCAGGTCGGCGGCTTCCCGGCGCTGTGGAGCGAGTGGAACGGCCAGTACCGGGACACCGTCCGAGACTTCTGGCGCGGCGAGCAGGCGACCCTCGGTGAGTTCGCGAGCCGGCTGACCGGCTCCTCCGACCTGTACGCGCACACCGGCCGCCGGCCGATCGCCTCGATCAACTTCATCACCGCGCACGACGGCTTCACCCTCAACGACCTCGTCTCGTACAACGAGAAGCACAACGCGGCGAACGGGGAGGGTGGCGCCGACGGCGAGAGTCACAACCGGTCCTGGAACCACGGTGTCGAGGGCCCGACGAAGGACCCGGAGATCACCGAGCTCCGCTGGCGCCAGCAGCGCAACTTCCTCGCGACCCTCCTGCTGAGCCAGGGCGTGCCGATGATCGCGCACGGCGACGAGCTCGGCCGGACCCAGTCCGGCAACAACAACGGCTACTGCCAGGACAACGCGACGACCTGGATCAACTGGGACCTCGACACCCACCAGCGGGCGCACCTCGAGCTCACCCGCACGCTCGTGCGGCTCCGGCGCGACCACCCGGTGCTGCGTCGCCGCCGCTTCTTCCACGGGGTCGCCGCGCACGGCGGCGAGTCGGAGATCGGCGACATCGCCTGGTTCGCCACGTCCGGCGCGCACATGGCGGACGACGACTGGCGGGTCGGCTACGCCCAGGCCGTCCAGGTCTTCCTCAACGGAGGGGCCATCATCGAGCCCGACGTGCGCGGCGAGCGGGTCGTCGACGACAGCTTCCTGCTGCTCTACAACGCCGCGGCCCATGGCGTGGAGTTCACCCTCCCCGGGGCAGGATTCGGTGCGTCGTGGACGTGCGTGCTCGACACCGACCACTCCCTCGACCCCGGCGACAAGCTGCTGGCGGGCGAGTCCGTGACGGTCACCGGCCGCAGCACCCTCGTCCTCACCCGCCCGGAGCCCACCTCGTGAACGAACGCGCGACGCGCCCGACCCGCCCGACCGAGCACCTCGAGGACGCCACCGACCGCCCCGAGCGGTCCGTGCCGCCCCGGCGGCTCGTCGCCGAGGGCGCGAAGGTCCCGATCTCGACCTACCGGCTCCAGCTCGGGCCGGACCTCGACCTCGACGCCGCGGCGGCCCAGGTCCCGTACCTGGCGCGGCTCGGGGTGACGCACCTCTACCTCTCCCCCGTGCTCACCGCGGCGCCCGGCTCCACGCACGGCTACGACGTCGTCGACCACTCCTCCGTCTCGGCGACCCTCGGGGGCCGGGCCGCGCTCGACCGCCTCGCCGCGACCGCGCACGAGGCCGGTCTCGGGCTCGTCCTCGACGTGGTGCCCAACCACATGGCCGTCCCGACACCCGCCTCCTACAACCGCGCCCTGTGGTCGGTGCTCGCCGAGGGCCCGGACTCCCCGTACGCCCGGTGGTTCGACGTGGGGTGGTCCTCGGGCGAGGGCGCCCTGCTCATGCCCGTCCTCGGCAAGCGGATCGGGGCCGTCCTGGCCCAGGGCGAGCTCGAGCTCGAGACCCGCGTGGTGCCCGGTCAGGAAGACGACGGGCCGCAGACGGTGCTGCGCTACTTCGACCACCTCTTCCCGGTCCGGGCGGGCACCGAGCAGCTGCCGATGGCCGACCTGGTCGCGCGACAGCACTACCGCCTCGCCTACTGGCGGGTCGCCGACGAGGAGCTCAACTACCGACGCTTCTTCGACGTCGGCTCGCTCGCGGCCATCCGGGTGGAGGACCCGGAGGTCTTCGACGCCACGCACGCCCTCATCGCCTCGCTCGTGACCGATGGCACCGTGGACGGCCTGCGGATCGACCACCCCGACGGGCTCGCCGACCCGCACGGCTACCTCGACCGGCTCGCCGAGGCCACCGGCGGCGCCTGGGTCGCCGTCGAGAAGATCCTCGCCCCGGCCGAGGACCTGCCCGACGACTGGGCCACCGCGGGGACCACGGGCTACGACGCGCTGTGGCGCATCCAGCAGACCTTCGTCGACCCGGCGGGGCAGGGCGAGCTCGGCTCGGTGCTGCACCGGCTCACCGGTGACGCGCCCGACGCCCTGCACGGCCTCGTCGAGCAGGCCAAGCGGCAGATCGTCGCCGGGCCGCTCTACACCGAGGTCGCCCGGCTGACCGACCTCGCGGCGGACATCTGCCGCGACGACGTGCGACTGCGCGACCACACCTCGCGCTCGCTCGCCGAGTGCCTCACCGAGCTCCTGGTCGCCGCCGACCGCTACCGCTACTACGTCGTGCCGGGCTCCCCCGTGCACCCGGACGTGCAGGCGGCCTTCACCCACTGCGTCCAGATCGCCCAGACCCGCCTCGAGGAGGACCGGCACGAGACCCTCGACCTGCTCGCCGAGATGCTCATGGGCAAGGAGATCGGCTCGGCGGGCCGGACCCGCGAGGCCCGCCGCGACGAGCTGATCGTGAGGTTCCAGCAGGCCTGCGGCGCGATCACCGCCAAGGGCGTCGAGGACACCGCCTTCTACCGGTGGACCCTGCTGACCGGGCTGTGCGAGGTCGGCGGCGCCCCCGAGCGCTTCGCGATCACCCCGGACGAGCTGCACGCCTGGGCCTCCCGGGCCCAACGCACCGCCCCCCTGGCGATGACCACCGGCTCGACCCACGACACCAAGCGCAGCGAGGACGTCCGGGCGCGTCTCGGCGTCCTGTCCGAGCTGCCGACGGCGTGGAGCGAGCTCGTCGAGACCGTCCGCGAAGCCACCGCCGACCTCCGGCCGCCCTCGCTCGACGGGCGCACCGAGCAGCTGCTCTGGCAGACCGTCGCCGGGACCTGGGACGAGGCACCGCTCGCCGAGGACCGACTGCTCGGCTACCTCACCAAGGCGATGCGCGAGTCCAAGGACCACACGAGCTGGACGGCCCCGGACGCGGCCTACGAGCAGGACGTGCACGAGTTCGCCGGCGCCGTCCTCGGCGACCCGGACGTCCTCGACGCCTTCGCCGCCTGGGACCGCCGGGCGGCGACCGGGATCCGCGCGGCCACCCTGGGTACCAAGCTGGTCCAGCTCACGCTGCCGGGCGTGGCCGACGTCTACCAGGGCACCGAGTCGCTCGCCCTGGCCCTGGTCGACCCCGACAACCGGCGCTCGGTCGACACGGCCGCCCTGGACGCACGCCTGGCCCGTCTGGACGCCGGTCAGGCGCCCGTCGGCCTGGCCGCCGAGAAGCTGCTGGTGACCTCGCGGGCCCTGCGGGTCCGCCGGGAGCACGCCGCAGCCTTCATCGGCCGGGAGGCCGGCTACCTCCCGGTGCCGTGCTCCACCGGCTGGGCCCTGGCCTTCGCCCGCACCGACGCCGGGACCCCGGCGACGATCACCGTGGCGACCCGTCTCGCCGTCGGTCTGGAACGCCTCGGCGGCTGGGGCAGCCACACCGTCGCCCTGCCGGCGGGCACCTGGCGCGACGTGCTCACCGATCGTGTGGTGCCCGGGGGCCTCGTCCCGCTGGCCGACCTCCTCCTCACCTACCCGGTGGCCCTCCTGGTCGCCGCGGAGCCGGACGCGTGAGCGCGCGCGAGGGGTGGACCGCCGAGGGGTGGCGCCCGCGGGTCTGGGCACCGGACGCCGCGACCGTCGCGCTGCACGCTGACGCCGTGACCCCGATGCACCGGGCGCAGGACGGCTGGTGGCAGTCGGGCGTGGTCCTGCCGCACGGCACCGACTACGCCTTCGCCGTGGACGGCGGGCCCGCACGGCCCGACCCCCGCAGCGCCTGGCAGCCGCGGGGTGTGCACGCCGCGAGTCGCGTCTTCGACACCGGGCGCCACGCCTGGGGCGACGACGGCTGGCCGGGCCTCGACGCCCGGGGCGCGGTGACCTACGAGCTGCACGTCGGCACGTTCACCCCCGACGGGACGCTCGACGCGGCGATCGGCCATCTCGAGCACCTCGTCGACCTCGGGGTCGACCTCGTCGAGCTGATGCCGCTGGCGGCCTTCCCTGGCCGGCACGGCTGGGGCTACGACGGCGTCGCCCTCTGGGCGGTGCACGAGGCCTACGGCGGGCCCGCCGCGCTCCAGCGCTTCGTCGACGCCGCCCACGGCCACGGCCTCGGGGTGTGCCTGGACGTCGTCTACAACCACCTCGGCCCGGCCGGGAACTACCTGTCGGGCTTCGGGCCCTACTTCACCGACACCCACGAGACGCCGTGGGGCTGGGCGGTCAACCTCGACGCCCCGGGCCGCGAGGGGATGCGCGCGTTCATCATCGAGAACGCCGTCCGGTGGTTCGCGGAGTTCCACGTCGACGCCCTGCGACTCGACGCCGTGCACGCACTGGCCGACGACTCCCCTCGGCACCTGCTGGCCGAGCTCGCCGACACCGTCGAGACCCTCTCCACGGCGCTCGGCCGTCCGCTCGGCCTCATCGCCGAGACCGACCTCAACGACCCGCGGACGGTGCGGCCGACCGCTGAGGGCGGCCTCGGCATGACGGCCCAGTGGGCCGACGACGTCCACCACGCCCTGCACTCGTGGCTCACCGGCGAGCGGCACGGCTACTACGTCGACTTCGGCGACGTGGAGGTCCTCGCGCACGCACTGACCCGGGTGTTCGTCCACGAGGGCGGGCTCTCGACCTTCCGGGGCCGTGACTGGGGTGCCCCCGTCCCTCGGGACACCGACGCCCGGCGCTTCGTCGTGTTCGCGGCGAACCACGACCAGATCGGCAACCGGGCGCTCGGCGACCGGCCGGCGAGCCGGCTGCCCGACGGGGTCCTGGCCGCGGGGAACGCGGTGCTCCTCACCGCTGCCTTCACCCCGATGATCTTCATGGGCGACGAGTGGGGCAGCAGGCGCCCCTTCCAGTACTTCTGCGACCACCAGGAGCCCGAGCTCGCCGAGGCGATCCGGGTGGGCCGGACCGCGGAGTTCGCCGGTCACGGCTGGGACGCGCTGTACGGCTCGGAGCCCGTCGTGCCCGACCCGCAGAGCCCGGCGACGTTCGAGGCGAGCCGGCTGGACTGGGACGAGCCCCGCCGCCCCGGCCACGCCCGGGTGCTCGACTGGACCCGCACCCTCCTCGCCCTGCGGCGGGTCGTCCCGGGCCTGAGCGACCCCGACCTCGACGCGACGAGCGTCGAGCACGACGCGACCGGACGCTGGGTCCTCGTCCGGCGGCCCGGCGTCGTCCTCGTCGCCAGCATCGCCGACGGACCGGTCACCGTCCCGCTGCCCGGGGCCGAGGCGGCCGACCTGCTGGCCTCGTGGGACCCGGTCACCCGCACCGCGACGGGCCTCACGCTGCCCGGCGCGGGCGCCGCCGTCCTCACCGACCCGAGCCGACCGCGGTGACCGCGGGCCGCTGGGAGGTCCCCGCGCACGAGGCGCTCCGGGCGCGGCCGGGTCTGCGCCTGGCCGAGGTCGACGCGGACGCGACACCGGGCTGGGAGAAGAGCCGGGCGACGGGCGAGGAACGACTGGTCGAGCAGGGCGCGCGCCTCTCCGAGCTCCAGGAGCGGCTCTTCGCCGAGGGCCGCAGCGGCGGCTCGCGCGCCGTCCTGCTGGTCCTGCAAGGGCTCGACACCGCGGGCAAGGGCGGGATCGTCCGGCACGTGCTCGGCATGGTCGACCCCCAGGGCGTGGCGCTCCGGTCGTTCGGCGTCCCGACGGCGCAGGAGCGCGCGCACGACTACCTCTGGCGGATCCGCAACGCCCTGCCGCGCCCGGGCCACCTCGGGGTCTTCGACCGCTCGCACTACGAGGACGTGCTCGTGGTGCGGGTCAACGAGCTCGTGCCGCAGGCCGTCTGGGAGCCCCGGTACGAGGAGATCAACGCCTTCGAGGCCGAGGTCGTCGCGGCGGGCACGAGCATCGTCAAGGTCGCCCTCGTGGTCTCGCCGGACGAGCAGAAGGCTCGGCTGCGGGAGCGACTCGAACGACCCGAGAAGTACTGGAAGTACAACCCCGGCGACCTCGACGTCCGCGCGCAGTGGCCCGCCTACCGCGAGGCCTACCAGGCGGTCCTCGACCGGACGTCGACCGACCTCGCGCCCTGGTACGTCGTCCCGGCCGACCGCAAGTGGTTCGCCCGCCTGGCGGTGACCGAGCTGCTGCTGGAGGCGCTGGAGGGCCTCGACCTGGGCTGGCCGGCGGCGGACTTCGACGTCGAGGCGGAACGGGCCCGGCTCGACGCGATGCCCTGAGCGGGCGGCACCTCGGCGGGCCCGGACCTCAGCGCGCCGACGCCTGCGCCCCGCGCTCGGCCAGGGCGGTCAGGCGGGAGAGCGCCCGTAGGTACTTCTTGCGGTAGCCGCCGACGAGCATCGTCGGGCTGAACAGGTCCGTCGTCCCGCTCCCGCCGAGCACGACGGTGACGTCGAGGTCGTAGAGCCGGTCGACCAGCACGACGAGACGCAGGGCGTCGGACTGGTCCTCCAGGGGGTGCACCCCGGTCAGGCCGACCACCCGGACCGGGTCGAGCAGCGCGCCGTAGCGGCTCGGATGGACGGTCCTCAGGTGGGCGAGGAAGACGTCGAAGTCCACGCACGCGGCGTGCTCGGCCCCGGTCCGCTCCCGGACCACCTCGTCCGGCAGCCCGTCGGCGGGTGTGGGCGCCCCGCGGTGGCGGAAGTCCTCGCCGTCGATCCGGAGCACCTCGAAACGCGCGGCGAGGGCCTGGATCTCGCGCAGGAAGTCCTCCGCCGCGAAGCGCCCCTCACCGAGCGACTCGGGGAGGGTGTTCGAGGTCGCCGCCAGGCTCACCCCGGCATCGCCGAGCTCGCGCAGCAGGCGCGCCATGAGGACGGTGTCCCCCGGGTCGTCCAGCTCGAACTCGTCGATGCAGACCAGGCGCCGGGTGCGCAGGGCCTGCACGGTGGGGACGAAGCCCAGCGCACCCACCAGGTGGGTGTACTCGACGAATGTCCCGTAGGCGGTCCGTTCGGGTCCGACGGCGTGGGCCAGGGCCGCGAGCAGGTGGGTCTTGCCCACCCCGAACCCGCCGTCGAGGTAGACCGCGGCGGGTGGTTCGGCCCGGCGTCCGCCGAGCAGACGGCGCCGGGGGGGCCGTCCGAAGTCGTCGGCGATCCCGGCCAACCGGTCCCGGGCCCGCCCCTGGCTCGGGTGCCCCGGGTCGGGCAGGTAGCTCGCGAAGGTGGCGCCGGCGAACTGCCGGGGCGGGACCAGACCGGCGAGCAGGGCGTCGGCGGGGACGTGCGGGTGACGCAGCAGCCGCTCGCTCACAGCCGCACCCGGACCGCGGCCGCCGGGTCGGCGAGCACGCCGAGGACCGTGCGGGCGACGGCGTCGGCCTCCGCGAGGCTCTCGGGCTCCTCGTTGCGCTCGTCGCCGGCGACGGCGTGCAGCACCCGCACCTCGTGCATCCGGACCCGCCGGCCGATCGCCTCGGCGCGCAGCACGTCGAGCAGCATGGACTGCCCCGCACCGGTGACGTTGACCGGGCCCGAGCCGACCATCGCGAGCTCGGCCGCCGCGCCGTTGAGCATCACGTAGGCGGGATCGGGCCCGATCAACGCGGGGGCCAGTGCCCGGGCAGCCAGGAAGTGGGCCGTGAGGTGGCTCTCCATCAGTCCGCGCCAGGTGGCCACGTCGAGGTCCATCAGCTCGACGCCCTTCCACCACCCGCCGAGCGCCGCAACGGCGGTGTCGGCCTGCCAGCCGGGCTCCCGGATCGCGGCCCGGAGGGCCGCGGGGTCGGCCCAGTCGTCGACGACGACGCGGCGCGCACCGACCGGGACCGCCGCGTCGGGGCGCCGGGTCGGGACCAGGACCCTCGCCCCGGAGTCCAGCAGCAGGCGGGCGACGGCGCCGCCGACGACGCCGGTTCCCCCGGCCACCACGACGACCCGCCCCGACACCCTCGCTTCACCCACGCGCGCCATCGTAGGGTCGTCGGCGGCGCGTCGCCGGGCGGCTAGGCTCGGGGCGTGAGCACCCGCATCGTCATCCTCACCGAGGACACCCTCGGCCCCGCCGACGTCGAGCACATCACGTCGTTGCACCCCGGCGACGCACGCTTCCACGTGCTGGTGCCCGCCGACACGGAGCGCAACCTCCTGGTCTCGCTCATCGACCACCTCAGCCTCGGCGAGCTCCGCGCGGCGCTCGACGACGTCCTGGGCCGGGAGCCGGAGCCCCAGCGGGCCGTGGCGACCGCGGAGCAGCAGCTCACCGGGTCGCTCGAGCAGCTGCGCGCGGCGGGCGCGGAGGCCGAGGGCGAGGTCGTCGACGACGACCCGCTGCCCGCGCTGCGCACCGCGGTCGGCGACCCGGCGGACGGCGCCGAGGTCGTCGTGGTGACGCTCCCGCACGCCCTGGAGGACACCTTCCGGCGCGACTGGGCCTCGCGGGCCCGCGAAGAGCTGCGGGTGCCGGTGCTGCACCTCTACCTCGGCACCAGCCGCCTCGGCTGAACCGCCGGGCCTGCTCAGGGCCGGACGGTGTGCCCGGCGCGTTCGATGGTCCGACGGGCGAGCACGTCGAGCGAGTCCACCAGCGTGCGGTCCGCCTCGAGCAGGCCGTGGTCGGCCGCGACGATGGACAGCTCCGTGCAGCCGAGCACCACGACCTGTGCCCCGGCGGCCCGCAGCCGGTCGACGACCCCGGCGAACGCCGCGAGGTCCACCGGCCGTCCCGCCTTGACCTGGTCGTAGATGATCTCCATGACGATCGCCTGGTCCTCCGGGGAGGGCTGCAGCGCCTCGACGCCCGCCGCCTCCAGGGCGTGGTGGTAGACCTTGGCGTGCAGGGTCCCGGAGGTCGCCAGGACGCCGACCCGGCGCAGCACGGGGACCCGCCGGGCCGCCTCGGCCACCGTCTCGTCGATGATGCTCAGCACCGGGACGGACACCGCGGCTACCACCTGGTCGGTGAAGTGGTGCGCCGTGTTGCAGGGCACGACGAGGAACGCGACACCGAACCGCTCCAACCGCGCTGCGTCCCGGGCCATCACCGGCCCCGGGTCCTCGTCGGAGGTCCCGAGGATGAACGCGGTCCGGTCCGGGATCGTCGCGTGGTTGAAGACGACCACGTCGAGGTGGTCCTGGTCGCGTGCGGCCTCGGTGAGCCGCACGATCATGTCGAGGAAGTACGCCGTCGCCTGCGGGCCGACCCCCCCGATGACCCCGACCGGGTGCCGCTCGGACCCGCCGGATGCCTCGTCGGAGCTGGTCATCACGCCTCCCGTTCGGCCTGCCACACGGCGCGCGGGTAGTGCCGCGCGTACTTGCGGAACTGGTTGAGCTGGGCCACGAGGAGGTAGGCGAGCCGCCGTGGGTCGGTCTCGGCGCGGTACCACAGGGGGTTGGTCACGGCCCGGCGCCGCCAGAGGGCGCGCACCCGGGCGACCATGGCGCGGTCGGCGACGTAGCGCAGCAGCAGCGGGCGCGGCAGGACGGTGTACACGTGCTCGGTGGCCAGGATCTCCTCGGCCCCCGGCGGGAGCGGGTCGAGGCCCTGGACCCACTCGCGGACCAGGAGCTCTGCGGTGTTGCGGCCGGCGGCGGTGATGTAGAAGTTGCTCCGGCCCAGGCGCGGGTTGAGCTCGAAGAAGACCGTGCGCCCGTCCCGGGGGTCGAACTTCAGGTCGAAGTTGGCCCAGCCGACCCACCCGATGTGCTCGAGCAGCCGCCGCGCCTGCTCGACGACCTCTCCCTCGGCCCGGGTGACGATCCCCGCGGGGTTCCCGAGCGCGCCGGGCGTGTGCTCCTCGAGCAGCACCTCGCCGAACGCGGCGAACCGCATCGTCCCGGTCCGGTCGCAGTAGCAGGTGAGGATCCGCATGCCCGAGTCGTCACCGGGGATGCGGTCCTGGATGACGAAGCTGTCGGTGTAGCCCGACCCGGCGATCCGGTCCATCAGGCCGGTCAGCTCCGTGGCGGTCCGCACGGTGAAGACCTTCTTCTTCCCCGGGAACTCCACCAGGTGGTACGCGGCGGTGTTGCCGGTCTTGGCGATCACCGGGAAGCGCAGGGCCCCGGCGTCCACCGGGACCGCGGAGCCCACCTCGTGCACGACGGTGGCGGGGTGGGCCAGGCCCAGCTCGACGCAGAGCCGGCCGAAGCCGTCCTTGTGGGTGACCAGGTCCAGCCGCTCGACGTCGACGTACGGGATGACGTAGAGGTCCTCCAGCCGGTCGCGGTTCTCCACGATGGTCCGGACCAGCCAGTCGGCACTGCCGAGCAGCAGGAGGGTCCGCCCGGGGTGCTCGCCGGCGATCCGGCGCAGCAGGGCGACCACGACCTCCGGGTCGTCCATCCGCGGCTCGACCACGTTGGACAGGATCCGTGACCAGCGGACCAGCCCGGTGGCGACCGTGGAGACGACGACGGGGCGCACGCCGTAGGCCTCGTGGAAGGTGCGGGCGATGCTGTACGCGCCGATGTCACCGCCGAGGACGACCGGCTGGAGCCCGGGTGCCGCCTCGACCACTCAGGCCTCGTTCTCGGACCGGTCGCCCGACCAGTCGGTGTGGAACACGCCCGGCCGGTCGGTGCGGCGGTAGGTGTGCGCCCCGAAGAAGTCACGCTGCGCCTGGATGAGGTTGGCCGGCAGCCGCTCGGCCCGGACGCCGTCGTAGTAGGCGAGGGACGAGGAGAACGCCGGGGTGGGGATGCCGGCCGTCGCGGCCTGGGCGACGACGCGGCGCCAGGCGGCCAGCCCGGCACCCACGGCCGCCGCGAAGTAGTCGTCGGCGAGCAGCAGCGGCAGCTGCGGGTCGCGCGCGTAGGCCTCGGTGATCCGGTCGAGGAACCGCGCCCGGATGATGCAGCCGCCCCGCCAGATGCGGGCCATGGCTCCGCGATCGATGTCCCAGCCGAGAGCGGCCGACGCGGCCGCGATCTGGTCGAAGCCCTGCGAGTAGGCGACCACCTTGGAGGCGTACAGCGCGAGCCGGACGTCCTCGACGAACGCCTCCGGGTCCTCGACGACGATCGCGTGGGCCGCGGCGGGCAGCGCGGCCCGCGCCGCCTCCCGCTGCGGGACGGATCCGGACAGCGCCCGCGCGAAGGTCGCCTCCGCGATCCCGGTCACCGGCACGCCGAGGTCCAGCGCGTTCTGGACCGTCCAGCGGCCGGTGCCCTTCTGCTCGGCCTGGTCGAGGACGACGTCGACGAAGGCCGCGCCGGTCACCGGGTCGGTGTGCCCGAGCACGTCGGCCGTGATCTCGATGAGGAAGGACTCGAGGTCGCCGGTGTTCCACTGCGCGAAGATCTCCGCGATCCGGCCGGCCGGGGCGCCCAGGCCCTGACGCAGCAGGTCGTAGGCCTCGGCGATGAGCTGCATGTCGGCGTACTCGATGCCGTTGTGCACCATCTTGACGAAGTGGCCGGCCCCGCCGGGTCCCACGTGGGTGCAGCAGGGCACCCCGTCGACCTGGGCGGCGATCGACTCGAGCATCGGGCCCAGGGTGGCGTAGGACTCGACCGAGCCGCCCGGCATGATCGAGGGCCCGAGCAGGGCGCCCTCCTCCCCGCCGGAGACACCGGTGCCGACGAAGTGCAGCCCGTGCTCGCGCAGCGCCGCCTCGCGCCGGACGGTGTCCGGGAAGTGCGCGTTGCCGGCGTCCATGACGATGTCACCCGGCTCGAGCAGCGGGACGAGCTCGTCGATGACCGCGTCGGTCGGCGCCCCCGCCTTGACCATGACGAGGACCGTGCGCGGGGTGCTCAGCGAGGCGACGAAGTCCTCGAGGGACTCGGCGGGCACGAACGTGCCCTCGTCGCCGTGCTCCGCGACCAACGACCGCGTGCGCTCGACCGACCGGTTGTGGACCGCGACCCGGTAGCCGTGCCGGGCCAGGTTGCGGGCGAGGTTGCGACCCATCACGGCGAGTCCCGTGACACCGATCTGCGCGCGTGGCGCCATGACCTTCTCCTTCGCGACTGGATGCGCGGTCAGCCTAGTCCCGCACCTGCGGCGCCCGCGGCGGACACTCACGACCTGACACCACCCGCGCGCCGCTCACCGATCCCGTCGGTCCCCGGCCGTACGCTCCCCTGGTGATGACCGCCCAGGACGTCCCCGCACCGTTCGTCGCGGCGCTGCACGCCCTGCGCGACCGCCGGCTCCGCAGCGAGATCCGGCTCACGGAGGTGCCGGCCCCCGCCCGCATCGCACCGTACGCGGTGGCGCTGAGCGCGGAGATCCTGGGCCAGCACGACGAGACCGAGCTGGCCTCCGGCCGGTTCGTCCTGCTGCACGACCCGGCCGGTCAGGAGACCTGGGACGGCACGTTCCGCGCCGTCACCCTGGTCCGGGCCACCGTCGAGGCCGAGCTCGGCATCGACCCGCTGCTCTGCGAGGCGGCCTGGTCGTGGGTGGAGGAGTCCCTGGCCGCGGTGGACGCTCCGCACCACGCCCTCGGCGGCACGGTGACCCGGGTGGTCTCGCAGTCGTTCGGCACCCTGGCCGAACGCCCCGCCCAGGTCGAGGTGGAGCTCCGCGCCTCGTGGTCCCCCGAGGGCGACCTGGGCGACCACCTCGAGGCGTGGTCGACCGTGCTGTGCACGGCCGCGGGACTGCCTCCGCTGCCCGACGGCGTCGCGGCCATCGGCCGTCGTCGCTGAGACGACGCCGACCTCCCCTTCGTCCCGACCGACCACCGCGCCCGGCGCATCCCCCCGTCGCGCGCCCGGGAGCGGGTGAACCCGCGGGCGGCGGGGCCGGGCAACCTCAAGATCGGCGTGGCGGCTGCCGATAGCAGCCAGGACAGCAAGCACCTCGTCTGGGAGTCCACGTGACCGTCGAACAGATCACCACGGCACCGCCCGTCCGAGGCGTGCTGCGCCCCGGGGTGCACCCGACCGGGCACGCCACCACGTACCCGCCGTCGCAGCGCACGCCGGCGCGCGAGGGCGGCCCGATGTGCCTGATGGTCTCGGAGATCCCCGAGGGCGAGGCGCCCGTGCTGGTCCGCAACCTGCGGCGGCGCGAGTCGATGCGCGCGGTCCTGCTCGCCCGCAGCGCCGCGCGCCGTGACCTGGTCACGCTCCTCGGCGGCGGGGTCCGCGGTGCCGTGAGCACCTCCCCGGTCGCCGCCGCCCGGCCCGAGCTCTTCGGTGCGACCACCCGTGCGCTCGGGCCCGAGCTCACCGCGCGTGAGCTCGGCGTCCTGCGCCTGGTCGCCGACGGACGCTCCAACCGCCAGATCGGCGAGGAGCTGGAGCTCTCGGCCCTCACGGTCAAGAGCCACCTGGCCCGGATCTCCCGCAAGGTCGGCACCGGTGACCGCGCCGAGATGGTCGCCTACGTCATCCGCAACGAGCTGCTCTCCTGATCGCGGAGCGTCGCCGCGGGCGCCGGGCAGCCAGGGCCTAGCCTGGAGCCATGTCCGCGCCCGAGCACACCCCCGAGGCCGACGGAAGCACCGAGATCCCGATCCGCCCGCTCACCGAGCCGGCCGACGGCATCCCTCCGGTCATCGTCACCCCGGAGGCTCTCGACGAGGCCGTCCGTGCGCTCGCCGGCGGGACCGGACCGGTCGCCGTCGACGCGGAACGGGCCTCCGGCTACCGCTACGGCCAGCGCACGTACCTCGTCCAGCTGCGGCGGGCGGGCGCCGGCACGACCTTGATCGACCCGATCGCCCTGCCCGACCTCAGCGCCGTCGGCGCAGCGCTCGGCGGTTCCGAGTGGGTGCTGCACGCCGCCTCGCAGGACCTGCCCGGTCTCGCGGAGCAGTCGATGCGTCCGGACGCCGTCTTCGACACCGAGCTCGCGGCCCGGCTGCTCGGGATGCCGCGGGTCGGCCTGGCCGCCGTCGTGGCCGACGTCCTCGGCCTGGGCCTGGCGAAGGAGCACTCGGCGGTCGACTGGTCCACCCGGCCCCTGCCGTCGGAGTGGCTGCGCTACGCCGCCCTGGACGTCGAGGTGCTGGTCGAGGTGCGTGACGTGCTCGCGCAGCGGCTCGTCGCCGCCGGGAAGGACGAGTGGGCCCGCCAGGAGTTCGAGGCCGTCCGGCTGGCTCCGCCCGCGCCGCCCCGTGTCGACCCCTGGCGCCGGACCTCCGGGCTGCACGCGATCCGCGGCACCCGCAACCTCGCGGTCGTCCGCTCGCTCTGGCAGACCCGCGACGAGGAGGCGCGCCGCCGGGACATCTCCCCCGGACGGGTGCTCCCCGACGCGGCCATCGTCGCCGCCGCTACCGCGCTGCCCAGGACCACCGCCGATCTCGCCGCCCTGCGGCCCTTCGCGGGCAAGGGCACGCGCCGGCGGGTCGACCTGTGGTTCGCCGCCGTGGAGCAGGCCCTGGCCCTGCCCGAGTCCGAGCTCCCGCCGGTCCGAGGTCCCGGCGTGGCCGGCCCGCCCCCGCCCCGGGTGTGGGCCGAGCGCGACCCGGCAGCGGCGGCGCGGCTCGCCGCGGCGCGCGAGATCGTGGCAGCCGCTCGCGCAGCAGCACGACGTCCCGGTGGAGAACCTGCTCCAGCCCGATCTGCTGCGACGGCTCTGCTGGAGCCCGCCGCGCCCGCTCGACGCCGAGGCCGTCGCCGACGCGCTGCGGGCCGGCTCGGCCCGGCCCTGGCAGGTCGAGCTGTTCGCCGCTCCGCTCGCGGCGGCGCTTGTTACTCTCGAGTAGCCACGGACGCCGTCGACCACCGGGGCGGGTCCCCCGTCCCCTGCGCGGCACGGCGGCCCCGGACCCGGACGGAGGACGACGGTGAGCGCAGGGCAGGATCCGACCCCGGCAGAGCGGGTGACCCACTCCCTGGTCCGCGACGAGCGGCTCGCGGACGGCCGGGTGCTCGCCCTGGTCACCCTCGACAACGGCGAAGGCCCCCGCAGGCCGACCACGCTCGGCCTGCGCGGGCTGAGAGAGCTGCAGGAGGTGCTCGAGGCGCAGCGCGCGCGGGCCCTCGCCGGCGAGATCGCCGCGCTGGCCGTCACCGGGACCCAGGGCTACCTCGCGGCGGGCGCCGACCTCGCCGTGATGGCGTCGCTGACCACCGCGGACGACGCCCGCGCGATCGCTCGGCTCGGGCACCGGGCCTACCGCCTGCTCGGCGAGCTCGGCGTCCCGACCTTCTGCTTCATCAACGGCACGGCCCTGGGCGGCGGCCTGGAGATCGCCCTGCACTGCGACTACCGGACGGTCGCGGCCGACGTGCGCGCACTCGCGCTGCCCGAGACGATGCTCGGGCTGGTGCCCGGGTGGGGCGGAGCGACCCTGCTGCCCCGGCTCGTCGGCGCCGCCGAGGCGCTGCGGATGATCGTCGAGGCCCCGCTCGCCGGGAACCGGATGACCGACGCGGCCGCGGCGGCCCGGATCGGGCTCGCGGACGTCGTCCTGGAGCCGGCGGACTTCGTGTCACGCTCGCTGGCCTGGGCCTCTGACGTGCTGGCAGGCACGGCGCAGCCGACCCGTCGCCCGCTCGACGACGCCGAGACGTGGGCCCGCGCCGTCGCGGCCGCCCGGGCCCAGGTGGACGCCCGCTTCGCCGGCGCGACCCCGGCGCCGGTCCGCGCCGTCGACCTCGTCGAGCTCTCCCGCACGGCCGACCTCGACACCGCCTTCGCCGCGGAGGACGACGCGCTCGTCGAGCTCTTGGCCTCCGACGAGCTGCAGGCGGGCCTCTACGCGTTCGACCTGACCAACCGGCGGGCCAGGAACCCGGCAGGAGCGCCGGACCCGGCGGCGGCCCTCCCGGTCCGCACGGTCGGCATCGTCGGCGCCGGTCTGATGGCCGTCCAGCTGGCCCTGCTCGTCGCGCAGCGCCTCCGGGTGCCCGTGCGGATGCGGGAGATCGACGAGGAGCGCGCCGCGGCCGGCCGGGCGACGGTCCGCTCCACCGTCGACGCCCTGCTCGCCAAGGGCCGGGTCTCCGAGCAGGAGGCGGCCAGGCTGGTCGACTCGATCACCGTCGGCACCGACCTGGCCGACCTCGCCCCGGCCGACCTCGTCATCGAGGCGGTCACCGAGGTGCTCGCCGTCAAGCAGCGGGTCTTCGCCGAGCTCGAGGACGTCGTGCGCCAGGACGCCGTCCTGGCCACCAACACCTCCGCCCTCTCGGTCACCGCGATGGCGCAGGGCCTGCGCCGACCCGAGCGCGTGGTCGGGCTGCACTTCTTCAACCCGGTGGCCCAGATGCCGCTGGTCGAGGTGGTGCGCACCGCACGCTCCGCCGACGCCGCGGTCGCGACCGCCTTCGCGGTGGCCGCCGCATGCGGCAAGTCGGCGGTCGGTGTCGCCGACCGGCCGGGCTTCGTCGTCAACCGACTCCTGCTCCGGCAGCTCGCGGAGGTCGCGGCGGCCGTCGAACGGGGTGCTCCGGTCGAGGTGGCCGACGCCGCACTGCGACCGATGGGGCTGCCGATGCGCCCGTTCGCGCTCATGCAGCTCGTCGGCCTGCCGGTCACGCTGCACGTACTCGGGTCCCTGCACGACGCCTTCGGGGAGCGCTACCCGCTCTCCTCCGGGCTGACCTCGCTCGCGGAGCAGGGCAGGCGACTCGTCCCCGAGCCGGACGGGACCGGCCGGGAGCGGAACGTCGACCCGGCCGTCCAGGACGCCTTCGGCGCCCCCGGCGGCCCGGGCGCTCCGGACGCCGCGGGCGTCCTGGCCGCCGTCCTGGCGGGGCTCACGCAGGAGGTGGGGCTCATGCTCGAGGAGGGCGTGGTCGCCGCCCCGCAGGACATCGACCTCTGCATGATCCTCGGCGCGGGTTTCCCGTTCCACCTGGGCGGGCTCGTGCCGTACCTCGACCGCACCGGGTGGACGACCCGCGTGCTCGGCGAGCGGCTGCTCCCACCCGGGGTCGCCTCGCCGGCCTGAACGCCCGGCGCCGGGCGTGCCCGCGGGCCCGCCCCGGCAGGGTCAGGCGACGGCCGCCGCCGGCGCGTGCACCGGCAGTCCGCTGGCACGGAACTGCATCCGGACCCGCTCGAGCAGGGTCTCGTCCGGCGGCTCGGTCATCTCGAGCCGGTACTGCTTGCCGAGGTGGTGCCAGGTCGCACGACCGCTCTGCTCGAACGGCACGACCTCGAGGCGCTGGAGGGTCCTGATCTCGGCGAGGTGCTCGGCGACGGCGGCGACGTTGTCCCAGCCGTCGGTCAGGCCCGGGACGACGACGAACCGGGCCCAGAGGGCCGTCCCCCGGTCGCTCAGGCGGCGGGCGAACTCCAGCGTCGGGGCCAGGTCGCGACCCGTGACCTCCCGGTAGACCTCCGGCAGGCCCGACTTGACGTCCAGGAGGACCAGGTCGACGTGGTCGAGCAGGGCGTCGTCGGCGCGGCGGCCGAGGTAGCCGGAGGTGTCGAGCACGGTGTGGATCCCCTCGTCGTGGCAGCGGCGCAGCACCTCGGCGACGAAGGCGTTCTGCAGGAGCGGTTCCCCGCCGGAGAGCGTGACGCCCCCGCCGGCGGCCCGCAGCATCGGCGCCTCGCGCACGATCCGCGCGACCGCGGCATCGGCGGTGTGCAGGGTGCCGTCGCGCATGAGCCAGGAGTCCGGCCCGTGGCAGTACTGGCAGCGCAGCGGGCAGCCGGCGAGCCGGAGCACGAGCCGGGTGCCCGGACCGTCGACGTCCGTCGACCGGTGCCAGTCGTGCACGGCGCCGATCTCTCCGTGCCGCAGGGCCGTCATCTGGGAGCTGCGACGGTCCTCCGAGTATCGGCTCGGGGCCAGGACGCTCATGTCTCCTCCGTCGGCACGGTGCTGCGTGGTGGGGGGTCGGAGCAGCTCGCACTGCCCGGGTACAGCGGTGGGCCCGCCCCTCGTCGGGGCGAGCCCACCGTCCTGCTGTGTCCTGCGGTGGACCGGTGTCCTGGCAGGAGCGCTCAGAGAGCGCCGTGGAACGTCCGCGAGAGCACGTCGAGCTGCTGCTCACGGGTGAGGCGGACGAAGTTGACCGCGTAGCCGGAGACCCGGATGGTCAGCTGCGGGTAGTTCTCCGGGTGCTCCATCGCGTCCTCGAGGGTGTCGCGGTTGAGCACGTTGATGTTGACGTGGAAGCCGTCGGAGACGTTGTACCCGTCGAGCAGACCGACCAGGTTGGTCACCTGCTCGCCGCGGTCCCGGCCGAGGCCGGAGGGGACGACGGTCGCGGTGAGCGAGATGCCGTCCTGGGCCTCGTCGTAGGGCAGCTTCGCGACCGACAGCGCGCTGGCGAGCATGCCGTGGGTGTCGCGCCCGTTCATCGGGTTGGCGCCCGGGGCGAACGGCTCGCCCTTGCGGCGACCGTCCGGGGTGTTGCCGGTGTGCTTGCCGTAGACCACGTTCGAGGTGATCGTCAGCACCGACTGGGTGTGCACCGCGTTGCGGTACGTCGGCTGCCGGCGGATCTTGTCCATGAAGCTCCGGACGAGCTCGACGGCGATGTCGTCGGCACGGTCGTCGTCGTTGCCGTAGACCGGGTAGTCGCCCTCGACCGAGTAGTCGACGACCAGGCCGGTCTCGTCGCGCACCGGGCTGACCTTGGCGTACTTGATCGCGGCCAGGGAGTCGGTGGCGACCGACAGGCCCGCGATGCCGCAGGCCAGCGTGCGCAGGATCGCGCGGTCGTGCAGCGCCATCTCGATCCGCTCGTACGCGTACTTGTCGTGCGACCAGTGGATGCAGTTGAGGGCGTCCACGTAGGTCTCGGCCAGCCAGTCGAGCAGCGTGTCGAACTTGGCCCGCACGTCCTCGTAGTCGAGCACGTCGCCGGCGACCGGGGCGCTCACCGGGGCGACCTGCTTGCCGCTGAGCTCGTCACGACCACCGTTGATCGCGTAGAGCATCGCCTTGGCGAGGTTGACCCGCGCGCCGAAGAACTGCATCTGCTTGCCGACCGCCATCGCCGAGACGCAGCAGGCGATCGCCGCGTCGTCGCCGCACTGGGTGCGGACCAGCTCGTCGGACTCGTACTGGATCGCCGAGGTGTCGATCGAGACCTTGGCGCAGAACTCCTTGAAGCCCTGGGGCAGCTCGGGGCTCCACAGCACGGTCAGGTTCGGCTCGGGGGCCGGGCCCAGGTTGTACAGCGTTTGCAGGAAGCGGAAGGAGCTCTTGGTGACGAGCGAACGACCGTCCTCGCCGATGCCGCCGATCGACTCGGTCACCCAGGTCGGGTCGCCGGAGAAGAGGGCGTCGTACTCCGGGGTGCGCAGGAAGCGCACGATCCGCAGCTTGATGACGAAGTCGTCGATGATCTCCTGGGCGGCCGACTCGGTGAGGATTCCCTCGGCGAGGTCGCGCTCGATGAAGACGTCGAGGAAGGTCGAGGTGCGACCCAGCGACATCGCGGCGCCGTTCTGCTCCTTGACCGCGGCGAGGTAGCCGAAGTAGAGCCACTGCACGGCCTCACGACCGTTCGAGGCCGGGCCGGAGATGTCGAAGCCGTAGGACGCGGCCATCTGCTTGAGCTCGCCGAGGGCGCGGATCTGCTCCGCGTTCTCCTCGCGCTCGCGGATGACGTCCTCGGTCGAGCGCTCCATGTCCATCTCGGCACGCTCGAGCTTCTTGCCCGCGATCAGCGCGTCGACGCCGTACAGCGCGACGCGGCGGTAGTCGCCGATGATGCGGCCGCGGCCGTACGCGTCGGGCAGGCCGGTGACGAGGTGCGAGCTACGGCGCGGCCTTGACGTTCGGCGGGTAGACGTCGAACACGCCGTCGTTGTGGGTCTTGCGGTACTTGGTGAAGATCTCCGCGACCTTGGGGTCGACCTCGTAGCCGTAGGTCTTCAGAGCGTTCTCGACCATCCGCCAGCCACCGATGGGCATGATCGCGCGCTTCAGCGGGGCATCGGTCTGCAGGCCGACGATGACCTCGTCGTCCTGGTCGATGTAGCCGGGGCCGTGCGAGGTGATCGAGCGCGGGGGTGTGCGGGTCGACGTCGTAGACGCCCTTCTCGCGCTCCTCGGGGAACATCGCGCTGAGCTTGGCCCAGACACCGTTCGTCCGCTCGGTGGCCGGCGCGAGGAACGCGTCGTCACCGGTGTACTCGGTGTAGTTGCGCTGGATGAAGTCGCGGACATCGATGCTGTCCTGCCAGGGCCCGGCGACGAATCCACGCCATGCGGCCTCGGGCTCGTGGGGCTGCGGGGTGACCGCGTTCCCCTGGTCTGCGGTGATAGCCATGCCGGTTCTCCCTCGTCGTCGGCGTCGGTGAAGATGACGCTACGCGCGAAGACATGGGATGACCCGGGACTTAGGTACCACACTCGCCACGCGCTGCGTGAGGTGCGTCACTTTACGCGTCCCGCAGTCCCCGGACCACGCGTTCGCCGCCTCGTGGACCGCCCTGCGCCGCCTCGTGACCGGCCGGTCGTCAGTGGGCGGACACCCAGCGACGGACGTCGGCCGCGACGTCCTCCGGGCGCAGCCGGAGCGACTCGAGGAGCTCGGCGCGCGAGGCGTGCGGGAGGAACTCGCGACGGATGCCCACGGTGTGCACCGGGACGCGCAGGCCCGCATCGGTGCACCGCTGCGCCAGGAGCGAGCCGACGCCGCCCTCGACGAGCGCGTCCTCGAGCACCACGACGTGGTCGTGCTCGCCCGCCATCTTCACCAGGGCGTCGGCGACCGGGAGCACCCACACCGGGTCGACCGCGGAGGCGCACAGACCCTCCGCGGCGAGCAGCCGCGCCACCTCGACCGCGGAGGTCGCCATCGCGCCGACCCCGACGAGCAGGACCGACGGGCCGGGGCCCTCGCCCTGGACGAGCACGTCGATCCCGTCCACCCGGTCGACCTCGCCGACCGCGTCCGGCAGCGGGCCCTTGGGGTACCGCACCACGCTCGGCGCGTCGTCGATGTCCACGGCGGCCCGCAGGGCGGCCCGCAGGGTGGCCTCGTCGCGCGGCGCGGCGAGCCGGAGCCCGGGGACCATCTGGAGCAGGGCGAGGTCCCACATGCCGTTGTGGCTCGCCCCGTCGTCCCCGGTGATCCCGGCGCGGTCGAGCACGAAGGTGACGCCGGCCCGGTGCAGGGCGACGTCCATGAGGACCTGGTCGAAGGCGCGGTTGAGGAACGTCGCGTAGACGGCGACCACCGGGTGAAGCCCGGCGAAGGCCATCCCCGCGGCCGAGGTCACCGCGTGCTGCTCGGCGATGCCGACGTCGTAGACCCGGCCGGGGAACTCGGTGGCGAACGGCGCGAGCCCGACGGGTTGGAGCATCGCCGCGGTGACCGCCACGACGTCCGGCCGGCGGCGGCCGATCTGGACCATCTCGTCGGCGAAGACGGACGTCCAGCCGAACCGGGAGGGTGCGACCGGCAGCCCCGTCTCGGGGTGGATCTGGCCGACGGCGTGGAACCGGTCGGCCACGTCCTGCTCGGCCGGCTGGTACCCGCGGCCCTTCTCGGTGATGACGTGCACGATCACCGGCCCGGAGAACGCCTTGGCCCGGCGCAGGGCCGCCTCCACCGCGGCGATGTCGTGGCCGTCGACCGGCCCGATGTACTTGAGGCCGAGGTCCTCGAACATGCCCTGCGGCGCGACGACGTCCTTGATGCCCTTCTTCAGGCCGTGCAGCGCGTCGTAGACCAGCCGACCGGGCGGGCCGGAACGGCGCAGCGTGCGCTTGCCCCAGGCCAGCACGTCCTCGTAGCGGCGCGTGGTCCGCAGCGAGTCGAGGTGGTGCGCCAGGCCCCCGATCGTCGGGTCGTAGGAGCGGCCGTTGTCGTTGACGACGACGACGAGCCGACGGTCCCGGCCGGCGGCGATGTTGTTCAGCGCCTCCCAGGCCATCCCGCCGGTCAGCGCTCCGTCGCCGATGACGGCGACCACGTGCCGGTCGATCTTCCCGCGCAGCGCGTACGCCTTGGCGATGCCGTCGGCCCAGCTCAGGGCGGTCGAGGCGTGCGAGTTCTCGACGACGTCGTGCTCCGACTCGGCGCGGCTGGGGTAGCCGCTCAGCCCGCCGCGGCGACGCAGCGCGGAGAAGTCGCCGCGCCCGGTGAGCAGCTTGTGGACGTAGGACTGGTGGCCCGTGTCGAAGACGAGGGTGTCCTTCGGCGACTCGAAGACCCGGTGCAGCGCGAGCGTGAGCTCGACCACGCCGAGGTTCGGGCCCAGGTGCCCGCCGGTGCGGGACACGGCTTGGACGAGGAAGGCGCGGATCTCGTCCGCGAGGGCGTCGAGCTGACCGGGGCGGAGCGCCCGCACGTCAGCGGGCGAGGAGATCCCGGGCAGCAGAGCCATCCGAGCATCGTACGGTCTGCGCGCGGGGGCTGCCTGCCGGACCTCGGGCGTCGCCGGTGGCACCCGGGGGCAGTCCCTAGGCTGGGCCCATGCGCTTCCTCCCCGGCCAGACGCCGACGACCGATCTCACCTACGGCGACGTCTTCCTCGTGCCCTCGCGCTCCGACGTCGGCTCGCGCTTCGACGTCGACCTGGCCACCCAGGACGGGACCGGGACGACGATCCCGCTCGTCGTCGCCAACATGACGGCCGTCTCCGGCCGGCGGATGGCGGAGACCGTCGCCCGGCGCGGCGGGCATCGCGATCCTGCCGCAGGACATCCCCGAGTCGGTCGTCGCCGACGTCGTCTCCTCGGTCAAGGCGCGGCACCCGGTCGTGGAGAGCGCCGTCGTCGTCCAGCCGGGCGACACCGTGCACACCGCCCTGACCCTCATCGGCAAGCGCTCGCACGGGGCCGCCGTCGTGCTGCGCGACGGACGGCCGGTCGGCGTGCTCACGGAGGCCGACTGCCTGGGGGTCGACCGGTTCACCCAGGTCGGGGAGGCGATGACGGCCAGTCCGACCGTCGTCGGGCTGGACGTCCTGGACGGGCCGGCCGGCCTCGAGACGGCCTTCGAGCGGCTGCACCGCTCGCGCCGCCGGTTCACGCCGGTCGTCGACGAGGCCGGTGCGCTGGTCGGCGTGCTCACCCGCACCGGCGCGCTGCGCTCCTCGGTCTACTCCCCCGCGCTCGACGCCGCCGGGCACCTGCGGGTCGGCGCCGCCGTGGGCATCAACGGCGACGTCGCCGGGAAGGCCGCGGCCCTGCTCGAGGCGGGGGTCGACGTGCTCGTCGTCGACACGGCGCACGGGCACCAGGAGCGGATGCTCGAGGCGCTCGCAGCCGTCCGGTCCGTCTCGCCCACGGTGCCCGTCGTCGCGGGCAACGTCGTGACCGCGCAGAGGGACGGCCGACCTCATCGAGGCCGGGGCGGACATCGTCAAGGTCGGCGTCGGACCGGGCGCCATGTGCACGACCCGGATGATGACGGCCGTCGGACGGCCGCAGTTCTCGGCCGTGCTCGAGTGCGCGGCCGAGGCACGCCGACGGGGCAAGCACGTGTGGGCCGACGGCGGCGTCCGCCACCCGCGCGACGTTGCCCTGGCGATCGCCGCCGGCGCGAGCCAGGTGATGATCGGGTCGTGGTTCGCCGGCACCCACGAGAGCCCGGGCGACCTGCACGAGGACGGGTCCGGCCGGCTCTACAAGGAGAGCTTCGGGATGGCCTCGGCGCGCGCCGTGGCCGCCCGGACGCGCGGCGGCTCGGCCTTCGACCGGGCACGCAAGGGGCTCTACGAGGAGGGCATCTCGTCCTCGCGGATGTTCCTCGACCCGGCTCGCCCGGGCGTGGAGGACCTCATCGACCAGATCACCTCGGGACTGCGCAGCGCCTGCACCTACGCGGGTGCCGGCGCCCTCGCGGAGATGACCGAGCGCGCCGTCGTCGGGATCCAGTCGGCCGCCGGGTACGACGAGGGCCGGCCGCTCCCCGACGGCTGGTGAGGGCGTGAGCGCCGCCGGGGGCCTCGCCCCGGGATCGGCGGGCTCGGCACGGTCGGCCCTGGCCGACCTGGTGGCCCGGGGCACGACCTGGCCGGCCTGGGCCCGGACCTCGACCGCCGGGCTGCGCCCCGCCGCCGTGCTCGTCCTCGTCGGCGTCCTGGACGCGCTGCCCGCGCGGCACGCGTCCCATGCCGTCCCCGCCGACCTCGACGTGCTGCTCGTCGGGCGGTCGTCCACCCTGACCCACCACCCCGGCCAGGTCGCCTTCCCCGGGGGCCGGGTCGACCCCGGCGACGCCGGTCCGGTCGCGGCGGCGCTGCGCGAGGCCAGGGAGGAGACCGGGCTCGACCCGGCCGGGGTCGAGGTCCTCGGCACCCTGGCCGCCCTCCCGGTGCCGGTCAGCCGGCACGTCGTCACCCCCGTGCTCGGGTGGTGGTCGACGCCCTCGCCGGTCGCCGTGGTGGACCACCGGGAGTCGGCGGCGGTCTTCCGGGTCCCGGTCGCCGACCTGGTGGACCCGGCGAACCGCGGGACCCTCACCCTCGCCCGCGGATCGGTCGTCCACAGCACCCCGGCCTTCGAGGTGGCCGAGCACGTCGTCTGGGGCTTCACGGCGGCGGTGCTCGACCACCTGCTCGACGAGCTCGGCTGGGCGGAGCCGTGGGACCGGGCCCGTCCGGTGGCGCTGCGCGAGGACCTGCTCGACCCCTGAGGCGCGCGCGGTCGCTCGGACGACCCGGGCTAGGGTCGTGCCGTGCCCGCACGACCCGTCCTCGTCCTGCAGCACGTCCCGTGGGAGCGACCCGGCCTCATCGCGACGGCCCTCGCCGACGCGGGCGTCCCGGTGCTGAGCCGGATCGTGGTCGACGAGGCCGAGCCCGACCTGCCGGCGGTGGCCGACCTCGCCGCCCTCGTCGTCATGGGCGGCCCGATGAACGCCGACGACCCGACGCGCCCGGGTCTCGCGGCCGAGCGCCGGCTGCTCGCCCTGGCCGTCGATGCCGACGTCCCGACCCTCGGCATCTGCCTGGGCATGCAGCTGCTGGCCAGGAGCCTCGGCGCACCGGTGCACGCGGGCCACGGCCTCGAGCTGGGCTTCGCCCCGGTCGAGCGGATCGGGTCCGACCCGATCCTCGACCCGATCGGCGACCGGGCGGTGCTGCACTGGCACAGCGACGCCGCGGACCTGCCGGCCGGCGCCACCCTGCTCGCCTCGACGGCCTCGACCCCCGTCCAGGCCTTCCGGGCGGGCAGCGCGTGGGGGCTGCAGTTCCACCCGGAGGTCGACGAAGTCCTCCTCGCGGCGTGGCTCGACGAGCCCGAGATGGCCGGCGAGGCGCACGAGCTCGGCGTGACCGACCTGGCCGAGCAGGGCAGGCGCGCCCTGCCCGCGCTCGTGCCGGCCGCCCGGACCGGGCTGGCGGCCTTCGCCGCGCGGGCGGCCGAGCGGGCCTGAGCACGAGGGCAACGGGCCGCGCGGAGCAGCGGTGGCCCGGCGCCCGGCGCCCGGCGCCCGGCCGGGTCGTTCAGCCGGGCGGCCAGCCGTCCTGCGTGATCCGTCGGTAGGAGGTGCCGACGATCTCCTCGAGCACCTCGAGGTCGACGTCCTTGAGCTTCTTGATGTAGAGGCAGGACTTGCCGACCGAGTGCGGCCCGAGCCGACCGAGCAGCTCCTGGTAGGGCTCGAAGCCGTCGGAGACGTAGACCGTGGTGGCGGTGGACCGCGGCGAGAAGCCCGCCGCGGCCATGTCGCCCTCCCGACCGGTGTCGTACCGGTAGTGGTACGAGCCGAAGCCGACGATCGAGGGGCCCCACATCCGCGCCGGCTGCCCGGTCACCCGGGACATCAGCTCGTGCAGCGTCCAGGCGTCCTCGCGGCGGTCCTCGCGGGGCACCGCCTCGAGGAACGCGGCCACGTCGCCGTCGTTCTCGGTCGTCTTGTTCGGTGCCCGACCGTCGCCCATCTCAGCTCCTCACGCCACCAGGGACCGCAGCACGTACTGCAGGATCCCGCCGTTGCGGTAGTAGTCCGCCTCCCCGGGGGTGTCGATCCGCACGACGGCGTCGAAGGCGACGACCGAGCCGTCGGCCGTGACCGCTCGCACGGCGACGGTGCGCGGCGTCGTGCCCTCGTTGAGCGCGGTCACCCCGGTGATCTCGAAGGTCTCGGTCCCGTCGAGGCCGAGCGAGTCGGCCGACTCCCCCGCCGGGAACTGCAGCGGCAGCACGCCCATCCCGATGAGGTTCGACCGGTGGATCCGCTCGAAGCTCTCGGTGATCACGGCACGCACGCCCAGCAGGCTGGTGCCCTTGGCCGCCCAGTCCCGCGAGGACCCGGAGCCGTACTCCTTGCCGCCGAGGATGACCAGCGGGACGCCGGCGGCCGCATAGGCCTGGGCGGCGTCGTAGATCGTCGTCTGCGCACCGCTGAGGTGGTCGATCGTCACCCCGCCCTCGACGCCGGGGACCAGCTGGTTGCGCAGCCGGATGTTGGCGAACGTGCCGCGGATCATCACCTCGTGGTTGCCGCGCCGCGAGCCGTAGGAGTTGAAGTCCTTGCGCTCGACGCCGTGCTCGGCCAGGTAGCGGCCGGCCGGGCTGTCGGCCTTGATCGCACCGGCGGGGCTGATGTGGTCCGTGGTCACCGAGTCGCCGAGCTTGGCGAGCACCCGGGCGCCGGCGATGTCGGTGACCGGAGCCGGGGTGGCCGGCATGCCGTCGAAGTACGGCGGCTTGCGGACGTAGGTCGACTCCGGGTCCCAGGCGAAGGTGGACCCCTCCGGGGTGGACAGCGCGCGCCAGCGGTCGTCACCGGAGAAGACGTCGGCGTAGTCGGCGGTGAACATCGCCCGGTCGATGGACGCGTCGATCGTGGCCTGCACCTCGGCCGGCGTCGGCCAGATGTCGCGCAAGAAGATCGGGCTGCCGTCCTCGGCCCGGCCCAGCGGGTCGGACTCGAAGTCGGTGTCCATCGTCCCGGCGAGCGCGTAGGCGATGACCAGCGGCGGCGAGGCCAGGTAGTTCATCTTCACGTCCGGGTTGATCCGGCCCTCGAAGTTCCGGTTCCCCGAGAGCACGGCCGCCACGGCGAGGTCGTGCTCGGCGATCGCGGCCGAGATGTTCGCGTCGAGCGGGCCGGAGTTGCCGATGCACGTCGCGCAGCCGTAGCCGACCAGGTGGAAGCCAAGCTTCTCCAGGTAGGGCCAGAGGCCGGCCTTCTCGTAGTAGTTCGTCACGACCTGCGAACCGGGGGCCATCGAGGTCTTCACCCACGGCTTGGCGGTCAGGCCCAACTCGACGGCCTTCTTGGCCAGGAGGGCGGCCGCCATCATCACCGACGGGTTCGAGGTGTTCGTGCACGAGGTGATCGAGGCGATCGTCACCGCGCCGTGCCGTAGGTCGAAGGACCGGCCCTGCGTGTCGGTGACGGCCACCCGGTGGTCCTCGACGCTGGAGATCGCCGGGGAGTCCGAGGCCGGGAAGGACTCCTCCTCGGCCTCGTCGACGTTGTTCATCTCCGGGGCGTAGGTCGGCAGGTCGCGCAGGAACTGCTCCTTGGCGCGGGACAGCTCGATCCGGTCCTGCGGGCGCTTGGGTCCGGCGATCGAGGGCACGACCGTCGAGAGGTCGAGCTCGAGGTACTCGGAGAAGGCGGGCTCGAGGTACCCGGCGTCGCTCGGGTCGAGCCACATGCCCTGCTCCTTGGCGTACGCCTCGACGAGCGCGACCTGCTCGTCGCTGCGGCCGGTCAGGCGCAGGTAGTCCAGGGTCACCCCGTCGATCGGGAAGATCGCGCAGGTCGAGCCGAACTCGGGGCTCATGTTGCCGATCGTGGCGCGGTTGGCCAGCGGCACGGCCGCGACACCCTCGCCGTAGAACTCGACGAACTTGCCGACGACGCCGTGCCGCCGGAGCTTCTCGGTGATCGTCAGGACGACGTCGGTCGCGGTGACGCCCGGCGGGATGGCGCCGACGAGCTTGAAGCCGACCACCCGCGGGATCAGCATCGACACCGGCTGGCCGAGCATGGCGGCCTCGGCCTCGATCCCGCCCACGCCCCAGCCCAGCACGCCCAGGCCGTTGACCATGGTGGTGTGCGAGTCGGTGCCGACGCAGGTGTCGGGGTAGGCGCGCAGCACGCCGTCGACCTCGCGGGTCATCACGACCCGGGCGAGGTACTCGATGTTCACCTGGTGCACGATCCCGGTGCCGGGCGGGACGACCTTGAAGTCGTCGAAGGCCGTCTGGCCCCAGCGCAGGAACTGGTAGCGCTCGCGGTTGCGGGTGTACTCGAAGTCGACGTTGCGCTCGAAGGCGTCGGGGCGGCCGGCGACGTCGATCTGCACCGAGTGGTCGATGACCATCTCGGCGGGTGCGAGCGGGTTGATCCGCGCCGGGTCGCCGCCGAGGTCGGCGACGGCCTCGCGCATCGTGGCGAGGTCGACCACGCAGGGCACCCCGGTGAAGTCCTGCATGATCACGCGCGCCGGCGTGAACTGGATCTCGGTGTCCGGCTGGGCGTCGGGGTCCCAGCCGGCGATCGCCCGCACGTGGTCGGCGGTGATGTCCGCGCCGTCCTCCGTGCGCAGCAGGTTCTCGGCCAGCACCTTGAGGCTGTAGGGCAGCCGAGCCGTGCCCTCGACGGCGGCGAGGCGGAAGATCTCGTACGCCTTCCCACCGACCTCGAGCGTTCCCCGGGACCCGAACGTGTCGACGCTGCTCACCGCTGCTCCTTCGGTCGGTCGCTACGCGGTGGGGCGCCACCGCGGTCCACGGCCCAGGCTACCGAGCCTCGCCGTGGGAAAGATATCTCGACATCAAGATACATCGGTCGCCACGCCAGGACGAGCGGTGCTCAGCCCCGGTCGACCACCGCGACGCACTCGACGTGGTGGGTCATCGGGAACAGGTCGAGGGCCCGCAGGGCGGTGAGGTGGTACCCGTGGCCCGCGAGGTAGCCGAGGTCCCTGGCCAGGGCGGCGGGGTCGCAGGCGACGTACACGACCCGCTCGGGCGTCAGCGCGGCGACCGCGTCCACGACCGCGCGGCCGGCCCCCACCCGGGGCGGGTCGAGGACCACGACGTCGGCTCGGGGGACGACCCCCCCGGCCAGCACCGAGGCCACCGGCCCCAGGTGCAGGGCCACCTGGGGGTGGTCGTGCACGTTGCGCCGGGCGTCCCGTACCGCGTGCGCATCGCCCTCGACGGCCACCACCCGACCCCCGGGCCCGACGGCGTCCGCCAGCGGGAGCGTGAACAACCCGGCTCCGGAGTACAGGTCGACCACCGTCGCTCCGGGGCGATCGCCGACGGCGTCGACGACGGCCTGGGCCAGGACGGTGGGCGCCGACCGGTGCACCTGCCAGAACCCGTCGCCCGCGACCCGCCAGCGGTAGGTCCGACCGCCGATCCCGGCGACCTCGCGGACCGACCGGCGCGCGGTCGGACGGCGATCGGGCCCCCGGTCGGTGAACGGCAGCCCGTCGAGCAGGAGCAGCGGGGCGTCGCCGCCGACCGGGGAAACGGCGGTGAGCCGGGCCCCCGGGGTCCACCGGCGCGCGAGGATCGTGGGCACGTCGAGCCCGGGGACGGCGAGCGGCATCGAGGCGAGCGGCACCACCTCGTGCGTGCGGTGGCGATGCATCCCCGCGCGGCCCTCGCCGTCCGCGACGAGCTCGATCCTCGTCCGCCAGCCGAGCCCGTCGCTCTCCCCCGGCGCGGCCTCGACCTGCACGTCCTGGTCGAGGTGCGCCAGCCGCCGCAGCTGCTCGGCGACGACGTCGGCCTTCCAGCGCCGTTGCGCCGGGAGGCTCACGTGCCCGAGCTCGCCGCCGCCGACCCCGCCCGGTCCGGCCTCCGGCCACGGCGTCGGCACCCGGTCGGGGCTCGCCTCGAGGACCTCGACGGCGTCGGCGCGCCAGAACGAGGCCCCGTCGCCGGCGTCGGTGAGCATCGCGCGGACCGTCTCGCCGGGCAGCGCGTGCCGGACGAAGACCACCCGGCCCTCGTGCCGGGCCACGCAGTGCCCGCCGTGGGCGACCGACCCGATCTCCAGGGTCAGGGTCGTCGACGTCACGCGCCGGCACCGCCCGACGGCATCGCCTCGCGCCCGGAGGACTCCAGCTGCCACGGCACGGACGCGACGACCACGCCCGGGGTGAAGAGCAACCGGCTCTTGAGCCGCAGCGCGCTCTGGTTGTGCAGCAGCTGCTCCCACCAGTGCCCGACGACGTACTCGGGGATGTAGACGACCACGAGGTCGCGCGGGCTCTCCCGGCGCACCGAGCGGACGTAGCCGACGACCGGCCGGGTGATCTCGCGGAACGGCGAGTCCAGCACCTTGAGGTCCACCGGGATGCCCAGCTCGTCCCACTGGGCGCGCAGCGCGACGATGTCCTCGGGGTCGACCGCGACCGTGACGGCCTCGAGCACCGACGGCCGGGACGCCCGGGCGTAGGCCAGCGCCCGCATCGCCGGCTTGTGCAGCTTGGAGAGCAGCACGATCGCGTGCACCCGGCTCGGCAGGGCCTTGCTCGCCGACGGGTCGTCCCCTAGCGCCAGCTCGTCGCGCACCGAGTCGTAGTGCTTGCGGATGGCGAGCATGACGACGAAGACGACGGCCATCGCGAGGATCGCCAGCCACGCCCCGCGGGTGAACTTGGTGATGAGGACCACGATGAGCACGGTCCCGGTCAGCCCGAGGCCGATCGAGTTGATGACGCGCGAGCGGTACATCCGCGAGCGGGCCGCTGGGTCCGGCTCGGTGCGCAGCAGGCGGTTCCAGTGCCGCACCATGCCGAGCTGGCTCAGCGTGAACGAGACGAAGACCCCGACGATGTAGAGCTGGATGAGCCGGGTGACCTGGGCGTCGAAGGCCCAGATGAGGATCATCGCGCCGACGGCGAGGGCCACGATGCCGTTGGAGAAGGCGAGCCGGTCGCCGCGGGTGTGCAGCTGGCGCGGCAGGTACCCGTCCCGCGCCAGGATCGAGCCGAGCACGGGGAAGCCGTTGAACGCCGTGTTGGCGGCGAGCACGAGGATGAGGCCGGTGACCACTGAGAGGGCCACCACGGCCGCCGGGAAGCTGTGGAAGACCGACTGGGCGAGCTGTCCGAGCACCGGGTGCTGGACGTAGTCCTCACCGACGGAGACGCCGTCCCTGGTCAGCTGCTCGGCGGGGAACTCGACGTAGTGGACGCCGGTCGCCCGCGCGAGCAGCAGGATCGACATCATGAAGATGATCGAGATCCCGCCGAGCAGCGCGAGGGTCGTCGCGGCGTTGCGGCTCTTCGGCTTGCGGAAGGCCGGGACGCCGTTGCTGATCGCCTCGACGCCGGTCAGCGCGGCGCAGCCGGAGGCGAAGGCCCGGAGCACGAGGAACGCCCCGGCCAGGCCCATCAGCCCCTGGTCGAGGCCGGACTGGGGGACGATGTCGAGGCCGGCGCTCTCGGCGGGGGTCACGTTGCCGGTCGCCCACTGGATGAAGCCGACGACGGCCGTCATCCCGACGCCGAACATGAACAGGTAGGTCGGGATCGCGAAGAAGGTGCCCGACTCCTTGACCCCGCGAAGGTTGAGCAGCATGAGCACGGTGACGACCGCGAGCGCGAAGGGCACCTCGTGGCCCCGCAGCGCGGGCATCGCGACGGCGGCGTACTGCGCGCCGGAGGAGATCGAGACGGCCACGGTGAGCACGTAGTCGACCAGGAGGGCGCTCGCCACGGTGATGCCGGCCTTCGGGCCGAGGTTGGTCGTGGCCACCTCGTAGTCGCCGCCCCCGGAGGGGTAGGCGTGCACGTTCTGCCGGTAGGACGCGACGACCACGACGAGGACGACGACGACGGCCAGCCCGACGAGCGGGGAGAAGACCGTGGCGCCCAGGCCGGCGAACGCCAGGGTGAGCAGGATCTCGTCCGGCGCGTAGGCCACCGACGACAGGGCGTCCGAGGCGAACACCGGCAGCGCGATCCGCTTGGGCAGGAGCGTGTGGCCCAGGCGATCGCTACGGACCGGGCGGCCCACGAGCAGTCGCTTGGCCGCATCTAGGATGTCCGACACGCGGGCCATGCTAGGCCCGCGCGGGCCGCTGACCTATCGGGACCCGCGCGGACCGTCGTGCGGCCCCGTCCGTCGACGTCCGCGGGCCCCAGGTGCAGACCCGGAGGGCCGGAACGGTATACCGTCAGCGGTCGTGCACTTCGTCATCATGGGTTGCGGACGGGTCGGCGCCACGCTCGCCCAGTCCCTGGAGCATCGCGGCCACTCGGTCGCGATCATCGACCAGAACGCCGACGCCTTCCGTCGCCTCGACGCCGACTTCTCCGGCAAGCGGGTGACCGGGATGGGCTTCGACCGGGACACGCTCGTCCAGGCCGGGGTGGAGGACGCCTACGCCTTCGCGGCGGTCTCCGACGGCGACAACTCCAACATCGTGGCCGCGCGGGTCGTGCGGGAGACCTACGGCGTGACGAACGTCGTCGCCCGCATCTACGACCCCCACCGCGCCGAGATCTACCAACGGCTCGGCATCCCGACGGTCGCGACGGTCCGCTGGACCGCCGACCAGGTGCTGCGGCGGATGCTCCCGATGGGTGCCACCGACGACTACCGCGACGCCTCGGGCCAGATCGTCATGGCTCAGGTGGACATCCACCCGGCGTGGGTCGGCCGTCCCCTGGCCCACCTCGAGGAGGCGACCGGGGCACGCGTCGCCTACCTCACCCGCTACGGCGAGGGCGTGCTGCCGGGGCCGACCACCGTCCTGCAGGAGAACGACGTCGTGCACCTGCTCCTCCAGGCGACCGAGATGAACAAGGTCGAGCGGATCGCCACGCACGTCCCGACGGAGGTGGACTGATGCGCGTCGTCATCGCGGGCGCAGGATCGGTCGGACGCTCGATCGCCAACGAGCTGCTGGCCAACGACCACGAGGTCACCCTGATCGACCGTCAGCCGTCGGCGATGCGGGTCGCCTCGGTGGCCGACGCCGACTGGCTGCTCGCCGACGCCTGCGAGCTCGCGACGCTCAGCCAGGCCAAGGTCGAGGACTGCGACGTCATCGTCGCCGCGACCGGGGACGACAAGGCGAACCTCGTCGTCTCCCTCCTGGCCAAGACGGAGTTCGGCGTGCCGCGCACCGTCGCCCGGGTCAACAACCCGCGCAACGAGTGGATGTTCGACGAGGCCTGGGGCGTCGACGTCGCCGTCTCGACGCCGCGCATCATGACGGCGATGGTCGAGGAGGCGGTCGCTGTCGGCGACCTCGTCAAGATCTTCACCTTCCACCAGTCCGGCGCCGACATCCTCGAGGTCACCCTGCCGACCGACGCCGCGCTCGTGGGGACCCGGGTCGGTGAGGTCGTCTGGCCACCGGACACCGTGCTCGCGGCCATCGTCCGCGACACCAGCCCGATCGCACCGTCCCCGGACGACACGCTCGAGGCCGGGGACGAGCTGCTCATCGTGGCGGGACGCGACGCCGATCCGGACGATCTGCACGCGCTGCTGGTGACGCCACGAGCAACCACGTGACCCAGAGGGCGACCGCGAACAGCGGCAGGCCCATCGCGAGCTTCGCGACGCCGAGCGCCACCGTCTGACCCGCCAGGTACAGCGGCACCTGGACGGCGAGGCGGAGCGCGAAGACGCCGGCCATCACCCAGGTCGCCCAGCGGAAGCGCCGGCGCTCGTGGCTGCGGTCCGGGTCGGTCCGCCACGCCATGTCCTCGCCGCGCAGCAGGGCGACCACCACGCCGACCACCGGCCAGCGCGCGGCGATCGAGGCGAGCATGGCGGCCAGGTACACGACGTTCCAGATCAGACCGCCGGCGAAGTAGTCCTGGGCGCGACCGCTCCACCAGGCCCAGGCCACGCCGACGCCTACCCCGACCAGGCCGGAGAAGGCCTGGGTGACCGGGGTGCGCTGCACGAGCCGGACCAGCACCGCCACCACCGCGACGGCCGACGCGGCCACCAGCGACGGGGTCAGCGCGCGGGTCGCGACGTAGACGACGACGAAGAGCAGCCCCGGAGCGCTGGACTCGACCAGGCCGCGCACCCCACCGATCGCCTCCGCGAAGGAGAACTCCTCCCCGAGCGCGGCCCGCAGCCCACGGGCGGGGCCGACGGCGGGAGCCGCCTGCTCCGGCTCCGGCTCGCCGGCCGGGACCGACTCACTCACCGGGTCGGGGCGTGAGCTCGTAGCGCGGGTTGAACATGGTCTTGCGACCGTTCACCTCACTGACGCGGCCGCGGAACCGACCGCGCCGGCCCGGCTCGATCCCGGTGATCGAGCGCCGACCGAGCCAGACGAGCTGCATGCTCGCGCTCCCGTCGTAGAGCTCGGCCTCCAGGGCCTGCACCCGCTCCTTGGGGCGCAGGGTGACGCTGCGCAGGACGCCGTAGACCTCGCCCTCGCTCCGGGCGGCGAGCTCGGCCACCGAGCAGCAGCCCTGGTTGACGCTCTCGCGACGACCTTCGTGCGCCTCCAGCTCCGTGCGCGAGGCGAACGCCTCCCGCAGCCGCGTGCTCAGGCGACCTGCCATCAGTGCACCTCGGTGATCTCGGGACCACGCGTGAGCGGGTCGAAGGGCTGCCCGCCGGGCGGCACGGCCGGACCACCCGGCTGAGCGGGGCTCGCCGCGGTCGGCATGGTGAGCGCGATGAGCTCGCGGGGCACCCGCGCCTCGGTCCCGCGGAGCACGACGACGTCGCCGAAGAGATCCTCCAGCGCGGCGGCGTCCTGGGGGTCGACGGCGGCCCGTCCGGTCAGCACGCCGCGGAGGAACCACCGCGGGCCGTCGTACCCGATGAAGCGCGCCGGACGGTGGCTGGTCCGGCCGTCCGGGGTGCGCACCGGCAGCCGCGCGAGCAGCTCCCGGCCGAACGGGCCGGGCAGGTCGTCGGCCGAGCCGCCCTGCTGGGTGACCGACGTGGCGATCTCGGCGCGGATGCCGTCCCAGATCCCCTCGGTGCGGGGCGCGGCGAAGACCTGCATCTGGAGGGTGGAGCCGGCGAGGGTGATCGCCGCGGCGGTGACCGTCCGGGTGTTCTGGTCGACCTCCATCCGCAGCTCCATGCCGTCCCGGCCCGGGACCCACAGCGCACCGAGGTCCACCCGCGCGCCGCGCTCGGCGACCTCGTCGACGTCCCACGGGCCGCGCGTCCGCGCGCCCTCGACGTCCCCGGCACGCTCGTCGACGACGCCGTCGTCGGTCCCGGGTCCGTCGATCTCCTCGGACCTGCGTGCCCGTCGGAACACTCCCACGACTGCTTCCTTCCCCGAACTCCTGCACCACGACAGTAACCACTCCCCCGGGCGCCGCGCACCCGACGGGACGCGCTCAGCCCGACGAGCCCTGAACGGCCCAGCCGCCGCTCGAGCCGAAGCCCGCGTCCCCACGGTGCGAGCCCGGCAGGCGCTCGGCCTGGACGAAGCGGGCCCGTTCGACCCGCTGCACGACGAGCTGGGCGATCCGGTCGCCGCGCCGCAGCTCGACCTGGGTCTCGACGTCCGTGTTGAGCAGGGTGACCTCGATCTCCCCGCGGTAGCCGGCGTCGACCGTGCCGGGCGCGTTGAGCACGGTCACCCCGTGACGTCGGGCGAGGCCCGAGCGCGGCAGGACGAACGCCGCGTAGCCCGCCGGCAGGGCGATCCGCACGCCGGTCGGCAGCGTGAGCCGGCCGCCGGGCGGAAGGACTGCGTCGACCCGGGTGACCAGGTCGGCGCCCGCGTCACCGGGGTGGGCGTAGGACGGCAGCGGGAGACCCGGCTCGACGAGGGTGAGGAGCACCTCGAGGTCCTCGGCCGCACCGGGGCCGTGCCCCGGAGCGTGCGCTGGCATGTCCACGGGCGACGACTCTAGTGCCCCGGCACCGCGGGCCTGGGACGATGGCGGCGTGGACGCTCCCCTGACCTTCCGTGAACGGCTCTGGCCGGGTCCGCTCGGCTGGACCATGGTGCTCGCCGTCGCTGCCGTGCTCGCCGCCGCGACGGCGCCCATCGGGCCCGGTGTCGCCGTAGGGGTCGGGCTCGTCTCGCTCGCCCTGGGCATCCTCGGCGCGTGGTCGACCGCGGCCCGGGTCGAGGTGCGGGGCACCGAGCTCACCGCCGGCCGCGCCCGGATCGCGGTCCGGTTCCTCGGAGCGGGCGCGGTGCTCGACCGCGCTCAGCTGCGCGCCGCGCTCGGCCCGGGATCGGACGCCCGGGACTACGTGCTGCTGCGCGCCTGGTTGCCCGGAGCCGTCTCCCTGCCCGTCGTCGACCCGCGGGATGCCACACCACGCTGGGTGGTGTCCTCCCGCAGACCCGACGCCCTGCTCGCGGCCGTCCAGGCCGCACGGGATCAGGCGGCGCACTCCGAGCAGATCGGCTGACCGTTCTTCTCACCGGCGAGCTGGCTGCGGTGGTGGACGAGGAAACAGCTGGCGCAGGTGAACTCGTCGGCCTGGCGGGGCAGGACGCGGACCGAGAGCTCCTCGCCCGACAGGTCGGCGCCCGGCAGCTCGAAACCTTCGGCGGCCTCCGTCTCGTCCTCGTCGACCACGCCCGAGTTCTTGTCGGCGCGGCGCGCCTGGAGCTCCTGGAGCGAGTCCTCGGAGAGGTCTTCCTCAGTCTTGCGAGGGGCGTCGTAGTCGGTTGCCATCGGGCGTGTTCACACTCCGTGTCGTCGCGTCCCGAGCCCGCCGGAGGTGGCGGCTCGCGGAGCCCAGCATGGCTGGGTACGTGCTCAATGCTCCACGGGGCGCGGTTGTTCCCGCACCGCGGAGGCGAGGGGATTGTGCCCTATCGCAGCCAGTTGTGCACCCCCTTGCCCACGGTCGGACCGGTCACACCTCGTCGCGGTCGGCGGCCAGCACGACGAGCAGCTCGCTGAGCTCCCGGACGGCTGTCGGCGGGCCGGCGACCGTCATGGCCGTCCCGGGCGGCCCGCCGCGCAGACCGACGACCTCGCACCCTGCCTCCCGCGCGACGAGCAGCCCGCCGGCGAGGTCCCACGGGCTCAGTCCCCGCTCGTAGTAGACGTCGATGCCGCCCGAGGCGAGCGTGCACAGGTCCATCGCGGCCGAGCCCATCCGACGGATGTCCCGGACCCGCGGCAGGATCTCCGCGACCACCGCGGCCTGCCGGCGGCGCCGCTCGACGGTGTACCCGAAGCCGGTCCCGAGCAGCGCGCCGTCGAGGCCACGATCCGGACGGGGTGCCAGCCGGCGCCCGTCCAGGTGGGCGCCGAGTCCGAGCCCTGCCGTCCAGGTCCGCCCGTCGACGACGGCGTGCACGCAGCCGGCGAGCACGGTCCAGGTCGCCGGGTCGGGCGCCCCGGTGACGGCCGCGACGCTCACCGCGTAGGCGGGGATCCCGTAGAGGTAGTTCACGGTCCCGTCGATCGGGTCGAGCACCCACGTGATGCCGCTGGTGCCGGCTTCCACGCCGTGCTCCTCGCCGAGGATGCCGTCGTCCGGCCGCTCCTGCGCGATCCGGCGGCGCAGCAGGGCCTCGGCGGCCAGGTCCATCGCGGTGACGACGTCGGACGCGCTCGACTTCGTCGTCGCGACGTCGACGTGCTCGGGGCGGGTGCGGACCAGCTCACCCGCCTCACGCGCCATCGTCTCGGCGAGCCGGACCAGGGCAGGGACGTCATGAGGCATGCCTCCATCCTGCCGGACGAGGACCTGCCGCAGAGCCGCCACGCGGCACACCGAGCGAGATCCCCGGATCCGGGCCCGCCTGGTGGCACTCTCAAGAAGGCCGGGAGGAGGTGCCGATGGGCGAGCTGACGCTGGTAGGGCTGCACGACGACGGTGAGCACGTCGTCCTGGAGGGACCGGACGGACAACGGTTCCGACTGCCGATCGACGAGGCGCTGCGCGCCGCCGTCCGGCGCGACCGACCCGGGCTCGCGCAGGTGCGCGCCGAGCGGAGCACGACGCTCCCGCCACGGGAGATCCAGTCCCGCATCCGGGCCGGCGCGACCGCCGAGGAGGTCGCCGAGCAGTCCGGGACCCCGATCGAGACGATCCGCCGCTACGAGGGCCCCGTGCTCGACGAACGCGCCTGGGTGGCCGAGCAGGCCCGGGGCACCCGGATCGGCCACGAGGCCGGGGCGCCGACGCTCGGCGACCTCGCCAGCGACCGGCTGGCCACCCGTGGCGTCGTCCAGGACTCGATCGCCTGGGACGCGGCACGGGACGGTGCCGGTCCGTGGACGGTCGAGCTCGTCTTCGAGGCCTCCGAGACGCGCCGGTCGGCGCGGTGGACCTTCGACGTCTCGGCCCGCACGCTCCGAGCACTGGACGACGAGGCGCGGTGGCTCTCGGAGACCGAGCTCGCCGACGAGCCGATCCCCCGCCGCCACCTCTCGGCGGTGCGCAACGCAGTCTTCGACGTCGAGGTCGACGACGCCCTCCGTCCCCTGCTCGCTGCCGTCGACACCCGTGCCGCGGCGTCGGTGGCCGAGGAGCCGCCGAGCCCGGACGAGTCGACCGCCGCGCTGCTCGAGGACCTCCTCGACCGGCGCGGGGTCCGCCAGCCGCTGGTGGAGACCGAGGACGACGACCCGGACGACGAGGAGTTCGAGGGCTTCGGCCCCCAGCACGCCTTCGACTTCGACCACCCCGGCCTGACCCAGCCGGTGCCCGGAGCCCACCCGCCGCACTCACGGCCGGAGGAGGCGACCGACGCCACCGTGCTGGCGATGCGCCGCCGACCTGACGAGGACGTGAGCGAGCCGGCACCCGGGGAGCACGAAGCGCTCCCCGACCTGCTGGCGGCGGCGTCGGGCGACGACGGCGACGACGTCGAGGCGCTCTCGGCCGCCCCGGACCCCGCTCCGCGTCCGCGTGCCCGCCGTGGCCGCGCCAGCGTCCCGACCTGGGACGAGATCGTCTTCGGCGCCAAGCCGGAGTAAGGTCGGGCCGGTCGGGCCGGTCGGGCCGCGCGGGCACCGCCCCGCGGCCGCACGGCTCAGCGGACGTCGAACTCCAGGGTGTCCGGCGCGGTGGCGGTCGCGCGGGCGACGGCCACGGTCATCCGGCGCATGTGGTGGCGCCGGCAGAGCACCTCGTACCCGACCGCGTCGGCGGCGTCGGTGTCGCCGATGACGACCTGCTCGCCCTCGACCACCATCGTCCCGCCCACCGTGCGGGCGTTGTGGGTGGCCCGCGCGCCGCACCAGCACAGGGCCTGGACCTGGAGCACCTCGACCCGGTCGGCCAGCTCGACCAGCCGCGCCGACCCGGGGAACAGCCGGGTGCGGAAGTCCGCGGTGATGCCGAAGGCGTACACGTCGACCCCGAGCTCGTCGACGAGCTGGGCGAGCTGCTCGACCTGGCCGGGGCTGTAGAACTGCGCCTCGTCGCACACCAGGTAGTCGACCCGCTCCCCGTGGGTGCGGCGCCGCACGACCTCGTCCCAGAAGCTCGTCGCGTCGTGCACCTCGACGGCCGGGCGGCGCAGGCCGAGCCGGGAGGAGAGCACGTCGGAACCGGCCCGGTCCTGGCGGGTGAAGAGGATGCCGCCGCGACCGCGCGCCGCGTGGTTGTGGTCGAGCTGGAGCGCGAGGGTGGACTTGCCGCAGTCCATCGTGCCGCTGAAGAAGACGAGCTCAGCCATCGGGCCTCCTAGCCGACCACGACGAGGGGGACGAGCATCTCCCCCGCCGTCAGGGAACCGTGCATGCCGCGCAGCGCGAGCGAGTGCGGCGTCTGGGTGCGTGAGTCGGCGACGCTCGCGGCGCCGCGCGCCGCGACGACGAGATCGCCGATGAGCGGACGGACGTGCGGGGCGACCGGGCCGAACCACCCCTCGTCGATCGCGCGGTCCCCGTCGAGCACCCAGGCGCGCTCGCCGAGGATCTCGCGCCAGCGCGCCCCGACCGTGAGCCAGGTCCGCCCCCGGCTCGAGGTGGACGTGGCTCGCCCGCGGCTCGCCGGAGACGAGGGCGACGTCGGCGCGCAGACCGGGCGTGAGGGCGACGTCGACGAGGTCCGCCGGGTCGATGTCCACCATCCCGTGGTCGGCGGTGACCAGCAGCAGCGTCCCGGAGGGCAGTCGCCGGGCCAGGCGGGCCAGCTCGCGGTCTGTCTCGCTCAGGGCGTCCCCCCAGGCCGCGGACCGCCAGCCCTCCTGGTGCCCCGTCTTGTCGACGTCGCCCCAGTACAGGTAGACGAGCCCGGGGCGAGCCAGCTCACGCACCGTGACGTCGACCCGGGCCGCCAGCGAGTCCGCGCCGACGTACCGGCCGCCGCGCAGCGCGGCAAGGGTGAGCCCGGACCCGGCGAAGCCGGCCGGCCCGACCGAGGTCACCGGGGTGCCCGCCGCGGCGAGCAGCTCGAACCATGTCGGTTCCCGCTGCCAGGCCTGCGGGTCGCCGGCCCCCTGCCAGGAGACGAGGTTGGCCAGGGAGCCGGTGGCGGGGTTGCGCACGGTGTAGCCCGCCAGGCCGGTGCGGCCGGCGCCGCAGCCCGTCCCGAACAGGCCCATCGAGGCCGCGGTGGTCGAGGGATAACCCGCGGTGAGCACCCGGGCGGTGTCCAGGTGGCCACGCAGGAAGGCCGCATGGCCCCGCCGTTCGGTGAGCAGCTGGTGCCCGAGCCCGTCGACCAGGACCACGCACACCCGGTCGGCCGTGGGCAGGCCGAGCCGCGCACGCGCCGCGGCGGCCAGCCGTGCCCGCTCGGGTTCGAGCTCGGCCCCGACGGCATCGGCGACGGCGGGCAGCACGGAGTCCAGGCACCGCCCTCCGTAGTCCGGCCCGACCACCTCGGTCGGGAGTGTGTCCAGCACGCTCACGCGCGCTGCGCCGTCGCCATCGACAGCACCCGCGCGAAGGCGAGCGCTGCCTGGACGGCCTCGCCGCCCTCGGCCTGCGCGGACACCCGCACCACCACGTCGTCGGGGGAGATCGAGCCGGTCAGGCCGTGGTCCGCCTCGCACTGCGGATCCCCGCAGGTGGCCGGCTCCAGGTCGACCCGGCGGACCGCTCCCCAGCCGAGGGCGAGGGTCACCTCGCTCGGTGCCGTCCCCGGCCGGTGCCGCTCCGGCCGCGCGACGACATGCGTCAGGGCGACGGTGTGCAGGTGCCGGAGCGGGACGGACTCGGTGGTGGCCGAAGCGCTGGACGAGGGGTTCTCGGCGTCCGGCGGGTGGTCGTCCACGTGGGCGAGCACGAGCCGGCTCGGGGTCAGGACGAGCACGGTGACGTGTCGGCGCACCTCGTTCTCGTCGAAGGTCGTCTCCGGGTGGACGAGGTGCCCGAGCACGTCCTCCCCGGCGAGGGCGACATCGAGGACGTCCCCCACCAGCTCGGGGTAGTACCCGGCCAGGTGCAGGCTTCGGCGGAGCTCGGTCGTCGCGGGATGCACCCGGACATCCTCCCACCGATCACCGACGGGTTCGCGAGTCCCCCAGGCCAGGTCAGCGAACCGACTCCGCGGGGCGGGCGGCCGTCTACTGCGGCAGGACCCGTCGCGGCGAGTCCACCCGGCCGGCGTGGGCCAGGAGCACGCGCACCGCGAGGACCGCGGCGCCGCGCTCGGAGACGACGACGGGATGGAGCTCGAGGCTGCGCAGCTCGGGCAGGTCGTCGGCCATCACGACGACCCGGCCGAGCAGGTCCTCGAGCGCGGCGACGTCCAGGGCGGGCAGCCCGCGGTAGCCGAAGAGCCGCGGTCCGGCCCGCACCGACCGGATCATGTCCGCGACGTCGACGTCGGACAGCGGCGCGACGCCGTAGCTGATGTCCCCGAGCAGGTCCACCGCGTCGCCCGCGAGCCCGAAGGCGATCACCGGCCCGAACCGCGGGTCCTCCCGCGAGCGGATCACGCAGGCGGCGCCGGGCGGCACCATGTGCTGCACCTCCCACGGCCCCGCGTCGTCGAGCTGGTCGCGCATCGCCTGCAGCGCCTCGCGCAGGGCGCCCGGACCGGCGAGGGCGAGCCGGACGCCACCGAGGTCGATCCGGTGCCGCAGCCGGGCGGCCGAGCTCTTCAGCGCGACCGGCCAGCCCAGCTCCTCGGCCGCGGCCACGGCCTCGTCGGCGTCGCGCACGGTCCGGGTCGGCACCACCGGGATGCCGTAGCAGGCCAGGAGCGCGACCGCTCCGTCCGGGGTGAGCCGCAGCGGCGTGGGGTCCGGCCCGGCGTCCCCGCGGAACGGGTCGACGTCCGGCTGGACGTCCACCACGGCGGTGTCGACGGCGGGCCCGGCCGGGTCGTCGAGCACCTGCGCGACGAGGCGACGCGCGCGCGCCCGGTCCAGGCCGGTGGGCGCCAACGCCTGTCCGCGGTCGGCGGAGCGCCAGGCGCTGTACCGGGTGGCCGCCGCGAGGGCGAGCACCGCGTCCTCCGGGGTGGCGAACGCGGGCACCGTCCGCGGCGTCCCGCCGGCGTCGGGCGCGGTGAGCTCGGCGGTGACACCGCTCAGGCCGAGGATGCAGGCGATGGTCGTCGTCCCCCCCGCCGCGGCAGCGCGCGCGACGGCGGCCGCGACGCGGGGGTCCGGGTCGCCCAGGGTCGGTACGTGCATGACGACGACCGCGTCGCAGGTGGGGTCGGCGTAGAGCGCGGCGAGCTCCGCGTCGAGGCGTTCCAGGTCGAGGTCGCTCGTGCCCCCGGCGGGCAGGATGGCCCGCTGCTCGCCGACCGTCAGGCCGGCCGAGATGCTCGCCTCGGCCGCCAGCGCCGCCAGCGGAGCCGAGTCGGCGAGCACGGCGACCCGCCGGCCCCGGGGCAGCGGCTGGTGGACCAGGAGCTGGGCGACGTCCAGGAGCTGGTGCTGGCTCTCGACCCGGATCACGCCCGACTGCCGCAGCATCTCGTCGAGGGCGCGCCGCGGGACCCGCGTCCGCCGGATCGCGTGGCCGGCGGGCACGACGTGGCCCGAGCGCCCGGCGGTCACCACGACGACCGGCTTGGTCGTCGCGAGCCGGCGCGAGACCCGGGCGAACTTGCGCGGGTTGCCGATCGACTCCAGGTAGAGCCCGACCACCCGGGTGTGCTCGTCCTGGTTCCAGAACTGCATCGCGTCGTTCCCCGACACGTCGGCGCGGTTGCCCGAGGACATGAACGTCGACAGGCCGAGCCCGCGCCGTCGCGCCGAGGCGAGCAGACCCACCGCCAGGGGCGCGGACTGGCAGAACAGGGCGAGCGGCCCGGGCTCGGGCATGTGCTCGGCAAGGGAGGCGTTGAGCGCGGGGGCGCCGTCCAGCGCCTGCCGCAGGAAGCCGAAGGAGGACGGACCGAGGACCCGCATCCCGACCGCGTGCGCGTTGCGCAGGAGCTCGCGCTGCCGCTCCAGGCCCTGGGCCCCGACCTCGGCGAACCCCCCGGAGAGCACGACGACGGCCCGTGGTCGCAGCCGGGCGCAGCGACGCACCGCGGCGGCGGCCTGCTCGGCCGGGACCGCCAGGACGACGAGGTCGACCGGCGTCGGGACGTCGGCGACGGACGCCCACCCGCGCGCACCCGCCGGGCGCCGCTCCGCGGCCAGACCGACCACGTGGATGTCGGGGTGCGGCGGGTCGGTCCGCAGGAGGTGGCGGGCGACGCTCCCCGCGGCCTGCTGGTCGGCGGGCGGGGCGTCGTCGGCGGTGAGCACGAGCACCGACCGCGGCGTGAGCATCCCGTTCACGCTCCGCGCCTCGGCCCGCTGCTCCCGGCCGGCCATCACCTCGATCGAGCGCTCGGTCGGGTCGATGTCGAAGGAGACCGAGAGGATCCCGTCGTCGAGGTACGCGTCGACCACGTACCCGGCGTCCCGGAAGACGTTGAGCATCCGGGCGTTGTGCGGCAGGACCTCGGCGGTGAAGTGCCGGATCCCGCGCTCCCGGGCCGCCGCGGTGAGGTGCTCGAGCAGGACGGAGCCCAGGCCGCGTCCGTGGTGGTCGTCCGCGACGTTGAAGGCCACCTCGGCCTCGTCGCTCGCTCCCTGCGGCCCCGGGGCGTCGCGGTCGTAGCGGGCGACGGCGATGATCCGCTCGCCGTTCTCGTCGGAGGCCAGCGCGACGAGCGCCACCCGGTCGTCGTGGTCGACCTGGGTGAAGCGCGCCAGGTCCTTGGGGGGCAGCCGCTCGAGCGGGGCGAAGAACCGGAACACCGTCGACTGGCGCGACTGCCCGAGGTGGAACCGCTGCAGCGCGTCGGCGTCCGACGGCAGGATGGGACGGATGTGCGCCGTCCCCCCGTCCCGGAGCACGACGTCGGCCTCCCAGTGCGTGGGGTACCCCGCCGTCGGGTCGGTGGTCATCCGGCAAGGCTAGTCACCCGGTGCCCCCCCGGTGGTCGATCCCCGCCGCGCGCCGATCCACGGAGCCCGTCCGGGCGCGTCGGGCCCTCACGACGGCGGCGTCCGGCGAGAATGGACGACGCCCAGGGCGGCTCGGACGACACGAGGGCCTACGCTGCGCTCACGCCGCTGCCCCGCCCGGCACGCACCGCCCCGACCGTCTCGCACAGAGGAGTCCCCCAGCGATGGCCCGCCGACCCGGCCCGTCCGACGACCCGACCGAGGTCGTCCACGAGACGATCGTCGACATCGACGTCGCGGAGGAGATGCAGGGCTCCTTCCTGCAGTACGCCTACTCGGTGATCTACGCGCGTGCCCTGCCGGACGCGCGGGACGGCCTCAAGCCCGTGCAGCGCCGGATCCTCTACCAGATGGCCGACATGGGTCTGCGGCCGGACCGCCCGTACGTGAAGTCGGCGCGCGTGGTCGGCGAGGTCATGGGCAAGCTTCACCCGCACGGTGACAGCGCGATCTACGACGCCCTCGTCCGGATGGCCCAGCCCTTCTCCCTGCGGCTGCCCACCGTCGACGGTCACGGGAACTTCGGGTCGCTCGACGACGGCCCCGCCGCCCCGCGCTACACCGAGGCCCGGCTCGCCGCCGCGGCGATGGCGATGGTCACCGACCTCGACGAGGACGTCGTCGAGCTCGTCCCGAACTACGACAACAAGCTCACCCAGCCCGAGGTCCTGCCGGCCGCCCTCCCGCACCTGCTGGTCAACGGCGCCTCCGGGATCGCGGTCGGCATGGCGACCAACATGGCGCCGCACAACCTCGTCGAGGTCGTGGCCGCGGCCCGGCACCTGGTGGCGCACCCGCAGGCGAGCCTCGAGGACCTCATGCGCTTCGTGCCGGGGCCTGACCTGCCGACCGGCGGCAAGATCGTCGGGCTCGAGGGCGTGCGCGAGGCGTACCGCACTGGTCGCGGGGCCTTCCGCACCCGGGCCACCACGCGGATCGAGAACGTCACCCCGCGGCGCAAGGGCATCGTCGTCACCGAGCTGCCCTACCTCGTCGGCCCGGAGAAGGTCATCGAGAAGATCAAGGAGGGCGTGCAGTCCAAGAAGCTCTCCGGCATCAGCGCGGTCACCGACCTCACCGACCGGCAGCACGGGCTGCGCCTGGTCATCGAGGTCAAGGCGGGCTTCGAGCCGGACGCGGTGCTCGAGCAGCTCTACCGCAGCACCCCGATGGAGGACTCCTTCGGGATCAACAACGTCGCCCTCGTCGACGGGCAGCCGCAGACCCTCGGCCTGCGGGAGATGCTCGTGGTCTGGGTGGAGCACCGGCTCACGGTGGTCCGGCGCCGGTCGGCGTACCGGCTCGCCCGGCGGCAGGACCGGCTGCACCTGGTCGAGGGCCTGCTGGTCGCGATCCTCGACATCGACGAGGTGATCCAGGTCATCCGCACCTCGGACACCGCCGAGGCCGCCCGCGAACGGCTCCAGAGCGTGTTCGACCTCTCGCAGGTGCAGGCCGAGTACATCCTCGAGCTCCGGCTGCGCCGGCTCACGCGGTACTCCCGCATCGAGCTCGAGCAGGAGGCCGAGGACCTGCGGGCCCAGATCGCCGAGCTCGAGGCGATCCTGGCCGACGACACCCGCCTGCGCACCCTGGTGAGCGACGAGATGGCCGAGGTGGCCCAGACCTTCGGGACCCCGCGGCGCACCATCCTGCTGGAGCACGCGGGCGGCACCGGGATCTCCGGCGCCCCGGCGCCCCGCCGCGCTGCGGCACCCCTGGAGATCGCCGACGTCCCCTGCTGGGCGCTGCTGTCCGGCACCGGCCTGGTCGCGCGGACGGCGGACGACTCCGTCCCCGCCCGCGCCGGACGTCGCGCCGCCCACGACGTCGTCGTCGCCCGGGTCGCGACGACCTCGCGGGGCGAGATCGGCGTGCTGACCAGTGCCGGCCGGGTGCTCCGGCTCCCCGTCCTCGACCTGCCCTCCCTCCCGCCGACCGACGGGCCGCCCAGCCTCTCCGGCGGGGTCCCGCTCGCCGAGCTCGTCGGCCTCGAGCCGCGCGAGCGAGCCGTCTCGCTGGTGCCGACCTCGACCGACGCTCCCCCGCTCGCGCTCGGCACGGCGGCGGGGATCGTCAAGCGGGTCGCCCCGGAGGCCGCGCCCGCGCGCGACGCCTGGGAGGTCATCGGCCTCAAGGACGGCGACGAGGTCGTCGGCGCGGCGCCGGCCGCCGACGGTGACGAGCTCGTCTTCCTCACCACCGAGGCCCAGCTCCTGCACTTCGCCGCCTCGTCCGTGCGTCCGCAGGGGCGTCCGGCCGGCGGGATGGCCGGGGTCGGCCTCGGCGCGGGCGCCCAGGTGCTGTTCTTCGGGGTGCTCCCCGCCGCGACCGCGCTCGAGGGCCCGGAGCAGGCCCTCGTCGTGACGATCGCCGGCGCCGCCGACGCCCTGCCGGGTACCCAGCCCGGCTCGGCGAAGGTCTCCCCCTTCGCGATCTACCCGGGCAAGGGCCGGGCGACCGGCGGGGTGCGGGCCCAGCGCTTCCTGCGCGGCGAGGACTCCCTCATCCTGGCCTGGGTCGGCCCCGGCCCCGCCCGGGCCTCGGGCTCCGCGGGGCAGCAGATCGACCTGCCCGAGCTCGACCAGCGCCGGGACATGTCCGGCACGGTCCTGCCCGCCCCGGTGCACACCGTCGGCTGACCTCGACAGCCCCGCCGAGGGCGCACATCCGACGCGAGGTCGCCAGTTCGTCCGTGCGCCCTCGCGTCGGATGAGCGCCTTCGACGTCAGCGACCCCGGCGGCGCGGGGCCGCGGCCCTCAGAGCTCGACGCTGTAGAGGACCGAGCCGTGCGAGGGCTGGTAGCCCCAGCGCTCGTAGAGGCCGTAGGCGCCGGTGGGGTTCGCGTTGTCGACGCCCAGGCAGGCGTACTGCATGCGGGACCGCTTGTAGGCGTTCATGGTGCGGGCCAGCAGCAGGCCGGCCAGGCCGCGCCCCCGCCACGCGGGGACGACCCCCAGGACGTCGGTGTAGCCGCAGGTGAAACCCTGGGCGGCCCAGTCCTGCTCGTAACGTCCCGAGAGCGCGTAGCCGACGACCGTGGGCTCGTCCGCCGCGGCGTCCAGGGCCACGAAGCTCCACCCGGGTGCGAAGTGGTGCGGGTCGTGCCGCCAGGACTCGGCGGTCTGCGGCTCGCTGCCCCAGTGGTCGCCGAAGGCGGTGTTGTGCGCCTGCCGGGTCGCCTCGTCGAGCTCGGGGCTCCATCGCACGATCCGGACGCCGGCCGGCGGACGGACCGACGGGATCGGCAGCGCGAGGTCGCGCCGCATGTCGGTGTACCAGCGGATCGGGCTGAATCCTGCTGCCGCGTAGAGCCGGCGCTGGTCGCGGGCGCCCTCTTGGACGAACGCCGCCAGCCGCGCCGGCAGCTCCTTGCCGGTCTCGACGAGCTTCTGCCGGCCGCGTCCCTCGAGCCACGAGAGCACGGCCCGGCCCAGCCCACGGCCCCGCCACTGGGGGTGCACGCCGCCGGTGAGGAAGGCCCGCACCACGCGGGTGTCCCCGGGCCGGATCTCGACGTAGGCGTAGGCGCGCAGCGCCCCCTCGTGGTCGAAGCCGCCGAGGGTGTCGCGCTGCGGGTCCTTCCAGCTGCCGACGAAGAGCTCGCCCACCTCTTCGCGGGAGGTCCGCTGCGGCACCTTCTCGGCGTCCTCGATGGCCTCGATCAACGTGAAGAGGGCCCCGGCGTCCCCGGCGTGCAGGGGTCGCCAGGTCAGCTCCAGGTGCGCCGGCGGCAGGTCGAGGGCGACCGGCGCGTCGGCGCGCACGGCGATCGGCTCGAGCGTGCTCACGAGACCAACCTAGGCCCTGGCCGGACGGCGACCCACATCGTCATGCGTCGATGTGGGAGCGGTCGAGCTGCGCCGCGCCGGCGACGATGAAGTCCCGGCGCGGGGCGACCTCGGCGCCCATGAGGAGCTCGAAGACCTCCTCGGCCGACGCGGCGTGCTCCGCGGTGACCCGGCGCAGGGTGCGGTGCCGCGGGTCCATCGTCGTCTCCGCGAGCTGGTCCGCGTCCATCTCGCCCAGGCCCTTGTAGCGCTGGATGTCCGGCTTGTAGCGGCGGCCGGCCTTGTCGAGACGGCGCAGCGTCGCCGCGAGCTCGTCCTCGGAGTAGGTGTAGATGTACTCGCCCTTGCGCGATCCGGAGCCGACGGTCTCGACGCGGTGCAGCGGCGGCACGGCGGCGAAGACCCGACCGGCGTCGACCAGCGGCCGCATGTAGCGGAAGAAGAGCGTCAGGAGCAGCGTGCGGATGTGCGCGCCGTCGACGTCGGCGTCGGTCATCAGCACGATCTTGCCGTAGCGCGCCGCCTCCAGGTCGAAGCTGCGGCCGGAGCCCGCCCCGATGACCTGGATGATCGCCGCGCACTCGGCGTTGCGCAGCATGTCGCTGATCGAGGCCTTCTGGACGTTGAGGATCTTGCCGCGGATCGGCAGCAACGCCTGGAAGTCCGAGCTGCGGGCGAGCTTGGCGGTGCCGAGCGCGCTGTCCCCCTCGACGATGAAGAGCTCGCTGCGCCCGACGTCGTCGCTGCGGCAGTCGGCCAGCTTCGAGGGCAGCGCCGAGGTCTCCAGCGCGTTCTTGCGCCGCGAGATCTCCTTCTGCTTGCGAGCGGACTGGCGCGCGCGCATCTCCGCGACGACCTTGTCGAGGACCAGCGAGGCCTGCGTCTTCAGGTCCCGCTTGCTCGAGGTGAGCAGGGCGGTGAGCTCGGTCTCGACGACCTTCGCCACGACCCCGCGGACCGGTCCGGTGCCGAGCACCTCCTTGGTCTGCCCCTCGAACTGGGGCTCGGCCAGCCGGACGGTGACGACGGCCGTCAGGCCGGCGAGCACGTCGTCCTTCTCGATCCGGTCACCGGTGTCCTTGGCGGTGATCTTCAGCCGGCGGGAGTTCGCCTGGATCTGGGTGCGCAGCGTCTTGAGCAGGGACTGCTCGAAGCCGGTGAGGTGGGTCCCACCCTTCGGCGTGGAGATGATGTTGACGAAGGAGCGGACCTCCGTCTCGTAGCCGGTCCCCCACCGCAGCGCGACGTCGACCTGGCACTCGCGCTCGACCTCCTGGGAGACGAGGTGACCCCGGCCGTCCAGCACCGGGACGGTCTCGGTGAAGGTGCCGGCGCCGGTGAGCCGCCAGGTGTCGGTCACCGGGTTGTCCGGTGCGAGGAAGTCGACGAAGTCGACCGTGCCGCCGTGGTGGACGAAGGTCTCCTCGCTCGGCCCGTCCTCGCCCGGCGTGCCGGCCGGTCGCCGGTCGTCGCGGACGACGACGGTGAGCCCCGGGACGAGGAACGTCGTCTGGCGCACCCGCGCGACGAGCTCGTCGTAGGAGAAGACGGCGCTCTTCGGGAAGACCTGCCGGTCGGCCCAGAACCGCACCCGGGTCCCGGTGCGGCCGCGGGCCACCTTGCCGACGACCGCGAGCTCGGAGGCCTCGACGAACGGCGTGAAGGCCGCGTCCGGGTCCGGCCGCTCGGTGTCGGCGAAGCGCCCGGGCTCACCCCGGTGGAAGGTCATCCGGTGGGTCTTGCCGCCGCGGTCGACCTCGACGTCGAGCCGCGCGGACAGTGCGTTGACGACGCTCGCGCCGACGCCGTGCAGGCCGCCCGACGCGGCGTAGGAGCCGCCGCCGAACTTCCCGCCCGCGTGCAGCTTGGTGAAGACGACCTCCACGCCGGTCAGCCCGGTCTTGGGCTCGACGTCGACCGGGATGCCGCGGCCGTCGTCGCGGACCTCCACCGAGCCGTCGTCGTGCAGCACGACGTCGATCCGGGTGCAGTGGCCCCCGAGGGCCTCGTCGACCGCGTTGTCGATGATCTCCCACACGCAGTGCATGAGACCGCGGGAGTCCGTCGTGCCGATGTACATCCCCGGACGCTTGCGCACCGCCTCGAGGCCCTCCAGGACCGAGAGGTGGCGGGCCGTGTAGCCGGCTTCGGTCAGGGCACTCGTCACGGGGGCTGATCCTAGACGCCGCCAGCCACCGGCGGCCGGGAGGCGTGCCGCACGCTGGGCCGACCGGGTCGCGGACTACGCGCAGAGCGAACCCGTGCCACCCGGGGAGGAATCCCGTCGGTCCTCGTGGTTCCATGTCTTCGTGACCACCATGACGAGAGCCCCCCTGACCGCGGCAGACCGCTGCGACCGCTGTGGCGCCCAGGCCTACGTGCGCGTCGTGCTCCCCACCGGAGATCTGCTCTTCTGCGGTCACCACGCCCGCAAGCACGCCGACGCGTTCTCCGACGTCGCGCTGCACATCCAGGACGAGATGGCCCGCCTCACCGAGGAGCACGGCACCGCCGCGCTCTGATCGGCCGTCCCGGGTCTGGCGGGTGATCCCATCGACCTGCTGACCGTCCTCGTCGGGCTGGCGATCCTCGTCGGGCTCGTCGGCATCGTCGTGCCCGTGCTGCCCGGGTCGCTGCTCATCGGCGTCGCCGTGCTCGTCTGGGCGGTCGCGACCGCGAGCGCCCCCGGCTGGGCGGTCGCCACGGTCGCCCTCGTGCTGCTCGTCGGCGGCTGGGCGGCGGGCTACGTCCTCGCCGGCCGCCAGGTCGCGGCGGCGGGGGTGCCGCGGCGCTCGATCGTCGTGGCCGGGCTCGCGGGCATCGTCGGCTTCGTCGTCGTCCCGGTGATCGGTCTGGTGCTGTTCTTCGCCGCAGGACTCGTCGTCATGGAGTACCTGCGCCGCCGCGAGCTCCAGCCCGCGATGGCCTCGGCGTGGGTCGCTCTCCGCGCGACCGGGCTGGGGATCCTCGTCGAGCTCGGCGCGGCGATGACGGCCGCCAGCCTCTGGGCGCTGGCCCAGCTGTTCGGCGTGTGACGGCGGCGCACCGGACGGTCGGAGGCCCGACCGGCGAGCCGGTCAGCGCGGCGGGCCGGCCTCGAGCATCTGCTCGCCCTGGGCGTGCAGCAGCACCTGGCGGTGCGTCGCCCGGCTGAGCGCGTCGAGCACCGCCGGCCCGTCCCAACGCCCGGCGGGCTGCACCCAGAGATCGACCCTGGCTCCGGTGGCCTGCACCACGGCCGCCACGAGGGCGTCGTCCCGGGGCCCGACGAGGAGCACCTGGTCCAGCGTGCCCGGCGTCCCGGCGTCGGCCGCCGGTGTCTCCGCAACGCCCGGAGCGGTGGCGACCGGCTCGGGCCGGGGCGGGGCGAGCCGCCGGTCCTCGCGGTGCACCGACCAGTGGTAGGCGGCCAGGGCTCCCGCAGCCACCAGGATCCCGAGCGGGACACGCTGCGCCCGCACCGTGTCGGCGCCGAAGGTGCCGCCGAGCGCCGCGTCCAGCAGGCCGTACACGGCGACGAGCACGACGACGACCGCGACCACGCCGGTGACGCCGAAGAGGGCGTAGAGGTAGATCCGCCGGGACGGGGAGGCGCTCTCGGCGGGGCGGTCGGCTGCGACGGCCCGCCGGATCCGGCGCCAGAACGTCCACCACAGCGGCCCGCCGACGACGAGCAGGGTCAGTGCGGCGAGCACGGAGTTGACCAACGAGGAGTCCACGAGCACGCCGGTCGTGGGCGTGACCGCCTCGAGGAAGGCGACGACGACGAGCACGACGCCGACCGCCGCGGCCAGCAGGGCGACGCCGGCGAGCAGGTACTCGTGCACCCGGACGACCTCGGAGCGCCCGGCCGGGGCGCGCGCGACGACGACCTCGCGGTGGTACCACCAGCTCAGTCCCCCGACGGCGGCGACCGAGACGGCCGTGAGCGTCCCCGAGGTCCACGACGCGGTGGACTCGCCGCCGAGGTCACCGACGAGCCACACCAGGCCCCGGTAGAGCGCGACGCTCGCGCCGGCGACGGTCGTGACCAGCGAGACGCCGACGCCCACGAGCAGGACGTAGCCGAACCAGAGCGGTGAGACGGGGGCGCTCCGCTCCCGGCGCCACCAGTAGACGAGCCAGACCGGGATCCCGGCGACCACCAGGGCGGCCGCCGGGCCGAGGGTCGACCAGCTGCCGACCAGGACGTCCCGCTGCGGCACGAGCAGCGCGTCGAGCGAGGCGCTCAGCACGGCGACCAGGCCGACGAGGCAGACCGCCCAGCCGAGGAACGAGCCGAGCAGGTGGTGCAGCCGACGGTGCTCCGGCTCGGTCGTCCGCGCCTCCAGGCGCAGGTGGACGAGCCAGACCGCAGCCCACACCACGGCCTGCGCCAGCGCCGGGCCGTCGAACCGGGCCCGGGTGGCGGCCGCGAGGAACGGCTGCACCGAGGCGAGCATCACGCCGGCGCCGGTGAGGGTCGCCAGGCCGACGTAGACGAGCCAGCCGAGCGATCGGGTCTCACCGGCGACGGAGGCCTGGATGCCACGGGTCCAGCGCCAGAGCACCCAGAGCAGCGGGACGCCGATGAGGAGGAAGGTCAGCGCCCGGGCGAGCGAGCCGCTGGTGTCGACGAGCGGGTCCCGGCCGCCGACCAGCCCGAGCAGGGTCGCGAGCCCGCTCGCCACGACGACGAGCACGCCGTAGAGCAGCAGGTACTGGAAGAACCGCCGGATGACCTGTCCGGGAGGCGAGGCCTCGTCGGTGCGATTGCGACCGGTGAGCGCCCGGACGACGAGGACGACGATGACGACCGGGACGGCGAGGCTGACCAGCCCGGAGAGGATGCTCAGCGCGATCATCGCGTGCTCTGGCCGCAGTCGAACATCGGCCACGGCGTCCCGGTGAGGACCCAGCCGTCGGCCGAGCGCTCCAGCACGAACCGTTCGGTGTGCCCGTACCCGTCCGAGCCGAACAGGTCGCCGCCCGAGCCCTCGGTGATCTCCACGCTGACCACCTGGCGGTCCTCCGAGCCGGACGTCGAGCCGAGCACCGCGCGCAGGGAGGTCGGCAGGTAGCTACGACTGAGGTCGTCGAACGTGCACGGGCCGTCCGGCGCGAGCCACCCGACGGCGGTGTCGACCTCCCCGTCCGCGATCGCCCGCAGGTAGGCCTGCACGACGCCGGTCGGGGTCGAGGGGTCCACCTCCGAGCCTGAGGTGCCGACCGCGACGACACCGGCGACGCCCGCCAGCACGACGATCCCGGCCACCGCCGAGCCCAGCACGACCGAGGTCCGTCTCGCCATGACGACAGTGTGCTCCCCCGCAGGTCAGAGCGCCATGGACGCGCTGGGCCGAGACTCAGTCGAGGTAGTCGCGCAGGACCTGCGAGCGGCTGGGGTGACGCAGCTTGGACATCGTCTTGGACTCGATCTGCCGGATCCGCTCGCGGGTGACCCCGTAGACCTTGCCGATCTCGTCCAGCGTCTTGGGCTGCCCGTCGGTCAGGCCGAAGCGCATCGAGACGACACCGGCCTCACGCTCCGAGAGCGTGTCCAGGACCTGGTGGAGCTGCTCCTGCAGCAGGGTGAAGCTCACCGCGTCCGCCGGCACCACGGCCTCGGAGTCCTCGATGAGGTCACCGAACTCGCTGTCGCCGTCCTCGCCCAGGGGGGTGTGCAGCGAGATCGGCTCACGGCCGTACTTCTGGACCTCGACGACCTTCTCGGGGGTCATGTCGAGCTCCTTGGCGAGCTCCTCCGGGGTGGGCTCGCGGCCCAGGTCCTGCAGCATCTGGCGCTGCACGCGGGCGAGCTTGTTGATGACCTCGACCATGTGCACCGGGATGCGGATGGTGCGCGCCTGGTCGGCCATCGCGCGCGTGATGGCCTGACGGATCCACCACGTGGCGTAGGTCGAGAACTTGTAGCCCTTGGTGTAGTCGAACTTCTCGACCGCACGGATCAGGCCGAGGTTCCCCTCCTGGATGAGGTCGAGGAACAGCATCCCGCGGCCGGTGTAGCGCTTGGCCAGCGAGACGACGAGCCGCAGGTTCGCCTCGAGCAGGTGGTTCTTGGCCCGGCGCCCGTCCGCGGCGATGAGCTCGAGCTCGCGACGGAGCCGCTTGTCCATCGTGAGCTCGCCAGCGAGCTTCTCCTCGGCGAACAGGCCGGCCTCGATCCGCTTGGCGAGCTCGACCTCCTGCTCGGCGTTGAGGAGCGCGACCTTGCCGATCTGCTTGAGGTAGTCCTTCACGGGGTCGGCGGTGGCGCCGGCCGTGACGACCTGCTGGGCCGGCGCGTCGTCGTCGTCGGCGTCGGAGACGGTGAAGCCCGCGTCCTCCGTGTCGTCCTCCGTGGCGGGCGTGGCGCTCGACTTCTCCTCGGTCGCGTCGTCGCCGGTGGCCTCGTCGGTGGTCTCGGCGACCTCAGGCGTGTCCGCCCCCTCGACGTCGGCGGCCTCGACGTCGGCGGCCTCGGGCTCGACGTCGTCGGGCTCGGTCGGCTCGGCCTCGTCGGTGTCGGTGGTCGCCGCCGCCTTGGGCGCCGCCTTGGCCTTGGCCGTGGTGGCCTTCGGTGCTGCCTTGGCGCGCGACGGGCGTGCCGTTGCCGTGCCGTCGTCGTCGGTCGCCACGGTGGTCGCGGTCCGCCGGGTCGTCGCCGCCGCGACCGGAGCACGGACCTCGCCGATGCCCACACCCAGCCCGTCGAGCGCGCGCAGCACCGTCTTGAGACGTGCGGGCACCACCTGAGCCGCCTCGCACGCGTCGCGGAGCGCAGGACCGTCGACGGAACCGTGCGTGCGGCCGAGACGGACGAGCTCCTGCAGGGCAGGGTGCTCGAACTCGCGAGGCAGGGCAGAACGGGGTGAGGACAACGACACGGGGAACCTTTCGGCAGGACTCGCGGGGACGGTCCAGGAAACGGACCTCCATTGTAACGTCCGGTACCGCCCCCAGGTGTCCGCGAGGGCGGATTCACCCCGGCGCGGACACCGCGATCGGGCGGTGCAGGGAGGTGCCCCGGGGCGACCCGGGCACCGCGCGAGGGCGTCGCCGCCCGGCAGGTCAGGCGGTGGGCTTCACCGCGAGCACCGGGCACGGCGCGTCGAGGAGGATGCGCTGGGCGTTGGACCCGAGGAGGAGCTTGCCCACCGGGCTCCTGCGGCGCAGGCCGATGACGATCAGCTCGGCCTGCGCGGACACCGCGGCGTCGATGATGTCCTCGGCCACGTCCCGTCCCCGGGTCGTGACGCGCACGTCCGCGCGCAGGTCCTCGTCCTCGAAGCGCGTCCGCAGCTCCTCGGCCTGCCGCTCGACGGCGAGCGGGTCACCACTGAACCGGGAGGTCCGCTCGCTGAGGACCACGACCAGCGTCGTGTCCCGCTTCCGGGCTTCCTCGATCGCCACGTCGAGCGCCGCATCACCTTCTGCGGTGGCGACATACCCCACGACCACACCCATGGCGACTCCTCGGACGACGACGGCCTCGAGGGCGACGCTACCCGACGCGCGGGTGCTCGGGACGCGGAAGCACCCGCGGCGGGCGGCGAGCGGCCCCGCCGCGGTCCGTTCCGGGCCTCGGCGTGAGGCCTCAGGCGGTCCGCGCGCGCAGCCAGCCGGGCGGCATGCCGGCCCGCACCGTGGTCTCCAGCAGCGCAGCGAGCCGGTAGTCCGGCTGCGCCGTCAGCGCCCGCTCGACGCACACCCCGGCCCGGGCCCCGTCCCCCTGCCACCAGGCGACGAGTGCGAGCAGGGTGAGCGCCGGAGCGCACCGGGCTCGAGCCGCATGGCCGGCGATCTGCTCGAGCAGCTCACTGACCGGGTCGAGGGTCCTCGGGTCGGGCTCGACACCGAGGACCGGGTCGACGATCGCACCGAGCGCCCGGCCGACCTCGTCCCCGCAGTACCCCGCCACGACCCGATCGGCCAGCGCCTCGCCACCGGGGACGAGTCCGAGCATGACCGCGTCCCGGACGAGCACGTCGGCGAGCGCTGCCTGGAGACGCCCGAGCCGGGCCGCGCCGACGGCCGTCCCCGGGGCGGCGGCGCAGGCCGCGACCTCCTCGCGCCACGCGGCCAGCCCGGCCCGGCGCCAGCGATGGGCCGCGGCGGGGGCGGCGTCCTGGTCGAGCCGGGCCGCCCAGCGGTCCGCCGCTCGGCGTGCCGCCCTGCGCGCCGTGGACGCCACCGCCCTGGTCGCGACGAGCTCGTCCCGCGCGGCCGCGACCTGTCGCCCGGCCATCACCATGTGCGCACCGACCTGGGTGGCCTGGAGGTCGCTGAGCGGCCGGCCGGCCGTCGGGCAGCAAGCCGGGTCGGTGCACCCCACGGCGCGGTAACCGGTGGCTGCGACCTGCCAAGCAGGTACCTCGCCGAGGCTGGCCTCGGCCTCGCTCCGGAAGACGTCCAGGGCGCACGCGGCGGCCCCGCCGTCCCCCGGCCGGACGGTCCCGGGCGCGTAGAGGACGAGCACGGCCGACGTCGCACCGTCGGCGAGCAGGTGCCCGACGAGCGAGCGCGCCAGCGGGCGGCCGTCCACCGGGTCGGCGAGGTCCGCCAGGTCGACCCGCGCGACCAGGCCGACCCGGGACCGTTCCCGTCGCAGACTGACCACCACGGCGCTGTCCTGAGGCCGGAACCCGAGCTGGTACGGGATGAGCGCGAGCAGCTCACGCGGCTCCCGGGTGCGGATCGTCGTCATGCACCCATCCGAGCCCGCCTCGTGCCGCGGCGCACCGGGCGCCCCACAATTCTGTGGGCCGAGGATCGACCGGTCGTCTGTGGATCTCACCCGCTGGCCCGGTGTCGATCACGAGGGCGGTGGCCTACCGTTGTGCTATGCCCCCCCGAGGCCGCGCAGGTCTGCGGTCACCCCGATCCGCCTCTCTCTGGGCCGTCGCCACCGGCCTGGTGACCGCCCTGGTGATCGCGGGCTGCGCGGGGTCGGTCTCGGCCGACGAGGCGAACCTCCTGGCGGCGACCGCGGTGCAGAGCGCTGCAGCCACCGATGCCGCTGAGCCGACCCCTGAGGCCAAGGCCGCCGCACCGGCGACCGCCGACGAACCCCTGCTGCGGAGCATGCCGGACGACACCTCTGTCGTCGGGTCCCTCGCTCCGGGCTTCCCGACGGACCTGCTCCCGCTGCCGGCGGACGCCACCGTGCTGGTCACCTCGGCCGTCCCGATCGGGGACGGCACGGTCCAGGAGATCTCCCTCAACCTCCAGACCGCCTGGTCGACCGACCGGGTGCTCGACCTGATCGGCACTCGCCTGCTCGAGGCGGGCTTCACGGAGGTCCCCGCCGTCGACACCGGCCTGTCCGGCGACGCGACGTTCACCCGGTCCGACGGCGACGAGCTCATCTCGGTCGGCGTGCTGGACGGCGACGGGCTGCGCACCGTGACCGTCGGTGGCCGAGTGCACACCGCGGGCTGAGTCGGCTCCGCCGCCCGGTCGCGCCCGCCTCGTGCGCGACCCGCCCGGCCCTAGGCTGAGGGGATGAGCGGAGCGCAGGCCCTGGTGGACGTCGAAGACGTCCGGGCGGGGGTGGACATCCTCCTCGACCGGCACCTCGAGCGGCTGACCGCGGAGCTCACCCCGCTCGGCGACGACACCGTCGAGCTGCTGGCGGGGCTCCGTCGGAGCCTGAACGGCGGCAAGCGGCTGCGGGCGGCCTTCTGCTACTGGTCGTGGCGGGCGCACGCACCGGCGAGCGAGTCTCGCGAGCCGGTCCTGCGCGTCGGCGCCGCCCTCGAGCTCTTCCAGGCGGCCGCGCTCATCCACGACGACGTCATGGACGCCTCGGACACCCGTCGTGGGCAGCCCTCGGCGCACCGCGCCTTCGAGGCCGCGCACGCCGCCGGGGGCCGGTCCGGCTCGGCCGCCCGGTTCGGCGAGTCGGCCGCGATCCTGCTCGGGGACCTCGCCCTCATCGCCAGCGAGCGCGAGCTGGCGGACGCCGTGGCCGCGCTCGACCCGCCGGTCCGTGCAGGGGTGCGGGAGACCTTCGACGTGATGCGCACCGAGGTGACCGTCGGGCAGTACCTCGACGTGCTCGCGCAGGCCGTCCCGTGGGGGCTGGACGCGGCCGGCGACGAGGCGCGCACCCGCGCCGTGGTCCGGGCCAAGAGCGCCCGGTACAGCGTCGAGCACCCGATCACGCTGGGGGCCGCCCTGGCGGGGGCCGACGAGGGCCGGCTCGCGCAGTGCCGCGCCGTCGGGTTGCCGCTCGGCGAGGCGTTCCAGCTCCGGGACGACCTGCTCGGCGTCTTCGGTGACCCGCAGACCACCGGCAAGCCGGCCGGGGACGACCTGCGCGAGGGCAAGCGGACCCTGCTCGTGGTGCGCGCGCTGCGGGACGCCTCGCCCGCCGACGCGGCGCTGCTGCGCGACCACCTGGGCCGCGTCGACCTCACCTCGGAGCAGGTCGACGCGCTCCGCGCGGCCATCCTGCGCACGGGCGCCGTCGACCAGGTCGATGCGCTCATCACCGAGCTGGCCGACCCCGCCCTGCGCGCGCTGGCCGACGGCGACCTCGCCGAGCCGGGGCGCTCGATGCTCGTCCGGCTCGGCTCGGCCGCCGTGCACCGCTCGGCGTAGCCCCGGTCAGAAGCCGAGCGACTGCGCCCGACGGCGGATCTCTGTCTTGTGGCCCGCGACGAGCGCGTCGATGGGTGTGCGCGGCGGCGTCCCGGTGCCGAGGTCGGCGAGCGAGGCGTCCTCGGTGAAGAGCCAACGCACGGCCTCCTCGTCGGAGAACCCGGCGTCGGTGAGGACGACGATCGTCCCGGCCAAGGAGGGCACCACCTGCCACCCGCCGTCGGACGCGACGAGGAACCGCTCCGGCACCCCGCGGATGCCGCGCTCGCCGAAGCGCACGGCGATGAGCGAGCGGTCCTGCAGGAGGCGCCGGACCCGTCCGACATCGGTGCCGAGCCGCTCGGCGACGTCGGGCAGCGGCAGCCAGGTGCCCACGAGCTTCTCGAGATCGTCCACCCGAGCAGCCTAGGGCGTCACTCACCCGGCCCAACGCCCTACCGCACACGCCCGGGGTGCGCTACTTTCTCACCAGCCACTTCTGCCTCAGTTTTAACACCAGTCACAAGGATGGACGTCATGACCTCGGCCGCCCCACGCTCCATCGCCTCCTCCCCCGCCCGACGGCGCGTCGTCGGGAGCACGGGCGTCGGGCTGGCCCTCGCAGCCGTGACCGTGGCGACCGCCACTCCCGCGCAGGCCGAGGACTACACCGTCCGCCGGGGCGACACGGTGAGCCACATCGCCCTGCGGACCTCGGTCTCCGTCGCGCAGATCGTCGCGGCGAACAACCTCAACTCGCGGGCCCTCATCCGTGAGGGCCAGACGTTGACCATCCCCCGCGCTGCCGCGGCGACCCCGGTCGCCGCGGTCAAGGTCGCCGCACCGGCCGCCACCTCCACGCACACCGTGGTCGCCGGCGACACGGTCTCGCACCTGGCCGCCCGCTACGGCACGACCACCGCCGCGATCGTCTCCGCGAACACGCTCAACTCCCGCGCGATGATCCGGATCGGCCAGACCCTGACGATCCCCGGCACCGGTGCCAGCACCGTCTCGGCCCCGGTCGCGTCCGCGACGCCCGCCCCGGCGGCCACGACCACGTCCTACCGGGTCGCCTCGGGCGACACCGTCTCCCGGATCGCCGCGCGCTTCGGCACGACGACCGCGGCGATCGTCTCGGCGAACAAGCTCGACTCCCGGGCACTCATCCGGATCGGCCAGACCCTGACGATCCCCGGCGCCACCAGCACCGCGGCGCCCACCACCTCCGGTCTGGTCGGCAGCACCTTCGCCGGCCGCACGTACCCGGCGGCGACCGTCGCGTCGGCGAACCAGAACAAGGCGACGCTGCTCGCGGTCGGCGTGCCGAGCAAGGCCGAGATGCAGGCGCTGGTGCGCAGCACCGCCGTCTCGATGGGACTCGACCCGGCCCTCGCCCTGGCAGTCGCCTACCAGGAGTCCGGCTTCAACCACACCTCGGTCTCCCCGGCCAACGCGATCGGCACGATGCAGGTGATCCCGAGCTCCGGCGAGTGGGCCTCGGACATGGTCGGTCGCGACCTCAACCTGCTCGACCCGCAGGACAACGTCGTCGCCGGGGTGGCGATCCTGCGCCGGCTCGTCGCGACCTCACCGGACCTGTCCTCCGCGATCGCCGGCTACTACCAGGGTCAGTCGAGCGTGAAGCGCAACGGCATGTTCTCCGACACCCGGGTGTACGTCGCCAACATCCGCACCCTCATGTCGCGCTTCGCCTGACCGGTCTGACGGCGAGCCGCCCGTAGACTGCCTCCGTGCCAGCCCACTCGGATCCGCTCGCGGGTCGCGTGATCGACGGCAGGTACGAGATCGTCTCGCGGATCGCCCGGGGCGGGATGGCCACCGTCTACCTCGGTCGCGACAAGCGGCTGGACCGGGACGTCGCCGTCAAGGTGATGCACGCGCACCTCGCCGAGGGCACCAGCGGCGCCGACTTCGTCGCCCGCTTCCGCCGCGAGGCCCGCTCGGCCGCGCGCCTCGACCACCCGGGTCTCGTCGCGGTGCTCGACCAGGGCGTCGACGGCGAGCTCAGCTACCTCGTCATGGAGTACGTCGACGGCACCGACCTGCGCCGCCGGCTCCGCACGGAGGGCTCGCTGACCGTCCGCGAGTCCCTGGCCACGACCGAGGCGGTCCTCGAGGCGCTGGCCTCGGCGCACCAGTCCGGCTTCGTGCACCGCGACATCAAGCCCGAGAACGTCCTGCTCGCCCAGCGGGGCCGGATCAAGGTGGCCGACTTCGGGCTCGCGCGGGCGGTCACCGAGGTCACTGCCGCAACGACGGGCTCCCTGCTCGGCACGGTCGCCTACCTGGCACCCGAGCTCGTCGCCCGGGGCGCCAGCGACGCGCGCACCGACGTCTACGCCGTCGGGATCCTGCTCTACGAGATGCTCACGGGCCGCCAGCCGTACTCCGGCGACAGCGCGATCCACATCGCCTACCAGCACGTGCACGGTCGGGTCCCCGCGCCGTCGGACGTCGTCGCCTGGCTGCCGGCCGAGATCGACGACCTGGTCGCGAGCCTCGCCGCGCGCGAGCTGGACGAGCGGCCGGAGAACGCCGCCACCGCCCTCGACCTCGTCCGGGGCGTCGTGGCCACGCTCGACGACGCCACCCTGGACCGGCGCGCCGACGTCGCGCCGGTCGTCGCGCCGGTGCCCGAGCCCGACGGGGACGAGCCCGAGGAGGATGCGGCCGACGATCGTGCGGCCGCCGTGGAGGTCGACCCCGACGCGACCCAGGCGCTCCCGGTGGCCCGCGACGACGGCCCCGACCTGCCGGACGACGACGACGAGCCCGACGCCCTCGGTCGCACGATCAGCCTCAAGATCGGCTCCGGGCTGGTCGACCCGACCGCCCGCCGCCGCCTCGTGGTGCGGCTCGGGGCGCTCGTCGCGGGCCTCGTCGTCCTCATCGTCGCCGGCAGCTGGTGGTTCATGACCTCGGGCCCCGGCGCGTACACCAGCGTCCCGGTCGGCCTGGTCAACAGCACCCTGGCCGAGGCCACCGCGGTCCTGGACGCCGAGGGCCTCACCGCGACGACCACCGAGGAGTTCGACGCCACCGTGGTCCAGGGCTCGGTCGTCAGCGCGACGCCGGACGAGGGCCAGCGGGTCCGCAGGGACGGCAGCGTCGCCCTGGTCGTCTCCAAGGGTCCCGACATGCGGACCATCCCCGACGACCTCGCCGGCGCTCCGGTGGACGAGGTCGTCGCCGCGCTCGAGGAAGCCGGCTTCGCCGTCCCCGAGCCGATCAGCCAGTACAACGACGTCGTCGCCGAGGGGCTGGTCATCGGCATCGACCCGCCCTCGGGCGAGTCCCGCCCCGTGAACAGCCCCGTCACCGTCACGGTCTCCGACGGCCTGGAGCCGGTGACCGTCCTCTCGGTCGTCGGGACCTCTGCCGCCGAGGCCAAGAAGACCCTGGAGGACCAGGGCCTGAAGGTCACCGAGACGGAGGGCTACTCCGAGGAGTACGCCGAGGGCCAGGTGATGGCCCAGGACCCGGCCGCCGGCGCCGCCGCCTTCCGCACCGACACGGTGACGATCACCGTCAGCCAGGGCCCCCCGCTGGTCGAGGTCCCCAACGTGTTCGGACAGGGATTCAATGCGGCGAAGAAGACCCTGGAAGAGCTCGGATTCGTCGTGAAGCGAGAGAACGTCGCCGGCGGGATCGTCGGATTCGTCCGCTCCCAGAGCATCAAGGCCGGGGAGAAGGCACCGCTTGGCTCGACCATCGTGCTCGAGGTGGTCTGACGCCTCCGGGTGGCCGGCCGTGCGAGTAACGAGCACGCGGGTAGACCGGCGCGCGCACGGCCGGACGCCCGACCAGCGCAGCCGGACCTAGCCCAGCCTCACCGCGCGCGCAGCATCTCCGCGACCTGGAACGCCATCTCCAGCGACTGCTGGTGGTTGAGCCGCGGGTCCACCAGCGTCTCGTACCGCAGCGCCAGCCCCGCCTCGTCGATGTGCTCGCTGCCCCCGAGCACCTCGGTGACGTCGTCCCCGGTGAGCTCGACGTGCAGCCCGCCGGGCGCCGAGCCGACGGCCCGGTGCGCCTCGAAGAAGCCGCGGACCTCGTCCAGGACGTCGTCGAGCCGGCGCGTCTTGTACCCGCTGGAGGAGGTGATCGTGTTGCCGTGCATCGGGTCGGTCACCCAGGTGACCGGTCGCCCGGAGGCCGTGACCTTCTCCAGCAGCGGCGGCAGCGCCTCCCGGATCCTGCCCGCGCCCATCCGCGTGATGAACGTCAGGCGCCCGGGCGTGTCCGTCGGGTTGAGCTTGTCCATCAGGGCGAGCGCGTCGTCGGCGGTCGTCGTGGGGCCGAGCTTCACGCCGATGGGGTTGCGCACCTTGGACAGGAAGTCCACGTGCGCACCGTCGACGTCGCGCGTCCGCTCCCCGATCCACAGGAAGTGCGCCGAGCAGTCGTACGCCGTGCCGGTCCGCGAGTCGATCCGGGTCAGGGCACGCTCGTAGTCGAGCAGCAGGGCCTCGTGGCTCGAGAAGAACTCCACGGTGCGCAGCGCGTCGAAGTCGGCGCCGGCCGCTGCCATGAAACGGATCGCGCGGTCGATCTCAGCCGCGACCTGCTCGTAGGCCGCGTACGCCGGGTTGGCGGTGAAACCTCGGTTCCACTCGTGCACCCGGCGCAGGTCCGCGAAACCGCCGGTGGTGAACGCGCGGATGAGGTTGAGCGTCGCCGAGGAGCGGTGGTAGGCGTCCACCAGGTGCGCCGGGTCCGGCACGCGCTGCTCGGGGGTGAACGCGTGCGCGTTCACGGCGTCGCCGCGGTAGGCGGGCAGCGTCACGCCGTCGCGCGTCTCCTCGTCCGAGGAGCGCGGCTTGGCGTACTGCCCGGCCATCCGGCCGACCTTGATGATGGGCAGGCTCGCGCCGTAGGTGAGGACGACGGCCATCTGCAGGATCGTCTTGATCTTGTTGCGGATGTTGTCGGCCGTGGCCTCGGCGAAGGTCTCGGCGCAGTCGCCGCCCTGCAGGACGAAGGCCTCACCCCGACCGGCCGCGGCGAGCCGCGCCGTGAGCACGTCGGCCTCCCCCGCGAACACCAGCGGGGGAAGGCTGGAGAGCTCCGACGCCGCACGCACGACGGCGTCCGGGTCGGGCCAGGCCGGCTGCTGCTGGACGCGCATGGACCGCCAGGCGTCCAGGCTCTCCAGCAGGCCGGGCTCCGGCTCGACGCTCAATGCGAGCTCGCGGGGACGAACGACTGGCCGATCGCGGCGAGCATCGGCGCGAACCACGCCACGGAGGTGTCGAACGGCTTGCCGCCGGCGATCCGCGGGAAGGCGATCGCCTTGAGCCGGTCGCCGTCCTCCTCGTCGTGCCCGATGACGCCCGACTCCCCGCGCAGGGCGCACTCGACGGCGAGGTCCGTCATGGACTTGATGAGGCGAAGGTCCTCGGCGTTCGCCGCGGCGGCGCGCGAGTAGTAGCCGGACTTCTGCACCATCGTCTTCTCGGCGCCGAGCTTGTCCGCGAACTGCCGGGCGAACCACTGGCCGGGGTTGACGGTGTCGAGCTTGACGTGGCCGAACGGGTCGCGCTCGACCGTCTCCCCCGACGCCTCGAGCTGCGCGACGATCTCGTGCATCCCGGCGCCCTCGGACAGGAAGATGTTGACGTTGCCGACCTCGTCCATCACCGTGCGCAGGCGCGCGGCCTCGGCGTCGATGTCGATCGCCATCTCCGGGACGAAGACGGCGTGGATGTCCCAGCGCTCCCGGGTCAGGCCGAGGCTCGGGACCCACTCCTGCTGGTCCAGCCCGCGGCGGTACTCGGCGGCGGCGGCGGCGGTCAGCCAGCCGCAGTGCCGGCCCATCACCTCGTGCACGATGAGCATGCGGTTGCCCGAGCGGTGCTCGCCGATGATGTTCTTGGCGAAGTGCGCGGCCTCCTCGGCCGCCGTCCAGGCGCCGAGCGACTGCTTGATCGGGATGACGTCGTTGTCGATCGTCTTCGGCAGGCCGACGACCGTCAGCTCGTAGCCGTTGTCGTGCAGGTACCGGGCCAGGTCGGCGGCGGTGGTGTTGGTGTCGTCGCCACCGATGGTGTGCAGCACGTCGACACCGTCGGCCTTGAGCTGCTCGGCGGCGACCGCGAGCGGGTTCTGGCCCTCGGCGACGAGCCCGCGCTTGACGCAGTCCGCGGCGTTGGTGAGCTTGACCCGCGAGTTGCCGATCGGGCTGCCGCCGAACCGGTGCAGGATGCCGGCCTTGGCGCGGCCCTCGGCGTCGACGACGATCTTCGTGCCGGTCAGCAGGCCGTGGTAGCCGTGCTGGTAGGCGATGATCTCGATCTCAGGGGCGATCTCCGTGTACCGCTCGATGAGACCACCGACGGCGGAGGAGAGGCACGGGGCGAACCCTCCGGCGGTGAGCAGCGCGACACGACGAACCGACATGGTGGAGAACCTTCCGTTGATCAGGACGCAGACCACCGCAGCATGCGCGACGGACGAAGGGCGCGGCGGGCCGTTGGTCCTGCGAGCGACTCACGGACGCCGCGGTCATCGTACCGACGCGTCGCCGTCCTCCTGCGGCGGGACCGGAACCTGGACGTCCGGCGCGGCGCGACCGCCCGGAGCGGTGCCGCCCACCTCCAGCGGGCTCCCGTCCAAGGGGTCCTTGCCCGCCGCGATGCGGGCCTTGGCGGTCGCCGCGTACATGTCCACGTACTCCTGCCCGGAGATGGTCAGCAGCGCGTACATGATCTCGTCGGTGACCGACCGGAGGATGAACCGGTCGTTCTCCATGCCCTGGTAGCGGCTGAAGTCGAGCGGCTCGCCGAAGACCACGCCGAGGCGCATCGGCTTGGGGATGACCTGCCCGATCGGCTGGGCGACGTTGGTGCCCACCATCGCGACCGGGATGACCGGGACGCCGGCCTCGAGCGCGAGCCGCGCGACGCCGGTCTTGCCGCGGTAGAGCCGACCGTCGGGGCTGCGCGTGCCCTCCGGGTAGATCCCGAACAGGTTCCCCGACTCGAGCACGCCGAGGCCGGTCCGCAGCGCTGCCTCACTGGCCTTGCCGCCCCCACGGTCGACCGGGATGGTGCCGACCCCGCGGAAGAAGCCCGCCTTGAGGCGGCCCTTGATCCCGGTTCCGGTGAAGTACTCGGCCTTGCCGATGAACCGGATCTTGCGGGAGAGCACCAGCGGCAGGACGAAGGAGTCGATCACCGCCAGGTGGTTGCTCGCGAGGATCGCGCCGCCCTGAGCAGGCACGTTGTCCAGCCCGCGGACCCACGGCCGGAACATCCCGCGCAACAGCGGGCCCGCGAGGATCCGCTTCATGAGCCAGTAGAACAAGCCATCACCTCCGCTGCGACGCCCACGCGTTCCGCGCGCAGCGTGCCTACGACTCTAGAGTGCTCAGCATGGACTCACGTCCCGGACCCGGCGACGACCGCCCCGACGACTCCGACGACGTCGACGCCCGCTGGGCGGAGATCGTCGCCGACCTCAGCGACCTCGCCGACGCCGGACGGAAACCCGGGGGCGACGACGAGCCGACCGCCCTCGGCCGTCCCGCGCGTCGAGATGCCGAGGGCGACGAGGACATCATCCTCCCCCCGCGCCGTCGTCGGGACGACCTCCCGCCGAGAGACGTCGGCCGTGGCGCGCGCGTCATCCGTCCGGCCGCACCCGAGCCCTCGGAGGACCCGTCCGACGAGGCGTTCGGGCCGCGCTCCTGGGCTCCCGACCCGGCGGTCGAGGAGGCCGAGGACCACTTCGTCCCGCCGGACCCGGGACCCGTGCTGGGCGGCAACCCGCTGCTCACCCTCGCCTGGAGCGCCGTCGTCGGCGTCCCCACGCTGATCGTCATCGCGACGATCTTCTGGCGGGACATCCCGTCGTGGCTGCTGCAGGTCGCCGGGGCCGCCTTCCTCGCGGGGGTCGGCCTGCTGGTCTGGCGGATGCCCCACCGCAAGGACCCGGACGACGACGACTCGGGCGCCGTCGTCTGAGCCGGCCCGACGGGCCGGCCCTCGCCCCGCACCCGAGTGCTCCGGTGCTCAGATCCGCGCGAGGTCGCCCGCGCCGACGATCCCCGCGTCGTTGCCCATCGCCGCGAGCGCGAATCGCGCCTCGGGCCGGAAGCCCCGCGCCGAGAGGGCGTTGAGGAAGGCCTCGCGCGTGGGGTCCAGGAGCAGGTCTCCCGCGGCGCCCACCCCGCCGCCGATGACGACGAGGGCGGGGTCGAGCAGCGCCGCGACCGACGCCGAGCCCTCGCCGATCCACCGGCCCAGCTCGGCGAGCAGCGAGATCGCCAGCGCGTCGCCCTCCTGCGCCGCGGCGGTGATCGCCGGGCCGACGATCTTGCGGCCGCCGGAGAGCTCGATCATCCGCGCTGCGGCCTCCGGCTGGTTCGCGGCGGCGTTGCGCGCGGACCGCACGAGGGCCCGTCCGGAGGCGTACTGCTCCCAGCAGCCGTGCAGCCCGCAGCCGCACAGGTGCCCGTCCGGGACCATCCGCATGTGACCGACCTCCGCGGCCACGCCGTAGGCACCGCGGACCAGCCGTCCGTCCACCACCAGCGCACCGCCCAGCCCGGTGCCGATCGTCAGCAGGAGCATGTCGTTGACGTCCCGGCCGACCCCGAACCGGAACTCGGCCCAGCCGGCCGCGTTGGCGTCGTTCTCGACCACGATCGGCACGGACAGCCCGAGGCCCGCGGCGACCCGGTCGCGCAGCGGGTGGTCGCGCCAGGGCAGGTTCGGGCAGAGCAGCACGGTGGCCTGGTCCGAGCTGACGAAGCCGGGGGCGGCAAGGCCGATCGCGCCGATCGGGAACTCGGCGGCGAGCTCCCGGCATGCAGCCACCACGCCCTCGTCGACGCTGTCCGCGTCGGTCGGGTCGGTCTCGCGGCGCACCTGGGCAAGGATCCGGCCGTCCTCGTCGACGACCCCGGCGGCGATCTTCGTGCCGCCGATGTCCACACCGATCGCGTACATGTCCGTCCTCACGTGTCCTCGACCGGCGCGGGGTCCCGATCGTCCGCGGCAAGGGTAGCGAGATCGTGTCCCGGAGCGCCGGGACGCCGCCGCCTGGATAGGCTCGGAGAACTGTTCCGTCTGCCACTGGAGTCAGCATGGACGAGCACGAGCGCCCCCCGATCGTCGCGACCGAGGCCCACGAGAACCTCAACGTCCTCCTCGCCCAGCGGGTCGCCCGGTGGGGCGCCGAGCCGATGCTGGAGATCAAGGGCGCCGCCGGCGTGCCCTGGGCCGTCGTCACGGCCGCCGAGTTCGACTCCTACGTCCGGTCGGTGGCCAAGGGCCTGGTCGCCCGAGGGATCGAGCCCGGGGACCGGGTCGGGATCATGAGCCGCACCCGCTACGAGTGGACCCTGCTCGACTTCGCGATCTGGGCGGCAGGAGCCGTCACCGTGCCGCTCTACGAGACGAGCTCGGCCAGCCAGGTGGAGTGGATCCTCACCGACGCCGGGGTCCGGCTGCTCGTGGCCGAGACGGCCGAGCACGCCGCGACGGTGGCGGAGGCGCGGGAGCACGCTCCGGGCCTCGAGGCCGTCCTGGTCCTCGACGACGGCGCGATCGACACCCTGGTCGCCGCGGGGAGCGAGGTCCCCGACGAGGAGATCACGCGCCGGCGGGCACTGGCGACGACGGCCGACCTCGCCACGATCATCTACACCTCCGGCACCACGGGCCGGCCCAAGGGTGTCGAGCTCTCGCACGGGAACTTCGTCGAGCTCACCCGCAACGCGGTCGCCCGTCTGGGTGAGGTGTGCCCGCCGGGGTCACGCACGCTGCTCTTCATGCCGCTGGCCCACGTCTTCGCCCGGTTCATCGAGGTGCTCGTGGTCGAGGCCGGCGCGGTGCTCGGTCACATCGGCGACCCGCGCACCCTGGTCGAGGACCTCGGCGTCTTCCGGCCGACGTTCATCCTCTCGGTGCCGCGCGTCTTCGAGAAGGTCTACAACTCCGCCGAGCAGAAGGCCGCGCTGGGCGGCAAGGGCGCGATCTTCCAGCGGGCGGCCAAGACGGCCATCGTCTACTCCCGCGCCCTGGACATGCCGGGCGGGCCGAGCCCGTGGCTCCGGCTGCAGCACAAGGTCGCCGACGTGCTCGTGCTGCACCGGCTCCGTGCGGCGCTGGGCGGCCAGGCGGAGTGGGCGATCAGCGGCGGCGCACCGCTCGGCGAGCGGCTCGGACACTTCTACCGCGGCGTGGGCCTCAAGGTCCTCGAGGGCTACGGGCTCACCGAGACGACGGCGCCGGCGACGGTGAACCTGCCGGACGCCACCAAGATCGGCTCGGTCGGCCCCCCGCTGCCCGGGACGGCGATCCGGATCGACGAGGACGGCGAGATCCTCATCCGCGGCATCGGCGTCTTCCGCGCGTACCACGCGAACGAGGAGGCGACGGCCGAGGCGATCGAGGACGGCTGGTTCCGCACCGGCGACCTGGGCTCGCTCGACGGAGACGGCTTCGTCCGGATCACCGGACGCAAGAAGGAGATCATCGTCACCGCAGGCGGCAAGAACGTCGCGCCCGCCGTGCTCGAGGACCGGCTCCGGGGACACCCGCTGGTGAGCCAGGTGACCGTCGTCGGCGACGCACGGCCGTTCATCGGTGCGCTGGTCACCCTCGACCCCGAGGGGCTGCCCGGCTGGTTGACCCGGCACAACCTGCCCGAGATGGGCGTCACCGAGGCGGCCGAGAACCCGGTGGTGCTCGCCGGGATCCAACGTGCCGTCGACCGGGCGAACAAGGCGGTCTCGCGGGCCGAGTCGATCCGCAAGTTCAGCGTGCTCACCACGGACTTCACGATCGCCAACGACCTGCTCACCCCGTCCCTCAAGGTGAAGCGGGCCGCCGTCCTCGCGACGTTCGCCGGCGAGATCGACGCGCTCTACGCCGACGAACGACCCGACGCCTCGGCCTGAGCCGAGGGCATCAGATCGCCTCGAGCCGGAGCGGGGGCACCAGCCCGGAGCGGGCGAGCACGTCGATCGCGTCGCGCTCGGCCTCGTCGAGGTCGGGTGGGGGGACGGCCGAGACGCCCGGCCGCACGGGAACGGTGAGGAAGGTCACCACACAGTCCCCGCACGCGGCTCCCCGCACGCTGCACTGGCCACAGTCGATGATCATGCCGGGGACGCTAGCGGCGGGGTCCGACACGACGGCCCCCGGATCGGGGTGGCGCGCGCCGCCGGGGCGGTGTCGGTGCCCTGCCCTACCGTGGCGCCATGCCCGTGACCGAGACCTCCCGTGGGCCGCACGCCGTGCAGCCCACGCTCGAGGAGATCGGCACACCGTTGCGCGAGGTCACGTTCGTCGTGGTCGACCTGGAGACCACCGGCGGCACCCCGGGGAGCTGCGCGATCACCGAGGTCGGCGCGGTCAAGGTGCGCGGCGGCGAGGTCCTCGGCGAGTTCCAGACCCTGGTCGACCCCGGCGGCCCGGTCCCGGCGTTCATCAGCACGCTCACCGGCATCACCACCTCGATGGTCGTCGGGGCGCCGGGCATCGGCGAGGTGCTGCCGAGCTTCCTCGAGTTCGCGCGCGGCGCGGTCCTGGTCGCGCACAACGCGCGCTTCGACGTCGGGTTCCTCAAGGCGGCGGCCGCTGACCTCGGGCACCCCTGGCCCGCCCCGGTCGTGCTGGACACCGTCGCGCTCGCCCGGCGAGCGGTGACCCGCGACGAGGTGCCGAACCACAAGCTCAGCACGCTCGCCGCCTTCTTCGGGGCGACCGTCACCCCCAACCACCGGGCGCTGGCGGACGCCCGCGCGACCGTCGACGTCCTGCACGCCCTGCTCGCCCGGCTCGGCCCGCTCGGGATCACCCACCTCGAGGACCTCGCCACCGCGACCGACCCGGTCCCCGAGGGCCGTCGCCGCAAGCGGCACCTCGCCGACGGCCTGCCCGACGCGCCGGGCGTCTACCAGTTCCGCGACGTGCACGGCGAGGTGCTCTACGTCGGCACGGCCACCTCGATCCGCCGCCGGGTCCGCAGCTACTTCACGGCCGCCGAGCAGCGCCGCCGGATGAACGAGATGGTGGGCCTGGCCCACGAGGTCGTCCCGATCGTGTGCGGGACGGTCCTCGAGGCGCAGGTCCGCGAGCTCCGGCTCATCGCGCAGCACTCACCGCGGTACAACCGCCGCTCCCGCTTCCCCGAGCGGATGCCCTGGGTGCGGCTGACCGTCGAGCCGTTCCCCCGCCTGTCCATCGTCCGGGAGGTCCGGGCCGCCGGGGGGCCCGGGCCGATGGAGGCCGAAGCCCACATCGGTCCGTTCGGCTCTCGCTCGGCCGCGGAGCAGGCCCTCGAGGCGCTCCAGGCGACCTTCCGCCTGCGCCAGTGCTCGGGGCGCCTGCCGGCGGCACCGGCGGTCGGGGCGAGCGCCTGCGCGCTGGCCGGGATGGGCCGCTGCGGCGCGCCGTGCACCGGCGGCCAGGACACCGAGGGCTACGCCGCGGTCGTCGGGCAGGTGCGCGACGCGATGCGCGGCGACCCGAGCGCCGTCGTCGCGCACCACGCCGAACGGATCGCGCTGCTCGTGGCGGCCGAGCGCTTCGAGGAGGCGGCCGCCGTGCGCGACCGGCTGCAGGCCTTCCTTCGGGCGGCCGCGCGAGCCCAGCGCTCGCGGCGGATCGGCGCCCTGCCCGAGCTCGTGGCGGCCCGGCCGCACGAGGGCGGCTGGGAGATCGTCGTCGTCCGGCACGGTCGGCTCGGCGCGACCGCGACGACACCGCCGGGGGCGGACCCGCGCGCCGCGGTCGGCGCGCTGCTCGCCACCGCCGAGCACGTCCCGCACCCGGTGCTGCCCGCCACGAGCGCGCACCCCGAGGAGTCCGACCTGGTCCTCGGCTGGCTCGAGCAGGACGGCGTCCGGCTGGTGCAGGTGGACCACGGCTGGGCCTGCCCGGTGCGCGGCGCCGAGGCGTTCCGCCCGCGCGGCGCCACGGCCGCCGCCGTGGCCGACACCGCACGGTCGTTGCGGACGGCATGATGGGGCGCGACGCACCGACCGGAGGGCACCGATGATCACCGCCATCGTCCACATCGACACCGACCCGTCCCGGATCCCGGAGATCGCCGGGCAGATCGCCGAGATCCCCTCGGTCTCGGAGGTCTACTCGGTGACCGGCGACGCCGACCTCGTGGCGATGGTCCGGGTGCGCGAGCACGAGCAGCTCGCCGACGTCATCGCCGACACGATCAGCAAGATCGACGGTGTCCTGCGCACGCGGACGTACCTCGCCTTCCGCGCCTACGCCTCGGAGGACCTCGAGGCGGCGTTCGCGATCGGCCTCGAGGGCTGAGGCAGCCGGCCGGCCGGCCGGGCCGACCTCGCTCATCAGCGTGGCAGGCCGGCCGCACCCGTCAGCGCTGCGAGGCCTCGATCCAGCGGGCCAGCAGCGCCTGCGCCCGTCCGTCGTCGACCGCCGCGGCCGCGAGGCGCAGGCCGGCGGCGAGCCGCTCGACGAGCGTGCCCTCGCCGGTGCCGGGCAGTGACCCCTCGGCCGCCAGCCCTGCGGCCGCGTTGAGCAGCACCGTCTGACGCACCGGCCCCGGCTCCCCCGCCAGCACCCGCCGCACGACGTCGGCGTTGAACGCCGGGTCGGCGCCGCGCAGGTCCGCGAGGTCGAGCGGGTCGAGCCCGAGGTCGGCGACCGGGTCGAGCACCTGAGCGGTGACCTCGCCGTCCTGCACCCACCACACGTCGGCGGGTCCGGTCGCGGCGAGCTCGTCGAGCCCCTCGTGGCCGCGGAAGACCAGCGCCGAGATGCCGCGCCGGGCCAGCACGCCGGCCATCAGCGGCGCGAGGCGCGGGTCGGGACAGCCGATGGCCGCGGCGGCCGGCTGCGCGGGGTTGGTCAACGGGCCGAGCACGTTGAACGCGGTCGGGACGCCCAGCTCGCGCCGGGCCGGTGCGGCGTGCCGCATCGAGGGGTGGAAGACCTGCGCGAAGCAGAACGTGATGCCGACCTCGGTGGCGAGCTCGGCCACCCGCTCCGGGCTGTGGTCGAGCCGCAGGCCGAGTGCCTCCAGGACGTCCGCGGTGCCGCTGGACGAGGACGCCGCTCGGTTGCCGTGCTTGACCACGCGCACGCCGGCGGCGGCCGCGACGATCGCCGCCATCGTGGAGATGTTCACGGTGTGCTTGAGGTCACCGCCCGTGCCGACGATGTCGAGGCAGCGTCCGGGGACGTCGATCAGCCGCGCGTGCTCGAGCATCTCCTGGGAGAGCGCGGTGAGCTCACCGACCGTCTCCCCCTTGGCCCGCAGCGCGACGAGGAACCCGGCCAGCTGCGCCGGGGTCGCCTCCCCCTGCATCACCTGGCCCATCGCCCACCGCGTCTGCTGCTCGTCGAGGTCCTTCCCGGCGAGCAGGCTGCGCAGCAGCGCCGGCCACGTCGGCGCGGCTGCCGACGGCGCGCTCACGCGGCGCGCCCGCGCAGGAGACCGGCGACCGCCTTCTGCAGCTCGAAGGGGTCGAGCGGGCGGCAGACGGCGACGTCGGCCGCGCTCCAGGCGGCGAGCCAGGCGTCCTGCGGCCGGCCGGTGAGGAGCAGCACCGGCGGGCAGTGGAAGACCTCGTCCTTGAACTGGCGGGCGAGCGCCATCCCGCCGACCTTGCCCGCCTCGCCGTCGAGCACCAGCAGGTCGAAGCCGCCGGCCTCCACCGCGTCGATCGCGGCCGGCGCGGTGGCCACCTCGAACCACTCCACCGGCGGCAGGTCGGCGGCGACCACCGAGCCGACGGCCTGGCGCACCTGCGCCCGCGCCTCGACGTGGTCGCTGTACAGCAGCACACGCAGCGTCGCGGGGGTCGCGTCCTTGCTCACTGCGGCCCACTCGTCCTCGTGCGTCGTCGCCATCTCGCCTCACTCGTTCGCGTGCTCGGGTCCCGGACGGGACCGGCACGAGCATCTTGGCACGGACGGGCCGGCGGCACGGGACCGGGACGCCCTCCCGGGGCGTCCCCGACCCGATCCGGACGGATCCGGGCCCGACGCCCCCAACCGGGCCCGGGAACCTCCGTCGGCAGAGGCCGCCGAGACGAACTCGTTGCCCGCACACCTAGGCCTTAGGGCCCACATCTCCTCGATCTCCGACATAATGACCAGGTGTCCACCGCACCTGCCGCCGCCCTGTCCCGGCCACCGCTGACCGTCCACCGACCGAACGCCGTCTCGGTCGGGACGATCGTCTGGCTGGCGAGCGAGCTCATGTTCTTCGCCGGGCTCTTCGCGATGTACTTCACGATCCGGTCGACCGTCCCGGACCTGTGGGTCACCGAGACCGAGAAGCTCAACATCGGCTTCGCCGCGGTCAACACCACCGTCCTGGTGCTCAGCTCGGTCACCTGCCAGATGGGGGTCTGGGCCGCCGAGCGCTTCCAGCCGGCCAGGACCGGCTCGCCGCTCGACGTCCGGCGCTGGGGCATGCACGAGTGGTTCACCCTCACCTTCCTCATGGGCGCGTTCTTCGTCGCCGGCCAGGTCTACGAGTACGCGGCGCTCGTCCACGAGGGCCTGACGATCTCCTCGAGCCCGTACGGCTCGGTCTTCTACCTGACCACCGGCTTCCACGGCCTGCACGTGGTCGGCGGTCTCATTGCGTTCCTCGCCGTGCTGGGACGCTCGTTCGCCGCCAAGCGCTTCGGGCACCACGAGGCCACCACGGCGATCGTCGTGTCGTACTACTGGCACTTCGTCGACGTCGTGTGGATCGCCCTGTTCGCCTCGATCTACCTGATCAAGTGACCCCCGGACTCCCCCGAGCAGAGAAGAGGCCACGACCCGTGAAGGCGCTCATCGCCCGTCGCCACCACCGGTTCGCGCCGGTGGTGCTCCTCGCTCTGGCCCTCGTGCTCACCGGTTCCGCCTACGCCGCGTTCTCGCCGCAGCCGGCCAGCGCGGCCGCCGCGCCCTCCGAGACCGACATCGAGATGGGTCAGGCCCTGTTCCGCGCCAACTGCGCCACCTGCCACGGCACGGACGGCGCCGGCCGCGAGGACGTCGCACCGTCGCTGGTCGGCGTGGGCGCGGCCGCGGTCGACTTCCAGGTGAGCACCGGGCGGATGCCGTTGATGGCCAACAGCGTCCAGGCGCCGTCCGGCACGGCGATCTACACCGAGGAGCAGATCCAGCAGATGGCCGCGTTCGTCGCGTCCCTCGGCGCCGGACCGGCCATCCCCACCGCCGACCAGGTCGACGCGTCGAAGGGCGACACCGCCAACGGGATGGCCCTGTTCCGCACGAACTGCGCCATGTGCCACGGCTCCGTCGGCGCCGGCGGCGCGCTGTCCGGCGGCAAGTACGCGCCCAACCTGCTGGACAGCTCGGGCAGGGTCATCTACGAGGCCATGGTCACCGGACCGCAGTCCATGCCGGTGTTCAACGACGCCACCATCACCCCCGAGGAGAAGCGGGACATCATCGCCTACCTCGCCGCTCAGGAGCAGGGCTCCCCCGGCGGCGCCGCGCTCGGCTCGATCGGCCCGGTGGCCGAGGGCCTGTGGGCGTGGGTCGTCGGCATCGGGCTGCTCATCGTGGCAGCGGTCTGGATCGGAGCGAAGTCCTCATGAGCAACGAGCACCCCGGTTCCGAGGTCACCCCGGCGTCCGAGGGAAACCGACTCCCCGAGCGGTTCGCCGACCCGGGCCTGCCCGAGCACCGCCAGCGCCTCACGGACACCGACCCGCGCGCGGCCAAGCGGGCCGAGTGGCAGGTCGTGGCCCTGTTCGCCCTCTCGGTCGTCGGCACGATCCTGGCGATCGTCGCCTACGCGGTCATCCGCCCCGGCGAGACGGTCGAGTCGATCCGGACCTCGACCCTCGTGCTCGGCATCGGCCTGGCGATGGCGATGCTCGGCATCGGCCTCGCCGCGGTGCACTGGGCCAAGACCCTGATGAACGACCACGAGAAGGTCGAGTACCGGCACCCGCAGGCGAGCAACGCCCAGGAGCGGGCCGAAGCCATCGGCGCCCTCAAGGACGGCGCCGAGGACTCCGGGATCGGTCGGCGGGGCGTGCTCAAGGGCGCCGTCGTCTCCGCACTCGCGCTGGCCCCGCTCGGCTTCGTCGTGCCGCTCGTCGGCGGCGTCGGCGCGGACTGGAACGTCTCCAAGTTCCGGCACACCCTGTGGACCAAGGGCAAGCGCCTCACCCACGACCCGTCCGGTGCGCCGGTCAAGGCCTCCGACATCACCATCGGCTCCGCGGTGCACGTCATCCCCGAGGGCCTCAGGGACCACGAGGAGTGGATCGAGGAGAAGGCCAAGGCCGTCGTGCTCGTCATCCGCCTCGACCCGCGCGACCTCGTCGAGGCCGAGGACCGCAAGGACTGGTCCTACCAGGGCATCGTCGCGTACTCGAAGATCTGCACCCACGTCGGCTGCCCGGTGGCGCTCTACGAGCAGCAGACGCATCATCTCTTGTGTCCGTGTCATCAGTCGACGTTCGACATCTCCGACGGCGCGAAGGTCGTCTTCGGTCCTGCCAAGCGTCCGCTGCCTCAGCTGCCGATCACCGTCGACGAGGAGGGCTACCTGGTAGCCCAGAGTGATTTCCTCGAGCCGGTCGGCCCGAGCTACTGGGAGCGACTCAAGTGAGCCAGCAGACCGCCGCCGCGCCCCGCGCCGCCGCCGCCACCGCCGACTACCTCGACCAGCGCACGGGCATCGGCAAGGCGGTCAAGGAGTTCGCGCGCAAGATCTTCCCCGACCACTGGTCGTTCCTCATCGGCGAGATCGCGCTGTACTCGTTCATCGTCCTGCTGCTCACCGGCGTGTTCCTCACGCTCTTCTTCGTGCCGAGCATGGAGCTCGTCGAGTACGAGGGGCCGCTCGCCGCGATGAACGGCGTCGAGATGTCCAAGGCCTTCGAGTCGACGCTGCACCTGTCGTTCGAGGTGACCGGCGGGCTGCTCATGCGCCAGATCCACCACTGGGCGGCGCTCGTCTTCATGGCCGCGATCGTCACGCACATGATGCGGGTGTTCTTCACCGGCGCGTTCCGCAAGCCGCGTGAGATCAACTGGGTCGTCGGCTTCACGCTCATGATCCTCGGCCTCGCAGCCGGCTTCTCGGGCTACTCGCTGCCGGACGACGTCCTGTCGGGCAACGGCCTGCGGATCACCGACGGCGTGGTGAAGTCGATCCCGATCATCGGCAGCTACATGTCGTACTTCCTGTTCGGTGGCGAGTTCCCCGGGACGCAGATCATCCCGCGCCTCTTCACCGTGCACATCCTGCTCGTGCCGGCCCTGATCCTCGCGCTCATCGGCCTGCACCTGTTCTTCGTCGTGCTGCACAAGCACACCCACTTCCCGGGGTCGGGCCGCAACGACCGCAACGTCGTGGGCTACCCGCTGTTCCCGGTGTACGTGGCCAAGGCCGGCGGCTTCTTCTTCGTGGTGTTCGGGGTGCTGGCGCTGATGGGCGCCACCCTGACGGTCAACCCGGTGTGGAACTACGGGCCGTACGACCCGTCCCCGGTCTCGGCGGGTGCCCAACCCGACTGGTACATGCTCTTCCTCGAGGGGGCCCTACGCCTCACGCCGGGCTTCCTGGAGTTCACCGTCGCCGGGTTCACCATCCCGCTCAACGTGCTCCTCCCGGCGATGATCGTGCCCGGGGTGCTCTTCGCGGGGCTGGCGCTCTTCCCGTTCATCGAGGCCTACGCCACCGGCGACAAGCGCGAGCACCACGTCCTGGACCGCCCGCGCAACGCCCCGGTGCGGACCGCCTCGGGCGTCTCGATCCTCACCGCGTTCATGGTGCTGGTCCTGGCGGGGTCGAACGACCTCCTCGCGACCCACTTCAACCTGTCGATCAACGACATCACCTGGGTGTTCCGGGTGCTGCTGTTCGTGCTGCCGGCGATCACCTTCTGGGCCACCAAGCGGATCGCCCTCGGCCTGCAGCGCAAGGACCGCGAGCTCGTGCTGCACGGTCACGAGTCGGGCTCGATCGTCCGGTTCGCGCACGGGGAGTACGTCGAGGTCCACCAGCCGCTCGACACCCACGAGCGCTGGCTCCGCGTCCAGCACACCCCCGAGCGCCCGATCCCGCTGCTGCCCGTGGAGGACGAGCGCGGGGTGCGTCGACGCGGCTACCGCAAGGACGCGCTGCGCGCCCGGGTCTCCTCGTTCTTCTTCGAGGACCGCATCGAGCCCGTCACCCCGGCCGAGCTGGCCGCGGCGCACGAGCACGAGGAGCACGCCGCGATCGGCAACGGCGAGCCCGACTCGACGCGGCTCGTCGAGTCGGGCCCGTCAGGCGCCGCCCTGGGCGGCGGACCGAAGGCTTCCCACGACGACTGAGCGACGAACCCCCACGAGGGGCCCGTCGCGGGGTGCAGAGTGGGTGCTGGCGCCCGGGATCCCCCGGGTGCCTGGAGGACAGTCGCGCAGCGACCTGACCGGAGGTGCCTCGATTGGCTGACTACGCTCTTCCCGACCTGCCCTACGACTACGCCGCTCTCGAGCCGCACATCTCCGGGCGGATCATGGAGCTGCACCACGACAAGCACCACGCCGCCTACGTGACCGGCGCGAACCAGGCCATCGAGCAGCTGGCCGAGGCGCGGGACAAGAACACCTTCGGCACCATCAACATGCTCGAGAAGAATCTCGCGTTCCACCTCGGCGGGCACGTCAACCACACGACGTTCTGGCAGAACCTCTCCCCCGACGGCGGCGACAAGCCGGTCGGCGAGCTCGCGGCCGCGATCGACGACCAGTTCGGCTCGTTCGACGCGTTCCGTGCGCACTTCACCGCGACGGCCATGGGCATCCAGGGCTCCGGCTGGGCGATCCTCGCGTGGGACTCGGTGGGCTCGAAGCTCGCGATCTTCCAGCTCTACGACCAGCAGGGCAACATCCCGATGGGGCTGACCCCGATCGTGCTGCTCGACATGTGGGAGCACGCCTTCTACCTGGACTACGTCAACGTCAAGGGCGACTACATCAAGGCCTGGTGGAACATCGTCAACTGGGCCGACGCCGGCGCCCGGTTCGACCGTGCGCGCACCCAGACCGCCGGGCTCATCGTCCCGTAGCCCGACTCGCGCCACGCGATGCCCGGCTCCCACCACGGGGGCCGGGCATCGTCGTTCCCGCGCAGGGTCAGTCGGCCGGCCCGATCGCCCCACGGGAGTTGTTGACGACTGCGACCTCGCCATAGGCGTTGTCCACGCACCGCGAGGCCAGTGCGCCGGCCTCGGCGCCGATCAGGTCCGTCACATCCGCGACGTCGAGGTACCCGCCGCCGCCGACCACCTCGCTGCCGATCGGCATCCGGACGCCGCCGGGCTCACCACCGCCTGCTGGGCTTCGTCCCACGTCGTATCCGCCGGCCAGACGATCGGATAGCGCTCGCCGACCTCGTCGAGAGCGACGTAGAGGCAGTCCCCGACGAGCTCGAGCCGTCCTCGGACCTCGGCGGCCATGCCGCCTGTGCTCGAGGCGGCCTCGGGGTGCCGCAGCACCGGCCCGTCGACGGGTGGCCGCGCACCTGCGCCCCCGACGCCGCACGCCGCGAGCACGAACGCCGTCGCCAGGCACGCGAGCGCACTCCTCGTCACACCCGAACGATAGCGACCGTCGGAGGCTCCCGTGCCCGCGGCACGGCCGGCCCGCGCGCCCACCTCCGACGACCCGCGCGCCTCAGTGCGCGTGCACGCCGCGCGAGTACTCGAAGACCCAGCCGACCAGGGCGATCGAGCCGATCGTCGCGCCGATGACGAACATCCACCAGCCGACCGCCAGCGACGCGAACGAGATCGCCGAACCGAGCGCGAGCACGAGCGGCCACCAGCTCCAGGGCGCGTACACACCCTGCTCGCCGGCGCCGTCCTCGACCTCGGCGTACGGGTTGTCCTCCGGGATGACCCCGCTGCGGCGCTGGACGATCCAGAGGTAGAACGCGATCATCCCCGCCAGGCCGGCGCACAGCAGGAGGGCGCCGAGGCCGACCGCCTCGCCGTGGCTCCAGATGCCGTAGACGACCCCGACGACCAGGAAGAAGACCGTGAGGACGGTCAGCATGATGACGGTGGGCCTCATCGCTGCTCCTCACCCTCGGCGTCGGGCCGCGGGCCGTCGTCGACGATGATCATCGAGGACTGGTCCGGTTCGGCGTCGCCATGGTTGATCGTCGCCTGGGCGCCCTCGGTGCTCCCCCGCCGGTCGGCCTCCCAGTCCAGCAGACCGGGATCCGGCTCGACGTGGTCCATCGCCGCGACCTCTGGGTGGTGCAGGTCGAAGGCGGGGCGCTCGGACCGGATGCGCGGCAGCGAGGTGAAGTTGTGCCGCGGCGGCGGGCAGGAGGTGGCCCACTCCAGCGACGCCCCGTAGCCCCACGGGTCGTCGACGGTGACCTTCGGCGCGCGCTTCGTCGTGATGTACACGTTCCACAGGAACGGCAGCGTCGAGGCCGCCAGCAGGAACGCGCCGATCGTCGAGATCTGGTTGAACAGGGTGAACCCGTCCTCCGGCATGTAGTCGGCGTAGCGCCGCGGCATGCCCTCGACGCCCAGCCAGTGCTGGATGAGGAAGGTGGCGTGGAACCCGATGAAGAGCAGCCAGAAGTGGATCTTGCCGAGGCGCTCGTCGAGCATCTTGCCGGTGAACTTCGGCCACCAGAAGTAGAAGCCGGCGAACATCGCGAACACCACGGTGCCGAAGACGACGTAGTGGAAGTGCGCCACGACGAAGTAGGTGTCCGAGACGTGGAAGTCGAGCGCGGGGCTCGCCAGGATGACGCCGGTGAGCCCGCCGAAGAGGAAGCTCACCAGGAACCCGATGGCCCACAGCATCGGCGTCTCGAACGTCAGCTTCCCGCGCCACATCGTGCCGATCCAGTTGAAGAACTTCACCCCGGTGGGGACGGCGATGAGCATCGTCATGAGGGCGAAGAACGGCAGGAGCACGGCCCCGGTGACGTACATGTGGTGCGCCCACACCGTCACCGACAGCGCGCCGATCGCGATCGTCGCGTAGACGAGCCCCTTGTAGCCGAAGATCGGCTTGCGGCTGAAGACCGGCAGGATCTCGGTGACGATGCCGAAGAACGGCAACGCGATGATGTAGACCTCGGGGTGGCCGAAGAACCAGAACAGGTGCTGCCAGAGGATGGCACCGCCGTTCTCGGCGTTGAACACCTGCGCCCCGAGCCGACGGTCGGCGCCGAGGGCGAAGAGGGCGGAGGCCAGCGGCGGGAAGGCCATCAGCACGAGCAGGCTGGTGACCAGCGTGTTCCAGGTGAAGATCGGCATCCGGAACATCGTCATGCCGGGCGCGCGCATCGTGAGGATCGTCGTGATGAAGTTCACCGCGCCGAGGATCGTGCCGAAGCCACCGAGGGCGAGACCGAAGACCCACAGGTCACCGCCGAGCCCGGGCGAGTTGATCGCATTCGACAACGGCGCGTAGGCGAACCAGCCGAAGGACGCCGCGCCGGCCGGGGTGAGGAAGCCGGACACGGCGATGAGGCCGCCGAAGAGGAAGAGCCAGAACGCGAACATGTTCAGCCGCGGGAAGGCGACGTCCGGGGCTCCGATCTGCAACGGCATGATGATGTTGGCGAATCCGGCGAACAGCGGGGTCGCGAAGAGCAGCAGCATGATCGTGCCGTGCATGGTGAAGAGCTGGTTGTACTGGTCCTTGCTGACGACCTGCATCCCCGGCTCGAAGAGCTCGGCCCGGATGAGCAGGGCCATCAGGCCGCCGATCATGAAGAACATGAACGACGCGATGAGGTACATGTACCCGATCGTCTTGTGGTCGGTCGACGTGACCCACCGGATGACCTGGGAGCCGAGGGAGTGCTTGCGGGCCGGCGTGCCCTCGGCCGTGGGCAGGGCTGCGTAGGTGGCCATCAGTTCTCCCCGGCGGTCGCGGACGAAGGCGCGTCACTCGGGTTGAGGTCGGCGCCCAGGACTCCGACCTGCCCGGCGGCCCGCAGGTCGGCCATGTGCTGGTCGTACTCCGCCTGGGAGACGACCTTGACGTTGAAGAGCATCCCGGCGTGGTTCTCGCCGCAGAGCTCGGCGCACTTGCCCGCGTAGGTGCCCTCCCGCTCGGGGATGATCTGGAACGAGCTCTCGCGGCCGGGGATCATGTCCCGCTTGAAGAGGAAGGCCGGCACCCAGAACGAGTGGATGACGTCGCGCGAGTCGACCTGGATCTCGACGCGCTGGTCCACCGGCAGGTAGAGGGTCGGCAGCGTCTCGGGGTTGCCCGGCTCGCCGACGTTGACGACGTGCTCACCGGAGTCCCAGACGCCGGAGTCGAGGTAGTTGAAGTCCCAGCTCCACCGCTTGCCCCAGACCTGGACCGTGACGTCCGGCTCCTTCGAGGTGTCGACGATCGCCGAGACGTCACGCTGGGTGAAGAAGTACAGCACGCCGATCATGAGGATCGGCAGGATCACGTACATGATCTCCAGCGGCACGTGGTACCGGAGCTGCACCGGAAGGGTGTCGTCGTCGCGGCGCTTGCGGTAGACCGCGACGCACCAGATGATCAGGCCCCAGGTGAGCACGCCGACCGCGAGAGCGGCGATCCACGAGCCGGTCCACAACGAGGTGATCCGGCCGGTCATGTTGGTGACCTCGCCGTCGTCGTACCCGGGCAGGAAGCCGCGCTGCGACTCCGCGGAGCACCCGCCGACCACCAGGGTGAGCACCAGCGCGAGCACGGCGACCTGGACAGACCGCCTGCGTCGAGGGTGTTGCACGTCCACGCTCGCCTTCACGTCGTCGGCCCCATCGTCGCCGATGGGGCCGTTTGGGCCGAACCCTGCCGAGTGGGACCAAGGTCCCCGATCAGCAGCGTAGCGCGGTCGACGCGATGAGGGGCGTCGAATCCGCCTCGCGTCGCCGCCCGCCGGGTGCGTAGCGTGGAGCGGTGACGACCAGGGTCTACCTCGACGCCGGCGGCCGCGCGCCGCTGCATCCCGCCGCCCGCGAGGCGCTGCTCACGGCGCTCGACGACGGGTGGGCCGACCCGCGCCGCCTGCACTCCGAGGGCCGCCGCGCCCGGCACCTGCTCGACGGCGCGCGAGCGGAGATCGCTGCCGCGCTCGGCTGCCGGGTCGAGGAGCTGCACCTGACCGCCGGGCACACGGCGAGCCTGCACACCGGCGTCCTCGGGCTGGCGGCGGGCCGGCGCCGTGCGGGCACGCAGGTCGTGACGAGCGCCGTCGAGCGTGCCGCCGTGCTGGCCGCGGCCCGGCATGCCGATCCGACGACGGTGGTCGTCGGGGTGGACGCCCTCGGGCGCGTGGACCTGGAGGTGTGGTCGACCGCGGTGGCCGGGCCGGGCGTGGCGCTCGCCGCCCTGCAGCACGCCAACGGTGAGGTGGGCACCCGCCAGCCGCTGGCCGCCGCGCACGAGGCCGCCCGGCGGGCCGGGGTGCCGCTTCTGGTCGACGCGGGCGCATCGGTCGGGCACGACGCGATCGGAGCCACCTGGGACCTGCTCGCCGCCGACCCGGGCGACTGGGGCGGCCCGGCCGGGGTGGGCGTCCTCGCCGTGCGCGCCCGGGCCCGCACCCGGCCGGTCGGGCCCGAGGACGACGACCCGTGGGCGCCCGGCGGGGTGGGCGTCCCGCAGGCGGTCGCGGCGGCGGCGGCCCTGCGCGCCGTGCTGGTCGACCGGGACGAGTCGGCGGTCGGACGGCACGCCATGGTCGCCGGGCTGCGGGCCGCGCTCGAGGCGGTGCCGGACGTCGAGGTGCTCGGCGACCCGGACGACCGGCTGCCGCACGTGCTGACCTTCTCCTGCCTCTATGCCGACGGCGAGTCGCTCGTCGGCGAGCTCGACCGGCGCGGCTTCGCCGTCGGCTCCGGCTCGGCCTGCACGTCGAGCACCCTCGAGCCGAGCCACGTGCTCGCCGCGATGGGCGCCCTGACCCACGGCAACGTCCGGGTGGCGGTGGCCAGGGGCGTGGCCGAGGCGGACGTCGAGCGGTTCGCCGGCGCCGTCGGGCCGGCCGTCGCGTCGGTGCGCGCGATGCTCGGGGCCGGTGGGCTGTGATCGTCGACGCGCGGGGGCTGCGGTGCCCGTTGCCCGTCATCCGGCTCGCCGCGGCGGCCCGGGACCTGTCGCCGGGCGACCGCGTCGAGGTCTGGTGGACCGACGTCGCCGCGCGGCACGACATCCCCGCCTGGGCACGGATGCGCGGTCACGCCGTCGTCGAGACGCATCCTCTCGACGAGGGCTGGGCGACCACGGTCGAGCTGGGCGGATGACACGACGGGCGGGCACCCCGGAGGGTGCCCGCCCGTCGGCGTCGAGGTCTCCCGATCAGGAGAAGGAACCCCCGCAGGCGCAGGCGCTGCCGGCGTTGGGGTTGTCGATGGTGAAGCCCTGCTTCTCGATCGTGTCGGCGAAGTCGATCGTCGCGCCGTCGAGGTAGGGCACGCTCATCCGGTCCACGACGACCTCGACACCGTCGTAGTCACGGGTGGCGTCGCCGTCGAGGACGCGCTCGTCGAAGTAGAGCTGGTAGATCAGCCCGGAGCAGCCGCCGGGCTGCACCGCGACCCGCAGCCGCAGGTCGTCGCGGCCCTCCTGCTCGATCAGGCTGCGGACCTTGGCCGCAGCCACGTCGGTCAGCACGACGCCGTGCGTCGTGGTCTGGGTCGTGTCGGTCATGGTCCCTCCGCGGGGGTGGTCGGGCTCGTCGCGGTCACGCGCTGACGGTGCGGTCCAGAAGCGCCGCTCGACCAAGGGTACGTCGTCCCGCCGTCGGCGTCGCCATGCGGACCCGACCACGCGTGCCGCCCTGAGCGAACACCCCGGGGCGGCGCGCTCACCGCGACCAGGTCCTGGCCACCCGCGACGTCCGTGCCGCCAGGGTGCCGTAGGGGTCGGCCAGGGCGCGGTCGAGGGCGTCGAGGTCCTCTGCGACCGGGTAGGCGCCGGCGATCCCGGCCGCCGACCACTCGCGACGGCCGAGCACGACCTCCCGGGCCACCACGACCACCGGCAGGCCCCGCTCGAGCCCGAGCGCGGCGACGACGGAGATCGCGGAGCCGTGCAGCGCGTGCGGGTCCAGGCCGGGACCGCCGGTGAGGAGCAGGTCGCAGTCGGCCGCGAGCCCGGACAGGTCGCCGAGCTCGGCGAGGAGCTCGGCGCCCGGCCGCAGCCGCGCCCCGAGCAGCGCGAGGGCGAAGGCGAGCCCCCCGCCCGCGCCGGCACCGGGCGCGGCGGCGGCGGCCCGGACCGTCCCGGGGCCGAGGACGCGCCCGATCTCGTGCGTCGCGTGCCCGAGGGCCCGTTCGAGCTCCTGGGCGGTGCCGGCCGTGACCGGGGCGGCGAGCACGGGTGAGGCGAGCCCGAGCGAGGCGCTCGCGCCGTGCAGTCCGAGCAGCGCGACGTCCGTGTCGACCGCGACCTCGATCTCGATGCCCGCGAAGCGCGCCACGACGTCGGCGAGGCCGTCGAAGTCCCCGGCGGCGAGCCCCGCGAGGGCGAGGCCGCCGGACCGGAGGGGGTCGGGGCCGCCCACCCCGGGCGCCCGGGACAGCCGCCCGGCCCCGAGCGCGGCCAGCGCGCCCACGCCGGCGTCGTGCGCGCGCACTCCCCCGACGCCGACCACCAGGCGGGCCGGCTCGAGCGCCAGGACGGCCTCGAGGAGCACGCCGAAGGCCGCCGAGCTCACCGCCGCGGGCGAGCGTCCGGGCCCGACCGCGTCCGTGCCGAGGACCTGCGCCGCCTCGAGCACCACGGTGCGGCCCGGGCGTCCGGGCGCCTCCGGCAGGAGCAGCACGGCGACCGGGCCGGGGCTCGCGTCGGCCCCGCTCGCGTCCGCCCCGCTGGCCTCCGGTCCGCTCGCCGCGAGCTCGAGCGCGACGAGCTCGCCTCCGGCGCACGCCGCGACGGCCTCGACCAGTCCCGGCCCGCCGTCCCCGAGCGGGACCACCCGCAGGGTGTCGGCCGGCGCGCCCCGGCGCCATCCCTCGGCCATCGCCTCGGCGACCTGCGTCGCACTGAGGGAGCCGGGCAGTCGATCCGGGGCCAGGAGGACGCGCACCGGCTCATCCTCCCAGCCTGGGAGGCCCCTGCCCGATGTGGGAGAATCGCACGGTGACCGCCACCTTCGCAGAGCCCTCGCCGAGCGGCGCCCTCCTGCTCATGGGCCAGGGAGTCGACCTCGCCTCCGAGCGCGGTGTCGAGTGCACCGGCGCGCTGCCGGCCGCGAGCGACCCCGACCTCGTCGAGCGTGCCGCCGCCGCGCGCGCTGCCCTCGGCAGCCGCGCCTTCGTGCTCGGGCACCACTACCAGCGGGACGAGGTCATCGCCTTCGCCGACGTGACCGGCGACTCCTTCAAGCTCGCGCGCGAGGCCGCCGCCCGCCCGGACGCCGAGTTCGTCGTCTTCTGCGGCGTGCACTTCATGGCCGAGTCGGCCGACATCCTCACCGCCGACTCCCAGGCGGTCGTCCTGCCCGACCTGCAGGCCGGCTGCTCGATGGCGGACATGGCCGCCATCGCACAGGTGGAGGAGGCCTGGGAGGTCCTCACCGACGCCGGCGTCGCCGAGCGGACCGTGCCGGTCACCTACATGAACTCCACGGCGGCGATCAAGGCCTTCACGGGTCGCCACGACGGGACGGTGTGCACCTCGTCGAACGCCCAGGTCGCTCTGCGCTGGGCCTTCGACCGCACCGGCGGCCTCGAGGGCGACGGCAAGGTGCTCTTCATGCCGGACCAGCACCTCGGGCGCAACACCGCGGTCGAGCAGCTCGGGCTGTCCCTGGACGACTGCGTCGTCTACGACCCCCGCCGGCCCCAGGGCGGCCTGACCGACGCCGAGATCGAGGCGGCCCGGATGATCCTGTGGCGCGGGCACTGCTCGGTCCACGGCCGGTTCTCCGAGGCCAACGTCACGGCGGTCCGGGCCGCCGTGCCCGGCATCAACGTGCTCGTGCACCCCGAGTGCACGAACGAGGTCGTGCGGGCGGCGGACCACGTCGGCTCGACGGAGCACATCATCCGCACCCTCGAGGCCGCCGAGCCGGGCAGCGCCTGGGCGATCGGCACCGAGCTCAACCTCGTCCGCCGCCTCGCAGCGACGCACCCCGAGCTCGAGGTGCACTATCTCGACTCGACCGTCTGCTTCTGCTCGACGATGAACCGCATCGACCTGCCGCACCTGGTCTGGACGCTCGAGTCGCTCGTCGAGGGCCGGACCGTCAACCGGATCGTCGTCGACCCGGACGACGCGCACTGGGCACGCGTCGCCCTCGACCAGATGCTCGCGCTTCCGGGGATCTGACGGTGGCCACAGCGCGCCCGTTGCGGATCGGCATCCTCGTCTTCGACGACGCCGAGGAGCTCGATGTCGCCGGACCCTACGAGGTGCTCACCGCCTGGGCCGAGCTGAGCCCGCTGCGCCCGGAGGTCCTGCTGTTCTCCGCCGACGGTTCCGGGGTACGCCTCGCCAAGGGCATGCGGCTGCTCCCGGAGACGTCGGCCGCCGACGTCGGTCCGCTGCACGTGCTCGTGCACCCCGGCGGGCAGGGCACCCGGCGCCTGGCGATCGACCACGACCACCTGTCCTGGCTCCGCGAGCTCCGGCCGACCACCCCGCTGATGGCCTCGGTCTGCACCGGGGCCCTCGTCTACGCCGCCGCGGGCCTGCTCGCCGGGCGCCCGGCGACCACGCACTTCTCCGCGTTCGACGAGCTCGCGACGATCGAGCCCAGCGTCCTGCTCGACACCGAGGCACGTTACGTCGACGACGGCGACGTCATCACCTCGGCCGGGGTCTCCGCCGGCATCGACATGGCGCTGCACCTCGTCGCGCGACTCGAGTCGACCGATGCCTCCCTGGCTGTCCGGCGCGAGATCCAGTACGCGCCGGGGCCGCTGTTCTGAGCCCTCGGACACCGGTGGACGGTCGATCGCCGGTCGCCGGTAGCCTGCCGGTGTGTCCCGCCAGCTCCAGCTCGCCGTGACCACCGCGCGCCCGCGGCCGGCCCTCGACGGGCAGCACCTGCTCAGCCCGTCCACGACGCACCTGCGGGTGCATCTCGCCGACCTCGACATGTACCTGCACGTCAACAACGGCGTGTACCTGCAGATGATGGACATCGCGCGCACCAACCTGCTCGCCGACCTCGGGGCCTTCCCCGCGCTGCGGGAGCGCGGCTGGTACCCGGTGGTCGCCGCCTCGACGATGTCCTACCGCCGGTCGCTGCGGCTGGGCGAGCGGATCGAGATCGTCAGCCGGGTGGTCGGCTGGGACCCGCGGGTCGTCTACCTCGAGCAGGTCTTCCGCCGCGGCGAGGACCACGTCGCGCGCGGTCTGGTCGCCGGGCGGTTCCTCGGCCGCGGCCATGCCCGGATCTCTCCCGAGGACCTCGTCGCCGTGCTCGAGCCCGGGACCGTGAGCCCCGACCTGCCGGCCGACGTGGACGGCTGGGCGCAGGCCGTCGGCGTCGCGCACCGGGACGCCTGAGCCTCGCCGCCCGGACGGCGCGTGCCGTCCGGGAGCGGCGCGCGCCGCTCCCCCGCGCCTCAACCCAGGTCGGCCGCCCGAAGCAGCAGCAGCGCCTCGGCCAGCACGACCTTCTCCAGCTCGGCGAGGTCGACCGACTCGTTTGCGCTGTGCGCGCGGGAGTCCGGGTCCTCCACGCCGGTGACGAGGATCGCCGCGTCGGGGAACACCTCGAGCAGGTCCGCGATGAACGGGATGGACCCGCCGACGCCGATGTCGACCGGCTCGGTGCCCCAGGCGTCGGCGAAGGCCTCCCGCGCCATCCGCATGGCGCGGGTGTCGCTGGGCGCGGCGAACGCCTTGCCCAGCTCCCCGTCGAGGACGGTGACCCGCGCGCCGAACGGTGCGTGGCCCTCCAGGTGGGCGCGGAGCGCGGCGGCCGCCTCGGCGGGGTCCTGGCCCGGCGCGATGCGCATCGAGAGCTTGGCGCGGGCGGAGGCCGCGATCGTGTTCGAGGAGTCCGCGATCGAGGTGACGTCCATCCCGATGACCGACAGCGCCGGCTTGCTCCACAGCCGGCCGGTGAAGGTCCCGGTGCCGGCCAGCCGCACGCCGGGGAGCACCGAGGTGTCCGCACGCAGGTCGGCCTCGTCGTAGTCCACCGTCGGCTCCGGCGCGATGTGCAGGCCGGCGACGGCCACCGAGCCCTCGTCGTCGTGCAGCGTCGCGATGAGCCGGGCGAGCAGGGTCGGCGCGTCGAGGATCGGGCCGCCGAAGAGGCCCGAGTGCACCGCGTGCTCCAGGACGGCCACCTCGACGACGCAGTCGACGAGCCCGCGCAGGCTCGTCGTGAGGCTGGGCACCCCGACCTTCCAGTTGGCCGAGTCCGCGACGACGATGACGTCCGCCGCGAGCAGGTCGCGGTGCTGGGTGAGGAAGTCGACGAAGACCGGCGAGCCGATCTCCTCCTCGCCCTCGACGAAGACGGTGACCCCCACGGCGAGGTCGTCCCCGACGGCCCGCAGCGCACCGAGGTGCGCCGCGATCCCGGCCTTGTCGTCGGCGGCCCCCCGACCCCAGAGCCGCCCGTCCCGCTCGGTCGGCTCGAACGGCTCGGTGTCCCAGTCGCTGCGCGGCCCGACCGGCTGCACGTCGTGATGGGCGTAGAGCAGGACCGTCGGGGCGCCGGCGGGGGCGGGCCGGCGGGCCACCACCGCCGGCCGGCTCCGAACGCCGTCGGCACGCCGCGCGGTGAGGATCTGGGGGTCGGCGAAGCCGACGGATCGCAGCAGGTCGGCGACGGCCTCGGCGCTCCGCTGGACCAGCGCCTGGTCGAAGGTGGGGCTGGAGATGCTCGGGATCCGCACCAGCGACTCGAGGTCGGCGCGCACGGCCGGGAAGCCGGCGGCGACGCGGGCACGCAGGTCGGACAGGGACGGGGCGTCAGGGGTGCTCACGTCCGGCCACGTTACCGCCCGGTAGCCGGGCCCGGCGGCCGGCGAGGACGACCGTTCCGGCCGGGAGTGCCGGCGCACTCGACTACCCTTGACCTGTGTTCTCCCGCAGCGCTTCCACGCCACCGCCCGCCGACGACGAGCCGGACCTGACCGGCAAGGGTCACCGCACGCCCAGCCGCAAGGAGGCCGAGGCCGCGCGCCGGCGGCCGCTGGTGCCCAGCGACCGCAAGCAGGCGGCCAAGTCGCAGCGAGAAGCCTCCCGGCAGGCGCGGGCCCGCGAGCAGCAGGCGCTGCAGACCGGCGACGAGCGCTACCTGCCGCCCCGCGACAAGGGCCCGGTCCGCCGCTACGTGCGCGACGTCGTGGATGCGCGCACCAGCCTCGGCGAGTTCTTCCTGCCGGTCGCCTTCGTCGCGATCCTCTCGATGTTCCTCACCCAGGCGAACGTCACCGCCGCGCTCGTCGTCCTCGTCGTGCTCTACGCGATCGTCTTCGCGACGATCATCGACGGGTTCATCCTGTCGCGGCAGCTCAAGCGCCGCCTCGGCGCGAAGTTCGGCGCCGACCCGATCGCCCGCGGCACGATCATGTACGGCGTCACCCGGGCCTTCCAGATGCGCCGGCTCAGGCTCCCGAAGCCGCAGACGACGCGCGGCCAGTACCCGGACTGATCGGCTCGGTCCGCGCCGCAGCGACCCCTGCCGCGGCGACCGGGACGGTGCACCGCGGCAGCAGGACGTGCACGAGCGGCCCGATGGCCAGGGCGTAGAGCACCGTCGCCGGGCCGACGGTGCCCCCGAGGAGCCAACCCGTCAGGACGACAACACCCTCGATCGACGAGCGCACCAGCCGGATCGAGCGCCCCGGTGCGGCGCACCAGCCCGGTCATCAGCCCGTCCCGCGGCCCCGGTCCCATCCGGGCCCCGATGTACAGCGCGGTGGCGAGGGCGTTGAGCACGACCCCGGCGACCGCCAGCGCAGCCGTGACGGCGAGCGGCAGTGCGGCAGGGAGGCGGCCGAGCAGGGCGAGGAACGGGTCGACGAGCACGCTGATGACGACCACGTTCGCCACGGTGCCCACCCCCGGCCGCTGGCGCAGCGGGATCCAGCAGAGCAGCACGAGCAGGCCGATGACCGCGGTGACCGCGCCGAAGCTCAGCGCCAGGTGCCGGACGAGGCCCTGGGTCAGGACGTCCCAGGGCATGGAGCCGGTGGCGGCGTGCACGAGCAGCGCGATCGAGGCGGCGTAGAGGACGAGGCCGACGAGGAGCTGGACGGTCCGGCGGGTCGGCAGCCGTGCGAGCAGCACGGCCGCGGGACGCGGCGGGTGGGTCGTGCCCTGGCCGGCCACGTCAGGGCGTGGTGAGCGTGATGAGGATCCCCACCGGGCTGTCGTCCGCGTGCAGCTGGGCGGCGACGACGTGCTCGCCCTCGAGGCGGTGCCGGTGCTCGCCGAGCCACGCCTCGGCGTCGAACCGACTCGTGAAGGTCGGGCTGATCGGCCGGTCGAGGCGCGTGCCGCCGGCCCCCAGGAGCGTCCAGGTCCACTGCGCGCGGCTCATCCGGCCCGCCCCCTGCGGGCCAGGCCCTTGTTGATGCGCGAGGCCCAGAAGGGCCCCCGGTAGATGAAGCCGGTGTAGCCCTGCACGAGGTCGGCGCCGGCGTCGAGGTAGGCCTCGGCGTCCTCGGTGGTGCTGATCCCGCCGACCCCGATGATCACCGGGCCGCTGCCCAACCGGGAGCGGAGGCGCGCGACGACCTCGAGCCCGCGGCCCAGGAGCGGTGGCCCGGAGAGCCCGCCCTCGCCGAGGTCGTGCGCGATCGTCGTGTTGACCGCGACGATGCCGTCGAGGCCGAGGTCGAGGGCGAGGTCGGCGACCTCGTCGACGTCCTGGTCCGCGAGGTCCGGGGCGATCTTCACCAGGAGCGGGACGCGCCCGGGCGCGGTGGCCTCGTCCGCGGCGGTCCGCGCCGCCACGAGCAGCGGGCGCAGCGCCTCGACCGACTGCAGGTCCCGCAGACCGGGCGTGTTCGGCGAGGAGACGTTGACCACGAGGTAGTCGGCCCAGGGCGCCAGGACGCGGGCACAGGTCGCGTAGTCGGCGGCTGCGCCCTCCGCGGGGGTGACTTTGTTCTTGCCGATGTTCACGCCGACGACGGCGGCGCGGCCGGCCGGCGTCGAGCGCAGGGCACGCAACCGGCCGGCCACCGCGGCCGCGCCGCTGTTGTTGAACCCCATCCGGTTGCGCAGGGCCTCGCGGTCCACGATCCGCCAGAGCCGGGGTGCGTCGTTGCCCGGCTGGGCGACGGGCGTCACGGTGCCGACCTCGACGAAGCCGAAGCCGAGCATCGTCAGGCCGAGGACTCCCTCGCCGTCCTTGTCGAAGCCCGCCGCCAGCCCGAAGCGACCGGGGAGGTCGCGCCCGAGCACCCGCACCGCCGGGCCCCGCGGGACCAGGCTCCGCCGCAGCACCGTGCGCAGGACGGGGACCGCCGCCGCGATCCGGATGGCGGCGAAGGCGAGGTGGTGGGCGCGTTCGGGGGCGAACCGCCGCAGGACGGTGGTGAAGAGCACTCGGTACACGCCCGGCAACCTACCGGGGTCCGCCCTCGCGCGGGTGCACCGACCGCCCGGTCCGCCGCAGCCAGAGCAGCCCGAGCACCGGCAGGACGAGCGGCACGAAGCCGTAGCCGATGCCGAAGTCGGACCACACGGTCGCGTCCGGGAACAGGTCGCCGCGGACCAGGGAGAGGGCGCCGACCGCGAGCACCCCGACCATCTCGGTCCCGACGGCGAGCCAGGCGACCGTGCGCCACCGGCCGGTGCCCCGGGCGAGCGCGACGGTGGCCAGGAGGTAGACGACGGCGGCGAGCGCCGAGAGCCCGTAGGCCAGCGGCGCGGCCGCCCAGTCGGAGGCGGCCTGGACCCCCGACCGTGCTCCGGCGGCGAGGGCGAGGACGCCGTAGACGCTGACCAGCGCCCGACCGGGACCGGAGGCGGTGGACGCCGGGCTCGAGGGGGTCACCGGACGACCCTAGGGCTCGTCGACCGGCCCCTCCACCGGCGGGCCTCAGCCGCCCCAGACCTGGGTCATCCGCAGCTGGAGGAAGGCGACGGTGACCGCGGCGACGAGCAGCACCACCGAGCTCCACCGGCTCCGCTCCGCGAACCCCCACAGTGCGGCGAGCGGCAGGAGGATGAGCGTGGTCACCGCGTAGCCCCAGAACGTCGGCGGGTCGGCCGGCGGGTCACCGCGCGCGGTGAGCACCACGGCGACCACGACCTCGACGAGCAGCAGCGCCTCGACCACCGCCGCACCCCACAGCTGGCGCAGGACGACGGCGCGGTCCCGCAGGACGAACCACCCCGCCCACCCCGCGACGAGGACCGCGCTGAGGCCGACGAGCAGGGCGAGGGGCATCCACACGGGCGTGACGATACGGAGGGTCCGGCCCGGCGCGCACCTCGCTCCGCCGGCGGGCACCGCAGGACCGGGCCGTTCGTCGCGGGAGCAGCCCGCGCGGCGTCTAGCATCGACGGGTGATCACGCTGACCTCCTCCGACCCCACCCGTTGTGCCGCCGACGTCCTCGTCGTGGCCGTCGCCACCGCCGGTCCCGGCGCCGTCACCGTCCTGGGCGACGGTGTCCCGCAGGCGATCCGGTCCGCCCTCAACGCACCCGGCCTCGGCATCAGCGGTGAGGCCGACACCGTCCAGCGCATCCCGTCGGCCGGCCTGGCCTCGGCGCCGGTGATCGCCGCGGTCGGCGTCGGCGAGCTCCGCGGCACCCTGGACGCCGAGACGCTGCGTCGGGCCGCGGGCGCCGCGACGCGCCAGCTGACCGGGGTCCGGTCCCTGGCCCTGGCCTTCCCGGCCGGGGACGCCGGCCTGGTGGCCGCGATCGCGGAGGGCGCGATCCTCGGCGCGTACACCTTCGACCGGTACCGAGACGTCCCGCCGCACGCGCGTCCGGCGACCGCCGTCCAGCTCGTCACGTCCGTGGCCAAGTCGGCTCCGGCGCGAGCGGCCGTCGCTCGCGCCGAGGTCATCGGTGCCGCCGTGCACGGCGTCCGCGACCTCGTCAACACCAGCCCGCTCGACCTCTTCCCTGCCGCGTTCGCGGACGCGGCACGCACCGCGGCGAAGGGCACGAAGGTCAAGGTCACCGTGCTCGACGAGAGGGAGCTCGCGGCCGGCGGCTACGGCGGCCTCGTCGCGGTCGGCCAGGGCTCCTCCCGGCCGCCGCGCCTCGTCAAGGTCGTCTGGGCGCCGCCGCGTGCGAAGAAGTCCGTCGCCCTCGTCGGCAAGGGCATCACCTTCGACTCGGGCGGCCTGTCCATCAAGCCCGCCAAGGGCATGGAGGCGATGAAGTCCGACATGGCCGGCGCCGCCGCCGTGCTGCACACCGTCCTGGCTGCCGCCGAGCTCGGGCTGCCGGTGAAGGTGACCGGCTGGCTCTGCCTCGCCGAGAACATGCCCTCCGGCACGGCGCAGCGGCCGTCCGACGTGATCACGCAGCGCGGCGGGAAGACCGTCGAGGTGCTCAACACCGACGCCGAGGGCCGGCTCGTGCTCGCCGACGGCCTGGTCGCCGCGTGCGAGGAGAAGCCCGACGCCGTGCTCGACGTCGCGACCCTCACCGGTGCCCAGCTCGTCGCGCTCGGCCCCCGGGTCTCGGCCGTCATGGGCAGCCCCGAGGTCCGCGACGAGGTCGTGGCGGCCGCGGCGGAGTCCGGCGAGCAGTTCTGGCCGATGCCCCTCCCGGTCGAGCTGCGGGCCACGCTCAAGTCCGCCGTCGCCGACCTCGCGAACATCGGCGACCGCTTCGGCGGCATGCTCACCGCCGGGCTCTTCCTGCAGGAGTTCGTCGGCCAGACGCCGTGGGCCCACCTGGACATCGCCGGCCCGGCCTTCAACGAGGGCACGGCCCACGGCTACACGACGGTGGGGGGCACGGGCGTCGCGGTGCGTACCCTGCTCAGCCTGCTCGAGGCCCGCTGACGGACCTCGGCCGGACGGACCTCGGTGGCGGCGTGCGGGTCAGCGACCCGTGCGCCGCTGCCGGGAGTTCCAGTCCCGCATGCGTTGCGGGTATCCCGTCAGCTGGACGTCGTAGACGGGGATCGCGAGCTCGCGGGCGATCTGCCGGGCGGTCCCCGGGTCGGGCACCCGACGCCGCGTCCACTCCCCCGTCGTCGCGATGAGGACGAGCGTCGTCTGGGTGACCCGCGTGGCGGGCTCGATGTACGCCTCGACGCCCACCCGGGTGCGGGCGAACTCCGCGAGGTACTCCTCCGTCGCCCGGCGCGCGGCATTCCCGGAGAGCGGCTCGCCAGGGGCGTCCGCGCGTCGGCGTCGCCCGAACAGTCGCATGTGTCCAGACTACGTGTCGTGGAGTCGTAGGATGTTTCGCGAGGCCGCGCCGGTCTCATCCACGGCACGCCGGTTCCCGTCTGATCGCCGGTGGTGACAAGATGACCGGAGCGCCCGACCCAATGCCGTGCTCGAGGGGAGCCTGATCGTGCCTGACACCGTCTTCGACATCGTGGTCCTGGGCGGAGGGAGCGGCGGCTACGCCACCGCCCTGCGCGCCACGGAGCTTGGCCTCACCGTCGCCCTCGTCGAGTCGGGCAAGGTCGGCGGGACCTGCCTGCACAACGGGTGCATCCCGACCAAGGCGCTGCTGCACGCCGCCGAGGTCGCCGACTCCACCCGCGAGAGCGAGAAGTACGGCGTCCGCGCCACCCTCGAGGGCATCGACATGAACGCGGTGAACTCCTACAAGGACGGGGTCATCTCCCGCCTCTACAAGGGCCTGCAGGGCCTGGTCAAGGCGCACGGCATCACGTTCGTCGAGGGCCACGGCCGTCTCGTCGGCCAGGACACCGTCGAGGTGAACGGCGAGCGGTACACCGGCAAGCACGTCGTGCTCGCCACCGGCTCGTACGCACGCTCGCTCCCCGGTCTGGAGATCGGCGGCCGGGTGATGACCTCCGACCAGGCGCTGAGCCTCGACTACGTGCCGTCGTCGGTGGTCGTCCTCGGCGGCGGCGTCATCGGCTGCGAGTTCGCCAGCGTGTGGACCTCGTTCGGCACCAAGGTCACCATCGTCGAGGCGCTGCCCCACCTCGTCCCCAACGAGGACGAGGCCGTCAGCAAGGCCTTCGAGCGGGCGTTCCGCAAGCGCAAGATCGACTTCTCCACGGGCGTGCGCTTCCAGGGCGTGACCCAGGACGACAACGCCGTGCACGTCACGCTGGAGAACGGCACCGCCTACGACGCCGACCTGCTGCTGGTCGCCGTCGGCCGCGGGCCGCGCACGGCGGACCTCGGCTACGAGGAGCAGGGCGTGCCGATGGACCGCGGCTTCGTCCTCACCGACGAGCGGCTGCACACGGGCGTGGCGAACATCCACGCCGTCGGCGACATCGTCCCCGGCCTGCAGCTCGCCCACCGCGGCTTCCAGCAGGGCATCTTCGTCGCCGAGGAGATCGCCGGGCTCAACCCGGCGGCGATCGTCGAGTCGGGGATCCCGCGGGTGACCTACTCCGAGCCCGAGGTCGCCTCGGTCGGCATCACGGAGGCCAAGGCGCGCGAGCTGTACGGCGCCGACGGCGTCGACGTGCTCGAGTACAACCTGGGCGGCAACGGCAAGAGCCAGATCCTCGGCACGGCCGGCTTCGTCAAGCTGGTCCGCCAGAAGGACGGCCCCGTCGTCGGCGTGCACATGCTCGGCGCCCGGGTCGGCGAGCTCATCGGGGAGGGCCAGCTCATCGTCAACTGGGAGGCCTACCCGGAGGACGTCGCCACGCTGGTGCACGCCCACCCCACGCAGAACGAGGCGCTCGGCGAGGCCTTCCTCGCTCTCGCCGGCAAGCCCCTCCACGCCCACAACTGATCAAGGAGACGCCTGGTCATGTCTGACTCCGTGCTGATGCCCGCGCTCGGTGAGAGCGTCACCGAAGGCACCGTCACCCGGTGGCTCAAGCAGGTCGGCGACACCGTCGCGCTCGACGAGCCGCTGCTCGAGGTCTCCACCGACAAGGTGGACACCGAGATCCCGTCGCCGTTCGCCGGGACGCTCGTGGAGATCCTCGTCGGCGAGGACGAGACGGTGGAGGTCGGCACCGCGCTGGCCACCATCGGCGCGGCGGGCGAGAGCGCCGCCGCGGCGCCTGCGGCCGAGCCTGCGCCTGCGCCGGAGCCCGAGGCTGCGCCCGCCGCCGCTGCGGAGCCCGCCCCGGCCGCCCCGGAGGCACCTGCCGCCGCTGCGACCGCCGCCTCCGGGGGCTCGGCCCAGGACGTGACGATGCCGGCGCTCGGTGAGAGCGTCACCGAAGGCACCGTCACCCGGTGGCTCAAGCAGGTCGGCGACAGCGTCGCGCTCGACGAGCCGCTGCTCGAGGTCTCCACCGACAAGGTGGACACCGAGATCCCGTCGCCGTTCGCCGGGACGCTCGTGGAGATCCTGGTCGGCGAGGACGAGACGGTGGAGGTCGGCACCGCGCTGGCCCGGGTCGGCGAGGCAGGTGCGTCGGCACCGGCCGCTGCTGCTGCCCCGGCGGCTGCGGAGCCGGCTCCGGCCGCCCCCGCACCGGCCGCCCCGGCCGCTCCCGCCCCGGCCGCTCCCGCCCCGGCCGCTCCCGCCCCGGCAGCCCCGGCAGCCCCGGCAGCCCCTGCAGCCGCTCCGGCACCGGCCCCGGCCGCGGCCGCCACCGGCGGCGGGTACCTCACGCCCCTGGTCCGCAAGCTCGCGGGCGAGAAGGGCGTCGACCTCGCCTCGGTCACCGGGACCGGAGTCGGGGGCCGCATCCGCAAGGAGGACGTGCTGGAGGCCGCCGAGGCCGCCGAGCGCGCGCGCGCGGCCGCCGCAGCCGCTCCGGCGGCCGCACCCGCAGCCGCCGCCGCTCCCGCTCGCCCCGCGGCGCCCGCGCCCGTCTCCCCGCTGCGGGGCACGACGGAGAAGGCGAGCCGGCTGCGTCAGGTCATCGCCTCGCGGATGGTCGAGTCGCTGCACTCGATGGCGCAGCTCACCTCGGTCGTCGAGGTGGACGTCACCAGGGTCGCGCGGCTGCGGACCAAGGCCAAGGCGGGCTTCGCGGCACGGGAGGGCGTGAACCTCACCTACCTGCCGTTCTTCGTCCTCGCCGCGACCGAGGCGCTCAAGGCCCACCCGAAGATCAACGGCATCCTCGACGGGAACCAGATCACCTACCACGGCGAGGAGAACGTCGGGATCGCCGTCGACACCGAGCGCGGGCTCGTCGTGCCCGTGATCCGTGGTGCCGGCGACCTCAACCTCGGCGGGATCGCCCGGAAGATCGCCGACCTCGCCGCGCGCACGCGCGACAACAAGGTCACCCCGGACGAGCTCAGCGGCGGCACGTTCACCGTGACCAACACCGGGTCGGGCGGCGCGCTCTTCGACACCCCGATCGTCCCCGGTGGCACCTCGGCGATCCTCGGCACCGGCGCGATCGTCAAGCGCCCGGTCGTCGCGGTCGACGAGATGGGCTCGGAGTACATCACGGTCCGGTCCATGTGCTACCTGGCCCTGAGCTACGACCACCGCCTGGTGGACGGCGCGGACGCCTCGCGGTACCTCATGGCCGTCAAGAAGCGCATCGAGGACGGCGAGTTCGAGGCCGAGGTCGGTCTCTGAGGTGCATGTCGTCGTCGCCGGGTCGCGCGGGCTGATCGGATCGGCCCTCGTCTCCCACCTGACGGCCGCCGGACACCGGGTCCGGCGGCTCGTCAGGGGCCCGGCCGGGTCGAGCCGCGAGATCGGCTGGGACCCGTACCGGGACGAGCTCGACCCGGCGGCCCTGCGCGGCGTCGACGCCGTGATCAACCTCGGCGGTGCCGGCATCGGCGACCGCCTGTGGACCCCGTCCTACCGGCGCACGATCCTGGAGTCACGCACCCTGCCGACGACCCTGCTCTCGCGCACCCTGGCCCTGATGGACGACGGGCCGACGGTGCTCCTCCAGGCCTCCGCCGTCGGCTTCTACGGCGACCGTGGCACCGAGCCGCTCACCGAGGCGTCCCCGCCCGGGCGGGGCTTCCTGGCGGACGTGGTCCGTGCCTGGGAGGGCGCCACCGCGGCCGCCGAGGGACATGGTGTGCGCACCGTGCACCTGCGGACGGGAATGGTCCTGGCGCCCGAGGGCGGCGCCCTGGGCCGGCTGCTCCCCCTGCTGCGGCTCGGGGTCGGCGGGCCGCTCGGCGACGGCAGCAACGTGTGGAGCTGGATCACCCTGCACGATCACGTCCGGGCGATCGGGCACCTGCTCACCACCCCGGTCGTCGGCCCGGTCAACCTCACCGGCCCGGAACCCGCGACCCAGCGGCAGGTCATCGCGGCGATCGCCGACGAGCTGCACCGCCCGGCGGTCGTCTCGGTCCCCGCTCCGCTGCTGCGCCTGGTGCTGCGCGACATGGCCGACGAGCTCCTGCTCTTCGGCCAGAAGGCGCTCCCTACGGTCCTGGAGGACTCGGGTTTCACCTGGGACCACCCCACGCTGGACGCGGCCGCCGACTGGCTCACCCGGCGGTCCTGACCTCCCGCACCCGCCACGGGTCGGCCGCGAGGACGAGCACGACGGTGCGCGGCTCCCCCGCCACCCCGCCCCACGACGTCACGGTGCGCACCCGCACGCAGGTCCCGGCGCCGTCGCACGGGACGGTCGCCTCCGGCACCACGGCGATGGTCCAGGCGGACGGCTCCGCGTCGAGCCGTCCCGCGGCGTCGCCCGCCGCGGCGGTGAGAGCGAGCGCGTCCGCACGGGCGGCCGGCGAGCCCGGCACCGTGACTCGGGCCAGCGCCTCCGCATCCCCGAGCGCCAGGGCCGCGGCACGCTCCCGGGTGAGCCGGACCGCCGCCCGGCTCACACTCTCGTCGCGCCCCACCACGGCGACGGCGACCGCGGCCCCGCCGAGGCCGCCCAGCACGACGCTGCCCACGAGCACACCCCGCAGCACCGCCCGACGGACCTCCTGCCGCCGCGTGCCGCTCCCCGTGGGCCGATCCCTCCGACGCACCGCACGGCGCCCCTCGCGGTCCGCCGCTCCGGCGGCCCGGTGCCGCGCCTGCGCCCGCCGACCGCCCCGCGCCAGCCGGACCGTCATCCTGCCCCGGTCGACCGCCCCGCTCGTCCCGGAGAGCCGGCGCAGCCCCAACCGCGCGAGCACGGCCGGGTCCGCCGGTTCCAGCGGCGCGGCCGGGCACGCCCGGCGGAGCCCGGCGGCGAGCTCCCCGGCCGTCGGGGGGTCGGCTCCCGCGGTCCGGGCGCACCACCCCTCGAGGGCGGCGCGCCCGCCGGCACCCGCGCCGACGTCCGCCGCGTCGTCGTCGCCCTCGCGGCGCGCCCCCGCCGGGCCGCCGAGCAGCGCCAGGGCGACCAGGCCGAGGGCAGCCACGTCCGCTTCCGGGCTCGGACCTGCCTCCCGCTCCGGCGGGGTGAAGGCGGGGGTCCCCCGCTCGTCGCCGTCCGCGCCGCCGAGCACGTCCACCAGCACCGGCCCTCGGGCGGTCACCACGATGTTCGACGGCGCGACGTCACCGTGGGCCAGACCCGCCCCGTGCAGCACGGCGAGCGCCTCGGCCACCGGCGCGAGGAGTCCGACGACCTCGCCGGGCCGCAGGGCGCCGCGCGCCTCGAGCAGCACCCCGGCGTCGGTGCCGGGGTCCGCCTCGACGAGCACGACGACGCCGTCCGCTGTCGGCAGCACGTGGGCGCAGTGCGCCAGCGCGGGGTGCCGCAGCCCGGCGAGGACTCGCGCACGGTCCCGGACCGCCTCGGCGAGGGTGCCGCTCGCGTGGACCACCGCGTAGCGACGCCCGTCCGCACCCAGTGCGCTCCAGCGCAGCCCGGACGCCCCGACCCCGAGCGGACCGGCGGGCTCGACCCCGTGGTCGCGCAGCACGGCGCGGACCTCCGGCGGCAGGGCGAGCTCCATCCCCCGAGTCCAGCAGGGCGCCGGCGGCTCGGGGCTCCGTCCACAGGGCTCAGTCCGCTGTGGTCCGCCCCGCCGTCGCAGCCCTCAGGCCCGGATGCGCCGCTGCCACGGCCACCAGGACGTCGTGCCCAGGTCGTGGATCAGCCCCGGCACCAGGAGCGTGCGCACGACGAGCGTGTCGATGAGCACGCCGAGGGCGACCAGGAAGGCGAGCTGGACGAGGAAGAGCAGCGGCAGGACCGCCAGCGCACCGAACGTCGCCGCGAGCACGATGCCCGCGCTGGTGATGACGCCACCGGTGACGGCCACCCCGCGGCGCACGCCCTGGCGCGTCCCGTGGCGCAGGGACTCCTCCCGCACCCGCGTCATGAGGAAGATCGAGTAGTCGATGCCGAGCGCGACGAGGAACACGAAGGCGTACAGCGGCACCGTCGCATCGGCGCCCGGGAAGTCGAAGACGTAGTTGAAGACCAGCGCGCCGATGCCCAGGGTCGCCCCGAAGGACAACAGGTTGGCCACCACGATGAGGACCGGGGCCACGACGGACCGCAGCAGCAGGATGAGCACGAGGAGGATCACCGCCAGGACGGCCGGGACGATCACCCGCAGGTCCCGCTCGCTGGTCAGCTGGGTGTCCAGACGCTGCGCCGCCGCGCCGCCGACCACGGCGTCCGGGGTGGCGGCGTGCACGGCCGTGCGCACCGCGGTGACCACCTCGGTCGCCTCCTGGGTCTCCGCGGAGACCTGGGTCACCGCCTCGACCAGGACGTTGCCGTCGATCACCATCGGGGGCGTCGAGGGGTCCACCGGCGCACCGGCGGGTGCGGCCGTGACGGCCACGGCGGAGACCACGCCGTCGACGCCCTCGACCGTGCTCAGCACGGTCGCCAGGTCGCCCTCCGGCGCCACGACGGTGATCGGCTGGGTGCTGCCCGCGTCGAAGTGCTCCGCCAGGACCTCACCGCCGGCCACCGAGTCGACGGCGGTGAGGAACACGTCGGAGTCGCCGGTCCCGGTCGCGCGCAGCGTCGGGAGCCAGGCCGATGCGGCGAGCAGCACCACCGCGGTCACCGCCCAGACCCGGCGGGGGTGCCGGCCGAGCAGGCCGGACACCCGGCCCCAGATGCCCGAGCGCTCCTCGAGGTGGGCGAGCTCCTCGTCGACCTCCGCCCCGCGGTCGTCGGTGTGCGCGGGTCGCGGCATCCGCGGCCAGAAGATGAAGCGGGCGCGACGCCCGCCGACGAGCAGCAGCGCGGGCAGCAGGGTGAGCGAGGCCACGAAGGCGGCGACGATGCCGATCGCCGCGACCGGGCCGAGGCTCCGGTTGGAGGACAGGTCGGACAGGAGCAGGCAGAGCAGGCCGGCGATGACGGTGCCGGCGCTCGCGGCGATCGGTTCGAGCGACGCGCGCCAGGCCCGGCGCATCGCCTGGTGCGGGGCGTGCACCCGGCGCAGCTCCTCGCGGTAGCGCGAGACGAGGAGCAGGGAGTAGTCGGTCGCGGCACCCACCACGAGGATGAAGAGGATGCCCTGGCTCTGGCCGTCGAGGACCAGCACCCCGGCCTGGGCCAGCTGGAACACCACCAGCGCAGCCCCGGAGAGCGCGAAGAGCGAGGTGAACAGGACGGTGAACGGCAACGAGGGCGAACGGTAGACCAGGACGAGGATGACGAAGACGGCGGCCAGGGCCACCAGGAGCAGCACCCCGTCGATGCCGCCGAAGGCCGCGACGAGATCCGCGATCGAGCCGGCCGGGCCGGTGACGTAGGCCCGCAGCCCGCCGAGCTGCTCCTCGGCGGCGGCCCGGAGCTCGGCCACGACGACGTTGACCACGCGCTCCTCGCCCACCTGAGCCAGTGCCTGGGTCGAGTCCAGCGAGACCGTCACCAGGGCCGCCTCGCCGTCCTGCGACGGGAAGGCGACCACCGGGGCGGTCAGCAGGTCGCCGAGCGGCTCGCCCTCGACGTCCAGGGCCGAGACCGACGCGGCGAAGCCCTGGACCTGCGCGAGCTGCGCCGGGGTGAGCGCGCCGTCGCCGTCGACGACGACGAGCGCCGGCAGCGTCGTCGTCTGCCGGAAGGCGGCGGACAGCTCGGCGGCCCGCGTCGACTCGGCGCTGCGCGGGAGGAACGACGCGGTGTCGTTCTCCTGCACCTCGGAGAGCCGTCCGATGGACATCCCGCCGACTCCGCCGATCGCCAGCCAGGCGACGAGCACCCCCAGGATGGCGAGCCCTCGCAGGAGTCCGGACCGCGCACCCGCGCCATTCCTCAGCATGCTGAGTATCATGGGCGGTCCCGCCCGGGGCCACAACTCGACGACGGAGACGGAGGCCCGATGCCGATCCCCGATCCGGCAGCGCCCCGGCGCGACGCCCGGGCCCGTCCGCCCGCGGGCGCCGACGCCGGCCGACTCGACGGGCCCTGGTCCGCCCCCGCGAGCTGGCCCACCGGTCGCCTGCTGTCCGCGGTCAGCCGGCAGGTCGAACGGGAGTGGAACGCGCACCTGGCGCACTGGGACCTCAACCACGCCTCGCTCCCGGTGCTGGCCCACCTCGCCGGGGGCCCGCGGTCCCAGCGCGAGATCGCCGCCGCCTGCGACGTGACCGAGCAGACGATGAGCAAGGTCGTGGCGCGGCTCGAGCGCAGCGGGTACGTCGACCGCCACCCGGACGCACAGGACCGCCGCCGGCACGACGTCGTCCTCACGCCCGCCGGGCTCCAGGCGCTCGCCGCTGCGGGCGACGGCGGCGCCGCGGAGGCACTGGTCGTCCAGGGCCTCGACCCGGCGCAGGTCGCGCAGCTCCGCGCACTCCTCACCGCGATGATCACCGCCCACGGCGCCTTGGGGGACGGCGGCGACGGCAGCCACGCAGAAGGCCCGGGTGACGACTCCGGCCCCGGCTCGGGCCCCGGCTCCGTCGACGAGGAAGCGTCCGGCGGGGGCACCGGGTAGCGTGCGGACGATGGACCTGGCCCACCTCCGATTCGAGCGACCGACCGGTCTCGTCGACTACGCCGAGGCCTGGGCCCTGCAGCGCCGGCTGCACGGCGAGGTCGCCGACGGGCAGCGGCCGGACACCGTCGTCCTCGTCCAGCACCCACCCGTCTACACCGCGGGCCGGCGCACCGCGACCGCCGACCGGCCGACCGACGGCACGCCCGTGATCGACGTCGACCGCGGCGGGCGGATCACCTGGCACGGCCCCGGCCAGCTCGTGGCCTACCCGATCGTGCGACTCGCCGAGCCGGTCGACGTCGTCGCCTACGTACGCGCCCTCGAGGACGCCGTGCTGGGGGTCTGCGCCGCGCTCGGGGTGCCCACGATGCGGGTCGAGGGCCGCTCGGGCGTGTGGTGCCCGGCCGACGGTGGCCGCCGCGAGCGCAAGGTCTGCGCGATCGGCGTGCGGGTGGCCCGCGGGGTGACCATGCACGGGCTGGCGCTCAACGGCGACCCCGACCTCTCGGCCTTCGGCCGGATCGTGCCGTGCGGCATCGCGGACGCGGACGTCACGTCGCTGTCGGCGGAGCTCGGTCGCGACGTCACCGTCGACGAGCTCGACCCGGTGCTCGCCGTCCACCTGGAGCGCGCGCTGACGCCCCTGCTCGCGTCCTCACGTACCCTGACCGGATGACGATCGCCCCCGAGGGTCGGCGCATGCTGCGGGTCGAGGCCCGCAACGCCGAGACGCCCATCGAGAAGAAGCCCGAGTGGATCAAGACCAAGGCCACCATGGGCCCGGCGTACACCGAGCTCAAGGGCCTGGTGCACGGTGGCGCGCTGCACACGGTCTGCGAGGAGGCGGGCTGCCCCAACATCTTCGAGTGCTGGGAGGACCGCGAGGCGACCTTCCTCATCGGTGGTGACCAGTGCACCCGGCGCTGCGACTTCTGCCAGATCGACACCGGCAAGCCCGCCGACCTCGACCGCGACGAGCCCCGGCGGGTCGCCGAGTCCGTCCGCACCATGGGGCTGCGCTACTCGACCATCACCGGGGTCGCCCGCGACGACCTGCCCGACGGCGGGGCGTGGCTGTACGCCGAGACCGTCCGACAGATCCACGCGCTCAACCCCGGCACCGGCGTCGAGCTGCTCATCCCGGACTTCACCGCGGTCCCCGAGCAGCTCGCCGAGGTCTTCTCCTCCCGCCCGGAGGTGCTCGCGCACAACCTGGAGACCGTGCCGCGGATCTTCAAGCAGATCCGGCCCGGGTTCCGCTACGACCGCTCGCTCTCCGTGCTCAGCTCCGCCCGGGACGCCGGCCTGGTGACCAAGTCCAACCTCATCCTCGGCATGGGCGAGACGCTCGAGGAGGCCGCCGAGTCGCTGGCCGACCTGCACGCCGCCGGCTGCGACCTGGTGACGATCACGCAGTACCTGCGCCCGTCGGTGCGCCACCACCCGGTCAGCCGGTGGGTCCGTCCCGAGGAGTTCGTCGCACTCTCGGAGGAGGCCGAGCGGATCGGCTTCCTGGGCGTCATGGCCGGGCCGCTGGTGCGGTCCTCCTACCGCGCCGGCAGCCTGTGGGGTCAGGCCATGCGCCGGCGCGGCTGGGAGATCCCGGCCGAGCTCGCGCACCTCGCCGAGGAGCGCACCGCGCGCCAGGAGGCCTCGAGCCTGCTCGCGCGTTGAGGCCGTGACGGGCCGGCCGCCCGCCGGCGGCCTGCCGATCACCGGCCGGTCGGCACCGCCTCGACGTCGAGGAGCAGCGCCTGCTGCGGCAGGAGCAACGGCATCGGCAGCCCGACCTCGGCGAGCACCCGCCCGGGAAGGGTGACCTCGCCCTCGACGAGCCACGGCGGCGCTGCGTCCTGCAGCACCCTCGGCGGCGACACGAGCGTCCACGGTCGCACCCGGTAGGTCCGGGCGGGGTCGAGGCCGACGAAGCGCAGGGGGGCCGGCAGGGCATGCTCCGGCGCGGCGAGCGCGACGTACGCGAACGTCGCCCGCGACCGGTCCGGGGACACCACGCCGTGCGCAAGCAGCGCAGGGTCGCTGAGGTCGGCCCGGACGACCGTCCCGCCGTGCAGGTCGCCCCGACGCTTGCGGTAGGCCGCCGTCCACCCGGCGATCTGGGCCCGCTCCGCAGGGTCCGCGGTGAGCAGGTCCCACTCGATGCCGGCGCTCGCGAACAGGGCCGTCGCCGCCCGGAAGCCGAGGTCGGACGCACGGCCCGTGGTGTGCGCCGTCGCCGCGCCGAGGTGGCTGCCCAGGTACTCGGGCGGCACCAGCACGCTCGTCCAGCGCTGGATCTGCTGCCGCTCGAGCGGGTCGTTCGTGTCGGAGGTCCAGACCCGCTCCACCCGCTCGAGGATGCCCAGGTCGATCCGCGCGCCGCCGGACGCGCAGGACTCGATCTCCAGGCCGGGCGCGGCAGACCGGAGCGCGTCGAGCAGCCGGTAGACGGCGCTGACCTGACGGTGTGCCACCGGCTCGAGCAGGTCGCGGTTGTGGTCCCACTTGAGGTAGGCGATCGGGTACTCCCGAACCAGTGCCAGGAGGCTGTCGAGCACGTAGGCGAAGGCGTCGGGGTTCGCGAGGTCGAGCGTGTGCTGGTAGCGCCAGGTCGGCGAGGAGGCCGAGCCGAGCACCCACTCCGGGTGCGCCCGGGCGAGGTCGGAGTCCGGGTTGACCATCTCCGGCTCGACCCACAGACCGAGGTCCATGCCGTGCTCGTGCACGAGCTCGACGAGCGGGTGCAGGCCCTGCGGCCAGACCGTCGCGTCCACCGTCCAGTCCCCGAGCGCCCGGCGGTCGTCCCGCCGGCCGGTGAACCAGCCGTCGTCGAGCACGAAGCGCTCGACACCGACCTCGGCGGCCGCGGCCACGAGCCGGCCGAGCACGTCGAGGTCGTGGTCGAAGTACACGGCCTCCCAGGTGTTGAGGACGAGCGGGCGCGGGCCACGGATCGTCGAGCGCGACCGGACGTAGGGGTGGAACCGTCCGGAGAGCCCGTCGATCCCGTCGGCCGACCACGCGGCGATGGTCCACGGGCTCGTGTACTCCTCCCCCGGCGCGAGCCGGACCTCTCCCGGGGCGAGCAGCTCGCCGCAGGCGAGCGCCGAGGGTCCGAGGGGCTGGCGCTCGGCGCGGACCGCCTTGTCGCCGCTCCAGGCGAGGTGGACGGCCCAGACCTCACCGGACCGGAAGCCGAAGCCGGGGGTGCCGACGACCGTGAGGAAGGGGTCGTCATGGCCCGGGCGCCCGTGCCGGGTCTCCCGGCTCCACGCGCCGAACCCGAGCGTCGTCCGCTGCGGGCGACGCTCGTGGGTCCACAACCCGGTGAAGTCGAGGACCTCGCGCGCACGGTCGGGAACAGGGATCACCGTGTCCAGGCCAGCGAGCTCGACGACGTCCTGCCCCGTGTTGCGCACCCCGTGCCGCGCCCGCAGTACGCCGTCGTCGGTGAGCTCCACCCGGGACTCCACGAGGAGGGTGCCCGACGCGTCGGCGCACGTGCTGCGGACGGACCGTCCCGCACGCGTCGTCGCCACGGGGACGAGCGCGCCGAGGGACTTCCCGTCGGTCGCCCGGAACCCGCGCAGGGCGGGGTGACCGCTCCACCCCTCGGCCAGGCTCGGCAGGAGCGAGAGCCGCAGGGGTTCGTCGATCGAGCTCGGCCCGACGGCGGGGACCAGGGCGTCTGCCAGCGCGGCCAGCGCCGTGTCGTCGAGATCACCGAGGTCGGCGCCCCAGTGGACGATCGCGGGCAGCCGCGTGCCGCGGGCGTCCAGCACGAGGCTGGAGCCCGCGGCACGCAGGTGGTGGATCAAGCTCTCACTCCTTGACCGGGATCGCCTGCGACTGCAGCGTCGAGATCGTCGACGCCTGGGTCGCCGTGAGGGCCTCGGCCAGCGTGCCGCCACCGGAGACGGCGGCCTTGAAGCCGTCGGAGGCGTCAGCGTAGACCTGGGTCATCGTCGGTCCCCAGGTGAAGTCGGGGTTGACCTCGGCGGACGCCTGGGCGAAGACGTCGTAGATCGCCTGACCACCGTAGAACTCCACGCCCTCCTTGAGTGCGGGCAGCTCGGCGCCGGCCTTCGTCGCCGGGTAGAGGTTGGCCGACGCGTTGAGCGCGGTCAGGGCCTCGTCCGAGGTGTTCAGCCACAGGGCGAACTTCGCCGCCTCGTAGACGTGCTCCGATCCCTTGAAGACCGCGGTCGAGGAGCCACCCCAGTTGCCGGCGGCGGCGTCACCCTCGGACCACTGCGGCATCGGCGCCACGGCCCAGTTGCCGGAGGTGTCCGGAGCACCGCTCGCGATCGAGTTGGCGCCCCACACGGCGGAGATCCAGGTCCAGTTGGCGCCGGTGTTGTAGGCGTTGTCCCACTCGCTCGTCCACGGCGGGTTCGCCGAGACCAGGCCGTCGTCGATCAGGCCCTGCCAGTAGTCGGCGACCTTCATCGACTCCTCGCTGTCGATCTGGACGTCCCACGCGCTCCCGTCGTTCGCGAACCACGAGCCGCCGGCCTGCCACACGAGCCCGGCGAACTGGTTGATGTCGCTCTGCGAGAAGTTGGTGATGGTGCTGCCCAGCGCCTTGATCTTGACCGCGGCGTCCTGGTACTCGGCCCACGTGGTGGGCACCGGGATGCCGTTCTGCTCGAAGAGGTCCTTGCGGTAGAACATCGCCATCGGGCCGGCGTCCTGCGGGACGCCGTAGGCCGAACCTTCCTCACCGAAGCTCACCTGGTTCCAGGTCCAGTCGACGAAGTCCCCCTGGGCCGCCATGACATCCGCGCACACTCCGAGGTCCGTCAGGCCGTCCTGGACGCGGAAGTTCGGCAGCGCGTCGTACTCGATCTGACCGAGGTCGGGCGCGTTGCCGGCCTTGAGCTGGTTGAAGAAGTTCTGGTAGGTGCCGCCGTTGCCGTTGGGGCCGGTCTGCACGGTGACCTGGATGTCGGGGTTCGCGTCGTTCCAGATCGCCACCACGTCCTCCATCCCGGGGATCCAGGTGGTGAAGGTGAGGTCGACCTGGCCGCCGGACGGCTCGCAGGCGCCGGCGGCACCGCCGTCGGTGCCCTCCGACGAGGACGTGCCCGAGGAGCAGCCCGCGAGGGCCACCGCGGAGAGGAGGGCGACGCCGACCACTCGGTTCTTGAGACGCATGGTTGTCCTTCTTCTGTGGTGGGTCAGCACGGCAGGTCCTGCCGTGCCCGGAGGGATCTCGCTCACTTCACCGAGCCTGCGCCCAGCCCGCTGCGCCAGAACCTCTGGAGCAGCAGGAAGATGAGGATGAGCGGGATGATCGACAGCAGCGCGCCGACGAGGACGTAGCCGCGCAGCTCGGGGATCTGGTTGACCTGCGTGTTCCAGGAGTACAGACCCAGCGTGACCGGGAAGACCGACTCGTCCCGGAGCATGATGAGGGGCAGGAAGAAGTTGTTCCAGATCGCGACGAACTGGAACAGGAAGACCGTCACGAGGGCCGGGAACATCAGCCGGACCGAGACGGTGAAGAACGTGCGGACCTCACCCGACCCGTCCAGCCGTGCCGCCTCCAGGAGCTCGTCCGGAACGCTCGCCGCGGCGAAGATCCGCGTGAGGTAGACCCCGAACGGGCTGACCAGGCTCGGCAGGAAGACCGACCAGAACGTGTTGGTCAGCTGCACCTGGCTGAAGATGAGGAACAGCGGGAGGGCGAGGGCCGTCGCCGGGACGAGCACGCCGCCGAGCACGACGTTGAAGATCAGCTCGCGCCCGCGGAACGGGTACTTCGCCAGCGCGTACCCGCACATCGCCGCGAGGACCGTGCCGAGGAAGGCACCACCCACGGTGTACATCGCGGAGTTGCCGATCCAGGTCAGGAAGACGCCACCGTCGTAGTCCACCAACGCGCGGACGTTCTCGATGAGGTTGAAGTCCGCGAACCAGAGCGGGTTCGTGCTGGTGAACTGCGAACGGTCCTTGGTGGCCGAGACGAGCAGCCACCAGATCGGCATGAGGAAGTACAGGGTGAAGACGCCCATGACGATCATGGCGCCGGTCCGCGAGAACGGGTTCTCCCGCACCCCGAGCCTCGTGTTCGTCACGGCGGCTTCCGCTGCCCTGGTGGTACTGCCGACGGCGCTCACTTGTCGCCCTTCCGCTGGGTGAACTTCAAGAAGACGAACGAGAGGATGAACGTCGCCACGGCCAGGACCACGGAGAACGCGGCCGCCAGGTTGAAGTTGGGGATCGACGACGTCGAGTAGATCGTCAGGTTCGGCGTGAACGTGCTGGTCACGGCCGAGCTGAAGGAGCGGAACACCTGGGGCTCGGCGAGCAGCTGCAGGGTTCCGATGATGGAGAAGACCGTCGTGAGCAGGATGGCCGGCATGACCAGCGGGATCTTGATCGACCAGGCGATCCGGGCCTGGCCGGCGCCGTCGAGCCGTGCTGCCTCGTAGATCTCGGTCGGGATGGCGAGCAGCGCGGAGTAGATGATCAGCATGTTGTAGCCGACATAGACCCAGGTGACCACGTTGGCCATCGCCCACAGGACAAGATCCGCCGACAGGAACCCGACGTTCTCGGTGACCGCCTTGAACGGCGAGAGGTTGGGCGAGTAGAGGAAGCCCCACATGATCGCCGCAACGACGCCGGGGACCGCGTAGGGCACGAAGAACGCGAGCCGGAAGAACTTCTTGCCCTTGAGGAGCGGGGAGTCCAGCAGGAGCGCGAAGATCAGCGCGAGCCCGAGCATGACGGGCACCTGGACCACACCGAAGGTCAGGACGCGGACGATCGAGCTCCAGAACGGCCCGTTGGCGAAGACCTGCTCGTACTGGGTGAACCCGCCGAAGACCTCGCGGGCCGCTCCGAAGGTGCCCTCGCGCTCGACCTTGAGCAGCGACTGCCAGATGGCGTAGCCGACCGGCAAGGCGTAGAAGAGCGAGAACAGCACGCCGAAGGGCAGCACGAAGACGGCGATCGCGGAACGGTGCTGGGAGCCCCGTCGGCGTCGAGTCGGCGGACGCCCTGGACCCACCTCCGTGGTGAGCGCGGTGGTCGTCATGATGCGAGGTCCTCTCTCATGGTCCGAGAGTCGCGGCTGCGACACGTCGTTGTGTGCTGGCGGCCCGGCGTGGGTCGGCGACGGGGAGCCGGCCGACCCACGCCCGCGCTCACGCTCGGCTGGAGACGACGGTGCCGTCGGGAAGCCGCTCCCACGTGCTGCCCGTGGCCAGGGCGACGCTCTTGTAGGCGCCGTCGTAGATCCCGATCCGCTTGTTCTTGACGATCGAGTCGCAGAACAGCTCCATCAGGTCCGTCTCCTGGGCGAGCAGGTCGATCGCCTGGAGCGTGCGCGGGATGCTCCGCGTCTCGATCGTGCCGTCGCCGAGCTCCGCGCTGCGGATCGCACCCCAGGCCTCGTGCGCACCGACGCGAGCGTTGAAGATCTTGGGCACCGGGTAGAACGCCAGCTCGGACGGCTTGGTGACGAGGACGTCCGAGACGCGCATGAGGTAGTTCGACGCGTAGACCCCGTGGAACGTGTTGTCGAAGAGGAACACGTGCAGGCCCGACGTGGCACCGTCGCGGATCTCGTCGGCGAACTCCTGCGTGTCCTGCCAGGTGAAGTGGGTGTGCACCGAGGAGAGGCCCGAGCCGAGCTCGCCCTTGAGCCAGTCCCAGTTGTCGGCGTGGTCACCGAGGTTGACGAGCAGGGTGAGCTCACCACGGTCGATCATCGGCCGGCAGTGGTCGATGATCGCCTTGAACAGCTCGCGCTGGGCCCCCGCCCCGCCCATCGTGAGCAGGAACCGGCGCGGCTCCCCCGAACGCATCCGGTCGATCCGGGCCGCGCAGTCCACCTCGACGTTCTCGACGAGCTCGTGGTCCACGTGGTGCCCGACGTACTCGATGGCGTCGGCCGGGGTCGGGTTGAGGATCTTGTCGTCCTCGTCGAACTGGTTCATGATCCGGAAGCCGTAGTAGCCGGAGGGCGACTGCACGGCGTGCGTCGCGCCCTCGACGAGCTGGAAGGCCATCGGCCAGTTGTCGAACATCATGTCGACGACGTTCGTCATGCCGCCGGCCACCGCGCCCATGCAGTTCCACATGTGCGCCGTGAGGATGGGCATGTCCGAGGGCAGCGCGTGGTGCAGGTTCGCGAACAGCTCGCTCTTGCGGTAGTCGCGGGCGTTGGCCTTGAGGAAGCGCCACGGCCAGCCGATCGCGGTGTTGTTCAGCCACCAGTTCAGGCCCGGCAGCGTCTTGTCACCGCTGGTGACCGACTCCCAGATGTACTTGTCGAAGAGCTCGCTGCGCTGGGACACCCGGGAGTACTTGCTGTAGTTGGTGTTCCACCAGTTGATCGCGTCCTGGGTGATCCCGGGGATCGCCAGGAGATCGAGCCAGTACGGCGTGTAACCCATCGAGCGTGCCGCCGAAGCGCCGGCCATGGCGATCCGGTAGTGGCCGAAGCCCATCCGGATCGTCGAGATGACGATGCCGTTCTCCCGGTCGATCGGGTCGCCGGCTGCGTCACGGCGGAGGTCGCGGATCCCGAGGGCGTCCCCCAGCTGGGCGTTGTCGTGGACGCTCAGCTCATAGGTCTCGTTCGGGTCGAAGTCGAACTTCTTGACGAACATCTGCTGCCACTCGAGCGCTTTGCGGTCCTGGGCCGCGGTGATGCGGTTCCCGTAGAGCGAGAAGTGCTGGCGGTCCATCGGGTCTCCTATGTCGAGCACGCGGAGTGCCCGATGTGTGCACGTGCACACATGGAGAGCGGACTCGGCGTTGAGCTAGTCTGTGAACGTGCACACACTGTCAGGTCGAGACGGCGGCCGTCAAGCCCCCGAGCGGACTAGGGTGACCGCGTGACGATCCGGCAGCCACCGGCCCGCGCGACCGTGCACGACGTCGCCGCGGCCGCCGGGGTGTCGCGTGGCACCGTCAGCCGGGTGCTCAACGGCGGGTACGTCTCCCCCGCGGCGCGGTCCGCCATCGAGGCGGCGATCCGGAGCGTGGGCTACGTGCCCAACACCGCCGCCCGCAACCTCGTCCGGCAGCGGACGCAGGCGGTCGCCTTCCTCGCGCACGAGCCGCACTCGCTCTTCCTCGAGGACCCCAACATCGGCAGCGTGATGCTCGGGGCCAACGAGGCGCTCTCCCTCGCCGACTACCAGATGGTGTGTCTCGTCATCGACTCGACCCGCGACACCGAGCGGGTCTCTCGCTACCTCGCCGGCGGCTTCGTCGACGGAGCGATCATCGTCTCGGCCCGCTCGCACGACCCCATCATCGAGGCCGTGACCAGGCTGCGGCTGCCGACGACCTTCGTCGGGCACCCGCCCGACCTCGGGTCGATGCCGTGGGTCGGCATCGACAACCTCTCGGCGGCCCGCGAGATCACGACGCGCCTGATGGCCACCGATCGCCGGCGGATCGGGATGATCGCCGCCGCCCTCGACCGCGACTCGGGCACCGACCGGCTCGAAGGCTTCCGGCAGGCGCTGGGTGAGCGGTTCGACCCGCGCCTCGTGGCCGAGGTCCCGCTGTACGAGTACGGCGGGGGCCTGGCGGGCGTGGATGAGCTCCTGCGCCGGGAGCCCGCGATCGACGGCATCTTCGCCGCCTCGGACGCCGTGGCCGCTGGGGCCATGGAAGCGCTCCGGTCCGCGGGCCGCAGCGTCCCGGAGGACGTCGGCGTCGTCGGCTTCGACGACAGCACCTGGGCCCGGCGGAGCAGGCCGGCGCTCTCGACCGTCCACCAGCCCGCCGAGGGACTCGGCCGCCGCGCCGCGGAGGTGGTGCTCGCCCAGCTGGGCGGCGAGGACGTCGAGCGGGGCGGCATCCTGCTCGAGACCCCGATCGTCTGGCGCGAGTCGGCCTGAGTCGGCCCGGCGGTACGTGCGGCCCGCAGTCGTCCGCAGGTCCGTGAGGTCGGCGCCCGTCGACGACTAGACTCCTGGCCCATGGCCCGCGAACGCTCCTCCTCCCCCGCACCCTCCGGGGGCAAGCCCGCCAAGGTCCGCAAGGTCCGCTGGTACCACCAGCTGTGGCGGGCGTACCAGATGACCCGCAAGGTGGACCCGTCCGTCACCTGGTGGCTGCTCGCCAGCTTCGTCGGGGTGCTGGCGCTCGCCCTGGTGATCGGCCTCATCGCCGGCCAGGTCGTCTACCTGCTCGTGCTCGGAGTGCCCTTCGCGCTCCTCGCGGCCATGTTCCTGCTGGCCCGCCGCGCCGAGACCGCGGCGTACCGGCAGATCGAGGGACAGCCGGGCGCCTCGCTCTCGGCCCTGAAGACGATCCGCCGCGGCTGGGAGTTCCCCAACGAGCCCGCCGCCTTCGACGCGCGCACCCAGGACCTGGTCTTCCGGGGCGTCGGTCGCGCCGGCATCGTGCTGATCGGTGAAGGCACCTCGGGGCGGGTGGACCGGCTGCTCGAGGCCGAACGCAAGAAGCTCAACCGGATCCTGCCCAACGTGCCGATCACGCTGATCCAGGCGGGCGACGGAGAGGGCCAGGTCGCGCTGCGCAAGCTGCCGCGCAAGGTCCAGCGGCTCCGCTCCAAGCTCACCAAGCAGGAGGTCGCCGAGGTCAGCAAGCGGCTCCGCGCGCTGGGTGGACCGCGACTTCCCGTCCCGAAGGGCATCGACCCGACCAAGGCGCGTCCCGACCGCAAGGGCATGCGCGGGCGCTGACCCCGCCGGGTCTCACCGCCGGACGACGACCGTCCGCGCGGCGACGTCGTGCAGGCCGCGACCGCTGCGGTCCCAGACGACCGCGGGGATCACCAGGGCCAGCAGCGCGGTACGGACCGCGGCGGCGACCAGACCCGGCGGACCGGGCGCGGGACGCCGGGTGACCACGCCGTCCCGCGCGGCCACCGAGCCGCGACGCGGCTCGACCACGAGCAGCGGCGCGACGCGCAGGCCGAGCAGCCGGTGCCCGACGGAGTGGCCGAGCAGCCCGACCAGGACGATCGTCGACACGACGAACACCCCGAGGGTCGCCCAGGGATCGGCCGCGAGGATCCCCGGGCCGACCGCCGCGGGATCGCGCCAGAAGAGCGACGCGACGGCCATGCTCACCGCCCAGTCGAGGACGAGGGCGACCGCCCGGCGCCCCGCCGAGGCCATCGCACCGGGACCCTCCTCCGGCAGGTCGAGGCCGGCGTCGCGCCCCGAGGTGGTGCCCGCAGGGGTACCCTCCAGCCAGGCGCCGAAGTCCTCTCGTCGTGGTGACATCGGCCCAGCGTACGCAGCGGACGGGCACCCCGCCGTTCCTGCCGGCCGGGTCGAAACGCTGCCGAAACACTCGGTACACGACAGGGAAACCGCGGACGCCTAGCGTCGCCGTCGACGCCATCCCCATCGCCGCGCCAAGGGAGAACACCGGATGTTCAGTTCCGCTGACGAGCTCATCGCCTTCATCAAGGAGGAGGATGTCAAGTTCGTCGACGTCCGCTTCTGCGACCTGCCGGGCGTGATGCAGCACTTCAACGTCCCCGCCTCGACGGTCGACGCCTCCTTCTTCACCGACGGCCAGATGTTCGACGGTTCGTCGATCCGCGGCTTCCAGGCCATCCACGAGTCCGACATGAAGCTGCTCGCGGACATCAAGACCGCCTACGTCGACCCGTTCCGCACCGAGAAGACGCTGAACGTGACGATGTCGATCGTCGACCCCTACACCGACGAGCCCTACAGCCGTGACCCCCGCCAGGTCGCCGCCAAGGCCGAGGCCTACCTGAAGTCGACCGGCATCGCGGACACGGCGTTCTTCGCCCCCGAGGCCGAGTTCTACATCTTCGACGACATCCGGTTCTTCACGAGCCAGTCCGAGAGCTACTACCACATCGACTCCGTCGAGGCCGCGTGGAACACCGGCCGCAAGGAGGAGGGTGGCAACCTCGGCCACAAGACCCCCTACAAGGGCGGCTACTTCCCCGTCCCGCCGGTCGACCACTTCGCCGACCTGCGCGACAAGATCTGCATCGAGCTGGACAAGCTGGGCCTCGACGTCGAGCGTTCGCACCACGAGGTCGGCACCGCCGGCCAGGCGGAGATCAACTACCGCTTCGACTCGCTCGCCATCTCGGCGGACAAGGTCATGCTCTTCAAGTACGTCGTGAAGAACGTCGTCCACGAGTCCGGCCGCACGGTCACCTTCATGCCCAAGCCCCTCTTCGGTGACAACGGCTCGGGCATGCACGTGCACCAGTCGCTCTGGAAGAACGGCGTGCCGCTGTTCTACGACGAGAAGGGCTACGGCGGGCTGTCGGACATGGCGCGCTGGTACATCGGCGGCCTGCTCAAGCACGCCCCCTCGCTGCTCGCCTTCACCAACCCGACGGTGAACAGCTACCACCGCCTGGTCCCCGGCTACGAGGCCCCGGTCAACCTGGTCTACTCGGCCCGCAACCGCTCCGCCTGCGTGCGCATCCCGGTCACCGGCTCGAACCCCAAGGCCAAGCGCATCGAGTTCCGCGTGCCCGACCCGTCGTCCAACCCGTACCTGGCCTTCGCGGCCATGCTCATGGCCGGCCTCGACGGCATCAAGAACAAGATCGAGCCGCCGGAGCCGGTCGACAAGGACCTGTACGAGCTGCCCCCCGAGGAGCACGCCGCGATCCAGCAGGTCCCCGGCTCGCTGGGTGAGGTCCTCGACGCGCTCGAGGCCGACCACGACTACCTCACCGAGGGCGGCGTGTTCACGCCCGACCTCATCGAGACGTGGATCGAGTACAAGCGCGCCCACGAGATCGACCCGATCCGGCTGCGCCCGCACCCGCACGAGTTCGAGCTCTACTTCGACTGCTGACCGCGGGCGCTCGGGGATGCTCCTGAGCAGCTGAGCAGCTCGACCGGGGCCCCGGCCACCCTTGTGGTGGTCGGGGCCCCGTCGTCTTGCCACAGGCGTGGTACGGCACGGTCGTGCCGCGGGCCGGTGTGGAACCACGACCCGTGGGGCGCGGCGCCCGTCAGGGCCCCGCCCAGCCCGATCGTCGTCAGGAAGGCCGAGACCGCGTCCTCGGCGGGCAGCCCACGGCGAACGGACGAGCGAGCAGCGCGCCGATGATGACTACGCTGGCGGCGAGACCTGCCGCGATGTCCGACGCACCGAAGCGCCCCGCCGCGAAGCCGGCGATGCTGAAGATCAGGGTGAAGAAGACCAGCGGGACGAGAGAACTCACCACGCTCGCCAGGGCGAATCCCGTCGTCCAGACCCTCGTCTGATCACCCGCGACGTCCACCCCGACCTGCGGTCGGTCGTCGAGCTCGGCGGTCACTCCTCGCGCACCAGGAAGGCGCCCTCCTCGCGGATACGGTCGTTGAGCAGCCTCAGGTACTCGTTCTCGTCGAAGTCGACGGGGACCTCCCGGCCCGTCCAGCTCGACAGGTGGATCGCGTTCGCGAGGCGTACGCCATGGATGCCGTCGGCCCCGGGGGCGATCAGCGGGGTCCCGTCCAGGACGTTCAGGGCGAAGTTCTCCAGCACGTCGGCGTGCTGCTGACCGAACGGTGCGTCGAACTCGATGGTCTCCTGGGTGTACAGCGTGTCGAGGTCGACCTGGCCCATGAAGAGCTTCATCACATCGGCCATGTCCATGCTGGCGCTGAGTTCTGCCTCGGGCGCGAGGAGGCGGGTCACGGTCGCCCGCTTGCTGTCCTCCACGACGATCTTGCCTCGGTCGCCGAGGATCTCGAAGCGATCGGTGCCGGCGATGTCGTAGGTGCAGGTCGTGAAGGAACCGGTCGCTCCGTCGCCGTAGTCGACGAGGGTGACGACCTCGTTCTCCACGGCGATGTCCCGGCCGATCCCGTAGCCGAGCTTCGCGTAGACGGACCGGGGTACGCCGCAGATCCACTGCCACAAGTCGAGCTGGTGCGGAGCCTGGTTGACCAGAACGCCGCCGCCCTCGCCACCCCAGGTCGCTCGCCAGGCGCTCGAGTCGTAGTACCCCTGCGGACGCCACCACGTCGTGATGATCCAGTTGCTCCGCCGGATCGTGCCGATCTCGCCCGCCTCGACGATCGCCTTGAGCCGCTGGTACAGCGGGTTCATGCGCTGGTTGAACATGATCCCGAAGGTCAGCTCGGGGCGGGTGGCGGCGAAGTCGATCAGCGTGTCGGCCTGCTTGGTGTAGACCCCGACCGGCTTCTCGATCAGGGCGTGAACGCCCGCCTCAAGGGCCGCGATGCCCATCTCTGGATGGAGGTAGTGCGGCACCGCGGTGATCGCGGCGTCTACCTGGCCGCTGCCGAGCATCTCGCGGTAGTCCTCGTACACCGGGACGTCCGGGTAGGTCGAGCGGGCGAGGTCACGCTTGGCGGGATCGGTGTCGCAGATCGCCCCGATCGACATGTGCGGCACCCTGCCCCCGGCGATCAGACCCGCGTACAGGCCTCCCTGCTGGCCCAGTCCGATGATGCCCAAGCGCACCGTGTCCGTCATCAGTTCTCCCGTCAGGGTCGTTCTCGCTCGCGGGCCGCTCGTCGGCGGTGCGACATCCACGCCCATTGGGTCAGGCCGGGGCCCGGGCGACAACCAGTTGCCCCAAGTTGCCTTGGCTGCCGGCCGGATCGGGTCGGGGGCAACAAGCGGCAAGTGGTGTCAGTCCTTCGGCCCGGCGCCTAGCGTCGAAGGACTCCAGCCAGCGCGTCACTCCTCTCTGGCGCCATCTGGTATCCGCCACCCGACCGATCGGAGACCCACGATGTGGGTGCTGTCCGGCTTCGCCGATGAGATCGATCCCGATCTCGCCACGCAGTGCGCCGTCCTCGACCAGCTCGGCATCCGATACCTGGAGCTGCGCAGCGCCTGGGACGTCAACGTCCTGGACCTGACGGACGAGCAGGTCGAGCGCGTCGCGCAGATCCTCGACGACCACGGCATCCAGGTGTCCTCGATCGGTTCGCCGATCGGCAAGATCAACGTCGCCGACGACTTCGACGCGCACCTGGTGCGGATGGACCGGGCCGTGCACGTGGCTCAACACCTGGGCGCTCCGTACATCCGGGTCTTCTCGTTCTTCCTCACCCCGGAGCAGCAGCCAGCAGAGGTGCGCGACGAGGTGGTGCGGCGGATGGCCGCCCTCGCGGCCCGGGCGGCCGCAGGCGGCGTCGTCCTGCTGCACGAGAACGAGAAGGAGATCTTCGGCGACGTGCCCGAGCGTGTGCTCGACCTCGTCACCGCGGTGAACTCCCCCGCCCTGCGCCTCGCCTGGGACGCCGCGAACTATGTGCAGTGCGGAGTCGTCCCATTCCCCGAGGCGTACGCCCAGCTCCGGCCGTACACCGACTACATCCAGATCAAGGACGCCGTCCTCGCCACCGGGGAGGTGGTCCCCGCCGGGGAGGGTGACGGTCGCCTGCGTGAGACGCTGCGCGCCCTCGCCAAGGACGGGTTCGACGGCTTCTTCTCGATGGAGCCGCACCTGGCCTCGGCCCACCACCTCGGCGGTTTCTCCGGGCCGGAGAACTTCATCCGCGCCACGAAGGCCTTCACGTCCATCCTCGACGCCGAGGGGATCGAGTACCGATGACCCGGACCGGCGGGCCGGTCCGCTTCGCCCTGGTGGGCTGCGGAGTCATCGCCCCGACCCACGTGCGCGCGCTCCAGCAGCTCGCCGGGCGGGCCGAGCTCGTCTACTGCTCGGACGTCGACCCCGCCCGAGCCGCCGCGCTCGCCGAGGAGTTCGGCCTGGAGGCGGCGGACTACGCGCACGTCCTCGCTGACCCGACGATCGATGCGGTCGTCGTGTGCACCCCGAGCGGGCGGCACGCCGAGGTCGGCGTCCCTGCCCTGCTCGCCGGCAAGCACGTCGTGGTCGAGAAGCCGATGGAGGTCACCCTGGAGGCGTGCGACCGGCTGCTGGCGGCCGCACAGCAGACCGGGACCACCCTCGCCGTCATCTCCCAGCACCGTTTCGACTCCGCGTCGACGCGGACCAAGCAGGCGGTCGACGCCGGTGACCTCGGCCGGCTCGTCCTGGCGGACTGCCGCGTGCCGTGGTTCCGGACCCAGGAGTACTACGACTCCGGCGACTGGCGTGGCACGGTCGAGCTCGACGGCGGCGGCTGCCTCATCAACCAGGGCGTGCACACCCTGGACCTCCTGCGGTGGATCTGCGGCCCGGTTTCCTCGGTGTACGCGCAGACCGCGACCGCCACCCACGAGCGGATCGAGGTGGAGGACGTCGTGTGCGCCACCCTCGTGTTCGCCAGCGGGGCGTTAGGAACGGTCATGGCGTCGACCAGCGCCTACCCCGGCTTCCCCGCCCGGCTGGCGGTTCACGGCACCCTGGGCGGCGCCGTGATCGACGGGGACCGGCTCGCCGCACTCGCGACGCTCGACGGTGCCGCCGTCAGCGGCGAGACCCCCAACTCCCACGCCCTGCAGGTCGCGACCGGGGGGACCCGGGCGGCGACCCGTGCGGTCGAGACCGCGCAGGAGGCGACCGACCCGGCAGACACCTGGGGCGAGGCACACCGCCTGCAGCTGCTCGACTTCGTGGACGCCGTCGAGCACGGCCGGCGGCCGTTGGTCGACGGCGTCGAAGGACGCAACGTCCTCGAGCTCGTCCAGGCGATCTACGAGTCCGCGCGCACGGGCGAGGTCGTCTCCCTGTGACCCGTCCCGCACGTCCACATCCACGAAGGAGAACCAGAGCGATGGCAACGATCGGTGTCCAGTCCAGCACGATCAAAGGCTCCTTCGGGGAGATCGGTACCTTCGAGACGCTGCGGAAAGTGACCGAGATCGGCTACCACGCCATCGAGATCTCGCAGGTCGCGATGACTCCGGAGAACGTCGCCGAGATGCGCCGCGCTCGTGACGAGCTCGGACTGCGGATCACTTCCCTCTCGGCGATGCTCACCACGCCCGCCGGGCTCGTCTTCGACTCCCTCACCGAGGACTACGACAAGATCGTCGCGGACTGCCACGCCTTGGAGACCTCGATCCTGCGCATCGGAATGCTCCCGTTCGAGGCCATGACCTCCCTCGACGGCGTGCTCGGCTTCGCCCGGCAGGCCAACACGATCGCCCGCCGGCTGGCCGAGGACGGCATCGACCTCTACTACCACAACCACCACATCGAGTTCGCGAGGTTCGACGGGCGCTACATGCTCGACCTCATCGCGGAGACCGCGCCCGACATCGGCCTCGAGCTCGACGTGCACTGGATCCACCGCGGAGGCCTGGACCCGGTCGCCGTTCTTGCGGCGTACGCGGGTCGGGTCCGGCTCGTGCACCTCAAGGACTACCGGATCGGCACCCTGCCCGCCACGGCGCTGGCCGCGCTGGCCGCGGGCGACACCGCGTCCTTCATGGCAGCTTTCACGGGTGTGGTCCAGTTCGCCGAGGTCGGTGAGGGGAACCTCGAGTGGCGCCCCATCATCGACCAGGCGCTGGCCAGCGGAGCGCAGTACCTCCTGGTCGAGCAGGACGAGACCTACGGCCGCGACCCGTTCGAGTCGCTTGCGATCTCCCGTGCGAACCTCGTGAGGCTGGGCTACGCCGATCTGTTCTGACGTCGCGCTCGGTGGGACCACAGTGACGACTCCTCGTGTCGGGGCACCCGGCGGGTCCGGGGTACCCGTGCTCATCGCAGTAGACACCGGCACGCCCGGGCTGCCCCAGCGGTTGCCTTGAGTTGCTCGCCAGGGGCGCGGCCACGCGCCGCTCGCGTACCGCTCTGCGCGATGCCACTGGGCCGGCGATGCATGGAGTGCTGATCGGACGCCCGGGTAGTGGACTGAGTTGCCACAGATCTGCCCCAACGGAGTGCACCACCGCCCGGAGGAGCGTGCATGACAGATGCACAAGACCGATTCGTCGACATGTCGCCAGGGCTCTGACCTGCAGCGTTACCCGGGTGGCGGTGCTCCTCCCGGCCGCTCGAGGTGCGAACGACACCCGAGCGTGCAACTTTGGACACGACTGGTGCCGCCGGACCAGCGGGATTCCGTCGGTGACCGTCCGGCGGCAGCCACACGCGGCCCAAGGAACGATGGTCGACTAACCAGATGGGAGCCCAACGATGCAGGTGACGAGGAGCAAGGTGATCGACCTGCTGCGGATCCGCGGCGAGATGACGAAGGTCGACGACGCCGAGAGGGATCTGCCGGTCGAGGTCGACACCGAGCGCGATGCCGAGATCCTCGCGCGACTTGGCCTTGACACGATGGCCCTGCAGGCCGGGCTCGAGGACGTTGCTCTCGACGATCCATCCCCCAGCCTCGGGAGCCCTGGGGCGATCCCCACCCAGATCGAGAATCGCGAATGAGCCGACCGGGCTCCGAGTAGTCCTGCACGCGACCTCCGGCCGGTCGGTCGGGGTCATGATCGGGCCCCCTTGGTGTGCACACCACGCATGCAGGCGGTGAAGCCACCGATGTCGGTGATCTGCTGGTCCTCCAGCGAGGGGTGTAGGACAGCGGTGATCTCCGGGTCGTTCACGGAGGCCATCTCGTGCTCGTCGCTGTCGAAGGCGCCCGGCAGGTTGAACACCACGAAGTCCGTGTTGAGGTGCTCGAGCTCCAGCCACGATGGCGAGGTCGACGGCGCCGCCGGAGACCAGCTGCAGGGCTGTTGAGCGCCCCCTAGGGTGACTCACGCTCGGCGAAGCGCCACCGCCGATGGACCAATCCGACGGCCTCCGCCCGCCGAAGACCGTGCACACGCGAGGTCGACGCTCGACATCGCTTGGCCCTGCGGTCGACACCGCAGGCACCGCATCGGACAGTGGGCACATCGCGCAAGGCCCTGGAGGACCATGGACGCCGTCACAGCAGCGCACCCGCCGGGACGGCCGCGCCTGCGCGCGGCCCTCGCCGGTCTCCTGGCTGCCGGTCTCACGCTCGGGGTCGCCCACCTGGCGGCCGCGCTCATCGACCCGCCCGCCAGCCCGCTGACGGCGCTGGGCGACGCGTTCATCGACCTCACGCCGGAGTGGCTCAAGGAAGCGGCGATCGCAGCCTTCGGCCTCAACGACAAGCTCGCGCTGGGCGTCGGCATGGTCGTGGTGATCGCGGTGCTCAGCGCCCTGACCGGCCTGCTCGCCCGGGTCCGCCTGGCGGCCGGGATGGCCGTCGTCGTCCTGCTCGGCGTCGTCGCCGGGCTCGCCGCCGCGACGCGGCCGGAGACCGGGCTGCTCGCGCCGCTCCCCAGCGTCGTCGGCGCGATCGCCGGCCTGCTCGCGCTCAAGACGCTCGTCCTGCGACTCCCGGACCGGCGCCCGGCCGCGGCTCGGACCGCGACCGAGGGCGCCAGCCGGCGGTCCTTCCTGCGAACGGCCCTCGCCGTGAGCGTCGCCGGCGCGCTCAGCGCGGCGGCCGGGAGCTTCGTCACCGGGGTGAAGAGCACGGCGAGCGCCGTGCGCAACATCGTCCTGCCGGCGGCCCGGCGTCCCGCTGCCCCGGTGCCGGCCGACGCGCAGTCGCCGGTCACCGGCGTGGTCGACGTCGTCACGCCGAACGCGGACTTCTACCGGATCGACACCGCCTTCGCCATCCCGCAGGTCGACCCGGACAGCTGGGAGCTGCGGGTGCACGGCCTGGTCGACCGCGAGGTGCGGCTGAGCTTCGCGGACCTGCTGGAGCGCGACCTCGTCGAGAGCTACGTGACCCTCACCTGCGTCTCCAACGCGGTCGGCGGCGACCTGGCGGGCAACGCGAAGTGGCTCGGGCTCCCGGTGCGGGAGGTGCTGGCGATGGCCGGCCCGCGACCCGGCGCGGACATGGTGCTCTCCCGCAGCATCGACGGCTTCACCGCCTCCACACCCCTGGAGGCGCTCACCGACGACCGGGACGCCCTGCTCGCGGTCGGCATGAACGGCGTGCCGCTGCCGGCCCGCCACGGCTCGCCGGTGCGCCTGGTGGTGCCCGGTCTGTACGGCTACGTCTCGGCGACCAAGTGGGTGGTGGACCTCGAGGTCACCCGGTTCGCCGACGCCGAGGCGTACTGGACGGTGCGCGGCTGGTCACCGCGCGGACCGGTGAAGACGGCGTCCCGGATCGAGGTGCCCCGCGCGGGCGCCGTCGTCGCGGCCGGTGCCGTCGACGTGGGCGGCACCGCCTGGGCCCAGCACACCGGGATCGTCGCCGTCGAGGTCCAGGTCGACGACGGTCCGTGGGAGCAGGCCACCCTCGGCGGCGAGATCTCGGTGGACACCTGGCGGCAGTGGTCCTGGCGTTGGCCGGACGCCCAGCCCGGCCGGCACGAGCTGCGCGTCCGCGCGACCGACGCCCTGAACGGCGTGCAGACCGAGGAGCGCGTCCCGGTCGTCCCGGACGGCGCGACCGGCTGGCACCTGGTCAAGGTGGATGTCGAGTGAGCTGCGCCGGGCCCTCGCGGGGAGCATCGGACCCGGATCCCGGACCGGAAGCTCCCCACTCGCGCCGAGGTGCACGGGCCGCGCCGGCGGGTGGGCGTCAGGGGACGTCGGACGTCGCGCGGACGAGGTAGTCCACGCAGCCGTCGACCGTGACGATCTGGCGGTAGTCGCGCTCGGGGATCTCGACGCCGGTCGCCTGGAAGAGGCCGATGGCGAGGTTGAGGATGTCCATCGAGTCCAGGTCGAACTGCTCGCGCAGGTCCTCGTCCGCCTCGACGCTCGACACGTCGACCTCGGGCGCGACCTCTCCGAGCACCCGGAGGACCGTCTCACGGAGCTGGCCGTCGTCCATCACAGGTCCTCCGGTCGTTGCAGCAGTCGATCCAGTGCGGTGAGGAAGAGCGCCCCGACGTGCCCGTCGGTGACGCGGTGGTCGGCGGCGAGGCTCGCCGTGACGACGGGCCGCACCCCCAGGAGGCCGTCGACCGCCCAGGGCCGTGCGCGGATCCGGCCGAAGCCGACGATCGCGACCTGCGGCGGGTAGATCACCGGGACGACGACATCGACCCCCTGGTCGCCCAGGCTCGTGACGGTGACGGTCGGGTCGGACATCTCCGAGGAGCGCAGCCGGCCCGCGCGCGCCCGCGCCACGAGGTCACGCAGCGCGGCCATCAGCTCGGGAAGGCTCCTGCCGTCCGCATCGTGGATCGCCGGCGCGACCAGCCCGCCGCCCCGCAGCGCGACGGCCATCCCGAGGTGGACCGCCTCCGCCCGATGGAAGCCGTCGGCCTGCCACAGGCCGTTGAGGTCCGGGGTCTCGCGCAGGGCCAGGGCGGTCGCCTTGAGCAGCAGGACGGCGGGCAGGACCCGCTCGGTGACCGGGACGGCGGCGTTGTGCTCCGCCAGCCACGCCGTCGCCGCCGCCATGTCGATGTCGCAGGAGAGGTAGTAGTGCGGTATCTCGCGCTTCGACCGCGCCATCGACGCCGCGACCGCGCGCCGCAGCGCGGCCTGGCGGTCGGCTCCGGACAGCGCCGCCGCAGCACGGTCGTCCGGCGGCTCGACGGCGGCGGCCGGTAACGGCGCGGACCCGGCCGGCGCCGGTGCCTCGGCCGGCGAAGGTGCCGGTGCCTCGGCCGCGTCCGACCGGCCCGCCGCGGCCGGTGCCGTCGTCCGCGCCGCCGCGTACTGCTCGACGTCGGCAGTCGTCACGGCGCCGTCGGGGCCGGTCCCGGTCACGTCGGCGAGGTCGACGCCGAGCGCCGCCGCATGGCGGCGTGCCAGCGGCGAGGCGCGGTGGTGGACGGCGACCGGCGGCGCCGAGCGCGCCGCACCGACCGTCCCGGCCTCGGGCGCCCCTCCCCCGGTCCCGGGGGCCGCCGGGGCGTCCTCCCGGATGCGGGCCAGCGGGGTGCCGACCGGGACCCGGGTGCCCACCTCGACGAGGAGCTCCTCGACCGTGCCGGTGGCGAAGGTCTCGACGTCGATCACCGACTTGTCGGTGTCCACCTCGGCGACCACGTCACCCCTGGCCACGTGGTCACCGGCGGCCACGTGCCAGGCGATCAGGGTGCCGAACTCCATGTCGGCGCCGAGGGACGGCATCCGGAACTCAGCCATGACCCCGCACCAGCCCCCGCGCGGTCCCCGCGATCGTCTCCGGCTGGGGCAGCGCCGCCTGCTCCATGTGCTGGGCGAACGGGATCGGCACCTCGGCCGAGCACACCCGGGCGACCGGGGCCTCCAGCTCGTAGAACGCGCCCTCCATGATCCGGGCGGACACCTCGGCCGCCAGGCTGCCGCTGCGCCACCCCTCGTCCACGACGACCGCGCGATGCGTGCGGCCCACCGTGGCGAGCACGGCGGCGGTGTCCAACGGGCGCAGGGTCCGCAGGTCCAGCACCTCGGCCGAGATGCCCTCCTCCTCGAGCGCCTCCGCGGCGAGCATCGCCCGCGGCAACGACCCGCCGTAGGTGATCAGGCTGACGTCCTCGCCGGCCCGCCGCACGGCGGCGTGGTCGATCTCGACCGCCCCCGCGCTCGCGGCCAGGTCACCGGAGACGGGGTACATCGCGCCGTTCTCGAAGATCAGCACCGGGTCGGGGTCCTGCAGCGCGGTCCAGAGCATGCCCCGCGCGTCCTCGAGCGTCGCCGGGGCGAGCACCCGGATGCCCGGGATGTGCGCGAACCAGCCCTCGAGGCTGTGCGAGTGCTGGGCGGCGAGCTGCCGACCGGCTCCGGTCGTCATCCGGATGACGAGCGGCACGTTGATCTGCCCGCCGGACATGTGCAGCATCGTCGCCGCGTTGTTCATGATCTGGTCGAGCGCGAGCAGGCTGAAGTTGACCGTCATCACCTCGACGATCGGCCGCATCCCGTCCATCGCGGCGCCGATCCCGGCGCCGACGAAGCCCGACTCCGACAGCGGGCGTGTCGCGGACCCGCTCGGGCCCGAACTCCTCGAGCAGCCCCTTGCTGACCGCCGAAGCAGCCGCCGTAGCGGCCGACGTCCTCGCCCATGAGGAAGCACGCGCTCGTCGCGGATCAGGGCGTCCCGGATGGCCTCGCGGAAGGCCTCCCGGAACGTCGTCGCGCGGACCGCTGTGGCCGTGGTCATGACACGTCCCTCCGGTAGACGAAGCGGGTGAGGTCCTCGACGGGCTCCAACGTCCCGGCCTCGGCGAACGCGACGGCCTCGTCGACCTCCGCCTCGACCTCGCGCTCCATGGCGTCGCGGGCGGCGTCGCTCGAGCAGACCCTCCGCAGCCAGCCGCCGGCTCAGCGAGTCCGGATCGGGTCGCGGGTCTTCCACTCGGCGACCTCCTCCTTGCTGCGGTAGAGCTCCGGGTCGTACATCGAGTGCGCGCGGAACCGGTAGGTCCGGAGCTCCAGGAAGCACGGACCACCGCCGCCCCGCACGACGTCGACGGCCTCGCTGCGCCGCAGCCCGGCACGGCGAGGACGTCCATGCCGTCGACCGCCCAGGCCGGCATCTCGTAGGCGGACGCCTTGAGGGTGAGGTCGGTCTCGCGACTCCGACCGGCCCAGCGCGGTCCCCATCGCGTAGAGGTTGTTCTCGCAGCAGAACAGCACCGGCAGCGACCAGAGCGCCGCGAGGTTCATCGCCTCGTGGAACTCCCCCTCGGCCACCGCCCCCTCGCCGAAGAAGCACGCCGTCACCGCGTCGCGACCCCGCAGCGTGTCCGCGAGCGCCAGCCCGACGGCGAGCGGCAGGCCGCCCGCGACGATGGCGTTGCCGCCGAAGAACCGGCGCCCGGCGTCGAAGAGGTGCATCGACCCGCCGCGCCCGCGGCTGCAGCCCTCGACCTTGCCGAACATCTCGGCCATGATCGCCTCGGGTCGCAGTCCCCTGGCCAGCGCGTGACCGTGCTCGCGGTAGGTGGACGACCACGGCGTCCTCGCGGCCGCAGCGCCCGCATCACGCCGATCGCGACCGCCTCCTCGCCGATGTACAGGTGCAGGAAGCCGCGGATCTTGCTGGCGCTGTAGAGCTCGACGCAGCGCTCCTCGAAGCGCCGGATGCGCAGCATCTCGCGCAGCAGGGCCGCGCCCTCGCCCTGGTCGAGGCCGCTCGGCCCGGCCGGGAGTGTCGTGGTCATGTCGGGTCCTCTCCCTCGAGGGTCGACAGGTCGCCCTCGGCCAGCCCGAGCTCCCGCGCCCGCAGCAGGCGGCGCATGATCTTGCCGCTGCGGGTGTGCGGCAGGTCCTCGACGAAGGTCGATCTCGCGCGGGGCGACGGCCGCACCGAGCCGCTTGCGGCCGAAGCCGATGAGCTCGCGCTCGCAGGGCGGCGTCCGGGACGACGCCCGGGCGGAGCACGACGAAGGCCTTGACCAGCTCCCCGGCCAGCGGGTCGGGCTTGCCGATCACCCCGGCCTCGGCCACCGCCGGGTGCTCCAGCAGCGCGCTCTCGACCTCGAACGGGCCGATGAGGTGACCGGCGGACTTGATGACGTCGTCGGCCCGGCCCACGAACCAGAGGTAGCCGTCGGCGTCCCGGGTGGCGAGGTCGCCGGTGAGGTACCAGCCGCCGGCGAAGCAGCGCCGCGTAGCGCTCGTCCTCGTGCAGGTAGCCGCGGAACATCGACGGCCAGCCCGGCCGCAGGGCGAGCTCGCCCTCGGTCCGCCGGCGGCGCGACGACGTCGGTCTCGCCGTCGCGGACGACGGCGCCGTGCGGCCCGCGCCGGATCACGGCGGCCTCGACGCCCGGGAAGCGGCCGGCCCATCGAACCGGGCCGGACGTCCGCCGCGATCGTGTTGGCGATCATGATCCCGCCGGTCTCGGTCTGCCACCAGTTGTCGTGGATCGGCAGCCCGAGCACCGTCGCCGCCCCACACCACGGCCTCGGGGTTGAGCGGCTCGCCGACGCTGGCCACGAACCGCAGGGCGCCGAGGTCGGTCGCCCGGGCGAGCTCGTCGCCGAGCGCGCATCAGCATGCGGATCGCGGTCGGCGCGGTGTACCAGACGGTCACCCGCTCGTCGCGCGAGGATGCCGTACCAGCGCTCGGCGTCGAACTCGGCCTCGTCGACCACGCTCGTGACGCCGTGGGTCAGCGGGGCGATGATCCCGTAGGACGTGCCGGTGACCCAGCCCGGGTCGGCGGTGCACCAGAACACGTCGTCGGGGTGCAGGTCGAGGGCGAACCGGCCGGTGACGTGGTGCGCGACGACCGCCTCGTGCACGTGCACCGCGCCCTTCGGCGTCCCGGTCGTCCCGCTGGTGAAGTGCAGCAGCGCCGGCGTCCTCGGGGTCGGGTCACGACGACGGGGTGCTCGTCGCTCGACTCCGCCATGAGTTCGTCCAGGCAGAGCGTCCCGTCCGGGAGCGGAGCACCGGGGGTACGTCGGCGAGCAGCACGTGCTCGAGCCGGGGCAGCTCGTCGCGCAGCGGCGCGATCTTCCGCTCGTAGGCGGCGCGGGTCGTCACCAGCACCCGGCCGTCACCGATCTCCAGGCGCTGGCGGATCGGCTCGGGCCCGAACGCGGAGAACAGCGGGCAGAACACGCAGCCGGCCTTGAGGGTGCCGAGCGCGGCGACGTAGAGCTCGGGCACCCGGCCGCACAGGCTGAAGACGGCCTCGCCCGTGCCGCAGCCCGAGGCCGTCGAGCACGTCGGCGAAGCGGTTGGTCCGGCGCGCCAGCTCGGCGTAGCTCAGGTCCTCGCGCTCGCCGTGCTTGCCGAGCCAGCGGATCGCCACGTGCTCGGACCGGGGCCCGGCCGCGTGCCGGTCGACCGCCTCGTGGGCGATGTTGAGGCCGCCGTCGGGCAGCCCGTCGAGCCACGACCGCGCGACCTCCCAGGAGAAGCCCTCCCGGTCGAAGTCCGGGCCCAGTCGCGGCGGCACCCGCCAGTCGGCCGGATCCTTGTGGATGATCGCGTAGCTCATGACAGGCCCTCCCGACCGGTCGCGGCCACTGGGGTGCGCGCCGCCACGACGACGGCGACCGCGAGGCCGGCGTCGTGGGCGAGGCTGAGGGCCCAGGATCGGAGCCCGCGGGCCTCGGCGAGGGTGCGCGCGGTCCCGCGCAGGACGAGCACCGGCTCCCCGCCGGCCCCGTTGAGGACCTCGACGTCGCGCCAGCCGACCGGGCCGATGCCCGTCCCGAGCGCCTTGGCCACCGCCTCCTTGGCGGCCAGCCGCGCGGCGAGCCGTTCCGGGCGCCCGCGGCACCCGGCGATCTCCGCCGGGGTGAAGACGAGGCCACCGAGGGCCGGTCCGCGCGTCGCGGTCATCCGCGTGAAGCGCGCCACGTCGACCACGTCCACGCCGAGGGCGACGAACGGGTCCGCGGTGATCGACGGTCCGGACACAGGCGGGGCCACCTGCGCGGCGTCCGCCCTGACCTGCATGTCGGCACCTCCTCGAGGAACCGTGCCCTTTCACCGTCTCGCTCGGCGGAGGATCCGTCAAACGCTGCGCCGTGCCCCGGACCGCCCGGCGGCCCGACCGGGTCCGCCGGGTTACCCGCGAGTAGCATCGAGAGGAGCGGCCGGCCGCTCGGCGCGGGCCGCGCTGGGGAGGTCTTCGATGGTCACCGTGTCAGCACGCCAGTCCCCCACGTCGGGTGAACGCACCGCTCGCGCGGTCGCCGAGGCTGCCCGTGAGACCGAGTGGACGCGGCCGAGCTTCGCCAAGGGCCTCTACCTCGGGGCGTTCGACTTCTCGCTCGTCCACCCCTACCCCGCACCCGAGCCCGAGCAGGCCGCGCGGGGCGCCGCCTTCCTCGCGCGGCTCGAGACCTACCTGCGGACGATGGACGGTCCACGGATCGAGCGCGAGGACCACATCCCGGACGAGGACCTGGCGGGGCTGACGCGGCTCGGCGCCTTCGGCATGAAGATCCCCACCGAGTACGGCGGGCTCGGGCTGAGCCTGGTCGACTACGGCCGGGCGCTCATGCTCGCCGGCTCGGTGCACCCGAGCCTCGGCGCCCTGCTCTCCGCGCACCAGTCGATCGGTGTGCCCGAGCCGGTGCACATGGTCGGCACCGAGGAGCAGAAGCGCGAGTACCTGACCCGCTGCGCGCAGGGCGCCGTCTCGGCCTTCCTGCTCACCGAGCCGGACGTCGGCTCCGACCCCGCGCGGATGGCCACCACCGCGACGCCGACCGAGGACGGCGCCGTCTACCTGCTCGACGGGACCAAGCTCTGGAGCACCAACGGCCCCATCGCCGAGCTCCTGGTCGTCATGGCACGCGTCCCGGCGCACGACGGCGAGCGGGGCGGGATCAGCGCCTTCGTGGTCGAGGCCGACACCCCGGGCATCACCGTCGAGCACCGCAACTCCTTCCTGGGCCTGCGCGGCATGGAGAACGGCGTCACCCGCTTCCACCAGGTGCGCGTGCCGGTGGCGAACCGGCTCGGCCGCGAGGGACAGGGCCTGAAGATCGCCCTCACCACGCTGAACACGGGGCGCCTGTCGATCCCGGCGCTGTGTGCCGGCGCGGGCAAGTGGGCCCTGAAGATCGCGCGCGAGTGGTCGACCGAGCGCGTCCAGTGGGGACGCCCGATCGGCGAGCACGAGGCCGTCGGCACGAAGCTCGCGTTCATCGCCGCCACCGCGTTCGCTCTCGAGTCGGTCTTCGACCTCTCGGCGGCGCTGGCCGACGCCGGCCAGAAGGACATCCGCATCGAGGCCGCCCTCGCCAAGCTGTGGTCCAGCGAGATGGCCTACCGGGTCGCCGACGAGCTCGTGCAGGTGCGCGGCGGCCGCGGGTACGAGACGGCGGACTCGCTCGCCGCCCGCGGTGAGCGTGCCGTCGGCGCCGAGCAGCTCCTGCGCGACATGCGGATCAACCGCATCTTCGAGGGCTCGTCGGAGATCATGCGCCTGCTCATCGCACGGGAGGCGGTCGACGCCCACCTCGCGGCCGCCGGCGATCTCGCGTCCCACGACGCGGACCTGGCCGCCAAGGCGAAGGCCGCCGCCCAGGCCAGCGGCTTCTACGCGCGGTGGCTGCCCTCGCTGGTCCTCGGCGAAGGGTCCCGGCCGGGCGCCTACCGGGAGCTGGGCCGACTGGCCCCGCACGTGCGCTACGTCGAGCGGCAGTCGAGGGCGCTCGCCCGGCGCACCTTCTACGCGATGGCCCGGTGGCAGGCCAGGCTGGACCGCAAGCAGGCGCTCCTCGGACGTGTCGTCGACATCGGCGCGGAGCTCTTCGCGATGTCGGCCGTCTGCACCCGCGCGGTGGCCCTGCGTGAGCAGGACCCCACGGCGGGCGACTCGGCCGTCCAGCTCGCCGACGCGTTCTGCCGGCAGTCCCGCGCCCGGGTCGAGGAGCTCTTCCGGTCCCTGACGAGCAGCACCGACCGCTCGGACCACGACCTGGCCCGCAGCGTCATGGACGGCACCTCGACCTGGCTCGAGGCCGGCGTGATCGACGCCTCGGAGGGCACCGGGCCGTGGATCTCCCCGGCGGCGACGGGGCCCTCGGGCACCGAGGACGTCCGGCGCAGGTACCGCTGAGCGCGGTCACCAGGACGAGGCTCGTCGCGACGAACAGCGCCGCCGGGCCGTCCGTGCCGAGCCCGGGCCCACCGTCCACGGCGGGCCTGCCTCGCCGTCGTCGTGCTTCACGAACTCTTCATGCGGCCCACCGTCGACGCCTCACGGGGAGGCGCGAGGCTGGACCCATCAGCACAGGACAGCACGACGAAGAGAGGAGTTCGATCATGAGGCTCACCAGGACACTCGCGGTCGGCAGCATCGCCCTGGGGCTCACGGTCGCCGGCGCGGCCGGGGCCAGCGCCCTCCAGACCCCCGACGGGTGGTCCCCGGCACGGTGGATGCACCAGACCATGACGACGGTCACCGACGCGCCCGGCGCGGGCAACGGCCAGGGCGCCGTCGAGTGCGACGGGACCTGCGACGGGACGCAGACCCCCCGGCCGGGTGCGACGGGCGACCCGACGACGTGCCCCTACGCCGAGGACGGCACGGCGGACCGCGACCAGATGCGCCAGCGCCTGCACGACGGCGACGGCAGCGGCACGGCCGACCACGAGCGGGCCCGTGCCCGGATGCACGCGACGACCTGAGTCCCCCTCACGCTCACGGCGTGGGCCGGTCCACCGGCCCACGCCGCTAGCCTGCTCCCGGGAGGCCCTCATGCGCACCGTCCTCGTCGTCGACGACGAGCCGCACATCCGCGCGGTCCTGCGCGGCTACCTCGAGGCCGACGGCTACCGCGTGCTCGAGGCCGCCACCGGTGAGCAGGCCCTGGACCTCCTGCGCCGGGACCCCGCCGACCTCGTGCTGCTCGACGTCATGCTGCCGGGGATCGACGGCCTGGAGGTGCTGCGCCGGCTGCGCACCACCAGCCAGGTCGCCGTCATCCTGGTGACGGCCCGCGCCGAGGAGGTCGACACGCTCATCGGCCTGGCGGTCGGTGCGGACGACTACGTGACCAAGCCGTTCAGTCCACGCGAGGTCACCGCACGGGTCGGGGCCGTGCTGCGGCGGGGCGCCGCGGGTGCCCCGCGCGAGGGCGTGCTGCGCTTCGAGGGTCTCGAGCGTGGACCCGGTGCGACGTGAGGTCGCCGTCGACGGGCAGCAGGTCGCCCTCTCCAGCCTGGAGTTCGACCTGCTCGCCACCCTGGCCGGGTCGCCGGGCCGGGTCTGGTCGCGGGCCCAGGTCCTGCGGCAGGTGTGGGGCGGGGACTTCTTCGGCGACGAGCGGGTCGTCGACGTGCACGTCCGGTCGATCCGCTCGCGGCTGCGCGACGACGCCGCGGCGCCCCGGTTCGTCGCCACGGTGCGCGGCGTCGGCTACAAGTTCGTGGGCGCCCCCCGATGAGGGCACGGCTGCCCGTCCGGCTGCTGGCCTCCTACCTCGTCGTCCTCGCGGTCGGGGTCGCGGTCACCTGGGCGGCCGTCCGGCTGCTCACCCCGCAGCTCTTCGAGCACCGGATGGGCCAGATGGCGGGCGAGGGCGCAGGGCACGGCGGCACCGCGGGGCAGTCCGCGGTGCGCGAGGCCCTCCTCGGCTCGCTCGACACGGCCCTGGCCGTCGGCGCGCTCATCGCCACGGTGGCTGCCGGGGCGGTCGCCGCCTTCGTCACCAGCCGGCTGCTCACCCCGCTCGACGCGGTCCGGGCCACCACCCGGCAGATCGCCGCCGGCCGGTACGACGCCAGGGTCCCGGTGCCGGCCGAGCCGGAGCTCGCGGCGCTCGCGGGCGACGTCAACACCCTGGCGTCGGCGCTCGCCGAGACCGAGACCCGCCGGGTCCGCCTCCTCGGCGAGGTCGCCCACGAGATGCGCACCCCCCTCACGGCGGCGCAGGGCTACGTCGAAGGCCTGGTCGACGGGGTCTTCGAGCCGGACGAGGCGACCCTGGGGGCGATCGGGGAGGAGCTGCGCCGGCTCCGCCGCCTCGCGGAGGACCTCTCCGCGCTGTCCCGCGCCGAGGAGGGGCGGACCGAGCTCCGCGTCGTCCCGGTGGACCTCGGCGACCTCGTGCGGCGGACCTGCGCGCGCCTCGAGCCCCAGTTCCACGACGCGGGGGTGCGGCTGACGGTCCACCCCACGCCGGCCGTCGCGGTGCACGCCGACCCGGACCGGATCGGCCAGGTCCTGACGCAACCTGCTGGGCAACGCGCTGGTCGCCGCCCCGGGCGGTTCCGTCGAGGTCGGCGTCGAGCAGACGGCCGCGACGGCCCGCGTCACGGTGAGCGACACCGGCGTCGGCCTCGCACCGGCCGACCTCGCGCGGGTCTTCGAACGCTTCTACCGGGTGCCCGGAGCGGCCCGCCGGTCGGACGGCTCCGGCATCGGGCTCTCGATCGCCCGAGGCCTGGCCCGCGCCCACGGCGGCGACCTCACCGCCACCTCGCCCGGACCGGGCGCCGGCGCCACCTTCCGGCTCGAGCTGCCGGCCGCCCGCTGAGCGACGCGGGCCGCCGTGCTCCCCCGCGGCGCGCCCCGACTGTGCTTGGCTCTCCCCATGCGGACCACGACCCCCGACGACGTCCTCGCCGCGCTGCTGGGCTCCCCCGGCCGGTGGGCCGTCGTGGGGCTCTCGACGAACAGGGCCCGCGCCGCGTACGGCGTCGCCGCCTACCTCCAGGGTCTCGGGCACGCCATCGTCCCGGTGCACCCGAACGCGGAGACGGTGCACGGCGCTGCCGGCTACCCCACGCTCTCCGCGGTGCCCGGACCGATCGACGTCGTCGACGTGTTCGTCGCCTCGCAGCGGGCGGGAGCCGTGATCGACCAGGCGATCTCGGTCGGGGCGCGCGCAATCTGGCTCCAGCTGGGCGTGCACGACGCCGCGGCGGAGCGGCGCGCGGCGGAGGCCGGCCTGGTGGTCGTCACGGACGTCTGCCCGAAGATCGAGGGCCCGCGGCTCGGGGTGCGGCGCCGGCCGGCGGTCGATCCTCAGCCGTAGAAGACGCGGTCGACGACGGCCCGCGCGCGGCGGGCGACCCGCAGGTAGGTGTCCGCGAGGTCGACGTGGTTGCCCGGCGGGTTGCCGAGCAGGCGGTCCAGCCCGATGAGGTCACGACGGTCGTGCGGGAGCAGGTCGGCCGAGGCGCCGCCGGTCCGGCCGGTCCACAGCACCACCGCGTTCCGCAGCTGCGAGGCGAGCATCCAGGCGTCGGTCAGCAGCGCGGTGTCCTGCTCGTCGAGCACCCCGGCGTCGCGGGCGGCGGCGAGCGCGCCCGGCGTCGAGGTGGTGCGCAGCCCGGGGACCTCCGCGGCGTGCTGGAGCTGGAGGAGCTGGGCGGTCCACTCGACGTCGGAGAGCCCTCCGCGGCCGAGCTTGAGGTGCCGCGTCGGGTCGACACCGCGAGGCAGCCGCTCCGCCTCCATCCGCGCCTTGAGCCGTCGCACCTCCTTGACCACCGTCGGCGAGGCACCGCCGGCCGGGTACCGCATCGGGTCGATCAACGTGCGGAAGCGTTCACCGAGCGACTCGTCGCCGGCGACCGGCCGGGCACGCAGCAGCGCCTGGCTCTCCCAGGGCGAGGACCACCGCTCGTAGTACTCGGCGTACGCGCCGAGGGTGCGCACCAGCGGCCCGTTGCGCCCCTCCGGGCGCAGGTCCGCGTCCACCTCGAGCGGGGGCTCGTCGCCGACCTCCCCGAGCAGGGCGCGCACCCGCATGGCGATCGTCGTGGCCTGGGCCTGCGCCTTCGACTCGATCGACCCCCGGCAGGGGGTCGTGCACGAACAGCACGTCGGCGTCCGAGCCGTAGCCGAGCTCGGCGCCGCCCAGCCGGCCCATCGCCACGATGCTCATCCGCGTCAGCGAGCCCTCGGCGCTGTGCCTGGCCTCGTGCTCCGCGATCCGCAGCACGCCGGCCAGGGCGACCTCGGCCGCCGCGGTCAGCGCCGCAGCGCCCTGGAGAAGGTCGGTGCTGCCGAGCACCTCACCGACGGCGGTCCGGGCGGACTCCCGGCGGCGCAGCGCCCGCAGCAGGGTGGCGGCGACCTTGGCGTCGTCCTGGCGGAGGAGCAGGGCGTCCGCCTCGGCGGCCAGCCGCGCCCGGTCCCGGGGGGCCAGCTCGCGGTCGTCGTCGAGCCACGCGACCGACTCGGGCGAGCGGGCCAGGGCATCGGCGGCGTAGCGCGAGGTCGAGAGCACCTTGGCCAGGCGGTGGGCGGCCACCCCGGAGTCGCGCAGCAGCTTGAGGTACCAGTGGGTCGTGCCGAGCTCGTCCGAGACGCGCCGGAACGCCAGCAGGCCGGCGTCGGAGTCGGCCCCCTCGGCGAACCAGCCGAGCAGCACCGGGAGCAGCTGACGCTGGATCGCGGCCCGCCGGCTGAGCCCCTCGGTGAGCGCCGTGATGTGCCGCATCGCCCCCGCCGGGTCGCGGTAGCCGATCGCCGCGAGCCGGGCCCGCGCCGCCTCGGGGGCGAGCGCGACCTCGTCCCGGCTGAGGCTGGCCGTGGCCGGCAGCAGCGGCCGGTAGAAGAGCTCCTCGTGCAGCCGACGGACGTCGCGGCGGGCCGTCCGCCACCGGTCGAGCACCTCGGCCTCGTCACGCAGGCCGACCGAGCGGGCCAGCTGCCGCAGCTCGGCGGGCGCGGTCGGCATCAGGTGGGTGCGGCTGAGCCGGTGGAGCTGGATCCGGTGCTCCAGGACGCGCAGCAGGCGGTAGCAGACGGCCAGCCGACCCGCGTGGTCGCGGCCCACGTAGCCGGCCGCCGACAACGCGGCGAGCGCGGACAGGGTGTGCGGGCTGCGGATGGACTCGTCCGCCCGGCCGTGCACGAGCTGGAGCAGCTGGACGGTGAACTCGACGTCCCGCAGGCCACCGGTGCCGAGCTTGAGCTGACGGTCCGCCTCCGCGAGCGGCACGTTCTGCTCGACCCGGCGCCGCATCGCCTGGGAGTCCTCGACGAAGTTCTCCCGTTCGACCGCCGACCAGACCATCGGCGACATCGCGTCGGTGTAGGCCTTGCCGACCTCGTGGTCCCCGGCGACGACCCGCGCCTTGAGCAGGGCCTGGAACTCCCAGGTCTTGGCCCACCGCTCGTAGTAGGCGCGGTGGCTCGCCACGGTGCGCACCAGCGGACCGTTCTTGCCCTCCGGGCGCAGCGCGGCGTCCACCGGCCACAGGGCCGGCTCGCCCGAGGTCGCCGAGCACGCGCGGGACATCCCGGTCGCGAGCCGGGTCGCCGCAGCGAGGGCCGCCGGCTCCTCGACGCCCTCCGCCGGCTCGGCGACGTAGATGACGTCGACGTCGGAGACGTAGTTGAGCTCCCGGCCGCCGGTCTTGCCCATCCCCATCACCGCGAGCCGCACGCCGGCGCCGTGGTCGACCTGGTCGGCCCGGGCCAGCGCCAGGCCCGCCTCCAGGGCGGCCGCCGCCAGGTCGGCGAGCGCCGAGCCGACCGCCGGGAGCAGCGAGATGGGCTCGCTGCTGCCCAGGTCGGCCGCCGCGATCGCGAGCAGCCGGCGCCGGTACGCCCGGCGCATCCGGTCGACGCCGACCTGGCCGGTGACGGTCGCGACCGGGTCGGCGGCCTCGGCGTCCGCGCCGACGGCCGCGAGCAGCTCGGCCCGCACGACGTCGCCGTCGGTCCCGATCGGGCTCGGCTCCGCCAGCACGGCCAGGTCGTCGGGGTGCCGCACGAGGTGGTCGGCCAGGGCGGTGGAGGCGCCGAGGACGGCGAGCAGCAGGTCGCGGACCGGCCCGTCCGTCCCGAGCACCGCCGCAGACCTGCGCGCGGTGCGGCTCGGGGGTCGCCGCGATCCGGGTCAGCGCCACGAGCGCCTCGTCCGGGGACGCCGCCCGGGACAGGGCCATGATCAGCGGGTGCGTCTCGCCCATCGAGCCGAGCAGCGCGACGAGGTCCCGGTCGGCGAGCAGGGTGCCGGCCCGCTCGGGGTCGCCGAACCCGGCGCGGGTCAGCAGCCCGCGCAGGCTCGTCCCGCGGCGGGTGTCCGGAGGGACGTCGCTCATCGCCGGCTCACAGCACCGGCAGGTACCGCTTCAGCTCGAACGCGGTCACCTGGGAGCGGTAGGCGTTCCACTCGTCCCGCTTGTTGCGCAGGACGAAGTCGAACACGTGCTCCCCGAGCGTCTCGGCGACGAGCTCGGAGGTCTCCATGATCTCGATCGCCTGGTCGAGCGAGGACGGCAGCGGCCGGATGCCGAGTGCCCGGCGCTCGGAGTCGGTGAGCTCCCAGACGTCGTCCTCGGCACCGTCGGGGAGCTCGTAGCCCTCCTCGATGCCCTTGAGGCCGGCGGCGAGCATGAGCGCGAACGACAGGTACGGGTTGGCGGCCGAGTCGAGCGCCCGGTACTCCACCCGGCTGGAGTTGCCCTTGCCGGGCTTGTACATCGGCACCCGCACCAGCGCCGAGCGGTTGTTGTGCCCCCAGCAGATGTACGACGGCGCCTCCGCCCCGCCCCAGAGCCGCTTGTAGGAGTTGACGTACTGGTTGGTGATCGCGGTGATCTCGGCGGCGTGGTGCAGCAGGCCGGCGATGAACTTCCGGCCCGTCGAGGACAGCTCGAGCGGCGCACCCGGCTCGTAGAACGCGTTGCGGTCGCCCTCGAAGAGCGAGAGGTGGGTGTGCATGCCCGAACCCGGGTGGTCGGCCATCGGCTTGGGCATGAAGGAGGCGACGATCCCCTGCTCGAGGGCGACCTCCTTGACCACCGTGCGGAAGGTCATGATGTTGTCGGCCGTCGTCAGGGCGTCGGCGTACCGCAGGTCGATCTCGTTCTGCCCGGGCCCGGCCTCGTGGTGGGAGAACTCCACCGAGATCCCCATCGACTCGAGCATCGTGATCGCCGCGCGGCGGAAGTCGTGCCCGGTGCCGCGCGGGACGTGGTCGAAGTAGCCGCCGGAGTCCACCGGGACGAGCGGCTTCTCCGGGTCGGCGGGGTCCTCGAAGAGGTAGAACTCGACCTCGGGGTGCGTGTAGAAGGTGAAGCCCTTGTCCGAGGCCTTCGCGAGCGCCCGCTTGAGGACGTGCCGCGAGTCGGCCATCGACGGCTCACCGTCCGGGGTGTGGATGTCGCAGAACATCCGCGCGGTGCCGTGCCGGTCCCCCCGCCAGGGCAGCACCTGGAACGTCGACGGGTCCGGCTTGGCGAGCATGTCCGCCTCGTAGACGCGGGTCAGCCCCTCGATCGCGCTGCCGTCGAAGCCGATGCCTTCCCGGAAGGCCGACTCGAGCTCCGCCGGGGCGATCGCCACCGACTTGAGCATGCCGAGGACGTCCGTGAACCACAGACGGATGAATCGGATGTCTCGCTCTTCGACGGTCCGGAGCACGAAGTCCTGCTGCCTGTCCATGGCCCCCATCCTGCCGCACGGACGCCGATGATCGCGCGGATAGGGTTGGGCACATGCCGCTGAGGATCGCGCTGGCCCAGATCGACACGTTCGTCGGGGACCTGGAGCACAACGCCGCCCGGGTGCTCGACTGGTGCGCGCACGCCGCCGAGGCCGGGGCCGAGCTCGTCGTGCTGCCGGAGATGACGCTCACCGGCTACCCGATCGAGGACCTCGCGCTGCGGGACTCCTTCGCCCGCGCCGCCGACCGGGCGTTGCGCGAGGTGGCGGCCGGTCTGGTCGACCGCGGCCTGGGCGACCTCGTCGTCGTGCTGGGGACGCTGGGCCGCTCGGCCGGCGGTCGCGCCACCAACCGGGCCGTGACCGTGCACCGCGGCGAGGTCGTCGCGACCTACGACAAGCACCACCTGCCGAACTACGGCGTCTTCGACGAGTTCCGCATCTTCGCCCCGGGCGGGACCACCTGCGTCGTCGACGTCGCCGGGCGCCGGGCCGGCGTCGTCGTCTGCGAGGACATCTGGCAGGACGGCGGACCGGTGAGCCAGATGGACGCCGCCGACGTCGACGTGCTGCTGGTCCTCAACGGCTCGCCGTACGAGGAGGGCAAGGGGCACGCCCGGGTCGAGCTCGCGGCGCGGCGCGCACGGGAGGTCGGCGCGCCGGTCGTCTACGTCAACCTCGTCGGCGGCCAGGACGACCTCGTCTTCGACGGTGGCTCGTTCGTCGTCGGGACCGACGGCACGATGCTCGCCAACGCCCCGCACTTCGTCGAGCACCTGCTGCTGTGGGACCTGCCCGACGAGGGCACCGCCCCGGCCCGGGGCGAGCTCACCGCACCGCTGGACGCCGACGCCGAGGTGTACACCGCGTTGGTCACCGGCCTGCGGGGGTACGTGCAGAAGAACGGCTTCTCCTCGGTCGTCCTCGGGCTCTCCGGCGGCATCGACTCCGCCCTGGTGGCCGCCATCGCCGCGGACGCGATCGGCGGCGAGAACGTCGTCGGCGTCTCGATGCCGTCGATGCACTCCTCGACGCACTCCCGCGACGACGCCGCCGACCTGGCCCGACGGATCGGGGCGGACTACCGGGTCCAGCCGATCAAGCCCCTGGTCGACGCCTTCGAGTCCGAGCTCACGCTGGACGGGGTCGCGGCGGAGAACCTCCAGGCCCGGATGCGCGGCGTCGTGCTCATGGCGCTGTCCAACGCCGAGGGGCACCTCGTCCTGGCGACCGGCAACAAGACGGAGCTGGCCGTCGGGTACTCGACGATCTACGGCGACGCCGTCGGCGGCTACGCCCCGATCAAGGACGTGGACAAGTCGCGGGTGTGGGCGCTGGCCCGCTGGCGCAACCGGGCCGCGCTCGACGCCGGACGCATCCCGCCGATCCCGGAGAGCTCGATCACCAAGCCCCCGTCGGCCGAGCTCCGGCCGGGCCAGCTCGACACCGACTCCCTGCCGCCGTACCACCTGCTCGACGAGGTCCTCGACGCCTACGTCGAGCACGCGGAGGGCCGGGCCGAGCTCCTCGACCGCGGCTTCGACGCCCGCGTCGTCGACCGGGTGCTCGCCCTCGTCGACCGCGCCGAGTGGAAGCGCCGGCAGTACCCGGTGGGTCCGAAGGTCACCGCGCTCGCCTTCGGGCGCGACCGTCGGCTGCCCATCACGAACCGCTGGCGCGAGCCCGTCCCGGCCGGCGCCTCGACCACCACGACGGACCGGCTCCACCGCGACGACGACGACCGGGAGGACTCATGACCTCGACCCCAGCCCCGCGGCGCGTCCGGGTGCACCACCTGCGGGAGGCGAAGGAGCGCGGCGAGCGGATCACCATGCTCACCGCCTACGACGCGCCGACCGCGCAGATCTTCGACGAGGCCGGGACCGACGTGCTCCTGGTCGGCGACTCGCTCGCCAACGCCTTCTACGGCCACCGCGACACCCTGCCGATCACGGTGGACGAGATGATCCACCACACGCGGGCGGTCGCCGGGGCGGCACGTCGCGCGCTCGTCGTGGCCGACCTGCCGTTCGGGTCCTACGAGGCCTCGCCGCAGCAGGCCCACGCCACCGCGGTGCGGATGCTCAAGGAGGCCGGCGCGCACGCGGTGAAGTTCGAGGGCGGGCGCCGGGTCGCCGAGCACGTGCACCTGCTCACCGAGTCCGGCATCCCGGTGATGGCCCACCTGGGCTTCACCCCGCAGTCGGAGAACACCCTCGGCGGCAAGCGGGTCCAGGGCCGCGGCGAGGCCGCGGTCGAGAAGATCTGCGCCGACGCCCTGGCCCTGCAGGAGGCCGGCGCGTTCGCGCTGGTCCTGGAGATGGTGCCCGCGCCGGTGGCGGCCCGGGTCACCGAGATCCTCGACATCCCCACCATCGGGATCGGCGCCGGGGTCGAGTGCGACGGCCAGGTGCTGGTCTGGGCCGACATGGCCGGGCTGAGCGACTGGACCCCGCGCTTCGCCAAGCGCTACACCGAGATGCGGACGGCCCTGCTCGAGGCCGCCGTCGCCTACAACGCCGAGGTGAGGTCGGGAGCGTTCCCCGCGCCCGAGCACACCTTCGCCGAGTGAGCCGGGCGAGCGGACGACCGGCCGACGCCCGACCGCAGGAGCTGGACCCGGCCGGTGGACCGAGTCGCGCCGGCCGGCGTGCGGGGCGGGCACGTCCTGCTCGCCGTCCTCGCCTGGGCCGGCCTGGTCGCCGTGGCGGTCGTCCCCGAGCGGCTCGGGCTCGCCGGTGCGCTCGGCCCTGCCCAGCTCGTCGCGCTGCGGGGGCTCGTCGGCCTCGCCCTCCTGCTCCTGGCGACCGGGCTCGGCGGCTGGGCCGTGCGGCTGCGACGCCGGCCGACGGCCGGCGGACCGACCCCGCTTGCGCGCCGCGCGCGGGCTCCTGGCCGTCGTCGCGGTGATCGCCCTGGTGGGGGCGGTCGTCGAGGCCGGCGTCCTGGCCGGCCGAGGCACCACCGGGCTCTTCGGGGCCGAGCCGGCACCGGCGACCGGCGAGGGGACCGTCGTCGTCCTGGTGCAGAACACCCTCACCCGGCTCGACGCCGACGCCCTGGCGAGCCAGATCCTCGCGCGCGGCGCGGACGTCGTCGTGCTCCCCGAGACGTCCTCCGCGACGGCGGAGCTGACGGCGTCCCTGGTGCGCAGCCGGTCGGGTCGGGAGCTGCAGGTGATCACCCACGCGCCCGGACCGACCGACATCTCCTCGACCGCCCTGCTCGTCGACACCCGGCTCGGGACGTTCAGCCGGACCGAGGTCCTCGCCGGCAACCGGGGGTCCTTCCTCGCCACCGACGCGACCGGGGCGACCGTCGTCGCCGCCGTGCACACCACCGCCCCGGCCGACCTCGACCTGAGTGCCTGGCGCAGCACGACGACCGCCGCCGTGGCCGCGTGCGGCCGGGCCGGCATCGTCGCCGGGGACTTCAACGCGACGCTCGACCACCCGGCGATGCGCGACCTGGGCGGCTGCGTCGACGTCGCGGCGGTGACCGGGACCGCTGCCGTCGGGACCTGGCCCACCGTGCTGCCGCGGGTCCTGGGCGCACCGATCGACCACGTCCTGGTCGACCCGGCCGTGTGGCACGTGGTCCGGGCCGCGGTGCTCGACCCGCCGCCCGGGACCGATCACCGGGCGGTCGAGGCGGTCCTGACGCCGGTCGACGGCTGAGCGTCCCTCACTCGCCCTTCCACTTCTCGTCCGCCTCGTCCCAGGCCTCGGTGCGGCGGCGCGCCTCGTCCAGGGCGTGCTCTGCGGCCTCGCGCGTCGGGAACGGCCCGAGGCGCTGCTCCCAGCTGCTCTGCCGCCCCCGTTCGACCTCACGCGTCCGCACGTTGAACCAGAACTCCTCGTCGTCGCCGGTCATCACGCCTCCTCGGGTCCGGAGCACCTGTCCTTCTCCGTAGACTGCCAGGCATGGCCTCCGCCCACGCGCCGACCGGCACCCTCGTCCCGGGCACCGTGAGCCCCGTGCGCACGGTCCCCCCGCACATCGAACGGCCCGAGTACGTCGGCAAGGACCGCGAGCTGCCGTTCACCGGTTCCGAGGTCAAGGACGCCGAGACGATCGAGAGGATCCGCCGGGCGTCGCGGATCGCGGCTCAGGCGCTCGCGGAGGTCGGCCGGCACATCGTGCCGGGGGTGACCACCGACGAGCTCGACCGGATCGGCCACGAGTTCGTCTGCGACCACGGCGCCTACCCCTCGACGCTGCGGTACCAGCCGCACCCCCGCCAGGTGCCGTTCCTCAAGTCGCTGTGCACCTCGGTGAACGAGGTGATCTGCCACGGCGTGCCGGACTCGACGGTCGTCGCGGACGGCGACATCGTCAACATCGACATCACCGCCTACGTCGACGGCGTGCACGGCGACACGAACGCGACCTTCCTCGCCGGCGACGTCGACGAGGAGTCCCGCCTGCTGGTCGAGCGCACCCAGCAGGCGATGATGCGCGGGATCGCCGCCGTCGCCCCGGGCCGGCAGATCAACGTCATCGGCCGGGTGATCGAGAAGTACGCCCACCGGTTCGGCTACGGCGTGGTGCGGGACTTCACCGGCCACGGCGTCGGCGAGTCGTTCCACTCCGGCCTCGTCATCCCGCACTACGACTCGCCGCACCACACCAGCCTGATCGAGCCCGGGATGGTCTTCACGATCGAGCCGATGCTCAACCTCGGGACGCCCGACTGGGACCAGTGGGACGACGGGTGGACCATCGTGACGGCCGACCGCAGGCGCAGCGCCCAGTTCGAGCACACGCTCGTCGTCACCGACACCGGAGCGGAGATCCTGACCCTGCCATGACCCTCACCACCGGACCACGCAGCGCCCGCACCGGCGCCTTCGGCATCGACATCGGCGGCAGCGGCATCAAGGGCGCACCGGTGGACCTCGTGGTGGGCGAGTTCAGCGCCGACCGCGTCCGCATCGCCACCCCGCAACCGGCCACGCCCAAGGCGGTCGCCGCGGCCGTGGCCGAGCTGGTCGACTCCTTCGACCTGCCGCAGGACATGCCGGTCGGCGTGACCTTCCCGGCCGTGATCCAGCACGGGATCGCCCGCAGCGCCGCCAACGTGGACGACTCGTGGATCGGCACGAACGTCGAGAAGGTGATCGCCAAGGCCACCGGCCGGAGCGTCCACGCCGTCAACGACGCCGATGCGGCCGGGTACGCCGAGGCGATCTACGGCGCAGCGCGCGGCCACGGCGGGGTCGTCCTGGTCGTCACGCTCGGGACCGGCATCGGTTCCTGCCTCGTCGTCGACGGGACCCTGGTGCCGAACACCGAGCTGGGGCACCTGGAGATCGACGGGCACGACGCCGAGAAGCGCGCGGCGGACAGCGCCCGAGAGCGCGAGGACCTCAGCTGGGAGAAGTGGGCCGAGCGCCTCCAGCGGTACTTCTCGGTCGTCGAGGCCCTCTTCTCGCCCGACCTCATCGTCGTGGGCGGTGGGGTGAGCAAGAAGCACGACAAGTTCCTCCCGCTGCTGGACCTCAACGCGCCGATCGTGCCCGCGACGTTGCTCAACGCGGCCGGGATCGTCGGGGCCGCGGCGCTCGCGGCGGCGGCCGCCCCCGCCGACTGAGCGGCGCACGAGCAGACCGGGGCCGTCGGACGTGCGGGGCTGGGTCTGGCTGGCGGTGCCGCTCGCGGTCCTCGTCCTCGTCGTCGTCGACCGCCTGGTGGCCCGCCTGCCCGAGCGCGAGGGCCCCCGCCGCCGCCGGACGCGTCCCCGGGGCGGTTCCGGCTCCGGACCGTTCGGGGAGCTGATCGCCGTGTTCCGGCCGGGCGTCCGCCACCTGCACGAGGAGGCCGAGCGCAAGCGCATGGACCTCGTCACACCCGGCTCCCCCGACCCCCGATGGGCCGTCGACCTCGACGCCGGGACGGCCGTCGTGCCGGGCCACACCTGCCGCCTCGATGCCGTCGTCCCCGGCGTGTGGACGATGACCTCCCAGCCCTGGTCGTCCTTGACGACGCTCCTCGTGGCGCCCGACGGGACCTGCCTCGTCGTCGACCCGACCATCGGGCCGGTCGACCTGGTGAGGCTCGTCGGCGAGGTGCGGGCGCACGGCTGGACGCCGGTCGCCGGGTTCAGCACGCACCCGCACTGGGACCACGTGCTGTGGCCCGGCGCGTGGGCCGGCGTGACGCGCTGGGCCACGCCCGAGGCGGCGCGGACGGTGTCCCTGCGGCGCCCGGAGCTGGCCGCCGAGGCCGAGGAGGTCACGCCCGGTCACGACCACCGGTGGACGGGTCTGCTCACCGGCCTCCCGGCGGACCGGCTGCCCTGGGACGGCCCGGAGGCGCGCGTGGTGCCGTATCCCGGGCACTGCGCCGGCAGCGCGGCGCTCTGGCTCCCGGATCAGCAGGTGCTCGTCTCGGGCGACATGCTCTCCGACGTCGAGATCCCGCTGCTCGCCGAGCCGGGCGAGGCGCAGCCCGACCCCGTCGCTGCCTACCGGACGAGCCTCGACCGGCTCGCCGGCCTCGAGGCCGCCGTCCTGGTCCCGGGCCACGGCACCGTCACCGACGGCGCCGGGCTGCGCACCCGGCTCGCCGCCGACCGGGCCTACCTGGACCTGCTCGTCGAGGAGGCGCGCGGCGGCTCGGCCCGCTCGGACGCCGGGCCGCCGGACCCGCGCCTGACGGACCCCGAGCAGGCCGAGCACCACGCGCGGCAGGTCACGCTCGTCGCCGGGCTTCCCGGGGACGGCTGAGCCCGGCACGCCGCCGGGTCAGTGGCGGTGCGGCACGCCCTGCTCGTGCAGGCGGTCGTGCTCCGCGCGCGCGGCCTGGCGGGCGGCGACGCGGGCGACGACGTCCTCGCGGCGCAGCGGCGGCACCGTCGACGGCGGGTTCCGGCGTTCAGGAAGGTCGGCGAGCGCCTGGGCGGTCGCCGCGGCGACCGCGGCGACCGCGGCGTCGAAGGCCTCGCGGGTCACGCCGGTGACCGTGGTCAGACCCGTGACCTTGCGGACGTACTGCACCGCCGCGGCCTGGATCTCCTCGGTCGTGGCGGGCGGCTCGAGCCCGCGCAGGGTGGTGATGTTGCGGCACATGCCTCGACGCTACGCGGGTCGGCGGCTCCCGCCTCCGCCGGCCGCCGCGGCGACCTGGCCCGAGGACGCCTCAGTCGCTCGGCGGACGGTCCTGGCCGACCGGCGCACCCCGGGCGGATCAGCGTGCGCAGGACGTCGAGGTCGATGTCCGCCAGCCTGCGGACGTACAGGCAGCCCGTGCCGTGCGTGAACGTGCCGAGCCGGGCCAGCTCCGCCGCGTGGTGCTCGGCGAAGTCGGCTTCCAGGTAGATGGTGTGCTGCCGCTGGTTGGTGGCGAACGCGGCCAGCGGGGCGTCGCCCTGCCGGCCGCGTCGCGAGCCGGCGGGCCCTCAGGGAGCCAGGGAGGGCGGATGAGTCGGCCGATACGCCGGGTTCTGTCCCCGGGTCCGGTTGCCCGGGCCCGGGTGGCGGCCATCCCTCTACGACGTACGTTGCCGCACGCCTCCAGCGGCCTACCCGGGAGCTCGGGCGAGCAGCCCTCGAACGCTCCCTGTCTGGCCTTGCTCCCGGTGGGGTTTACCTAGCCGTGCCGGTCACCCGGCACGCTGGTGGTCTCTTACACCACCGTTTCACCCTTACCGCGGCTGCCGAGGCAGCCGTGGCGGTCTGTTCTCTGTGGCACTGTCCCGCGGGTCACCCCGGGTGGGCGTTACCCACCACCGTGCTCTACGGAGCCCGGACGTTCCTCGGCGAGGTCTCCCTCGACGCGACCGCCTGGCCGACTCATCCGCAGGTAAGCCTAGCCCGCCGGGACGTAGAGTCCTCACCGTGCTCGTGCTGCTCCCACCCTCCGAGGGCAAGACGAGCCCCCGTCGTGGCCGACCGGTCGACCTGGACGACCTCAGCCATCCCGGCCTCACGTCGACCCGCGCGGCCGTGCTCGAGGCGCTGATGAGGCTCTCCGCCCGTCCCGACGCCCCCGCGGTGCTCGGCGTCGGCGCCTCCCTCACCGCGGAGGTCGAGCGCAACACCCGGCTGCGCACGCTGCCGAGCGCACCGGCACGGCTCGTGTACTCGGGGGTCCTCTACGGCGCGGCCGGGCTGGCCGACCTGAGCGGCACGGCGGTGCGACGTGCCCAGCGCACGGTGCGCACGGTCTCGGCCCTCTGGGGCCTGGTCGCGCCGCTCGACCGGATCCCTGCCTACCGGCTCTCGATGGGCACCGACCTGCCGGGGATCGGCCCGTTGGCCCGCGGCTGGCGTGCCCCGCTCGCCACCGAGATGCGGCAGGTCGCCGAGCGGTCCACCGACCGGCTGCTGGTCGACTGCCGCTCGGCCGACTACCTGGCGGCCTGGCGCGGCGCGGCGGCCGAGTGGGACCACGTGGCCGTGCGCGTGCTGAGGGACGACGGCGACCGGCTCACCGTCGTCTCGCACGAGGCGAAGTACACCCGCGGCCTGCTCGTCGGGCACCTGCTGCGCCGGGCCGGCGCGCTGCCGGGCACGGCCGACGCGCTCGCTCAGGCGGCGAGCGAGATCGGGGGCGTCGTCGGCGTCGAGCTCTCCGGTGCGCAGGGCCGCCGGACGCTGTCCCTGGTCACCCGCCCGGGCGAACGCTGACCCTCGCCGCGGTCAGGCGTCGCTGGAGGTCGACAGCGTGACGAGCTCGCGGCCGCCGTCGGCCCACAGCCGCAGGATCGTCACCGACGCCGGCAGCACGCGCAGGCTGCCCCACATCTCGGGGGCCAGGCCGAGCGCACGGCCGACCGCGGCGCGGATCGCCATCGCGTGCGAGACCACGGCGACGCTCCGGCCGACGCCGCCGGCGAGCAGCTCGTCCAGGGCGGCGCCGACCCGCTCCCCCACGTCGACGAGCGACTCGCCGTCCGGGGCGGGCAGCCGTGGGTCGGCGAACCACCGGCGCACCGCGCCCGACTCCGCGACGTCGACCTCCGCCGGGACGAGGCCCTCCCAACGCCCGAAGTCGCACTCGGCGAACCGCGCGTCCAGCCCCACCGGCAGGCCGAGCCGACGCCCCAGGGCGGCGGCCGTCTCCTGGGTGCGGACCATGGGTGAGGCGACGATCGCCGAGGGGTGCGGGAGGTCAGGCCACCGGGCCCGCCCGACCCGGAAGACGAGGTCGGCGGCCTGAGCCGCCTGGACCCGACCGGCCGGGGCCAGCGACGGTCCCGGGACGCCCGAGCCCGAGAAGATCCGCGAGACCGTCGCGGCCGTCTCGCCGTGCCGGACCAGCACCACGGTGAGCGGCTCGGCGTCGTCGAACCGCAGGGCTGCGCCGCTGGGCCGCGTGGCCCGGGCCGTGCGCGCGGTCACGCGGCGGCGGCGCGGACCAGGATCCGGCCACACTCCTCGCAGCGGACGACCTGCTCGGCCGCGGCGGCCGTGATCCGCTGGACGTCGCCCGGGTTGAGCTCGAGACGACAGCCCTCGCAGGTCCTGCCCCGCAGGAGCGCCACGCCGAGGCCGCCGAGCTGGCCGCGGAGCTTGTCGTAGAGCGTCACCAGGCCGGCGTCGATGCCCTCGGCCCGCGCCGCGCGCTCGGCGGTCACCGTGGCGACCTCGGCGTCGATCTGGGCGATCCCCTCGGCGAGGTCCGCGTCGGCCTGCCCCTGCGCGGCCAGCAGCGCCTCGTGCGCGGCGGTCACCTCGGCCAGCGCCGTCTCGTGCGCCTCCAGGCGCACCATGACGTCGAGCTCGACCTCCTCGAGCGCGGCGGTGCGTCGGCCGAGCGCCTCGAGCTCGGAGGCCAACGCCTGGACGTCCTTGACGCTCGCCGAGCCGGAGTCCATCCGCGCCTGGTCACGGGCCGCCCGGGTGCGCACCTGCTCGACGTCGGCCTCGGCCTTGGCGAGCTCGCGCCGCAGGTCGACGACCGCCGTCCGCGACTCCACCACGGCCCGCTCGACGTCGGCGACCTGCCCTGCGACCTCGGCCACCCGCGCGTGCCCCGGCAGGGTCCGGCGCCGGTGCGCGAGCTGCTGCAGGCGGGTGTCGAGCGCCTGGACGTCGAGCAGGCGCAGCTGGTCGGCCACGGGAGCGGTGGTCACGGGCGTCCTCCGGGAGGGTCGGTGGCGGGTGTCGAGACATCCGGCGCGGGTCGGGGTGGGGAGTCGACGCGGAACGTCCACGGGTCGGTCCGCAGCGTGCTCACCCGGGCCTCCAACCTAGTGCCCGGCCAGCGCTCGGCGACCTCGCGGACCAGCGCCTCGGCGGACCCGGGGAGCCAGAGCCACTCGCTCGCCGCGTGGGCTACGTCGACCAGGTACGGCGTGCCCGTCGTCGGATCGGTGGTGCCGGCCTCGAAGGCCGCCCGCTCGCGCAGCTCGGAGGCCGGGTGGTGCCGCAGGTCGGCGGTGACGTAGGCGTCGACCCCGGCGGCCCGGACGTCGTCGAAGAGCGAGTCCCCCGAGCCGCCCACGACGGCCACGGTGCTCACCCGACCGTCGCGCGCGCCGGCGACCCGCACGCCGTGCTCGGTGGGCGGCAACGCGGCGGCCACCTGGCGGGCGAACTGCTCGAGCGTGAGCGGGTGCGGGAGACGACCGGCCCGACCGATCCCGGTCGTCTCGTCGACCGGGACCAGCGGGACCAGGTCGACGAGCCCGATCGCCACCGCGAGCGCCTCGGCGACTCCCCCGGCCGCCGCGTCGGCGTTCGTGTGCGCGGCGTGCAGCCCGCAGCCACCCCGGATGAGCCGGTGCACGAGCGCGCCCTTGTACGTGCTCCCGGCCACTGAGTGCACCGGGCGCAGGTAGAGCGGGTGGTGGGTGAACAGCAGGTCGGCGCCCCAGTCGAGCGCCTCGTCGACGACCGCGGCCGTGACGTCGACCGCGAGCAGGACCCGGCGCACCGGGGCGCGTGGGTCACCGCAGACCGTCCCTGGGGCGTCCCAGGTCTCGGCGGTCGAGGGCGGGTACCACCGGTCGAGGATCGCGACGACGTCGGCGAGGGTCGGGCTGGTCACGGTCCCGACGCTACCGGGCGCGGGAGGCCCGACGGGGCCGACCGGCACGCAGGTGGGCCCGGCCGGTCTCGAACCGACGACCTCCGCGGTGTAAGCGCGGCGCTCTGACCAACTGAGCTACAGGCCCGACGGCCCGCAGCCTACCGGCCGGGCGTCACAGCCCGGCGAGCGCCGCCCGGTAGTCCCCGAGGTCACGCGCCCGGCCACGCGGGCTCACCACGCTCCAGCGGACGATCCCGTCCGCGTCGACGAGGAAGGAGCCGCGCAGCGGGATCCCGGCGGCCTCGTCGAAGACCCCGAAGGCCCTGGCCGCCGCGCCGTGCGGCCAGAAGTCGGAGAGGAGGTCGAAGCCGAACCCCTCCTGCTCGGCCCACGCCCGCAGCGTGAACGTGGCGTCGCACGAGACCGCCAGCAGCCGGACACCGGCCACCTCGAAGTCCTCGATCGCGTCGCGCAGCTCGCAGAGCTCGCGGGTGCACGTCCCGGAGAACGCGAACGGCACGAAGACGAGGGCCACCGGGCCGCCGCGCAGGGCGCTCAGGGTGACCGGCGTGCCGTGGGTGTCGACGAGCGTGAGGTCGGGCGCAGGGTCACCCGGGCCCAGCTCGTCGGGCCGGACGGCGACCGGCTCAGCGACCACGCGAGCGGGTGCCGAGGCGGGTGCCGGTCCAGTCCGGGGCGAGCGCGAGCGTGCTGGTGGCGTGCAGGCCGGCCGTCGTGGCCGCCTCCTCGATCTCGCCGTGCACGACGTGCCCGGAGCGACCCGGCTTGGGCGTGAACAGCCAGATGAGCCCGCCGTCGTCCAGCGCGGCTCTCGCGTCGACCAGGGCGTCGGTGAGGTCGGTGACGTCGCCGTCGTCGGACCGCCACCAGAGCACGACACCGTCGATCACGTCGTCGTAGTCCTCGTCCTCGAGCGTGGCGCCGATCGCCTCCTCGATCCCGGCCCGGAGGTCGCCGTCGACGTCGTCGCCGTACCCGAACTCCTGCACGACGTGGCCTTCGACGAATCCGAGTCGTCCGGCCCCCGTCGCGCCCTGGCTTGCGTCGGCCGCCGCGGTCGATCCCACTGGTCCGTCAGTCCTCTCGTGCCGTTCGGTGCCCGTCGAGCCCGGAACACCCGTGTTCGGGGTAAGCCCACAGCATCCTCCCCCGCCGTGGCAAGCGCCACACGCCCGCGCGTCGCGCGCCGCGTCCCACCGGCCGAACACCCGTGCCGACCGCTCGGGCGGGCCCCGGGCGCCTCCAGCTGCCCTCCCACGGCACTTCCACGGCACTTCCACGGACCGGTCAGTGTGACAGGCATGCCCCGAAGGTCGGATGATGGGGCAACGACCGACGGAGGGCACGCGACCGCGCCTCCGAGGTTGACCGTCGGGGCCGACCGGGCCCGCGACGGCGCGGACAAGAAGTGAGGGTGCTGGTGGCTGCGAGCGACACAACCGGACCGCTGATCAACGGACTGCTCAGCCAGGTCCCGGACATCGATCCGGAAGAAACCGGTGAATGGTTGGAGTCGTTCGACGGTCTCGTCGACGACCGAGGCGGGCCGCGGGCACGGTACGTGCTGCTCAGCCTGCTCAAGCGGGCGCGCGAGAAGAACGTCGCCGTCCCCACCTCGATGAACACCCCCTACGTCAACACCATCGGCGTGCACGAAGAGCCGTACTTCCCCGGCGACGAGGTCATGGAGCGCGCCTTCCGGCGCCTCATCCGCTGGAACGCCGCCGTCCTGGTGACCCGCGCGCAGCGCCCGGAGATCAGCGTCGGTGGGCACATCTCCTCCTACGCCTCCGTCGCGACGCTCTACGAGGTCGGCCTCAACCACTTCTTCCGCGGCAAGGACCACCCCGGCGGCGGTGACCAGGTCTTCTTCCAGGGCCACGCGGCCCCCGGCATCTACTCGCGCGCGTTCGTCGAGGGTCGGCTGTCGGCCGAGCAGCTCGACGGTTTCCGCCAGGAGGTCTCGGCGCCGGGCGGCGGGCTCTCCTCCTACCCGCACCCGCGCCTGATGCCCGAGCTGTGGGAGTTCCCCACCGTCTCGATGGGCCTCGGCCCCGCCTCGGCGATCTACCAGGCGTGGACCAACCGCTACCTGCACAACCGCGGCGTCAAGGACACCAGCCAGCAGGCCGTGTGGGCCTTCCTCGGCGACGGCGAGATGGACGAGCCGGAGAGCCGCGGCATGCTGCAGCTCGCCGCCCAGCAGCAGCTGGACAACCTCACGTTCGTCGTCAACTGCAACCTGCAGCGCCTCGACGGCCCGGTGCGCGGCAACGGCAAGATCGTCCAGGAGCTCGAGGCGCAGTTCCGTGGCGCCGGCTGGAACGTCATCAAGGTGATCTGGGGCCGCGAGTGGGACGTGCTGCTCAACGCGGACAAGGACCGCGCGCTGGTCAACCTCATGAACACCACGCCGGACGGCGACTTCCAGACGTTCAAGGCGAACGACGGCGCCTTCGTCCGCGAGCACTTCTTCGGCCGCGACCCGCGGACCAAGCAGCTCGTGGAGAAGATGACCGACGACGAGATCTGGGCGCTCAAGCGCGGTGGGCACGACTACCGCAAGGTGTACGCGGCCTACGCGTCCGCGATGGCCCACACGAGTCAGCCGACGGTCATCCTCGCGCACACCATCAAGGGCTACGGCCTGGGGTCGGGCTTCGCCGGCCGCAACGCCACCCACCAGATGAAGAAGCTCAAGCTCGACGACCTCAAGGCGCTGCGCGACACGCTGCACATCCCGATCTCCGACGAGGAGCTCGAGGCGAACCCGTACGCCCCGCCGTACTACCACCCCGGCGCCGAGGCGCCCGAGGTGAAGTACATGCTCGAGCGGCGCAAGGCCCTGGGTGGCTTCGTGCCGGAGCGGCGCGCCACCTACGCGCCGGTGACGCTGCCCGAGGACAAGGTCTACGAGATCCTCGCCAAGGGGTCGGGGCACCAGGAGATCGCCACCACGATGGCGTTCGTCCGGCTGCTCAAGGACATCATCAAGGACAAGGGCTTCGGCAACCGGATCGTGCCGATCATCCCCGACGAGGCCCGCACCTTCGGCCTGGACTCGATCTTCCCGACGGCCAAGATCTTCAACACCCTCGGGCAGAACTACCTCGCCGTGGACCGCGAGCTGATGCTCAGCTACAAGGAGTCCGAGTCCGGGCAGATCATGCACACCGGCATCAACGAGGCCGGGTCCGCCGCGGCGTTCCAGGCCGTCGGCACCTCCTACGCCACGCACGGCGAGGTCCTCGTGCCGGTGTACATCTTCTACTCGATGTTCGGCTTCCAGCGGACCGGCGACCAGTTCTGGGCCGCCGGCGACCAGATGACCCGCGGCTTCATCATCGGCGCCACGGCAGGGCGCACCACGCTGACCGGCGAGGGCCTGCAGCACGCGGACGGGCACTCCCCGCTGCTCGCCGGGACCAACTCGGCGGTCATCCACTACGACCCGGCCTACGGGTACGAGATCCGGCACATCGTCCGGGACGGCCTCCAGCGGATGTACGGCGACGACGGGCGCGACCCGAACGTCATGTACTACCTGACGGTCTACAACGAGCCGATGGTCCAGCCGGCCGAGCCGGAGGACGTCGACGTCGAGGGCATCCTGCGCGGCATCCACCGCATCTCGGTCGCCGAGGGCGAGGGTCCGCGGGCGCAGATCCTGTCCTCCGGCGTCGGCGTGCCGTGGGCCCTGGAGGCGCAGGAGCTCCTCGCCCAGGACTGGGGGGTCCGGGCCGACGTGTGGTCGGTGACGAGCTGGAGCGAGCTGCGTCGCGACGGCATCGCCGCCGAGCAGCACAACTTCCTCTACCCGCACGAGCCGGTGCGCACCGCCTACCTCACCGAGAAGCTCAAGGACGCGGCCGGTCCGTTCGTCGCCACCAGCGACTACGACCACCTCGTCGTCGACCAGGTGCGGCAGTGGATCCCCGGCGAGTACGCGACGCTCGGTGCGGACGGCTTCGGCTTCTCCGACACCCGCGCCGCCGCCCGCCGCCACTTCAAGATCGACGGACCGTCGACGGCGGTGCGGGTGCTGCAGATGCTCGCCCGCCGGGGCGAGGTCGCGGCGGACGCCGCGGCCCAGGCCATCGAGAAGTACCAGATCCACGACGTGCGGGCCGGCACCTCCGGGTCCGCGGGCGGCGACTCCTGAGCGGAGCGGCCACCTGATCCGCTGATCGGACGCGACAGGGCCCCGGGAGCCGTGAGGTTCCCGGGGCCCTGTCGCTCTGTCCGGAGGTCGTGCCGCGCGCCCGGTGAGGGCGGCGCAGGCGGGTCTCAGCTGATCGTGCGGCGCTCCGCGCGCTCGATCGCCGGCGCGAGCTCCTCCTGCACGGCGACGGCGACGGTCTGGTCGGGGTGCAGCCGCAGGGCGTCCAGGTGGTGCCGGGCCTCGGCCGGCCGGTCCGCCTCGAGAGCCGCGAGGACCAGGTGCCGGCCGACCGTCACGTCGTGGTCCTTGACCCGCCAGTGGCCCACGCCGAGCCCGAGGGCCTCGACCGGGAGGCCCGCCTCACGCAGCACGGCCAGGCCCTCGGCCAGCGCCGTCCCCGACGGGTCGCGCTCCGCGGCCGTCGCGAGCCGGCGCATCGCTCCCTCGCGGTCGTCGGCGATCGAGAGCCGGGCGAGCTCGATGAGCGGGTACCACGCGCGGGGGTGGCCGGCGAGCTCCTCGGCCAGCGACCAGACCGCCAGGTCCGCCGCCCGTTCGCTCGCGTCGGTGTCCACCTCGGCCGACAGCGGGTCGCCATGGACGGCGGCCTCCGCGGCACGTCGCCGGACGATCTCGGCGAGCGTGGAGAACGCCCGAGCGTCGTTCGGGTCGTCGTGCAGGGTCGCCCGCACGGCGTCCTCACGGCTGGTGTCTCCGTGGTGCGTCGCCGACGGGCGCCGGAGCCCGACCGTCGACGCGGAGACCGGTCGGCGGACGAGGTGGCGTAGACGTTCGAGCAGGCCCATGGGACGACGATAGCCGTCGGCGCCCCTCGACACAGAGAAGCCGGACCACCGGATCCTCCCGAGCGGCCTCTCCTGCCCAGAGCTCTTGTCGTGTCCCTACAAGGCACGGGGCCCTCGATCGCCGATCTCCCCTCTATGCTCGGTGCCATGGCGACGTCGACAGAGCCGCAGGCGCACACCCTGCGACGGCTTCACGACGGATCGGGCCTGCTCGCCGCCGCGGCGATGCGCAAGCTCGACGAGAGCCTCACCTGGTACCGCGCGCTGCCGGCCGAGGACAGGTCGTGGGTCGGGCTCGTCGTCCAGGCGGGCATCTCGAGCTTCACCTCCTGGTACGCCGACCCGTCGACGCCGCCGCACGGCGCCGGGGAGATCTTCGCGGCCGCGCCGCCGGAGCTCACCCGGTCCATCTCGCTGCAGCACACCCTCCAGCTCGTGCGGCTGATCGTCGAGGTGGTCGAGGACCACAGCGACCGGCTCGCCGCGCCCGGGTCCGAGCGCGACCTGCGGGAGGCGGTGCTGCGCTACTCCCGCGAGGTCGCCTTCTCCGCCGCCGAGGTCTACGCCCGCGCCGCAGAGGTCCGCGGTGCCTGGGACGCCCGGCTCGAGGCCCTGGTCGTCGACGCCCTGGTGCGCGGCGAGAACGACGACGCCCTGCACTCCCGGGTCGCGGCCCTCGGCTGGAGCGGGCACGGGAGTGCACTCGTCATGGTCGGCTCCGCGGCCCGCCCGCTGGACGAGGTCCGCACCGCCGAGCTGCGTCGGGCGACCCGGCGGGCCGCCGACGACGCCCTGGTGGGGATCCAGGGCGACCGGATCGTCGTGGTGCTCGGCGGCGTGGGCGACCTGCGCGCCGCCGCGGCCGGACTCGTGGGCCGCTTCGGGCCCGGGCCTGTCGTGCTCGGACCCACCGTGCCGAGCATCGGCGAGGCGGGCAGGTCGGCGTCGGCCGCTCTGGCCGGCCTCACCGCCGCGGCGGCGTGGCCGTCCGCACCCCGCCCGGTCTCGGCGGACGAGCTGCTCCCCGAGCGGGTCCTCATCGGGGACGCCGCGGCGCGCCGCCTCCTGGTCGAGCAGGCCTACCAGCCGCTCTGCGCGGCCGGCGGCTCCCTGCTGGACACCCTTGCGGCGCACATCGAGAACGGCCGCTCGCTCGAGGCGGCGGCCCGGGTGCTCTACGTCCACCCGAACACCGTCCGCTACCGCCTGCGCAAGGTCGCCGAGGTCACCGGCTGGGACCCGCTGGACGCCCGCGAGGCGCACGTCCTGCAGATCGCCCTCGCGCTCGGCCGCCTCGGCGAGGCCCGCACGACGTTGTAGGTTCCGCACAAGAGGGCTCCGCGAGGTTGGTACCCGTCGTTGGCCGGTCCCGGCGGCGTGGCCAGGCACAGTTGTCGGGTGCTCGCACTCGTATGCCCTGGACAGGGCTCCCAGACCCCCGGTTTCCTCACCCCTTGGCTCGAGCTGGACGGGGTCGAGGAGCAGCTCGCCGCGTTCTCCGAGGCCAGCGGCACCGACCTGCGCGCCCACGGCACCGTCTCGGACGCCGAGACGATCCGGGACACCGCCGTCGCGCAGCCGCTCATCGTCTCGGCCTCCCTCCTCGCCCTCGGCGCACTGCTCGAGGGCCGGACGGCAGCCGGGGTCGTCGACGTCACGGCCGGGCACTCCGTCGGTGAGCTCGCCGCAGCCGCCGTCGCCGGGGTCCTCGACCCGGCCGGGGCCGTCGGCCTCGTCACCGAGCGGGCCCGCGCCATGGCCGCCGCCGCGGCCATCGAGCCCACCGGGATGAGCGCGGTCCTCGGCGGCGACCCGCAGGAGGTGCTCGCGGCGATCGCGGCGGCCGGCGCGTACCCGGCCAACGTCAACGGGGGCGGGCAGGTCGTCGCCGCCGGCGCGCTCCCCGCGCTGGCGCGGCTCGCCGAGGCGCCGCCGGCCAAGGCGCGGGTCATCCCGCTCCAGGTCGCCGGGGCCTTCCACACGCCGTTCATGCAGCCGGCCCTGGACACCTTCGGCCCGATCGCCGCCGGCTGGCCGGCGCAGGCACCGCAGCTGCCCTTCCTCTCGGACGCCGACGGCGCCGCCTACGGCCCCGGGGCGACCGGCGCCGACGTCCTCGCGCGCCTGGCCGCGCAGGTCGTGGCACCGGTGCGCTGGGACCTCTGCCAGGAGACGCTGCTCGCCCTCGGGGTGACCGGACTCATCGAGCTGGCGCCTGCGGGTGTCCTCGTGGGCCTCGCGCGGCGTAGCCTCCCCGGAGTGGAGACCGTGGCAGTCAAGGGTCCCGGTGACCTGGATGCCGCCCGCGATCTCATCGCCCGGCACTCGGGCACCACGACCGACGAGGAGACCCCCGCGTGAGCCGACCGACCCTGCGCCAGGCCACCGGCCCGGCCCACACCCGCATCCTCGGCCTGGGTGCGGTCCGCGGCGAGAACGTCGTCACCAACGACGACGTCGCCGGCCCGATCGACTCCTCCGACGAGTGGATCCGCCAGCGCACCGGCATGATCACCCGCCGCCGCACCACGCCCGACCGCGACGTCGTGAGCCTGGCGGAGGAGGCGGCCCGGGCCGCCGTCGCGAACGCCGGCCTGACCGGTGCGGACATCGACGCGGTCCTCATGTCGACGGTGACCTACTTCCACCAGACCCCGGCCGCCGCGGCGATCGTCGCCGACCGGATCGGTGCCACCCCCGCGGCGGCGTACGACATCTCGGCGGCCTGCGCCGGGTACTGCTACGGCATCGCCCAGGCCGACGCCCTGGTGCGATCGGGCGCCGCGCGCAACGTCGTGGTCATCGGCGCGGAGAAGATGAGCGACTTCATCGACCCGACCGACCGCTCCATCTCGTTCCTGCTCGGCGACGGCGCCGGCGCCGTCGTCGTCGGCCCCTCGGACACCCCGGGGATCGGCCCGACGATCTGGGGCTCGGACGGCGGGCAGGCGGGACTCATCACCCAGACGCACTCCTGGAAGGAGGCCTTCGCCGGGGACACCGGCTGGCCGACCCTGCGCCAGGAGGGGGCCAGCGTCTTCAAGTGGGCCGTGTGGCAGATGGCCCCGGTCGCCCAGAAGGCGATGGAGGCCGCCGGGGTCACGCCGGACCAGATCGAGGCGTTCATCCCGCACCAGGCGAACATGCGGATCATCGACCAGATGGTCAAGCAGCTCAAGCTGCCCGAGTCCGTCGTCATCGCGCGCGACATCGCCGACACCGGCAACACCTCGGCGGCCTCGATCCCGCTGGCGGCCGAGCGGCTGCTGCGCGAGGGCCAGGTCCCCAGCGGCGCACTGGCCCTGCAGATCGGCTTCGGCGCGGGACTGGTCTACGCCGCGCAGGTCGTCGCTCTACCCTGAGGCACACCAGCAAGCACCCAGCACGGCGCCCGTCCGGGTGCCGAGTCACCACCACCCGAGGAGAGCACGATGGCTCACAGCGAGCAGGAGATCCTGACCGGCCTTGCCGAGATCGTCAGCGAGGAGACCGGTCTTCCCACCGACTCCGTCTCGCCCGAGAAGTCCTTCACCGACGACCTGGACATCGACTCGCTGTCGATGATGACCATCGTCACCCTGGCCGAGGAGAAGTTCTCCGTCCGCATCCCCGACGACGAGGTCAAGAACCTCGCCACCGTCGGCGACGCCGTCTCGTTCATCAACGGCGCCCAGGAGTGACCTGGCGCGCAGGCCGGGGCTGCTGAGGGCAGCCCCGGCCTGCGCCCGCCCCGGCCGCCGGCCGGACCCGCCCTGATCTCGACCAGACCCGCGAGCCGATGGCCGCCGGGACCCGCCAGGAGGACTCGTGACCACCCAGAGCACCGCACGTGACGTCGTCGTGACCGGACTGGGCGCGACCACGCCCCTCGGCGGCGACGTGGCGAGCACCTGGTCCGCCGCGCTCGCGGGCACGTCGGGCGCCCGCACCCTCGACAACGACTGGGCGGAGAAGTACGGCATCGCCGTCTCGTTCGCCGCCCAGCTCGCCGTCCCGGCCGCCGAGGTCCTGCCCCGGCCCGAGACCAAGAAGATGGACCCGTCCGCGCAGTACGCGATCATCGCGAGCCGCGAGGCCTGGGCCGATGCCGGCAGCCCCGAGGTCGAGCCCGAGCGCCTCGGCGCGGTGGTCTCCTCCGGCATCGGCGGCATCTGGACGACGCTCGACGCCTGGGACACCCTGCGCGACAAGGGCGGCCGCCGCGTGCTGCCGATGACCGTGCCGATGCTCATGCCGAACTCCCCCGCCGCCTACGTCGAGCTGGAGATCGGCGCCCGCGCCGGCGCCCACGCGCTCGTCTCCGCCTGCGCCTCCGGCGCCGAGGCGATCGGCTACGCCGTCGACATGATCCGCTCCGGCCGTGCCGACGTCGTGGTCGCCGGCGGCACCGAGGCGGCGATCCACCCCATGCCGCTCGCCGCCTTCGCGGCCTCCCGCACCCTGTCCACCCGCAACGACGACCCGGCGGGCGCCTCGCGGCCCTACGACCTGGGCCGCGACGGCTTCGTCCTCGGCGAGGGCGCCGCGATCGTGGTGCTGGAGAGCGCGGAGCACGCCGCCGCCCGTGGCGCCCGGGTCTACGCCCGGATCGCCGGGGTCGGGCTCTCCTCCGACGGTTACCACATGACCTCTCCCGAGCCGAGCGGCCGGGGCCAGACGGCCGCCATGCGGATGGCCCTGACCGACGGTGGCCTGTCCACCAGCGACATCGTGCACGTCAACGCGCACGCGACCTCGACCGTCGTCGGCGACCTCATCGAGGCGCGCGGCGTGCGGGCCGTCCTGGGCGCCGACGCGGACCGCGTCGCGCTCTCGGCGACGAAGTCGATGACCGGGCACCTGCTCGGGGGCGCCGGCGCGTTGGAGACGGTCTTCACCGTGCTCGCGCTGCACGAGCGCACGGCGCCGCCGACGATCAACGTCACCGACCCCGATCCCGAGCTCGTCGTCGACCTTGTGCGCGACACCCCGCGGGCGCTGCCGGAGGGTCAGATCGCCGCGATCAACAACTCCTTCGGCTTCGGCGGGCACAACGTCGCCCTGGCGGTCACGAGCGTCTGACCTCGGGCCCGCCCGGACCGCTAGGGTGCGGCTGAGGGTCCATCGGGCACGCAGGGGGGGTTACGGTCCGTGCTGCGCGCGCTGCCGTTCGTCATCGAGCTGGCGTTGCTCGTCTTCGCCCTCATCGACTGCATCCAGTCCGAGGACAGCCGGGTCCGGCACCTGCCGAAGGTGGTCTGGATCCTCCTCATCGTCCTGGTGCCCGTCGTCGGGCCGATCGTCTGGCTGGCAGTCGGGCGACCGACCGGGCCGGGGACCGGCCGGGCAGCGTGGCCGGCCACCCGGACCGCCGGGTTCCCCGGGTACGAACGCCGCGGGCGGCCGGTGGCGCCCGACGACGACCCGGAGTTCCTCGCCGGGCTCGGCTCGGCGTCGGCCGAGCACGAGGCGATGCTGAGCGCCTGGGAGGCGCAGCTGCGCGAGCGGGAGGAACGGCTGGGCGTGGGCGGGACCGACGGCGAGGCGCCCGGAGCGCCGACGGACCCGCCGTGCGGCGAGGACGAGAGCGGCCGGCCCGGCTGAGCTCACCCCACGCGGTGCAGCCAGCGGACCGGCGCGCCGGCGCCCGCGTAGCGGAACGGCTCGAGCTCGTCGTCCCAGGCCTGGCCGAGCGCGAGGCCGAGCTCACGCCGCAGGCGGGCCGGATCCCCGGCGTGCTCGAGCGCCGCGCGCACGCGGTCCTCCGGGACGAGCGTGTTGCCGTGGACGTCGGTCGGGGCGTGGAAGATGCCGAGCTCCGGCGTGTGGCTCCAGCGGCCCCCGTCGGTGCCGTGGCTCGCCTCCTCGGTGACCTCGTACCGCAGGTGCGCCCAGCCCCGCAGGGCGGAGGTGAGGCGAGCCCCGGTGCCCGCCACGCCCTGCCACGAGACCTCGGCCCGGAACATGCCGGGCGCTGCCGGCTGGTCGGTCCAGTCCATGCTCACGCGCACACCGATGACCCCGCCCGCTGCCCACTCGATGTGAGGGCACAGCGCACGGGGTGCTGAGTGCACGAAAAGAACACCGCGGGTGATGGCACCTGCCATGACGGCCTCCTACCGGGTCGAGGTTCGTCTTCCCCAACGACCTCATCCGGAGTGGGCTGCACAGGTATCGCGGCGTGCGGGTCCAGCATGCCGGACGAACCGGGTCCGGCGCCAGCGGCGCGCGGGTCCGGTCCCTCGGGTCAGGCGAGCTGCTCGCGGAGCGTCCGCATGGCCTTCTTGCGCACCGAGCGCTCGAGCCGGTCGATGTAGAGCATCCCGTCGAGGTGGTCGACCTCGTGCTGCAGGGCCCTGGCCATGAGCTCGGTGCCCTCGACGACGACCTCCTTGCGGTCGAGGTCCTCCCCGATCACCCGGGCGTACCAGGCGCGCTTGGTCGGGTACCAGAGGCCGGGGACCGACAGGCAGCCCTCCTCGCCGTCCTGGTACTCGTCCTCGGAGAGCTCGACGATGCGCGGGTTGAGCACGTACCCGATCTCGTCGTCGATGTTCCACGAGAACGCGCGGAGGTTCACCCCGATCTGGTTGGCCGCCAGGCCCGCCCGGCCCTCCTGGTCCACCGTCTCGAGGAGGTCCTCGACGAGCGACCGCACGCGGTCGTCGATCTCGGTGATGGGGTCGCACGGGGTACGCAGGACGGGGTCGCCGATCACACGGATCTCTCGGAGCGCCATGCCGGTCATCGTCCCACGACGCGGGCACTGCTCGCTCGCCGCACACGCCCCGGCGCCTCACTAGGGTGGTGCGCAGCCAGGGCGCAGCAGCGCGCCGTCCAGAGCACCGAAGGAGACCCATGGGCACGAAGACCGCGTTCGTCGCAGGAGGCCTCCTCGGCTACCTGCTCGCCACCCGCACCGGACGGGCTCGCGTCCAGGACGCCCTGGACGCCGCCCGCGGCGCCTGGAACGACCCGCACGTGCGGGAGTCCGTGACGGACGCCACCCAGCGGGTCGGCGACGCGGCGCGATCGGCGTGGGAGGACCCCCGGGTCAAGGAGGCCGTCAACGACCTCGGCCAGCGGGCCGGCGAGTTCGCCCGGACCAAGGCGCCGGAGGTCAAGGAGGCCGTCACCGGGGCCGCCCGCGCGGCGGCCGAGAACCTCAAGGCCCAGGCCGAGCGCACCTCCGCCACCCGCTCCTGAGCGTGGTGCTGTTCTGGCTGGTGCTCGGCGCCGTCGGCACCCTGGGCGGGGCGGGGACGCTGGTCGTGGCCTTCCGGTCGGGCCAGGAGGGCGAGCGGGACCGCGAGCGAGTGCTGTTCCGCCTTGCCGTCGCCGCCCTGGCGCTCGGCTCGGCGGCCTTCCTCGTCGCGATGGTCCTGGGGACCCCGAAGGGCTGAGGCGGGCCGGTCAGCACCGCTGCCCGGCCGGCCTCAGGACGTGAAGGCGCACTCGCAGAGGACGTTGAACTCGATCACCTGGTCGCCGTCCTCCGGGCGCGCCCACGCCTCCGCCTCGGCGCGCGAGGCGAACCGGCGACCCGCGAGCCGTCCGGTCGCCAGGAGGACGCCGACCTCGATCTGCTCCCGCGGGTCGTCGCCGAGGACCGTCACGTCCCCGGTCGCCGCGACCACTACGTCGTCCGTGCTCACCGTGCCGACCCTCCGCCGGGTGGACCTGCCTCTCGTCTCCACGGTCGCTCCACCGGCCGGGGGTGTCAACCGGGACGACGTCGGCGCGCGGTGCTGCGCGGGCGGTCAGTCGCCGACCGGCACCGCCAGCCGCCAGCCCTCGCCGACCGGGGCCTCACCCTCGGGCAGGTCCACCGTGGCGACGACGACGTTCGTCCCCGTCCCGGAGACCTTCTCCCACCTGCTCCCGTAGCTGAGGTCGACCCTCGACTCGGGGGCCTCGGACGCGAGCGTGGCGTCGTCGACGAGCTCCGTCGTCCCGCTCTCGACGTCGGCGGCCCAGTACACCGTGGCGTGGGGGTGGTAGCTGGCCCACTCCCACTTCCATTGGCGCTGGACCTGCTCCCAGTGGCAGATGGTCTCCGTGGTCTCGGACATGCACGCGCCGCCTTCCCGTTACCGTGCGCACCGTCGCGCACGCCGTCGTTCGATACTCGCACCCGGAGCCACGCTCTGGGGTGGGGACTTGGGCCCAACTTCGCCGCGCGAGGCCGTCGCGTCCCTGACCGCTCACCTCCTCGCGGAGTCGCGAGGAGGTGACCCGATGCTCGAACGGCTCGCGGTGGGCCGTCGGCGCGCGACCTCAGTCCGCGCCCACCGCGTCGGCGAGCGCGGCGACCTGCTTGGCCAGCGAGGGCCCGAACCACACCTCGTCGTTGTGCGCCGCCCCCGGCACCACGACGAGGCCGTTCAGTGTGGGCACGCGCGCGGCGAGCTCGGTCGACAGGTGTGGCGCGATGACCTCGTCGGCGTCGCCGTACAGGACGCGCACCGGCACGTCGCTGGCGGCGAGGTACTCGGCGCTGGTGAACCGATCTCTCAGCAGGAGGTCCACCGGGAGGAACGGGACGCGTTGCGTCACGACGTCGGCCAACGAGGTGAACGGGGAGCGCAGGAGCACACCTGCCGGCGGGTCGGTGGTCACCAGGCGGGCGACGACGCCCGTCCCGATGGACTCGCCGACGTAGAGCGTGTGCGCGGCGTCGAACCCCTCGTCGCGCAGGACCTCGACCGCGGCACGCGCATCGCGGGCGAAGCCGTCCTCGCTCGGCGCACCGGGATTGCCTCCGTAGCCGCGGTAGTCCACCAGCAGCACGCTGAAGCCCTCCGCCGCGATGGCAATCGCCACCGGCAACCGGCCGAGCCTGCTGCCGCCGTTGCCCGGGCAGTAGAGGACCGCCATCTGCCGGTCCGCTGCGGTCGGCGGCACCCACCACGCGTCCAGGTCGAGCCCGTCCTCGGTGTGCAGGACGACGTCGCGGCCCCCGTCGACCCGGTCCCGCACCGTGCCCACCGGGGTCCGGTCCGGGCGGTAGATCAAGGCGCGCTGCGAGACCACCGCCAGGACCAGGACGACGACCACGACTCCCGCGGTGGCGGCGAGCACGACGGGAAGCCGACGGAACCGTCGCCGTCTGCCTGCCGGCCCGCTCTGCTCGCGCACGCGCCCCAGGCCGGTCGCCCCGCTCCGGCGCGCGGGGGCGCGGGCCAGGAGCCGGAGGATCAGGGCCGCGCCGGCGAGGAGACCGCCCAGGACGAGGACTGCGAGCACCGCCATCCCCCGGCGCGAGCGGGTCGGCGAGCGGAGAGGACCGTCGACGACGGCGTCGTGGTGCTCCGCCACGCGCGCACCCCGGACGCCGGCCCCCGACCTCCTCGTCGTGCGCTCGGCGGGCCGCGTGACCGACCCCGCTACCTGGCCCGCCGGCCGGCCAGGAATCCGGCCGCCCAGCTCGCCGCGACCAGTCCCACGACGCCGACCATCACGGCCCACCGATGGGTGGGGTCGAGGAAGAGGAAGCCCGGCGCGGCAGAGGTGTACGTCAGCGGCGCGTACGCGAACCAGCCGAAGGAGGCCGCCGATCTGGGGACCAGCAGGAGTACCGCGAGACTCGCGAGAACGAGCACGCTCCCGGCTGCCAGCAGGAGCCCTGCGCGACGTCGTGGCGACACGATCCGAGCCTAGCGACCCGGTCCGTGGTCGGCCGAGATCCGAGGCCCGGCGGGAGGCCGGCACCTGTCGCGTCCGCCACCGTCGTGCGCGACGGCCGGTCGTGGGGCCCGGCGCCGGAGCCCGAACAGGCGCGTCCCCAGGTCCACCAGGATCGCGGCGTCGACCGCGCCGAGCCCCACGATGCCCGGTGGTCGAGCAGCAGCGCCGCGACCCGTCACGACGGCCTGGGGCGTCGAGTGACCCACTCGGACATGCCTGCAACCTACCGACGCGGATCCATCCCCCTCGGGCAGCCGGACCACGGCACCGTCCCTCGGTGAGGTCGCCCATCCGACGCGAGGTCGCAGGTTCGTGCGTGCGACCTCGCGTCGGATGTGCGTCCTCGACGAGGTCGCCCGGTCGGGATCCTCTGCTGCAGGCCACGCATCAGGTCCGGAGAGGCCTGGTCCAGCTGCTCGTGCAGAAACGGGCAGGGTCGATACTCGTAGGTGCGGTCATCGTGGGGCTCCACTTCGAGAGTGCTGTGAGCGGTTCACTCGAAGGGTCACGCGATGACCGCGTCCTCGTCTGCGACGACACGATCACCGAGCTACCGGTACACCACTCTGGCGGACTCCACTCCCCTACCGTCTAGCGCCACAGGTGCGCGACGATACGAGACATCGGGACGAATCGAGGGTGAGATGACGGACGTACTGCTGGGCATCGACGTCGGGACCTCGAGCACCAAGGGTGTGATCACGCATGCCGACGGTGCGGTGATCGCCTCGGCGCAGCAGCACCACACGACCGCCCACCCGCAGCCGGGATTCGTCGAGCATGACGCCGAGGCTGTGTGGTGGCGCGACGTCGTCAGCGTCATCGGCCGCTTGCTGCCACAGGCCGATGGGCCGGTGGTGGCGATGTCCGTCAGCGGCATCGGCCCAACCACGCTGCCGGCGGATGCCGACGGGCGGCCCCTGCGCGCAGCGATGCTCTACGGCATCGATACGCGCGCGGGCGACGAGATCGCCGAGCTGACCGACCGCTACGGTGCCGAGGCGATGGTGCAGCGCAGCCTGTCCATGCTCAGTCACCAGTCTCCTGCCCCGAAGTTGATGTGGCTGCAGCGCCACGAGCCGCAGATCTGGGCACGCACCCGCAAGCTGCTGATGTGCAACTCGTTCATCGCCTACCGGCTGACCGGCGAGTACGTGCTCGACTCGGCCTCCGCTGCGTTCTGCGTGCCGATGTTCGACACCGTCAGCCGCAGGTGGTTCGAGCCGTGGTGCGAAGAGATCGCTCCGGGACTGGAGCTGCCTCGGGTGATCGAGCCGTGGGAGGTCGCCGGCACAGTGACCGCCGAGGCCGCCCGTCTCACCGGTCTGCCAGCCGGGATACCGGTGTGCGTGGGCACGGTCGACGCGATCGTCGAGACGGCGAGCATCGGCGTTCGGGACCCTGGCGACGTGATGCTGACGTACGGCACCACACTGGGTATCGCGGGTATCGTCTCCGAACCGACGCCCAGCGCCGTGCTCAACAGCGCACCCGGCGTCTTCCCGGGGACCTACATCTTGATCGGCCCGACGGCGACGTCGGGCGCACTGACGAACTGGCTTCGCGCGATCGCGGGCGACAAGCCTTTCGAGGATCTGGTCGCGGAAGCCGCGGCGACCCCGCCAGGCGCCGGCGGACTCGTCGCATTGCCGTACTTCGCCGGGGAGCGCTCACCGATCTGGGACGCCGACGCGCGCGGCGCCATTATCGGGCTGACGATGAGCCACACCCGCGGGCACCTGTATCGCGCACTGCTCGAGGCCACCGGGTACAGCGCGCGCTCGATTATCGACGCCATCAGCAGCGCGGGCGTGCAGATGAAGCGCATCGTCGCGGTCGGGGGCGGCACCAAGGGCGGGCTGTGGACGCAGATCATGTCGGACGTCACCGGCCTGGGCCAGCAGATCCCCGCCGTGACGATGGGTGCGTGCTACGGCGACTGCCTGTTCGCCGCCCGGGCAGCCGGGCTGATCGACGACCGCACCGTGTGGGCCGACATAACCGACTCCATCACACCGGATCCACGTCTTGCTCCGGTCTATGGCGAGCTCTTCGACGTCTACAGCCAGCTCTACCCGGCCGTGAAGGAGTTGTCGCACCGGCTCGCGGCGCTGCAGTCAGGGCAGGGGCTGAAGATCGACAACGAGCCCGCACCCGAGCAGTAGTGCCCTCTCCGGGAGAGGTTCAGGTTCACGTCCGTGAATGCGCACGGCGCTGCCGGAGGATCACCCGAGCATCCCGGATACCGCGCGCTTCTCGGCATGGGCCAGAACGGGTTGCTGCCCCTTCGGCGCCTCGCGTGTGCCTCGTGGGCGACGTCGCCTCCTCCCCCGCCGCGACCTGGGGACGTGCCGTTGCGCGGCCCTTTGCGGACCTGAGGTGGACCTGGTGCGGACCATCTGCGGACCGCAAACCGGCGTACTGCTCCGCCGGACGGACCCGCAGGGCCCTGACCAGCACAAGCGCCCCGCGCCGCAGCCGCCGAAGGCGCTCCCGACCGACGAACCAATGCTTCGCCGGTGGCACCTCGGTCAACATGGAGCCTGATCGCTCTGACGCGAAGATTCACGCAGGTCACGGGCTTGTTGGGCGGGTGGGGGTGAGCCCGTGGCGGTGGGCGTGGTCGGACCGGCCGATCGGCTTCAGGAGGCGGTGTCGAGGGTGACCCGGAAGCCGAGTGACTCGAGCTGGTGGATGGCGCGGGTGCGCGCGCGGTCGGGGTTGAGGCGGGTGAAGTAGTCGGCGCCGGGGCCTGATCTGCGTCGAACACTGGGGCCGACCAGGCTTCTGGGTCTCGGCGTGCAGCGCTCTTGGGATACTCGCCTCCATGGTCACCTTGCTGCGACGGACGCCGACCGAGCGCGAGCGCTGGGCCGACGAGGTGCTGGACCGGCTCAGCCCCGTCATGACTGCGCTGGGCGTCCTCTTCCTGCTCGTCGTCCTCGGCGAGAGCGTCGCCCGCGAGGGGACCTCGGTGGCGGTGGCGCTCACGGTGCTGGGGTGGGGACTGTGGCTGGTCTTCGTGGTCGAGTTCGTGGCACGCCTGGTGGTGGCCCCGGACACGGGCCGCTTCCTGCGCCGCAACTGGTGGCAGTTGCTCTTCCTGGTCCTGCCGTTCCTACGCGTCTTGAGGGTGGTGCGGGCGGCCAGGTTCCTCCGGACCGGCCGCGTCCTCTCCTCCGCCGTCCGGTCCTCCCGATCGGCCCACCAGGTGCTGGGAGGCCGGATTGGGTGGCTGGGCGTCGTCTGGGCGATCACCGTGATGGGGAGCAGCCAGCTGCTCTTCCAGTTCTCCGAATTCAGGCGTCCGATCGCGGTCATCGACCACCCGCCCGGGGCCGAGACGCAGTGGGACTGGGTCGAGCTGCCCGACCCGCCCTCCTCGTGGGGGTGGGGGGCGAACGCGCACCTGCTCGTCGGGGCGCTGTCGCACTCCGGGGCCTGGCGCGGGGTGCTGTGTGAGTCCGAGGACCAACCCCACCTGATCGACGGCCTGGACCGGATCGCCCGCGCCCTGGGTGGGTTGACCCGGGACTGGCGCTTCGACCGGATGGCCACGGTGATCAGTCCCGGCACCGGGAAGGTCAGCGCATCGTTCGCTGGGGTCGCCAAGCACTACGGCGTCGTGGTGCGCCCGTGCCCGCCGCGGCGCGGCAACCGCAAGGGCGTGGTCGAGAAGGCCAACCACGTCGCCGCGCAACGGTTCTGGCGGACCCTGCCCGACGACGTCAGCATCGAGGAGGCCCAGGCGCGTCTGGACACCTGGTGCGCGCGGCGCGCCGACGCCCGGGTCCGGTCCACCGGCGCCGGCAAGACCACGGTCGCGGCGTTGGCCGCCGCCGAACCGTTGGGCCCGGTCCCGGCCCCGTTCCCCGCGACGCTGACCGTGACCCGGACCGTCTCGGCGCAGGGGCTGGTGTCCTTCCGCGGCAACCGGTACTCCGTGCCACCTGAACTCGCCTCGGCCCGCGTGAGCGTCGTGCTGCGCCTGGGGTCACCCACGATCGACATCGCGACCACCCCTGGGCCCACGGTCGGGGCGCGCGGCGGGATCGTGATGGCCCGCCACCGGTTGGCCTCGACCGGGGCCGGGGCCATGATCCGAGACGACGGCCACGTCATCGCCCTGGAACAGGCGGCGATGGCCGCGGCCACGCCCGCCGGCCCGCACCGGGGCAAGGTCCGCCGCCCACCCAGCCTGGCCGCCCTGGACGCCGCCGCCGCGCTGCGCGCCGCGACCGGCACCGAGGCCACCACGGCGCGCCCGGCCGCAGTCGTGATCGACCTGTCCGTCTATGCCGCCGCGGCCGCCGGCCGCAACACCCTGCCCTCGCGCTGAACCCCTACCAAGGAGACCCGTCCCAATGACCACCACCAACACCGCTGGCCCGCCGTCAACGACCGCCCAGGCCAGCCTCTACCAACACCTGCGCTCCCACCTCGCGGTCTTGAAGCTGCACGATGCCGCCGAGCACCTGCCTGCGGTCCTGGACGCCGCAGTCGCCGAGGGGCTGTCCATGACCGCCGCTCTCGAACGGCTCCTGGCGGTCGAGGTCGACGCCACCGAAGCGCGCCGCCTGGCCGGGCGGCTGCGGTTCGCGTCCCTGCCCACCCCAGCCACCCTGGACGGGTTCGACTACGACGCCGCACCCGGGGTCGACCGGGCCCTGATCGCCGAGCTCGCGACCTGCCGCTACCTCGAGACCGCGACCAACGTCCTGCTCATCGGACCCCCTGGAACAGGCAAGACGCACCTCGCGGTCGGGCTGGTCCGGGCCGCGGCGCAGGCCGGCTACCGGACCTACTTCACCCCAGTACGCGGACGCCCTGCATGCCACCGCGCTGGCGACCATCACCGGCGAGCCGCTGGGCCAGCCCGACGGCTTCGCCCGCGCCCTGGAGGTGGCGCTCGCCGTGTTCTCGGTCGTCGTGTTCGCCACTCTCGCCGGCAGCCTGGGGGCCTTCTTCCTCGAGCGCCGGGAGACCGAGCACGCCACGGCCGCGGCAGCGGAGCGGGAGACAACAAAACGCTGAGCCGCAGGGTCGCAGCACTATTGCGCGATCGCCGCGCGGCGTGGCCGACGTTGTGGACTTCGAGGTCAACTTCATTCCCGGTGCGGGCGCTCGCCTTGGCCGCAGCCGTCGCCTGGCGAAGTCGTTCGAGAACACCACGACGTCCGCCACCGGCTGGCTACAGGTCGCCTGCATCGCAGACTTCCTCCAGAACCTGTCGAGGCGCCCGGCGAAACCCGCACCCATCGCTTCCGCCGCGTAGACACTCACGCACCACGCACCACGCGACACGCGACCCGTTCGCGCGGATCCCGAAGGAGCTGCCGAGCCCCTTCCTGACGCGTGCGCGTGAACTCGCCCCAAGCGTGCTGGGGCCTTGGATCCGCCCGCGGGCGACCGAGGCCCACCCAGCGGTCTGGGCGGAGGAGGAGTCACGTCAGGGTGTGGTTCTCACCGTTCGAATGCCATGTCCGGCAGCCCGGGGCTGGCACCTGCAAGCGCGGTCTTACGATGGCGAGCTGACCGCGTCGTGGGGGGACGAGATGTACTTCGACTGCGTCAGTCACGGTCAGCCCGATGTTTTCACCCTGTCGGCCCCGACTGCGGACGGCGAGCCGGCCGCCGACGCCGCACTGCGGTGGAGGCGCAACAACTCGCCCGACCTATGCGGGCGGAGCAGTGGCACGGGAGGCGCGCAATCATTGGGCCCCGCGGACTTCGAGCGGAGCGCATCGTGTTCGGCGACACCGAGACCGTGCTGAGTGCGGGGGGGATGCGGTGGTTGCGTCGGAATGGAGCACCCGACTGTGTGATCGCTGACGAGCCCGTCTCCTGACTCGGCGGGCAGCCGAATTCTGGAGCCGCGCGCGAGGCCGCAGCAACGAGCGTCGACCTGTCGTCAAGACGCGGTGGTCAGCCGGCGGACGACGTACTGGTTCAGACTCAGGTGCTCCTCGGCGGCCTCGGTCGCCAGCTTGCGGTGCAGGTGCTCTCCGACCCGCAGGTTGAACTTGCCCGAGTAGACCCGAGAGGACAGCGGCTCGGGCACCGGCTCATCGTTGGCGCGCATGTCCTCCACGGTCTCGGCGACCAGATCGCGCATCCCCCGCAGCGCGTCGTCCTGGGTGTCGGCGAGCCAGGACAGCGAGGGCAGCTCAAGGCAGGTAGCGACGTACTCCTTGTCCTCGCCGGACCAGGTGACCCGGTAGGTGTACCGGGTGATGTCGACGCTGTCGGTGGTGCTCATTCCTGGGCCTCCTTCTTCTCGATCGCGGCCAGGACCCGCCTGACTTGGTAGGCCTTCGCCTGCCCGTGGTCGTTCTGGGTGTTCACGCGCGGGTCGCCGGGCCAAGGGGTCTTGAACACCGCGTGCGAGCCCCGGCGGTGCGTGGCGGGCCGAAGTAGTGCTCGCACACCTTGGCCATGTCGTCGTAGCGGATGCTGAGCGGATTGGCGCGCATCGCAGCGACGATCTTGGCTACTGAGGGCACCGCCACATGGTACCGCGAGCGGTACCATTACGCCACGACTCTGCCCATCCGCTCAAGCATGAGCGTGCACAGGCCGCGGCTTCCTGGGTGCCTCGCGGGCGACTTCGCCTCTCCCCGCCGCGACCCGGGACGTGCCGTCGCCGGGGCCGCTTGCCGACCTGAGGTGGACCTGGTGCGGACCTCTTGCGGACCGGGAACCGGCGCACTGCCACCCCGGGGGACGTCACCCTCCCCAGGACGAACCCGCCGGGCCCTGACCAGCACGAATGCCCCGCGCTGCAGCCACTGGAGCCTCTCCTGACCACCGAACCGAAGAGCCACCGGTCACACTCGACCAACAGGGCCCTGACCAGCACGAACGCGCTGCGCCCACCAATGGTCTCGGTCGCCAACGGAAAGAAGATCCGTCGGTCGCCATCTCGATCAACATCGTCGACCTGCACGAACGGTGGGCCAGGTGGGGCTTGAACCCACGACCGACGGATTATGAGTCCGCTGCTCTGACCGGCTGAGCTACTGGCCCGCGGCTGCCTACGTTACCGGCGGGAGGCGGGCACCCGGGACCGCGGGCTAGCGTGCAGCCATGGCCCTGCCGCGACGCGCTCCCGCGCCTCCCCCCGAGGCGACCGACCGGATGGACCTCTCCGGCCGGCGCGCGCTAGCCACGGCCGAGCTGACCGACGGCTGGGTCGTCGCGACGGACCACGGCCTGCACGTCCTGTCCGGCGAGACCGTCACGGTGCGCGCCTGGACGGACGTCGACGGCGCGCGGCTCGTCGACACCACCCTCACCGTCACCTGGGTCGACGGCACGCCGCCGACCGCGCTGGCCCTCGTGGACGACCGTCGTGCCCGACTCCCCCGCCTCGTGCACAACCGCGTGCAGGCCTCCGTCGTGCACAGCGAACGCGTTCCGCTGCCGGGCGCCGAGAGCGTGCGGGTCGCGCTCCGGCGCGACACCTCGGGCGCGCTCTTCACGCAGGTCATTGGCACTGGGGCGGTCGACCTGCACGACCCCGAGGTGGCCCGACTCGTCGACGCCGCGGAGTCGCGGGTCCGGGAGGCCGCCGGGCTCTGAGGCCCGGTTTCGGTACGGGCCGAACCATCGGGTAGCATCTGAGCCGCGATCCCGCGTAGCTCAATTGGCAGAGCATCCGACTGTTAATCGGACGGTTACTGGTTCGAGTCCAGTCGCGGGAGCCAGCATCGTTCCAGGTCAGGGCCCCCGTCGTGGGGCCCTTTTCTGTTGGGCTCGCCCACCCCCGGTCCCTGCCGGCAGTGGCGGGCGAGCATCACCCGGCGCTCTCCCGTCGGCCCCCGCCTCAACCGGCGGCCAGGGCCGCCAGCTCGGTCTCCAGTGCCGCCGCCACGAGGCCGGGATCGGGCACCAGGTCCGGATCGACGATCACCGTCACCGTGAGCCGGCCCGCGTAGGAGAACGCGGCGAAGGCGACCCCCACGTTCCCGGCCGTGATCGTGATCGGCACGATCTGCCGGACCTCCGCGCCCGCCACGGCCACGCGCGCGGCGGGCCCCGGCAGGTTGGTGAGGAAGGAGTTGACCAGGCGCTGACGCTCGACGAACCAGCGGAACAGGCCGACGGCGGACAACGCCCGGAAGGCCGGCCCGATCAGCGCGGCCGAGGCTCCCCTGGCCGGGCCCTTCTGCCGGGCCGTCGACCGCGCGACCTGGGACAGCCGCGCGCCGGCGGACCCGGTGACCGGGCACCGCACCGGCATCACCCCCACCTGGTTGCCGAGGTCGGCGCTCGTCGTCGACCGGCGCGCGGAGACGGGGACGGAGACCACGAGGGCGGCCGGGTCCTCACCCCGCGCGCGCAGGACCCGCGCCAGCGCGCCGCTCGTCGCGACGAGCAGCACGTCGTTGACGGTCGCTCCCCGGGCGCGCCCGGCGGCCCGCAGCGGTGCGAGCTCGACCTCGACGACCCCGACCGCGCGGCGCGGTCCGGTGGGGGCGTTGAGCGAGGTGCGCGGCGCGCCGGCCCCCCGGCGGTCGCCCAGCTCGGCGCGCCCGCGGCGCACCCGGCGCAGCCGCCCCGGCACCCCGCGGATCGTCCGGGCCCGCTCGGCCAGTGCGTCCAGGACCAGGTCGGCCTTGGTGGGGGCCGGCTGCTCGACCGCGGGGCGAGGCGCAGGCGCGCCGTCGACCAGTGCCCCGAGAACGGCCAGGCCGCCGATCCCGTCGGCGAGCACGTGGTGCAGCACGAGGACGACGGCGGCCTGCCCGCCGGCGAGCCCGGTGAGCACCAGGGCCCGCCACGGCGGGCGGGACCGGTCGACCGGGCGGGTGACCGCCTCGACGGCGAGCTCCAGGACGCGCGCCAGGTCACCGTCCCCGTCGCACGCGACCTCCTCGAGGTGGTCGCCGACCCGGAACCGCTCGTCTCGCACCCAGTAGGGCCGGCCCAGCCACCACGGTGGGCTGACCAGGCGGCGTCGGAGCGGCGCGACGGCGGCCAGGCGGGTCGCGAGCTCGGCACCGACCGCGTCGGGCGCCCCGCCGGCGTCGAGCAGCAGCACGGCGGCGACGTTCATCGGCACCGGCCCCACATCGGTGGCGAGCTGCACCAGGTCACTCGGACCGATCCGGTCCACCCGCCGGCGCCCCCGCGCCGTGGTCTGCGCCATCCCGGCCGTCAGCGCGTCGCCGAGGCGGGAGCCGGCGCCGAGGCCTTGGCCTTCCGCCGTGGCTCGGTGCCCTCCCAGCTGAACCGCCAGGCCACGACCAGGAGGGCGACGACCGTCCAGGCGAGGATGACGCCGAGGTGGTCGAGCGCGAGGCCTCCCCCGAGCTCCGGCGGCGCGGCGGCGCCGGTCATCGCCGCCGTCGTGTGCCGCAGCGGGAAGACCCAGGAGATCCGGTCCAGGACGGGCGGGAAGTCGGCGCCGATGACAAAGACGTCGGAGATGAAGGACAACGGCAGCAGGGTCCCCAGGGTGATGCCGATGACGCTCTGGGCGGAGCGCACGAGCGAGACCACGGCCAGGCCGAGCGCGGCGAAGCACACCGCGGCGAGCGTGAGGACGAGCAGGACGCCCGGCCACGACGCGGGCATCGCCGCTCCGTAGCTCAGCCGCGCCGCGGCGTAGCAGCCGAGCAGCGTGATGAGCGAGACACCGACGGCTCCGACCAGCCGGCCGGAGACCAGAGTCCACTGCGGCAGCGGGGAGCCGTGGGCACGCTTGAGGATCCCGCGCGCGCGCTCGTCGGCGATCCCCTCGGCGACGCTGACGTAGCCGGTCACCGCCGCGCCGTAGGCCGCCATCGTCGCGGCCAGGAAGGCGGCGAGGCCGATGCCGTTGTCGAGGACCGCGTCACCGCCGCCGCTGGTCGCCGGGATGAGGATCACGAGCAGGACGGGGAAGGCCACCGAGAAGAAGACCGCCGAGAACTCCCGGAAGAGCGCGGACCCCGTGTGGCGCACCTGGTCGGTCAGCAGCGCCACGACCGAGGGGCGGCCGTCGCGGCGGGGCGTCCGGTCGGCGCGCGAGGACCGGCCGACCGCCCCGCGGCCGACGTCCGACCGCTCGCGCGAGGCGCGCAGCAGCCAGCCGGCCGCGACCGCCCCGGCCAGGCCCCAGGCGCCGATGACGGCGAGGTGGTCCCAGGCGAAGCCGTTGCCGGGCAGGAAGGGGTTGAAGGCGTCGCCGACGGCGTTGACGAGGTGCTTCAGCGGGAACACCCAGCCGAGGACCGCCATCCAGCGCGGCGTCTCCGCGCCACCGAAGGTGAAGATGTCCGAGATGAAGGCCAACGGGATGACCACCCCGTTGGTCAGGGCCTGGGCCACCTGGGGCGTGGGGGCGACGGCAGCGACCGCGATCCCCAGGGCGCTGAACGCCAGCGACGCCACGACGATCGTCACGACGACTGCGGGCAACGTGCGTCCGATGACCTGGACCCCGTAGAGCGCGGCGCCGACGCCGACGACCAGCGCCGTGGACGCCAGTCCGAGCAGCAGGGCGGCGCCCATCCGGCCGCCGAGCTGGGCCCATCGAGGCAGCGGTGTGCCGTTCTGCCGCTTGATGACACCCAGGGCACGTGCCTCGGCGAGCCCGATGCCGAGGAACGAGAAGGTCGACATGACGACGCCGAACGAGGCGAAGGCCGGCGCGAGGAACTGCGCGACCCGGACGCCCGAGCGCGCGTCGATGGTCTCGTTGCCCACGAAGACGGAGATCAGCGCGAAGAAGGCGAGCGGGAAGCCGACGGCCAGGATGAGCACGATCGGCGTGCCGCGCAGGACCGCGAGCTCGTGACGGACCTGGCGCCACAGGATGCCCAGGTCGCGGCTCACGGCGTCGGTCCCGTCCCGTCGCTAGCCTCGGCCTGCTCGCCCACGAGGTCGAGGTAGACGTCCTCGAGGCTCGGCCGGGCCAGCGTCAGCCCGTCCAGGGCGAGCCCGCGCTCCACGGCCCACCCGGTGAGCGCGTGGACGTCGGCGGTCGCGTGCTGGGTGCGCACCTCGACGATGGTGCCGGCCACCCGTACTCCCTCCCCGACGCGCGGCAGGTCGGACTCGCTCGCGCCCTCGGGCAGCCGGAAGGAGACCACCGTGGCCGTGCCCGAGCGCGTGGCCAGCTGCTCCGGCGTCCCCTCGGCGATCACCCGGCCGTGGTCGATGACGACGACCCGGTCCGCCAGGTGCTGCGCCTCGTCGAGGTAGTGGGTGGTGAGCAGGATGGTGGTCCCCGAGACCCCGGAGGCGGTCGATGAGGTCCCAGGCGCGACGCCGCGCCGACGGGTCGAACCCCGTGGTCGGCTCGTCGAGGAAGAGCATCTCCGGGTCACCGACGATGCCCAGCGCGAGGTCGAGCCGACGCCGCTGCCCGCCGGAGAGCGTGCGGACCTTCGCGTCGGCCTTCTCCTCGAGGTCGACCAGCCCGATGACGTCGTCGACCGTCCGTGGGTGCGGGTAGTAGCCCGCGTGCAGGCGGATGAGCTCGCGTGGCGTGAACGCCTCCTCGAAGCCGGCCTCCTGCAGGACGATCCCGATCCGTTCCCGGTAGGCGCGCCCACCGGTCTTCGGGTCCATGCCCAGCACCGAGAGCGTGCCGGCGTCGGGCCGGCGGTAGCCCTCGAGCATCTCCACGGTGGTCGTCTTGCCCGCACCGTTCGGCCCGAGCAGGGCGACCACCTCGTGCGGCTCGATCACCAGGTCGACGCCGTCGACCGCGGCGACGCCGCCGTAGCTCTTGCGCAAGCCCTCGACCACCACAGCGGACACGACGACCACCTCCCCCTCAGGTCTACCGCGTCCGGCGGGGGTACGGACAGGGGGGCCACCCGAGGGCAGCGGCACCACCCCCGGCGCCTCACGGCGCCAGCAGCCTCGCCAGCACCGCCGGGTCGGTGGTCGGTCGGTCGCAGACGAAGCCACGGCACACGTAGGCGGCCGGGGCGCCGTCGACCAGGGGGCGGTCGGCGAGGAGCGGGACGGGCGCCGCGCCGTCGGCCGGACCGGGCAGGCCGACGACGTGGACCGCACCGGGCGCCGTCGAGGCGACCACGACGCGGGCCAGGGCGCGGGTCGCTGCCGCCTCCGGTGGCCCGACGACGGCGACCTCCCGCGGCCCGTCCAGCACGGCCTCGGCGACCGCCAGCGCCCAGCCGCCGGCGCGCGGGTGCGCGGCGCCCAGCGCCAACGGCTCGGCGAGTGCGAGCTCGGCCGCGCGCCGGTGCTCGGCGGACCCGGTGAGCGCCGCGTAGGTCAGCAGCGCACCGGCCGCGGCGGCCTGGCCGGACGGGCTCGGGCCGTCCGCCACGTCGCGCGGCCGGACGATCCCGGCCAGGACCGGGTCGGTCTCGTCGTGCGCTGTGGCGTGGAAGGTCCCCGGCTCGCCCTGGAACCGGGTGAGCACCTCGTGCAGCAGCGCCCCGGCGTGGTCCAGCCAGCGGGACTCCCCGGTCGCCTGACACAGCGCCAGGAGCCCCTCGGCGAGGTCGGCGTAGTCCTCCAGCACGCCGGGCGCGCCGCCGACGGCGCCGTCCCGCGAGGTGCGTGCCAGGCGCAGGACCGAACCGTCGTGCCGCAGGTGGACGCGCAGGAGGAGCTCGGCGGCCTCGGCGGCGGCCGCGATCCAGTCCGGCCGCTCCAGCAGGCTGCCGGCGTCGGCCAGGGCCGCGATCGCCAGCCCGTTCCACGCCGCGACGACCTTGTCGTCCACGCCGGGCCGGGGGCGTGCCGCCCGGGCGGCCAGGAGCCGGTCGCGCAGGTCCGCGTACCGCGCGGCCTCCGCCGGCGGCGGGTCCGCCGGGAGCTGGAGCACCGAGGCCCCGTGCTCGAAGGTCCCCGCGGTGGTGACCCGCCAGAGGTCGGCCGCCCACTCCCCGTCCACCGGCCCGAGCGCGGCCACGAGCTCCGCGCGGTCCCAGACGTAGAAGGCGCCCTCACGGTGGGTGCCGTCCGGCGCCGCGGAGTCGGCGTCGAGGGACGAGGCGAAACCGCCCTCGGCCGTGCGCAGCTCGGCGAGGAGGAAGCCGGCAGTCTGCTCGACGACGCGGCGGGCAAGCGGCGACCCGGTGGCCCGCCACGCGTGCGCGTAGACCCGCAGCAGCAGGGCGTTGTCGCTGAGCATCTTCTCGAAGTGCGGCACCACCCAGGCGGCGTCGACGGAGTACCGCGCGAAGCCGCCACCGAGCTGGTCCGCCATCCCGCCGCGGGCCATCGCCTCCAGGGTCGCCTCCGCCATCGCCGACGCCCGGGCCGCGCCCGGCGCCGCGGTCGCGGCGTGCCGCAGCAGCCACTCCAGCGCCATCGACGGCGGGAACTTCGGCGCCCCACCGAATCCCCCGCGGTGCCGGTCGAAGCCCGCCTCGAGCGTGCTCAGCGCGGCGTCGAGCGCCGCGCGGTCGACCACGGCGGGCGCGGCGTCGAGCGCGAGGGACGGCAGGGAGCCGGCTCTCGCGGGCCCTGCACCCTCGGCCGCCAGCGCCGCCCGCACGGTGCGCGCGTCCTGCTCGATCTGCTCCCGGCGCTCGACCCACGCGTCGCTGATCGCCTCGAGCACCTGGGTGAAGGACGGCATCCCGCCGACCGGCCGCGGCGGGAAGTACGTGCCGCACCAGAACGGCGCGCCGTCCGGCGTCGCGAAGACCGTCGTCGGCCAGCCACCGCTGCCGGTCATCGCCTGGGTGGCCCGCAGGTAGACGGCGTCGACGTCCGGACGCTCCTCCCGGTCCACCTTCACCGCGACGAATCGCGCGTTCATCAGCGCGGCGGTCGCCGGGTCCTCGAAGGACTCGTGCGCCATGACGTGGCACCAGTGGCAGGCGGCGTAGCCGATCGAGATCAGCAGCGGGACGTCACGCCGTTCCGCCTCGGCGAACGCCTCGGGGCCCCACTCCCGCCAGTCGACCGGGTTCTCCGCGTGCTGCTGCAGGTAGGGGCTGGTTGCGGCCGACAGACGGTTCGCCATGCGGCCCAGCCTGGCTCAGGCCCCCGGCGGTCGCGAACGGAACAGGACGAGGGGGCGCCAGGTGGGGCCGTCCTGCGGGTCGCAGCCCGCCGGGTCCCCGCCGGCCGACCCGGGCCGCTGGTCGACGACCCGGACCTCCCGGAGCCACGGGGCGCCGTGCCGCAGGTCCGCCTCGAGCCGGCGGTGCACCGTGAAGGACTGCGCCGGGCAGCCGTGGCAGGCCCCACCGAGCCGCACCGAGACGACGTCGTCCGCGACGTCGACGAGCTCGATCCGGCCGCCGTGGCTCGCCGCATACGGACCGGCTCCCGCCACGACGAGCTCGGCGAGCCCGCGCAGGGCTTCGTCCCGCTCGGCCGGCGGCAGGGCGGGACGGGCGCGGAGCGCGGCGATCGTCTCCTGGACGGCGACGCGCACCCGTGCGCCGTCCGCCGACCACGCGCGGCCGGCGGCCAACGTCGTCGTGACGTCGTCGAGGCCGACGACCGCGTCCACGAGGATCCCCTCGTCGACGAGACCGGCGAGCCCATCGCCACCGTGCGGCTCGTCGGTGGCCGGCAGTGCCGGGCCGGGCACGTGCCAGCGCAGCGTCGCCGGGTCCCCGGTGCGCTCCGGGTGGACGGCGACCACCGTGAGGTCGGGCTCGTCGACGGCCGTCTCGGCCGGCAGGAGGGGACCGGCGCCGGTCATGTCACCAGCTGGGTCACCGTGCGGGCGAGCAGCGCCGCGACCCAGGCGAGGGCGGTGAGGCTGACGAACGAGAACGCGGGCCAGCGCCAGGAGTTGGACTCGCGCCGCATGACGGCCAGCGTCGAGACGCACTGCATGGCGAAGACGAAGTAGACGAGCAGCGCGACGATCGTCGGCGCCGTGAACACCGGCTGACCGGCCCTGTCCCCGTCGGTGAAGGTCATCGTGCGCAGCACGTCCTGCGGGTTCTCCGGGTCCTCCGCGGCCGCGACCTGGCCCAGCGTCGAGACGAAGACCTCGCGGGCCGCCATCGCGCTGACCAGCCCGATGTTGATCCGCCAGTCGAAGCCGAGCGGGTCGAAGACGGGCTCGACCGCCTTGCCGATGCCGGCAGCGAAGCTGTGGTCCAGGGTGTACGCGGACGCCTGGGCGTCCGACATCTGCGCGGTCTCCGCGCTGCGGTCCGGGAAGGTGAGCAGCGCCCAGAGCACCAGGTTGGCCACCAGGATGATCGTGCCCACCTTGCGCAGGAACATCCGCACCGGCATCCACACCGACTGGGCGAGGGTCCGGACGGTCGGCACCCGGAACGGCGGCAGCTCGAGGTAGAACGGCAGGCCGCCGCGACGCAGCAGCGTGGCGCGCAGCACGGAGGCGACGACCATCGCCGAGAGGCCACCGGCGACGTACAGCGCGAAGAGTGCCAGGCCCTGGAGCCCGAACGGGCCCCAGCGGGTCTCGGCAGGTACGAGCAGCCCGGTGAGCAGCAGGTACACCGGCAGGCGCGCGGAGCACGGCATCAGCGGGGCGGCGAGCATGGTGGCCAGCCGGTCCCGCGAGGAGGGCATCGTGCGGGTCGACATGATGCCCGGCACGGCGCAGGCGATCGAGGAGAGCATCGAGACGAAGGCCCGGCCGTCCAGGCCGCTGACGGCCATCACCCGGTCCATCAGCACGGCGGCCCGGGCCAGGTAGCCGACGCCCTCGAGGAGGGAGAGCAAGGTGAAGAGCAGGATGATCTGCGGCAGGAAGACCAGCACGCCGCCGATCCCGCCGATCAGCCCGCTGCTGACCAGGTCCGCGAGCAAAGGGTTGGACAGGTTCGCGGCGGCGAGCCCGCCGAGCCAGCCGAAGAACGTCTCCACGTAGCCCTGGAGCGGCGCGGCCAGGGTGAAGATGGCCTGGAAGAACGCGACCATCACCGCGGCGAAGGTCAGCAGGCCCCAGACCGGGTGCAGCAGGACGCGGTCGATCGAGCGGCTCGCCGTCGGCGGACCGGCCGGGCGGTAGTCGACCCGGTCGATCACGGACGCGATCCAGCCGCCGAGCTGGGCCTGGTCGTCGACCGGCGGCAGGAGGACCGGCGCCTGCCACGAGGCCCAGTCCAGCAGGCCCTCCCGCAGCGCCGGGACGCCGCGGCCGCGGTGGCCCACCACGGGGAAGACGGGCACGCCGAGCGCCTCGGACAGCGCGTAGGCGTCGAGTCGTCCGCCGCGGACGTCGAGCTCGTCGGTCATGGTGAGCACGACGGCGCACGGCCGTCCGTTCGCCAGCGCCTGGGCCACCAGGGACAGCGAGCGCCGCAGCGTCGTCGCGTCGACGACGACGAGCAGGGCGTCCGGGGCCCGGGTCCCGGCGAGACGGCCGGCCAGGTGGTCGAGGACCACGTGCTCGTCCGGGCTCACCGGGGTCAGTCCGTAGGTTCCCGGCAGGTCGACGAGCTCGAGGCTGCGGCGACCGTCGCCGACCGTCCCGGACGAGTGGGTGACGGTGACGCCGGGGTAGTTGGCCGTGCGCACGCGCATCCCGGTGAGCCGGTTGAAGACGCTCGACTTGCCGGCGTTCGGTGCGCCGACGAGCGCGACGACGGCAGCGGCTGCGGCCACGGTCCCGCCGCGACCGCTCTCCTCGCAGTGGCTCACGCCGGGAGCTCGACCTGGATGTAGTCGGTGAGGGCCTTGCGCAGGCACAGGTCCGCATCGCCGACGCGGTAGACGGTGGGGCTGCCGAGCGGAGCGCGGCGCAGGCAGGTCACCGGCGCGTCCGTGCAGAAACCGAGCTCGCACAGCCGCTGCATGACCAGGGCGGGGCAGCCCGCGTCGATGCCGACGATCGTCGCGTCGTCCCCCCGGCGCAGGGCGCTGAGGGTCGTGGTGCGCGGAGCCGACGGGGCAGGCGCGACCGGCGACATCCCGATCACCGTCTCAGCCATCGTGCTCTCCGTCCTCGCGCGAGCCTCCGCTTCCACGGTAGGTGAGGCTAACCTTACTCGACCCGGGTCGATGGTCCCACCTCTGTGACCGAACTCTCACGGCCGACGCACAGCCGGGTCAGACGGGTGCCTCAGGGTGGCTGCGTAGACACGCTCCATGGCCACCCGAACCCGCTCCCGCCACCCCGTCCGCCGCGCCGTCCTGGTGTCCGCCCTGGCCGTCGTCCTGGCGGCGGGCGGCGCCACCGCCTGGGCGCTGGACCGCTTCGTCGTCGACCACGTGGAGATCGCCGACGTCGACGCCTACGTCGCGGCAGCGACCAGCACGACGAGCACGAGCGCCGTGAGCAGCGAGGGCGACACGTCGTCCGCCGGGGTCCTCACCGACACGACCTACACCTCCGACGACGCCTCGATCACGCTGAGCACGGTGACCACCGGGTCCGGCGACGCCACGGTCACCTACTACGTGGCGGACGTCGTCCTCGCGGACGCCACCGTGCTGAGGTCGGCGTTCGCGAACAACGCCTTCGGCACCAACATCGTCCAGGACCCCTCGGACATCGCCGCCGCGAACGACGCCGTCTTCGCGATCAACGGCGACTACTACGGCTTCCGCGACACCGGGATCGTCATCCGCAACGGCGTCGTCTTCCGCGACGAGGGCGCCCGCGACGGGCTGGCCTTCTACCGGGACGGGCACGTCGAGGTCTACGACGAGACGACGACCACGGCCGACGCCCTGGTCGAGGCCGGCGTGTGGAACACCCTGTCCTTCGGACCGGCGCTGCTCGAGGACGGTCAGGTCGTCGACGGCATCGACGAGGTCGAGGTCGACACCAACATCGGCAACCACTCCATCCAGGGCGAGCAGCCGCGGACGGCCGTGGGCGTCATCGACGACAACCACCTCGTCTTCGTGGTCGTCGACGGACGCAGCCCCGGCTACAGCGCCGGCGTGACGATGACGGGCCTCGCCGAGATCCTCCAGGGCCTGGGGGCGACCACCGCCTACAACCTCGACGGCGGCGGCTCCTCGACGATGGTCTTCGACGGCGAGCTCGTCAACGACCCGCTCGGCACGGGCGAGGAGCGCGGGACGTCCGACATCCTCTACATCGGCGGTGCGAGCACCGCGACCGAGGGCTGAGCGCCATGATCACCCTGATCCCCGCCTACGAGCCCGACGAGCGGCTGGTCACGCTGGTCCGCGACCTGCGGGCCGCTCGGCCCGAGCTGGCCGTGGTCGTGGTCGACGACGGGAGCGGACCGGCGTACGCGGGCGTCGTCGAGGCGGCGCGGGACGCCGGCGCCACGGTGCTCCGCCACGAGGTCAACCTCGGCAAGGGCCGGGCGCTGCGCACCGGGTTCCAGCACGTCCTCGACGCCCACCCCGGCCACGGCGTCGTCTGCGCCGACTGCGACGGGCAGCACACGGTCGCCGACATCCTGCGGGTGGCGGACCGGGCCGATGCGGGCACCGCGGCGATGGTCCTCGGGTTCCGGCAGTTCACCGGCCGGGTCCCGGCGCGCAGCCGGTTCGGCAACGCCTGCACCCGGTGGGCCTTCCGGGCGGCGACCCGTCGGACGGTCCAGGACACCCAGACCGGGCTCCGGGCCTACCCCGCCCGGATGCTGCCCTGGCTGCTGACGGTGCGCGGCGACCGGTTCGAGTACGAGCTCGTCGCGCTGCTCCGCGCCGCCCAGGAGGACCTGGCGATCGAGGAGGTGCCGATCGCGACGGTCTACCTCGACGGGAACTCCTCCTCGCACTTCCGACCCCTGGTCGACTCGGGCCGCATCTACGCCCCGCTGCTGCGCTTCACGCTCTCCTCCCTGCTCGCGTTCGCGGTGGACGCGGCCGCACTGCTGGTGCTCGTGGCGCTGACCGACTCGCTGCTGTTCTCGGTGGTCGGCGCCCGGGCGATCAGCTCCACCGTGAACTTCCTCACCAACCGGGGGTGGGTGTTCCGGCACGGACGCCGGCACCCGGTGGCCCGCCAGGCGGCGGCGTACTGGCTCCTCGTCGGTGCGCTGGGCGCGGCCGGCTACGGAGGGCTGTGGGCGCTGACCTACCTCGGCGTCCCGCTGCTCCTGGCGAAGGTCGGGACCGACCTCGTGCTGTTCGCCGTGGGCTTCCAGGTGCAGCGCACCGCCGTCTTCAGCGGTCACCGCCCCGCCGCCCGCCCCGATGCACACACCGTCCTCAGGCGGTCCACAGCCGACGCCTAGGCGGCCGCGGCTCAATGGACTCACCACGTTCCCCCAGGAGGTCAGCATGTCCACGTACGTTCTCTTCGCCGCAGACCTGATCGCGATCAGTGTCCTGACGCTCGGCTTCTACCTGCCGCGTCACCGCCGTCGTGACCTCGTCGTCGCGTTCCTCGGAGTGAACGTCGGGGTCCTGGCCGTCGCCGGTGTCCTCGCGCAGAGCACGGTCGGTGCCGGCCTCGGCCTGGGCCTCTTCGGGGTCCTGTCGATCATCCGACTCCGCTCCACCGAGCTCGAGCAGCACGAGGTGGCCTACTACTTCGCGGCCCTCGCGCTCGGCCTGCTCGGCGGGCTCGGCGACTCGGCGATCCCCCTGAGCCTCGGCCTGATGGTCCTGGTCGTCACCGTGATCGCCGTGGCGGACGCCCCCGGCTTCCTCGCCGGCTACCGCGAGCAGACCGTCGTGGTGGACCGCGCGTTCACCGACGAGGCCGCGCTGGTCGCCCACCTCGAGGGGATGCTGGGAGCCCGCGTGCACCACGCCGCGGTGAGCCGCCTCGACCTCGTCAACGACACGACGACGGTGCAGGTGCGCTACGACGCCGGCACCGCAGGCCGCCGGCTCGTCGCCGGCGCGGCCCAGGACGGAACGCTGCGATGAGCCCCGCGACCCTCGACCGGACGGGCCTCGTCGGCCGGTTCGCCCCGCTCAGCCTCGCGGAGCTCGACGACAGCGCCGCGCTGCAGACCCGGGTCGACCGCAAGTACCTCGTCTCGCTCGACGAGCTGGCCGTGATCCTCGACGAGATGGATCCCGGGACCCGGGTCCTGGAGATCGACGGCGAGCGCTCCTTCTCCTACGAGTCGGTCTACTTCGACACCCCGGGCCTGAGCAGCTACCTCGGGGCCGCCCGCCGTCGGCGGGACCGGTTCAAGGTCCGCACCCGCACCTACGTCGACTCCGGCTCGTGCTGGGTCGAGGTCAAGACCCGCGGGGCGCGCGGCGCGACCGTCAAGACCCGGCAGGAGCACGCCGCCGGCAGCGCCGACACCCTGCCCACGCCGTCCTGGGAGTTCGCCTCCGGGGCGCTGGGCGGCGATCGGGTCGCCGAGCTCGACGGGCCGATGGCACCGACCCTGGTGAGCACCTACCGCCGCGCGACCCTGCACGTCCCGGGCCGGCTCGGCGGGCCGGCGAGCCGCACCACCATCGACACCGATCTGGTCTGGACCGACCCGCGCACCGGACGCGAGCACCCGCTCGGCGGTCTCGCCGTCGTCGAGACGAAGACCGGCTCGGCCGCCTCAGCCACCGACCGCCTGCTGTGGCGGCACGGCATCCGCCCCGTGCGGATCTCCAAGTACGGCACCGGCATGGCCGTGCTCCACCCGGAGCTCCCCGCCCAGCCGTGGCGTCGCGTCCTGGACCGCCACGTCCTGCCGCACGCCTCCTGACCACCCCGCGAGCCCGCGACGAGCGACGGCCGGTGGGCCGATCCCTGACGGATCGGCCCACCGGCCGTCGGACGTGCTCGGGGCTCAGCCCACGGGCAGCGTGACCCGGATCGCGCGCACGGAACCGGTCCGGCGGAAGACCTCGGCGCTGACCTCCGGCGGCAGCGCCGACCCGGCGAACGACTCGCTGCTGCCGTCGGCGCGCTCGACGCTCACCGCGATCGCCGAGCCGCGCTCGTAGCGCACCGGCACCTGGCAGAAGGTGAACACCAGGCTGCCTGCCGGCAGGTCGAGGAGTCGCTCCGCCCCCGACACGTCCACGAGCCGCGCGACCGACCGCGCCGTGGTCCACTCCTCGCTGCGGAGCAGCACCGGCCGGAACACGATCCGGCCGTCCTCCACCCGCAGGCCGAGCTCGGCCAACCGGGTGAGGACCTCCTCCTTGACCTGGCCGGTCATCCCGGGCTGACGGGCACCGCGGCCGGCCGGCGTGTGGGAGTACGGGTCGATCGGGAACGCGCCGTAGACCTCCGGCGGCTTGCAGTAGCCCAGCCCGTGCCGGACCTCCTCGTAGGCGCGGCGGAGCCGGTCGACGACCGACGGGTCCTCGCCGTGCTCGACCGCGCGCTCGAGGTTCTCCTGCACGGCGAGCAGGAGCTTGGAGACCATGTGCCAGTAGATGCTGCCGAGGCCCTCGTAGGCGAAGAACGACCCGGAGCGGCCGGTGAACTCCGCGTGCCGGAAGACCTCCTCGAAGAGGCCGAGCAGGCTCGCGCGGTCCTCGGGCCGGGTCACCGTCGCCGGGACGCCCGCGCGTCCGGCGAGGGCGTCGAGCGCCGCCGTGACGTCCCGCGCGTTGTGGATCCCGGGAGCGAAGCGGTACTCGCCCTGGACGTCGCGGACGATCAGCGAGCGGTCGCCCGACCGGACGAGCGCGTCGACCAGCGGGCAGGCGGCAGCCTGCTCGGCGGTGACCCGGTTCTTCTCGAGGAAGGACGGCAGGTCGCGGTCCGGGTAGAGCAGGTAGCTGTCCTGGTCCGGCCGGTACAGCGCGCTGGCGCGCAGCGCGGCGAGCATCGCGAGGACCTCGTCGCTGTCCAGCAGGCCGGAGGAGAGCACGGCGACCTGGCCCTCGAGCATCTCCTGGAGCCGTCGCACGCCCATCCGGCCGTCGCCCAGGTCGAGGATGTTGTAGGAGTGGAAGAGCCCGTCCGCCCGGCGGTTGGCGCGCAGGCCCGGAGTCGACGTAGGCCTGCACGGTGTCGATGACCGACCGCAGGGTCGCCGCCTCGACCACGGCGGTGCTGCCGCTCAGACCCTGGTAGACCCGCTCGCGGTAGGCGGTGCCCGCGGCGCCGAGCCCGTCGACCACGCCGCCGACGCTCGACGTCGTCGAAGCCGTCCCGGGTGCCCGAGACGTGCTCGGTCAGGACGGCGCCGACCTCGGCCAGCAGCGCCTCGACCTCGCACCCCGACGGTCAGGTCCGTGTCCAGCAGGTCGCCGCACCATGTCGAGGTAGCGGCGCAGGTAGGCCAGGGTCACCACCGACAGCCCGCGACCGACCAGGGCGTTGTTGGCGTCGTTCCACTCCGGCCGCTGGGTGTTCATCCAGATGCCGCCCTCCGGCACCAGGTTGACGACCTTGGCGAGCAGCAGGACGAGCAGCTTCTCGCCGAGGGTGACGTGCAGCAGCTCACCGTCGGGGCCGTGCACGAGCTTGCCGTCGGCGCCCTCGACCTCGACCCGGGCGGCGATCGCCGCCGCGAGCTCCTCGTCGAACGCGATCGTCGAGTAGGGGTTCTCGAGGGTGTCGGCGTAGGACGCGATCCGGTAGGGCACGTCGGCATGGGTGAACATCGGCCGGTTGACCAGGTGCGCGAGGGCGGCCGGGTGGAAACGCTCGGACGTCTCGATCAGCTTGAGCAGGTAGACGAGCTGGTGGTCGCTCCAGTAGCCGATGTTCGACCAGGGGTTGTCCGGCTCGGGGGTCTCCCAGTCGATCCCGTCGCGCGAGATCCGGTACGGGTTGTAGCCGTCGGCGGTCGTCGCGTCCACGAAGACGGTGACCATCGACTCCAGGTACTCCGGGAACGACCAGGCCAGCGCCTCCCAGTTCTGGAAGATGTCGCGCCAGTTGCCCTGGAAGCCGAGCAGCGGCTCGCCCTGGGCGTCCCGCAGCGAGATCTGGAACTTGTTCCACGGCCGGCTGGGGTCGCCGTGCCGCCGGCTGAAGGTCAGCGGGAGGTACTCGGTGACCAGGCGACGCAGGTCGAGGTCGCCCGCCGCCGCGGCGGCGTCGACGAGCTCGGCGTGGGACAGGGTGGTCGGCAGGGCCGCGAGCACCTCGGCGCAGCGGTCGGCGGTCCGCGGGCTGCGCACCCGCACGAAGGCCCGCACGTCGGCCGACTGCACCTGGTAGCCCTGGGCGGGCACGCCACCGCGCATCGAGTTGAAGAGCACGTTGGCGCCGTGGTGGGCCGCCGCGAGCTCGTCGCCGGTGACCTGCGCCGCGTCGGTGGAGGCCAGCAGGGTCTCCAGCCCGTGCCGGGTCGCCTCGATGTCGGCCTCCAGCCGGACCTCCAGGACCCGCGGGTCGGCGAGCTCGCCACGCAGGGCGACGACGTCGGCGGCGGACAGTGCCGACGTCGGCCACCACGTGCCAGCTGCGGCGCTCGCGCGGGGCGAGCGCCAGCCGGCTGCGCAGGAGGTAGGCGCCGCGGCGACCGCGGACGTCGGTCTCGGGGGCGAACGGCCGGCCGGCGCCGAAGGACTCCAGCTGGCGCTCGGAGATCAGGTGCTCGACCGGCGCGAGGCCGACCTGCCAGGCGACGGACGCCTGGAGCGACTCGCTCGCCTCGGCGAGGTCGGTCAGCGTGGAGCTCACGTAGTAGAGGCCGAGCCCGGTGGCGGGGTCGAGCTCGCTGCGCTTGTAGGCGTCGAGCAGGACGCTGAGCTCGTTCTGGGTCTGTGCGGTGACGCCGGCGGGCAGCACGTTCCGCAGCCCGTCGAGCACCTCGACCTCGAGGGGCTCGTCGACGACCGAGGTCACCTGGCACGTCCGGACGACGCCGTAGCGCGCGCTCGTCTGCCAGACCACCCGGACGCACAGGCCCAGGTCGGCCCGGGTCTCCTCGAAGACCACGGTCGTGCCGAGGAAGTCCTTGTAGAGGCTGCGCTCCGGGACGACGTCACCGGGGCGGATCCGGTCGAACGGGCGCCACCAGGTGGTGGTCCCGTCGGGTGCGTGCACCCGGAGCGCGGTGTGGCCACCGGTGTGCTCGGCGCCCTCGGCGACCTTGTCCTCGGTGTAGTACGGGAAGATCGCCCGGTCAGCGTCACGCCGCCCGGCCGACAGGCCCCCCGTGCTCGAGATGAACAGCCACAGGTCGCTCGCACCGACCATCGTCATGAGGAACGACGGCATCTGGTCGTAGGACGAGATCTGGTAGTAGCGGCGGGCGTCGAGTCCGAGGTCCGTGCCTTCGATGACGGCGTGACCGACGAGCCGGTCCGCGTGGGTGGTCGGCGCGGTCATCTGCTCCTCCTTGAGTAGTGCATTGCCGTGGGTCGTGCTGGGAGAGCGCTCCCCCGTCGGGCCCCCGGAAGGGTCGGGTTCGACCAGTGGGAGTTCGTCCTCCTGAGAGAGCGCTCTCTCATCTTGGCACGGACCCCGGCGAAGAGCAATGGTCCCGGCGCACGAGGCGCGGTGTCGAGAGAGCGTGTTCCGGGCCCCTACCATGGAGAGCGATGCACCACCACCGACTGACCCACCGCCTGGAGAGGACCGCGAGATGACGCCGTCGGTCCGGATGAAGCGTCCGAGCCTCGAAGAGGTCGCCACGCTCGCCGGCGTCTCGCGCGCCACCGCCTCCCGCGTGGTCAACGAGTCCCCCACGGTCGACGCGGCGATCCGGGTCCGCGTCGAGGACGCGATCCGCGAGCTGGGCTACCAGCCCAACCTCAGCGCGCGCGCGCTGGTGCGCCGCCGTACCGACACCCTCGCCCTGGTCGCCTCCGAACCGGACGTCCGCGTGTTCGGCGACCCGTTCTTCAGCGGGATCGTGCGCGGGGTCTCCTCCGAGGCCAGCGCGGCCGGGCTCCAGGTCGTCATCCTCATGGCCGAGGGCTACGCCGACCTCGAGCGGATCGAGCGCTACGTCCGGTCCGGCGCCGCCGACGGGGTGCTGCTCATCTCCGAGCACGCCGGGCAGGACCCGCTCGTGCGCAAGATGGTCGAGGCCGGGATGCCGCTGGTCATCGGTGGGCGTCCGCACGACGAGACGCTCGACGTCCTCTTCGTCGACAACGACAACGTGCACGGCGGCCGCCTCGCCGCGCGCCACCTGCTCGACACCGGCCGCAGCCGGATCGGCACCGTCGCCGGCCCCGCGGACATGACCGCCGGCCAGGACCGGCTCGAGGGCTTCCGCACCGAGCTCGGCGAGCACTTCCGCGCCGACCTCGTCGAGCACGGGGACTTCACCCAGGCGAGCGGCGAGGCCGCTGCCGACCGCCTGCTCGCCACGGACCCCGGCCTGGACGCCGTCTTCGCCGCGTCCGACCTCATGGCCCTGGGAGCGATGACCGCACTGCGGCGTGCGGGGCGCCGGATCCCGCAGGACGTCGCGGTGGTCGGGTTCGACGACATCGTCGTCGCGGCGTCGGCCAGCCCGCCGCTGACGACCGTGCGTCAGCAGACCGTGCTCCAGGGTCGCGCCATGGTCCGGCTGCTCCTCGCGCACACGCGCCCCGACCTCACGCTCCCCGCGCTCGAGGACATCCCCTCGCCCGCGGGTCAGAGCCACCTGGTGCTGCCGGTCGCGCTGGTGACGCGCGAGTCCGCGTGAGCGGACGGGGGACATTCCCCCACCCACCCACGCGGACTCGGACGTGCGACGCTGCTCAGCCCTTGACGGCGCCTTGCATGATGCCGGAGACGAGCTGGCGGCCGGCGAAGACGAACAGGACGATCAGTGGGACGGTGGCCGCGACGACGCCGGCCATGATCAGGGAGTAGTCCTTGAAGAACGAGGCCTGGAGCAGCTGGACCGCGACCGGCAGGGTCGGGTTGGACGATCCCAGGACGATGAAGGGCCAGAAGAAGTTCGTCCAGGAGGCGACGAACGTGAAGAGGCCGAGCATCGTGGCCGCGGGCCGGGCGGCCGGCAGCGCGACGTACCAGAACGCCTTGATCAGCGAGCAGCCGTCGATGCGGGCCGCCTCGACGAGCTCGTAGGGCAGGGCGCTCTCCAGGTACTGCGTCATCCAGAACACCCCGAAGGCGGTGACCATGCCGGGGATGATGACGGCCTGGAGCTGACCGACCCAGCCGAGCTCGGCCATCAGGATGAACAGCGGGACCACGCCGAGCTGGGTCGGGACGGCCATCGTCGCGATGACGAAGATCAGCAGCGGGCCGCGGCCCCGGAAGCGGAGCTTGGAGAAGGAGAACCCGGCCAGGGTCGAGAAGAGCACGACGGACAACGCGGTGATGCTCGCGATGAGCAGCGAGTTGCCGAACGCCTTCCAGAACTGGATGTCGGCGTCGAGCACCCGACCGAGGTTCGCGACCAGGTCGCCGCCGGGCAGCAGCGAGGGGATCGGGTTCTGCGCGATGGTCACCGCGTCGGAGGACGCCAGGAGCACCGCGAAGTAGATCGGGTAGGCCGAGATCGCCAGGACCAGGCCCAGCAGGGTGTAGGTGAGCCACTTGGGTCGGCGTTCGGCGCCGAAGCCGCTGTTGCGGCGTCGGCCGGCCGCGCGGGCCGCACCCCGTCCGGCGGTCTGCTGGATCGAGGCCACGGAGGGCTGCTTCTTGAGGGTGCTCATCAGCGCTTGCCTCCCGGTCCGGACGCGGCGATCCGCCGAGTGATGGAGAAGTTGATGATCCCGATGACCACGATGATCAGGAACAGGATCCAGGCGACCGCGGACGCACGTCCGAAGCTCTTCTGCGCGCCCCAACCGAGCTCGTAGAGATACATCGTCAGGGTCATCCACTGCCGGTCGGCGCCGCCCTGACCGAGCTGGTCGAAGAGGCGAGGCTCGTCGAAGATCTGCAGGCCACCGATGGTCGAGGTGATGATGACGAAGATCACCGTCGGGCGCAGCATCGGGATGGTGATGGAGAAGAACGTGCGCACCCGGTCGGCGCCGTCGATGATCGCGGCCTCGTAGACGTCGCGCGGGACGGCCTGCATGGCAGCGAGGAAGATCAGCGTGTTGTACCCGGTCCAGCGGAAGTTGACCATCGTGGCGATGGCCACGTGGCTGGCCAGCACGTCGGCGTGCCAGCGGATCGGCTCCACGCCGATCGCACCGAGGATCTCGTTGATCATGCCGGACTGGTCGGCGAAGATCTTGGAGAAGATCAGCGAGACGGCGACCGGGGCCACCACGTAGGGCAGCAGCACACCCATCCGCCAGAAGGTCTTGGCGCGGATGTTCTGGTCCAGGATGGCGGCGATCGCGATCGCCAGGATCACCTGCGGCACCGAGGAGAGCAGGAAGATCGAGAACGTGTTGCGCAGCGCCGTCAGGAACCGCGGCTGGGTCAGCACGTCGATGTAGTTCTGCAGACCGACGAACGCGCCCTGGCCGGAGATGAGGCCCCAGTCGTGGACCGAGACGAAGGCCGTGTAGGCCAGCGGGAAGAGCCCGACGATGAAGAACAGGATGAAGAACGGGGAGATGAACAGGTACGGCGAGAGCTTCATGTCGAGCTTGCCGACACGAGAGTGAGGCTGACGGCGTCCCGCGCCGCCACCCGTGCCTGAGGACGTCCCGGCCGGGCGCCGGGTCGCTGAGTCAGTGGCCATGGATGTCTCCTTCGACGTCGTGGGGGCGGACCGAGGTGGGGCCGGGCGCACGCGCCCGGCCCCACCTGGCTACCTCAGCCCAGGCCCAGCTCGGAGAAGCCGGTGACGGCCTTGTCCCACGAGCTGGCGGGTCGTCGGTCTGGTCGACCTCGACGCGGTTGATGGCGTCGGAGACGAGCTGCTGGATGGCGAAGTAGTTCGGACCCTTGAACGGCGCCACGGTCACGGCCGCGGCCCGGTCGGCCAGGATCTGGCCGGTCGGGGCGTCGTTGAAGAACGCGTTGGTCACGCCGAGCAGGTCAGGGCTGTCCAGCGCGTCGACCTGGCTCGGGAAGGTGCCCTTGGCCACGAACGCCTTGATCTGCTGCTCAGGAGCGGTCAGCCAGTCGGCCAGCGCCTGAGCCTCGACGGGGTGCGCGCCCTGGGTCGGGACGGTCAGGAACGAGCCGCCCCAGTTGCCACCGCCACCGGGGAAGGTGTCGGCGATGTCCCAGCCCTCGACGCCGGCCGCGTTGCCCTCGATCACGCCGAGCATCCAGCCCGGGCACAGCATCGTGGCGAAGCCGTCGTTCTGGAAGGCGTTGGTCCAGTCCTCGCTCCACTGCGAGAGGCGAGCCGAGAGACCGTCGGTGACCGCCGCGGTCAGCACGGCGTCGTACAGGCCCTTGGCCACGGTGTTGTCGGCCAGCGGGATCGGCGTGCCGTCGGAGTTCTCGTAGGCGTTGGTCTCCTGGTTGACCATGCCCTGGTAGATCGCGCCGGCCGAGTCGAACCACGGCACGTCGGAGGAGGCCATGAAGGTCTTGCCCGCGGCGAAGTAGTCCTCCCAGGTGCTGCCCATCAGGGTCGCGACCTCGGCACGGTCGGTCGGCAGACCGGCGGCCGCGAACAGGTCGGAGCGGTAGCACACGCCCTCCGGGCCGATGTCGGTGCCGTAGCCGATCAGCTTGCCGTCCGGCGTGGTGGCCTGGGCGACCTTCCAGTCCAGCCACCGGCCCTCGACGTCCGCCGAGGTCAGGTCCACGAACTCGTCCGGGTACTGCATCAGCTCGGGCAGCCAGTCGACCTCGATCGCCTCGACGTCCGAGAGACCCGAGCCCGCAGCCAGCCGCGTGTTGAGGTTGTCCCGCGCCTCGTTGGAGGTCGCCGCCTTCTTCTGCTCGACGGTGATGTTCGGGTTGAGAGCCATGTACTCGGTGATCAGGTCCTCGTAGCCGAACTCGTTGAACGTCGCCACCGTCAGGGTGATCTTCTCGTCACCACCAGCGGTGCTCGTCGCGTCACCCGAACCCGTGTCCGAGCTGCACCCGGTCGCAACCAGGGCCAGGCCGATCGTGCCGGCGCTGATCGCCATCCACGACTTGTTGGTTCTCCGCACGTCTGACTCCTTCGTCATCGAGGCGACGGTGTCGCCTGGACCGTGACTGCCGCCCGGGAGCACCCCGGGCGCGTGAGCGGGAGACCGTCCGCGCCCTTGCGGTGACATCGGCTGTGATCTCCTGGCGAGAGAGCGTTCTCTCGCGCTGAGAGAACGCTCTCTCAGGTCCGGGCGTACGTCAAGTGTTGTGATGAGATCGTGACCCTCGGTCGGGCGGCGTCGACGGTCGACCGCCTCGGGGGGTGACCTTGGACCCAGACCACGACCCGGTCGAGCTGCTGCGGACGCTCACGGGTCGACGAGCCTCAGCCGCACCGGGACGGCGCCGTCGACCTCGAGACCCTCGGCCCGTCGCACCGCCTTCTTGATCGGCAGCACGTAGGTGCCCCGGGTCGAGTCGGGGAAGACCGAGGTCCGCCAGGTCGTGCGCCCGACGGTCACCTCGACGCGCACCGAGCCGAAGCCCCGCGCGAGCGGCCCGGCGACCTCGAGCACCTCGTCGGCCACCTCGGCGGGCAGGCTGACGAAGGTCCAGCTGTCCGTGCGCGCCTGCCACCGCCAGAGCACGGCGTCGAACTCGTAGGGCATGGCTCGTCCTCGCGGGGATCGCCGGGGTGGTGGAGGGATCGTGTCATGCCGCGGTGGTGCGCGCGGGTCGCCGCCCGGGTCGGCCGCGCCGTGCCTTGTCGAGCGCGTCGACCGCCAGCACCACGAACGGGGTGAGGACTGCGACCGCGAGCCCGGCCACGCCGGGGGCGCGCTGCCCGAGCGCATCGGCGACCGGGGCGACGAGCACGGTGAGGAGGGAGAAGCCGAGCCCGAGGAGGACCGCCGGGCCGAGCAGCCGGTTGGTGCGCCAGCCGAGGGTCCACGGGGTCCGGGTCGCGCTGCGGCAGGCGAAGGCGTTCGCCGCCTGTCCGAGCACGACGGCGACGAACGCGGCACCGGAGGCCGTCGCCAGGACGGCTGCCCCGGGGTCGCCAGCGCCCGGGTACCAGCCCGAGGTCACCAGGCTCGCCGAGAACGCGAGCAGGGACATCGTGGCCTCGGTGGGCCCGAGCAGACCGAACGCACGCGTCAGCACGCGCCGGTCCAGCAGCCGCCCCGTCACCGGCGGCCGGTCGAGCACGGACCGCGCCGGGGGCTCGGCGCCCAGCGCGACCGCCGAGAAGGTGTCCGTCCCGAGGTCGAGCGCGAGGATCTGCAGCACGCCGAGGGCGAGCGGGATGTTCCCGCCCGTCAGTCCCCAGACCACGAACGGAGCGAGCTCGGCGACGTTGTCGGTGAGGTGGTAGGTGAGGAACCGCCGCACGTTGACGTAGGTGGCCCGGCCGAGCTCGATGCCGGCGACGATCGAGGCGAAGTGGTCGTCGAGCAGCACGAGGTCGGCGGCCTCCCGGGCGACGTCGGTGCCCGAGGCGCCCATCGCGATCCCGATGTCGGCCTCACGCAACGCCGGACCGTCGTTGACCCCGTCGCCGGTCATCGCCACGACGTGTCCCCGGGCTCGCAGCACCCGGGCGATCCGCAGCTTGTCCTCCGGCTCGACCCGGGCGACGACGACACCGTCGTGGTCGAGCAGCGCACCCAGCGCGTCGTCGTCCACCGGGAGGTCCGCCCCGACGAGCACCGGCCCGTCGGCCGACCGCAGCCCGACCTGCGTCGCGATCGCCTCGGCCGTCGCCGGGTGGTCGCCCGTGATCATCGCCACCCGCACACCGGCCCGGCGGCAGGCCGCCAGGGCCTCGGCGACGTCGGGCCGTGGCGGGTCGTGCAGCGCGAGCAGGCCGAGCAGGGTCAGCCCCCGCTCGGCGCTCGCGGCGTCCACCGGCTCGTCGTCGCCGACCGGCCGGCCGGCGACCGCCAGGACCCGGAGCCCGCGGGCTCCCCAGTCCAGCGCGAGGGCCCGGGCGGCAGCCAGGTGGGGCGCGTCGGTGCACAGGGGCAGAATCGCGTCCGGCGCTCCCTTCGCGAGGACGGAGCCGTCCGCGAGCACGGACATCCGCCGACGGTGCGGGTCGAAGGCGAAGGTCACGTCCCGGTGCGCACCCGCGCGAGCGGTGTCGGTGTCCAGGCCGAGCCGCCGGGCGAACGCGTCGATGGCCGCCTCCATCGGGTCCCCGCGCGCCCGCCAGGTCCCCTCCACCTCGCGCACGTACCCGCGCGAGCACCGGGCACCGCTCGCGGCGAGGGCCTCGAGCCCTCCGCGCGCCGCCGCACCCTCGATCCGGACCTCGGCCCGCGGCCCGTACCCCGGCCCGGTGACGTGGGCGGCACCCCCGGGCACCCAGGCCTCGACCACCGTCATCTCGTTGCAGGTGAGGGTCCCGGTCTTGTCCGTGCAGACGAAGGTCGTGCTGCCGAGGGTCTCGACGGCGTCGAGCGAGCGGACCAGGACCTGACGCTTCGCCATCTGCTCCGCACCCCAGGCCAGGGCCAGCGTGACGGTCGGCAGCAGGGCCTCCGGCACCAGCGCGACGGTGACGCCCAGGGCCAGCTGGTAGCCCTCGGCGACCGGCCGGCCGAGAAGGACCGAGAGCCCGAAGAAGGCGGTCCCGACGAGAAGGGCGAGCAGCCCGATCCCGCGCACCACCCGGCGCAGCTCGGACGTCAGGGGCGTGACGTGGGCGGACACCAGCGCCGTCGACCGGGCGATCCCGGCGAGCCGGGTCCGGGTCCCGGTCGCGGTGACGAGCGCGTCGGCGGTCCCCTCGACGACGAAGGTCCCGGCGTAGAGCGCATCCCCCTCGACCACGGCGGCGGCCTCGCCCTCTCCGGTGAGGGTCGACAGGTCGACGAGCAGCCCGCTCGCCGCCAGGACCTCCGCGTCCGTCGGCACGCGGTCCCCGGCCTCGAGCACGACGACGTCCCCCACGACGACGAGCTCGGCGTCGACCTGCTGCACCGCGCCGTCCCGGCGGACCCCGACCTCGACCGGGAGCAGGTGGTGGAGCAGCTCGGCCGCCCGGTCGGCGCGCCGGCCCTGGGCGAAGGCGAAGGCGGCGTTCGCCAGCACCACCGCGACGATCGCGAGCGCCATCGTCGTGAGGTGAGCCAGCCAGCTGAGGCCCACGGCACCCCACAGGAGCAGCGCGAACGGGTTGACGAGCTGGGCGCCGAGCCGGCGCAGCGCCGAGGGCCGAGCCGGCGGCGGCAACGCGTTGGGGCCGTCCACGGCGAGTCGGGCCCGCGCCTCATGCTGCGTCAGCCCACCCCGGAGCAGCTCCCTGTCCGGCGCCATGCCGACCGCCTCCGCGCCGACCGGACGAGGTCGACTCCTTCCACGGTCCACCCCGGGACCTCCTGCGCGGAGAGCCGAAGGTCCCCCTCCGACGCGCCGCCCGCCGGGGGTAGCGTGGAGAGGCAGGCGACGCCGGCCTGCCGCCCTACTGCTCGCGAGGCGCCGTGAGACGGGAGCCGTGAGATGCGCGACGCAACGCTGACCTTCCTCGGTGCGGCCGGGACGGTCACCGGGAGCAAGTTCCTGCTGCAGGCCGACGGGCAACGGGTCCTCGTCGACGCCGGCCTCTTCCAGGGCCTGCGCAAGCTACGGCGGCGCAACTGGGAGCCGTTCCCGGTGCCCCCGGCCGACATCGACGGGGTGGTGCTCACCCACGCCCACCTCGACCACTGCGGCTACCTGCCCGCCCTCGTCCGGCAGGGCTTCGAGGGGCCCGTCGTCTGCACGTCGGGGACCTCGGAGCTCGCCTCGATCGTCCTCAGGGACAGCGCCCACCTCCAGGAGGAGGACGCGCGATTCGCCGCCGAGCGAGGCTTCTCCCGGCACGCGCAACCCCTCCCGCTCTACTCGACCGAGGACGTGGTCCGGACCCTGCCGATGCTCCAGCCGATCGACTTCGCGCGCACGGTCGAGATCTGCCCCCGGGTGCAGGTCACGCTCCAACCTGCCGGGCACATCCTCGGGTCCGCCAGTCCGCTGCTCGACGTGGCGGGCCACCGGATCACCTTCAGCGGCGACCTCGGCCGACCCGAGCACCCGTTGCTCCGGCCTCCCCCGCCGCCCCCGGCGTCCGAGACCGTGGTCGTCGAGTCGACCTACGGCAACCGCGACCACCTCGAGGGCGGCAACGACGCGCTGGCGGCCGTCGTGGCGCGCACCATCTCCCGTGGCGGCAGCGTCCTCATCCCGGCCTTCGCCGTCGACCGTACGGAGATCGTCCTGCTCGCGCTCGATCGGCTGATGGACGCCGGCCGCATCCCCCGGGTCCCGGTCTTCGTCGACAGCCCGATGGCGCTGGCCGCCCTCGGGGTGTACCGACGCGCGTTGGCGGCGGGAAGTCCCGAGCTGCGCGCCGACCTCGAGCCGGGTGTGCTCGACCCGCACGACGTGCGGGAGGCACGGACGGCCGAGCAGTCGATGGAGCTCAACCAGCCGCGCACCCCGTGCGTCATCGTCTCCGCCTCCGGCATGGCCAGCGGCGGGCGGGTCGTGCACCACCTGCGCCACCTGCTGCCGGATCGGCACAACGCCGTCGTGCTCGTCGGCTTCCAGGCCGCGGGGACACGTGGTCGCAACCTCGTGGAGGGCGCGACGGAGATCAAGATGCACGGCCGGTACGTCCCGGTGCGGGCCGAGGTCGTGCAGATCGACGGGTTCTCGGTGCACGCGGACGCCGAGGAGATCCTCGACTGGCTCGCCGGGACCCCGGAGCCGCCGGCGGTCGTCTACGTCGTGCACGGCGAGCCCGAGGCCTCCCAGGCCCTGGCGACGCGGATCCGTTCCGAGCTGGGCTGGCTCACCGTGGTGCCGCGGGACGGGGAACGTGTCCGGCTCGGCTGAGCCCCCGCCTGCGCTCGTCGCCGCCCTCCGGGCCGCCGGGTGCGTCTTCGCCGAGGAGGAGGCACGCCTGCTCGCCGAGGCCGCACCACCGGGTCCGGACCGGGACCGGCTCGTGGCCCTCCGGGTGGCCGGGACGCCGCTGGAGCACGTGCTCGGCTGGGCGGAGCTCGCCGGCGTGCGCGTCGAGGTGGACGACGGGGTCTTCGTGCCGCGCCGGCGGTCGGCGCTGCTCGTGCACCTCGCCCTCGCCGCGCTCCCCCGCCCGCGCGGCTCGGCACCCGACGGACCGACCCCCACCTTCGGGTGCCCCCCGGTCGTCGTGGACCTGTGCTGCGGGTCCGGTGCCCTGGGCGCGGCGATCGCGCGCCTGGCGCCCGGTCCCGTCGAGGTGCACGCGGCCGACCTCGACCCCCGCGCCGTCGCCTGCGCGCGCCGCAACCTCGAACCCCTCGGCGGCACGGTCCACCGGGGTGACCTCGACGGGCCGCTGCCGCGCGCCCTGGCCGGCCGGGTGGCGGTCCTCGTCGCGAACGCGCCCTACGTCCCCAGCGGGGCCCTCGGGCTGATGCCCCGCGAGGCGAGGGACCACGAGGCCCTGCTCGCCCTCGACGGCGGCCCGGACGGCCTGGACGTGCTGCGCCGGGTCGTCGCCCTCGCGCCGCGCTGGCTCGCACCGAGCGGCGTCGTGGTCGTCGAGGTGGGCGGGGACCAGGTCGCCGGCCTCCTCGGGGCGGCGCGGGCCGCCGGGCTCGGACCCGAGGTGGTCCGGGACGAGGAGCTCGGGGCGACGGCGCTGGTGGGGGTCGCCCGCGTCCCGTGAGCCCGCGCCGCGATCGAGCCTCGACGCGCCCTCCGGGCGGCTAGGGTTCCCGGGTGCCCAGCACCTTCCCCGGTCTCGGGACCCTCATCAACGTCGCGGCGATCATCGTCGGCTCCCTCCTCGGGATCGGCATCGGGCACCGGCTGCGGGAGCACACGCGGCGGATCATCACCGACAGCCTCGGCCTGATCACCCTGCTCGTCGCCGCCCGCTCCGCGATGAGCGTCGCCGACCCGGCGCTCGTCGCCGCCGTACCCTCGGGTGCCCCGGTCCTCCTCGTCCTCGGCGCCCTGCTCCTCGGCGGCGGCCTGGGGTCGGCGCTGCGGCTCGAGGAGCGACTCAACGGGCTGGGTGGCCGGCTGCACACCTGGAGCCAGCGCCGGTGGGGCGGCGGGGCCGCGACCGCCGGCCGGGAGCGGTTCATCGACGGCTGGCTGGCCGCGTCCCTGCTCTTCGGGGTCGGCCCGCTGATGATCCTCGGCAGCCTCTCGGACGGCCTCGGCCGCGGCATCGACCAGCTGGTCCTCAAGGCGGTGCTCGACGGCTTCGCCTCGCTGGCCTTCGCCTCGACGTACGGGATCGGCGTCCTCTTCTCGGCGCTCACCGTCGCGGTCCTCCAGGGATCGCTCACCGTGCTCGGCCTCGTCCTCGGCTCGTTCCTGCCGGACGCGCACATCGCCGCCCTCACCGCGACCGGCGGGCTCCTGCTCGTGGGGATCGCGCTGCGCCTGCTGCGCATCCGCGAGGACTTCCCGGTCGCGGCCCTGCTGCCGGCCCTGGCCGTGGCGCCGGTCCTCACCGAGGTGGTCGCCCGGCTCGGCTGAGCGGGCGCTGACGAACCGCCGACCCGCCGGGGACCTCAGTCCTCCGCGCGGACCGCCCGCCGCCTGCTCTCCAGGGCGACCAGCTCGGCGAAGGCCGCTCCGGCCTCCGGGGCGTCCGGGTCCATCCGCTGCAGGCGCCCGCGCGCCTCGGCGATCTGCCGGGTCAGGCCGAGCTCGACCAGGTGCCCGACGACGCCGCGCACGTACCCGTCGACCGCGTCGGGCCGGTCCTCCGGCAACGGGGTCACCGCGAGCTCGGTGACCAGCGGGGCGACCGTCGAGGCGGCCTCCTCCCGCACGGTCTCGATCCACGCGTGCACGTCCGGGACCGCGGCCGCGGACGCGACCCCGCCGGCGGCCCGGATCGCCTCGTGGACCGCGCGGAGCGCCGGGACGGAGAACGCGTCGGAGCCGAGCGCGTCGAAGGCGGCGGCGTCGACGGCGGACGGGTGCTGGAGCACCGCCTCGAGGGCGTTGCGTTCCAGGGCGGCGACCGGGTCGCGACGGTCCGGGCCGACCGGTCGGGCGACCGACCGGTGGCCCTGCTGGCTCTCGCCGCGCCCACCGGGACCCGGGACGGTCGGCCCCGAGGGGCGTCCGTCGTCGGCCCGCTGCGGAGCACCGGCGCGCGGCGCGGCGGAGACCGCGCGCTGGACGGTCTCGGCGTCCATCCCGAGCCAGCCCGCCAGCATCCGGGTGTACTCGGGCCGCAGGGCGGTGTCCCGGATCCCGGCGACGACGGGCGCCGAAGCGCGCAGGGCGGCCACTCGCCCCTCGGCGGTGTCCAGGTCGTGCGCCTTGAGCGTGGAACGCAGCACGAACTCGAACAGCGGCTGCCGCCCGGCGACCAGCGCACGCACCGCCTCGGGTCCCTGCGCCTGACGCAGCTCGCAGGGGTCCATGCCGCCGGGCGAGATCGCCACGAAGGTCTGCGCGTAGAACCGCTGGTCCTCGCCGAAGGCGCGCAGCGCGGCCTTCTGACCGGCGGCGTCGCCGTCGAACGTGAAGATGATCTCCCCGCCGGTCGAGCCGCCCGAGGAGAGCTGGACGCCGCTGCCGACGGCCGTGTCGCCCACCAGCCGCCGCACGACCCGCACGTGGTCGCTGCCGAAGGCCGTCCCGCAGGTCGCGACCGCCGTCGTCACCCCCGACAGGTGCGCGGCCATCACGTCGGTGTAGCCCTCGACGACGACGACCTGGCGGTTCTTGGCGATGTCCCGCTTGGCCAGGTCGATCCCGTAGAGGACCTGGGCCTTCTTGTAGAGCGCGGTCTCCGGGCTGTTGAGGTACTTCGGGCCCTGGTCGTCCTCCAGCAGCCGCCGCGCGCCGAAGCCGACGACGTCGCCGGTGACGTCCCGGATCGGCCAGACCAGCCGGCCGCGGAAACGGTCGTAGGGGCCGCGGTTGCCCTGGCTCATCAACCCGGTGGCGGTGAGCTCGGCCTCGGTGAAGCCTCGTCCGCGCAGGTGGCGCAGCAGGTGGTCCCAGCCCTGCGGGGCGTAGCCGACCCCGAAGTGCTCGGCCGCCGCCCGGTCGAAGCCGCGCTCGGCGAGGAAGGCCCGGCCGACGGCGGCCTCCGGGGTGAGGAGCTGCTCGGCGTAGTACGTGCCGGCGATCCGGTGCGCCTCGATGAGCCGCTGGCGGCGGCCGGGCTCCTCGCCGGGCTTGTACGCACCGCCCTCCTCGTACTGGAGCTGCACGCCGACCCGGCCCGCGAGGTACTCGACCGCCTCGGTGAAGCCCAGGCCGTCGATCTTCTGCAGGAAGGAGATGACGTCGCCGCCCTCGGAGCAGCCGAAGCAGTGCCACAGCCCGACCTGCGGGCGGACGTGGAAGGACGGCGAGCGCTCGTCGTGGAAGGGGCACAGTCCCTTGAGCGAGCCGACCCCCGCGGGCCTCAGCGTGACGTGCTCGCCGACGATCTCCTCGATCCGGGCGCGCTCCCGGACGGTCGCGACGTCCTCACGTCTGATCCGCCCTGGCACGCCGTGAGTCTAGGTGCTGCGCGGCACGGCCGAGGGCCGTCCACGGCGGGACGGTCCGGCGGCGTCAGCGACGCGGCGGCGGCGCCAGCCGCGCGTGCCACTCCGCGGCCGAGACGTCGGTCAGCGAGGCGACCTGGTCCACGACGACGCGCAGCCGGGCCGCGTCGTCGGCCGCGGCTCGCCAGTCCTCGGCGAAGGTCGGTTCCAGCGCGACGGGCGCCCGGTCCGCCAGCACCTGGACGAGGTCCGCGACGAGCTCGCGCTGGCGGCGGAAGAGCGGCTCGCCCTCGCGCGGCGCCATGACGTAGGTCGCCGCGAGGCCCTTGAGCACGAGGATCTCCGCGAGCGTCCCGGTGGGCACCACCAGACCGGCGGCGTACCGCGTGAGGGGTCCCGTGCCGTGCTCGGCCCGGGTGGCGTCGATCGCGGCGCCGGCGAACCGCCCGATGAGCTGGCTCGTCATGTCCTTGAGGGCGGCGAGCGCCCGCCGGGACCCGTCGAACCCCCGCACCCAGGTCTCCACCGCGGGCAGCCGCTCCATCGCCGCGTAGAGCTCGGCGGCGCCGACGGCCGTGCCGTACCAGGAGTGCACCTGCTCGACGACGGCGTCCCGCGCCTGCGGGTCGTCCAGCACCTCCAGCTCCAGGCGTCCGCCGACGACGGCGTCCTCGACGTCGTGCACGGAGTAGGACACGTCGTCGGCGAGGTCCATGACCTGCGCCTCGATGCACCGGACGTTCACCGGGGCGCCGGCGCGCAACCAGTCGAACTCGCCGCGGTCGTCCTCGTACACCCCGAACTTGTGCCCGGCCGCCTCGGGCCCGTGCCCGCGCCGCCACGGGTACTTCACCGAGGCGTCGAGGCTGGCGCGGGTCAGGTTGAGGCCCACCGCGCGGCCGGTGCGCTCGTCGATCACCTTCGGCTCGAGCCGGGTGAGCAGCCGGAGCGTCTGCGCGTTGCCCTCGAAGCCGCCGATCCCCGCCGCGAGCTGGGCCAGGGCGCGCTCGCCGTTGTGCCCGAACGGCGGGTGGCCCAGGTCGTGGGCCAGGCAGGCCGCGTCGACCACGTCCGGGTCGCAGCCCAGCGCCTTGCCCAGCTCGCGGCCGACCTGGGCGACCTCGAGGGTGTGGGTGAGGCGGGTCCGGACGAAGTCGTCGCTCGCCGGACCGAGCACCTGGGTCTTGGCGCCGAGCCGGCGCAGCGCCGAGGAGTGCAGGATCCGGGCCCGGTCCCGCTCGAACGGGGTCCGCTGCTTGCTCTTGACCGGCTCCGGCCACCGGCGCTCCCGGTCGGCCTCGCCGTACGCACCTGCGGTGACCTGCACGCCAGCACCCTAGCGTCGCGGTGCCACGCGGGCGCCCGGCCGGCCGCAGCCTCGCTCCGGCGGCACCGCCGATCGCCTAGCCTGACCTGACCCTCCCCGTCAGGAGCACCGACGTGCACGAGCTCACGTACGGCGAGATCACGGCCGCCGCCGAGCGGATCGCCGGCCGGGTCCGCCCGGTCACCGTCGCCGCGGCCGAGCGCGGCCCGATCCTCGCCGCCCGGCGCGACCCGCGGCCCGCGGCCCCCGGGACGCTCTGGCTCGCGCTGGAGTTCATGCAGCACACCGGCTCGTTCAAGGCCCGCGGCGCGCAGAACTTCCTCCAGGCGCACCGCGAGGCGGGCACGCTGCCCGACGCCGGGGTGACCATCGCCTCGGGAGGCAACGCGGGACTGGCCTGCGCGTGGGCTGCCGGCCAGCAGGGTGTGCGGGCCACCGTCTTCCTGCCCACGACGGCCCCCGCGGTCAAGGTCGCCACCCTGCGCGGGCTCGGCGCGCAGGTCCGCCTGGTCGGTGCCGAGTACGCCGAGGCGCTCGCCGCGTGCGAGGAGTTCGCCGCCACCACCGGCGCCCTGGCCTCCCACGCCTACGACCACCCGCTCATCGCAGCCGGCGCCGGCACGCTCCTGGCGGAGATCACCCGGCAGGTCCCCGACCTGGACACCGTGGTGGTCGCGGTCGGCGGGGGCGGCCTGTTCGCCGGTGTCGCCACCGCCGCCCGGGAGCACGGCATCGGCACCGTGGCGGTCGAGCCGGAGCGCTGCCGCGCACTGAACGCCGCCCTCGAGGCCGGCCACGTCCTCGACGTCGCCGTCGACTCGGTCGCCGCCGACTCCCTCGGTGCGCGCCGCACCTCGGCGATGGCCCTGTCGGCAGCCCGGCAGGACGGCGTCCGGTCCGTGCTCGTGCCGGACGAGCAGATCGTCCGGGCCCGGCAGGCGCTGTGGGACGACCGCCGGCTGGCCGTGGAGCACGGCGCCGCCACCGCCCTCGCCGCCCTGCTCGCTCCCGACGACGGCCCCGCGGACGATCCACGGGCCGACCCGCCGGCCCTGAGCCACGGCTACCGGCCCCGGCCCGGCGAGCGGATCTGCGTGGTCCTCTGCGGGGCCAACACCGACCCGTCCGACCTCGTGCGCCACTGAGCGCCGGAGCGTCCCGGGCCGAGGACACCCCACCGCACGGCCGGTCGGCGGCCACCGGCCGAGCGGACCGGTGGGGCACGCCCTAGCCTCGGGGCATGGCCCAGCCGACCCCGGACCCGTCGCCGGGAGCGACGTCGTCGACCTCGCCTCCCCCGTCCGCCGACGTCGTCGTCGTGGGTGCAGGCCTCGCGGGCCTCGGCGCCGCGCTGCGCCTCACCGCGGCCGGACTGCACACGGTGGTGCTGGAGGCCTCGGACGGCGTCGGCGGCCGGGTCCGGACCGACCTCGTCGACGGCTACCGCCTCGACCGCGGCTTCCAGGTGCTCAACACCGCCTACCCGCAGGTGCCGCGTGTGCTCGACCTGCCCGCCCTCGAGCTGCGACCGTTCGTCCGCGGCGCCGAGGTCGTCACCGAGGGCGAGCGGCGGCTGGTCGGCGACCCCCGGGCCGACCTCGCGGGCGGGCTCTCCCTGCTGCGGGGCCCCGTCGGCTCGCCGCTCGTCGCCGCCCGGCTCGCCCGGCTCAGCGCCCTGGCCGCGCTGGGCCCGGCGACGCGGGCCCTCGCCGCCCCGGAGCGCTCGACCGCCGAGGAGCTCGCGGCACGGGGCCTGACCGGTCCGGTCCTGGAGACCTTCCTGCGCCCGTTCCTCGCCGGGGTCTTCCTCGAGGACGAGCTGACGACCTCCTCCCGCTTCTTCCTGCTCGTCTGGCGGACCTTCCTGCGCGGGACGATCGGTGTCCCGGCCGGCGGCATGGGCGAGATCCCCGCCCAGATGGCGGCCCGCCTGCCGGCCGGCACGGTCCACCTGTCCACGCCGGTCCGGTCGGTCGGCCACGACCACGTGGTGACCGACGCGGGTCGTCTCCCGGCGCGCGCCGTCCTGGTGGCGACCGATCCGGGCACCGCGGCCGACCTGCTCCCCGGCCTCGAGCGGCCCGCCCTGCGCGCGGTGACCACCTGGTACCACGCGCTGCCCGAGGACCCCGCGGACGCAGCGGCCGGCGCGCTCATCCGGCTCGACGGGCGGGGTGCGCACCGCGGCCCGGTCGTCACCAGCGTGGCGCTGACCGACTCGGCCCCCAGGTACGCGCCGGCCGGTCGCCGCCTCCTCGCCTCGTCCGTGCTCGGCGGGGCGGCGCCGGACGAGGCGAGGGTCCGGCGGGAGGTCGCCTTCCTGCACGACGTCGCGCCCGGCGACCTCGAGCCGGTCGGCCGGGTGCACATCCCCGCCGCGCTGCCCGCCGCGCCCGCGCCGCTCGGTGACCTCCGCCGGCCGGTCCGGCTGGGCGGCGGTCTCTTCGTCGCCGGGGACCACCGCGACACCCCGAGCATCCAGGGGGCGCTCGCCTCCGGCGCCCGCGCGGCCCGCGCGGTCCTCGCCGAGCTCGGCCGGGCGTCCGCGCCGCGGTCCGGGTGACGGGGGTCCTGCCGCTATCCGCCTCACCCGTGGAAGAGTGGGTGCCCGTGACAGAGGTCCTCCCCGCCCCGCAGCCGACCACCACGACGACGCTCGTGCACCGCCCGGTGTCGGACACCGCGTGGTGGCGCAGCGCTGTCATCTACCAGGTCTACCCGCGCTCGTTCGCGGACAGCGACGGGGACGGGGTCGGCGACCTGCCCGGCATCACGAGCCGCCTGGTCCACCTCGCGCGACTCGGGGTCGACGCGCTCTGGCTCTCGCCGTTCTACCGCTCGCCGCAGAACGACGCCGGCTACGACGTCTCCGACTACCGCGACATCGACCCGGTGTTCGGCACCCTGGAGGACGCCGACCGCCTCGTCGCCCAGGCACACCGACGCGGGATGAAGGTCATCATCGACCTCGTCCCCAACCACACCTCCAGCGAGCACCCCTGGTTCGCCGAGGCGCTCGCCGCCGCCCCGGGCAGCCCGGAGCGCGCGCGCTACCTCTTCCGCGACGGCACCGGCCCCGACGGGTCCGAGCCACCCAACCGCTGGCGCTCGGTGTTCGGCGGCCGGGCGTGGACCCGGGTCACCGAGGCCGACGGGACCCCCGGCCAGTGGTACCTGCACCTCTTCGACGTGACCCAGCCCGACCTCGACTGGACCAACCCGGCTGTCCGCGAGGAGTTCGCGGCCGTCCTGCGGTTCTGGCTCGACCGGGGCGTCGACGGCTTCCGGGTCGACGTCGCGCACGGTCTGGTCAAGGTGCCCGGCCTGCCCGAGATGGCGCCGGTCGCGAACGAGGGCGGCGCCCCGTCGTCGCACGCCGGCCCGATGTGGGACCAGGACGGCGTGCACGAGATCTACCGCGAATGGCGCGAGGTCCTCGACGCCTACGAGGGCGAGCGGGTGCTCGTCGCCGAGGCGTGGGTCAGCCCGGTCGAGCGGCTGGCGCGGTACGTCCGCCCGGACGAGATGCACCAGGCGTTCAACTTCGCCTTCCTCCAGACCCGGTGGTCGGCGCCCGCGCTGCGGGACGTCATCACCGACTCACTGCACGCGATGGACGAGGTCGCCGCCCCGACCACCTGGGTGCTGTCCAACCACGACGTCGTGCGGCACAGCACGCGGCTCGGTCTCGACCAGTCCGCACCCCTGCCGAACGGGATCGGCGTGGAGGACGCCCAGCCCGACGAGGCGCTGGGCCTGCGCCGCGCCCGCGCGGCGAGCCTGCTCATGCTGGCACTGCCCGGGTCGGCCTACATCTACCAGGGCGAGGAGCTCGGCCTGCCCGAGCACACCTCGCTCGACGACACCCAGCGCCAGGACCCGACCTGGATCCGCACCGAGCGGATCCACCGCGGCCGGGACGGCTGCCGCGTCCCGCTGCCGTGGGCGGCGGCCGAGCCCGGTTACGGGTTCTCCCCGACCGGGGCGACCTGGCTCAGCCAGCCCGAGTCCTTCGCGCGGTACGCCCTGGACGCCCAGCGCGGCGTCGCCGGCTCGACCTACGAGGTCTACCGCTCCGCGCTGCGCCTGCGGCGCGAGTTCCGGCTCGGCACGGGCTCGCTGGCCTGGGTCGACGGCCTGCCGACCTGCGCGACCGAGTCCGTGCTGGCCTTCGTCAACCGCGACGTCCTGGTGCTGTGCAACCTCGGCACCGACCCGCTGCGGCTCCCCGCCGACCTGACCCTGCTGCACGCCTCGGCCGACCTGCCGATCGCCGACGACGAGTCGATCCTCGTCCCGGCGGACACGACGGTCTGGGCGCGGCTGAGCTGAGCCGGCGGGCCGGACCTCAGCCCCCCGAGACGCCGCTCTCCGCCTCGGCGAGCGCCGCGCGGAAGGACTCGCTCAGCTCGCGGGAGTCCAGCCAGCCCTCCGGCAGCGAGGGCCGCTTCGGCGTGCCGGCGCGGCCGCGCTGCCCCTCGGCGCCGGCCCCCGGGTAGGGCTGGTCGAGGTCGAGCTCGGCCAGCAGGTCCTCGAGCTGGGCCAGGGTGTCGACCAGGCCGAGCCGCGCCCGCAGGTCACCCCCGACGACGTAGCCCTTGAGGTACCAGGCCATGTGCTTGCGCATCTCGCGCATCGCCTTGCGCTCGTCGCCGTCCTCGACCATGAGCTCGGCGTGCCGCCGGATCGTCGCGGCGACCTCGCGCATCCCCGGCCGGATCCGCTCGCCGGAGCCGTGGAACGCCGCGGCGAGGTCGGCGAAGATCCACGGCCGCCCCTGGCAGCCGCGGCCGACGACGACGCCGTCGCAGCCGGTCTGCTCGACCATCGCCAGGGCGTCCTCGGCCGACCAGATGTCGCCGTTGCCGAGCACGGGGATGTCGGTGACGGTCTCCTTGAGCCGGGCGATCGCCTCCCAGTCGGCGGTCCCGGAGTAGTAGTCGGCGGCGGTGCGCGCGTGCAGCGCGACCGCGGCGACCCCGGCGTCCTGGGCGACGAGCCCGGCCTCGAGGTAGGTGAGGTGGTCGTCGTCGATGCCCTTGCGCATCTTCACGGTGACCGGCACCCCGTAGGGCGCGGCGGCCTCGACCGCGGAGCGCACGATCGAGGCGAAGAGCCCGCCCTTCCACGGCAGCGCCGCTCCCCCGCCCTTGCGGGTCACCTTGGGCACCGGGCAGCCGAAGTTGAGGTCGATGTGGTCGGCGCGGTCCTCCGCGGCGAGCAGCCGGACGGCCGCCGCGACGGTGACCGGCTCGACGCCGTAGACCTGGACGGACCGCGGGCGCTCGTCGACGTCCTGCCGGATGATCCGCAGGGACTCCGGGTTGCGCTCGACCAGCGCCCGGGAGGTGACCATCTCGGCGACGTAGAGCCCGGCGCCGTGCTCCCGGCACAGGCGGCGGAACGCCCGGTTGGTCACCCCCGCCATCGGCGCCAGGACGACCGGCGTCTCGACCGTGATCGGGCCGATGTGCAGCGGCGGGAGCACGGCCGCGGAGCCGGCGTGCGGGCGCGGCGGAGCGGCGGAGTCAGGAGGGAGCACGCCTCGATTGTCCCTCATCGCGTGGACGGACCGCCCGGTCCGTGGGGGATGATCCCTCCATGCCACGCCCGAGTCGTACGACGGCCGTCCTGCTCGCCGTCCTGCTCCCGATGGCGATCGCCACCGTCGTCGGCCTGGTGCAGCTCTGGCCGGACGGCACGCCACCCGAGTCCGGGATCGTCGATGTCGGCGCCGAGTACCCCACGGCGCGGGTGACCGGCGTCGAGACGACCAGCTGCGCGGGCACCGACGAGGACCGCCTTCCCGACGGCACCATCCCGAACACCGTCCGGTGCACGCAGCTGACCGCCGTCCTGACCTCGCCGCCGGGTGTCGGCAACGAGGTGCAGGTCTGGGCGCCCGCGACCGTGGTGGCCGACGACGTCCCGGTCGGCACGCGTCTCGTGCTCCTGCGCTTCCCGCCGACGGCGACCGAGAGCGAGGCGTGGGCCTGGTACGACTACGACCGCGGCATCCCGCTGGCGGTCATGGCGGTCGCGTTCGCCGTCGCCGTGGTGGCCGTCGCACGGTTCCGCGGGCTGCGCGCGTTGGTCGGCCTGGCCATCGCCTTCGGGGTGATCGGCGCCTTCGTGCTCCCGGCGGTCCTGGAGGGGAAGGACGCGCCGCTGGTCGGCCTGGTCGCAGCCTCGGCGATCATGTTCGTCGTCCTCCCGCTGGCGCACGGCTTCACCCACCGGACGACGACGGCTCTGCTCGGCACCCTGACCGGCCTGGGCGTGACCGCGGCGCTGGGCGCGGCCGCGGCCGGCGCCGCGCACCTGACCGGGACCGGCACCGAGCAGAGCTACCAGCTGTCCCTCGCGCTGGGTCGGGCGGAGGGCGGCGCCCTGAGCGGCATCTTCGTCTGCGGGGTCGTCCTGGCCGGGCTCGGCGTGCTCAACGACGTGACGATCACCCAGGCGTCGGCAGTCTGGGAGCTGCGCGCCGCGGACCCGGAGGCGACGCCGCGCTCGCTCTTCGCGCGCGCCATGCGGATCGGCCGCGACCACATCGCCTCCACGGTCTACACGATCGCCTTCGCGTACACCGGCGCGGCCCTCCCGGTCCTGCTCCTGGTCCAGGTCTTCCGCTACCCGCTGCTGCAGACGCTGACCAGCGGCGAGTTCGCCGAGGAGATCGCCCGGACCGCGGTCAGCTCCATCGGCCTCGTCCTCGCGATCCCGATCACGACAGCGATCGGCGCGGTGGTCGTGATGAGCGTGCCGGCCGCGCGTGCGCGAGGAGGTCGCCATGCCACCGCGGCGGCGTCGCACAGCCACACCCACCCCGGCTGAGGGGCCCGGTCGCCCGCAGGACGCGGGCTCAGCCCTTGACCGCTCCCGCCGTCAGGCCGCCGACGATGTACTTCTGCAGGAACTGGAAGAGCAGCACGACGGGGATGGCCGCGAGCACCGCACCGGCGGCGAACAGCCCCCACGGGGCGGTGCGCTCGTCCGCCGCCCACTGGTAGAGACCGACCGCCAGCGTGAACCTGTCGACCTGCTGCAGCACGACCTTGGCGATGATGAAGTCGTTGTACGAGCTGACGAAGGAGAGCAGGCCCACGACCGCGAGGATCGGTGCGACGAGCCGCAGGATGATCGTGAAGAAGATCTGCGCGTGCGAGGCGCCATCGATCTTCGCCGCCTCGTCGAGCTCCCGCGGGACGGTGTTGAAGAAGCCGTACATGAGGAAGGTGTTCACCCCGAGCGCCCCGCCGAGATACACCGCGATGAGCCCGAGCTGGGTGTTGAGGCCGATCGCCGGGAAGACCTTCGACAGGCTGAGCAGCAGCAGGAAGATGGCGACGAATGCGAGCATCTGCGGGAACATCTGGATGAGCAGCAGCGCGGTGAGCGAGCCCCGGCGGCCGCGGAAGCGGAACCGGGAGAACGCGTAGGCCGCCGAGGCGCCCATGAGCACCGTGCCGAGCGCCGTCACCGTGCTGACCACCAACGAGTTGAGGTACCACGAGCTGTAGTCCGTGGAGAAGAGCTCGGCGTAGTTCTCCAGCGAGAACGTCCGGAAGAGCTGGTTGGACCCGGTGAGCGTGCCGCCCGGGTTGAGCGAGGCGGACAGCGCATAGAGCAGCGGGAGCACGCAGACGACGATCATCACGACGCCCACGACGTGCCGCCAGCCGATCTCGCGCCACCACCGCAGACCGGTGACCCGGACGTGCTGCTCGACGGAGTTCGCGGCCATCTCAGATCTCCTCGAGGGTGCGGGTGCGGCGGAAGCCGAGGTACGAGATGGCGCCGACGATCAAGAAGATCATGATCGACAGGGCGCTGGCCAGGCCGTAGTCCTTCAGGCCGCTCTCGAAGGCCACGGAGTAGACCATCGAGATGAGGATGTCGGTGTGGCCGACGACGATCGGCGTGCCCTGGAAGTTCGGACCACCACCGGTGAGCATGTAGATCAGCTGGAAGTTGTTGAAGTTGAAGGCAAAGGAGGAGATGAGCAGCGGCGCCACGGAGATCATCAGCAGCGGCAGGGTCATCGAGCGGAACACCCGCCACTTGCCGGCGCCGTCCATCGTCGCCGACTCGATGACGTCCGACGGGATCGCCTGCAGCGCGCCGGTGCACACCAGGAACATGTACGGGAAGCCCAGCCACAGGTTGACCACCAGGATCGAGATCTTGGCGACCCACGCGTCGGTGAGCCACGGGATCTCGGCCCCGCCCAGCAGCACCTCGTTGATGTACCCGAAGCGCGGGTTGAGCATCCCGCGCCACACCAGCGCGGAGAGGAACGCCGGGAAGGCGTACGGCAGGAGGAGCAACGACCGGTAGACCCTGCGGCCGCGCATCCGGGGGTCGTTGAAGGCGATGGCCAGGAAGAGCCCGAGCGCGAAGGTCGTCGCGACTGAGAGGAACGCGAAGGCGAAGGTCCACACGAGGATCTCGAAGAACGGGCCGTTGATCCGGGAGTCGGAGAAGAACTGGGTGAAGTTCTTGAACCCGACGCCGACCCGCCAGCCCGGCGTGAGGACCGATCCGTCGGCGGACTCGAAGTTGCCCGTCGCGCTGGGCGTGTAGACGGTGCCGGTCCTGGGGTCGGTCATCGTGTCGGCCTGGGCGTCGTAGACCAGGGTCGGCGTGTAGACGTAGCCCGTGGAGGCGTCCTGGGTGCGGACCGAGCCCTGCGTGGGGTCGTCGGAGACCGGCACCCGGAGCGCGGTGATCTGCGACTGGATCGGGACGATGTCGGCGAAGCCGAGGACGTCGTACCCGGGCACGGCCGTGACCTTGCCGTCGGTCACCGTGGCGTCCGGCGCCGGCTCGAGGGGCTGCTCGGCGGTGCCGACCTCGGCCTGGCCCTGGCGGACCACCGCGAAGCCGAGCGTGTCGCCGTCCCGGACGACGGTGAGCCGCAGGCTGGCCGTGCCCTCGACCCGCACCTCGTTCTGGGCGAGGACCGCCGCGACGGCGTCGCCCTTCGTGGAGTTGTGGCCGTCGCCGTAGTTCGTGAACGCGACGTAGCCGGTGTAGGCCATCGCGAAGATCTGGTAGACGAGCAGGAACACCAGGCCCGGCACGAGGTACTTGGCCGGGAGCATCCGGCGGGAGAAGTACGTCCAGGTCACCACGACCAGGACGAACGCGCTGAAGGCGGCGATCCCCCACTGCTCGGCGGCGGCCGCCGCCAGCACGCCGTACAGCGCCGCCGCGTCCACGAGGCCGACCAGGACGAGCTTGACGAAGAAGCCACGCCCGACGCTGCGGGCGTGCGAGGGGCGGTACCCGCCCGGCGCCCGGCGACCCCGGCCGTCACCCGAGCCCGCGCCCCCGGCGGGCGGCGCGGCAACGGACCCGCGGACGGGCCCGGTGGTGGTCTGGTCGGACATCGAGGCCTCCGTGGGTGCGCGACGGTGCGCAGTGCGTGCAGGAGCGGACAGGGGACGACGCAGCGCCCTCGGGTCCCGGGGCGGGACCCGAGGGCGGCTGGTCTCAACCGTCGATGGCGCCCTGGATGTTGTCCACCATCGTGTTCCACGCCTCGGCCGGGTTGGTCGCCTGGCCGTCGATGATCTGCACCTCGGTGGTGCCCCAGAAGCTCCAGACGGAGCCCATCTCGGGGATGGACGGCATCGGAGCACCGGTGGCGCCGGCCTCGTTGAAGCCCTGGAGGATCGGGTCGTCGACCTGCTCCGCCGAGGCGGTGAGCGCCGGGGCGCGGCCGCCGGCCAGGTAGAGCGCGGTCTGCACGGGCTCGGTGGTCAGGTAGTTGACCACGAACTCGTTCGCGAGGACCGCGTTCGCGGACTTGGCGGAGATGAACGCTCCCTGCACGCCCACGAACGGCTGGGCGGGCTCGCCGCCGGCGCTCGGGATCGGCAGCACCGAGATGTCCATGCCGGCCTCGGTGAACGCCGTCGTGTTCCACGGTCCGGTGATCATGTACGGCGCCTTGCCGTCGAGGAACGCCTGCTTGGCCTTGTCGCCGTCGATCAGGGCGTCGAGGACCTTCTCCTGGCCGAGCTTGGCCAGGTAGGCCGCGAACGCGTCGCCCGACTCGCCGCCGAGGCCGAGCTCGCTGGTGTAGGAGCCGTCGGGGTTCTGGTTGAACACCGGGGCACCGAAGGAGGTCTGCAGCGGGTACAGGTGGTACGCGTCGCCCGCGTCACCCTGCTGGATCAGGACCGAGAACTCGGTGCCTGCCGTCTGGGCCTGGGTGACCAGGTCGTCGAAGGTCGTGGCCGGGGTGTCCGACAGGAGTGCGTTGTTGCGCACCAGCGCGATGTTCTCGATCGCGTAGGGCACGCCGTACTGCGTGCCGTCGTAGGCGAACGCGCTCAGCGCGGCCGGCGAGAAGCCGGCTGCCATGTCGCCGAGCTCGACCGGGGCCACGACGCCGTTGGTGACGAACTCGCCGGTCCAGTCGTGCGCGCCGATGATGACGTCCGGGCCCTCGCCCGTCGGCACCTGCGCGACGAAGTCGGTGCGGATGTCGCCGGAGACCTTCTGGACCAGGTCGACCTGGACCCCGGTGTCCGCCTTGAACTGCTCGACGATGGGCTTCATGATGTCGATCCGCGTCTCGTCGACCCACATGGTGAGGGTGCCGGTGAGGGCGGGGGTGTCGGTGGCACTGGCCGAGGGTGTCTCGTCGGTGCCGGTCGAGCTCGAGCACGCGGCGAGCGCCAGGGCCATGCCCAGGGTTGCCGCGACAGGGATGCTCCGTCGCATCGTGGTTCTCCAAGCGATCGGTGGGAACGGCCGACCGACCGGAGGTGTCCCGCGGTCGGTGGCCTGGTGCGCCGACCGTACGGCTGTTGCCAGCGGTCTTGCAAGTCGTTACGGTAACTTTCAGGACACAGTTGCAGAGCGGTCGGTCCGACGACGGCTCGTCCCCTGACGAGGAGGTCGGGTGTCCCCTACGCTGCCGCCCGTGCGCATCCGCCTGGAGGACATCGCCCAGCAGGCGAAGGTCTCCACGGCGACCGTCTCGCGCGTCCTCAACGGCAAGCCCGGCGTCTCGCCGCAGGCCCGCCAGGCCGTCCTGGAGTCCCTGGACCTGCTCGGCTACGAGCGCCCGGAACGGCTGCGCACCCGCTCGGCCGGCCTGGTCGGCCTCATCGTCCCGGAGCTCTCCAACCCCGTGTTCCCGGCCCTGGCGCAGGCGATCGAGACCGCGCTGGCCGACCGCGGCTTCACCCCGCTGCTGTGCACCCAGACCGCCGGCGGGACCACCGAGGACCAGTACGTCGACGTCCTGCTCGAGCACTCCGTCGACGGCATCGTCTTCGTCTCCGGGCTGCACGCCGACACCACGGCGAGCCGCGAGCGCTACCACCGGCTGCGCAGTCGCGGGCTGCCCATCGTGCTCGTCAACGGCCACGACCCCGCGATCGACGCCCCCTCGGTCTCGAACGACGACGTCGCCTCGCTCGACCTCGCGTTCCGCCACCTCGTCTCGCTCGGGCACCGCCGGATCGGGCTCGCGATCGGGCCGGACCGCTTCGTCCCCACCCAGCGCAAGCTCGCCGGCTTCGTCGAGGCCTACCGCCGGCACCTGGACGACGACGCCGGCGCGGACCACGTGGTGACCACGCTGTTCACCGTCGAGGGCGGCCGGGCGGCGGCCCGCGAGCTCATCGGCGCCGGCCACACGGCGCTCATCTGCGGCTCGGACCTCATGGCCCTCGGCGCCGTCCACGCGGCCCACGACCTCGGCAAACGGGTCCCCGAGGACGTCTCGGTGGTGGGCTACGACGACTCGCCCCTCATCGCGTACACCAACCCCCCGCTGACGACCGTCCGTCAGCCGGTCGCGGCGATGGGCACGGCCGCCGCGCAGGCCCTGGTCAGCGAGATCCGGGGCTCCCGCACCACCCGCAGCGAGCTGCTCTTCCGGCCGGAGCTCATCGTGCGCGGATCGACCGGACCCGCGCCGCAGGAGGGCTGAGCCCGCTCGGCGACGAGCCGGCGCGCCTGCCTCAGCGGCCGGGCCGCGCCCCGACGTGCAGCGCCACGGCCGAGCTCGCAGGGACGGTGAGGGTCACGGTGCCGTCGCCGACCTCGACCGGCTCGCCGGCGCACGCCCCGTCGAGGACCGGGCCGGCGATCACGTCGCAGTAGCGGCCGTCGGCCAGCCACGTCGGGATGTCGACCGTCACGGCGTCCGGCCCGGCGTTGAGGACCACGGTGCCGCGCTCGCCGCGGCTCAGCGCCAGCACGTCGCCGTCGTCCCAGCGGTCGGTGACCGGGTCGGAACCGACCGCGTCGCGCCAGCCCACCATGCCGGTGACCGCCGTCCAGGCGTGCTGGCAGACCCAGGTGCCGTCCGGGTAGTCCTCGCGAGGTCCCGCATCGCCGGCGCAGCTCGCGTCGACCACCCGGCCGGCGGCGTCCTGGGACGGTCCGGTGTCACGGTCGGAGAACGCGTAGCCGGAGTAGAGGACCGGGCGGCCGTAGTCGGTGGCCAGCGCGAGCACGTCGGCGAGCACGAGGTCGGCGCCGTCGCTGTAGCCGAGCGTGCCGGTGCCCCGCTCGGTGTCGTGGTTCTCGACGAAGATCCACGCCTGGTCGGACGGCAGGTAGCCCGCGCCGCTGCCGAGCTCGGCGGCGAGCCGGAGCGAACCGCCACGGATCATGCCGGCGACGTCCTTGCCCCAGGAGAACTCGAAGACGTCACCCACCCCCAGGTACTGCTCCGGGGTGATCGGCTCGCCGGAGCCGCGGATCACCTCGGAGACGATCCGGGTGCCCTCGGGCAGGCCGCCGACGATCACCTCGAGGTCCGGCCGCCGGGATGTGCTTGGCCGCGTCGAGCCGGAAGCCGTCGACCCCGAGCGAGAGCAGGTCCCCGAGGTAGGCGGCGAGCCGCTCCTGGACCTCCGGGTGCCCGGTGGCGAGGTCCGCCAGGTTGACCAGCTCGCAGCTCTGGACCTGGTAGGCGTCCTGGTAGCTCGCGATGTCGTCCGCCGGCGGGACGCCGCAGTGGTGGAAGTCGCCGACCTCGTCCGACCAGATCCCCGGGTACTCGTAGTGCGAGTAGCTCGAGCCGGCCCAGCCGGTGCCGGGCTCGTCCTTCCCGGTCATGTGGTTGAGCACGGCGTCGGCGACCACCTCGACCCCCGCCTCGTGGCAGGCCGTCACCATGGCCGCGAACTCCTCCCGGGTGCCCAGCCGGGACTCCACGAGGTAGCTCACGGGTTGGTAGGCCGTCCACCATGCCGAGCCGAGCACGTGCTCCTGCGGCGGCGAGGTCAGCACCCAGCCGTAACCGGCCGGGCCGAGCGTGTCGGTGCACTCCGCGCCGAGCGCGTCCCAGGTCCACTGGAACATCTGCACGCCGACGTCCCGGGCGCCCGCGGGCGCGGGGCCGGGGTCGGGGTCGGTGCACGCGGGCAGCACCGTCACGCACGCGAGCAGGGCGCCCGCGGCGCACCACCGCGGCAGCCGCTCCCGCACCGAGGCGCGCATGGCCCCACCCCTCCCCGGGCGACCGACCCGGCTCACCGGCGACCGGCGGTCAGGCGCCGACGAGCCGCTCGGCCAGGTAGCCGGTGACCTTGTCCAGCGAGACCCGCTCCTGGGCCATCGTGTCGCGCGAGCGGATCGTCACCGCCTGGTCCTCCAGGGAGTCGAAGTCGACGGTGATGCAGAACGGGGTGCCGATCTCGTCCTGCCGGCGGTACCGGCGGCCGATCGCGCCGGCGTCGTCGAAGTCGACGTTCCAGGCGGCCCGCAGCTCGGTGGCCAGGTCCCGGGCGACCGGGGAGAGGTTCTCGTGCCGCGACAGCGGGAGCACGGCCGCCTTGACCGGGGCCAGCCGCGGGTCGAGCCGCAGCACGGTGCGGGTGTCGACGCCGCCCTTGGCGTTGGGCGCCTCGTCCTCGGAGTACGCCTCGACGAGGAAGGCCATCAGCGAGCGGGTCAGGCCCGCCGCCGGCTCGATGACGTACGGCACGTAGCGCTCGCCCTTGGCCTGGTCGAAGTAGGACAGGTCCTGGCCCGAGTGCTCCGCGTGCGTCCGCAGGTCGAAGTCCGTGCGGTTGGCGATGCCCTCCAGCTCGCCCCACTCGCTGCCCTGGAAGCCGAAGCGGTACTCGATGTCGACCGTGCGCTTCGAGTAGTGCGAGAGCTTCTCCTGGCGGGTGCTCGTACATGCCGCAGGTTGTCCCGCGAGAGGCCGAGACCGACGTACCAGTCGGTGCGCGGTGTCGATCCAGTACTGGTGCCACTGCTCGTCGGTGCCCGGCTCGACGAAGAACTCCATCTCCATCTGCTCGAACTCGCGGGTGCGGAAGATGAAGTTGCCCGGCGTGATCTCGTTGCGGAAGGACTTGCCGATCTGGCCGATGCCGAACGGCGGCTTCTTGCGGCTGGTCGTCATGACGTTGGCGAAGTTCACGAAGATGCCCTGCGCGGTCTCGGGCCGCAGGTAGTGCAGGCCGGACTCGTCCTCGACCGGGCCGAGGTACGTCTTGAGCATCATGTTGAAGTCGCGCGGCTCGGTCCACTGGCCGCGGGTGCCGCAGCTCGGGCAGGCGATGTCGGCCAGACCGTTCTCGGCGGCGCGGCCCTTCTTCTCCTCGAACTCCTCGAGCATCTGGTCCTCGCGGAACCGCTTGTGGCAGGACAGGCACTCGGTGAGCGGGTCGGTGAACACCCCGACGTGACCCGAGGCGACCCACACCTGGCGCGGCAGGATGACCGAGGAGTCCAGCCCGACGATGTCCTCGCGGCTGGTGACCATCGTGCGCCACCACTGCTTCTTGATGTTCTCCTTGAGCTCGACGCCCAGGGGTCCGTAGTCCCAGGCCGAGCGCGTGCCGCCGTAGATCTCCCCCGAGGGGAAGACGAACCCACGCCGCTTGGCGAGGTTGATGACGGAATCCAGGCGGGAGGGCGCAGCGGCCACGGCGGTGCTCCAGTGTCGACGCGGGTCCGCACGTGGCTCGCGCGGACGGGACGGTGCCGGCGGGCCGGCGGGTCCCAGGCTACCGGTCCAGCGTTTGACAATCATTCTCAACAGTCGTGAGAATGATCCTCATGTACATGCCGCACCGCCGCCCCGTCGCGACCACGGCAGCCCTCGCGACCGCCGCGCTGCTGCTCGCGGGGTGCAGCCCCGCGGACGAGCCGACGGGCGTGCAGGTGCTCGCCTCCTTCTACCCCTTGCAGTACGTCGTCCAGCAGGTCGGCGGCGACCTCGTCGCGGTCAGCTCGCTGACGCCGCCCGGGGCCGAGCCGCACGACCTCGAGCTCTCCCCCCGCCAGGTCCGCGAGGTCGGCGACGCCGACGTCGTGGTCTACCTCTCGGGCTTCCAGGCCGCCGTCGACGACGCGGTCGCCTCGCGCGAGCCGGCCCACCTCGTCGATGCCGCCGACGTCCCCGCCATCGCCGCCCACATGGGCGCCGAGGTCGCCGCCGAGGGCACGAGCGACGGGACCGTCGAGGACGGCACGGCCCATGCGCACGACGCCGAGGACCCGCACTTCTGGCTCGACCCGACCCTGCTCGCCGCGCTGGCCCCCTCCGTCGCCGATGCCCTGAGCGCCGCCGACCCTGACCACGCCACCGAGTACGCCGCCGGGGCCGACGCCCTGAGCGCCGGGCTGGGCGCACTGGACGAGGAGATCACCTCCGGTCTCGCCCAGTGCGAGCGCCGTGTCATCGTGACCGCGCACGCGGCCTTCGGCTACCTCGCCGAGCGGTACGACCTCACCCAGGTCGGGCTGTCCGGCCTCGACCCGGAGGCCGAGCCCTCCCCGTCGCGGCTGCGCGAGATCCGCACCGTCGTCGAGGAGTACGGCGTGACGACGATCTTCACCGAGGCCCTGGTGAGCCCGAAGGTCGCCGAGACCCTGGCGGGCGACCTGGGGATCAGCACCGCCGTGCTCGACCCCGTCGAGAGCCAGACGGACGAGGGCACCGACTACCGTGGCGCCATGGAGCAGAACCTCGCCGCGCTGCGCGCCGCGCTCGGCTGCGCATGACGCCCGTCGTCGACGCCACCGGGGTCCGCGTCCGGCTCGGCGGGTCGGTGATCCTGCACCACGTCGACCTCTCGGTCGGCTCCGGCGAGGTGGTGGCGCTGCTCGGCGCGAACGGCTCCGGCAAGTCCACCCTGGTGCGCGCCCTCGTCGGCGCCCTGCCGGCCGAGGCCGGCCGGATCGAGCTCTTCGGGCACCGGCTCGGCCCGCAGGTCCCCTGGCAGCGGATCGGCTACGTGCCGCAGCGGGTGAGCGCCGCCAGCGGTGTCCCCGCGACCGCGTGCGAGGTGGTGATGTCCGGGACCCTGCACCACCGCCGGCTGCTGCGTCCCCGCGACGCCCGGGGCCGCGCGTGCGCGGCGCTGGCCACCGTCGGCCTCGAGGCAGCCGTCGACCGCCCGGTGCGCGAGCTCTCCGGTGGGCAGCAGCAACGTGTCCTCATCGCCCGCGCCCTGGTCCGGGTGCCGGACCTGCTCGTGCTGGACGAGCCGGTCGCGGGCGTCGACCTGCCGAGCCAGCAGGTCTTCGCCGAGGTCCTGGGCGACCTCACGGCCCGGGGCGCCACCGTGCTCGTCGTCCTGCACGAGCTCGGAGCGCTGGCCCCGCTCATCCAGCGTGCCGTCGTGCTGCGGCACGGCGCCGTCGCCCACGACGGCCCGCCGCCCCGACCCCGGCCCGAGCACGCCGGGCCCGACCACGAGCACCTGCACCCGCACGACGGGGACGACGGACCGCTCGGCTCCGCCACCGTCCTGCCGACGACCATCGGGTGGGAGTCATGATCGGGGACGAGATCCTCGGGATGCTCGGCGACCCGCTCATGCAGCGCGCGCTCGTCGCCGCCCTGCTCGTCGGCCTCTCCGCGCCGGTCATCGGCACCTACCTCGTCCAGCGCAAGCTCTCGCTGCTCGGCGACGGCATCGGCCACGTCGCGCTCACCGGCGTCGCGCTCGGCTGGCTGGTGGGCAGCCTCATGGGCCTGACCCCGAACGACGTGCTGGCGGTCCCGGGCGCCGTGGTGGCCGCGGTCCTCGGCTCGCTGGCGATCGAGCTGGTCCGCGAGCGCGGCAAGACCTCGGGCGACGTCGCGCTGGCCCTGCTCTTCTACGGCGGCATCGCCGGCGGCGTTCTGCTCATCTCCCAGGCCGGCGGCACCAGCGCCAGCCTGATGGGCTACCTGTTCGGCTCGATCTCGACCGTCAGCCAGGGCGACCTGTGGCTCACCCTGGTCCTGGCGGGGCTCGTCCTGCTCGTCGGCGTCGGCCTGCGCACGGCCCTCTTCGCGGTCAGCCACGACGAGGAGTTCGCCCGTGCCAGCGGGCTGCCGGTCCGCACCCTCAACATCGCGATCGCCGTCATCGCCGCGCTCACGGTCACCGTCTCCATGCGGGTCGTCGGCCTGCTGCTCGTCAGCGCCCTCATGATCGTCCCGGTCGCCGTCGCCCAGCTGATGACGGGCTCCTTCCGCCGGACGATGGCCGTCGCCATGGGCATCGGCGTCACGGTGTGCGTCACCGGGCTCTCCCTCACCTACTGGGCCGACGTCACCCCCGGCGCGACGATCGTCGTCCTGGCGATCGCGATCTATGCGGTGGTCGCCGCCGGCAAGTCCCTGGTCGGCGCCCGCCAGGTCCGCCGCCGCGGCCTGCCCGACCCGCACCCCGAGGTGGGCGACGACGTCCACCTCAGCGCGGCCGAGCGGCACGCGGCCCCGGCGATGGGCGAGAGCCCGGGGGGAGAAGGATGATGCAGCGGATGACCCGGCAACGGTCGGCGGTCTCCGACGCCCTGGCGGGCCTCGAGGACTTCCGCAGCGCCCAGCAGCTGCACGAGCTCCTGCGCGAGCGGGGCGTGGGCGTCGGGCTCGCGACCGTCTACCGCACCCTGCAGTCGCTCGCCGAGGACGGCGCCGTCGACGTCCTGCGCACCGCCGACGGAGAGTCCGTCTACCGCAAGTGCGCCCGGAGCGGCCACCACCACCATCTCGTCTGCCGTGGCTGCGGCCGCACCGTCGAGATCGAGGGTCCGGGCGTCGAGGCGTGGGCCGACCAGGTCGGCGCGGCCCAGGGCTTCACCGCGATCCAGCACACCGTCGAGCTCAGCGGGCTCTGCGCCGAGTGCCGGACGGCGGAGGCCTAGTGCCGTCCTGGATCCAGGACGGCCCGTTCGCGCTGGTCTACGGGTTCCTCCTCGTCGTCGTCTTCCTCCGCGCCCAGGCGACCTACTGGGTGGGCCGCGCCGTCGCGACGGGGGCGCTCCGCTCGCGCTGGGCGCGCTACGTCGAGGGGCCCCGCGTCCGGCGCGCCACCCGGGTGATCGACCGGTGGGGGCTGCCGGTCATCCCGCTGTCCTTCCTCACCATCGGCTTCCAGACCGCCGTCAACGCCGGGGCCGGCCTGCTGCGCATCCGCTGGCCGCGCTACACCGTCGCGATGATCCCCGGCTGCCTGGTCTGGGCAGCGGTGTACGCCGTCGGCGGGCTGGCGGCCTTCGAGGCCGGCGTGGCGCTCGCGGCCCGCTCGCCGTGGGCCCTGGCCGCGTTCGTCCTCACCGTGACGCTCCTCGTGGTCGCCGTCGCGATCCGGGCGCGGCGCCGGCGCCGGGAGATCGAGGCGGTCGACGCCCTGAGCGACCGGGCGCACCACGGCGACGGGCCACGGACGGCGGACCGGCAGGGCAGCGACCCGCACGGCACCGACCCGGCCTGACCGGACGGTGGCGAGGCGCGCCGGGGCTCAGCGCGCGGCGTCCACCGCGCCGCCGTACCGGCGGTCCCGGCGCGCGTAGGCCTCGACCGCCCGCCACAGGTGGCGCCGGTCGACCTCCGGCCAGTACTCCTCGAGGAACACCAGCTCGGCGTACGCGGCCTGCCAGATCATGAAGTTCGACGTCCGCTGCTCGCCCGAGGTGCGCAGGAAGAGGTCGACGTCGGGCAGGTCGGGCTCGTCCAGGTGCCGGGCGACCGTCCGCTCGTCGACCCGCGAGGGGTCGAGCCGGCCGGCCGCGACCTCGAGCGCGATCGCCCGGGCGGCGTCGGCGATCTCGGCGCGACCGCCGTAGTTCACGCACATCGTCAGGGTGCAGACCTCGTTGTCCCGGGTGAGCTCCTCGGCCGTCTGGAGCTCGTGGATCACCGAGCGCCACAGCCGGGGTGTCCGCCCGGCCCACCGCACGCGCACCCCCCAGGCGTGCATGGTGTCCCGTTGGCGGCGCAGCACGTCCCGGTTGAAGCCCATGAGGAAGCGCACCTCCTCGGGCGATCGCTTCCAGTTCTCGGTGGAGAAGGCGTACGCCGAGACGTGCCGGACGCCGATCTCTATCGCCCCGGCGACCACGTCGAGCAGGGCGGCCTCGCCCGCGGCGTGCCCCTCGGTCCGCGGCAGCCCGCGCTCGTTGGCCCAGCGCCCGTTGCCGTCCATGACGATCGCCACGTGCTGCGGCACGAACTCCCGCGGGATCGCCGGCGGGAGCGCCCCGGAGGGGTGCGGGGGCGGCGGGACGACGACGTGCTCGGCCGCGCGCCGGGAGCGGCGGGCCGCGCTCATGCCCGCTCGACCATGCGCATCGAGCGCAGGCTGCGCTCGAGGTGGAACTGCAGGAACGCGGCCACGAGCCCGTTCGCCTCCCGTCGGTGTCGTGGGTCACTGGCGTCGGCGACGGACCAGGTGCCGGTGAGCAGCGCGGCGAGCAGCGCGAAGGTCTCCGGCGCGGGCGAGGCGGCACCGGGCGGCCGGCACGCGGGGCACACGGCGCCGCCGGCGCCGGCGGCGAAGGACCGGTGCGGACCGGGCGCCCCGCACCGCGCGCAGTCGATGAACGACGGGGCCCAGCCGGCCACGGCCAGCGCCCGCAGCAGGTAGGAGTCGAGCACGAGGCCCGGCGCGTGGGCCCCCTCGGCCAGCGCCCGCACCGCCGCGACGAGCAGGACGTACTGCTGCAGCGAGGGCTCGTGCTCGGCCTCGACCAGCCGCTCGGCGGTCTCGAGCATCGCGGTCCCCACGGTGTAGCTGCTGTAGTCGGCGCTGATCTGGCGGGCGTACGGGCCGAGCATCTCGACCTGGGTCACGGTGTCCAGGCTGCGTCCGGAGTAGAGCTGCACGTCGATCACCATGAACGGCTCGAGGCGGGAGCCGAACCGGGACGAGGTCCGGCGCACCCCCTTGCCGACGGCGCGCACCTTCCCGTGCTCCCGGGTCAGGAGCGTGACGATCCGGTCCGCCTCGCCGAGCTTCTGGGCGCGCAGCACGATCGCCTCGTCGCGGTAGAGGCTCACCCGACCATTGTCCCCCGCGCACCGGCACGACGCCCGATCGGCACGCCCGCGCGGCTGCCGGCCGAAAATCCCGCGACGCGGCGACCGACCCGCCGTTACCGTCGCGAGCACGGGCCCGCACCGGCCCGAGGAGGGAGACCGGCCATGGACACCTGCACGCGAGACCACCCCAGCTCCGGCCCGGCGTTCGGCGAACGTCCGGCCCGTCGAAAGGCCCGATCGTGCCCGTACCGTCCGTACCCTCCCTACCTCCTGTGCCGTCCGTCCCCTCCGTCCCCGCCCCTCCTGCCTCCCCCCTGACCCCGAGCGGCCTCGGGCGCGTCGTGCGCGTCGACCGGGGTTCGTGCGAGGTGCTCCTGCCGGGACCCCCGCCGACCGTGGTCACCGCGGCGTGGTCGGCCGCGATCGCCCGCGCCGCCGCCCAGGACCCGGTCGCCACGCCGGCCGCGGGCGACTGGGTGGTCCTCGCACCACCCGACGCCACCGGCGCCGATCCCGGACGGCGGCTGCTGGAGGTACGCCCCCGCCGCACCGAGCTCCGTCGGCTCACCGTCGCGGGCACCTCGCGCTCCCAGGTGCTCGCGGCGAACGCCGACGTGGTGGCCGTGGTCCAGGCGATGGTCCCGGACCTCGACCTGGGCCGGATCGAACGACTCCTCGCCCTGGCCTGGACCTCGGGAGCGCGGCCGGTGGTCCTGCTGACCAAGGCCGACCTGCACCCGGACCCGGACCGCGCGGTGCGCGAGGTCACCCCGTGCGCTCCGGGCTGCGAGGTGCTGGCCGTCGCGGCCCCGCTCGGCGAGGGCCTGGACCCCGTGCGCGAGTGGCTCGCCGCCGGCTCGACCGTCGCGCTCGTGGGCGCCTCGGGCGTGGGCAAGTCGACGCTGCTCAACGCGCTGCTGGGCTCCGAGGTGATGCCTACCCGGGCGCTCGGGGTCGAGGGCAAGGGACGGCACACCACCGTGACGCGCGAGCTCCACCTCGGAGCGCACGGCGGTGCCGTGATCGACACCCCCGGCCTGCGATCCGTCGGCCTGCAGGGCGAGGAGCTCCTGGACACCGTGTTCGCCGACATCGCCGACCTCGCCTCGCGCTGCCGCTTCGCCGACTGCGGGCACACCGTGGAGCCCGACTGCGCCGTCCTGGCCGCCGTCGCCGACGGCACCCTGCCGGCGCGCCGCTGGGAGAGCCACCGCGCGCTGGAGCGCGAGGCCAGGTTCCAGGCGCGCCGCACGGACGCGCGGCTCCGGGCCGAGTACGCCACGCAGCTACGCCGGACGGCCCGTGAACGCCGTCAGGCGCACCCGCGCCACCCGTCGTGAGGTCCCGGGCTCAGCGCAGCGAGCGGTTGACCGCCGAGATGATCGCCTTGAAGGACGCGGTGGTGATCGACGGGTCGATCCCGACCCCCCAGAGCACCTGGTCGCCGACGGCGCACTCGACGTAGGCCGCCGCCGTGGCGTCGCCCCCGGTGGACAGCGCGTGCTCGGCGTAGTCGAGCACCTCCACCGTCGTGCCGATCGAGCCCAGGGTCTGCACGAACGCGTCGATCGGTCCGTTGCCGCTGCCCTCGAGGGTGCGCTCGGTGCCGTCGTCCACGAGGTCGACCGAGAGCCGGTCCGGACCGTCCTGGCCGGAGATGGTGCGCGAGCCCCGCAGGGCGAACCGGCCCCAGGGCTCGAGGCCGCTCGTCGGGTCGGCGGGCAGGTACTCGTCGGTGAAGACGCGCCACAGGTCGTCGGCGGTGACCTCGGCGCCCGAGGCGTCGGTGTACACCTGCACGACGCGGGAGAACTCGATCTGCAGCCGGCGCGGCAGGTCGAGGTGCCGCTCGCTCTTCATGAGGTACGCCATCCCGCCCTTGCCGGACTGGGAGTTGACCCGGATGACGGCCTCGTAGGAGCGGCCCACGTCCTTCGGGTCGATCGGCAGGTAGGGCACGGCCCACTCGAGGTCGTCGACCTCGACGCCCTCGGTCGCGGCGCGCGCGGCCATCGACTCGAAGCCCTTCTTGATGGCGTCCTGGTGGGAGCCCGAGAACGCCGTGTAGACCAGGTCCCCGCCGTACGGGTGCCGCTCGTTCACCGGGAGCTGCGTGCAGTGCTCGACGGTGCGGCGCACCAGGTCGATGTCGGAGAAGTCGATCTGCGGGTCGATCCCCTGGCTCGCCAGGTTCATCCCCAGGGTGACCAGGCAGACGTTCCCGGTCCGCTCGCCGTTGCCGAACAGGCAGCCCTCGATCCGGTCGGCGCCGGCCAGGTAGCCGAGCTCGGCCGCGGCCACGGCGGTGCCGCGGTCGTTGTGCGGGTGCAGCGACAGGACGACGTTCTCCCGGTAGCTCAGGTGCCGGCTCATCCACTCGATCGAGTCGGCGTAGAGGTTCGGGGTCGCCATCTCGACGGTCGCCGGCAGGTTGATGATCACCGGCTTGGCCGCCGTGGGCTGGAAGACGTCGAGCACCGCGTTGCACACCCGGACGGCGAACTCCAGCTCGGTGCCCGTGTAGGACTCCGGGGAGTACTCGTAGAAGACCTCGGTGTCGGGGACGAGCTCCTCGTACTTCTTGCACAGGTGCGCCCCGGAGACGGCCAGGTCGAGCACGCCGTCCTCGTCGGTGCGGAACACCACCTCCCGCTGCAGCGTGCTGGTGGAGTTGTAGAGGTGGACGATCGCGTTCCTGGCCCCGGCGATGGACTCGTAGGTGCGCTCGATGAGGTGCTCGCGGGCCTGGGTGAGCACCTGGATGACGACGTCGTCCGGGATCCGGTCGGTCTCGATGAGCATCCGCACGAAGTCGAAGTCGGTCTGCGAGGCCGACGGGAAGCCGACCTCGATCTCCTTGTAGCCCATGTCGACGAGCAGCTCGAACATCCGCAGCTTGCGCTCGGGGCTCATCGGCTCGATGAGGGCCTGGTTGCCGTCGCGCAGGTCGACCGCGCACCAGCGCGGCGCCCGCTCGGCGTGCTTGCCCGGCCAGGTGCGGTCCGGCAGGTCGACCCGGAACTGCTCGTGGTACGGCCGGTAGCGGTGGACCGGCATCGGGGACGGCTGCTGCGCGTTGGCGGCAGCGGGGGCGTCAGGGGTGATGGTCATCGTGTTCCTCGTCGGTGCGCTGGGTTCAGGTCGCGGCCAGGGACGCCGAACCACCGCGGCGAGGATCCGGCCTAGAAGGCCTCGCCGCGGCGACCAAGAAGCAGACCAGGCTGCCCGAGAAGGAGGTGGCGCACGAGCGACACCCTACCCCCGCACCCCGCCGGGGCGTCTACTGCTCCGTGCAGTAGGTCCCGGTGCCCTCGGCGCGGGTCGCCGCCGCAGGTGTCGCCGAACGTCTCGTACTCCGAGCCGATCGGGGAGTCGTCCCAGAGGGCGTCGCAGGAGGCCATGTCCCCGCCGTCGCACGCGTCCCAGAGGGCGTCGAGGGCGGGGTCGTCGCCGTAGGCGCCGGTGCTCTCACCGTGGAGCACGGCGCAGCCGCCGGCCGAGTCGTCCTCCCGGCCGCCGCAGGTCGCGCCGAAGTCCTCGTAGTCGGTGGCGGCGGGCGCCTGCCAGTAGAGCTCGTCGCAGGAGCTCCAGTCCTCGGCCTCGCAGGCGTCCCAGAGGGTGTCCAGCCCGGCGTCGTCGCCGTAGGTCTCGCCGGTGCTGAACCCGGTGCCGTCCAGGACGTCGATCGAATTCACGGCGTTGCCGATCACGGACCGGAGCACGAGCACGGCCGCCACGCCCAGCACGAGCAGCACACCGAGGACGATCGCCACGATGACGAGCACCTTCTTGCCGCTCGTCCCGGACCCGGCAGCAGGCGGCTGGTAGCCGTACGGCTGCCCCGGTGCGGTCTGCCACGGCTGCTGCTGGCCGGGTGCGCCCTGCTGCGCCTGCCACGCGCTGCTGGCCGGGTGCGCCCTGCTGCCCCTGCCACGGCTGCTGGCCGGGTGCGGACTGCCAGGGCTGGCCCGGCTGCGGCTGAGCCTGCGGCCCGTTCGCCGCCGACGAGGGGTCGGTCGGTGCCCAGCCACCCGCGGCCGGCGGCTGCGCCTGGCCGGTCTCCTCGGCGGCACGTCGGGCGGCGAGCGCCGCGTCGACGGCCGGCTCGCCGAGGCTGCCCAGCCACTCGAGCAGTCCCGGGTACGCCGAGGGGTTGCCGGCCACGATCGGACGCAGGTCGGGGCGCAGCGCAGCGATGTCCGCGAGCATCTGCGCGGGGGTGCTGGGGTCCGCAGCCAGCTCGGCCGTGAACATGGTCGGCTCGGTCATGGCGTTGCCTCTCGTGGTCGGGCGCTGCGGGGCGGCAGGGGGCAGCCCATGGCGGCCACGCTAGTGGCACGGCACGCCGGTCCGGCACCAGAATCCGCCGATCGGCCCATTGGGGATGTCACAGGTGCAGCGGCGGGAACACGTTCCAGTAGCTGAGCAGGGAGAGCAGCAGCGCGCTGCCGACCACGTTCCCGACGAGGCACACCGCGCCGACCCGGTTGCGCGACGCCCGCACGCCACGCCGCCGCCTGCCGTCGAGCACCCGGTAGACCAGCACCACCCCCGCCAGGACGCTCACCACGGCGAGCATCCGCACGGTCAGCCAGCCGCCCTGCACGACGAGCGCGTTGGTGCGGTAGTTCTGCGCGAGGTTCGCGACGACGAGCAGGTACACCACGAAGCCGAGGAACGAGGCGAGCCCGGAGACGGTCATCACGGTCAACGGCAGTCGGACGCCGTCGGCGAGCACCGGGTCGCGGAGGCGCCGCGCGCGGCGCACCCCCCAGACGGCGGGGCCCACGGAGAGGGTGAGGCCCAGCACGACGAGGAGGGCGACCAGCAGGTCGCCCTCGGCGAACCAGCGCGGCCGGGCGACCGGTCCCGCGAGGAAGCGCTGGTAGGGCTCGGCGCCGGCGATCCGCGGCTCGGCCGTCGCCGAGTTCGGCAGCGACTGGATCCACGCGGCGAGGTCCCGCGGGAAGTCCGGGACGAGCACCTTGTCGATCCGGATGCCGTGGTCGGCGTCCTGGTAGTACCGGACCGTCCACTGGTCGTTGCCCGCCGTCCCGAGGTCGTCGATGACCTGCAGGGCCCCCTGGACGGTCGGCATCGCGGCGTCCCCGGTGCCGTAGGCGATGAAGACGGGCTGCCGCATCCGCTGCTGGAAGGGCTGGACGTCGAAGTCGATGTACTCCATGCCGCCGCCCGGCAGCTGCATGCCGACGATCCGCGGGATCGCCCGGAGCACCTCGACGGGCACGCCGGTGGCCCGCAGGTAGGAGTCGGAGGCGAACGCCGCCTGCTCGCGGGGGGTGACGACCGGCGCCGCGACGAGCATGACGAACGCGACCCGGGCGTTGTCGGCCGCCATCACCGGGACGATCCAGCAGCCCTCGCTCTCGCCGTACACGCCGACCTCGTCGGGGTCGACGCCGGGGAGCCCCCGCAGCAGCTCGAGCGAGCGGAGGTAGTCGTTGGCCATCGCGACGTAGTCCCGATGGCGGGTGCTGTACGTGTCGAGGCGCTTGTTGGGGACCAGGGTGACGACGCCCGCCGAGGCGAGGTCGTGCGCCCGCGTGACGAAGGCCTCGGTGTAGAGCCCGGTGCCGGCCCCGTGCACGAAGACCACGCCGGGCCGCAGCCCGCTCGCACCGACCGGTTCGGAGATCTGCGCCTCGACGGATGCCCCGTTGAGCTGGACGGTGACCACCGAGGTGACGACGTCGAAGGTGCCGACCGGCTCCGCACCGGGCACGGACGCCACGGCGGTCTCGCTGCTGGTCACCTCGATGGTGCGGGCGAGGGGGACGGGGTCCCACCCGGGCCCGCTGAGCGCTCCGAGCGCTCCCAGCACGATCACGGCGATCGCACTGGTCAGAGCGATCCGGTAACGCACCGGGCCAGTCTAGTGGCGGCGTACCGGCCGGAGCCGGGAGCGGTGCCGGGCGCGACCCGGCCGCGGCCCGCGTTACGGCGTGCCCCGGCGAGCGCGGCAGGGCTCAGAAGCCGAGCCGGGAGAGCAGCTTGGGGTCGCGCTGCCAGTCCTTGGCCACCTTGACGTGCAGGTCGAGGTAGACCCGGGTGCCGAGCAGGGCCTCGATGCCGCGCCGGGCCGTCGCCCCGACGTCGCGCAGCCGGGAGCCGCCCTTGCCGATGATGATCGCCTTCTGGCTGTCCCGCTCCACGAACAGGTTGACCCGCACGTCGAGCAGGGTCGGCGCACCGTCGGGTCCGACGCTGCCCTCGCGCGGGACGATCTCGTCGACCACGACGGCCAGCGAGTGCGGCAGCTCGTCGCGGACGCCCTCGAGGGCCGCCTCGCGGACGAGCTCGGCGACCATGACGACCTCGGGCTCGTCGGTGAGCTCACCGTCGGGGTACAGCGCGGGGCCGGGCTCGAGGTGGCCGACGAGCACGTCGACGAGGGTGCCGATCTGGTAGCCGTCCACGGCGCTGACCGGGACGATGTCGGCCCACTCCCCCAGCTCGGCGATCGCCATGAGGTGCTCGGCCAGCCGCCCCTTGGGCACCAGGTCGGCCTTGGTGGCGACGGCGACCACCGGGGTCGCCGCCCGGCCCCGGGCGAGGTCGGTCAGCTGCTGGGCGATGAAGCGGTCTCCGGGCCCGACCCGCTGGTCGGCCGGCAGGCAGAAGACGATGACGTCCACCTCGCCGAGGGTCTCCTTGACGAGCTCGTTGAGACGCTCGCCGAGCAGCGTGCGCGGCCGGTGCAGCCCCGGGGTGTCCACCAGGACCATCTGGGCGTCGGGCCGGTGCACGATCCCCCGGATGACGTGCCGGGTGGTCTGCGGCCGGCCGGAGGTGATCGCCACCTTCTGGCCGACGAGGGCGTTGGTGAGCGTGGACTTGCCCGCGTTGGGCCGCCCGACGACGCACACGAACCCGGATCGGAAGGGGCTGGTCATCGGTGGGCTCCCTGGTGGCCGGTGGACCGGCCCGTGGTGGTCTTGGGCTGGCTGTCGGTCGGCTTCTGCGCCGCGTCCTTCGGCGCGGGCGCCCGGCGGACCCGGAGCGCCGAGACCTGCTTGCGCCGCCCCTCGACCCGGTCGGCCGTCAGCTCGAGCCCACCGACGACGACCCGGGAGCCGATCAGCGGGACCTTGCCGAGCGCTTTGGCCAGCAGCCCGCCCGCCGAGTCGACGTCGTCGTCCTCGAGCTCGAGGTCGAACAGCTCGCCGAGCTCGTCGATCGGCAGGCGCGAGGGCACCCGGTAGACGCCACCCCCGAGGTCGTCGACCTCGGGGCCGGAGTGGTCGTGCTCGTCGGTCAGCTCGCCGACGATCTCCTCCAGGGCGTCCTCGATGGTCACCAGCCCGGCGATGCCGCCGTACTCGTCGACCACCATGGCCACGTGCGAGGCGCCGCGCTGCATCTCGCGGAGCAGGTCGTCGACCGGCTTGGACTCGGGGACGAACACCGGGCGCCGGGCGAGCCCGTCGACGGGCTCCTGGTCGGAGTCCGGCACGCGGTGCCGGTGGCGCACGAGGTCCTTGAGGTAGAGCACACCGAGCACGTCGTCGACCGAGTCGCCGACCACCGGGACGCGCGAGTAGCCCGAGCGCAGGAAGAGCGACATCGCCTTGTGCACCGGCGTCCCGCTGGGCATCGTGATCATCTCGGTGCGCGGGACCATCACGGCACGGGTCAGGGTGTCACCGAGCTCGAGCACCGACCGGAACATCTCGCGCTCGTCGTCCTCGATCGACTCCGACTCGCTCACCCGGTCGACCATCTCGCGGACCTCGTCGTCGGAGAGGTCGTGCTGGTCGGCGGTCGTCCGGCCGGTGACGCGGATGGGGCCGGCCAGCACGGTCGCGAGCACGAGCGGTGCCGAGGTGAGCACCACGGCTCCCGCCGGGTGCCGTCGCGCGAGCGAACGCGGCAGGTGCCGGACGACGAGCAGGGCCAGGACGGTGCTGAGCACCCCGGCCACGAGCAGGCTCTGCCACCACGAGGCGCCGAGGCTGAGGACCAGCAGGGTCAGCGCGACCGCGGCGAAGGCCTCGCAGCCGATCCGGACGGCCGCCGCAGCGGCAGCGGCGGCGTGCGAGTCCTCGGTGAGCCGCTCGATGCGGCGACCGCTCGGGGTGCCACCGACGAGCTCGGCCAGGGCGCTCCGGCCGAGCCGGAGCAGGCCGGTCTCGCCGGCGCTCAGCACGGCCCCGGCGAGGAGGAAGAGCAGCGTGCCGACCGCGAGGGCGGCGACCGGAGCGTTCATCGTCCGGCGAGGAAGGTGAGCAGGAGCTGGCGCTGCAGCGCGAACATCTCTTTCTCCTCCTCGGGTTCCGCGTGGTCGAAGCCGAGCAGGTGCAGGATCCCGTGCGTGGTGAGCAGCAGGAGCTCCTCCGTGGTCGAGTGCCCGGCCTCCGTGGCCTGCCGGGCCGCGACCGTCGGGCACAGCACGACGTCGCCGAGCAGCCCGGCCGGGGTCGGCTCGCCGTCCGCCCCGGGCCGCAGCTCGTCCATCGGGAAGGACAGCACGTCCGTCGGCCCGGGCTCGTCCATCCACCGGACGTGCAGGTCGGTCATCACGTCCTCGTCGACGAGCAGGATGGACAGGTCCGTCTGCGGGTGCACCCGCATGGCGTCCAGCACGTGCCGGCCGAGCGCGGCGAACTCCGCCTCGTCGACGGCGAAGCCGCTCTCGTTGTTGACCTCGATGCTCATGCCGTCCCCCGGGCGTCCCAGTGCGCGTACGCGTCGATGATGTCGCTGACCAGCCGGTGCCGGACGACGTCGGCCGACCCGAGGCGGCAGAACTCCACGTCGTCGACCTGGCCGAGGATCCCCTCGACCACCCGCAGCCCGGACACGGTCGCCCCCGGCAGGTCCACCTGCGTGACGTCGCCGGTGACGACCATCCGGGAGCCGAACCCGAGCCGGGTGAGGAACATCTTCATCTGGTCGGCCGAGGTGTTCTGCGCCTCGTCGAGGATGATGAAGGCGTCGTTGAGGGTGCGTCCGCGCATGTACGCCAGCGGGGCGACCTCGATCGTGCCGGACTCGATGAGTCGCGGGATCGAGTCCGGGTCGACCATGTCGTGCAGGGCGTCGTACAGCGGTCGCAGGTACGGGTCGATCTTCTCGCTGAGCGTCCCCGGCAGGAACCCGAGCCGCTCGCCGGCCTCGACCGCCGGCCTGGTCAGCACGATGCGGTTCACCTGCTTGGCCTGGAGTGCCTGGACGGCCTTGGCCATCGCGAGGTACGTCTTGCCGGTCCCGGCGGGCCCGATCCCGAAGGTGATCGTGTTCCGGTCGATCGCGTCGACGTACGTCTTCTGCCCGACGGTCTTGGGCCGGATCGTCCGCCCGCGGCTGGACAGGATGTTCTGCGTGAGCACCTCGGCCGGACGGCTGGCGGTCGCGGAGGTGAGCATCGAGACCGAGCGCCGCACGACGTCGGCGTCCAGCGCGGCCCCGCTCGCGGCGACCTCGAGGAGCTCGTCGATCAGCCGGCTGACGATCGCGACCTGGGCGGGGGTGCCCTGGACGGTCACGACGTCACCGCGGGCGTGGATCCGCACGCCGGGGAAGCCCGACTCGATCGCGCGGAGCACCTCGTCGCCGGGCCCGAGCAGCGCGACGGCCGGCAGGTGGGCCGGTACGACGACCCGGTGCTCGACGGCCCCGGCGGGGAGGTCTGCAGCAGAGGTGGGTGTGTGGGTCATGGGCAGGGCCGGGCGGCCTGGGTCTCCTTCGTCGACGAAGGTCCCATCCTACCGACGCCCGGGCGGGCCGCGCCGTTCAGGCCGGGGTCCACCCGAGCCGCGAGCCGCCCAGCACGTGGGCGTGCACGTGGAAGACCGACTGCCCCGCGTGCACCCCGGTGTTGAAGATCAACCGGAACTGGCCGTCCGCCTCGTCCTCGGCGACCTCGTGGGCGAGCAGCACGAGGTCGGCCAGCAGCGCCGGATCGGCGGCGGCGAGCTGAGCGGCGTCCGCATGGTGGTCACGCGGGACGACGAGGACGTGCAGCGGGGCCTGAGGCGCTATGTCCCGGATTGCGATGACTCGGTCGGTGGCCGCCACCACGTCGGCAGGCAGCTCACCCGCGACGATGCGGCAGAAGACACAGTCCTGGCTGGCCAGCGGTGTGCTCGACATGAGGCCAGGCTAGCCGCGCGGGGCCCCTCGGGCTGTCAGGATGGCCGACGAACCCCGAGGAGGAGAGACCATGCCGACGCACCTGACCCGGACGAGGCCCGCACCGCGAGGTGGCGCGCCCGCACGGCCGCCGGTCTGCTGGCCGCCGCCGCCGTGCTGACCCTTGCCGCCTGCCAGACCGGGACGGGCGACGAGGGGTCGGCCGCCACCGGGTCCACCTCGACCGCCGCCTCGCCGAGACGACGAGCCCGACGCCGTCCGAGAGCACCGGCACGACGGCCTCGGCCACGGCGGGGACGACGACGATCGAGTCGCCGACCGCAGGGGCCACCGTCGCGGGGCCGTCGGTGACCGTCGCCGGGACCGGCACCGCCTTCGAGGCGACCCTGCTCTACCTCGTGCTGGACGCCGACGGGGCGACCGTCACCCAGGGCTACACGAACGCCGGGGCGAACGGGGAGATCGGTCCGTTCAGCATCGTGCTCACCCTCGACCCGGGCAGCTACACGGTGCAGGTCTGGGAACCCGGCATGGCCGAGAACGACGCGTCCGCCCCGCCCGTCGACCTCGCGGCGGTCACCTTCACGGTGAGCTGAGCGGTGCCGCTCCCGCGGGAGCGGCACCGTCAGGACCAGCGACCCAGCCGCGAGCAGAGCAGCGCGAGCGCGACCGGGCCGGCCGTCGAGGTCCGCAGCACGTGCGGACCCAGGCGCGCGGTCCGCGCCCCCGCCTCGGCGAGCGCGGCGAGCTCGGCGTCGTCGATCCCGCCCTCCGGGCCGACGATCACCAGGACCTCGCCCGTCGTCGGGCAGCGCGACCCCGGCGAGCGGCGCCGTCGCCTCCTCGTGCAGCACGAGCGCGGCGCCGCCGGCCGCGACGACCGCACGGACCCGGCCCGCGAGCCCGTCGAGGCCGACCGGCTGCTCGACGTCCGGCACGGACGCCCGGCGGGCCTGCTTCGTCGCGGTCCGGACCGTGGCGACCCAGCGGGCCCGGGAGCGCGCCGCGCGGTCCCCGCGCCAGACGACGACGGAGCGCGTGGCCTGCCAGGGGACGACCGCGTCGACGCCCACCTCGGTGGCGGCCTCGATGGCGAGCTCGTCCCGGTCGCCCTTGGCCAGCGCCTGCACCAGGACGAGGCGCACGGCCGCCGGGGCCTCCTGGCTCCGGCGACAGCACGTCGAGCGCGAGCCGACCGGGCTCGACCGCGGCGATGACGCACGCGAGCCGCACGCCAGCGCCGTCGACGACGTCGACCCGCTCGCCGGACCGCCGCCGCTGGACGACCCCGGCGTGGCGCGCCTCGTCGCCCTGGAGCACGTAGCGCGCACCGGCGCTCGAGGTCGTCGAGCGTGCCGGGCTCGGCGAGGAAGACCGGCGCGGTCACCGGCCGGCGAGCTTGTCGCGGAGCTTGGCGAACACCCCCGGATGAGCCGGGGCGAGCCGGGAGGCAGGGCGCTCCTCGTCCCGCAGCGCGGCGAGCTGTCGCAGCAGGTCGCTCTGCTCGTCGTCGAGGCCGGTGGGCACCTGGACCTCGACGTGCACGTGCAGGTCGCCGCGGCCACCGGAGTGCAGGTGGCCCACGCCGAGGCCGCGCTCGACGACGACCTCGCCGGGCTGGGTGCCCGGCCGCAGGTCGACCTGCCGCAGGCCGTCGAGCGTCTCCAGCTCGACGGTCGTGCCGAGGGCGGCGGCGGTCATCGGGACCGGGAGCGTGCAGTGCAGGTCGTCGCCGCGCCGGAGGAACAGCTCGTGCGGGTGCTCGCGGATCTCCAGGTAGACGTCGCCGGCCGGTCCGCCGGCGGGGCCGACCTCGCCCTGGCCGGTGAGCCGGATCCGGGTCCCGGTCTCGACGCCGGCGGGCACGTCGACGCTCAGCGTCCGCCGGCTGCGGACCCGGCCCTCGCCGGAGCACTCCGGGCACGGGTCGGGGATGACCGAGCCGAAGCCGTGGCACGCGGCGCACGGGCTGGAGGTCATCACCTGGCCGAGGAAGGACCGCGCGACGCGCTGGACGACGCCACGCCCGCCGCAGACCTCGCAGGTACGCGGTGCGGTGCCCGGGCGGCAGCAGCTGCCCTCGCACGTCGCGCAGAGCACGGCGGTGTCGACCTGCACCTCGCGGTGCGAGCCGAAGGCCGCCTCGGCGAGGTCGATCTCGAGCCGCAGCAGGGCGTCCTGGCCGCGCCGGGCGCGCGGGACCGGGCCGCGCTGGGCCGAGGCGCCCTGCGCGGCACCGAAGAAGGTCTCGAAGATGTCCTGGAAGCCGAACCCGGCACCGAAGCCACCCTGCCCGCCGCCGGGGGCCGTCGGGTCGACCCCGCGGTCGTACATCTCGCGCTTCTCGGGGTTGGACAGCACCTCGTAGGCGCGCGAGACGTCCTTGAAGCGGTCCTCCGACCCCTCGGAGGTCGCGACGTCGGGGTGCAGCTCGCGGGCGAGCTTGCGGTACGCCTTCTTGATCTGCTCGGGGCTCGCGTCGCGCGCGATGCCCAGGACGGCGTAGTAGTCGGTGCTCACAGGTCTCTCTCTCGGCAGTCTGTCAGGCAGGTCACGGCGTCATCCGGCGAGGATGCGCGAGAGGTAGCGGGCGACGGCGCGCACGGAGGCGATGGTGCCCGCATAGTCCATCCGGGTGGGGCCGAGCGCGCCGATCCGCGCCAGGGGTTCGTCGTCGGCACCGTACCCCGCGGCGACGATCGAGGTCTCGGCGAGGCCGACGTGCCGGTTCTCGTGGCCGATCCGCACCGAGACGCCCGCCGAGTCCGCCGCCATCTCGGTGAGCAGGCGCAGCAGCACGACGTTCTCCTCCAGCGCCTCGAGCACCGGCCGGATGGTGCCCGGGAAGTCGGTACCGGTGCGCGCGAGGTTGGCCGTGCCGGCCATCACCAGGCGTTCCTCGGTGGCCTCGGCGAGGGTGTCCTCCACGACCCGGGTGACCCGACGCACGAGCGGCTGGTCCTCCGGCGCGAAGGCCTCGGTCATCTGCGCGAGCGGCGCCGAGAGGTCGATCAGCCGACGGCCGGCGGCGTGCACGTTGAGCCGCGCCCGCAGCTCGGGGACGATCCGCTCGACCTGCGGGGCCTCGACCTCGATGACCCGCTGCTCGACGCGCCCCGTCTCGGTGATGATCACCACGAGCAGGCGGTCCTCGGCCATCGGGACGAGCTCGACGTGCCGCAGCGCCGACCGGCGCAGCGACGGGTACTGCACGACGGCGACCTGCTGTGTCAGCTGCGCCAGCAGCCGCACGGCCCGGTCGACGACGTCGTCCAGGTCGACGGCCTGCTCGAGGAAGACCGAGATCGCCTTGCGCTCGGGCGCGGAGAGCGGCTTGACGGCGGAGAGCCGGTCGACGAAGAGCCGGTAGCCCTTGTCCGTCGGGATCCGGCCGGCCGAGGTGTGCGGCTGGGCGATGTAGCCGGCCTCTTCCAGCGCGGCCATGTCGTTGCGGATGGTCGCCGGCGAGACACCGAGCGCGTGGCGCTCGACCAGGACGCGCGAGCCGACCGGCTCGTGGGTCAGGACGTAGTCCTCGACGATCGCGCGCAGCACGTCGAGCCGACGCTCGTCGCTCATCGCCTCTCCTCTCGCGTCCGGTGGACCGCAGCGGCGGTGGCACTCACCGCGTGGGAGTGCTAATCGTACGACGCCGCACCGACCGCGGGCCTCGCGGGCCCACGGCGTGGCACCGGTCGGCGGCCGGGACCGGCTGCGACCATCTCCCGGACCCCGAGGAGGACCCGTGGACCGCTACGGACCGGACGTGCTGGCGCAGGCCGCCGCACGCGGCCCCCGCTCGACCCCGACGCCCGCCGAGACCGGGCTCGTCGTCGAGGAGGTCGGCACCGGCTGGGTGGGCGCGGTCGTCCGGGTGGAGCGCTCGGGCGGGATGCACGTCGTCGTCCTGGAGGACCGCAGGGGCCGCACCCGCACCTTCCCGCTGGGCCCCGGCTTCTGGGTCGACGGCGCCCCGGTCGAGCTCACCGCGCCGGCGGGACCCGCGCGGCCGGCCGCGCCGACCCGTACCGCCTCCGGCTCGCGCCTCGCCCCGGTCGCTCCGGCCCGGGTGGCCAGGGCCGACCGGATCTGGGTCGAGGGCAAGCACGACGCGGAGCTCGTGGAGAAGGTCTGGGGCGACGACCTGCGCGCCGAGGGCGTCGTCGTGGAGATGCTCGACGGGATCGACGACCTAGCCGGCGCCGTCGCAGCATTCGGGCCCGGCCCTCAGCGGCGGCTGGGCGTCCTCGTCGACCACCTGGTCCCCGGGACCAAGGAGTCGCGGATCGCCGCGGAGACGATGCGGTCCGCGCCGCTAGGGACGGTGCTCGTGCTCGGGCACCCCTACGTCGACGTGTGGCAGGCCGTGAAGCCGGAGCGCCTCGGGCTGCGCTCCTGGCCGAGCATCCCTCGCGGGGTGTCCTGGAAGCACGGGATCCTCGAGGCGCTCGGCTGGCCGCACGCCGACCAGGCCGACGTCGCGGCGGGCTGGGTCCGGATCCTGCGCTCGGTGCGCGACTACCGCGACCTGGAGCCGTCGATGCTGGGCCGGATGGAGGAGCTCATCGACTTCGTGACCTGCTGAGGCGCGTGCCGAGCCGAATGGCCCCATGCGGCGGACTCGTTCGCTACTGTCGGTGCACGGTGTGTTCCTGGGTGCACGACGCCGTCCGCGGCGTACGGCCGCGACGTCCGTGGCCCCGGGGTGCAGGCCGCGCACCGCAGCCATCCGCCCGTCCGCAAGCCACGAGGTGAACCGATGACCACGACCCCGCCCGAGGAGCCCAACGGCTCCGGGACTCCCCCCACCCCTCCCCCGCCCGGTGGCTACCAGGCCCCGCCGCCCGGGTACCAGGCTCCCCCGCCCGGTGGCTACCAGGCCCCGCCCCCCGGCTACCAGGCCCCGCCGCCGGCCTACGGCGCGGCGCCGAGCGGCCCTCCGCTGAGCGACTCCGACCAGCGCCTGTGGGCGACGCTCGGGCACGCTGGACCGATCCTCATCGGCTTCATCGCCCCGCTCGTCATCTGGCTCATCTACCGGGGCCGCGGGCAGTTCGTCGAGGAGCAGGCCAAGGAGGCCCTCAACTTCCAGATCCTCGTGGCGATCGCCTACGTCGCCTCGAGCATCCTCTCGATCGTCGGGATCGGCATCGTCCTCTTCCCGCTCGTCTGGATCGGCGCCCTGATCTTCGAGATCCTCGCCGCGGTCGCCACGAACAAGGGCCAGGCGTACCGGTACCCGATCAACTGGCGCATCATCAAGTGACGCACTGAGCACGCGGACGGCCGGTCACCCCAGGGTGGCCGGCCGTTCCCGTGCCGCCGGTGCACCGCCCACCGGGGGCGGCGCACCCGTCAGTCGGTCAGCGCCCGCACCACGGCGTCGGCGAGCAGCCGCCCGCGCAGGGTGAGCTCGACCGTCCCGCGCACGGCAGCCCGGCCGTCGAGGAGCCCGTCGGCGACCAGGGCGGCGACCCCGCGCCTGCCGGCGGGCGAGAGCGCAGCGACCGGCAGGCCCTCGCGCAGGCGCACCCGCAGCAGGACCCGTTCCAGGGCCACGTCGTCCGCGCCGAGCCGTTCGCGCCCGGCAGCGGGGCTCCGCCCGGCGCCGAGCCGCTCGGCGTAGGCGCGCGGGTGCTTGACGTTCCACCAGCGCACGGCCCGCTCGCCCGCGCCGACGTGGGAGTGCGCGCCCGGACCGATGCCCCACCAGTCCGCCCCGCGCCAGTAGCGCGAGGTTGTGCCGGCACGCCTGCTCGGGGGTCCGCGCCCAGTTGCTCACCTCGTACCAGCCCAGGCCCGCCGCGGTGAGCAGGGCGTCGGCGAGCTCGTACTTGGTCGCCTGGTCGTCCGGGTCCGGGGCCGGGAGCAGCCCTCGCCTGACCTGCCCGCCCATCCGGGTGCCCTCCTCGACGACCAGGGCGTAGGCCGAGACGTGGTCGACCCCGCAGGCCAGCGCCGCCTCGACGGACCGCTGCCAGTCGGCCACCGACTCGCCCGGCGTGCCGTAGATGAGGTCGAGGGAGACCGCCAGCCCGGCCTCGCGCGCCCACCGGACCACCTCGGGCACCCGCTCGGGGTCGTGGGTGCGCTCGAGGGTCGCGAGCACGTGCGGGACGGCGGACTGCATGCCGAAGGAGACCCGGGTGAACCCCGCCTCGGCCAGGGCGGCGAGCGACGCGACGGTCACCGAGTCGGGGTTGGCCTCCGTGGTGACCTCCGCGCCCGGCTCCAGGCCCCACGTCGTGCGCACGGCGTCGAGCAGCAGCGCGAGGTCCTCGACCGGGAGCAGCGTCGGCGTGCCGCCACCGACGAACACCGTGCCCACCGGTCGCGAGCGTCCGGCGGCGTCGAGCACCCGCGCCGCGAGGTCGATCTCGCGCAGCGCCGTCCGGGCGTAGGAGTCCTGGCTCGCTCCCCCGCCCAGCTCGCCCGCGGTGTAGGTGTTGAAGTCGCAGTACCCGCAGCGCACCCGGCAGAACGGCACGTGCAGGTAGAGCCCGAACCCCTCGGCCGAGGTCCCGTGGACCCACGCGGGCAGGGCGCCGTCCTCGGGCGCCGGCTCGCCGTCAGGGAGCGCGGGCACTACCCGGCGTCCGCTGCGGGGTCGGACACCGGGGGCTCGGACACCGGGGGGTCGGCACGCTCGGCGGCGCGCTCGACGTACGGGCGCAGGTACGCCGCGAGCGCGAGTGTCCCGGCGGACTGCGCGGCGAGCAGGGTGCGCGCGTCGGCAGGGTCCTGGGCGGCGAACCATCGGGCGACCGTCACCCCGTGGCCGGGACGGTGCAGGACGGAGACCTGCGCTCCGGCCATGACCGGTCCGGGGACCACGACCCGCAGGTACACGCCGGGCCGAGCGCGCCGCGCGTACCTCGCGACCCACCCCTCCTGCCCCAGCCACCGTGCGAACGTGGCGCACGGGCTCCGCGGACCCGTGACCTCGACCTCGAGCTCCTCGCCGACCCGCCACCGTTCGCCGATCTCGGCGTCGTCGACGCGCCCGCTCACTCGCAGGTTCTCACCGAAGAGCCCGGGAGCGATCTCTCGCCCCAGCTCGGCGGCCCAATGGTCGGTCTCGGTCTCGTCGAGGGCGTAGACGGCCTTGTCGTGACCACCGTGGTGCTTGCGGCTCGCCTGGACGTCGCCCCGGAGCCCGAAGGGCCCGACCGGCACGGGCCCCTCGACGGCGCGCTTGTCGATCGCCGTGACGCCGTCGGGGCCTTCGTCCGGGTGCAGGGCCGCGACCCGGCACACGTGCGTCACGGTGCCCAGCACCGCGCGCGGGCGGTGCTCCGTCCCTGGCCCGACGCCGCTCACTTCTTCTTGTCGTCCTTGCTGGCCGAGTCGGTGGAGAGCGCGGCGATGAAGGCCTCCTGGGGGACCTCGACGCGGCCGATCGTCTTCATCCGCTTCTTGCCCTCCTTCTGCTTCTCCAGCAGCTTGCGCTTGCGGCTGATGTCGCCGCCGTAGCACTTGGCGAGCACGTCCTTGCGCATCGCGCGGACCGTCTCCCGGGCGATCACGCGGCTGCCGATGGCGGCCTGGATCGGCACCTCGAACTGCTGGCGCGGGATGAGCTCGCGGAGCTTGCCGGCCATCATCGTCCCGTAGGCGTAGGCCTTGTCCTTGTGCACGATCGCGCTGAACGCGTCGACCTGCTCGCCCTGGAGCAGGATGTCGACCTTGACGAGGTCGGCCGCCTGCTCGCCGATCGGCTCGTAGTCCAGCGAGGCGTAGCCGCGGGTCCGCGACTTGAGCTGGTCGAAGAAGTCGAAGACGATCTCGGCGAGCGGGAGCGTGTAGCGCAGCTCCACGCGCTCGGCCGAGAGGTAGTCCATCCCGCCGAGCTCGCCGCGCCGGGACTGGCACAGCTCCATGATCGCGCCGATGAACTCGCTCGGGGCGAGGATCGTCGCCTTGACCATCGGCTCGCGGACCTCGCCGATCTTCCCGCCGGGGAACTCGCTCGGGTTGGTCACCCGGATGACCGAGCGGTCCTCCATCGTCACCTCGTAGACGACGTTGGGGGCGGTGGAGATGAGGTCGAGGTCGAACTCGCGCTCGAGCCGCTCGCGGACGATCTCCAGGTGGAGCAGGCCGAGGAAGCCGACGCGGAAGCCGAAGCCGAGCGCGACGGAGGTCTCCGGCTCGTAGGCCAGCGCCGCGTCGTTGAGCTTGAGCCGGTCCAGGGCGTCGCGCAGCACCGGGTAGTCCGTGCCGTCGATCGGGTAGAGCCCGGAGAAGACCATCGGCTTGGGGTCGTGGTACTCGGCGAGCGCCTCCGCCGCCGGCTTGCCCGCGTTGGTGACGGTGTCGCCGACCTTGGACTGCCGGACGTCCTTGACCCCGGTGATGAGGTAGCCGACCTCGCCGACCCCGAGGCCCTGGGTCGGCACGGGCTCGGGCGAGATGACGCCGATCTCCAGCAGCTCGTGGTGCGCCCGGGTCGACATCATGACGATCTTCTCGCGCGGGGACAGGTGCCCGTCGACGACGCGGACGTAGGTGACGACCCCGCGGTAGGTGTCGTACACCGAGTCGAAGATCATCGCGCGGGCGGCCGCGTCCGGGTTGCCGGTCGGTGGGGGCACCTGGTCGACGATCCGGTTGAGCAGCGCCTCGACGCCGACGCCCGTCTTGCCGGAGACCTGCATGACGTCGGCCGGGTCGCCCCCGACGAGCCCGGCGATCTCCTCGGCGTACTTCTCCGGCTGCGCGGCCGGCAGGTCGATCTTGTTGAGCACCGGGATGATCGTGAGGTCGTTCTCCATCGCCAGGTAGAGGTTGGCCAGCGTCTGGGCCTCGATGCCCTGCGCCGCGTCGACCAGGAGCACCGCGCCCTCGCACGCGGCGAGGGACCGGGAGACCTCGTAGGTGAAGTCGACGTGGCCCGGGGTGTCGATCATGTTGAGGGCGTAGGTCCCCATCGTGCCGTCCGGGCCGAGGACACCCCAGGGCATCCGGACCGCCTGGGACTTGATGGTGATGCCGCGCTCGCGCTCGATGTCCATCCGGTCGAGGTACTGCGCGCGCATCGCGCGGGCGTCGACCACCCCGGTGAGCTGGAGCATCCGGTCGGCCAGCGTCGACTTGCCGTGGTCGATGTGCGCGATGATGCAGAAGTTGCGCAGCAGCCCCGGCGGGGTGCTCGCCGGCGAGATCTGGGCGCTCTGGGCGGCGCTGAGGATCGGGGACAACGGGGGTGGGCTCCGGCTTCGTCGGGGCGGGGAGAGACGATCAGCCCCCATCGTCCCATGCCCGCCGCCGTCGGCTCACCCCGACCGGCTCAGGCCTCCCGGGTGATCCGGACCCGCACGTCGAGCGACTGCGCCGCACCACCGGCGAAGATCCCCCGCACCGGTGCCACGTCCTGGTACTCGCGTCCGCGGCCGAGCACGACGTGGTGCTCGCCCACGTCGATGTCGTTGGTCGGGTCGTGGGCCACCCAGTGGCCCACCCACCACTCGACCCAGGCGTGCGACTCCCCGGTCACCGTGTGCCCGATCTCGCCGTCGCCCGCGGGGTGCAGGTATCCCGAGACGTACCGCGCCGGGATGCCGACGCTGCGCAGCGCCCCGACGGACAGGTGCGCCATGTCCTGGCAGACGCCCTTGCGCGCGTTCCACGCCTCCGCCCCGACCGAGTGCACGGCGGTGAACCCGGGGACGTACTCGACGGCCTCGTGCACCGCCGCGCAGATCCGGCGCGCGGTGCCGTCCGGGTCGAGCGTCCCGGCCGCGTCCGTGGCGAGCGCCGCCAGCTCGTCGGGGACCGCCGTCGTCCGTGAGATCTCCAGGAACTCGGCCATCGAGTCGACCGTCACCGGATGGCGCAGCGCCTCCCAGCCCTGCGGCGCGGGCCGGGGCCGCGGGTGCACCTCGACCCGCGAGGTCGCCGTCAGGACGAGCCGACGGTGCGGCTCCGAGCTCTCGAAGGCCGCGACCTGCGTGCCCCAGTAGTCGACGAACTCGTGCCGCCAGGTCGTCGGGTCGATCCCCAGGGACGCCGCCAGCACCGTCTGGTCCGGGTCGGAGACCGGGAGCATCCGTGCCTCGTTGAACGAGGCCGTGACCGGCCCGTCGTAGGTGAAGGTGGTCGTGTGCACCACGTGCAGTCGGCTCACAGCACACCTCCGGCCCACTGGGTCAACGCGCCGGAGGGGAAGTATCGCTGCCGGATCGTCTCGCTCGCCGCGGAGCAGGCCCGTTGTACGGCGAGCATCTGCGCGGGCAGGTTCTCGATGAGGTCGGCGAGGTCGCCGTACTCCAGCCCCGTCCGGGCATGGCCCAGGGTGCGCCGGGCCCCGCCGACGGCCGCCTGGCCCTCCGCCGGGTCGAGGGCGTCGAGGCAGGACTGGGCCTGACCGAGCGCGTGCACGACCGATCGGGGGAACAGGCGGTCGGTGAGGAGGAACTCCGCGGCCGACTCGTCCGAGCCGAGGCCGCGGTAGCGGCGCAGGTAGGCCTCGTGCGCGCCGCAGGAGCGCAGCAGCGTCGACCAGTCCGGGCCGGTCGTGCCCGCCAGGGCCCGCGTGGCGAGCAGCCGGGCGGTCATGTCGGCGCGTTCGACGGAACGTCCGAGCACCAGGAAGTTCCAGGTGTCGTCCCGGGAGATCGACTGGTCGACGATCCCCGAGACGAGGGCGGCGCGCTCGCGGACCCAGCTGAAGAAGCTGTGCGGGCGCGAGGGGAGCATGTGCGCGGGCAGCTGGTTCCAGGTGCCGTTGACGGCCTCCCACAGCTCGGTGGAGATCACCTCACGGGCGCGTCGGGCGTTCTCCCGCGCCGCCGTGAGGGACCCGGCGATCGCCGACGGCGTCGAGCGGTCGAAGGCGAGCGTGTCGAGCACGAACCGGCGCCCGACGAGGGTGTCGGCCGGCGGGTCCTCGCGGTTCATGACCGACAGCAGCGTGCGGCAGACGAGGTCCTCCTCGGCCCACGGGTCCTCGAGGATGGTCTGCACGTGCACGTCGAGGAGGCGGGCGGTGGAGTCGGCCCGCTCGATGTAGCGGCCGATCCAGAAGAGCGACTCGGCGATCCGGCTCAGCACGGTGCACCTGCCTCGTCCGGGGCGGGGCCGGCGGGCCGGACCTGCTGTTGCTGTTGCTGTTGCTGTTGCTGTTGCTGTTGCTGTTGCTGCTGCTGCTGCTCGGACCGGCCGTCGGCCGGGCTCGCGTCGATCGGCACGCCGTCACCGAACGCCAGCGTCCGGGGTCGGTTGAGCGGGGAGGACACCGGCGCCCCACGAGCACTGCCCAGCACCCAGGTGTCCTTCGAGCCGCCGCCCTGGGAGCTGTTCACCACGAGCTGCCCCTCGGGCAGCGCGACCCGGGTCAGCCCACCCGGGAGCACCCAGACGTGATCGCCGTCGTTGACCGCGAACGGCCGCAGGTCGACGTGCCGGGGCCGCAGCCCGCCCTCGACGAGCGTCGGCACCGTGGAGAGCTGGACGACCGGCTGGGCGATCCAGCCCCGGGGGTCGCGGCGCAGCCGGTCCCGCAGGTCGGCGAGCTCGGCCGCCGAGGCGCTGGGACCGACGACGAGGCCCTTGCCCCCGGAGCCGTCGACGGGCTTGACCACGAGCTCGTCGAGCCGGTCCAGCACCTCCTCCAGGGCCTCGGGCTCCTCGAGCCGCCAGGTGTCCACGCTCGCCAGCAGGGGCTCCTGGCCGAGGTAGTAGCGGATGAGGTCCGGCAGGTAGGTGTAGACGAGCTTGTCGTCGGCGACGCCGTTGCCGACGGCGTTCGCGAGGGTCACCGTGCCGCGGCGGGCCGCGGCCATCAGCCCGGGCGCGCCCAGCAGCGAGTCGGAGCGGAAGGTCACCGGGTCGAGGAACTCGTCGTCGACCCGGCGGTAGATGACGTCGACCCGACGGCGCCCGTTGGTGGTGCGCATCCACACCCGGCCGCCGGAGCACATGAGGTCCCGGCCCTCGACGAGCTCGACGCCCATCGAGCGCGCGAGCAGGGAGTGCTCGAAGTACGCGCTGTTGTAGACGCCCGGCGTGAGGACGACGACGGTCGGCTCGTGGACGCCGTCGGGGGCCGCGGCGGTGAGCGCGGCGAGCAGCCGGCTGGGGTACTCGGCGACCGAGCGGATCCGCAGGCTCGCGAAGAGCTCGGGGAAGATCTGCGCCAGCGCCTTGCGGTTGGAGAGCACGTAGCTGACGCCGCTGGGCACCCGCACGTTGTCCTCGAGCACCCGGAACACGCCGCGCTCGTCGCGGATGAGGTCGATCCCCGAGACGTGCACGCGCACCCCGTTCGGCGGGGTGATGCCCTGCGCCGCCCGGTGGAAGTGCGTCGAGGAGGTGACCAGACGGCGCGGCACGACACCGTCCGCGATGGCGTTCTGCGGGCCGTAGACGTCGGCGAGGAAGGCCTCGAGGGCCTGGACCCGCTGGGCGACGCCCGGCGCGACGGAGTCCCACTCGGCGGCGGTCACCACGCGGGGGGCGACGTCGATCGGGAACGGTCGTTCCTCGCCGCCGATGTCGAAGGTCACGCCCTGGGTGAGGTAGGTGCGGGCGAGCGTCTCGGCGCGACCGCGCAGCTCGGCCTCGGAGAGCTCGCGCAACGCCTCGTGGACGTGCCGGTAGGAGGGCCGGACTGCTCCGGTCCGGTCGAACACCTCGTCCCACGCGGCGCCCGCCGGGTAGCCGTCGAAGAGGTCAGCCATGAGGGAACGTTAGGCCACGAAGTGTCTCGCGCGCGTTTCCGCCCGCTTTCCGGCGCGGGTCGCACGGGACACCGCGCCTGCCCGCACGGGGCACCGCTAACCTCGCCGGGTGGCACAGCACACGTGGGGCCGAGTGCTCGGCGCCGTCCTCAAGGCAGCCGTCGACGCGACCCGGAGCGGGGCCCGGACGGCGCGCGCCTCCGCGCGCCGTCGCCCGACGACGGCGGTTCCGCGCCGGGCGCCGACGCCGGGCCCGCGGTCCGGGGGTGCACGCGCCGCCGACCCCTCGACGTACCCCGGTGACTTCACCGGACGTGTCTCTCCCGTCTACTCCCCCGACCTCGACGGCGCGCCGGACCCCGGCGAGGTCGTCTGGACCTGGGTTCCCTTCGAGGAGAACGACGGCCGCGGCAAGGACCGGCCGGTGCTGCTCGTCGGCCACGACGGGCCCTGGCTGCTCGGCCTCATGCTCTCCAGCCGGGACCACGACTCCCGGCCGGCCCCGGCGGACGAGCGGTGGCTGGACCTGGGCACGGGCCCGTGGGACAGCCGTGGACGCCCGAGCGAGGTGCGCCTCGACCGGGTGCTGCGGGTCGACCCGGGCGCCGTGCGGCGGGAGGGCGCAGTGCTCGAGCGCGCGCGCTTCGACGAGGTGGCGGAGTCGCTCCGGGACACGCCCGGCTGATACTCTTTGCGCTCGCGTGTCCGCCCGGGTCGGCGGGCACAGGTCCATCTCCTCCCCGCGGGTGTCCCCACGCCCCAGTCCCGGGGGTGGACACGCCCTCTACGACCTGTCAGCTCGCTTCGGCGAACACACAAGAGAGTCAATACGTGGCCAACATCAAGTCCCAGATCAAGCGGATCCGCACGAACGAGGCGGCCCGTCTGCGCAACAAGGCTGTGAAGTCCGAGCTCAAGACGCACGTGCGTCGCGTCCGCGAGGCCGTCGCCGCCGGCGACAAGGACGCCGCGGCGTCCGCGCTGCAGAGTGCGACCACCAAGCTCGACAAGGCCGTCAGCAAGGGCGTCATCCACGCCAACCAGGCGGCCAACCGCAAGTCGGCCCTCGCGAAGGCCGTCGGCTCGCTCTGACGCAGCGCCGGGTTCCCGGTACGTCACGAGGGCGCCTCCCCCACCGGGGAGGCGCCCTCGTGCTGTCCGGTGCCGCGGCCTGTCCGGTGCCGCGGCGCGGCAGTCAGCCCTCCTGGCTCTCCGCGAAGCCGACGGCCAGGGCCTGCCGGGTCGTCAGGGAGAAGGTCGTCGGCCGGATGCCGGCCTCGTCGAGCGCCGTCGCATAGGCGCGGGCCGCCGCCTGCGCGTCGCCGTACTCGAGCAGGCGGTCACCGAGCGAGCGCCAGACGGACGCCGACTGACGACCGGCCGAGAGCATCGCGAGCCGGTCGGCGGCCCAGCGGTACTCCGCCAGGGCGGCCGGGAGCTGGCCCTGCGCCGCGAAGCAGTCGCCCAGGACGATGTGCGCGTCGCAGGCATCGAAGCCGGCGGTGTCGTCGAGGAGGGCCAGGCCCTCCCGCACGAGGGACTCGGCCAGCACGGCGTCGCCCAGGACGAGGTGCGCCCGGGCCGACTCGTACCGACACCGCGCGATCTCGTACTCCGACCCGACGTTCATCAGCCCCTGCGAGGCGAGCTCCAGCTGCGACGAGCGCGGCCTGCGCCTCCGGCGGGTTCGACCGCAGGAGCAGCCAGCCGTAGTGCAGCCGCAGCCGCGGGACGTCCCGGCTCGGGTCGCCCTCGCTGAGGTAGGCGAGCGCGCGCTCGGTGAGCCGACGGGCCTCGGCGAAGTCGCCCCGCCCCTCGGCCACCAGGGAGGCGTTCCAGTAGACGCTGCCGCGGCCACGGCGCGTCCCGTCCCGCTCGGCCATCTCGATCAGCCCGGACGCCCGGTGGGCGGCGAAGAGCAGGTCGCCGCGCTGGTAGTACGACCAGAGGATGGTCGAGGCGAGGCGCAGGTGCTCGTCGGTGCCGACCAGCCCTGCCTCCTCGATCTGGGCGAGGACCTCGTCGCCCAGCTCGATGCTGTGCGCGAGGTCGCCGGCCTCGTGGTAGATGCCGACCAGGTGCGTCGCGAGGGTCGCGACCTGGAGCCAGCGGCCCGCCTCCCTGGCCTCGGCGAGCAGCGGCTCGAGCACGTCGACCGACTCGTCCATCTCACCGAGGGCCTCGTAGGCCATGGCGAGGGCGAAGCGGGCCTCGGCGGCGTGGCGGGGCGAGATCGACCCGAGGTCGAGCGCGAGCAGACGCTCCCTGGCCTCCGTGGCCGAGCCGTTGGCCAGGGCGAGCCGGGCGAACCCGAGCTCGAGGCGAGCCTTCTCCTCGCTCGGCGCGTCGTCACCGAACCGCAGGTACTCCGCCGTCGTGCCGAGCCTCGCGGCCAGGACCGCCAGCGCGGCGTCGGTGGGGGTGCGTCGGCCCGCCTCGATGAGGGAGACGTAGCTCGGGGAGAAGTCGCTGCCCGCCAGTGCCGTCTGGGACAGCCCGGCACGCAGTCGTTCGGCGCGAAGGCGCTCGGAGAGGTCAGTCACAGTGCTCAACCTTACTCGTGACATCGGCGCCGTGACACCCCGGGAGGCACTCCGATCGGGTGATATCCAGCCGGACCCGCCCGTGCCGGGCCCGCTCGAGCGCTACTGCTTGCAGCAGCCCGTCCCGATCGACACGGTGGCGCCCGTGCCGGAGAGGGGAAGGCCGAAGACGGCGAGCGCGACGGTGAGAACGGCGACGGCTGCAGGCTTGACGATGCGGTTCATGTCATCTCCTCAGTGTTCGTTCTGTCACGTCGACTATGACAGATGAGGGCGAGACTCGCCAGGCCTGATCTCAGCGGTAGAGCACCGAAAACCGGGATGAATCGGGACAAACACCCCGTGAGCGACATGTGAGATGCGTCACAAAGTGCGCGCGCCACGCCAAGGGCTTCGTGCAGTAGTCATAGGCACTATGACTACCGGGACCCCTCTGCCGCCGGCCCGTCGAGGTGGGGCTGGGGCGAGGTCAGTGCTGTGCAGCGGCGGTGGCGACCCGGAGCACGGCACGCTCGACGGCGAACACGGGGTCGCGCCCCGCTCCCTTCACCTCGGCGTCGGCCTGCGCCACGGCGCCGATCGCCGCGGCGAGGGTCTCGGGGCGCCACCGGGCGAGGTCGCGACGCGCCCGGTCGACCTGCCACGGTGCCATCCCCAGGTCGGCGGCGGCCGTCCCCCGGCCCCGGGCGGCGGCCACCTTGGCCAGGACCCGCAGGCGTGCGGCGAGCGCCGCAACCACCGGGACCGGGTCGGTACCGGTGGCCAGGGCATGCCGCAGCAGCGCGACGGCGTCGCCCGCGCGCCCCTCCACGGCGGCGTCGGCGACCCGGAACCCCGTCGCCTCGACCCGTCCCCCGTAGTAGCGGGCGACCAGGTCGGTGGAGATGACCCCGGAGGTGTCGGCGACGAGCTGGCGGCACGCCGCGGCGAGCTCGCGGAGGTCCGCCCCGCAGGCCTCGACCAGGGCTCGGACCGCCTCCGGCTCGGCGCGCCGGTTCGCGCTCCTCAGCTCGGTGGCCGCGAAGGCCACCTTGTCGGCGTCCTTCTTCACCGGGTCGCAGGTGACGACCACGGCTCCCGCCGCCCGGGCGGCGTCGAGCGCCCGCTTGCCTCGGTTCCCGCCGCCGTGCACCAGCACGAGGACGACGTCGCCGTCCGGGCGGGCGACGTAGGCGGCGACGTCGGCGTAGGCGGCCTCGGTCGCGGCGTGCAGGTCCGACAGGACGACGAGGCTCGCCTCGCCGAAGAGCGACGGGCTCGCGACGGAGCGGAGCAGACCCGGCTCGTAGCCCGGTCCCTCGATCCGGGTCACCTCGACCTGCGGGTCGATCTCCCGGGCCCGGGCCACCACGCGGTCGACCGCGCGCTCCGCCAGCAACGACTCGGCCCCGGTGACGAGGACGACCGGGGCCGGTTCGACGGTGTCCCAGCTCATCGTCGGGGCGGACGTCCTGCGCGGGGCGGGGGGCACGGGACAAGCGTGCCACGCAGGACCGTCACTCCCGACCTCGGCGTCCGACCAGTCGTGCCGCCAGCAGCCAGACCAGCGCGGTGAGCGCGGCGAGACCGACCGCGCCCGGCGCGCCCGGGGTCCACCCGAGCCGTGCGCCGGGGAGTCCGGCGCCGACCCGCGCGACCGTCGCGATCCACCCCGTCGCGAGGCCGGCACCCTGCGCCAGGACCTCCGCCCACCGCGGCGCGACCGGGTGCGCCGCGGTGGCCAGCAGACCGAGCACCGTGGCGGGCAGCACGGCCGGCGCGGCCAGCAGGTTCGCCGGGACCGCCCAGAGCGAGACCGCCGGGTCGAGCAGCACGAGGATCGGTCCGCACGCGCTCTGCGCGGCGAGCGGGACGGTGACCGCCTGCGCGAGCCGAGCGGGCAGCACGCCGATCGCCCGCGCCGCGGGCACCGCGAGCAGCACGATCGCCGCCGTGGCGACCACCGAGAGGGTGAAGGCCACCGAGCGCACCAGGGTCGGGTCCGCGGCGAGCAGCGCGAGCACGACCGCGGCGAGCGCCGGCAGTGCGCGGGAGGAACGCCCCACGGCCAGTCCGCCCGCCCCGACCAGCCCCATCAGCGCCGCCCGGAGCACGCTCGGCTCGGGATGCACGAGGAGCACGAAGCCGGCCACGGCGAGTGCGAGCACCGCCGCCCGGAGCAGTCGCGGGGCGCGCAGGCTCGCCGTGAGGAAACCGACGGCCAGCGCCACGACCGCGACATGGGTCCCGGAGACCGCCGTGAGGTGGGTCAGTCCGACGTCGCGCATCGCCGTGCCGACCTCGAGCGGGACACGGGAGGTGTCGCCGACGGTCATGCCGGGCACGAGCCCACGGGCCGGCGCGGCGAGCCCGTCGCTCGCGTCGAGCAGCCCGGCCCGCAGCCGGGCGACCACCGCGTCGGCGCCCTCCGCCGCGCGCAGCACCTCGACCCGTCCGGCGGACAGCCCACCGGCCACCCGGGCGCCACCGCCGTCGACGGCCCACAGGCGCCCGGTCACCCGCACGGTCGTGCCGCGCACCAGCCCGGCGGCAGGCCCGGGGTCGGTCACGAGCAGCCGCGCGGCGGCGGCGCGGGTCGTCCCCCGTGCGGTGAGGGTCCGGACCGAGACGACGTACCGCGAGGTCGACGCCGTCGGGTCCCAGGGCGGCGGAGCCGACTCCGCGTCGGTGCGCAGCACGCCGGTGACTCTCCACCACCGCGCCCTCGCTCACGAGCGACGGGAGGCCCCCACGCCGGCCCACCTCCGTCTGCGCGGCCCCCGAGGCGAGCACGACCGCCACGGCAGCGATCACCAGCAGCAGCCCGCCGGTCGCCGGTGCGCGCCGACGGGCGACGACGACCACGAGGGCAAGGGCGGTCGCACCCGCGGCGACGAGCAGGGCGCGCGGCCCGGGCGCCGCGGTCACCCAGAGGGCAACGGCCCACGCGCTCCCGGCGGCCGGGACGAGCCGCAGGTCGAGCGGCCCGGTCCGCTCAGACACGGACCAGCCCGTCGAGGGCGGCGAGCAGGGTCGGGCCGATCCCGGGGACCTCGGCCAGCTCCGCGACCGAGGAGAACCGACCGTGCTCCGTGCGCCAGGCGACGATCCGCTCGGCCAGCACGGGCCCGATCCTCGGGAGGGCCTCGAGGGCCCCGGCGTCCGCGCTGTTGAGGTCGAGCGCCCCACCGGCGGAGCCGCCGGCCGGGACGCTCGGGTCCCCGGCCGCGGGGACGACGACCTGCTCCCCGTCGCTGAGCGGACGAGCGAGGTTGACGCCGGCCAGGTCGGCGTCCTCGGCGGCTCCCCCGGCGGCGGCCACCGCGTCGACCGCGCGCGACCCGCTCGGGACCGTGACGACCCCCGGGTGCCGGACGGCCCCCACGACGTGCACGGTGATCGTGTCCGGGGACGGCGCGGCCGTCGTCCCGGACTCGGCCGCCACCGTGCCGCCGGCCGGCGCCGAGGCGGTCGAGACGAGCACCTCGGGAGCGCCGCTCAGCGTGCGCAGGACGACGACGCCAGCCACCACGGCGAGCGCCACCGCCCCGGCCACCGCGGCCCGCCAGGAGACGGCCCAGCGTCGGGCGGGCTGCTCGGCGACCGCGACCGCGGCCTCGGCGAGGCGCCTGGCCTGGTCGGTGCGCCCCCTGGCACCGGCGAGGAGCTCGGTGCCGAGGCGCCCGGGGTCCCCGGCGCCGGTCAGCGCGGCGAGCCTGCTCCGCCCGAGGTCCTCAGGGGTCACGCCTGGACGGTAGGGACCCGCGCGGACCGGGCGGGTCCGGGACCGGCCACGGTGTGGACGGAGCCCGGCCCGCGCCGGAGCCGTGACTCAGACGACGACGTTGACCAGGGTCGGCGGGCGGACGATGACACGCCGGACCTCGCGGCCGTCGACCGCGCGCTGGACGCCGGCGCTGGCCAGGGCGAGCTCCCGGAGCTCGTCCTCGCTCGCGGACGGTGAGACCTCCACCCGGTCGCGGACCTTGCCCTGGACCTGGAGCACGCAGGTGACCGTCTCCTCGACGAGGTAGGCCGGGTCGGCCACCGGGAAGGGCTCCCGGGCCAGGCTCTCGGGGTGCCCGAGCCGGGACCACAGCTCCTCCGCGACGTGCGGGGCGAACGGTGCCACCAGGAGGACCAGCACCTCGGCCGCCGCCCGCGGCACCGCGGCGAGCCCGGTGAGGTGGTTGTTGAGCACGATCAGCCGGGCGATCGCGGTGTTGAACCGCATCGCGTCCATCTCGGTGCGGACCTCGTCGACCGCCTTGTGCATCGCCCGGAGGGTCGCGCCGTCGGGCGCGTCGTCGACGACGGTGAGCGCACCGGTCTGCTCGTCGAGGACGTTGCGCCACAGTCGCTGGAGGAAGCGCTGCGAGCCGACGACGGCCCGCGTCTCCCACGGACGGGACAGGTCGAGCGGCCCCATCGACATCTCGTAGAGCCGGAAGGTGTCCGCGCCGTAGGCCTCGTACATCTCGTCCGGCGAGACGACGTTCTTCAGCGACTTGCCGATCTTCCCGTACTCGCGCGCGACCTCCTCGCCGTTCCACCGGTACCCGGTCGAGGACGCGGGGTCCTCGACGACCTCGCCGGCGGGGACGTACTGACCGCGGGCGTCGGTCCAGGCGTAGGCCTGGATGTAGCCCTGGTTGAAGAGCGTGCGGAACGGCTCGATGCTCGAGACGTGGCCCAGGTCGTAGAGGGCCTTGTGCCAGAACCGCGCGTAGAGCAGGTGCAGCACGGCGTGCTCGACGCCGCCGACGTACAGGTCGACGCCACCGCTCGCCCCGGCGAGGTCGTCGTGGTCCGGCCCCATCCAGTAGCGCTCGAGCTCGGGGTCGACGACGCGGTCGCGCGCCCCCGGGTCGAGGTAGTTGAGGTAGTACCAGCACGAGCCTGCCCAGTTCGGCATCGTGTTGGTGTCCCGGCGGTACGCGCGCGGCCCGTCGCCCAGGTCGAGCGTGACGGCGACCCACTCCTCGTTGCGGCCCAGCGGCGGCTCCGGGGTGGAGGTCGCGTCGTTGGGCGCGAAGGTGCGCGGGGAGTAGTCGGGCACCTGGGGCAGCTCGACCGGGAGGAGCTCGTCCGGCAGGGCGATCGGCAGGTCGTTCTCGTCGTAGACGATCGGGAACGGCTCGCCCCAGTAGCGCTGCCGGCTGAAGAGCCAGTCCCGCAGGCGGTAGGTGACCGTCCCGGTCCCCGTCCCCTTCGCCTCGAGCCAGGCGATGATCGCGCTCTTGGCCTCGGCCACGCCGAGCCCGTCGAGGCTGATCTCGTCGTTGGCCGAGTTGATGGCCGTGCCCTCACCGGTCCACGCACCGCCGTCGAAGCCCTCCGGCGGTGCCACGGTGCGCACGTGCGGCAGCTCGTAGGCCTGGGCGAAGTCCCAGTCGCGCTCGTCCTGCGCGGGAACGGCCATGATCGCGCCCGTGCCGTAGCCCATGAGGACGTAGTCGGCGGTGAACACGGGGATGAGCTGACCGTTGACCGGGTTCGTCGCCAGGTGCCCGGTGAAGACGCCCGTCTTGGTGGTGTCGGCCTGGCGCTCGACGGCGGTCTTCGCGGCGGCCTCGACCCGGTACGCGGCGACCGCGGCGGTCGGGCTCCGGTGCCCGCCCGTCCACCGGCCGTGCGTCCCGTCCGGCCAGGCGGCGGGGACCTCGTCGAGGACCGGGTGCTCCGGGGCGACGACCATGAAGGTCGCACCGAAGAGCGTGTCCGGCCGGGTGGTGAAGACCTCGAGCTCCTGGCCGCCGATGAGGTCGAAGGTCACCTCGGCGCCTTCGGACCGTCCGATCCAGTTCCGCTGCATCGAGCGGACCTTCTCCGGCCAGTCGATGAGGTCGAGGTCGTCGGCGAGCCGGTCGGCGTAGGCGGTGATCCGCATGTTCCACTGCCGCAGGTTCCGCTTGAAGACCGGGAAGTTGCCCCGCTCGGAGCGACCGTCGACGGTCACCTCCTCGTTGGCGAGCACCGTCCCGAGCCCCGGGCACCAGTTCACCGGGGTCTCCGAGACGTAGGCCAGGCGCTGGGCGTCGAGCACGCGGCGCCGCTGGACGGCGTCCAGCTCGGCCCAGGTGCCCGCCGGCGCGTCGGCCGGCAACGACCGGGTGCCGGCCGCGTACTCCGCCTCGAGCTCGGCGATCGGGCGGGCCCGCCCGGTGCCGCCGTCGGGCCGGACCGCCTCGGCGTCGTACCAGGAGGCGAAGATCTGCAGGAAGATCCACTGGGTCCAGCGCACGTAGTCGGCGTCCGTCGTGGCGAAGCTGCGCCGCGAGTCGTGGCCGAGGCCGAGCCGACGCAGCTGGCGGCGCATGGTGACGATGTTCGCCTCGGTCGTGGTCCGCGGGTGGGCTCCGGTCTGCACGGCGAACTGCTCGGCGGGCAGCCCGAACGCGTCGTAGCCCAGGGCGTGCAGGACGTTGTCGCCGCACATCCGGCGGTAGCGGCCGACCACGTCGGTGGCGATGTAGCCGAGCGGGTGGCCGACGTGCAGCCCGGCGCCGGAGGGGTAGGGGAACATGTCCATGACGACGAACGAGCGCTGGCCCGGGTCCGCGTGACGACCCTGCGCGTCGGTGAGCGTGCCGGTCGGGTTCGCGGTGTGGAACGTCCCGCGCTCCTCCCAGCGGTCCTGCCAGCGCTCCTCGATCTGCGCCGCGAGGGCGGCGGAGTAGCGGAACGGGACCTCGGGCGCCCCGGCGCCCTCCGTCGTCGTGTCGTCGGGGGCGGTGTCGGGCGTGTGCACGCGCCCAGGTTACCGTCGCGCGTCGGTCACCGCCGTGCGCCGTCGGGCCCGGCCGGGCGGCAGGTCCGGAGCAGGTCGCGACCGGTGACCCGACGCCAGGACCGGAGATCACTAGGGTCGACGGCATGAGCACCGACGCCCATGACCCCGCCACAGCCCTCGCGCTCGCCCAGGCCGAGGCCGAGGCCGCCGCGGCCCGGGCCGCCGCCGCGCTCGCCGCCGCCGAGGCGGCGGAGGCCAAGGCCCGCGCGCTGCAGGCCGCGGTCCGGGCCGGCGCCACGCCCGAACCGGCGCCGTCGAGCGTCCCGGACGTCCCGCCCAACGACGCCGCCCCGACCGGCGCGGCCACGGCGGCCGGGGCCGGCCCGGCGGACGCACCCTCCCCCTGGGCCGAGGAGGTCCGGGCGGCCTACGGCGTCGCCGCCGGCCTCCCGCTGGGCGCCCTGGTCGAGGACGGCACCGCGAGCGCCCACGCGCAGGTCAGCCTCCCGCTCGCGATGATGAACCGGCACGGACTGGTCGCCGGGGCGACCGGGACCGGCAAGACCAAGACCCTGCAGGTGATGGCCGAGGGCCTCTCGGCTGCCGGCGTCCCGGTCTTCGTCGCCGACATCAAGGGCGACCTCTCGGGCCTCGCCGCGCCCGGGACCTCCAGCGAGAAGCTCCTGGCCCGCACCACGAGCATCGGGCAGGACTGGGTGGCGACGAGCTTCCCGGTCGAGTTCTACACGCTCGGCGACCAGGGCACCGGCACGCCGATCCGCACGACGGTGACCGACTTCGGTCCGCTGCTGCTCGCCAAGGTGCTCGGCCTCAACGCCACCCAGGAGTCCAGCCTCGGCCTGATCTTCCACTGGGCGGACACCCAGGGCCTGGCGCTGCTCGATCTCAAGGACCTCCGGTCGACGATCACCTACCTCGTCTCGGACGAGGGCAAGGCCGAGCTCAAGGGCATCGGCGGGCTCTCGGCCGCCACCGCCGGGGTGATCCTGCGGGAGATCGTCGGGCTGCAGGCCCAGGGGGCCGACGTCTTCTTCGGCGAGCCGGCCTTCGCCACGTCCGACCTGCTGCGCACCGCCGCCGACGGACGGGGGGTCGTCTCGGCCCTGGAGCTGCCGAGCGTGCAGGACCGTCCGGCCCTGTTCTCGACCTTCCTCATGTGGCTGCTCGCGGACCTCTTCTCCGAGCTGCCCGAGGTCGGTGACGCGGCCCGGCCCAAGCTCGTCTTCTTCTTCGACGAGGCGCACCTGCTGTTCACCGACGCCTCGAAGGACTTCCTCACCGAGGTCACCCAGACGGTCCGGCTGATCCGGTCCAAGGGCGTCGGCGTGTTCTTCGTCACCCAGACGCCGAAGGACGTCCCGGCCGACGTGCTGGCGCAGCTCGGCAACCGGGTCCAGCACGCGCTGCGCGCCTACACCCCGGACGACGCGGCGGCCCTGCGCGCGACCGCCCGCACCTTCCCGAACTCGGACTACGACCTCGAGGAGCTCCTCACCACGCTGGGCACCGGCGAGGCCCTCGTCACGGTGCTCTCCGAGAAGGGCGCGCCGACCCCGGTCGCCTGGACCCGGCTGCGCGCACCCCGCTCGGCGATGGCGCCGGCCGACCCGGCGATGATGACGGCGCTGGTCGCCGCCTCACCGCAGAGCGCGCGGTACGCCACCGCGGTCGACCGCGAGTCGGCCTACGAGCTCCTCACCGCGCGCGCGGCCCGGGTCGAGGCGGACGCGGCCGCGGCGGCGGCGGCGGAGACCGCGCGGGCGGAGGCCGAGGCGGCGGCCGCTGCGGCGCAGAAGGAGGCTGCGGCGCGGGCGAAGGAGCTCGAGCGGATCGAGAAGTCGATGCAGCGCGAGAGCAGCCGCAGCACCTCGCGGAGCCGGTCGGCGAACCCGCTCGACTCCTTCCTGCGGTCGGCCGGCACCCAGCTCGGCCGGGAGATCACCCGGACGATCTTCGGCACGCGGCGCCGCTGAGCCTCCCGGGGTCAGCGGGTGAGCTCGAGGAGGAACTCCACGGAGCCCTCGCCGTTCACCGTCACGAACCCGAGGTCGGGTGCGTCGAGCCCGAGATCCGTGAGCCGGACCGGGATCGACCCCACGGCCTGCAGCCCGTCCTGCATCCGTTGCACCTGCAGGACGGCCGTGACGTCCACGGTCCGGTCCCGGATCGTCAGGGCGCCGGGGACCTCGACGGAGATCGGCTCGGTGGCGGTGGACAGTGCCGCGACGTCGACCGCGCCGGTCGCGCTGAAGGTCGCCTCGGGGTAGGTCGAGGTGTCCAGCGCCCGGCGGAAGTAGGCGTCCCGGGCGGACTCGTCGGTCGCGATCGCGGCGGTCTGCACGACGACGTCGACCGCCGAGAGCGCGTCGTCGGTGAGGGTGACCGAGCCGGACACGTCCGTCGTGCGACCGACGACGTCCAGGCTCGTACCGGTGAGCACCTCGCCGATCCGGTACCCGGCCTGCGACCCCTCGCTCACCTGCCAGGTGCCGGCCAGCGCGAGCGGCACGTCCGGGTCGTTGCTCGGCACGGCGGTCGGCGTCTCCAGGGCAAGCGGCGGCGGGGCCGGGGCGGCCACCAGCCGGGCGTAGACCCACGACCCACCGGTCACCAGCGCGACGACCACGACGACCGCCGCCAGGGTCAGCACGATCCAGCGGCGGCGGTGCTCCCGCGGGACGTGCCGGCGTGGCACGGCCTCGGACGAACCCGTCGTCGTCGGCACCGCCTCGGACGAACCCGTCGTCGTCGGCACCGCCTCGGTCGAACCGGTGACGGTCGGCAGTGACCCGGTCGGCGTACGGAGGTCGCGTCGACGGGTCACCCGTGCCTCGCCGTCGGCCACCCGTCCACCTCTCCTCTGCACCTGCCGACCCTGAGCGGATCGACCCGTCAGGATACCTGCCCTACCCGGGAGCGCCGGGAGCTCAGACGGGATCACCCAGCCGTGGGACCTCGACCGGCCCCGAGGGCCACCGGAGCGCGACGCCGACGTTCACCGACCCGTCGGGCTGGACCTGCACGAGGCGGTTGTCGAGGAGGGCGTGCGTGTCCCGGTCGAAGCGCAGGATCGTCAGCTCGGCCGTGCCGTTGAGCGGACCGACGGTCGGCTCGTTGAGGATCGCGCCGGCCGTGCTGCTGCTCACGTACCGCACGCCCTCGCCGACGCGCAGCGGCCCGATCCGGCGGTGCCAGTGCCCCGACACCTGCGCCGGCACGCAACCCCGGCGCAGGGCCTCGTCACCGACCTCCGGCGTGTGCACGAGCAGCAGGTCGACGCGACCGTCCGCGCAGGCCACGTCGGCCAGCCGCTCGCTCGCGTCCGCGACGGACTCGTCGCCCACCCGGAAGGTGCCCGAGCCGACCCTCGTCGCGTGCGGGTCGCTGTCGCCGAGGATCCGGAGCCCGTCGACCTCGATGACCCTCCCGTCGAGCACCCGGGCCCCGGCCGCCCGCTCCTGCGCGGCGGTCTGCGTGCTGTCGTGGTTGCCGTCGGCGATCACGTAGGCGGTGCCCGGGGGGACCGCCGCGGCGAAGGCGTCGACGCAGTAGGACTCCACCGCGGTCCCGTCCATCGTGCTGTCGCCGGCGTTGAGCACGATGTCGGCCGACGCGAGCCGGGCCACCGCCCCGATCACCCGTGCCATCCCGACGTTGCAGTGCAGGTCGCTGACGACCACGGCGACGATCGGGTCCTCGGCGGGCGCGACGACGGGCTCGGGGCTGAGCAGGGCCGAGAGGCTCGCCGTCTCCGCGTCGTTCGCCAGGCGCGCGTCCCACGACTCGTCGAGGGCCGTGACGGCGCCGTCGTAGAAGGTCTCGTTCTCGCGGTAGGCGTCGACCGCGAAGCCGCCGTAGGTGTCGATGAGGCCGGCGAGACGTCCGGTGAGCCGGGCACCCTCGAGCGGGGTGCCGTCGAAGACGGCCGAGGCTGCACGGCGCGGGTCGTCGAGCGCTGCGTGGGGAGTGCTGGCGGTGACCGTCGCGCCCAGGCCGAGGACGACCACCAGACCGGCGCTCACCGTGCGGTGGTGCTGCGACCACAGGACGGCGAGCTCCGCGCGGCGGGCCGGACCGACCAGCCACCGCACCAGCAGCAGGGCGCCGCTGGTGAGGCCGGCGGCCAGGGCGGCCCGGCCGAGGGCGTCCAGGACGAGCGCACGGACGGCGGCCCGCAGCGTCGCCTCGGGCGCCGAGAACAGCTCGAGGTAGCGCTGGAGGTCGGCGCTGAGGGTGTCCAGCGTCGTGGACAGGTCGACGGCCGACAACGTGCTGGGGATCTCCTCGACCGTGACGCGCGCGCCGAGGACGGGGACCGGCGAGTCGATGACGAGAGTGCCCAGTGGACCGAGGTCGACCGTCGCCTCGCCGTCGACCGTCACCGCGTACCGGGCCAGGTGCGGCCCGAACGTCCCGTCGGCCGACGCCGTGGCCACCCCCCAGAGCAGCGAGCCGAGCACGATGCCGGAGGCGAGCAGCACGATGCGCAGCCCGCGCCGGGGGCGCTCCGGCACCGTGCCGACCACCGGGGGCCTCGTGGGGGGTGTGATCGTGTCCGCCATCGCCATCGTGCACACAGCGTCGCTCATCCGGCGCCGGTCGGCCACCGACCCCACGCGACGTGTTCGCTCAGAGCGAACACGTCGTCCACCGCACCGTCGCTCACCTGACCGGGTCCCGCGCGGCTCTGCCGCCCGCACTCGGGCGCCGGCGCGAGCTTCACCCGCTCCGTCGGTGGCCTCCGGGTCGGCCGGCACGGCACGCTGGGACGGTCACGCCGGACGAGCGTGACGGGACGGAGACCCGACCGATGCAGGCCTACTCCTCGGGCGACGTCGCGGCGGACACCGGTGCGGCGATCGCCGTCGTCGTGATGGTCCTGCTCTACCTCGCGCTCATCGTGTTCGGGTTCTCGCTCTACTGGCGCATCGTGGGCAAGGCGGGCTGGCCGGGCTGGTACTCCCTCGGGCTGCTGGTCCCCCTGCTCAACCTCGCCCTCGTCGTGATGTTCGCGTTCAAGGAGTGGCCGGTCGAGGCGGAGAACCGGATGCTTCGCGCACACCTCGGCTACGGCGGCTACGGCGGTGCCTGGGTCGGCCCGGCGACCGGTGGCTTCGGCGGTACCTGGGCCGGCCCCGCGACCGGTGGCTTCGGCGGCCCTCCGCCGGGGCCGGTGCGGGTGACCGACCACCCGACGACGGCGCCCGGGTACCCGTCCGGCCGGCCGGCGCAGCCCTGGAGCGGCCCGACCGGGTGACCTGGTCGGGCGGGAGATGACAACGGGCGCCCGACCTGTGGTCGGACGCCCGGAACATCCCTGGGTGGAGCTGAGGGGATTCGAACCCCTGACCCCCTGCATGCCATGCAGGTGCGCTACCAGCTGCGCCACAGCCCCAGGTCGCTCCGAGGAGCGGGTTGGAGTCTAAGCGATCGGCACCACCGAAGGCGAATCGGCCGACGGCGAATCGGCCGGAGGGGCCGACGGCAGGGCCACCACCCCTCAGGTCCGCAGCGCGTCCGCGGTGCTGCTCGGCAGGGTCTCGACCGGCACCCCGGAGTTCCAGTCGTCGACCGCGACGGCGGGACCCAGGTTGTGCGCCTCGAGGTACCACGAGCCCGGCGCGCGCCCGCTCGGTCGCACGAGCGACCAGTGCGCGTTGTGCAGGCCCGCGACGAGACGGCGGTCCGGCTCCAGGCCGAGCAGCGCGCCGATGCCGAGTCCGATCGCCGCACCGTGTGCGACGACGACGAGCGTCTGCGCGCCGTCGAGGCTGTCGGCGTGCCGGACCACCGCGTCGGCGAACCGCTCGGCGACCGCCGCACGGCTCTCCGCGCCCATGCGGTGCGGGTCGCCGCCGGCCCGCCAGACCGCGAACTGCTCGGGCCACCTGGACCCGATCTCGTCGGCGGTCAGACCCTCCCACTCCCCGAAGGACCGCTCCCGCAGGAGGGGGTCGACGTCCACCGGGACCCCGGTGAGCCCGGACAACGCCTCGGCGGTGGTGACGGCGCGCCCGAGGTCGGAGGAGACGATCCTCGTCGGCGCGTGCCGCTGGGCGAGGTGCTGCGCGCCCTGGACGGCCTGCCAGCGGCCGACGTCGTCGAGCGGGATGTCGATGTGACCCTGCATCCGGCCGGCCGCGTTGTAGGCGGTCCGCCCGTGCCGCCAGAGCACCACCGCGCGGGCCGTCATGCGGTCGGCCCGCCGTCTCCGCCACGTGCGTCCGCGGGGAGCTCGATGACCGGGCAGTCGGACCAGAGCCGCTCGAGGGAGTAGTACATCCGGTCCTCGGTGTGCTGGACGTGCACGATCACGTCGCCGAAGTCGAGCAGCGCCCAGCGGGCCTCGCGCACACCCTCCCGCCGCAGGGCCTTGACGCCGAGCCCGTGCAGGGACTCCTCCACGGCGTCGACGATCGCGCCGACCTGCCGCTCGTTCGACCCGGAGGCGATGAGGAACACGTCGGTGAGGACGAGGCGCTCGCTCACGTCGAGCGCGACGATCTCCTCGGCCTTGCGGTCGGAGGCCGCCCGGGCGGCGGCGAGCGCGAGGTCGAGGGCGTGGGGCGATGCGGGCACTAGATCCCTGTCGGTTCGAGGGGAAGGACTCCGTCGACGTACGGCACCGGGACGGTCACCGAGATCCCCGCGGAGGCCTGCTGGACGGACTGGGCGTTGTCCCGCAGGACGACCATGACGATGAGCATGCCGAGCACGAAGGCCACCACGGCGAGCGCGACGATGTGCAGCCAGGTGTAGACCCGCGCCGGCGGGCCGTCGGGGGGAACCTCGGCGCCATCGGCCGGGGCCGGTGCCTCGTCGGCGGTCCCCGGGACCGAGCCCGGCACCCCCTCCGGGGTCCACGTGGCCGACCCACCGGCGACCACCTCCGGGGAGCCCGGCTCGCCGGGCGGCGGGGGGTGCCACGCGACGGGCTCGGCGGTGTCCTCACCGGTAGCGGACGCGACGGCGCTCCACCGCGGAATCGGGCCGCTGCCGTCGACCGGGGCCCCGGTGGGCCCGGTGTCGGTGCGCGGGACGCTCGGCCAGGCGGGGAGGACCGGGGCCTCGCCCGCCGACGGCGCCCACGGCGAGGCCGCACGACCACGCTCGGCCTGCAGCACGCCCTCCCGCGCGCGCCGCTCCCTCTCGATCTGCTCGGTGCGCTCCCGGACGATGGCGGCCGACCGTGCGCGAGCCTCGGTCTCGGCCTCGGAGGCCGAGGGGACGGCGTGCGCGCCCGAGGCGGGCGCCTCGGGGCTCTCCGCCTCCGCCTCGGCCGCCGGGACGGACCGTGCCGCGGCGCGCACGTCCCGGCGGTGCGGCGTCGGCGCGCCCTGCGGCTCGCCGGGGATGGCGACGGCGGCATCCACGGCGGGCTGGCCCAGGGCCGTCTGCTCGGCGAGGCGCTGCGCCCGCTCCCGCGCGGTGCGCTCGGCATCGGCGCGCTGGGTCGCGGCGCGCTGCGCCTGGCTGCGCTGCACGCCCTGGCGTGCCGCCTCCTCGCGCTCGGCCTGAGCGCGGGCCGCCTGCGCTCGGAGCGCGGCGGCCCGGGCCTCGGCGGAGAGGACCTCGGACGATGCCGGCTCGACCCGCCCGAGGGAGCCGTCCGGCCCGATCCGACGGACGCCGCCGGTCACCGAGGGCGGCACGACGTCGGGCACCGCTGCCATCTCCGAGGTCGCCGCACGCAGCTCACGGCGGGACCGGGGGCGCGCGGGCGCGGCGGGCGCGGCGGGCGGTGCGGTCGGCTCCGGGTCCGCCACCGGAGCGGGCGGGGCCGTCGCGCCGGCCGGCGCCACCCGCGCGGCCGGGGGCGGCGTCGTCGGGATCGGCGCGGGGGTGACGGGCAGCGCGGGGGCAGGCGGGCGTGCCGGGGCCGGAGCGCTCGGCGTCTCCTCCTCGGCGCGGGCGGCCTCAGCGGCGGCACGGGCGGCCTCGGCCTGCAGCCGGAGCTCGCGCCGGGACAGGACCCGGGCGGGCGGCGCCTCGGCGACCGCCGGGGCGGGCGGCTCGGCGGGCGGCTCGGCGGGCGGGTCGGCGGCGGGCGACGCCTCGGCGGCAGCTGTCTCGGCGGCGAGCCGACGCTGCCGCTCCTCCTCGCGCCGGCGCCGGCGCTCTCCCCACTCCTCGGGGTACTGCTCAGTCATCCTGACCTCGATACAGACCGTACTTGGCGATGTACTGCACGACCCCGTCCGGGACGAGGTACCAGACCGGCTCCCCGCGTCGTGCCCGATCCCGGCAGTCCGTCGAGGAGATCGTCAGCGCGGGGATCTCGATCCGGGTGACGGCGTCGGCGGGGATCCGGTCGAGGGACAGGGTGTGCCCGGGCCGGGTGACCGCGACGAAGTGTGCCATCGAGAACAGCGTCTCGACCTCGCGCCACTCGACCATCTGCGCGATGGCGTCCGCACCGGTGATGAAGAAGAGGTCGGCCTCCGGCCGGGCGGCGGCGAGGTCGCGCAGGGTGTCGACGGTGTACGTCGGGCCGGGCCGGTCGATGTCCACCCGGCTGACCGTGAACCGCGGGTTCGACGCCGTGGCGATGACGGTCATGAGGTAGCGGTGCTCCGGGGAGGTGACCACCGCATGCTGCTTGAGCGACGGGCGACCTGTCGGGACGAAGATGACCTCGCTCAGGCCCAGCTTGGCTGCTGCCTCGCTCGCAGCGACCAGGTGGCCGTGGTGGATGGGGTCGAACGTGCCACCCATCACCCCCACCCTGGGTCGTTGCTCGGTCATGCGTGTGGATCCTCCGTCGCCGTGCGTCTCGTCGAGCGTGGTCGTGCGCTGCCGGTCCGGGTGTGGCCGGGCGGTGCGCGGTCAGTGCCGGTTGCCCACGTTCCGGAACGCGTAGGTCACCGCGAGCAGGGCGAGCAGGGCGCCGAAGGCGATGCCACCGAAGGCGACCGCGGGGATCGGCAGCTGGTGGACGACCTCGGACTCGCTGACGGCAAGCAGAGCGTGCACGTCGACCTCCTGGGGAACCGGCGGGGAGCCCGCGACCACGGGCACGACGCCCCCCAGTGTCGCACGTCCGCGTTGTCCGGACCGAACCGACCGGCTGCCACGGACGGGTGAGGCGGGTCCGCCGCGTGCCGGTCTACCCGCGGATCTGGCCCTCGCCGTGCACGATCCACTTCGTGGTCGTCAGCTCGGCCAGGCCCATCGGCCCGCGGGCGTGCAGCTTCTGGGTGGAGATGCCGATCTCGGCCCCCAGGCCGAACTGCCCGCCGTCGGTGAACCGGGTCGAGGCGTTGACCATGACCGCGGCGGCGTCGACCTCGGCGACGAACCGCTCGGACGCCACCAGGTCGCGCGTGCAGATCGCCTCGGTGTGCCCCGAGGTCCAGGTCCGGATGTGCTCGATCGCCTGGTCGAGGCTCTCGACGACCCGCACGGCGAGGTCGGCCGAGAGGTACTCGGTCGCCCAGTCGACGTCGGTCGCGGGCACGGACCGCACGCCGGCCGGCAGGAGGGCCGACGTGGCGGCGTCGGCGTGCAGCGTGACCCCGGCCTCGACCAGCGCCGCCCCGGCCATCGGCACGAACGCCTCGGCGACGTCGCGGTGCACCAGGAGGGTCTCGGCCGTGTTGCAGGTGCCCAGCCGCTGGGTCTTGGAGTTGAGCACGATCGCCAGCGCCTGCGGCAGGTCGGCCGACGCGTCGACGTAGACGTGGCAGTTGCCGACCCCGGTCTCGATGACCGGGACGAGCGACTCGCGCACCACCGTCTGGATGAGGTCGGCCCCGCCGCGCGGGACGAGGACGTCGACCAGCCCACGGGCCCGCATGAGCGCGACCGCGCCCGGCCGTCCCCAGGAGTCGATGGACTGGACCAGGTCGGCCGGCAGGCCCTGGGCCGCGAGCGCGGCCCCGAGCACCTCGACGATGACCTCGTTGCTCCGCGCCGCCGCCGAGCCGCCGCGCAGGATCACCGCGTTCCCGCTCTTGAGCGCGAGACCGGCGGCGTCGACGGTCACGTTCGGTCGCGCCTCGTAGATCATGCCGACGACGCCCATCGGGACCCGGACCTGGCGCAGCCGCAACCCGTTCGGCAGGGTCGAGCCGCGCACGACCTCACCGACCGGGTCCGGGAGCCCCGCCAGCTCGCGCAGGGCGTCGGCGATCGCGCCGATCCGCTCCGGGGTGAGGGCGAGCCGGTCGAGCAGCGCCGGCGACGTCCCGGCGGCCCGGCCGCGCACGAGGTCCTCGGCGTTCGCTGCCAGGACACGGTCCGCGTCGGCCACGAGGGCGTCGGCGAGCGCCCCGAGGGCGGCGTCCTTGGTCGCGCGGGTCGAGGTGGCCAGCACGCGGGCGGCCCTCTGGGCGCGGCGGGCGACGGCGAGGACGGCGTCCTGTGCCGCGTCCTCGACGGACGAGGCACCCTCGGGGGTGCGCTCGGGTGTCTGGGTCGTCATGGGTGCCAGGGTAGTCGGCCGACCGGGCGCTCCCCCGTCGGCGCCGAGCCGGTCTCAGCCCTGCGTCGCCGCGGTCCGGCCCGCCCGCCGGTGCCGCGCGACGAGCACGAGGTCGTCGCGGTGCACCAGCTCCCGGTCGTAGCCGGGGCCGAGGTCGGCCCGCAGCTGCGCCGTCGTCCGGCCGAGCAGCGGAGGGATCTCGCTCGCGTCGTAGGACACCAGCCCCCGCGCCACGACGGCGCCGTCGGGACCGACGATCTCCACCGGCTCGCCCGCCGCGAAGTCGCCGTCGACCCCGGTCACGCCGGCCGGCAGCAACGAGGTGCCGCGCTCGCAGACCGCCCGCACGGCGCCCGCGTCCAGATGCAGGCGACCCCGGGTGCCGGCCGCGTGGGCGAGCCACAACCGCCGGGTCGACGTGCGCCGGCCGGTGGCGGCGAACCACGTCCCGACGCCCTCCCCCGCGAGTGCCGCCCTGGCCTGCGCCGCGCTGGTCAGCACCACCGGGATGCCCGAGCCCGTGGCGATGGCCACCGCGTCCAGCTTGGTCACCATCCCGCCGGTGCCCACCGCGCTGCCCCGGGAGGACACGTCGACGTCCTCGAGCTGCTCCGCGCCGGTCACCCGCTCGATCCGGCGGGACCCGGCGCGCGAGGGCGGCCCGGTGTAGAGGCCGTCGACGTCGGTGAGCAGGATGAGCCCGTCGGCGCGCACCAGGTGGGACACGAGCGCCGCCAGCCGGTCGTTGTCCCCGAACCGGATCTCGTCGGTGGCCACGGCGTCGTTCTCGTTGATGACCGGGACGATCCCGAGGGTGAGCAGACGCTCCAGCGCCCGGCTCGCGTTGCGGTAGTGCGCGCGCCGCACGGTGTCGTCCGCGGTGAGCAGCACCTGCCCGACCCGCAGCCCGTGGTGCCGGAACGCCTCGGCGTACCGCGCCACGAGGATGCCCTGGCCGACGCTCGCGGCCGCCTGGGCCGTGGCGAGGTCCCGGGGTCGGGCGGAGAGCCCGAGCGGGCCGAGGCCCGCCGCGATCGCCCCCGAGGTGACGAGCACCACCTGACGCCCGGCCGCCCGCCGCTCGGCGAGGACCAGGACCAGGGCCCGGAGCGCCTCGACGTCGAGCCGGCCGTCGGCGCCGGTGAGCGAGGACGAGCCGATCTTGACGACGACGCGTCCCGCGGTCGCCATCGCGCTGCGTTCGGGGCTCACGCGGGCATTGTGCACCCGACGGCGCGCCCGCCGCCGGGACGTCCGCGGGCGCCTCGGCCGACGCGGCTCACTCGGCCGGGTCGGTCCAGTGGCCGGACTCGCGCTCGGTCCACAGCTCGGCGCGGGCCTCGGCCTTGGCGTCCATCCGCTCCTTGTAGTCCTGGCGCCGGGACGCTCGGGTCGGCCGCGCGGAGTCCTCGAGCCGGGCGTCGGTGCCGCGCGGCCCGCCGAGCAGCTCCGAGCCGGTGAGCAGCGTCGGCTCCCAGTCGAAGACGACCGCGTCCTGGCCGGGGCCGATCCGCACCTCGGCCCCGGGGATCGCCCCCGCCGCGAAGAGCTTCTCCTCGACGCCGAGCCGGGCGAGCCGGTCCGCGAGGTAGCCCACCGCCTCGTCGTTGCTGAACTGCGTCTGGCGCACCCAGCGCTCGGGCTTGGCGCCCCGCACCTCGAACCAGACCCGCCCCTCGCTCTCCCGGCGCGTGACGGTGAAGCCGGAGTCGTCGACGGCGGCCGGGCGGAGCACGACCCGGGTCGGCTCGGCGGGTGCAGCGGCCCGCGCGGCACCGACCAGCTCGGCCAGCGCGAAGGTGAGCGGGCGCAGTCCCTCGTGGCTGGCCGTGGAGATCTCGAAGACCCGCAGCCCGCGCGCCTCGAGGTCAGGGCGCACGAGCTCGGCGAGCTCGCGTGCCTCAGGGACGTCGATCTTGTTGAGGACGATGATCTGCGGGCGCTCGGTCAACGGCACCTCGCCCCCGGAGACGAGGTCCCCGGCGTAGGTCGCCAGCTCGGCCTGCAGGATGTCGAGGTCGCTGATCGGGTCACGGCCCGGCTCCAGCGTCGCGCAGTCGAGCACGTGCACCAGCACGGCGCAGCGCTCGATGTGGCGCAGGAACTCCAGGCCCAGGCCCTTGCCCTGGCTCGCGCCCGGGATGAGGCCCGGCACGTCGGCGATCGTGAACCGTGCGGACCCGGCCTGCACGACGCCCAGCTGCGGGACCAGCGTGGTGAAGGGGTAGTCGGCGATCTTCGGGCGGGCGGCCGAGACGGCGGCCACCAGGCTCGACTTGCCGGCGCTCGGGAAGCCGACGAGGGCGACGTCCGCGATCGTCTTGAGCTCCAGGACGACGTCGGCCTCGCTGCCCGGCTCCCCGAGCAGCGCGAACCCCGGTGCCTTGCGCCGGGGCGAGGCGAGCGCCGCGTTGCCGAGCCCACCGCGTCCGCCGTCGGCCACGACGTAGCGGGCGCCGGTCCCCACCAGGTCGGCGAGCACCGTGCCGTCGGTGGACTTCACGACCGTCCCGTCCGGGACCGGGATGACCAGGTCGGCGCCGGTCGCGCCCTGGCGGTCGTCGCCCATGCCCTGGGTCCCGGACGGCGCGTGCCGGTGCGGACCGTGGTGCAGGTCCAACAGGGTGGTGACCTGCGGGTCGACCTGGAGGACGACGTCTCCGCCGTTGCCCCCGTTGCCGCCGTCGGGGCCGGCCAGCGGCTTGAACTTCTCCCGGCGGATGGACGCACAGCCGTGGCCGCCGTCACCACCGCGGGCGTGGAGCACGACCCGGTCGACGAACGTGGCCATGGAGGTTCCTTCCGAGCTGAGCCCACCCGAGGGTGGTGACGGCGGACCGGACGGTCCGCCGGGACGACGAAGGGGCGCACCGCACCGGTGCGCCCCTGTGTCGAGGAGGGTCAGGCGTCGGCTGCGACGACGTCGATCACCTTGCGGCCACGACGGACGCCGAACTTCACGGCGCCGGTGACCAGGGCGAAGAGGGTGTCGTCGCCGCCACGGCCGACGTTCACCCCGGGGTGGAAGTGCGTGCCACGCTGGCGGACGATGATCGTGCCGGCGTTGACGGCCTCGCCGCCGAAGCGCTTGACACCCAGGCGCTGGGCGTTGGAGTCGCGCCCGTTGCGCGAGGAGCTGGCGCCCTTCTTGTGTGCCATGACTGACCTGCTTTCGTGCTGTGCGGAGAGGACGGGGGGTGTCGGCGGCGGACCGCGACGGGTCAGGCGATGCCGGTGACCTTGAGGCGGGTCAGCTTCTGGCGGTGACCCATGCGCTTGCGGTAGCCGGTCTTGTTCTTGTACTTGAGGATGTCGATCTTCGGGCCCTTCTCGTCCCGAACGATCTCCGCCGTGACGGTCACCTTGGCCAGCGTCGCGGCGTCCGAGGTCACCTTCTCGCCGTCGACGAGCAGGAGCGCGGGCAGCTGGACGGTCGAACCGGTGTCACCGGAGAGACGGTCGACGACGACGACGTCACCGACGGACACCTTCTCCTGCCGGCCGCCTGCCTTGACGATCGCGTACACCACGTTGCTGCTCATCTCTACTCGCTGCGACGCGTCCGGCACTCTCGACCCCCGACGGGGGACGGGCCGATGACGCGAGAGAAAGGTGCGCTCGCACGGCGCACCGACGTTCTAGGTTACGGAGCCGGGGCCGCCCGGTCAAATGACGGGCGGCCCCGCAACCGCTCAGTACTGCTCGCCGACCTCCTCGCCGGTCTCGGCCTCCGCGCCGTCCGGCCCGGGAGGGTCGGCGGCGGCCTCCTGGCCGGTCTCCTCGACCGGCTCGGACGCTGCCTCGACGGGCTCCTCGGGCGCGGCCTCGACGGGCTCCTCGGGCGCGGCCTCAGAGGTCTCCTCGACCGGCTCGGAGGTCGCCTGCACCGACTCCTCGGGTGCGGCATCGTCCGGCTCGGCGGCGGCCTCGACGGCGGGGACGTCGTGGTCGTGCTCGTGCTCGTGGGCGTGCGCCGCGGCCGCGGCGATCGTGGCGAGGGTCGCCTTGACGGCGTCCCTGGCCTCGGGCAGCACCGGGACGGCGACCGCCGAGCCGGCGGCCGGCGCCTTGCGGCGACGCGAGCGCTTCTCGGCGTTCCCGGTCGATCCCTCGCCGTCGGCCGTCTCGCCCTGCTCGACCGGGCGGGCGTCGATCGGCTCGGTGTGCACGATGAAGCCGCGGCCCGCGCAGTGCTGGCAGGTCTCGCTGAAGGCCTCGACGAGGCCCTGGCCGACCCGCTTGCGGGTCATCTGCACGAGGCCGAGCGAGGTGACCTCCGCCACCTGGTGCTTGGTCCGGTCCCGGCCGAGGCACTCGACGAGGCGGCGCAGCACGAGGTCCCGGTTGGACTCGAGCACCATGTCGATGAAGTCGATGACGATGATCCCGCCGATGTCGCGCAGCCGGAGCTGGCGGACGATCTCCTCGGCGGCCTCGAGGTTGTTGCGGGTGACCGTCTCCTCGAGCGTGCCGCCCGATCCGGTGAACTTGCCGGTGTTGACGTCGACGACGGTCATCGCCTCGGTGCGGTCGATGACGAGGGAGCCGCCGGAGGGCAGCCAGACCTTGCGGTCCATGCCCTTGGCGAGCTGCTCGTCGATCCGGTGCGCGGCGAAGACGTCGCCGCCGCCGTCCCACCGGCCGACCTTCTCGGCCAGGTCGGGGGCCATCGCCTCGACGTACTCCGAGATCATCGACCAGGCGCCCTCCCCCTGGACGACGAGCGAGCCGAAGTCGTCGTTGAAGATGTCCCGGACCACCCGGATCGCCAGGTCGGGCTCGCCCTGCAGCATGACGGGCGCGTGGCCGGTCTTCTGCTTCTTCTCGATGGCGGCCCACTGGTCCTGCAGTCGCTGGACGTCGCGACGCAGCTCGTCCTCCGAGGCACCCTCGGCAGCGGTCCGGACGATCACGCCCGCCGCGTCCGGGACGATCTCCTTGAGGAGCTTCTTGAGGCGCGCCCGCTCGTTCTCGGGGAGCTTGCGCGAGATGCCCGTCATGCCGCCGCCCGGCACGTAGACCAGGTAGCGCCCGGCGAGCGTGATCTGCGACGTCAGGCGCGCGCCCTTGTGGCCGATGGGGTCCTTGGTGACCTGCACGAGCACGGAGTCGCCCGACTTCAGCGCCTGCTCGATCCGGCGGGGCTGGCCCTCGAGGCCGGCGGCGTCCCAGTTGACCTCACCGGCGTAGAGCACGGCGTTGCGGCCCTTGCCGATGTCGACGAACGCGGCCTCCATGCTGGGCAGCACGTTCTGCACCCGGCCGAGGTAGACGTTCCCGCTCATCGAGGACTGCCCGTTCTGGGCGGACCGGGACACGAAGTGCTCGACGAGGACGCCGTCCTCGAGGACCGCGATCTGCACGCGGCCGTTGGCCTCCTTGACGACCATCGAGCGCTCGACCGACTCGCGGCGGGCCAGGAACTCGGCCTCGGTGATGACCGCGCGGCGGCGACCCGCGTCGCGGCCTTCCCGGCGACGCTGGCGCTTGGCCTCCAGGCGGGTCGAGCCCTTGAGCGCGGTCACCTCGTCGGTGACCCGCGTGGCCCGGGTACGGGTCCGGGCCGGCTCCTCGACGGCGCCCTCCGTACGGCCGCTCCGGCGGCGACGACGACGACGTCGGCTGCTGGTGCCCTCCTCACCGCCGTCCTCGTCCTGACCGCCCTCGGACTCGTCGATCTCCTCGACCTCCGCGCCCTCGTCCTCGTCCTCGCCGGCCGAGTCCTGCTCGTCACCCGTCGACGGACGGCGACGTCCCCGGCCGCCTCGACGGCGTCGGCGGCGCGCCGTGCCGCCCTCGCCGGGCTCGTCGGACCCGTCGGTCTCCGCCGGGCTCTCGTCGTCCGGCTCGGCCTCGTCCTCGTCCTCGGCCGCTGCGTCCTCGGGGCGCTCGAGCTCGTCGGCGGTGGCCCCCTCCTCGGCGGCGTCCGTCGAGCGGCCGCGGCGGCGACCGGAGCGGCTCCGCCCGGTCCGCGGCCCGGCGTCCTGGGCGGGCGTCTCGGCCCCGTCCTCGGCTCCGGCGAGGGCCTCGGCCTCCGCGGTCTCGGGCTCCTGCGGCGGGCCGGCCGGCGCCTGCGCGCGGCGGCGACGCGGCCGGGACGCCGGGTCGGGCGCCTGGAAGAGCACGGCGGTGGTGGCCAGCCGCGGCCGGTCGTCCGAGCCCTGCGGGCGCTCGATCGGGGCGCCGAGCTCGGCGATGACGTCGAGACCGGCGCCAGGGGCCGTCTCGTCCTCCTCGGCGTCCTCCTCCGCGTCCTCCTCGACCTCGGGCTCGGGCTCGGGCTCGGGCTTCGCCGCGCGGCGGGTCCGGGTCGATGCCGCCCGGCTGCGGCGGGCCTTGGGTGCAGCCTCCGCCGTCTCCGCGGTCTCCGCGGTCTCCGCGGCTTCCTCCGTGGCGGTCGCCTCGCTGTCCGCGCCGGCGGCGGCGCTCGGCTCGGTGTCCGCGCTCGCCTCCGTGCCCGGCTCGGCGTCGGTGCCCGACGCGTCGGGGGCGGGCGCTCCGCGACGTCGGCCACGACCGCGCGTCGTCGTCGGGGCCGCGTCGGCGGCGGGCGCCGCCTCGTCGGCCACCGGGGTCGTCTGCTCGACGAGGACGGGCGTCCCCGCCGGAGAGGTCGCCCTCCGTCGCCGCCGCGGTGCGGCCGGCGCCTCGGTGGTGGGGTCCGTCGTCGGGGTGTGCTCGTCTGTCACGAGGTGCTCCAGACCTGCGGGCCGTCCACACTCGCCGGCCCGGCAGGCGGTCAGTCGGCGCGGGCGCAGAGCGCTCCGCGACGGAAGTCGTCGGTACCTGCGCGGTGGGTGGGCGTCGCCGGCGCCTGCCGTGTCCTCGACTCCTTCGGTCGACGACGGCGGCGCGCGGCGGGTACGCGGACCCGGGCCTGCAGGACAGTCCTGGTCACGCACCCGGTGTGGCGAGCAGCGCAACCGTCCGTAGTATCGCACAGGGGAGTCATGCCGGACGGCGGGGGCACGCCGGGTGGGACCTTCGGCCGCGGTCGCGCCGGGCGGCGCGCGAACCGGTCCGTCCTCGTCTCAGGCGAGGTCACCCGCGATGCGTCGCCGCCCACATGATGACACCATGTCAGCAAAGAGGGACGAAGGTCCCATGTGTGGGGTGCGGGTAATTTCTACCGTCGTCACGACGCCCCACCGCGCCCTGCCCCTGCCTTGAGGAGACACCGTGGACGCACTCGACCTGGCCCGATGGCAGTTCGGCATCACGACGGTCTACCACTTCATCTTCGTGCCGCTGACGATCGGCCTCTCGCCCCTCGTCGCGATCATGCAGACCGCGTGGGTCCGGACGGGCAACGAGCGCTGGCTGCGGCTGACGAAGTTCTTCGGCAAGCTCCTGCTCATCAACTTCGCCATCGGCGTGGCGACCGGCATCGTGCAGGAGTTCCAGTTCGGGATGAACTGGAGCGAGTACTCCCGCTTCGTCGGCGACGTCTTCGGCGCCCCGCTCGCGATGGAGGCGCTGGCCGCCTTCTTCATCGAGTCGACGTTCCTCGGGCTGTGGATCTTCGGCTGGGACAAGCTGCCGAAGAAGGTCCACCTCGCCACCATCTGGCTCGTCGCGATCGCCACGAACCTCTCGGCCTACTTCATCCTCGCGGCGAACTCGTGGATGCAGCACCCGGTCGGCGCGGAGTTCAACCCCGAGACCGGGCGCGCGGAGATGACGAGCATCATGGCGGTGCTCACCAACTCCACCCTGCTGGCCGCCTACCCGCACACGATCACCGCTGCCCTGCTCACGGCGGGCACCTTCGTCGCCGGCATCGCGGGCTGGTGGATGGTCAAGACCGCCCGCGCGGGCAAGCCGGACGTCGCGCGCGACGTCTACCGTCCCGCCGTCATGCTCGGCGTGATCGCCATGCTCGTCGGCGGCCTCGGCGTCTCGGCCTCCGGCGACGCGCAGGCCAAGCTGATGTTCAAGCAGCAGCCGATGAAGATGGCCGCCGCCGAGGCGCTGACCGAGTCCTCCCCCAACGGCGCCGAGTTCTCCCTGCTGGCGATCGGCGACCTCACCAACGACCCGGGCTCCGTCACCCACGTGCTCGCCGTCCCCGGCCTGACCTCCTTCCTCGCCGACGGCAGCTTCACGTCGCCGATCAAGGGCATCGACGAGCTGCAGGCCGAGTACAGCGCGACGTACGGCGAGGGCGTCGACTACGTGCCGAACCTGGCCGTCACCTACTGGTCGTTCCGGCTGATGATCGGCCTCGGCATCGGCTCCGCCGCGCTGGCGCTGGCCGCCCTCTGGTTCACCCGCAAGGGCCGGATCATCGACAAGCCGTGGTTCGGCACGCTCTCGATCGCGGCGATCGGCACGCCGTTCCTCGCCTCGTCCTTCGGCTGGATCTTCACCGAGATGGGCCGCCAGCCGTGGGTCGTGGCCCCGAACCCGACCGGGGTCGACGGCGTGTGGATGCTCACCGCCCGGGGCGTCTCGACGGTCGTGGGCCCCGGCTCGATCATCACCTCCATCGTCGCGTTCACCCTGCTCTACGGCGTCCTCGCGGTGCTGTGGTTCAAGCTGATGCACCGCTACGCGACCGAGGGCGTCGTCGGCCAGCGAGAAGGACGTGAGCCCCGACAACCAGGACGCGAGCGACGACCGCCCGATGTCCTTCGCCTACTGAGACGCGGGAGCGCACCGTGGAGATGTCGACCGTCTGGTTCCTGCTCATCGCGGTCCTGTGGACCGGCTACCTCGTCCTCGAGGGCTTCGACTTCGGTGTCGGCATGCTGCTGCCGGTCCTCGGCCGCAAGGACACCGACCGCCGCCTCATGATCAACACGATCGGCCCGGTCTGGGACGGCAACGAGGTGTGGCTGCTCACCGCCGGTGGCGCCACCTTCGCGGCCTTCCCCGAGTGGTACGCGACGATGTTCTCGGGCTTCTACCTCGCCCTGCTGCTCATCCTGCTCGCGCTCATCGTGCGGGTGGTGGCCTTCGAGTGGCGCGGCAAGTTCAACGACGACCGCTGGCGGGCCTGGGCGGACCGGGCGCTGATCTTCGGCTCGTGGATCCCGGCCGTGCTCTGGGGCGTCGCCTTCGGCAACATCGTCCGCGGGGTCGCCCTGGACGCCGACCACCAGTACGTCGGGTCGTTCCTCGACCTGCTCAACGTGTTCTCCCTGGTCGGCGGCGCGACGACGGCGCTCATCTTCCTCACGCACGGCGCGGTCTTCCTCTCGCTCAAGACGGACGGCGAGATGCGCGAGCGGGCCGGCGCGCTGGCCGAGAGGCTCGCGCTGGTGACGCTCGTGGTCGCCGGGGCCTGGGCCGTGTGGCTCCAGCTCGCCTTCTCCGAGGTGCTCTGGACCTGGGCCGCCGTGCTGGTCGCCGCCGGCGCCCTGGTCGGCCTCGTGCTCACCACCCGGGTGCGCCGGGAGGGCTGGGCGTTCGTCTCCTCGGCCGTGGCGATCGTCGCCGCCGTCGTGCTGATCTTCGGCTCGCTGTACCCCGACGTCATGCCGGCGATCGACCCGGCGAACTCGCTGACCGTCGACAACGCCTCGTCCACGGAGTACACCCTCACCGTGATGACCTGGGTCGCCGTGATCCTCACGCCGGTCGTGCTCGCCTACCAGGCGTGGACGTACTGGGTGTTCCGCAAGCGGCTCACCGTGCAGCACATCCCGGCGCACATCGGCCTGCCGCTGTCCAAGGTGTGAAGCCGCTCGACCCGCGGCTCCTTCGACGCGCGCGGTCGGCGCGCCGGTACGTCCTGCTCACCGCGGGGCTCGGCGTGCTGACCGCTGCGCTCGTCGTCGCCCAGGCGCTGCTCCTCGCCGCGGCGCTCGCCCCCGTGGTCACCCGCGAGGCCGACTGGCCCGACGTCGCCGGCACCGTCGGCTGGCTCGCGCTCGTGGTCGTCGCCAAGGCCGGGGTGACCGGCCTGCAGGAACGCTTCGCGCACCGGTCGGCGACCCGCGCGGTGGCGGAGCTGCGCGAGCAGGTGCTCGAGCGGTCCGTCGCCCTCGGGCCGCGCTGGATCGCCACCCACCCGGTGGCCACCCTGTCCACCCGTGGACTCGACGCGCTCGACCCGTACTTCGTCCGGTACCTGCCCCAGCTCCTGCTGGCCGTGACCGTGACCCCCGCTGCCCTGCTCGTCGTCCTCGACCTCGACTGGATCGCGGCGCTGACGATCGCCCTGACGCTGCCGCTCGTCCCGGTGTTCATGGCCCTCATCGGTCGCCTCACCCAGAGCTACGCCGACAAGCGGCTGGGCGCCATGGAGCGCCTCGGCCACCAGGTGCTCGACCTGCTGGCGGGGCTGCCGACCCTCCGGGCGCTCGGGCGCGAGCGCGGCCCCGAGCGGCGCGTCGCCCGGCTCGGCGAGGAGCACCGCGCCGCGACGATGGGCACCCTGCGGGTCGCCTTCCTCTCCGGGATGGTCCTCGAGCTCCTCACGACCCTCGCCGTGGCGCTGGTCGCGGTGGGCGTCGGCTTCCGGCTCGTCTACGGCGAGCTGGACCTGCAGACCGGGCTGGCGGTCCTCGTGCTCGCGCCCGAGGTGTACCTGCCGTTGCGGCAGGTCGGCGCGCACTTCCATGCCTCCGCCGACGGCGTCGCCGCCGCCGAGCAGGCGTTCGCCGTGCTGGCCGAGCCGCTGCCCGCGCGCGGCACCGCCCGGGCCCCTGACCTCGCCCGCACGACCGTCCGCCTCGAGGGGGTCGACGTCGTCGCCCCGGACCGCGCCGTGCTCGCCCCCGCCGCCCTCGACCTGGCCGTCCCGCCGGGGCGGGTGGTCGCCCTCGCGGGACCGAACGGCGCGGGCAAGTCCACCGCGGTGGCGGTCCTGCTCGGGGTGCTCGCGCCGGACTCCGGCCGGGTCCTGCTCGAGCCGGCCGACGGCCCAGCCGTCGACCTGGCCGACGTGGACCCGCAGACCTACTGGCGGCAGATCGCGTGGGTGCCGCAGCGCACGGTCATCGAGCCCGGGACGCTGCGCGACGCGGTGCTCCAGGGGCGCGAGGCCGGACCGGACGAGCTGGCCGAGGCGGCGGCGCTCACCGGTCTGGACGCCGTCGTCGCCGAGCGGCCCGACGGGTGGGCGACGGTGCTCGGCCAGGCCGGCGCGGGCCTCAGCCTCGGCCAGCGCCAGCGGCTCGCGCTCACCCGTGCGCTGCTGGCCCCGGCCCCGCTGGTGATCCTCGACGAGCCCACGGCGCACCTGGACGCCGACGGCGAGGCCGTGGTCCTCGCGGCGGTCGAGCGGCTGCGGGCGGCCGGGCGCACCGTCCTGCTCGTCGCCCACCGTCCGGCCCTGCTGCGGGTGGCCGACACGGTCGTCCGGGCGAGCGCGGCACCGCACGTCTCGCACGGCGACGTGGGTGCCGTGCCCGCCTCGGAGGTCGACGCGTGAGCGCGCCGACCGACGCCCGCGCAGCGGCCGGCCCGGCGGTCCCCCGCGGCGGTGGCCTGCGCGGACGCCTGCGCGCCGACCCGCTGTGGCAGGCGCTGCGGCTGCTCGACGTCGACCGCCGCCGGGTGGCGTTCGCCGTGCTCGTCGGGTCGGCCGGCATGGGCAGCGCGGTCGCCCTCGCCGGGGTCGCGGCCTGGCTGATCGCCCGTGCCTCGCAGATGCCGCCGGTGATGTACCTCAACGTCGCGGCCGTCGGCGTCCGGTTCTTCGGGATCACCCGCGGCCTGCTGCGCTACGTCGAGCGCCTCGTCTCGCACGACGTCGCGCTGCGCGGGATGGCCCGGCTGCGGGTGCGGCTCTACGAGGAGCTCGCGGCCCGTCCCCCGGCCCGGCTGGTCGCGTTGCGTCGCGGCGACCTGCTCGCCCGGGTCGGTGCGGACGTCGATGCCGTCGGGGACGTGATCGTCCGGGGGCTGCTGCCGATGGCCATCGCCGCGGTGCTCAGCCTCGGCAGCGCGATCGCCGTCGGGCTCTTCCTGCCCGCGGCGGGGCTCGCCCTCGGTGGCTGCCTCGTGCTGGCCGGGGTGGTCGCCCCGTGGTGGCAGGTGCGGGCGGCCCGCGTCGTCGAGGAACGCTCGGCCCTGGCTCGCGCCGACCTCGCCGCCCTCACCGTCTCGATGCTCGACGGCGCCGCCGAGCTCACGGTCGCCGGCGGCCTCGGGCGGGCCTCGGCGCAGCTGCGGGCGACGGAGGCCCGGTTGGCGGCGGCCGCCGACGCCGGCGCGCGTCCGGCCGGCCTCGCGGCGGCGCTCAACCCGCTCGCGACCGGCCTGGCGGTTCTCGCCTCGCTCGTGGTCGGGATCCCGGCGACGACGGCGGGTCTCCTGGCGCCGGTCGAGCTGGCCGTCGTCGTCCTGCTGCCGCTCGCCGCGTTCGAGGCCGCCGGCCTGGTGCCCAACGCGGCCGTGGCCGTGCTGCGCTCCCGGGAGGCCGCCCGGCGGATCATGGACCTGCTCGGCGACCGGGCGGACGAGCCCGTGGGCGGCACGGACGCCGTCGCGCCCGCCAGGACGCCCACTGCGCCGTCCGCCGCCGGGCCCGCCCCGTCCCCCGCCGGGCCCGGCGACGCCGCCGCCGGGCTCCCGCCGCTGCTCGAGGCCAGGGGGCTGTCCTGTGGCTGGCCGGGGCACGACCCGGTGCTCACCGGGATCGACCTCAGCCTGAGCGCCGGGCGCAGCGTCGCCGTCGTCGGCCCGAGCGGGCTCGGCAAGACCACTCTGCTGCTCACCCTGGCCGGGCTGCTGCCGCCGCAGGCCGGCGAGGCGCTCGTCTCGGGGCGCCGGGTGGACCGGCTCGACCGGGCGCAGGCCGCCGCCGCCGTGACGATGACGGCCGAGGACGCCCACGTCTTCGACACCTCCGTGCTGGAGAACCTGCGGGTCGCGCGCGGCGACGTGAGCGCCGACGAGGCACTGGCGGTGGTGCGGGCGGTCGGCCTCGACCGCTGGCTCGCCGGGCTGCCGGACGGGCTCGAGACCGTGCTGGGCTCGGACGCCGCGCGGATCTCCGGCGGCGAGCGCCGGCGCCTGCTGGTGGCCAGGGCGCTGCTCAGCCCGGCCCCGGTGCTGCTGCTCGACGAGCCCACCGAGCACGTCGACGTCGAGGGCACCGCGCTGCTGCGCGGCCTGCTCGACGGCTCGATCGCGCCCGGCAAGGCCGTCGTGGTCGTCACCCACCGACTCGCCGGGCTCGACGCGGCCGACGAGGTGATCCTCCTCGGCGGGGCGGGTACCGTGCGTGCACGGGGTCGGCACGCCCGGCTGCTGGCCCCCGAGGAGCACCCCGACGACGTGGCGACCGCCGTGGCCGCCTACCGCGCCGCCTGGACCGCGGAGCAGCAGGAGAGGTCATGACCACCCGGACCGACCACCACGACGGCTCGCTCGCCGCCGCGGACCTCCTGCAGGCTGCGCTCGGCCTGGCCTCGGACCTCGACCTGCCGACCGTCCTGCAACGGTTCGTCGCCGCGAGCGCCGACCTCACCGGCGCGAAGTACGGCGCGATCAACGTGCTCGACGCCCGGGGTCGCTCGACGACCTTCGTGCACACCGGCATGGACGAACGGCTCGCCGCGGTGCTCGGCCGCCCGCCGCACGCCGTCGGGGTCCTGGGCGCCATCCCCCCGCACGGCACGCTGCGGCTGGCCGAGCTCATGCAGCACCCGACCTTCAAGGGCTTCCCGCCGCACCACCCGCCGATGGGCTCGTTCCTCGGCACCGCCGTGCGGGTCCGCAACCGGGTCTACGGGTACCTGTACCTCTCGGAGAAGGCCGGCGGCTTCACCGACGAGGACGACGAGGTCGTCATCACGCTGGCCGCCGCGGCCGCGGTCGCCATCCAGAACGCCCAGATGTACGCCGAGTCCGAGCGCCGCGAGCACTGGCTCCGGGCCGGCCAGCAGATCACCACGATGCTGCTCTCCGGCGCCGACCAGGAGGACGTCCTGGCGCAGATCGCCGCCTCCTCGCGCGAGGTGGCGGGCGCCGACACCGCAGCGCTCGTCCTGCCCGGGCTCGGCGACTCCTGGGTGATGGAGATCGTCGACGGCACCGGCTCGGACGAGCTCATCGGGACCGTCATGCCGCCGGACGGCCGGGCCCGGACGGTCCTGCGGGACGGCAACGGGCTGGTGGTCGACTCGCTCTCCCGCGCGCGGGCCATGCGGGTGGACGCGCTGCGGCAGTTCGGCCCGGCGCTCTACGCGCCGATGCACGCCGACGGTCGGGGCGTGGGCGTGCTCGTGCTGCTGCGCAAGGTCGGGTCGGCGCCGTTCGGCCCGAGCGACCTGGCGACCGCCGAGACCTACGCCGCCCAGGCCGCCCTCGCGCTCGTCCTGGCCGAGGCACGGCACGCCCAGGACGTCGCCGCCCTGCTCGACGAGCGCGAGCGGATCGCGCGCGACCTGCACGACCTGGCCATCCAGCAGCTCTTCGCGACCGGCATGCAGCTGGAGACGGTGCGCCGACGGGCCGCCCGGGGGGTCGACCCGTCCGAGCTCACCGGGATCGTCGAGGACGCGCTGGACAACGTCGACTCGACCGTCCGGCAGATCCGGTCCATCGTCCACGCGCTGCGGGACCCGGACGCCTCGGCGCCGCTCGCCGAGCGGCTGCGGCGCGAGGCCTCGCTCGCCCGCACCGGCCTCGGCTTCGCGCCCTCGTTGGTCATCACGGTCGACCACCGGGTCCTGGACTCGGCCGACGCGCTCGAGGGGGACGCCCAGCTGCTCGACGACCGGGTCGGCGAGGACCTCGGCGACGACGTCGTCGCGGTCGTGCGGGAGGGGCTGGCGAACGCGGCACGGCACGCACGCGCCACGGCGGTCGCGGTGCGGGTCGAGCTGTCCGGTGAGGGTCCGGACGCCGAGGTGACGGTGGAGGTCGAGGACGACGGCGCCGGCCTGCCGCCCGAGCGGGACCGCCGCTCCGGGACGGACAACCTGGCCGCGCGCTCGCGCCGGCACGGTGGCACGTTCACCCTCGGCACCACCACCGAGGGTCGGGGCACCCTGCTGACCTGGACGGCTCCGGTGCGCTCGGCCTCCCTCTGAGCGGGCCGTCGCGCGGTGCGGCTACTCCGAGCCGTCGCTGCGCCAGGAGCTGTGCTTGTGCCCGGCCACCCAGGCGGCGACCTGGGTACGGCGCTGCAGCCCCATCTTGGACAGCAGCGACGTGATGTGGTTCTTCACGGTCTTCTCCGCCACGCCCAGACGCTCGGCGATCTCGCGGTTGGACATGCCCTCGCCGATGAGGTCGAGCACCTTGCGCTCGCTCGGGGTGAGGTCGGCCGTCGGGTCGTCGTGGTCGGCCCGGCGACGGGTGACCGTGCGCTCGTCCAGGAGGGTGCGACCCGCCGCCACCGAGCGGATGACGTCGGCGATCTCGGCGCCGCGGACGGACTTGAGCACGTAGGCGGCGGCGCCGGCCTGCAGGGCGGCCGCGAGCGCGTCGTCGTCGTCGAAGGACGTCAGCACGATGGCGCGGGCCTCGGGCAGCGCCTCGCGCAGGGCGAGCATGAGGTCGATCCCGGTGCCGTCCGGGAGCTGGAGGTCCACGAGCATCACCTGGGGCCGCACGAGCGTCGCGCGGCGGATCCCCTCGGCGACGCTGCCGGCCTCGGCCACGACACCCATCCCGTCGGCGCGGTCGACGACCTCGGCGATCCCCCGGCGCACGACCTCGTGGTCGTCGACGATCATCACGGCGATCTCGGACTGACGCCCCGTCGGGGCCGGAACGTTGGTTACCACGCTCGGCATCCTAGAGAACAGGACGTCCGATCCGCACACGGCGTGCCGTGCGTGGACGCGGTTGGCACCGTGGGCAGGTGAAGGACGACCGGTTCATGAAGGCCGCGCGCTCCACCGGGGTGCCGCACCGTGGGCACGGCAGGCCAGCCCGGCCGTACACGGCCAGCGACCGGTCGAAGTACCCGGAGGAGCCGTTGACGTCGACGTAGAGCGCGTCGAAGCTCGTCCCGCCCACCCGCAGCGCGGCGCGCATGACCTCCGCGGCGGCGTCGAGCACCCGGCCGGCCTCGACCGGGCGCAGCCGGTCCGTGGGCCGCGCCCCGTGCAGCCCCGCCCGCCAGAGCGCCTCGTCGGCGTAGATGTTGCCGATGCCCGAGACCAGCGTCTGGTCGAGCAGCGCCCGCTTGACCTCCGTCCGGCGGCGGCGCATCGCCGCCACGAGGGCGGGCCGGTCCAAGGCGGGGTCGAGCAGGTCCCGGGCGATGTGCGCGACGGGGACGGGCACCGCGGCGACCGGGCTGCCGTGCCCGCCGGGCGCGCCGTCCGGCGTCGGCTCGAGGTCGACGAGGCCCAGGTGGCCGAAGGTGCGCTGGTCGACGAAGTCCAGGACGACGCCGGGCTCGCCGTCCAGCCAGAGCCGGGCGCGCAGGTGCGGGTGCTCCGGCGGGCCGTCCGCGTGGCGGACGAGCAGCTGACCGCTCATCCCCAGGTGCGCCAGCAGGGCCTCGTCGGGCTCGGCCGCGGGCGCGCCGGGCGGCGGGTCGAGCAGCAGCCAGAGGTACTTGCCACGACGGGCGACGGCCTCGAGCCGACGTCCGGTGAGCCGGCCGGCGAAGTCCGCGGGGCCGCCGGCGTGGCGGCGGACGGCGGAGTCGCGCCGCACCTCGACCTGCCGGACGGTGCGGCCCCGGACGTGCCGCTGGAGACCGTCGCGCACCGTCTCGACCTCGGGCAGCTCGGGCACCTCAGACCTCGGCGGGCGACCCGAGGCCGGACCGGTCGTCGGACCCCGCCAGCGCGCGGTAGGCGGCCGCCGCCGCCTCCTGCTCGGCGACCTTCTTCGCCGGCCCGACGCCCGAGCCCACGGTCGGTGCCCTCGAGCACCACCCGTGCGGTGAAGGTGCGGGCGTGGTCGGGCCCCTCGCCGAGGACGACGTACTCCGGCACGCCCAGGCCGAGGCGCGCGCTGAGCTCCTGCAGGGACGTCTTCCAGTCGAGGCCGGCGCCGAGGTCGGCCGCCACCTCGAGGGTCGGCGCGACGAGCCGGTCGACGAGCTCGCGGGCGACCTCGAGGCCGTGCGTCAGGTACACCGCACCGAAGAGGGCCTCGAGGGTGTCGGAGAGGATCGAGTCCTTCTCACGGCCACCGGTCGAGAGCTCGCCCTTGCCGAGCAGCACGTAGTCGCCGAGGCCGATCTGCCGGGCGATCCGCGCGAGCGCGCGCTGGGACACCGTCGCGGCCCGCATCTTGGCGAGCTGGCCCTCGGAGAGGTCGGGGTGCGACCGGAACAGCTGCTCCGTGACGACCAGGCCGAGCACCGTGTCGCCGAGGAACTCCAGCCGCTCGTTGGTCGGGATGCCACCCGCCTCGTGCGCGAAGGACCGGTGGGTCAGGGACAGCACGAGGAGCTCGGGGTCCAGATGGACCCCGAGCTCCTCGGCAAGTCGGCCGGCGGGTGCGGTCGGGTGACCACCGCCTGCGTTCACGAGGTCAGCGAGCCTCGTGCTCGGTGCGCACGGCCTCGGCGTACTGGCGCCCGTTGTAGGCGCCGCACGACGGGCACGCGGTGTGCGGCAGCTTGTCCGCCTTGCACTGCGGGCAGGTCGTGAGGGTCGCTGCGGTCGTCTTCCACTGCGACCGACGCGCACGGGTGTTGCTGCGCGACATCTTGCGCTTCGGAACAGCCACGGCTAGCTCTCTTTCGGTTCGTCGAACAGGCTGGTCAGCTCGGACCATCGGGAGTCGATGACCTCGTGCTGGTGCCCGGCGTTCTCCGGGTCCGCCAGCCGTGCGCCGCACTGCGGGCACAGACCGGGGCACTGCGGAGAGCAGACCGGACGGAACGGCAGTGCTGGCACCACCGCGTCACGCACCGCGGGCTCGAGGTCGATGAGGTCGCCCTCCAGCTCGCGCAGGTCCTCCTCGTCGTCGCCGTCCTCGACGGCGACCTGGGCCCGCTCGGGATACACGTACAGCTCCTGGACGGGGACCTCGATCTCGCCGAGGATCTCGTCCAGGCACCGCACGCACTCCCCCACGGTCCCGCCCCGGACGAATCCGGAGACGAGGATCCCCTCCATCACGGCTTCGAGTCGCAGGTCGATCTCGAGGTCGCTGCCGGCGGGGACGCCGATCACTGCGGTACCGAGATCCTCCGGCGCAGGCACCGTCCGGGTGACCGTCCGCATCGTCCCCGGTCGACGGCCGAGCTCGTGGGTGTCGAGCACGAACGGCGAACGGGCATCGAAGTCGATCGGGCGCTCCACGGAACAGTCCAAGGTCGAGGGGTCTCGGTCCACGCCATGAGCGGCAGGGCCGACCGGCAATGCTACGGCATCGCGACCGTCCGCCCAACTCCCGCCGTCAGTGCCCGGACCCGAGCCGCCCCGCGAGCTTCGCACGCCCGGCCTGCACCTGGGCGACCACCCGACCGAGGTCGATCTCGAAGTCGGCGAGGCGCCGGTCGCAGTAGTCGTCGGCCTCGTGCTGGAGCCGCCTCGCGGTCGCCTCGGCCTCGGCGACGACCTCCTCGGCGCGCACCCGGGCGGCGACGACGACCTGCTCGGCGCTGACGATCTCGGCGGCCCGCTCGCGCGCGGCGGCGAGGACCTGCTCGGCCTGACCCCGCGCCTCGGTGGCCACCTGGTCCGCCCCGGCGAGCAGCTCGTCGGCCCGGCCCAGCTGGTCGGGCAGCGCCGCGCGCGCCTGGTCCACCAGGTCGAGCAGCTCGGCCCGGCTCACCAGCACCGAGGAGGACATCGGCATGGTCCGCGCCTGCTGCACCGACTTCTCGATCGCGTCGAGGATCGCCGTCAGTCCCTCATCCATCGATCTCGCTCCCGTCTCGCTGTGCCCACCGAGCGCGCACGACCTCGGCGACGCCGTCCGGCACCAGGTCCTCGATCCGCCCGCCGTGCCGTGCCACGTCCTTGACCAGGGACGAGGCGATGTGCGCCACCGAGCGGTCCGCGGGCAGGAACATCGTCTCGATCCCGGTGAGGTGCCGGTTCATCAGGGCCATCGGCAGCTCGGCGTCGTAGTCGGCGCCGTTGCGCAGGCCCTTGAGGAGCACGGTCGCCCCGATCCGGCGGCAGTACTCGACGAGCAGGCCGCTGACCGCCTCGACCCGCACGCCGCGCAGGCCCGCCACCGCGCGGCGGGCCAGCTCGACCCGCTCGTCGAGCGAGAGCAGGGGCTGCTTGCCCGCGTTGCTCGCCACCGCGACGACGACCTCGTCGACCAGCGCGCTGCCCCGGCGGATCACGTCGAGGTGGCCGAGGGTGATCGGGTCGAAGGACCCGGGGCACACGGCGATCGTCACGGCACCACCCTACGGCGCGGCGAACCAGAGCACGGTCTCGCCGTACCGGCGCTCGTCCGCGCGGTGCAGGGCGTTCTCGCCGGCCGGCCAGGCCGGCTCCGCGCCACGGACCGAGCGCTCCACCACGACGAGGGCGTCCGGCGCGAGGTGCGGGACGAGCGCCGCCAGGGCGTGCGCGAGGTCCTCGTCCGACAGGTCGTAGGGCGGGTCGAGGAAGACCAGGTCGAGGTCCGCCCCGGGGCGACGGCGCTGGAGGTAGGGCAGCACCCGTTCGGCGACGACCTCGACTCCGGGCAGGCCGAGCGCGGCGACGTTGCGCCGGCAGGCGGCCACGGCGGCCTTGGCGTGGTCGACGAGCACGACCGAGCTCGCGCCCCGGCTGGCGGACTCCAGGCCGAGGGCGCCGGACCCGGCGTACAGGTCGAGGACCCGTCGCCCCGACGAGGTGGCCGCGGTGCTCGAGCCGGGAGAAGAGCGCCTCGCGCACGCGGTCGCTGGTCGGCCGGGTGCCGGCGGAGGGCACGACCAGCGACCGTCCCCCGGCCGTGCCGGCGACGATCCGGGTCACCGCGCCGGCCGGGCGCTCGAGTCCCCGGCGGCCTCCGACATCCGCTCCATCAGGGTCTTCGTCGCCGCGCTCGAGCCCACCCGGGCCGCGACCACCGAGGTGATCAGCTGCAGCGAGAGGACCACCGGCGGCACCGAGCCGATGACGAGCGCGACGAGCGCGGGCACCAGGCCAAGGACGACGACGTCCGGGCCGCGCGCGAGCACCGCGGCGACCCCTGTCGGCAGGGCGCCCATCGGCGTGGCCACCAGGTCGCCGCCCCAGTCGGGCGCGGGGCGGTAGGCGGTGCGCAGCGCTCCACCGGCCCACACCGGGGTGGTCAGCGCACCGAGGGCGAGCCAGAGGGCGAGGTCGCCGCGCCAGAGCCCGACGGTGCCGAAGGCGACCAGCGCCCAGGCGAGCATGACCGCGCCCGGCACGATCAGTCGCACGCGGCGGACCTCCTGGGCGCCGAGGGGCAGGAGCCGGTCGAGGACGGGGGCCATCTCGGCGCGCCGTGCGCCCTCACCCGTGGCGAGCATCGCGACGTAGCCGCCGCCGAGCACGGCGACCACCACGCCGACGGTGCCGGCGAGCTGGGGCGTGGTGACCACGAGCGCGGGCAGCAGGGCCGCGACCGCGACCTGGACGAGGTGCCGCGGGGACCGCACGAGCACGGCCCAGTCCGCGGCCACGACGGCACTGACCGGGCCCCGGACCAGCCGCATCCGCAGGGAGCGCCGGCGCCGCTGGCGGGCGACACGGTCGGTCAGCACCCGCCCGAGCTCCCGGGAGTCCATCGAGGCCAGTGCCCCGGCGGCCTGCGCCGCGACCGAACCGCTCTCCCGGAGGCTGCGGCCACGGATCGCGCCGAGCCGCAGGTCCAGGGCGACCGCGAGGCCGGCGACGAGCACCGCGCCGCCGAGGAGGGCGAGGATCGGCACCTCCGGCAGGCCGTCGATCCGCCACCCGCGGACCACGGCGAGCACCGCGACGACCGGCGAGGCGGCGAGGACGAGGTCACCGGCGACCACGGCGAGGTGGTTGCCCCGCCAGGACTGCGCGAGACCGGCCAGCAGGACGATCGCGGCGCAGGTGAGCGCGGCGGTCGCGGCGAGGCGCAGCACGTGCCCGAGGCCCGGGTCCTCGAGCAGGCCGCCGTCGAGCACCCCGGCCACGAGGGCGCCGAACGCAGCGGCGACCAGCGGGATGCGCCGCGAGGCGGGGCGCACGAGCCGGCGCCGGTCGACCGGCAGCGCGAGCCACCAGGTCGCCTCGGCGCCGCCGAGGCCGACCGGGCCGAGCCGGCCTGCCAGCGTGAGCACGACACCGCCCAGCGCCACGAGCCCGATCGCCACCACGGCCGACAACGAGGCCCCGGTGCCGACGGCCGCGGCCGGGGGCGCGGTCGACGTGAGCCGCCCCGCGACGCCCAGCGCGAGGCCGAAGCCGATCGCGATCATGATGACCGCGTAGTAGACGTCGCCGAGGACCTCCCCGATGCCTGCGCCGGAGCGCTGGCGTGCCACGGCAACGGTGTACCGCCGGATCGAGCGCGCGGCGGGGAACGCCGTCAGTTCCTCGGGACCGACGGCGGGTTCGAGCGGGTCGCCGAGGTCGAGGGCAGCCGGGTCGAGGTCGCCGTCGTCCGGCTCCCACCAGGCGTCCTCGGCCTCCCGCCGGGCGTCGTCGCCGGGTCTCGTCACAGTGCGCCCGGCTGGAGCGCGGCCACCGCGTCCGGAACGCTCATCGTGCCGCTGGTGTCGCCGACGAGCACCGCGCGGTCCGCGACGGCCGCCAGGAGCTGCGGGTCGTGCGTGGCCAGCAGGACGGACCCGCCCGCCTTCTTCTCCGCCACGAGCCGGTCGGCGAGGTGTCCGCGCATCGCGACGTCGAGCCGCTGCTCGGGCTCGTCGAGGACGAGCAGCGAGCGCGGCCGGACCAGGCCGGCCGCGAGCAGCAGCCGGCGACGCTGACCGGAGGACAGCGCCGTCGGCAAGGAGTGGGACTGCTCGACCAGCCCGAACTCCTCGAGCAGGTCGTCCACCTCGTCCTCCGCGTCGGCCACTCCGTGCCCGCGGGCCGTGAGGTAGAGGTGCTCGGCGACCGTCAGGGCCGGGAACCAGGCGTCGTCGTCCAGCACGCTGGCGACCTGCGCCCGGTAGGCCACGGCCCGCTCGTCGACGGCCCGCCCGAGCACCTGGACCGAGCCCGACAGCGGCGCGAGCAACCCGAGGACGGCGCGCAGCACGGTGGACTTGCCGGCCCCGTTCGGGCCGACCAGCGCGAGGATCCGCCCGGCGGGCAGGGTGAACGAGACGGGGGCGCAGACGGGGGCGCCGGCGTAGCCGACGGTGAGACCGACGGCCCGGACGACCGGCGGGCGCTTCGGGATGGTCCCGGAACGCGGCGGGCGGCCGGACGGCGAGGAGGCGTCGCGAGCGGGTTGAGGCACGGCGGACAGCCTACGCAGCGCGCGCGGGCTGAAGGACGGACTGCCCGCTCAGGACCGCTCGAGGAACTCCTCGCGTCGAGGGTCGAGCCACACCTCGATCGCCGCGCGCAGCGCCGGCCACGCCTCGAGGCCCGGGTCCGCCTCGACCAGCGCCCTGGCCTCTTCCCGCGCGGTGGCCAGGAGATCGGCGTCCCGCACCACCCGCAGCAGCCGCAGCGAGTTGGCCCGGCCGGACTGCGAGGCGCCGAGGACGTCGCCCTCGCGGCGCAGCTCCAGGTCGACCGTCGCCAGGGCGAAGCCGTCGGACGTCGCGGCGAGGGTCGCGACGCGGGTCGCCGACGGCGTCCCCTCCCGGGCGCGCGAGACGAGCAGGCACAGGCCCGGGTGCTCCCCGCGCCCGACCCGGCCCCGGAGCTGGTGCAGCTGGGACAGGCCGAAGCGCTCGGCGTCGAGGACCACCATGACGCTCGCCTCGGGGACGTCCACCCCGACCTCGATCACGGTCGTGGCGACCAGCACCGGCGTCGTCCCCGCGGCGAACCGGGCCATCGCCTCGTCCTTCTCGGCCGCGCCGAGCCGGCCGTGCAGGATCCCGATCCCGACCCCGTCCAGCGCGGGCAGCGCCGCGAGCTCGGCGGCGACCTCCAGCACCGCCCGCAGCGGCGGCCGGTCGGCGCCCTCGGGGGCCTGCGCGTCGAGCTCGACCATGTCCGAGCCGTCCAGGTCGCCGCTGTCGTCGATGCGAGGGCACACGACGTAGGCGCGGCGGCCGGCGTCGACCTCCTCCCGGACCCGCTGCCAGGTCCGTGCCGTCCACACCGAGTTGTCGGCCGGGACGACGTGCGTGACGACCCCGGCCCGCCCTGACGGCACCTGCGCCAGGGTCGAGACCTCGAGGTCGCCGAAGACGGTCATCGCGACGGTCCGCGGGATGGGGGTCGCCGTCATGACGAGCAGGTGCGGGGCGCGGTCGCCGCGGGTGCGCAGCGCGTCCCGCTGCTCCACCCCGAACCGGTGCTGCTCGTCGACCACGACCAGGCCGAGGTCGGCGAACTGCACGTGCTCGCCGAGCAGGGCATGGGTGCCGACGACGATCCCGGCGCGACCCGAGGCGGCGTCGAGCAGGGCCTGCCGGCGGGCCGCGGCGGGCTGCGACCCGGTCAGCAGCGCCACCCGGGTGGCGTGCTCCGCCCCGCCGAGCATCCCCTCCTCGGCGAGCGGGCCGAGCAGCGCCCGCAGGGTCCGCAGGTGCTGGGTGGCGAGGACCTCGGTGGGGGCCAGCAGGGCGGCCTGCCCGCCGGAGTCGACGACCTGGAGCATCGCGCGCAGGGCCACGACCGTCTTGCCCGAGCCGACCTCGCCCTGGAGCAGGCGCTGCATCGGCGCGGCCGACGCCAGGTCGGTCGCGATCTCGGTGCCGACCTCGCGCTGCCCCGCGGTCAGGGTGAAGGGCAGCCGGGCCTCGAAGTCGGCGAGCAGGCTCGGTCGCCCGGCCGCCGCGCCGGCGCGGGCGGTACCGAGCCGTGCCGCCGCCTCGGCCCGCCGGCGCGCCAGGGCCGACTGCAGGACGAAGGCCTCCTCGAACCGCAGCCGGTGCAGGGCGCGGTACGCCTCGGCCTCCGTCGCCGGGTCGTGGACGACCCGCAGCGCGGCGAGCAGCCCGGGCAGCCCGTGCCGCGCCCTGACCTCGGCGGGCACCGGGTCGGCGACGTCGGCCTGCGTCAACGGGTCGAGCACGGTGCGGACCGCACGCTGGATCCGCCAGGTCGGCACCCCCGCGGAGGCCGGGTAGACGGGGATCGGGCGGCTGGCCGCGGCGAGCGCCACCGCCTCGTCCTCGGCGCCGTCGCCGTCGCCGATGAGCTGGTAGTCGGGGTGGGTGAGCTGCAGGCTGCCCCGGTACTCGCTCACGGTGCCGGTGAACAGCCCGGCGCGGCCCGGGCGCAGGCGGTCCTCGTGCTGCCGCAGCGCACCCCGGCGCTTGGCGAAGAAGGTGAGGGACAGCTCGTGCGTCCCGTCGGTGACCACGGCCGAGAGCATCGCCCCGCCGCGGGAGCGCATCTCCCGGACGGTCGCCTGGCGCACCTGGGCCATCACCGTGACGTGCTCGCCGGGCAGCAGGGCCGCGAGGTCGGTCATCCGGCCCGGCTCGGCGTAGCGGCGCGGGTAGTGGCGCACCAGGTCCTCGACGGTGTGCAGGTCGAGCTTGGCCAGCGCCGCGGCGGTCCGCTCACCGAGCACCCGGCGCAGCGGCTCGGCCAGCCGGCCCGCCGGCCGATCCCCCTCCGGGCCCACCTCGCACCTCCGTCCGGGACCGCGTCGTTTGGGTCGACGCCCGCGATCGGCTACCCTATCCAGGTTGCCCAGGTTCCCTCGGGCGCACCGGGAGTCCGGCCGACCGGCCGTCCCGCCCCCGTCCCTGCCGTCGACGACGGCGTGCTCGAATGATCAGGAGAAGAACGTGGCTGCCAACTGCGACGTCTGCGGCAAGGGCCCGAGCTTCGGGCACAGCATCTCCCACTCGCACCGGCGGACCAAGCGTCGCTGGAACCCGAACATCCAGCGCGTGCGCGCCGTGGTGGCCGGGGCCCCCAAGCGCGTGAACGTCTGCACCTCGTGCCTCAAGGCCGGCAAGGTCCAGCGCGCCGCCTGAACCACCCCGTCGTCGCCCGCGTGCCGCTCCGGCCCGCGGGCGTCGTGCTGTCCGGGCCCGGCCGTCCTCCCGGCCGCGCCAGGGTCCTTCGCGACCCGCTGTCCAGGATGCCGCCGACGGTCTGGCGGGTCCGCCGAACCGATGGCACTGTGGGCGCATGGTGGACGAGCTGCTCGACCTGACGATCCGACCTGCGACCATCGACGACGCGCGCGCGATCGCCGAGGTCCACATCGCCTCGCTGCGGCACGCCTACGCCGGCGTCATCGACGAGGCGTACCTCGCCGGCCTGGACGCGGAGGCTCGTGCGGCCCAGTGGCGTGAACGGCTCACGAACCCGCAGCCCCGCACGACGATCCTGGTCGCCGACGAGGAGGGCACCGTCGTCGGCTTCGCGATGCTGGGGCCCAGCCGCGACGAGGACGCCGAGCTGGGCGGGCTGGAGATCTACTACATCTTCCTGCTGCCGGAGGCCTGGGGGCACGGCGTCGCCCGGGAGCTCATGCGGACGGTGCTCGGCGACCTCTCGCCGTCGACCCCGGTGACGCTGTGGGTGCTGGCCGCCAACGAACGGGCCCGGCACTTCTACCGGCGGCACGGCCTGGCACCCGACGGGGTCGAGCGGCTCGAGCAGCACGGGGACCAGACCTACCTCGAGGTGCGCTACCGCCGGCGCTGAACCGGGAGCCCGCCGGCCGCTGCGGCGCGGCCGAGTCGGGCGGCGGTCGGTTCAGGCCGCGGCCGGTTCGAGCCGCGGTCGCGTCAGGCGCGGAAGTGGTCCCAGCCGAGGGCACCCTGCGGCTCCTGCCCGGCGACGAGGACGTCCGCCGCGCCCGTGCGCGGCAGGACCCGGCCGACCGCGCGGAACGGGGCCGGGAGCGGCACCGACGGCGGGAAGGCCGCGAGCAGGCCGTGGTCCTCGCCGCCGCTGAGCACCCACGTCCTGGCGTCCACACCGAGGAGCGCCGCGGCGTCGGCGAGCGCCGCCAGGTCGGGGCCGAAGGCGATCTCCGGGGCGTCCAGGTCGAGGAGCACCCCGGAGGCCCGAGCCAGCCGCCCGGCGTCCCGCAGCAGTCCGTCGGAGACGTCGAGCATGGCGCTCGCCCCGGCGCGGGCGGCGGCGGGGCCGGCCGCGAGCGGGCACCCGGGCCGCAGGTAGCCGGCGACGACCTCGGGGAGCAGGTCGGCCAGGTCCGCCTCGAGGGCGGCGAGCCCGGCGACGGACCGGCCCCGCACCCCGGCGTGCGCCAGGACGTCCCCCGGCCGGGCGCCGCTGCGCAGCACCGGCTCGAGGCCGTCGAGGTCGCCCAGCACGGTGACCGCCACGGCGAGCTCGTCCCCGGCGGACAGGTCGCCGCCCACGACCCCCACCTGCGGGCCGCAGGCCTCGGCCAGACCGTCGGCCAGCCCGGTCAGCCAGGACACCGGCAGGTCGAGCGGGCAGACGAGGGCGACCACGAGGGCCGTCGGCCGGGCGCCCATCGCGGCGATGTCGGCGAGGTTCTGCATCGCGGCCCGCCAGCCGACGTCCGCCCCGGTCGACCACTCCCGGCGGAAGTGCCGGCCCTCGACGAGCACGTCGGTGGACACGACCGTGCGCCGGTCCGGGGCGGACAGCACGGCGGCGTCGTCCCCCGGTCCGAGCAGGGTGGCCGCCCCGAAGGGCAGCCGCGGGAGGATCCGCGCGAGGACCCCGTCCTCACCGAGGTCGGCGAGGGTGGCCTCGTCCTCGGGCTGGTTCTCCGCGTCGATGGCGTCCACGCCGGGTCACGCTACCCGGACGGCTAGCGTGGCCTCGTGCCCGCCGCCTCCGCCGCCCGTCGCGCCGCCGTGACCGCGGCGGGCGCCCTCGGTCTCGGCGTCCTCGCCGGGTGCTCGTCCGCCGTCGTCGTCGACGTCGCCCCGCACGCGGCCGACCCGGTGTGCGCCTCCGTCGTCCTCGCCCTGCCGCAGGACCTCGACGACCTGCCGCGGCTGCGCACCACCAGCCAGGCGACCGTCGCCTGGGGCGACCCGGCGGACCCCGTCGTGCTGCGCTGCGGCGTCGAGCCGCCCGGCCCGACCACCGACCAGTGCGTCACCGCGGCCGACGACGCGAGCTCGGTGGACTGGGTGGCCGTCGCCGGCCCGTCCGACGAGAACGGCGCCGCGGAGTGGACCTTCACCACCTACGGCCGCAGTCCTGCCGTCGAGGTCGTGGTGCCCGCCGCGGTGACCACAAGCCGGTCCACGAGCTTCCTGCTCGAGCTCGGGCCCGCGATCAGCACGGTGCAGCAGACCCGTCGCTGCCTGTGATTGGATCGGGACGCGGTCGAGCGGTCGGGCGCGCAGCCAGGACGACGAAGGGACGGTCCGTGAGCACCGAGCAGCCGCGAGTGGCAGTCATCGCCGGAGGGCTCTCCAACGAGCGGGAGGTCTCCCTCCGCTCGGGACGCCGCGCCCAGTATGCGCTGGCGGAGGTCGGCATCGAGGCGGGCCTCTACGACGCCGACGAGTCCCTGCTCACCCGGCTGGTCGACGACGGCATCGGTGCGGCGTACATCGCCGTGCACGGGGCCAGCGGCGAGGACGGCTCGCTGCAGACGGCGCTCGACCTCGCCGGCATCCCCTTCGTCGGTTCCACGCCCGGTGCCTGCCACCTCGCCTGGGACAAGGTGGTGGCCAAGGTCCTGGTGGCCCGCGCCGGACTGTCGACGCCCGCGTGGGCAGCGGTCTCCGCACGGTCCTTCCGCGAGCTGTCGCCCACGCAGCTGCTCCGCTGGGTGCTCGACGACCTCGGCCTGCCCGTCGTCGTCAAGCCGGCGAAGAGCGGGTCGACCCTCGGCATGAGCCTGGTCGAGTCCGCCGCCGACCTGCCGGCCGCGCTCGTGCGCTGCTTCACCTTCGGCGACCTCGCCCTCATCGAGCGCTACGTCGCGGGCTCCACCGTCGAGACGGTCGTCGTGGAGGAGTCGGGGAAGGTCACCGCCCTCCCGCCGGCCGAGTTCGCCAACCCCGACGTGTCCCCGTTCTCCTTCGAGGCGCGGTACGGGGCCGACCTCATCAGCATCGTGCTCCCGGCCCCGCTGCCGGCTCCCGTCCTCGAGGAGGTCGCGCGTGCCGCGGAGACGGTGCACACCGTTCTCGGCCTGCGCGACCTGTCCCGCACGGACGTCGTCGTCGACGCCGAGGGGACCCCGTGGTTCCTCGAGGCGGCGATCTCCCCCGGCCTCACCGAGACCTCCGTGCTCCCGCTGGCGGCCGCCGAGACCGGCCGCCCGCTGGGCGCCCTGCTGCGCGACCTGCTCGACACGGCGCACCGGCGCGGCACGACGCGCTGAGGCGCCCGGCCCGCTCCCTCCGACGGGGCGCAAGACGCACCGGGTCGCCGCTCCGCCGGTCGGCGCGCTCGACGCGGGTGGGTAGGCTGGCGGCGGCGTGGCACCGATCAGGGTCACCCGGCCTCGCGACGGTGGAGGGCCCGGCATCGCGGGAAGGCAACGTGTGGAGACGGCTCAGCGCAGCAGGGACGGCAGCGTCCATGTGACCGACGAGCGGTTCAATACCGTCTCGCACCTCTTCGCCACCTGCTTCGCCCTCGTGGGCGCCGCTCTGCTCGTCGCGCAGGCGAGCGCGCAGGGCGACCCGTGGAAGATCGTCGGCTTCAGCGTCTACGGGCTCTCGGTCCTGTCCCTCTTCGTCTCCAGCACCCTGCACCACGGGATCGACCGCGGCCCGCGGGTGAACGAGGTGCTCCGGACGTTGGACTACGACTCGGTCTTCCTGCTCATCGCCGGTTCCGTCACCCCGCTCGTGCTGGTGCTCTTCCGCGGCACCTACGGCTGGACGGTCCTCGGTGCGGTCTGGGCGATCGCCGCGACCGGCATCGTGGCGCGCTCCCTGCTGCGCGGGCTGCCGAAGTACGTGACGAACACCCTCTACATCGCCCTCGGCTGGATGCCGGTCCTGCTGATCGGCGCGGGCCGCTCGCTGCCCGTGGGGGCGTTGGTGCTGATGGCGGCCGGCGGTCTGGTCTACAGCGTCGGCTTCGTGATCTTCGTCATCGAGAAGCCCAACCCGTGGCCGGGTGTGTTCGGCTTCCACGAGATCTGGCACCTCATGGTGGTCGTCGCGGCGCTCCTGCACTACCTGCTCATGTACCGCTACGTCCTGCCGGCGTAGCCGAGCCGCGCAGGGTGCCCGGCGTAGCCGAGCCGCGCAGGGTGCCCGGCGTAGCCGAGCCGCGCAGGGTGCCCGGCGTAGCCGAGCCGCGCAGGGTGCCTCAGGCCGAGCAGGTCAGGACCGCGGGCCGTCCAGCCCGACGAGCTTGCCGGCGATCCCGCCGGCCGCACGCAGCGCGGCCCCCGAGCCGAAGCCGCTCGGCGCGGAGGTGCCCCGAGCGTCCCTGGCCTCGACGAGCGCGTCGGTGAGCACCTGGCCGGCCGGGCGGCGCGGCGCCCACAGGTAGAGCGACATCGCGCCGGGCACCGAGTTGACCTCGTTGACGACGAGCTCCTCGTTCGCCTCGTCGTAGAGGAAGTCGACCCGGACCACGCCGGTGAGGCGGGTGACCGCCGCGACCCGCCGGGCCAGCGCACCGGCGCGCTCGGTGACCGCGTCGGGGACCTGGGCGGGCAGCTCCCGCGGGGCGCTGGACAGGCCGGCGGCCTGCCCGGCGGCTCCGCCGAGGTACTTCTCGTCGTAGGAGTAGACGGCCCCGTCCGGGCGGCGCAGCGGCTTCTCGAGGTCGGAGACCTCCAGCGTGGGCGCGGTGCGGAACGAGATGTTGAGGTCGATGAGGTCCTTGCGGAACGGCTCGACGACGGCGCCGCCGCGCAGGTGGGCGCTGGTGCGGCCAACGGCGCGAGCGGTCGCGATGTCCTCGACGATCTCGATGCCGATCGAGGAGCCGCCGAACCGCGGCTTGACGATGTACGGGCCGGGGAACGACGGGTCGACGTCGTCCTCGAGGGCCACCCGCGGCAGGGTCGGGATCCCCGCGGCGGTCATCACGCCGCCGAACGCGAGCTTGTCCATGCCGAGTGCCGAGGCGTACATGCTCGACCCGGTGGCCGGGATCCCGAGCAGCGCGAACAGCGCGGCGAAGCCGCCGCCCTCGCCCACACCGCCGTGCAGGCAGCTGAGCGCGGCGTCGATGGCGACCCGCTCGGAGCGCAGCCGGCCCTTGACGTAGAGCCCGCCCTCGGCGCCGACCCGCACCTCGACGGGGCGCGCGCCGGCCGGCGGACCCTCGAGGTAGTCCTTGGCCTCGGTGCCCGAGGGCACGACGAACCAGCCGCCGGTGGGCGCCCAGTAGAGCGGCGTCACCTGCGCTCCGGTGCCGGTGAGCACGCGCTCGGCCTGGAGGCCGGTGAGGATGGAGATCTCGTGCTCCGGGGACGGTCCTCCGAAGACCACGGCCCAGCGGCTGTCGGACATCGAGCGGTTCACCTCACGCGGTCGGGGGCCCGGTTCACGGATAGTGGTCGGGCAGGTCGTTCTCGTAGAGTATGACGCCCTGCGGGCCGACGGCCTGCGTCGCCACGGCGACGGCCTGCTCCCGCCGGTCCACGACGTCCAGGCTCCCGCCGCCGGAGTGGACCCCCTCGACGAGCGCTGCCCGGTTGGTCCGGCCGACGACGACCACGTGGGCGCCGGCGGCCGCGGCGGCCGCACCCAGGTCGGCGTTCCGGCGGTGCTGGACGTGGCCGAGCTCGACCATCCCGGGGGTGACCAGGACGAGCCGGCTGCCCCGCGAGCGCGCGAGCTCCGCCGCCTCCGCCAGGGCCGCCTGCGAGCCGACCGGGTTCGCGTTGTAGGTGTCGTCGATCACCAGCAGGCCGGTCCCGGTGTCCTGCACCTCGGCACGGTGGGCGGCGCGCGGCAGCGCGGCGAGACGTCCGGCCAGCGCGGGCACCTCGACGTCCAGCGCGAGGGCGACGCCGAGCGCGACCCCGAGGTTGACCCCGTGCGCGATGCCCTCGCCGAGGTGCAGCGTGTGCGACGCGCCGCCCTGCCGGACGACGGCCTCGTGGGCGAGCAGGTCGACGACCACGTCGGCGTCCCGGGCCGCGTGCTCCTCGGTGCGGACCGAGCAGGTGACCACGCGCTTGCCCTCGGCGGCGCTGCGTTCGGCGAGCGCCCGGAGCCCGTCCTCGTCGATCGGCAGGACGACGGTGCGTGCCCGTTCGGTGATCTCCGACTTGGCGGCCAGGATCGCCTCGCGCGAGCCCATCCGCTCCAGGTGGGCCTCGCCGATGGTGGTGATGACGGCGATGTCCGGCGGGAACAGGGCGCACAGCTCGCGGATCTCGCCGGGGCCGTAGGTGCCCATCTCCGCGACGAACACCTCGGTGCCCTCGACGAGCCCGTCGTTGACGGCGCGGGAGAGGCCGAGGCGGTTGTTGAAGCTGGCCGGCGAGGCCACCACGCCGCGGCTGGTGGCGAGCAGGTGGGCGACGTAGCCCTTGGTCGAGGTCTTGCCGTAGGACCCGGTGATCGCCACGACCGTCGGCCGGACGCGTGCCAGGCGCTGCTGGGCCTTCGCCACGAACGGCGCCGAGAGCCGCTTCTCGACGACGCCCATGATCACGGCGGCGAGGTCGACGGTGAGCGGGACCGTGAGCGCCACCAGGGCGGTGGCGCCGGGACCGACGAGCAGGGCGAGCGCCGCGAGCAGCACGAGGACGAGGAGGGCCCACGCGGTGGCGAGGCGGCGCAGCCGACCCGTCCAGGCCAGGCGTGAGGTGCGGCCGTGGATCCCGAGGCCCCGGGGCAGCAGCGCCGCGAGCACGGCGGCCGGGATCGCGAGCAGGCCGAGGACCGGCACGACGGCGGCGAGGGCGAGCACCAGCGCCACGGCGGCCAGCGCGAGGTCGACCGGGGCCAGCGACAGCCACAGCCGGGCGATCCGGCTCGCGCGACCCGGCAGGTAGTGCTCCCGCTGGCTCACCCGCAACCAGCGCAGCCCGCCGACGACGGTGGCAGCGAGGACGGCGGCGACGGTCAACGCATCGAGGAGGGTGCTCATGGGGTGACCTCGGCTGTCGGGTCGGTCGGCGCGGCGGCGGGCGGCGGGGGGTCGTTCGGCGCGGGGTCGGCCGGCGCGGCGGCCAGGGCCGCGGTGAGCGCGGCGCGCACCGCGTCCTCGAGCGCACCGGTGAGCAGGTGGCCCTCCCCCGGCACGACGTCGAGCCGGCAGCCGTCGACGATCTCGGCCGCGAGCCGCGCCCCGGCCAGCGGCGCGGAGTCGTCGAGCTCGCCCCAGACCATCCGGACCGGGACCCGCAGCGCCGCGAGGTCCTCGCGGTAGTCCTCGCCGACGACGCGCACGAACACCCCGCGCATCACGCCCTCGGCGGCGCGGTAGTCGTCCGAGCCGCGGTTGCGGCGCACCCGGTCCACGACGGACCGGGGAAGCAGGTGCGCAGCGTGCAGCCGCTTGACGGCGGTGAGCAGCGGGGAGGGCCGCGGCGGCGGGGTGGCCCGGACGAGCGGCGCCCCGGTGACGACCAGCGAGGTGACCAGCTCGGGGTGCCGGACCGCGAGGCGGACCGCGACGCGACCGCCGAAGGAGTGCCCGACGACGACGAACGGCCCGCTCCCGGCGAGAGCCTCCGCGAGGTGGTCCGCGTACTCGACGCTCCCCCACTCCGCGGGCGGCACGGGCGTGGTGCCGAAGCCAGGGAGGTGGATCGCCAGCGCGTCCGTGCCCTCGAGGATGCGCCCGAAGTCGGCACCGGAACGGTTCCAGCCGTGCAGCGCCAGGACGCGCGGTTCCCCCTTGCCGACACGGTCAGCAAGGAGGTCTCCCGACACGACCGTCAGCACGGCGACGAGGCTAGCACCCGGCCGCCGATAGGCTCGGTGGATGCACGAGGACCTCGCGCCGTCCACGCTGGCGGTGACCGCGGGACGCCCCGCACGCTCCACCGGCGGGCCGGTGAACCCGCCCGTCGTGCTCTCCTCGACCTACGTCTCCGCCGGGGTCCCTGCGCCCGGCGCGCTGCTGTACGCGCGCGCCGGCACCGAGACCTGGCAGCCGTTCGAGGAGGCCCTGGGCACCCTCGAGCGGAGCACCCGGCCGGGCATCGTCTTCGGCTCCGGGATGGCGGCCATCGCCGCCGTGCTGGCCCTGGTGCCCCCGGGCGGGCGCGTCGTCGTCCCCCGGCACGCCTACCAGCTCACCCTCGCGCTGGTCGCCGACCTGCACGAGCGGACCGGCCTGACGGTGACCTCGGTCGACATCGCCGACACCGGGGCGGTGCTCGCGGCGGTGCGCGGCGGGGACGGCGCGCCGCCCGCGGCGCTGCTGTGGGTCGAGTCCCCGACCAACCCGATGCTCGAGGTCGCCGAGCTGCCCGCCCTGGTCGTGGGCGCCCACGAGGTCGGTGCCCTCGTCGCCGTCGACAACACCTTCGCGACCCCGCTCGGCCAGCAGCCGCTCGTGGCCGGCGCCGACCTGGTGGTGCACTCGGTGACCAAGTACCTCGCCGGGCACTCCGACGTCGTCCTCGGGGCGGTGCTCGCCGACGACGAGGCCCTGCACTCCCGCGTGACGGCTTACCGGACCCTGCACGGGGCCGTCGCCGGCCCGTGGGAGGTCTGGCTCGCGCTCCGTGGGCTGCGCACCCTGGCGCTGCGGGTCGAGCGCTCCCAGGCCAGCGCCGCGGTGCTGGCCGCCCGGCTCGCCGAGCACCCGGCCGTCGCCGAGGTGCGGCACCCCAGCCTGCCGTCCGACCCGGGTCACGCCCGCGCGACCCGGGTCCTGCACGGCTTCGGGTCGATCCTCGGCGTCCGGCCGCACGGCGGTCCGGCGGCGGCGGACGGGGTGGTCGACGCGGTCCGGCTCTGGCTGCCGGCCACCAGCCTCGGCGGGGTCGAGTCGAGCCTGGAGCGCCGGCGCCGTTTCGCGACCGAGTCGGTCACGGTTCCCGAGGACCTGCTCCGGCTGTCGGTCGGCATCGAGGACGTCGAGGACCTGTGGCGCGACCTCGACCGGGCGCTGCGCGCCGCCGTGGCGCCCCTCGGCTGACCGCGGCTGGGTGGTCTGCCTCCGGAGCGGGGCGTCCGGCGCCCCTGTCGCACCGCCGCCGTGGCCGGCGTAACGTCGGGAGTGACCGAGGGGCGTGGTCGCGATGAGGCGTCGGTACGGATCGTCGAGGGTCGACGGGACGGCGCACCGGCCGCGGGTCATCGCCCTCGGACTCGGCGTCGTCCTCGCCCTCACCGGATGCGGCTGGTGGGGCTCGAGCGAGACAGGCGCGACGACGCCGCCCGGCTCGGCGGCGAGCGCCCCGCCCGACGGCTCTGCGACACCGACGACGACACCGAGCTCGTCGCCGACCTCCACCGTCACACCGTCCTCCCCGGCGCCGCCCGAGAGCACACCGTCCTCCCCGGCGCCGTCCGACAGCACACCGTCCTCCCCGGCGCCGACGGCTACCGCTCCGTCGGCACCCGCGCCGAGTCCCCCGGTCCCCGGACCGACCGGCGGCGGGACCACCGGCGCGCCCCCGTTCGTCGCGGACACCCGCCCCGACACCGGCACGTCGACCGGTCCGGACGTCGGCACCCTCAGCGACCTCCGCCTCGGCGCCCACCCCGGCTACGACCGGGTGGTCCTGGAGTTCGACGGGCCCGACACGCCCGGCTGGCGGGTCCGGTACGTCGATCGGGCGATCGAGGACGGGAGCGGGCTCGTCCTTCCCGTCGACGGCGACACGATCCTCGAGATCACCTGCTCCCCCGTGACCTACCCCTTCGACGGCCGGAACCCCTTCACCGGGCCGCAAGCCCTCCGGGTGGCCGGGACCACCGCCGTCGTCGGGGTCAGCCGGTGGGGCATCTACGAGGGCGACCTGCAGGCCTTCGTCGGGATCTCCGGCGGGGAGCACCCGTTCCGGGCCTTCGACCTGAGCAACCCGGCACGCGTCGTCATCGACGTCCGGACGGACTGAGGCGCCGTCGGGCGGCGGAGCAGCGGCTAGGGCGATCGACCGCGCCGTCGGCGGCGGCAGGGCCAGGTCTCGATCCGGCGCCGAGAGGCGCTTTCCCGCTACGCCCGGCGTACCGTTGACTCTTCTGAGGAGCGTGGTCCCCATGCAGCTCCGGCGCCGATCCACCGGGTCCCTTCTCGTTCTCACCGTGACCGCCCTGCTCGGCCTGGCGGCGTGCACCCAGGGGGGCGGGACCCCGGACGGCTCCTCCTCCGCAGCGTCGCCGAGCGCGAGCACACCCGCCCCCAGCCCCACGACCGACGAGACGCCCACCACCGGCCCGTCGCCGCTGGCGACCGGGACCTCGGAGCCCGGCAGCACCGACGGCGACGGCGGGACCGACACCCCGGCGTTCCCCGCCGACACCTCGCCCGACACCGGCGAGATGACCGGCGAGCCGTCCGCCGACGAGATCGGCACGCTCACCGACCTGCGGGTCGGCGCCCACGACGGCTACGACCGCGTGGTCTTCGAGTTCACCGGCCCGGCCACCCCGGGATGGGACGTCCGCTACGTCCCCGAGGCGATCGGCGACCCGAGCGGCCTGCCCGTCGACGTCCCGGGTGACGCGGTCCTCGAGGTCACCCTGTTCTCGGTGATGGTGCCTCAGGGCGACGAGGCCTACCAGGGCCCGAGCATCCTCCGTGCCGCCGGCACGACGGCCGTGACCGAGGTGAACTGGAACAGCCTCTTCGAGGGGTACCTGCAGGCGTTCATCGGCGTCTCGGGCAGCGAGCACCCGTTCCGGGCCTTCGCGCTGACCGACCCCGCCCGCGTCGTCGTGGACATCCGCTCCGACTGACGGGCGGGACCCCCGCCGCCCCGGCCCGCCGGGGCGCGCGGGTCAGACCCCGTCCGCCTTGTGCGGCCGGGACATCAGCAGGTTGCCCATCAGGTCGACCGAGGTCCCGTGGTGCAGCACCTCGACCACGGCCTGCGTGATCGGCATCTCGACGCCGACGCTCGTGGCCAGCTCGAGGACCGAGGTGGACGTCTTGACGCCCTCGGCGGTGCCGCCGGTGGCCACGACGGCCTCCTCGACGCCCATCCCCTCGCCGATGTGCCGGCCGAGGCGGTGGTTGCGGGAGAGCGGCGAGTCGCAGGTCGCGACCAGGTCGCCCATCCCCGCGAGCCCGGCGAAGGTCTCCAGGTCGGCGCCCAGGGCCAGCCCGAGCCGGGTGATCTCGGCCAGTCCGCGGGTGATGATCGTCGCGGTCGTGTTGTCGCCGTAGCCGCGCCCCTGGGCGATGCCGATGCCGATCGCGATGACGTTCTTGGCCGCCCCGCAGAGCTCGACGCCGATGAGGTCGGTGTTGGTGTACGGCCGGAAGGTGGCCGTCGCACACATCGCCGCGACGCGGCGGGCCAGGTCGACGTCGTCGGCGGCGACGACGGTCGCGGTGGGCTGGTGCTCGGCGATCTCCTGGGAGAGGTTCGGGCCGGAGAGCACGGCGACCCGCTCCGCCGGGACGTCGAGGACCTCCGCCAGCACCTGGCTCATCCGCAGGTCGGTGGAGAGCTCGATGCCCTTCATCAGGGACAGGACGACGGCGTCCGGACCGACCAGCCCGCGCGCGGGGGCGAGGATCGCCCGGGCCGACTGCGCCGGGACGGCGACGGCGACCAGCTCGGCACCCTCGAGCGCCGCGGCGAGGTCGGTCGTGGCGGTCACCGCGCTCGGCAGGGTGACGCCCGGGACGTACGCCTCGTTGCTGTGCCGGGTCTCGATCTCCTCGGCGATCTCGGCGCGGCGCGTCCAGACGACCACCTCGTGCCCCGCCTCGGCGAGCACCGTGGCGAAGGTCGTGCCCCAGCTCCCGGAGCCCAGGACGGCAGCGCGCGTCACGCGGGCGTCCCCCGGCGCCAGACGAAGCGTTGGGCGGGGGCGCTCTCGCCGCGGATCTCCTCGAGCTGGGTGGTGATCGCCGCCATGATCCGCTCGGTGGCCTCACGGAGCACCGGGCCGTCCAGCGGCCGTCCGTAGAGGTCGGACAGGTCGACCGGCGGTCCGGCCACGACGGTCACCTTCTTGCGTGGGATCGGCCGGAGCATCTTGCTGTAGCGGTGCATGAGGCGGTGCGCGCCCCACTGGGCGACCGGGACGACCGGTGCGCGGGTCGTCAGCGCGAGCCGCGCGACGCCGGTCTTGGCCGCCATCGGCCACAGGTCGGGGTCCCGGGTCAAGGTGCCCTCCGGGAAGACGGCGACCGTCTCGCCCTGGGCGAGGGCCTCGGCGGCGGCGTCGAGGGAGCGTCCTGCCGAGGAGGTCCCCCGGCTGACCGGGATCTGGCCGGTGGCGCGCATCACCGCGCCGAGCACCGGGACGCGGAACAACGAGTCCTTGGCCAGGATGCGCGGGGCGACCCCGTTGGCCCAGAGGAAGTAGGCGAAGGTCAGCGGGTCGACCTCCGTGACGTGGTTCGCGGCGACGATGGTGCCGGTGCCCCGGTGCAGCTCCCGCGCACCGTGCCAGTCGGTCGACGTCGTGAGCCACAGGAAGGGGCGGACGATGCCCGCCACGATGCGGTAGGGACGGTTCGCGCGCTCGGGTGCCTGCACGGGCGCGATGCTACCGCGCGGCGGGTCGGCACCGGCCGAGCCGCACCCGACGCACGGCACGGATCGGTCGGGCGGACGTCGGCCCGTCAGCCGTGCGTGAACTCGGCCCCGAGCGCACCGAGCTTGCCCTGGAAGTCCTCGTAGCCGCGGTCGATGAGGCCGATCCCGCGCACCTCCGAGCTCCCCTTGGCGGTCAGCGCGGCGATGAGGTGGCTGAACCCGCCGCGCAGGTCAGGGACCTCGATGTCGGCGGCCGTCAGGGGCGTGGGACCCGAGACGACGGCCGAGTGGTAGAAGTTGCGGCGGCCGAAGCGGCACGGGTGCCCGCCGAGGCACTCGCGGTAGACCTGGATGGTGGCACCCATGCCGACGAGGGCGTCGGTGAAGCCGAACCGGTTCTCGTAGACCGTCTCGTGCACGATCGAGAGGCCCTTGGCCTGGGTGAGCGCGACGACGAGGGGCTGCTGCCAGTCCGTCATGAACCCGGGGTGCACGTCGGTCTCCAGGACGATCGACCGCAGGTCACCGCCCGGGTGGTAGAAGCGGATGCCGTCGTCGTTGACGTCGAACTCGCCGCCGACCTTGCGGAAGGTGTTGAGGAAGGCCGTCATCTCCGGCTGGGTGGCGCCCTTGACCGTGACGTCCCCGCCGGTGGCCAGCGCGGCCGAGGCCCAGGACGCGGCCTCGATGCGGTCCGAGAGCGCGGTGTGATGGAAGCCCCGCAGCCGCTCGACGCCCTCGATGCGGATGACGCGGTCGGTGTCGACCGAGATGATCGCGCCCATCTTCTGGAGCACGTTGATGAGGTCGAGGATCTCCGGCTCGATGGCCGCGTTGGACAGCTCGGTGATGCCCTCGGCGCGCACCGCCGTGAGCAGCAGCTGCTCCGTGGCGCCGACGCTGGGGTAGGGCAGCGTGACCTTGGTGCCGACCAGTCCGTGCGGGGCGGTGATCTCGATGCCCGACTCGCGCTTGATCACCTCGGCGCCGAACTCGCGCAGGATGTTCAGGTGGTAGTCGATCGGGCGGTCGCCGATCCGGCAGCCGCCGAGGTCGGGGATGAACGCCTCGCCGAGGCGGTGCAGCAGCGGCCCGCAGAAGAGGATCGGGATCCGGCTCGCCCCCGCGTGCGCGTCGATGTCCGCGACGTGCGCCGACTCGACGTTGAGCGGGTCGAGCTCGAGGGTGCCGCCGACGGCGTCGGCCACGACCCGGACCCCGTGCAGCTCGAGCAGGCCCGTGACGACCGCGACGTCGCGGATCTGCGGGACGTTGCGGAGCGTGCTCGGGGTGTCGCCCAGCAGGGAGGCGACCATCGCCTTGGAGACGAAGTTCTTCGCACCGCGCACGGTGATCTCACCGTGCAGGGGGATACCGCCGTGGACCTGGAGGACGTCGCGCATTACCCCATCGTCCACCACGTCCTCGCCGGTCGTCACATCCCGCTCCCCCGAAGGGCGGGGAGATCCTGCGCAGATCGTGTGCGACTCGGGCATCCGCGGGGGTCGGCAGCCCGCCGGGACGGGCGGGGCTACGGTCGAGTACCGGCCGCCGGACGGGCGGTGCGCCCCGGAGGAGGAGTGCCATGAAGCTCGGCGTCATCGCGAGCCTGGGCGGCGTCGAGGAGGCCCTCGCGCTCGCCGTCGAGGCCGAGGAGCACGGCTGGGACGGGTTCTTCACCTGGGACGGGATCCACGTGGGTCCGCAGGAGACGCACGACCCGTTCAGCCTCCTCGCCGCGGCCTCCCAACGGACCCGCTCGGTCACGCTCGGTGCGATGGTCTTCGCCCCCGCCCGACGTCGGCCGCTCACGTTCGCCCAGCAGGTGCTGACCGTCGACCGGCTCTCCGGCGGTCGGCTCGTCCTGCCGGTCGGTCTCGGCGCAGGGGACGACGCCGGCTTCGCGCGGGTGGCCGGCGAGGCGAGGACGGCGCGGGAGCGGGCCGAGCTGCTCGACGAGTCGCTGGCGGTCCTCGACCTCGCGTCGACCGGCGAGGCGTTCTCCTTCCACGGCGCGCACCACGACCTCACCGGCGTCGTGCTGCGCCCGCCGCCGTTGCACCGTCCTCGGGTGCCGGTGTGGGTCGTGGGGGCGTGGCCGGCCGCGCGGTCGATGCGTCGGGCGGCGCGGTGGGACGGGGTCGTCCTGCAGCTGCTCCGGTCGGCCGACGAGCCCTCGCCCGAGCAGGTCCGGGAGGTCGTCGCGTGGGTCGGCGCGGAACGGGAGCGGCTGCGCGGCGACGGGGTCGTGCTGGGCGAGGGCTTCGACGTCGTCGTCAGCGGCCGCCTGGCGCCGGAGCCGGCGGACGCGGCCGCGCGGCTCGCCGCCCTGGCCGCGGCCGGGGCCACCTGGTGGATCGAGGCGTGGTGGGACCCGTCGGACACCGCGGCCGCGTTGCGCGAGCGGGTCCGACGGGGTCCGGTCCCCCGCTGAGCCGGGCCGGCGCGCGGCGGTCGGGGCCGGCGGCCGGGCGCGACGCGGGTCTGCCGCAGCGTGGGTCTGCCGCAGCGCGCGAGCCGGACGCGGCCGGCGTGTCAGTGGTCGGCCGTAGTGTGAGCCCATGGACATCGACCCAGGTCAGCGGCCCTTTTCGGGCGCGGTCGACGCCGATCGTCCGGGACGGTCAGGGGTGCTGACCCGGGCCGAGGAGGACCAGTTCTGGCGCACGATCCGCGAGGCGTACCCCGACGAGCCGCCGCTCCCGGCACCGTCGCCGAAGCCCCCCGGTGCTGCCGACCCGTTCCTCGCGCTCCTGGCGGGCACGGCCGACCCCGAGGCCCTGCGCGACCTCGAACCCTGCGGCCTGCTGCTCGACGTCCTCGACTCGCTCGGCGGCGAGGAGCTCGACGACGCGGAGCGACTCGGCGACCTCGCCGTCCTCGAGATCGTCGCCGCCTGGCAGCGGCTGGCCTCGATGGCGACCGCCGGAGCCGCACGAGCGGCGGCGGCGCTCTCGCGCCGGGAGTGCGTGCAGGTGCCCGACGGGCCGGTTCCGGTCGGTCGAGGCCACCGGCGGTACACGACCCTGCGCGCCACCGGGACGGAGATCGCCATCCGGACGGGGTGCTCGGTGCGCGCCGGTGAGCTCCTCGCCCGGGACGGCAGGCTCTTCGAGGGCGCACTCGCAGCGACCGGCGGGGCGCTCGCCCGCGGGCTGATCGACGCCCGCACGGCGCGTGCGATCGCCGACCGCCTGGCCGACCTGCCGCTCCAGACCGCGCTCGACGTGCAGGACCGGGTGCTCCCGGGGGCGGGACTGCGGAGCCCGGCGCAGGTCGATCGCGACCTCACCCGCGCGCTCGTCGAGGTCGACGCCGCCGAGGCGTCCGCCCGACACCGGCGAGCCCGCGGCGGTCGACGGGTGTGCCACCCGACCCTGCTGCCGGACGGGATGGCCGGGATGTGGGCCGTGCTCCCCGCGGAGTCGGCAGCTCTGCTCGACGCCGCCCTCGACGGGGCTGCCGCCGCCGCGCGCGCCGCCGGCGACACCCGCACGGTCGACCAGCTGCGCGCCGACGGTCTGGTCGACCTCGCCGTCGGGCCCATGGGGTCCCGGCCCGGCGCCCGGGTGCACGTCGACGTGACGGTCGCGCTCTCGACCCTGCTCGGCCTGGACGACGCGCCGGGTGAGCTGGCCGGCTACGGAGCGGTCACCGCCGAGCAGGCTGCTGCTCTTGCCGCCGGCGGCACGTGGCGACGCATCGTCACCGACCCGCTCAGCGGGGTCGTGCTGGACGTCGGACGCGCGCGGTACCGGCCACCGGCAGCGCTCCGTGCCCATGTCGTCGCTCGCGACCGGACCTGTGCGCGGCCGGGGTGCGTCGTCCCGGCCCACCGCGCACAGATCGACCACACCGTCCCGTTCGGAGCTGCGCTGCTGGGCGACCCGTCGGCCGGTGCCGGCACGGGCCCCCCACAGGGCCACACCTGCGTCGAGAACCTCGCGCCCCTGTGCGCACCGGACCACCTCGCCAAGACGCTGGGTGTGCTCCGGCTCGAGCAGCCGTCCGCCGGCGTCCTGGAGTGGACCACGGCCACTGGCCTACGGGTGCGGGTGGTTCCCGGCAGGAACGGCGAGGTCACGCTCCTGCCGCAGCGGGCCGACGGCGACCCGGCAGATGGGCACCCGGCCGACTGTCCCCGGGCCTGCGGGTCGGGACACGAGGCGCCGCCCTTCTGAGGCGGGCCGCACACCGGCGCGACGTCGCCGCGCCCTCGCGGCCCAGGCCATGCCGTCGCCAGTCAGTCCTCCACGTCGCCGCTCAGGCCAGGGCGTCGTCCGCGTGCGCGACCGGGCGGGCCGCGACGATCTCCACCGGCGGCAGGTGCTTGGCCGGCAGGGTCTTCGGGCGCCACGCGGCGCGAGTCGTCTCGAACTCGGTGATCTCGGCCTCGTGATGCATCGTCAGGCCGATGTCGTCCAGGCCCTCGAGCAGGCGCCACCGCGTGTAGTCGTCAACCTGGAACGGCACGACGACGTCCGCGCAGGTGACCAGCCGCGACTCGAGGTCGACCGTCACCTCGGTGCCCGGGTGGGTCTCCAGGACCTTCCAGATGAGCTCGATGTCCGCCTGCTCGACCTGAGCGGCGAGCAGGCCCTGCTTGCCCGAGTTGCCGCGGAAGATGTCGGCGAAGCGCGAGGCGAGCACGGCCTTGAAGCCGTAGTCCTTCAGCGCCCAGACCGCGTGCTCACGCGAGGAACCGGTGCCGAAGTCCGGACCGGCGACGAGCACCGAGCCGGGCGCGTACGCCTCCTGGTTGAGGACGAACTCCGGGTCGTTGCGCCAGGCCGAGAACAGCGCGTCCTCGAACCCGGTCCGGGTGACCCGCTTGAGGTACACGGCGGGGATGATCTGGTCGGTGTCGACGTTGCTCCGACGCAGCGGGACCCCGACGCCGGTGTGCTGGGTGAACTTCTCCATGGCTGAACTCTCCGAGTCTCGCGGTGGGCGGGGGGCGGCGGTCAGGCCGAGACGAGCGGGCTGCCGTCCGGCACCTCGACGTCGGGCCCGAGGTCGGAGACCGACGAGAGGGTGCCGCGGATCGCCGTGGCGCCCGCGACGAGCGGCGAGACGAGGTGGGTGCGCCCGCCCTTGCCCTGCCGGCCCTCGAAGTTGCGGTTGGACGTCGAGGCGCTGCGCTCGCCCGGCTTGAGCTGGTCGGGGTTCATGCCCAGGCACATCGAGCAGCCGGCGTTGCGCCACTCGGCGCCGAAGTCGAGGAAGATCCGGTCGAGCCCCTCGGCCTCGGCCTGGAGCCGGACCCGCGCCGAGGACGGCACGACGAGGACCCGGACGCTGTCGGCCTTGCGGCGCCCCCGGATGAGCTTGGCCACCGAGCGCAGGTCCTCGATCCGGCCGTTGGTGCACGAGCCGATGAAGACGGTGTCCACGGCGATCTCCCGCAGCGGCTGGCCGGGGGTCAGGCCCATGTACTCCAGGGCACGCTCGGCGGCGATCCGCTCGTTCTCGTCGGCGATCTCGGCCGGGACGGGGACGTTGGCCGAGAGCGGCAGGCCCTGGCCGGGGTTGGTGCCCCAGGTGACGAAGGGCTCCAGGTCGGCGGCGTCGAGCACGACCTCGGCGTCGAACGTGGCGTCGTCGTCGGTGCGCAGGGTGCGCCAGTACTCGACGGCGGCGTCCCAGTCGGCACCCTCGGGGGCGTGCGGGCGACCCTGGAGGTAGGCGAAGGTCGTCTCGTCGGGCGCGATCATGCCGGCGCGCGCACCGGCCTCGATCGACATGTTGCAGATCGTCATGCGCGCCTCCATGGACAGCGCGCGGATCGCCTCGCCGCGGTACTCCAGGACGTAGCCCTGACCGCCGCCGGTACCGATCTTGGCGATGATCGCCAGGATGATGTCCTTGGCCGTCGCGCCCTTGGGCAGGACGCCGTCGACGGTGATCGCCATCGTCTTGAACGGCGCGAGCGGCAGCGTCTGGGTGGCCAGCACGTGCTCGACCTCGCTGGTGCCGATGCCGAACGCGAGGCCGCCGAAGGCGCCGTGGGTCGAGGTGTGCGAGTCGCCGCACACGATCGTCAGACCGGGCATGGTCAGCCCGAGCTGCGGGCCGACCTGGTGCACGATCCCCTGGTCCGCGTCGCCGAGGGAGTGCAGCCGGACGCCGAACTCCTTCGCGTTGGCGCGCAGCGTGTCGATCTGGGTGCGGCTCGTGAGGTCGGCGATCGGCCGGTCGATGTCGAGCGTCGGCGTGTTGTGGTCCTCGGTGGCGAGGGTGAGATCCGGGCGGCGCACCGGGCGGCCGGCCAGCCGGAGGCCCTCGAAGGCCTGCGGACTGGTCACCTCGTGCACGAGGTGCAGGTCGATGTACAGCAGATCGGGTGCTCCGTCGGTCCCCCGTCGGACCACGTGCGCGTCCCAGACCTTCTCCGCCAGCGTGCCTGCCATGACAGCGATCCTCTCGTCCACCCACCCCCCGTTCTCGAGAGGTTTGCGCGATCCACTTGCATCTCAGTCCGCGAGACGCCAATATCGACCTATGGACAACTCTAGCGGAGTCGGCGTCCTCGACAAGGCCGCCGCGGTGCTCAGCGCTCTCGAGGCCGGCCCGGCCACGCTCGCGCAGCTGGTTGCCGCGACCCATCTTGCCCGACCGACGGCCCATCGGCTGGCCGTTGCGCTCGAGCACCACCGACTCGTCGCGCGCGACATGCAGGGCCGGTTCATCCTGGGCCCGCGCCTGGCCGAGCTCTCGACGGCGGCCGGCGAGGACCGCCTGCTCGCCGCGGCCAACCCCGTGCTCGCCGCGCTGCGCGACCACTGCAACGAGAGCGCGCAGCTCTACCGCCGCCAGGGCGACCAGCGCATCTGCGTCGCCGCGGCCGAGCGGCCGATCGGCCTGCGGGACTCCATCCCGGTCGGCGCCACGCTGACCATGCACGCCGGCTCCGCCGCGCAGGTCCTGCTCGCGTGGGAGGAGCCGGACCGTCTGCACCGCGGGCTCCAGGGCGCCAAGTTCACCGCCACCATCCTCTCCGGCGTCCGCCGGCGCGGCTGGGCCCAGTCGGTCGCCGAGCGCGAGCCGGGCGTCGCCTCGGTCTCGGCTCCGGTCCGGGGAAGCTCCGGCCGGGTCGTGGCAGCGGTCTCGATCTCCGGACCGGTCGAGCGCCTGAGCCGGCAGCCCGGACGCCTGCACGCGGGCGCCGTCGTCGCGGCGGCGAACCGGCTCACCGAGGTCCTGCGCCGCACGGGCGACTGACACCCGGACGCAGAACAGCCCGGTCATCGTGGATGACCGGGCTGTTGTCGTACCCCCAAGGGGATTCGAACCCCTGTTACCGCCGTGAGAGGGCGGCGTCCTAGGCCACTAGACGATGGGGGCCAGGACTGTCGTTCCCCGAGAGGATCGACGGCTGAGAACTCTACCGCACGTGAACCGGTGCTTCGTCCAGCTCGAGACCGGACCGCACCTGCACACGCTGGGGTACCAGGACTCGAACCTAGACTAAGTGAACCAGAATCACTCGTGCTGCCAATTACACCATACCCCATGGGGGTATCCGTTCCGGTCTGTCGCTGCCATCCCGCGGGAGCGGGCGACACCTCGGACCGGACGGCGTACCGGCGGGGAACTCTACCGGAGCCGCGGGGTCTGTCCAAACCACGCACGATCCGGCCCTCGAGCCCACAGCGGGCCCGGCCGTCCGGCATCCTCCACGGCCGCCCGCGGCCGCGGGCGCGCGTCGCCGACCGGCCCGGCGTGGGAGCATGCCCGACGTGACCGGCCCGGCTCCTGCCCCCACCCGCCCCGAGCTGCTGGGCACCCACGGCATGGTCGCCTCGACCCACTGGCTCGCGTCCCAGGCGGGCATGGCCGTGCTCGAGCAGGGCGGCAACGCCTTCGACGCGGCGGTGTGCACCGGCCTGGTGCTGCACGTGGTCGAACCGCACCTCAACGGGCTCGGCGGCGACGTGCCGATCCTGGCCGCCACCGCCGGCAGCGGTCGGCCCTTCGTCGTCTGCGGCCAGGGCACCGCACCGGCCGCCGCGCGCCCCGAGGTCTTCGCCGCGCTCGGCCTGGACACCGTCCCGGGCACCGGCCTGCTGCCCGCCGTCGTGCCGGGCGCCTTCGGCGCGTGGATGGACCTGCTCGCCCGCTACGGCACCTGGACGGTCCGCGCGGTCCTCGCCCCTGCCCTGGGCTACGCGCGCGAGGGCTTCCCGCTGCTCCCCCAGGCCGCCGCGACGATCGGCCGCGTCGCCGGGCTCTTCCGCGAGCACTGGCCCACGTCGGCCGAGCTCTACCTGCCCTCCGGGCACCCGCCCGCCCCGGGCTCGAGGTTCGCCAACCCGGCGCTCGCCACGACCCTGGACCGGCTCGCCGGCGCGGCGGACGCACACGCCGACCGCGAGGCCGGGATCGAGGCGGCCCGCCGCGCCTTCTACGAGGGCTTCGTCGCCGAGGCGATCGACGCCGTCTGCGCCGGGCCACCGGTGCACGACTCCTCCGGCCGCGCGCACCACGGCCTGCTCACCGGCCAGGACCTGGCCACCTGGCGGGCCACCGAGGAGGAGCCGGTCACCGCCGAGGTCTTCGGCCGCACCATCGCCAAGACGGGACCGTGGGGACAGGGGCCCGTGCTGCTCCAGCAGCTCCTCGTGCTCGAGGGCCTCGACCTCGCCGACACCGCCGCCGACTCCGCCGAGCTCGTGCACGCCGTGGTGGAGTCGGCCAAGCTCGCCTTCGCCGACCGGGACGCCTGGTACGGCGACCCGGACCACACCCCCGTGCCGACCGGCTCGCTGCTCTCCGCGTCGTACGCCGACGCCCGACGCCACCTCCTCGGCCCGGACGCGACCGACGGGCTGCGGCCCGGCTCACCCGAGGGACGTGCCCCGAGGCTGCCCGCGCTCGTCACGGCAGGCCTCGGCGACCGGCCGGCCGCCGCGACCCTGGACCCCGGCGGCGGCGAGCCGTCCTTCGCCCCACCGGCCCCACCCCCCACCGACCCCGACCCGCGCACCGCCCCCGACGGCACGACGCGCGGGGACACCTGCCACCTGGACGTCGTCGACCGCTGGGGCAACGTCGTCTCGGCGACCCCGAGCGGCGGGTGGCTGCAGAGCTCGCCGACGATCGCCGCGCTCGGCTTCGCCCTGCCCACCCGCGGGCAGATGTTCTGGCTCGAACCCGGGCTCCCCGCCAGCCTCGGGCCCGGCCGCCGGCCCCGGACGACCCTCAGCCCCACCCTCGTCCTGCGCGACGGCGTCGCAGAGCTCGCCTGCGGCACCCCGGGCGGTGACCAGCAGGACCAGTGGCAGGTGCCCTTCCTGCTGCGCCACCTCGCCTTCGGCCTGGGCCTCCAGGAGGCGATCGACGCCCCGTCCTGGCACACCACGCATGTGGTCTCGTCCTTCGCGCCGCGGGTCCTCGAGCGCCGGGGCCTGCACGTCGAGGAGCGCGTGGGCGAGGCGGTCGTCGCCGACCTGCGCCGGCGCGGCCACGAGGTCACCGTCGCCGGTCCGTGGTCGCTCGGGCGGCTCACTGCGGCCGGTCGGCGCGCCGACGGGATGCTCCGGTCCGCGGCGACCTCGCGCGGCGACCAGGCCTACGCGGCCGGCCGCTGATGGACACCCTCCAGCTCGTCGCGATCGGCGTCGCCGGCCTCCTCGCCGGGACGGTGAACGCCGTCGTCGGGGCCGGGACGTTGCTCACCTTCCCGCTGCTCGTCGCCCTCGGCGTGCCGCCGCTGACCGCGAACGCCTCGAACACCGTCGGGCTCGTCCCCGGGGCGGTGACCGGCGCGTGGGGGTACCGGCGCGAGCTCGTCGGGCAGTGGCCGGTCGTCGCGCGGATGGCGGCGCTCTCCGCCGTCGGCGGGGTCGCGGGCGGACTGCTCGTCGTCGTGGCGGACCCGGCGACCTTCACCGCCGTCGTGCCCTGGCTGCTCGTGCTGGCCGCGGGGCTCGCCGCGGCGCAGCCGCGGGTGGCCGCCTGGGTCCGCCGCACCGCCGCCGAGCCCGCACCGCACCCCACCCCAGCGCCGGGGTCCCGGGCGGCACCCGCCTCCGCCGGGCACACCCGCCCGCTCGGCCTCGGTCTCGCGCTCGGTGTCGCCGCGACCGGGGTCTACGGCGGCTACTTCGGCGCGGCGCAGGGCGTCGTCCTCATCTCCCTGCTCGGCATCGGCTGGAGCACCGACCTGCACCGGGCCAACGGTGCGAAGAACGTCCTGGCCGGCACGGCCAACGTGGTCTCCGCGACGGTCTTCGTCGTCGGCGGGATCGTCGACTGGCAGATCGCCGGCCTGGTCGCGGTCGGGTCGGCCCTCGGCGGCGCACTCGGCGCCCGGCTCGGCCGGCGCATCCCGCCCACCGTGCTGCGCGCGCTCATCGTCACCGTCGCGCTCGTCGCGGCCCTCGCCCTGTGGCTGGGCTGATCGCCCCCGACGCGTGCCCTCAGGCCGGGGCGTCCCCGGCGACCAGCCAGCGGCTCGCGTGCGGCGGCAGCCAGAGGTTCCCGTCGGGCTCGACGCGGACCTGCCAGCCCGCCAGCAGGTCGCGGGCACCCGCGAGACCGAGCGCGCCCAGCCGCTCGGCCGGGAACGGCCGCCACTGCCCGGTCATGTTGTAGAGGGCCAGGAAGGGCCCGAGCGGGTGGCTGCGCAGCACGGGCAGCACACCCGGGTCCGAGGGGTCGAGCACCCGCGCCGGGGTCCCGGCGTCGAGGAACGGGGTGGCGCGGCGCACCTCGACCAGGTGCTGGATCCCGGCGAAGACCCGCTGCTCGACGGTGCCCGGCAGGTGCCGCCGCTCGGCACGGGCCCAGTCCATCCGGGGCCGGTGCACCCAGCGGCTGTCGTCCGCGTGACCCGGCTCGCCCGCCCAGTCCCGGTCGTTCGGCAGGCCGAGCTCGTCGCCCATCCACAGCACCGGGATCCCGCCGAAGCCGAGGACCACCGCGTGCACGAGCAGCATCCGGTCGATCGCCACCTGGATCGCGTCCTCGTCGCCCGCGGCCACCGCCGCGTCGAGCCCCACGAGCGCCGCGGCCGTGCCCGAGACGCGCCGGTCCCCGGTCGCCGGGTTGTGCTGGAAGACCACCCCGCGAGCCGTCGACCCGGGGAACTGCCCGAGGTAGAAGTCCGAGAGGAACGCGCGGTGCTGGTAGCCGTCCAGGCCGACGGCGGCTGCGTCACCGTCGTCGATCGCCCAGCCGATGTCGTCGTGGCAGCGCACGTAGGTGATCCAGGCCGTGGACGCGGGCGCCGCGGGGAGCTGCTGGAGGGCGCGCACCCCCAGCCGCGCGTCGCCCGAGGCGAGCATCGACCACACCTGGACCATGAGGCTGTTGTGGTACGCGAGGTCGCTGACCTTCCCGAAGTGCTCGCCCTGGCCGAGGTACTGCACGAGGTCGGCCGGCCCGACGATCGCCTCCGCCTTGAAGATCACGCCCGGCGCGGCCACCCGGACCAGCGCCCGCAGCGCCTGCGCGATCGCGTGCACCTCCGGCTCGTTCTGGCACGAGGTGCCGAGCCGCTTCCACAGGAACGCGATCGCGTCGAAGCGCAGCACCTCGACGCCCGCGGCCGCGAGGAAGAGCACGATCTCGGCGTACTCCTCGAAGACGTCGGGGTTCGTCCAGTTGACGTCCCACTGCCAGGAGTTGAAGGTCGTCCAGACCCAGCCGCCGAGGTCCTCGTCCCAGGTGAAGCTGCCGGGGGCGAAGTCGGGGAAGACCTCGGGCAGGGTGCGCTCGAAGGCGTCCGGGGCCGTCCGGTCGGGGTACACGTGGAAGTACGCGCGGTGGCGCGGGTCGCCGGCGCGCGCCGCCCTGGCCCAGGCGTGCTCCCGGGCGACGTGGTTGAGCACGAGGTCGGCGACCAGGCTGATGCCCTCGGCGCGCAGCGCCGTGGCGAGCGTGCGGAGGTCGTCCATGGTGCCGAGGTCGGACCGGACCGCGCGGTAGTCCGCGACCGCGTAGCCGCCGTCGTTGTCCCCCTCGCGGGGCTGGAGCAGGGGCATCAGGTGCAGGTAGGTGACGCCGAGCTCGCGCAGGTAGTCGACGTGCCGGCCCACGCCGTCGAGCGTGCCGGCGAACCGGTCGGCGTAGGCGGCGTAGCCCACCATGCGCGGGGACTGGAACCAGGTGGGGTCGAGCGTCCTGGCCTCGTCGAGCCGGGCGAGCTCGGGGTCGCGGTCCCGGAAGGCGGTGGCGGCCAGCGCGAGCAGCCGCTCGGCAAGGCCCGCGACCTGCTCCGGCGAGTAGACCGCCGCCAGGCCGGCGACCAGGTCGGGCCACCAGCGCTCGACCCGCAGCTCGAAGGTCTGGCGGCGGTCCGGGCTCAGGGTCGCCAGGACGCTCTCGAGCGCGGGACCGGTGACGACGGACATGCGTGCTCCTCCGGCTCGGCGACGAAGCCCGCGGCTCGGCGGTGAGCCGGACCTCGGTCGCAAACGCTTACATCGTAGCCGGGGGCCGGGGTCCGGCGGCACCCCCTCGCCCCGCCGGGCTGCACCGGCACGGTGCCGGACGGCGTGCCGCGCTACCGCACCAGACCGAGGACGGGGGCCAGCTCGACCAGGGACCGGATCACCCGCACGCCGGAGTCGGCGGCGGTCTCGAGCTCCTGGTGCGAGACGGGCACCCGCCGTGGGCCCGGCCGGTCGAGCCACACCCCGACGAGCCCGACCCGCGCCGCGGCGACGGCGTCGATGTCCAGCTCGTCGCCGACGTACACCGTGCGCGCGGGGTCGGTCCCGAGCCGGCGGCAGGCCTCGAGGAAGACCCGCGGGTCCGGCTTGCCGACCCCGAGGGTGTCGACCCCGACGAGCACGGGGAGCTCCGCCATCCCGGTGGCCGCGAGCTTGCCGGTCTGGTAGCCCACCGCCGCGTTGGACAGGGCGCCGAGGGCCGTCCCGGTGGCGCGCAGCGCGTCCAGGGACGCGCGCGCGTCGGCGTGCGCCGCCCAGGCCGCCTCGAACCCGGCCTCGAAGACGGCGTCCCAGGCCGCGAAGCCGTCGTCGTCGAGCGCCGGGCCGCCGAACTCCGCGTGCAGGGCGTTCGCGCGGGCCACGCGCTGTGCCCGGTAGGAGATCTCGCCCCGGGTGTAGCTCCGGTAGTGGCCGCCGGAGTCCGCCCGCCACGCGTCGAGCAGGGCGTCCGCAGCGCCGTCGGCCAGGTGCGGCAGGTACGCCTCCCGCACCGCCTCGAGCGCCTCGGCGAACGCGCCCCGGGTGTCGACCAGCGTGTCGTCGATGTCGAAGAGGACACCCTCGACCGGGCCCGCCGTCACCGGGCGGGCCGTCACAGACCCAGCCGCAGCGCCCCGAGCCGCGCCAGGGTCGACGTCCGGCCGAGGATCTCCATCGACTCGAAGAGCGGCGGCGAGACCCGCCGGCCGGAGACCGCCACGCGCAGCGGGGTGAACGCGACGCGAGGCTTGAGCCCGAGACCCTCGACGACGGCGGCGGTGAGCGTCTGCTGGATCGTGGCGGCGCTGAAGGCCTCCTCGTCCAGGCCGGCGAGCGCGGCGGCGGCGGCGTCGAGGACGGCCGGTGCGTCGGCCTTGAGCGCGGCGGCCGCGTCCGGCTCCACGACGAGGTCCTCGTCGGCGACGAAGAGGAAGCCGAGCATCCCGACCGCCTCGCCGAGCAGGGTCATCCGCTCCTGGACGAGCGGGGCGGCGGCGGTGAGCACGGACCGCTCCGCCTCGGTGAGCGCGGCGACGTCCGCGGCCGAGACCACGCCGGCCGCGTGCAGGTAGGGCACCAGCCGGTCCCTGAAGTCGGTCCCGCCGAGCAGGCGCACGTGCGCGCCGTTGATCGCCTCCGCCTTGGCGAGGTCGAAGCGCGCCGGGTTGGGGTTGACGTCCGTGACGTCGAACGCGGCGATCATCTCCGGCACGCCGAAGACGTCGCGGTCGGGTGCGATCCCCCAGCCGAGCAGGGCGAGGTAGTTGAGCAGACCCTCCGGCGTGAAGCCGCGCTCGCGGTGCAGGAAGAGGCTGCTCTCCGGGTCGCGCTTGGAGAGCTTCTTGTTGCCCTCCCCCATGACGTAGGGCAGGTGGCCGTAGACCGGCTCGACGCTCGCGATCCCGAGCTCGATGAGCGCCCGGTAGAGCACCACCTGGCGCGGCGTCGAGGAGAGCAGGTCCTCGCCGCGCAGCACGTGCGTGATCTGCATGAGCGCGTCGTCGACCGGGTTGGTCAACGTGTAGAGCGGGTACCCGTTGCCGCGCACGATGACGTAGTCCGGCACCGATCCGGGAGCGAACGTGAGGTCCCCGCGGATGAGGTCGGCGAACGTGACCGGCTCGTCGGGCATCCGGATCCGCAGCACGGCCTCGCGGCCCTCGGCGCGGTAGGCGGCCTTCTGCTCCGCGGTGAGGTCCCGGTCGAAGCCGTCGTAGCCGAGCTTCGGGTCACGGCCGGCCGCGCGGTGGCGCGCCTCGACCTCCTCCGGGGTGGAGAAGGACTCGTAGGCGTACCCGGCCTCGAGCAGCCGGCGGGCGACGTCCCGGTAGAGGTCCATCCGCTCGGACTGCCGGTAGGGCCCGTGCGGCCCGCCGACCTCCACGCCCTCGTCCCAGTCCAGGCCGAGCCAGCCGAGGGCGTCGAGGAGCTGCCGGTAGCTCTCCTCGCTGTCCCGCGCCGGGTCGGTGTCCTCGATCCGGAAGACGAAGGTGCCCCCGACGTGCCGGGCGTACGCCCAGTTGAACAGGGCGGTCCGGATCAGGCCGACGTGCGGCGTCCCGGTGGGCGAGGGACAGAAGCGGACCCGGATGTCGCTTCCGGTCGCCGCGGTGCCGGTCACTGCGGTGGCGGGCGTGGCGGTGGCGGGCGTGGCGGTGGCGGGCGTGGCGGTGGCGGGCGTGGCGGTGGCGGGCGTGGCGGTGGCGGGCGTGGCGGTGGCGGGCGTGGCGGGCTCAGGGGAGGTGTGCTCGGGCATGGTGCGGACAGCCTAGTCGCGGCGCAGCACCGGGTTGCGGAGCACCCCGATCTCCTCGACCTCCACCTCGACGACCTGCCCGTGCTCGATCGGGCCGACCCCGGCCGGGGTGCCGGTGAGGATGACGTCGCCGGGCAGCAGGGTGAACGCCTCGGAGATGTAGGCGATGAGGTGCGCGACGTCGAAGACGAGCTGCGCGGTGCGACCGTCCTGGCGCGGCTCGCCGTCGACGCGGGCCCGGACGGCGAGGTCCTCGACGTCGAGGCCGGGCACGATCCACGGCCCGAGCGGGCACGAGGTGTCGAAGCCCTTGGCCCGCGCCCACTGGCCGTCGGTGCGCTGCGCGTCCCGGGCGGTCACGTCGTTGGCCACGGTGTACCCGAAGACCTGGTCGAGCGCGCGGTCCGGCGAGACGGACTTGGTCACCTTGCCGATGACGACGGCGAGCTCGGCCTCGTGATGGACCTCGCGGGTCCACGGCGGGAGCACGATCGGGTCGTCCGGGCCGATGACGGTGGTGTTCGGCTTGAGGAAGAGCAGCGGCTCGACCGGCAGCTCGTTGCCCATCTCGGCCGCGTGGTCGGCGTAGTTGCGGCCGACCCCGACGATCTTCGAGCGCGGGATCACCGGGGCGAGGAGCCGCACGTCGTCGCGGTCGAGCGGGACCCGCTCGCCGGTCAGCTCGATCGGGGTGTAGATCGGGTCGCCGCGCAGGACGGCGAGCTCCAGGGCGCCCTCCTCCCCCTGCACCAGGGCGTAGCGGGGATCCGAACCTGTCGTGAACCGGGCGATGCGCATGCCGGAAGCCTACGGGCGCGCCTACGCTGCCCCGGTGCAGCGGATCGCGGGTGTCGACGTCGCCCGTGGCCTGGCGGTGCTCGGGATGGTGGCCGCGCACGTCGGCGACGCCACGGAGCCGGGAGCCGGCTGGTTGCTCGTCACGCACGGCCGGTCGGCGGCGACCTTCGCGACGCTCGCCGGCGTCTCGGTCGGCCTGCTCAGCGGCGGCCGGACGCCGACCGGCCTGCCCCGGGCCGCGGTCCGGGTCCTCGTCCGGGCGGTCCTGCTCGCCGGGATCGGCGCCGCGCTGGTGGCGCTGCGGACACCCGTCGCGGTCATCCTGCCCGGCTACGCGCTGATGTTCCTGCTGCTGGTGCCCGCGCTGTGGCTCCGCCGGCGCGCCCTGCTCCTCGCGGCGGCCCTCGTCCTGGCCGCCGGTCCGCCGGTCTGGCTCGCGGTGGCCGTCCGCCCGGACGACCCACCGGCCTCGCTGCTCGTCGGGGAGTTCTACCCCGCTGTCGTCTGGATGGCCTACCTCCTGGTCGGCCTGGCGATCGGGCGGAGCGACCTGCGGGACCGCCGGACCCGGGCGACGCTCGTCGTCGGCGGCTCCGCGCTCGTCGTGGTGGGCTACGGCGCGGGTCTGCTCGCCGCGCGCCTGCTGCCGGTGGGCTCGCCGGCCCGCGCTGCGCTGGACGTCTCCCCGCACGCGAACACCGCGGCGGAGGTGCTGGGCAACCTCGGGGTCGTCGGCCTGCTCCTGACGGCCTGCCTCGTCCTTGCCGAGCGCCTGCCCGCGCTGAGCGCACCGCTCGCGGCGACCGGGGCGCTCGCGCTGACGGCGTACTGCGCGCACGTCGTGGCGATCGCGGTGCTCGTCCTGGCCGGGCAGTTCCGGCCGTCCACCGGACTCCTCGCGGTGTTCGTGCTGGTCCTCGTCGGCGTCTGCTGGGCCTGGCGGGTCCGCTGGGGCCGAGGCCCGCTGGAGCGGGTGCTCCACGCGGCCTCGACGGCCACGGCGCAGGTGCTCACACCCGGGCCAGCACCTCGGCGTTGAGCACGGCGAACCACCCGTCGGGCGTCGTCCCCCAGGCCCGCCACGCCTCGGCGATCTCCTCGAGGGCGACGTCGTCGGCCAGGGCGTTCGCCCGTGCGTGCCGGGCGAACGTCGAGGTGGTGACGCGGTCCGCCCAGGACTGCGACCACCACTCCCGCTCCTCGTCCGTCGCGAAGCACCAGGTCCCGGCGGTGCACTCCAGCGCGTCCGGCGCGAACCCGGCGGCCAGGGCCCACGACCTCAGGTGCCGCCCCGCGTCGGGCTCGCCGCCGGCCGCCCGAGCCACCTCCCGGTAGAGCGCGCGCCACTCGTCGAGCCCGTCCGAACCGGGGTGCCAGGTCATCGCGGCGTAGTCGGCGTCGCGCACGGCGACCAGGCCGCCGGGCCGCGTGACCCGCCGCATCTCGCGCAGCACCGCGACGGGGTCCGGGACGTGCTGGAGCAGCTGGTGGGCGTGCACGACGTCGAAGGCGTCGGCGGCGAACGGCAGGTCGTCGGCCTGGGCGACGAGCATCGTGACGTCGACGCCGGCATCGGCGGCCGCCGCGCGGGTCAGCTCGGCGGCGGCGGGCGAGGCATCGACGGCGACCGTCTCGCCGGGCGCGACGGTCCTCGCGAGGTCGACGGTGAGGGTGCCGGGTCCGCTCCCCAGGTCGAGCACCCGCATCCCCGGCAGGAGGTGCGGCAGCAGGTACGCGGCCGAGTTCTCCGCGGTCCGCACCCGGTGGGCGCGCAGCACGCTCTCCTCGTGGCCGTGCAAATAGGTGGTCACCAGCCCAGGGAACTCCGCCCGCCACCGTGTATCAAGCGGCAGGACGGTTGGTCTCACCTGACGGAATCGACGCCCCGGTTCGCGAGCTGGTCCGCACGCTCGTTGCCCGGGTCGCCGGAGTGGCCCTTGACCCACACCCAGCGGACCTCGTGCCGCGCGACCTCGGCGTCGAGCGCCTGCCAGAGCTCGACGTTCTTCACCGGCTTCTTGTCCTTGGTCCGCCAGCCGTTGCGCTTCCAGCCGGCCAGCCACGAGGACATGCCCTGCATGACGTAGGTGGAGTCGACGTGCAGCACGACCTCGCAGCGCCGGGTCAGCGCCCGGAGCCCCTCGATGACCGCGGTGAGCTCCATCCGGTTGTTCGTGGTGAGGACCTCACCACCGCACAGCTCGCGCTCGTGCTCGCCGGTGCGCATCCACACGCCCCAGCCGCCGACCCCGGGATTGCCCTTGCAGGCACCGTCGGTCCACATCTCGACACGGGTCAGCTCGGGCACGCGCCCACCCTAGGGGCGGAGAACCGGACCACGCCGCGAGCGTCTACGGTTCCTCCATGCGCGTGCGTGGCCGGACGGTCCTCGGACGGGACGAGTGGGCCGGCGCGCTCGCCGCGCACGCCGACCGCGCCGACCGGCTCACCGCCGCGCACCGGGCCCGCCGCGCGGCGGGCCGGCGCCATCCGATCGAGGACTTCCTCGTCGACTACTACGGCCTGCGCCCCGGCCGCCTGCGCCGCTGGCACCCCGGCGTCGGGGTGGGGCTCGCCGGCCAGGACGCACCGCACCGCGGGGAACGGTGGTACGCCACGTCCCCGGACGGCACCGTCGGGCTCGACGTCGAGGCGTTCCTCGCCGACCGCGGCGAGACGGTCCGGTACGTGCGCACCCTGCTGGCGGCCACCGCGTCCCGTCCCGCGCACACCGGATGCCTCGGGCTGCACGAGTGGGCCATGGTCTACCGCCAGGACGACCCCGACCGCCGGCACGACCTGCCGCTGCGGCTGGGCCGCGCGGGGACGGACGCCGTCGTCGAGGCGCACCCGATCCGCTGCTCGCACGTCGACGCGTTCCGGTTCTTCACCCCGCAGGCCAGGCCGCTCAACCGGCTCCAGCCGACCCGCACGACCCAGGCCGACCTCGAGCAACCGGGCTGCCTGCACGCGACGATGGACCTGCTCAAGTGGTCCCTCACCCTCGGGCCGGCCGTCCCCGGCGACCTCGTGCTCGACTGCCTGGAGCTGGGCTTCGCCGCGCGACGGCTCGACATGCAGGCCTCCCCCTACGACGTCAGCCCGCTCGGCGAGCGGCCCGTCGCGATCGAGACCGCGGCCGGGCGTGCGGAGTACGTCGAGCGGCAACGCGGGCTGTCCGACCGCGCCGCACCGCTGCGGGACCGCCTCCTCGAGGTCTGCCGGGACCTGCTCGAGCCGCCGGACCCGCCGGCGGCCTGAGCGCCGTCCGGCCGCAGCTCCTCGGGGACGACCCTCAGGTCACGGCCAGGGACCGAGCTCCGGCAGGGCGACCTCGTGGCCGTCGGACGCGGCGTGCACCGGGCCGAGCGGCTCACGCCCGGCGAGCCACGCGACGAGGTCGTTGGCGGCGCCGGTGACCCGCAGGGTGGTCCCGTCCCCGACGTAGTGGGTCTCGTCGACGTCCGTGGGTTCGAGATCGAGCCGGATCCCGGCGGGGACCCGCGCGCCGAGGTACCCGATGAGGTGCTCGCGCAGCGCAGCGCCCCACATGGTGTTCTCGACCCCGAGGCCGAGGTCGACCAGGTGGATGCTCGTCTCGCGCCACCAGGCCAGCACGACGGCCGCGGCGGTGCGGTCGCGGAAGCCCGTCCGGCGGGCCAGTGCCTGCTCGTCGAGCAGGTCGAGCAGCCCCTCCACGCGGTCGAGCACGGCCTGGACCCGGGCCACGTGCTCCTCGGCGCCGAGCGCGGCACCCGCCTCGATCGCCGCGTCCCGCCCGCCATGCCCCCCGTCGTAGAACGGGACGGTCGGGGCGTCCGCGTAGGCGTTCTCCAGCTGGCGCACGACGGCGTCGCCCAGGGTGGCGAGGTGGGCGAGCACGTGGCCGCGCGTCCAGCCGGGCAGTCGCGAGGGCTCGCGGACCTGCTCGTCTCGCAGGCCCTCGAGGGCCGTGCGCACCCGTTCGTGCGTCCACTCGATCGAGTCCAGAGCCACCACGACGTCGGAGGGGATCATCTCCTCATCACACTCGTCCCGGGCCCGGAGAGCAACCGGCACGCCGCGCCGCCGGGCGTCCGCCGACCGGACTCCCCCCGGTTCGGCCCACGGCGGCGTCATCGGGCCGAACCGGACGTAGCCTGGAACGATGGCACGACGCCATGACGAGATGCTCGACGTCGAGCTCGTCGAGGAGCCGGAGGACGGCCGTCGCCCCCCGCCGGACCCGAGCGGCCATGACGCGCCTCGGGCGCCGGGCCGGGCGCCGGGCCAGGCGCCCGTGGACCCGCGGGAGCGCCGGGCGATGCGGCTCCGGGCGACCGCCGTCGTCGTCGCGACCACCTCCCTCGCCCTCGGCTGGCTCACCCTGCGGGACGCCGCTGCGGTGCGGCAGGACGACGCGCAGGTCGAGGCCGCCGCCGACTCGCCGCGGCTGGTGCCCACCCTGCGCACGCCGCTGCGGGAGCAGTGGCGCGCTCCGGCCGACGCCGTGGTGGTCGGCGACCTCGTGCTGGCCGCGGAGGCCTTCCAGGGGACGGTGCGCACGATCGCGCGGGACGTGGCGACCGGCGCGCTGCGCTGGGTGATGTCCCGGTCCCTGACGCCCGCGAACCGGGCTCCGCTGTGTCGCTCGCTCGGCTCCGACCGCGCCACCCTCGCCTGCGAGCTCCCCGGCCGGCCCGGCATCGAGGCGGCCAACACCGACCAGGCGCTGGGCAGCACCCCTGGGCGCCTCATCACCCTCGACAGCGCCACCGGCGCCACCGTCGACCTCAGCGTGCTGCCGGTGGGCAGCGTCGGCTGGGAGGTGACCGAAGGCGACCTGGTGACCGCCCGCCTGGCCGACGGCTCGCTCGTCGTCGAGCGCATCGACCAGCCGGCCAGGGAGCAGCGGTGGATCGGCGCCGTGCCGCTCGCGGCGGGTGCCCTGGCCCGCCAGCTCAGGCTTCGGGTCGAGGACGGCTTCGTGCTCGTGGACGGCGTCGCGGGAGCGGTGCTCGACGCGGAGACCGGCCACGTGCTCGCGTCCCCGCCCGCCGGCGCCGACGGCGTCGTCCAGCTCTCGTCCGGCCGCCTCGGCTTCACCGTCTGGCACGGCACGACGGGCACCTGGCACGACCGGCTGGGGCGCCCCGGTGCCCTGCTCAGCGGCGTGCCTCAGGAGGTCGCCGTCGACGACGGGTCGGGCGAGGCCTTCGTCATCGTGCGGTCCGGGCCGAGCATCGTCGCGCTCGACGCGATCGACGCCGGCCCCGCGTGGAGCCGCGGCTCGATCGACCGCGCGCTGCTCCGGCTCGACGGGCTCGTGCTCCTCGAGGGCGTCACCGTGCTGCACGCCGTCGACGCGGTCTCGGGGGCGACCCGGTGGACCGCCGAGACCCGCGCCGGCCCGCCGGGGTCGGTCGTGGTGAGCGACGGGCTCCGGGTGCTCACCGTGGTCCCCGGCGACGGCACCACCACGCTGCGGATGGTGGCCCTCGACCTGGCCGACGGGCACGTGGTCTGGTCCGCGCCGCTGCCCGCGGGGACGACCGCGGTCTCCGCCCTGGACGGCACCGTCGTGGCCGTGGGGCCGGACGCCGTCGTCGTCCTGGGCTGAGGTGCGCGACCCGGGCGACCACGACCGCGCGCACCTGCGAGGATGACCGGGATGACCACCGAGGGCACCCCCCGACCAGCACCGCGCCGACCGGGCCGGGTGACCCGGTGACCGCGCGGACCAGCACGGGCCCGAACCTGGCCGCCCGGCTGCCGGGCGACGCCGACCCGGACGCGCTCTTCGAGGCGTTCGTCGGCTGGGCGGGCGACCAGGGCCTGACCCTCTACCCCGCGCAGGAGGAGGCGCTCCTCGCGCTGGTCACCGGCTCGCACGTGATCCTGTCCACACCGACGGGGTCGGGCAAGTCGCTGGTGGCGATGGCCGCGCACTTCGTCGCCCTGGCGCAGGGCCGTCGCACGTACTACACCGCGCCGCTCAAGGCACTGGTCAGCGAGAAGTTCTTCGACCTCGTGGCGGCCTTCGGCGCGGAGAACGTCGGGATGATGACCGGCGACTCGGCGGTCAACCCGACGGCGCCGATCCTGTGCTGCACCGCGGAGATCCTGGCGAACGTCGCGCTGCGCACCGGCGAGGGGGCCGCCGAGGCGCCGTCCCACGAGGACGACCCGGCCGTGCCCGGCGTCGACGCCGTCGGCCAGGTCGTCATGGACGAGTTCCACTTCTACGCCGACCCGCAGCGCGGCTGGGCGTGGCAGGTGCCCCTGCTCGAGCTGCCGCGGACGCAGTTCCTGCTCATGTCCGCCACGCTCGGCGACACGGCCTTCTTCGCCGAGGACCTCGAGCGGCGGACCGGGCTGCCGGTCACCACCGTGACCAGCGTGGCCCGCCCCGTGCCGCTGACCTACGGCTACGTCGTCGAGCCGCTGCACGAGGTGGTCGAGGAGCTCGTCTCGACCCGGCGCTCACCGGTGTACCTGGTGCACTTCACGCAGAAGGACGCCGTCGAGCGCGCCCAGTCGCTGACCTCGGCGACCCTCGCCTCCCGCGAGCAGCGCGACCGGATCGCCGAGGAGCTCGGGGCATTCCGCTTCGGCACCGGCTTCGGCACGACCCTCTCGCGGCTGCTGCGGCACGGCGTCGGGGTGCACCACGCCGGGATGCTCCCCCGGTACCGGCGCGTGGTCGAGCGCCTCACCCAGCGCGGCCTGCTCACCGTCGTCTGCGGCACCGACACCCTGGGCGTGGGGATCAACGTGCCGATCCGGACCGTGGTCCTGACCTCGCTCGTCAAGTACGACGGCACCCGGATGCGGCACCTGAGCGCCCGCGAGTTCCACCAGATCGCCGGGCGGGCCGGGCGGGCCGGCTACGACACCCTCGGCGAGGTGCTCGTCATGGCGCCCGACCACGTCATCGAGAACCGCAAGCTGCTGGCGAAGGCCGGCGACGACCCGAAGAAGGTCCGCAAGATCGTCCGCAAGAAGGCGCCCGAGGGGGCCGTGAACTGGACGGACAAGACCTTCGAGCGGCTGCGCGACGCCGAGCCCGAGCCGCTGACCTCGAGCTTCGCCGTCAGCCACGCGATGGTGCTCAACGTGCTGGCCCGCGAGGCGCACGGCTCGGACCCGGTCGCGGCGATGCGCCGGCTGCTCACCGACAACCACGAGCCCGCGGCGGCGCGCGGCCGGCTGATCCGCCAGGCGGTGCGGATCTACCGGTCGCTGCGGCAGAGCGGCGTCGTCGAACGGGTGAAGAAGGACGACGGCACCTGGACCGTCCGGCTGACCGTCGACCTGCCGGCGCAGTTCGCCCTCAACCAGCCGCTGTCCCCGTTCGCCTACGCCGCCTTCGAGGTGCTGGACGTCGGGTCCCCCACCTACGCGCTCGACATGGTCTCGGTGCTGGAGTCGACCCTGGACGACCCCCGGCAGGTCCTCATGGCGCAGGAGAAGAAGGCCCGCGGCGAGGCGATCGGCGCGATGAAGGCCGAGGGCTACGACTACGAGGAGCGGATGGCCGCACTGGAGGACGTCACCTACCCGCGGCCGCTCGGCGAGCTGCTCGAGGCGACCTTCACGCTCTACCGCCAGACCAACCCGTGGGTCGCCGACCACGAGCTCTCGCCGAAGTCCGTCGTCCGGGACATGGCCGAGCGTGCGATGACGTTCACCGAGTACGTCTCGTCCTACGGCCTGGAACGGACCGAGGGCGTGCTGCTGCGCTACCTCGCCGACGCCTTCCGGGCGCTGCGGCAGACCGTCCCGCCGGAGCGGCGCGACGAGGCCCTGGAGGAGCTCATCGAGTGGCTCGGCGTGGTGGTGCGCGGGACGGACTCGAGCCTGCTCGACGAGTGGGAGGCGCTGGCCGCCGGCGCCGCGGGCGACCTGCACCGGCCCGACCGCGGGGCCGCCGAGCCGACCCTGCGCCTCTCCACGAGCCCCCGCGCCCTGCGCGCCCTGCTGCGCAACGCCCTGTTCCGGCGGGTGGAGCTCATCGCCCGCGAGCGCTGGGGTGAGCTGGCCGTGCTGGGCGACGTCGACGCCGAGGGCGCCGGGTGGACGCGCGACCGCTGGTTCGCGGCGATGGACCCCTACTTCGACGACCACGCGGAGCTGGGGGTGGGCGCCGACGCCCGCGGACCGGCGCTGCTGCTGGTGACCGAGAAGCCCGGCCGCTGGGAGGTCCGCCAGCTCCTCGACGACCCGGCCGGCGACCACGACTGGCGGATCGACGCCGTCGTCGACCTCGCCGCGACCGACGAGGCCGGCGAGCTGGTCCTGCAGGTCACCGCGGCCGGCCGCCTCTAGCACCTGCTCCCCCGCGGGCTCGACCCGCCGGCACCCGGCCTAGGCTGGCCGGGTGGCGAAGAAGAGCGCGGGGCACGGCGGCACGCCGGCCCTGGTGGCCCTGGCGGCAGCGGGGGTGGCGCACACCGTCCACCCGTACGAGCACGACGCCGGCAGCGGCGTCGGCTACGGGCTGGAGGCGGCGCAGGTGCTCGGCATCCCGGCCGAGCAGGTCTACAAGACGCTGCTGGCCTCGGTCGACGGGACGCTCACCGTCGCGGTCGTGCCGGTCAGCGGGACGCTCGACCTCAAGGCCCTGGCGAGCGCCGTCGGCGGCAAGAAGGCCGTGATGGCCGCCCCGGCGGCGGCCGAGCGGGCCACCGGCTACGTCCTCGGCGGCATCTCCCCGCTGGGCCAGAAGACGGCGCACCCCACCGTCGTCGACGAGACCGTCGAGCTGTACGACGAGGTGTACGTCTCCGGCGGGCGGCGCGGGCTCGACATCGGCCTGGCCCCGGCCGACCTCATCGCCCTGACCGCAGCGGTCGTCGCGGACATCGCGCGCGGCTGAGCGGGCCGGGCACGCGGGGGTCTACCGTCGAGGTGTCCGTTCACGACGAGGTGGAGGTCCAGATGACCGAGCACGTCTACCGGGTGATCGAGGTCGTCGGCTCCTCGCTCGGAGGGCCTGGACGCCGCGATCCGCAACGCGGTGGCCCGCGCCGCGCAGACCACCCGGAACCTCGACTGGTTCGAGGTCACCGAGATCCGCGGTCACATCGCCGACCAGGCCGTCGGGCACCTGCAGGTCGGGCTCAAGATCGGGTTTCGGCTGGAGGACGCCTGAGGCGCTCGGCCCGAGGGTGCCTCCGGGCGCTCACCGCCCGTAGGCGGCGAACGCCCGGTTCGTCGGGACGATCTCCTTGCCCAGCGGGAGCAGCGAGACCGGGATGAGCTTGAGGTTCGCGATGCCCATCGGGATCCCGATGATCGAGACGAACAGCGGGATCGCGGTCGCCACGTGCCCGATCGCGAGCCAGATCCCGGCGACGAGCACCCAGATGACGTTGCCGATCGTCGACCACGCGCCGGCCGTCGGCTTCTCCACGACGGTGCGCCCGAACGGCCACAGCACGTACCCGGCGATCCGGAACGAGGCGATCCCGAACGGGATGGTGACGACGAGGATCGTGCACAGGATCCCGGCCAAGACGTAGCCGAGGGCAAGCCAGGCCCCGGCGAACACGAGCCAGATGACGTTGAGGAGGGTCTTCACCCTCCCAGCCTGCGGCATCGGGCGGCACGGCACATCAGGGAGGACCCTGATCGGACCCGGGACGCCGCGCCGCCCGCCTGCCGTCGCTACAGTCCAGACCGTGACCAGCGCACCGGCCGAGGACGACGTCGCGCGCCTCGTCGCCCGACGGCTCGCCGACCTGCGCGACCGGGTGGCCGTGGCCGCGGCCGCCGCGGGCCGCGACGCCGCCGGGGTGCGCGTCCTGCTGGCGAGCAAGACCATGCCGGTGCCGACCGTGCGCGCCGCGGTGGCCGCCGGCGGCACGCTGCTCGGCGAGAACCGGGTCCAGGAGCTGGTGGCGAAGGCGCCCCGGCTCGCGGACCTCGACCCGACGTGGCACCTCATCGGCCCGCTCCAGTCCAACAAGGTCAACGCGGCCCTGCGCTGGGCGAGTGCCGTGCAGAGCGTCGACGGCCCGGAGATCGCCGCACGCCTCTCCCGGCGCTGCGTGGCGGCGGACCGCGACCTGGAGGTCATGGTGCAGGTCAACGTCTCCGGCGAGCCGACGAAGAGCGGGATCGCGCCGGACCGGGCGCTCGACCTGGCCGCGGCCGTCGCGGCACTCCCTCGCCTGCGCCTCACCGGCCTCATGACGATCGGGGCGAACTCCGCCGACGAGGCCCTGGTCCGGTCCGGGTTCGCCCGGCTCCGCACGCTCCGCGACGCGCTTCTCGCATCCGGCGCCCCGGGCACGTCCGCGTCCCACGAGCTCTCGATGGGGATGAGCGGCGACCTCGAGCTCGCGATCGCCGAGGGCGCGACGATGGTGCGGATCGGCAGCGCCGTCTTCGGCGAGCGCGCGGTCCGCTGAGCCTCAGGGCACCCGCGCGGTCCACTCCGGCGTCCCGAACTTCGTCGCCACGAGCTCGTCGGCCCGGGCCCGCTCGGCGGCGGTCACCGCGCCGTCGACGGTGGCGTACCGGGACCGGAAGTGGTCCTTGAACGCCTCGATCACCTCCGCGCGGGGCAGCCCGGACTGCGAGCGCAGCGGGTCCACCCGCTTGTTCGCGCTCTTGGTGCCCTTGTCCGACATCTTCTCCCGGCCGATGCGCAGCACCTCGAGCATCTTGTCCGCGTCGATGTCGTAGGCCATCGTCACGTGGTGCAGCACGGCCCCGCTGGCCAGACGCTTCTGCGCGGCGCCGGCGATCTTCCCCGCGGGCGAGGCGATGTCGTTGAGCGGCACGTAGGTCGCCTGGATCCCGAGCTCGCCGAGCGCGCCGAGCACCCAGTCGTCGAGGAAGGCGTAGGACCGCTCGAAGCTCAGCCCCTCGACCAGCGAGGCGGGGACGGTCAGCGAGTAGGTGATCGTGTTCCCCGGCTCGATGAACATCGCGCCGCCGCCGGAGATCCGCCGCACCACGGTGATCCCGTGACGCTCGGCGCCCTCGGGGTCGACCTCGTTGCGCAGCGACTGGAAGGAGCCGATGACGACCGCCGGGGCGCCCCACTCCCAGATCCGCAGGGTCGGCGCGCGGGTCCCGGCACCGACGGCCTCGGCCATCGCCTCGTCGAGCGCCATGTGCATCGCCGGGCTCTCGGCGCCCTCGTGCACGATCTCGAAGGTGTGGTCCTCCCACCGGGTGGCGTGCCCCAGGGCCCGCCGGACGGCGATCGCGACGGCCTCGGGCGTGAAGCCCACCATCGTCACCCCCGCGTGCAGCACGCTCTCGACGACCTGGGTGAGCTGGGCGACGGTCGAGGTGGCCGGCATCCCGAGCAGGGCGGAGTCGATGTCCTCCAGCGCCGTGTCGGGTTCGAGGAAGAAGTCGCCGCTCACGGCGACCCGGCTCAGCCGCCCGTCGACCTCCTCGACGTCGACCGCCACGAGCTTGCCACCGGGGACCTTGTACTCTCCGCGCACCGGGACAGCCTAGGCGCCGCCGCGCGTGGCGCCGGCCTCGGGGCCGGGCCGCCCGCGCAGGGCGGAACCCCTCAGGCCCCGGAGAGCCGGACCCCCGCGTACGCCACCGAGGCGACCAGGACCCAGGACGAGAGCCCGAGCACCAGCGCCCGCGCACCGGTCCGCCGGAGCATCGCGACGTGGATGCCGGTGCCGAGCCCGACCAGCGCCGCGACCAGCAGCACCTCCTGCGCGAGCCGAGCCGCGGACAGGACCCCGGCCGGGACCCAGCCGGCGCTCGCGAGCGCGATCGCCCCGAGGAAGCCGACGACGAACAGCGGCAGCACCGCGGGCCGCCCGGTCCCGACCGGGGCCGAGCGCCGCCGGACCAGGGCGACCGCCGCGACCAGCGGGGCGAGCAGCACGACCCGGCTGAGCTTGACGACGATCGCCGTCGTCAGGGCGCCGTCCACCCGGCCTGCGGTGGCGACCGTCTGGCCGACGTCGTGCACCGAGGCACCCACCCAGGTGCCGAACGCGCCCGGGTCGAGGCCGAGCGGCACCCGCAGCGCGGGCAGCAGGAGGATCGCGAGGGTGCCGCAGAGCGTGACGAGGGCGATCGCGGTCCCGGTGTCCTCCTCGTCCCCACCGGCGACCTCCTTCATCGCTCCCACGGCCGAGGCGCCGCAGATCGAGAACCCGGTCGCGACGAGCAGGGAGCGCGCGGGCGGGATCCGCAGCAGCCGCCCCAGCACCAGGGTGCCGGCGAAGGTGAGGGTGACCGTCCCGGCGACCACCGCGAGGCCGACGGCGCCCAGGTCGGCGAGCTGGCGCAGCGAGAGCTGCAGGCCGAGCAGCACGATGCCGAGCCGCAGCAGCCGGGTGGAGGCGTAGGTGGTCCCCGCGCGCAGCGCGGGCCGGTGCAGCCCCAGGTTGGCGCCCAGCGCCCCGAGGACGACGGCGAGCGTCGTCGCGTTGAGCCCTGGGAGCACCCGCGCGAGGCCGAAGGCCGCGGCGCTCGCGCCCGCGACGGCGAGGAGCCCGGGAGCCCGGTCCCGCCAGGTCACCGCGCCGGACGGCGCCATGCCGGAGGGTGTGGCCGGGAGGGCCGGCCCGTCGGCCGGGCCTCCGCTCATCGGTGCCGGCAGCGCGCCCCTCCGCTCGTCCATCCGCTCCCCCTCGTCGTGGGCGGACGGCCCTCGCCCGCGGTCGGTGCAGGGTGCTGGGCGCCGAGGTGCCGCCCCCTGCGCGGCACCGCTGCCTTCACCACCAGCCTGGCCCCTGCGCTGCCGTCCCGCTAGGCACCCCGTCGTGATGCCGTCATCACCCGGGCTGATGGCCAGGTATCCTCACCGGGTGAACGACGCACTCGACCAGCCCAGCGGGCCCGCCGGGCCGACCCCTGCACCGCCGGCCCGCACGGTCCCCGACCTGGACTCGCTGGCGCTGCTCCTCGAGATCGCCCAGGAGGGGTCGCTGGGCCGGGCCGCGGTGCTCCACGGGGTGAGCCAGCCGGCGGTCACCGCCCGCCTGCGATCGATGGAGCGGCTCGTCGGCGTCGCGCTGGTCGAACGGAGCAGCACCGGGTCACGGCTGACGCCGGCCGGGGCCCTCGTCGCCGACTGGGCCCGCGGGGTGCTCGACGCGGCGGACGTGCTCGCCGCCGGGATCGGCTCCCTGCGCGCCGACGCCGGCAGCCGGCTGCGGGTCGCCGCCTCGCTGACGATCGCCGAGCACCTGCTGCCGTTCTGGCTGGCGCGGTTCGCCGAGCACTACCCGAGCACGACGATCAGCCTCGACGCGATGAACTCCGTGCAGGTCGAGGTCGCGGTGCTCGCCGGATCCGTCGACCTCGGGTTCGTCGAGGGGCCGCGGGTGGCCGCCGGGCTCTCGTTCCAGGTGGTCGCCCGGGACCGCCTGGCGGTCGTCGTCCCGCCGGGCCACCCCTGGAGCCGGCGGCACGTCACCGTGACCGCCGCCGAGCTCGCCGAGACCCGGCTGGTCCAGCGCGAGCCGACCTCGGGCACCCGGACCGCCCTGGAAGCCGCGCTCGCCCCGCGGGTGACCGCGCCGCCGGTGCTCGAGCTGTCCACCACGAGCGCGGTGCGCCGCGCAGCCGCCGCCGGGGCGGGGCCGGCGGTGCTCAGCGTGCTGGCCGTCCGCGACGACATCGCGGCCGGCCGGCTCGTCGAGGTGCCGGTGCCCGGTCTCGACCTCGAGCGCAACCTGCGCGCCGTCTGGCGGCGCGGTCAGCAGCTCTCCGCACCCGCACGGGACCTGCTGAGCGTGGCGCACCGGCGGGTCGAGGCGCTCAGCCGTGGCCCCGCAGGATCACGCGCATCATCTTGAGGTTGATCGCCAGGAAGCGGACCAGCTGGTAGGGCAGGTTCGCCGGCGCCGGAGCGTCGCCTCGGTGGGCAGCGGTGCCGCGGCGATCGAGTCGCTGACGGGGTCCATGGTGCGGTCCTCTCGGGTGGCGGTCGAGCCGCGGTTCACTCGGGGATGAGGAACCACAACGGCCGGGCCTTGGCCTTGTAGATGAACAGGTAGTGCAGCAACGCCTTGATCCAGTGGCCGGCGAGGCCGATCTCGCCGGAGGTGCCCCGGACGTCGCGGCCGGTGCGGGGGTAGGCCACCCGGTCCGGCACGACGGGGAACATCGTCATCGCCGCTGCGGAGCCGCGCCGCATGCCGGTGCCCGCCGAGGCGATGCAGGCCGCACCCATCCGCGCCATCGAGGCCGTGTGCGGCTGCGCGTCGGCCCCCTTCTCGATCCGGTCGCGGATCGTCGCAGGCCACGGTGCGCGCCTGGATGCCCGAGGGCATGCCCGGTCCGCGGCGGCGCGGGCGTGATGACCGTGCCGTTCGGGCTCGTGCGGGGCACCGAGATCGGGTGCGGCGGCGCGAAGGCGATGCCCGGCGCGAAGATGTTCGGGTACGTCGGGTTCGGCGTAGGTGCGCGGCCAGTCCTCGGCCGACCACTGCTCGTAGGGCTTGCCGGAGTAGTCGGCGTCGACCTTGAGGAATCCGTTCGGCGCGAACAGGGTGGCGGTGATGTCGTCTCCCTCGCGCAGTCGATAGGCCGCCAGGTCCGCGCCGCGGAACGGCGGCAGCAGCATCGCGAAGTCGAACTCCTGGCGTGTGCTCCGAGCCGTCGAGCCGTTCGTAGTGGATGACGCCCGGCTCGACCTTCTGCACGTGCGCCCCGGTGATCGGCCCGCACGCCGCGCTCGCGGAACAGCGACTCGGTCCACGTCTTGCTCGACGTGCGTGAAGCCCTGCTGCGTGAAGCTCATCCCGCCGACGCCGAAGTCGCCGAGCTCGTACTCGTTGGTCAGGTAGACCAGCGTCGGCCCGGTCCCGCACACCGCGCTCGCGCAGCTCGTGCTCGACGTTGAAGGCGTACTCGAACGCGGCGCCCTCACAGGTGCACATCCCGTGCCCGGTCCCGACGACGATCGTCTTCCGTGTCGCCGGCGGCGAGCGTCTCGATGAGGGACTCGAAGACGCTGGGCGCGTCGCAGCCGCGTGGCGAGGCGGTGCAGACGGACAGCGAGTTGCCGTCCGGCCCGAGCCCGGGGTGGCGCCGAAGTTGAGCTTCGGGCCGGTCGCGTTGACGAGGTAGTCGTAGCGAGAGGCGCTCGGTGCGGCCCTGCTCCGCGGGCACGCTCGACCCGATCTCGACCTGCGGGCTCGGGACGCTCGGCGGTGCCCTCGGGGAAGATGCGTCGTGGCGAACGCCTGGTGGAACTCGATGCCCAGGCGCCGGTAGATCGGCGCGAGCGGGAAGACGACCTTCGAGGGCAGGGGCTCAGCCGTGGCCCCGCAGGGTCACGCGCATCCTCGTGAGGTCGATCGCCCGGAGGCGGAACGGCCGGTAGCCCGTGGGACCCGGTCCGGGCCGTCGTCCGGCGCCTCAGCTCCGGTTGGCCACCCCGGCCCGCAGCAGACCGAAGGCGACCGAGTCGACCAGCGCCTCCCAGGAGGCCTCGACGATGTTCGGCCCGACCCCGACGGTGCTCCAGGTGGCCTCCGAGTCGCTGTCCTTGGTCTCGACGAGCACCCGGGTGGTCGCGTCCGTGCCGTGCTGGGTGTCGAGGATGCGCACCTTGAAGTCGATGAGCTCGAAGCGCTCGACCTCCGGGTAGGTCGGCTCGACCGCCTTGCGCAGGGCGTGGTCCAGGGCGTTGACCGGGCCGTTGCCCTCGCCGGTCGCGAGCACCCGCTCGCCGCCGACGAACATCTTCACGGTGGCCTCGCTGAACGCCGTCGTCGGGTCGCCCGGCGCGGTCTCGACGAAGACCCGCCAGCTCTCCGTGGTGAAGAAGGCCGGCCGCGAGCCGTCCAGCTCCTCGCGGAGCATGAGCTCGAAGGAGGCGTCCGCGGCGTCGTAGGTGTACCCCTGCGCCTCGGCGTCCTTGACCCGGTTGGTCACCCGGCCGAGGAGCTCGTCCTTGCCGGTGAGGTCGATCCCGAACTCCCGCCCCTTGAGCTCGATCGACGCCCGCCCGGCCATGTCCGAGACGAGCATCCGCATGTCGTTGCCGACCGCCATCGGGTCCGCGTGCTGGTACATGTCCGGGTCGACCCGGATCGCGCTGGCGTGCAGGCCCGCCTTGTGCGCGAAGGCGCTCGCCCCCACGTAGGGCTGGCGCGCGAACGGGGCGATGTTCGTGATCTCGCTGATCGCGTGCGCGATCCGGGTCATGTCCCGCAGGCCCGCACCGACCAGGGTGCGGTGGCCCTTCTTCAGCTCGAGGTTCGCCAGGACGGTGAGCAGGTCCGCGTTCCCGGTGCGCTCGCCGTAGCCGTTGATGGTGCCCTGGACGTGCACCGCTCCCGCGGAGACCGCGGCGAGGGAGTTCGCCACCGCGCAGCCGCTGTCGTTGTGCGCGTGGATGCCCAGCCGCCCGCCGGTGGCGACGCCGACCTCGGCGACGATCTGCTGCACCCACTCGGGCAGCATCCCGCCGTTGGTGTCGCAGAGCACGACGCACTCGGCACCGGCCTCGAACGCCGCCCCGGCGGCCCGCAGCGCGTAGTCGCGGTCGAAGCGGTACCCGTCGAAGAAGTGCTCGGCGTCGAGGACCACCCGGCGCCCCTGGGCGCGCAGGAAGGCGACGGTGTCGGTGATCATCGCGAGGTTCTCCTCGCCGGTGGTGCGCAGGGCCCGCTCGACGTGCCGGATGTCGCTCTTGGCCACCAGGGTGACGACCGGCGCCTCGCTGTCGAGCAGCGCCCGCACCTGGACGTCGTCGGAGGCCCGGACACCGGCCTTGCGGGTCGCACCGAAGGCCGCGAGCTGCGCGTGCTGCAGGTCGAGCTCCTTGGCCGCCCGCTTGAAGAACTCGGTGTCCTTCGGGATCGCGCCCGGCCAGCCGCCCTCGATGAATCCGACGCCGAGCTCGTCGAGCAGCGGGGCGATGGCGAGCTTGTCCGCGACGGACAGGTTCATGCCCTCCTGCTGCGCACCGTCGCGCAGGGTCGTGTCGTAGACGTCGAAGGTGGTCTCCACCGGGATCTCCTCGTTCGTGCCACCGGCCTCGGCGCCGGCGGTCGAGCTCTCGTGCGATTCCTGCGTGATCCTGATCTCTCGCCCAGCGGGGGTGGTGCCGGGTTCCGGTCGGCGGGCGGGATGGTGCCCGACCAACAAAAAGACCCCCCGGGGTACGGGAGGTCTGCGCGCTCAGCGGGTGTGCTGAACGCGCTATCCGATAATAAGAGTGAACTGGCTCACGCGGGCATCATGCCACACGCCTTGCGTGCCGGGAACCACCGTCCCGAAGCATGTCCGCCCCGCCAGGGTGCCGTGGCACGCGGACCGGACGAACCGGCGAGATGCCGGGGCACTGCCGGGCGACCGGCGGCGAGGCGGACACGGGTCCCCCAGGCGACCTCACGCCAGGCGGTGCAGCCAGCCGTGCGGGTCGGCGGCGCGGCCGTACTGCACGTCGGTCAGGGCGGTGCGGATCGAGTCGGTGACGGGTCCCGTCGACCCGTCGCCGACCGTCAGGTCGAAGTCCTGGCCCGTGAGGCGCCCGATGGGCGTGACCACGGCTGCCGTGCCGCACGCGAAGACCTCGGCGACGGAGCCGTCGGCCAGGCCCGCGCGGAGCTCGGCGAGGGGGATCGGCCGCTCGGTCACGGTCCGGCCCTGCGCGCGCAGGGTCGCCAGGATCGAGGAGCGGGTCACGCCCTCGAGGATCGTCCCGCTGAGGGCCGGGGTGGTCACCGATCCGTCCGCGCCGACGAGCATGACGTTCATGCCGCCGAGCTCCTCGAGGTACTCCCCCGTGGCGGCGTCGAGGAAGCAGACCTGGTCGCACCCGCGCGCGTAGGCCTCCTGCTGCGGGAGCAGGCTCGCGGCGTAGTTGCCACCGCACTTGGCCGCACCGGTACCGCCCGGGGCGGCGCGGTGGTGCTCCTGGTCGACCCAGATGGAGACCGGGCGCACGCCGCCGGAGAAGTACGGCCCGACGGGTGAGGCGATGACGAGGAACTCGACCTCGCGGGAGGGCCGCACGCCGAGGAAGGTCTCCGAGGCGAACATGAACGGCCGCAGGTAGAGGCTCGTCTCGTCGCCCGAGGGCACCCACGCGGCGTCGACCTGGACGAGCGCCTCGATGGCGCCGAGGAAGTCGGCCGCGCTGAGCTCGGGCAACGCCAGGCGGCGGGCGGAGGCGGCGAAGCGCGCGGCGTTCGCCTCCGGACGGAAGGTCCACACCGAGCCGTCCGCGTGCCGGTAGGCCTTGAGGCCCTCGAAGATCTCCTGGCCGTAGTGCAGCACGGCGGAGGCGGGGTCCACCTGGAGCGGCCCGTAGGGCTCGACGCGCCGGTCGGCCCACCCACCCTGCGCGGTCCAGGAGACCCGTGCCATGTGGTCGGTGAAGACGGTGCCGAACCCCGGCTCGGTCATCAGCCGGGCCCGCTCCTCGTCGCTGCGGACGTGGGTCGACAGGTGGCGCTCGAAGGCGTCGGCGCCGGTGGCCGTCGTGGTGCTGCTCATGTGTCTTCCTTCCACCGGGGCGACCGCGATGCGGAGCTCGCCCAGACGTTACCTGTGTCGACCCGCCTGCTCACAGCTCACGACTCACACCAGGCGGTGCATCCAGCCGTGCGGGTCGGGTGCGCGTCCCGTGCTGCAGTTCGGTCAGCCGTTCTCGCACCGCGACCGTGACCGGCCCGTGCCGTCCCGTCGCCCACCGCCTGGTCGATCCCGTGGCCCGCGGAGCCGGCCGATCGGGGCGACGACGGCCGCGGTCCCGCACGCGAAGACCTCGGTCACCTGCACCGGAGCGCAGATCGGCGAGGACCTCGGCCAGCGGCGACCTCGCGCTTCGACGACCGGGTGCCCGGCCTCGCGCAGCAGGGTGAGGATCGGCGTCGCGGGTGATCCCGGGCAGGATCGACCCGCTCAGCGCGGGCGTGACGACCTGCGCCGTCCGCGCCGGACCAGCACGAGGTTCATCCCGTCGAGCTCCTCGAGGTTGCGCGCCGGTCGCCGCGTCCAGGAAGCAGACCTGCTCGCACCCGTGCGCGCGGCCTCGTTCGGGAGAGCGAGCGAGCGGCGTAGTTGCCCATCGTCTTGACCGCACCCGGTCCCGCCCGGACCCGCGCGGTGCAGGTCCTGCGCGATCCAGATCGCGACCGGCTGCGCGCCCGCGGCGAAGTACGGGTCCCACCGGCGAGGCGATCACCAGGTACTCCGCGCGCTGGGCACCCCGCACGACGAGCAGGCGGCTCGGCGGCGAACAGCACGGGCCGCAGGTAGAGGCTGCCGTCCCCGCCGGGCGGCACCCACGCCGCGTCCGTGCGGACCAGGGCCTCCAGCGAGGCGACGAAGTCCGTCGACCGGCAGCTCCGGCAGGGCCATCCGACGCGCGGAGGCGGCGAACCGGGCGGCGTTGGCCTCCGGCCGGAAGGTCCACACCGAGCCGTCGGGGTGCCGGAAGGCCTTGAGACCCTCGAAGATCTCCTGGCCGTAGTGCAGCACCGCGGTCGCCGGGTCGAGCGCGAGCGGGCCGTAGGGCTCGACCCGGCGCTCGCCCCAGCCCGTCCTCGGCCGTCCAGCGTGGCCCGCGCCATGTGGTCGGTGAACACCTCACCGAAGGGCAGCCCGGCCATCACTCGTGCACGGTCCTCCGGCGGACGCGGCGTCGCCGTGCGGTGCACGGCGAACCGTCCGGCCGGGACGTCTGGCGCTGCGCTCATCGCGGGTCCCTCGGTCCGGCGGCGGTCGACGGCGGGCAGGCCGGACGCGAACGGCTCAGCCGGCGACGCGCGCCGCCAGGTCGGTGCCCACCTCGGACGTCGACCGTACCCGGTCCCCCCGCTCGGCGAGGTCGGCGGCGACGGCCGCCTCGACGCGGGCGGCGGCCTGGCTCAGCCCGAGGTGGTCGAGCAGCATGCTCACCGACATGACCGTCGCGGTCGGGTCGGCCTTGCCCTGCCCGGCGATGTCCGGCGCGGAGCCGTGCACCGGCTCGAACATCGAGGGAGTGGTGCGATCGGGGTTGACGTTCCCCGACGCGGCCAGGCCGATGCCGCCGGTGATGGCGGCGGCCTGGTCGGTGAGGATGTCGCCGAAGAGGTTGTCGGTGACGATGACGTCGAAGCGCGAGGGCTGGGTCGTCATGAAGATCGTCGCGGCGTCCACGTGCAGGTAGTCCGTGGTGACCTCGGGGAAGTCGGCGTTGACCGCCTCGACGGTGCGACGCCACAGGTGGCCGGCGTGGACGAGCACGTTGTGCTTGTGCACGAGGGTGAGGTGCTTGCGCGGGCGGGCGGCGGCGCGGGCGAACGCGTCGCGGACGACCCGCTCGACACCGAAGGCGGTGTTGACGCTGACCTCGTTGGCGACCTCGTGCGGGGTGCCCACCCGGATCGCGCCGCCGTTGCCGACGTACGGGCCCTCGGTGCCCTCGCGGACGACGACGAAGTCGACCTCGCCCGGGTCGGCCAGCGGGGAGCGCACGCCCGGGTAGAGGCGGGCCGGGCGCAGGTTGACGTAGTGGTCGAGCTCGAAGCGCAGCCGGAGCAGCAGGCCGCGCTCCAGGACGCCGGACGGGACGCCCGGGTCGCCGATCGCACCGAGCAGGATCGCGTCGTGCTCGCGCACGGTGGCGAGGTCGGCGTCGGTCAGGGTCTCCCCCGTCGCGTGCCACCGCCGGGCGCCGAGGTCGAGCTCGGTCGTGGTGATCGACGTGCCGCTCCCGGCGAGCGCGACGTCGAGCACGCGCAGCCCCTGCTCGACCACCTCGGTACCGATGCCGTCGCCGGCGATGACTGCGAGCCTGATGTCCTGAGCCATGTCGGCCATCCTAATCGCGCGTCCACCCCTCGAAACGGCCGTCTCACGACTCGGCGCGGGTCGGCCACTGACCGGCCCGCGCCGAGTCGGTCCGATCAGGCCTCGACGGATGCGCGGTCCGCGGCGGCCCGGCGCAGCAGCACCGGCGTCGTCGCACCGAGGTTGTCCGCGACGGGGCAACGGGTCTCGGCGATCGCCAGGATCTCGTCGATCTCCTCGTCGCTCGCCGGGGAGTCGACCTCGGCGACGAGCTCGATCGACAGGAAGCCGGGCCGGGGGCCGGCCGGGTCGCCCATGAAGCGACGCGGGTCCAGGGCGCCGGAGACGGTGACCCGCAGGCCGTCGATCTGCACGCCTCGCTCCTGGGCCACGAGGTGGACCACGACGTTGATGCAGCCGGCCAGCGCGGAGAGCACGAGCTCCACCGGGTTGGGCCCCGCGTTGGTGCCACCGAGGCTGGCCGGCTCGTCGATCGCGAACTCGAATCCGCGCACGCTCATCGCGATCTCGCTGTGCGACTTCGAGACGCCGGACACGCTGAACTGCAGGTTGGCCATGGTGGCACCCTCTCCTCGGTCCCCGTCTCGATGCGACGGGGTCGAACCGAGCGTCCCGCGCCGCGAGGGTCGCGGCGCGGGACGAAGGACCGGGTGAATGACCGGGAAAGACCAGGTCAGCGGGCTGCGTGACCCTCGACGTAGTCGGAGTCGGCCGGCTTGATCCAGGAGAACATCTTGCGCAGCTCGCGGCCGGTGGTCTCGATGGGGTGGGCCTCGCCCTGGGCGCGCAGGGCCTTGAACTCCGGCGCGCCGGCGTCCTGGTCGGCGATGAAGCGCTCGGCGAAGGCGCCGCTGCGGATGTCCGCCAGGACGGCCTTCATGTTCTCCTTGACGACCGGCGAGATCACCCGCGGCCCGGAGACGTAGTCGCCGTACTCGGCGGTGTCCGAGACGCTCCAGCGCTGCTTGGCGATGCCGCCCTCGACCATGAGGTCGACGATGAGCTTGAGCTCGTGCAGCACCTCGAAGTACGCGACCTCCGGCTGGTAGCCGGCCTCGGTGAGCACCTCGAAGCCGTACATCACCAGCTGCGAGGCACCGCCGCAGAGCACCGCCTGCTCGCCGAAGAGGTCGGTCTCGGTCTCCTCGGTGAAGGTGGTCTTGATGCCACCGGCGCGCAGGCCGCCGATCGCCTTGGCGTAGGACAGCGCGAGCGGCCAGGCCTCGCCGCTGGCGTCCTGCTCGACCGCGACGATGACCGGGACCCCGCGACCGGCCTCGTACTCCCGGCGCACCAGGTGACCCGGGCCCTTCGGGGCGACCATGACGACGTCGATGCCCTCGGCCGGGGTGATGTAGCCGAAGCGGATGTTGAAGCCGTGCCCGAAGACGAGCGTGGCGCCCGGCCGCAGGTTGGGGGCGATCTCCTCGCGGTAGACGTGCCGCTGCACCTGGTCGGGCGCGAGGACCACGACGACGTCGGCCTCGGCGACCGCCTGGGCGACCGGGAGGACCGCCAGGCCCTGCTCCTTGGCCTTGACCGCCGACGGCGAGCCGTCCCGCAGGCCGACCCGGACGTCGACGCCGGAGTCGCGCAGGTTGAGGGCGTGCGCGTGGCCCTGGCTGCCGTAGCCGATGACGGCGACCGGGCGGCCGGCGATGATCGAGAGGTCGGCGTCGTCGTCGTAGAACAGCTCTGCCACGGGGATGTCTCCTTGTCGGTCGGGATGAGGGAAGTCTGGCCGAGACCGCTGCACGGTCCCGGATCTGGCCGTCAGGCGGGACGGACGACCCGCTCGAGGGCGCGGTCGGTGATCGACCGGGAGCCGCGGCTGATCGCCACGGTCCCGGACTGCACGATCTCACGCACCCCGAAGGGCTCCAGGGAGGCCAGCAGGGCGCCGAGCTTGGCGGGGCTGCCGACGGCCTCGATCGTCACGGCCTCGGGCACCACGTCGACGACGTGCGCCCGGAAGAGCTGGACGACCTCGAGCACACCGGTGCGGGCCGCGGCGTCGGCGCGGACCTTGACCAGGAGCAGCTCGCGCTGCACCGAGGCCTCCGGCTCGAGCTCGACGATCTTCAGCACGTTGATGAGCTTGTTGAGCTGCTTGGTGACCTGCTCGAGCGGGAGCTCGGCGACGTCGACGACCACGGTGATCCGGGAGATCTCCGGGTGCTCCGTGGGGCCCACGGCCAGGGAGTGGATGTTGAACGCCCGACGGGCGAACAGGCCGGCGACCCGGGTGAGCACACCGGGCTTGTTCTCGACGAGCACCGACAGGGTGTGCCTGCTCATGCTGCACCTTCTTCTGAGGTCCGGACGCCGAGGAGAACGGCGTCGCTGCTGGCTGCGGGGTGGTGGGGACGGGCGGGCACGGCGGTCGCCATCACTCCTCCCGGTCCCAGGAGGGGCTGATCCCGCGGGCGTACTGGATCTCGTCGTTGCTCACGCCGGCGGCGACCATCGGCCACACCATGGCGTTCGCCGAGACCGTGAAGTCGACGACGACGGGCTGGTCGTCGATCTCCATCGCCCGCTGGATCGTCGCGTCGACGTCGGCGAGCGTCTCGCAGCGCAGCCCGACGCAGCCGTAGGCGTCGGCGAGCTTGACGAAGTCGGGGATCCGCTTCGTGCCGTGCCCGGTGTGCAGGTCGGTGTTGGAGTAGCGGGACTCGTAGAAGAGCGTCTGCCACTGGCGCACCATGCCGAGCGAGGAGTTGTTGATCACCGCGACCTTGATCGGGATCTCGTTGATCGCGCAGGTCGCGAGCTCCTGGTTGGTCATCTGGAAGCAGCCGTCGCCGTCGATCGCCCACACCGTCCGGGCCGGGTCGCCGACCTTGGCACCCATCGCCGCGGGCACCGCGTAGCCCATGGTCCCCAGGCCGCCGGAGTTGAGCCAGGCGTTGGGCCGCTCGTAGCGGATGAACTGCGAGGCCCACATCTGGTGCTGGCCCACGCCGGCCACGTAGACGGCCTCGGGGCCGGCGATCTCGCCGATCCGGCGGATGACGTGCTGCGGCGCGAGGTGGCCGTCGTCGGGCTCGCCGAAGCCGAGCGGGAAGGTCTCGCGCCACTCGTCGATCTGGCGCCACCAGCGCTCGAGGTCGGGCTTGCCGTGCTGGGTGTGCTCGCGGGCGAGCTCGGGGAGCAGGTCGGCCAGGACCTCCTTGAGGTCGCCGACGATCGGCACGTCCACCCGACGGTTCTTGCCGATCTCGGCCGGGTCGATGTCCGCGTGCACGATCGTGGCGTGCGGCGCGAACGAGGACAGCTTGCCGGTCACCCGGTCGTCGAACCGGGCGCCGAGCGCGACGATGAGGTCGGCCTTCTGCAGGGCCGCCACCGCCGGGACGGTGCCGTGCATCCCGGGCATGCCCAGGTTCTGCGGGTGGGAGTCGGGCAGGGCGCCGCGGGCCATCAGGGTCGTGACGACCGGGGCGCCCGAGGCGTCGGTCAGCGCCCGCAGCTCGGCCGAGGCGCCGGCGCGGATCGCGCCGCCGCCGACGTAGAGCACGGGCCGGTGCGCCGTCGCGAGCAGCCGGGCGGCCTCGCGCACCTGCTTGGAGTGCGGCTTGGTGACCGGGTGGTAGCCCGGCAGCTCGATCTCGGTCGGCCACTGGAAGGTGGTCTGCGCCTGCATCGCCGACTTCGCGATGTCCACGAGCACCGGGCCGGGACGGCCCGAGCCGGCGATGTGGAAGGCCTGCGCGATGACCGAGGCGATCTCGTCCGGGTTGGTCACCAGGAAGTTGTGCTTCGTGACCGGCAGGGTGATGCCGACGATGTCGGCCTCCTGGAAGGCGTCGGTGCCGATCAGCGCGGCGCCGACCTGGCCGGTGATCGCCACGAGCGGGACGGAGTCCATGTTCGCGTCGGCGATCGGCGTGACCAGGTTGGTCGCGCCCGGGCCGGAGGTCGCCATGCAGACGCCGACCTTGCCCGAGGTGTACGCGTAGCCCGAGGCCGCGTGACCGGCGCCCTGCTCGTGCCGGACGAGGATGTGCCGCACCAGCGGGGAGTCCATCAGCGGGTCGTAGGTCGGCAGGATCGCGCCGCCCGGGATGCCGAAGACGGTGTCGACACCGGCGGCCTCGAGGGAGCGGACGATCGCCTCGGCGCCCGTCATGTGCTGCGGACCGGCGGGGCGGACGTCCGCCGGGCTGGCCGCGACGGGAGCGGCCGACCGGTTCGCGTCGGTCGCCGTCCGGCTGGCCCCGGCGGGCGGCGCCGGGTGAGGGCCCTGGACCATCGTTGCTCTCCTGTGTCTCGTGCGGCTGGTGCTCGACGTGCGGGTCGATCGTGCGCGTGTCCCTGACATGAAAAAACCCCTCGAGCCCGGACGGGCGTGACGAGGGGTGGGCGCGGACCGGAGGACCGGTCTACGCCTCCAGAACTACGAGGATCCACGAGCGCATGCGGGTGAGCGTACGCCGCGGGTCCCGGGATGTCACGCCCGGCACGCCTCGTCTCAGATATTGGATCACGAGTCCGAATCGCGAGATCCCCCGTAGGACCTCGGTCCCGGGACCGCGCAGCTCCGCGTCGTCACCGGGCGGGCGGGGTCGCCCGTGCGCCCCCGCCCGCCCCGGCGCTCAGCGGAGCACGGCCCCCGTCGAGGCCGACTGGACGAGCTTGGCGTACTTGGCGAGCACCCCTCGGGTGTAGCGCGGCGGCAACGGCGCCCAGCCCTCGGCGCGGGCCGCGAGCTCGGCCGGCTCGACGAGCAGGTCGAGCGTCGCGCGGGCCATGTCGAGCCGGGCCCGGTCCCCGTCACGGACGAACGCGATCGGTCCGCCGTCCACCGCCTCGGGCGCGACGTGCCCGACGCACAGGCCGGTCGTCCCGCCGGAGAAGCGCCCGTCGGTCAGGAGCAGGACCGACTTGCCGAGCCCGGCGCCCTTGATCGCCCCGGTGATCGCGAGCATCTCGCGCATCCCCGGACCACCCTTGGGGCCCTCGTAGCGGATGACCACGACGTCGCCGTCGGTGATCGTGCCGTCCTCGAGGGCGTCGAGCGCGGCGCGCTCCCGCTCGAAGACCCGCGCCGTGCCCTCGAAGACGTCGGAGTCGAAGCCCGCCGACTTCACCACCGCGCCCTCCGGGGCCAGCGAGCCGTGCAGGATCGTGATCCCACCGGTGCGGTGGATCGGGTTCGCGAGCGAGCGCAGGATCTTGCCGTCCGGGTCGGGCGGCGCGATGTCGGCGAGGTTCTGCGCGACGGTCCTGCCGGTCACCGTCAGGCAGTCGCCGTGCAGCAGCCCGGCGTCGAGCAGCGCCTTCATGACGACGGGCACCCCGCCGATCCGGTCGACGTCGTTCATCACGTAGCGGCCGAACGGCTTGAGGTCCCCCAGGTGCGGGACCTTCGCCGCGACCCGCGCGAAGTCGTCGAGCGTGAGGTCGACCTCGGCCTCGTGCGCGATCGCCAGCAGGTGCAGGACCGCGTTGGTGGACCCGCCGAAGGCCATCACCACGGCGATCGCGTTCTCGAACGCCTCCTTGGTCATGATCTGCCGTGCGGTGATCCCCCGGCGCAGCAGCTCGACGACCGCCTCCCCCGACTTGTGCGCGAAGGCGTCGCGGCGGCGGTCGGCCGAGGGCGGGGCGGCCGAGCCGGGCAGGGACATGCCCATCGCCTCGGCCACCGAGGCCATCGTGTTGGCGGTGTACATCCCGCCGCAGGCGCCCTCCCCCGGGCAGATGGCGCGCTCGATCCGGCCGACGTCCTCGGTGCTCATCAGGCCACGGGCACAGGCGCCGACCGCCTCGAAGGCGTCGATGATCGTGACCTCCTTCTCGGTCCCGTCCTCGAGCTTGACCCAGCCCGGCGCGATCGAGCCGGCGTAGAGGAAGACCGAGGCCAGGTCGAGCCGGGCGGCCGCCATGAGCATCCCCGGCAGGGACTTGTCGCAGCCCGCCAGCAGCACCGAGCCGTCCAGCCGCTCGGCCTGCATGACGACCTCGACGCTGTCGGCGATGACGTCACGGCTCACCAGCGAGAAGTGCATCCCCTCGTGGCCCATCGAGATCCCGTCCGAGACCGAGATGGTGCCGAACTCCAGGGGATAGCCGCCCGCCGCGTGGACGCCGTTCTTCGCCGCCTTGGCGAGGCGGTCGAGCGAGAGGTTGCACGGGGTGATCTCGTTCCACGAGCTCGCGACGCCGATCTGCGGCTTGACCCAGTCGTCGTCGCCCATGCCGACCGCGCGGAGCATGCCCCGCGCGGCGGTGCTCTCCAGCCCGTCGGTGACCTGACGACTGCGGGGCTTGATGTCGATCTCGGCGTCCGGCGCCGTCGGCTCGCTCATTCCCGGAGTCTAGATCCGCAGCCCGCCGGTTACTCGATCACCGCGAGGCCCTGCTCGTCGAGCAGCGCGCTCACCGCGCGGGCGAGCTCGACGTCCCGCAGGGTCAACCCGCCGACGTCGTGGCTGAGGCTCGTCAGCCGCACGCTCGGGTAGGTCAGCAGGACGTCGGGGTGGTGGCCGAGCCGTTCGGCCAGGTCCGCCACCGCGGTGACCAGCTCGAGTCCGCGCAGGAACGAGCCGGTCGCCACCGTCACCTCCAGGTGCCCGTCACGCACCCGCCAGTGCCGGGGGTCCACCTGTGCGGCGACGGTCTCCTCGCTCAGCCTCATCGATCGAGCGTCGCACGACGAGCTCGGGGTGCCAACCGGCGGGACGCGCGCGACACCACCGCGCGGTCGTCGAAAACGATTTCGACCCGGTCTATGATGCAGCCATGTCCGCCCCCAGTCGCGTCACCATCCACGACGTCGCCCGCGAGGCCGGCGTCTCCGTCGCGACCGTGTCGAAGGTCATCAACGACCGCTACGGCGTCTCGAAGGCGACCGCCGCCAAGGTGCAGGCGGTCATCGAGACCCTCGGCTACGAGTCGAGCCTCGTCGCGCGGAGCCTGCGCAGCCTGCGGACGAACGTCATCGGCATCCTGGTCGCCGAGTTCGAGCCGTTCAGCACCGAGATCCTCAAGGGCACCTCCGCCGCGATCGCCGGGACCGGCTTCGAGCTGCTGGCCTACTCCGGCGGCGGCGGCTCCCGCCCCGGCTGGGAGCAGCGCTACCTCTCCCGGCTCCAAGGCACCCTGATCGACGGCGCGATCCTCGTCACGCCGACGGTGGTCACCGCCAACGCCACCATCCCGGTCATCGCCGTCGACCCCCACCTCGGCCCCGCCGACCTGCCGACGATCGACGCCGACAACGCCACCGGCGCCGCGAGCGCCGTCCAGCACCTGCTCGACCTCGGCCACCGCCGGATCGGGCTCATCGGCGGGCGCTCGGACCTGGAGTCGGCCCGCCTCCGGGAGGAGGGCTACCGGAGCGCGCTGCGGAGCGCGGGCATCGAGCCCGACCCCGCGCTCATCCGCATCGGGGACTACCGGCGGGAGACGGGTGAGGTCCTCGGGCGAGAGCTGCTCGCGCTGCCCGAGCGCCCCACCGCGATCTTCGCGGCGAACGACCTGTCCGCGCTCGGGGTGCTGGCGGTGGCCCAGGAGATGGGCCTCGACGTGCCGCGCGACCTGTCGGTCGTCGGGTTCGACAACATCCCCGAGTCGGCGATGGCGACCCCGTCCCTGACGACGGTCGCCCAGCCCCTCCAGCAGATCGGCGCGAGGGCCATCGAGATGCTCATCGGCCTCATCGAGGGCAAGCCGGCCGAGCCGAGCCACCTGCGGCTGCCGACCCAGCTGATCGTCCGGGGGACGACCGGCCGGGTCTGACTCAGGTCCGCGCCACCACGTTGAGCGGCTCCTGGCCCGCGGCCAGCCGGGCGATCTGCCGCCGCACGAGCTCGGCGAACCGCGGCCCGGTCGCGTCGGTCATGCCGCCGACGTGCGGGGTGATGAGCAGCTGCGGCGCGGCCCAGAGGGGGTGGTCGGCCGGGAGCGGCTCGGGGTCCGTGACGTCCAGGGCGGCGCGCAGCCGGCCGGACGTCAGCTCCGCCAGGAGCGCGTCGGTCACCAGCAGGCCGCCGCGCGCCATGTTCACCAGCAGCGCCCCGTCCGGCAGCGCGGCGAGGAAGCTCGCGTCGATCAGGCCCCGGGTGGCCGCCGACAGCGGGACGAGGACGACCACCGCGTCGACCGTCGGCAGCAGGGCCGGGAGCTCGTCGACGCCGTGCACCGGCCGGTCCTCCTGGCGGGCCCGGGTCGCGACCGCCACCACGTCGACCTCGAACGCGTCGAGCCGCCGGGCCAGCGCCGCGCCGACCGAGCCGTAGCCGAGGACCATCACCCGTCGGTCGGCGAGGGACCGCCGGGGCGCGGGCGACCACTGCCGCTCGCCCATCGCGCGCACGGCGTCGAGGATCCCGCGCTGCATCGCCAGCAGCAGCCCGACGGCGAGCTCGGCCGTCTCCGCGTCGTGCACCCCGCGGCCGTTGCACAGGCTGATCCCCGGCGGCACCAGCGGCAGGGCGTACTCGAAACCGGCGCTGGGCAGCTGCACGAGACGCAGGTTCGGCAGCTGGCGCAACGTCCGGAAGCCGGCGGCGTGCGTGTAGTAGTGCGGGACGACCACCGCGTCCACGACGGCCGGGTCGAGGTCCGCCGGGAGCGGGTCGGACATGTGCCACCGGACGATCCGGGCCGCCGGGGCGGGCGGTGCGGTCACGGCGTCGATCAGGTCGGCGTTGCCGACGGCGAGGGTGAGCACGGCTCAGCCCGTCGGGCGGGAGGCCCGCCACTCCTCGGCGAGGAGCCCCATGTCGATGACGTCGCACCAGTGGCTGCCGTCGCGGTGGGCCTCGCGCAGGCGACCCTCCTGGACGAAGCCGAGGCTCTCGTACAGGGCGCGGGCCCGCGGGTTGATGCTCAGCACGTCGAGCGCGATGCGGTGCAGGCCGAGCCCCTCGGGCGCCGGGGCGAAGACGTAGTCGAGCACGAGGGAGATCGCCTCGCCGCCGAACCCCCGACCGCGCTGGCCGGGCCGCAGCGACAGCCGCAGGTTCGCGTTGCGCGAGTGGGCGTCGATCGCGTTGACGACGATCTCGCCGAGGTAGTCGTCCGAGCCGTGCGTGATCGCCCAGTCCGCCCGCCCGTCGCGCTCGGCGACCGAGGCGCACCAGCTCTCGACCTGGTCCCGGGTGAACTCCACGACCGTGCCGGTCAGGCGGTTGCCCTCCTCGTCCTGGCACATGTCCCACATCGCGTCCGCGTCCTGCGCCCGGATCGGGCGCAGGACGACCATCTCACCGACCAGGATCGGCATCCCCTTCACGGCCTCACTCCTGTCCGATGCGCTCGAGGACGAGCTCGCGGACGCGCCCGGCGTCGGCCTGTCCGCGGGTGGCCTTCATCACGGCGCCGATGATCGCGCCGACCGGGCCGAGGTTGCCGCCACGCACCTTCGCGACGATGTCCGGCTGCGCGGCGAGCGCGGCGTCGATCGCGTCGAGCAGCGGGCCGTCCTCGGAGACGATGCCCAGGCCGCGCGCGACCACGACCTCCTCCGGGCCGCCCTCGCCGGCGAGCACGCCGGCCAGCACCTGGCGCGCGAGCTTGTCGTTGATCCGGCCGGAGTCGACCAGGCCCTGCAGCTGTCCGATCTGGGCCGGGGTCACCGGCAGCTCGGTCAGCTCGACCCCGTCGGTGTTCGCCGTCCGCGCGAGCTCACCCATCCACCACTTGCGCGCCGCGGCCGGCGAGGCGCCCGCTGCGATCGTCGTCTCGATGAGATCGACGGCACCGGCGTTGACGACGTCGCGCATCTCGGCGTCCGCGTAGCCCCAGGTCTCCTGCAGGCGGTGGCGGCGGGCGACCGGCGCCTCGGGCAGCGTGGCCCGCAGCTCCTCGACCCACTCCCGGCTGGGAGCGACCGGCACCAGGTCCGGCTCGGGGAAGTAGCGGTAGTCGTCGGCGTCGGACTTGATCCGGCCCGGGGTGGTGATCCCGGTGTCCTCGTGCCAGTGCCGGGTCTCCTGGGTGACCGTCCCACCCTCGTCGAGGACCGCGGCCTGCCGGGAGATCTCGAACCGGACGGCCTTCTCGACCGAACGGAAGGAGTTGACGTTCTTCGTCTCGGTGCGCGTGCCCAGCGGCGAGGCGGGCGTCGGGCGCAGCGAGACGTTGACGTCCGCGCGCACGTTGCCGCGCTCCATCCGGGCCTCGGAGACCTCCAGCGCACGGAAGATGTCCCGCAGGGTCTGCACGTAGGCGCGGGCCACCTCGGGCGCGCGCTCGCCGGTGCCGGTGATCGGTCGGGTGACGATCTCCACCAGCGGGATCCCCGCGCGGTTGTAGTCGACCAGCGAGTGGTCGGCGCCGTGGATGCGCCCGGTGGCGCCGCCGACGTGGGTGTTCTTGCCGGCGTCCTCCTCCATGTGCGCACGCTCGATCTCGACCCGGACGACGGTGCCGTCGTCCAGCTCGACGTCGAGGTAGCCGTCGAAGGCGATCGGCTCGTCGTACTGGGAGGTCTGGAAGTTCTTCGGCACGTCCGGGTAGAAGTAGTTCTTCCGGGCGAAGCGGCAGACCTCGGCGATCTCGCAGTGCAGTGCGAGGCCGATCTTGATCGCCGACTCCACGGCCGTCCGGTTGAGCGCCGGCAGCGCGCCCGGCAGCCCGAGCGAGACGGGGGTCACCTGCGTGTTCGGCTCGGCGCCGAAGCCGGTCGGGGCGCCGTCGAACATCTTGCTGGCGGTGCCCAGCTCGACGTGCACCTCGATGCCGATGACCGGGTCGTAGCGGCCCACGGCGTCCTGGTAGTCCACCACCGTCGCCGACTCCTGGCTGCTCATCGGGCCGTCCCCTCGGTCGTCGGAAGCTCGGGTGCCCGGTCCAGCAGCGGACCACCCCACTGCTGCTCGAGCGCGGCCTCGAGCGCGGCCCCCACCCGGTAGAGGCGGTCGTCGGCGCGAGCCGGCGCGAGGATCTGGAAGCCGACCGGCAGCCCGTCGTCGGACAGGCCGGACGGGACGGACATCCCGGGGACGCCTGCGAGGTTCGCCGGGATCGTGGCGACGTCGTTGAGGTACATCGCCATCGGGTCGTCGAGCTTCTCGCCGAGCCGGAAGGCGGTGGTCGGCGCGGTGGGCGAGACGAGGACGTCCGCCTGGGCGAACGCCGCGGCGAAGTCACGCTGGATGAGCGTGCGGACCTTCTGCGCGCTGCCGTAGTACGCGTCGTAGTACCCGGCGGACAGGGCGTAGGTGCCCAGGATGATCCGTCGCTTGACCTCGTCGCCGAAGCCCGCGCCGCGGGTCGCGGCCATCACGCGCTCGGCGGTCACCGGGCCCTCGCTGGGCTCCACCCGCAGGCCGAAGCGCATCCCGTCGAACTTGGCCAGGTTGCTCGAGGCCTCGCTGGGCAGGATGAGGTAGTAGGCGGCCAGGGCGTACGGGAAGTGCGGGCAGGAGACCTCGACGAGCTCGGCGCCCGCGGCCTCGAGCAGCCGCAGCGCCTCGTCGAATCGTGCGCGCACGCCCGGCTGGTAGCCCTCCCCGTTGAGCTCGGTGACCACGCCGACGCGGACGCCGGACAGGTCGCCGGTCAGGCCGAGCCGGGTCGCGCCGACGAGGTCGGGCAGCGGCTCGTCCAGCGACGTCGAGTCGCGCGGGTCGTGCCCACCGATCACCTCGTGCAGCAGCGCGGAGTCCAGGACCGTGCGGGTCACCGGGCCGGCCTGGTCGAGGCTGGAGGCGAGCGCGATGAGGCCGTAACGGGAGACGCCGCCGTAGGTGGGCTTGACGCCGACCGTGCCGGTGACGGCGGCGGGCTGGCGGATCGAGCCGCCGGTGTCGGTGCCGATCGCGAGCGGGGCCTCGTAGCCACCGACGGCCGCCGCGCTGCCGCCGCCGGAACCGCCGGGGATCCGGTCCAGGTCCCAGGGGTTGTGCGTGTCGCCGTAGGCCGAGTGCTCGGTGGAGGAGCCCATCGCGAACTCGTCCATGTTCGTCTTGCCCAGGATCGGCAGGCCGGCGGCCTTGAGCCGCTCGACGAGGGTCGCGTCGTACGGCGGGATCCAGCCCTCGAGGATCCGCGAGCCGGCCGTGGTCGGCAGCCCGCGGGTCACCACGACGTCCTTGACCGCGATCGGCACGCCGGCGAGCGGGTGCAGGTCCTGCCCGGCGGCGCGCCGGGCGTCGACGTCCCGGGCGGTCGCCAGGGCCTGGTCCCCGCTGACGTGCAGGAAGGCGTGCAGGGCGCCGTCGACGGCGGCGATCCGGTCCAGGTGGGCCGTGGTGGCCTCGACGCTCGAGATCTCCCCGGCGCGCAGGGCGTCGGCGAGGGCGGCCGCCGAGAGCCGGGTCGGGTCCGTCGTCATCACTCCTCCCCGAGGATCTGCGGGACCGAGAAGCGGCCCGAGTCGGCGTCGGGTGCGGCGGCCAGGATCTCTGCCACGTCGAGCGTCGGCTCGACGACGTCCTCGCGGAACACGTTCGTCAGCGGCAGCGGGTGGCTCGTGGCCGGCACGTCGGGACCGGCGATCTCCTGCACGCGGGCGACCGAGTGGACGATCACGTCGAGCTCGCCGGCCAGCCGGGTCAGCTCGTCCTGGGACAGGTCGATGCGGGCGAGCGCGGCGACGCGCGCGACCTCGTCGCGAGAGAGAGAGGACATGGCCACGAGTCTAGGTGCAGGCCACCGGTGCGCCGTGACCCGGCGCCGGCCGCCCGGGGCGGCCCGATCAGACCGCTGCGCCCTCGGTCGCGCGGGAGATCAGGTCGAGCAGCGCCATGGCGTAGGCGTCGGCGGCGACGTCGGCCCGGTAGGAGGTCTCGAGGCCGGCGGCGGACCGGGTGGTCACGGCGTACCGGCGCGGGCCGAGCGTCGTGAGCGAGACGAAGGTCGCCCCGAGCAGCCCGCGCATCTGCTCCTCGCTCGGCAGCCACAGGGCCTCGTCCTGGGCGACGGCGTCCAGGGCCCACTCGGTCGTCCCGTTGAAGCCGAGGATCGTCCCGGTCGCGTAGTGGTGCGGCTCGATGGTCATCTCGCTGAGCGTGAAGACCTGACCGTCCAGGTCCCTCCCCGGCAGCACGAAGCGGTCGCCGGGCTGGGGATGCCAGTGCAGCCCGGCGTCGCGCAGCGCCGCGGCGTGACCCTCGGAGATCATCGGGTCATTCTCGCCGCTGCGGCACCCGTCCGCCACGCGGCCCGGGCGGACCGCCGGACGCGGGCCCGGGACCATCGGACCTGACCCGGCGGCGTCCCGCGGCGAAGAGTCGTGGCATGGAACCGTCCGTCCCCCTCCCCTACGGCCCGACCATGACGCGCCTGCTCGGCCCCCTGCGCCGGGGCTTCGGGGTGGTGAACCGACGGTTCGCCGTCCCGCTCCTGCGGGCCGGCCTCGGTCCCCTCCTCGCGACCCCGGCGACCGGCTCGCTGCTCGTGCTGCGCACCACCGGGCGGACGTCGGGGCAGGTCCGTGACGCGCCGCTGGCCTACGCGCTGATCGACGGCAAGGTCGTGGTGGTCGCCGGCTACGGGCGCTCGGCGCACTGGTTCCGCAACGCCCTGAGCGACCCGCGGGTGGAGGTCGTGCTCCCCGGCGCGGTCCTCGCCGGCCACGCCGAGGAGATCACCGACCCCGACGAGCGCCGGGCGGCCTTCGTCACGCTGATGCGGTCGATGGGGGTGATCGGGCGGCTCACCGTCGGCGACGTCACGACGGCCTCGCCCGGGCGGCTCGACGAGCTGGCCGCCGCCCTGCCGACGCTGGCGATCACGCCCACCGGGGTGCTGGACGGCCCGTACGACCCGGGCGGGCGCGCCACCTGGGCCAACGCCGCGGCGGTCGTGCTCGAGACGGCGGCCCTGGCCGCACTGCTGCTGCGCGCCGTGCACGGACGCCGGCGCTGAGGCGCCGGGCGGAGGGGCCCGCTGGCCCGCCCGCCCGGCGCGCCCCGGTCAGCGGCTGCTGAACGCCGCGTCGAAGGCGGCCGACGGCGGGTCGAAGGCGAGCCGCCGCACGAAGTCGAGCGCCTCGGGTGCGCCGACCAGGCGGTCCATCCCGGCGTCCTCCCACTCGACGGAGATCGGACCCTGGTAGCCGATGGTGTTGAGCATCCGGAAGGCGTCCTCCCACGGCACGTCACCGTGGCCCGTGGAGACGAAGTCCCAGCCCCGGCGCGGGTCGGCCCACGGCAGGTGGGAGCCCATCCGCCCGTTGCGACCGTTGCCCACCCGGCGCTTGGCGTCCTTGCAGTCGACGTGGTAGATCCGGTCCCGGAAGTCGGACATGAAGCCGACCGGGTCCAGGTCCTGCCAGACGAAGTGGCTCGGGTCCCAGTTGAGGCCGAAGGCCTCGCGGTGGCCGATCGCCTCGAGCGTGCGGACCGTCGTCCAGTAGTCGTAGGCGATCTCGCTCGGGTGCACCTCGTGCGCGAACCGCACGCCGACCTCGTCGAAGACGTCGAGGATCGGGTGCCAGCGAGCGGCGAAGTCGGCGTAGCCCGCCTCGACGAGCTCGGTCGAGACCGGCGGGAACATCGCGACGTACTTCCAGATCGACGATCCGGTGAACCCCACGACGGTCTTGACGCCGAGCCGCGCGGCGGTCCTGGCGGTGAGCTTCATCTCCTCGGCCGCACGCTGGCGCACACCCTCGGGGTCGCCGTCGCCCCAGACGACGTCCGGGACCATGTCCCGGTGCCGCTGGTCGATCGGGTCGTCGCAGACGAGCTGGCCCTTGAGGTGGTTGGAGATCGCGTAGAGCTTGAGTCCGTAGCGATCGAACAGGTCGAGCTTGGACTGGATGTAGTCGTCGTCCACGGCACCCTGCCACGGGTCGAGGTGGTCGCCCCAGCAGGCGAGCTCGAGGCCGTCGTAGCCCCACCCGGAGGCCAACCGCGCCACCTCCTCGAGCGGGAGGTCGGCCCACTGGCCGGTGAACAGCGTGATCGGTCGTGCCATCGGTGCTCTCCTTCGGTGAACGGGGAGCCGCCCGGAAGCCGGGCGGTCGGGATGGGTGCCCTCAGGCGGGGACGGCGCTCGAGCGCGGCCGGGCCACCGCGGCGGGAACGACGGTCCAGGTGCAGTCCGCAGCCGCGCTCCGCTCGACCGCGTCGAGGACCCGCTGGACCGCGAGTCCGTCGGCGAAGGACGGCCGGGGCTGCTCGCCGCGGGCGAGGTCGCCGACCAGGTCGACGACCTGGTGCACGAAGGCGTGCTCGTAGCCCAGCCCGTGGCCGGCCGGCCACCAGGCCGCGACGTACGGGTGGCTGGGCTCGGTGACCAGGATCCGGCGGAAGCCGGCGACCGCGGGGTCCTCCCTCGCGTCGTAGAGGTGCAGGACGTTCATGTCCTCGAAGTCGAAGGCCAGCGAGCCCAGCGACCCGTTGACCTCCAGCCGGATGGCATTCTTCCGGCCCCAGGCGAAGCGGGTGGCCTCGAAGACGCCGAGCGCCCCGCCGGCGAACCGGGCGAGGAAGACCGCGGCGTCGTCGACCGTGACCGGGCCACGACCCTCGCCCGCCGTCCCGCTCAGGCCGGAGAACTCCCCCGCCACCGGTCGCTCCGTGACGAAGGTCTCCAGGGTCCCGGAGACCCCGGCGATGAGGTCGCCGGTGACGAACTGCGCGAGGTCGATGATGTGCGCGCCGATGTCGCCGAGCGCGCCGGAGCCGGCCGTTGCCTTGTCGAGCCGCCAGGACAACGGGGCGTTCTCGTCGGCGATCCAGTCCTGCAGGTACTGGGCGCGGACCTGGCGGACCGTGCCGATCCGGCCCTCCGCGACGAGCTGTCGGGCCAGGGCAACGGCCGGGACCCGGCGGTAGGTGAAGCCCACCATCGAGAGCACGCCCCGGGTCGCGGCCGCCTCCGCGGCGGTGACCATCGCCTCGGCCTCGGCGACCGAGTTGGCCATCGGCTTCTCGACGAGGACGTGCTTGCCCGCCTCCAGCGCAGCGATGGCCATCTCGGCGTGGGTGTCGCCCGGGGTGCAGATGTCGACGAGGTCGACGTCCGCGCGCTCGAGCAGGGTCTGCCACTGCGTCGTCGAGCCGGCCCAGCCGAGCCGGTCGGCCGCCTCGGCGGTCGCCACCGGGTCCCGCCCGGCGACGACGGTCATCTCCGGCCGCAGGGCGAGGTCGAAGAATCGCGGGGCGACCCGCCAGGCCTGCGAGTGCGCCCGGCCCATGAACGAGTGGCCCACCATGCCGACCCCGAGGCGCGGGGTCTGCTCTGCGGTCATCGTGCTGCTCCTTCGGGGTGTCTGGGGTGCCGTGCGGGGCGCGGGGTCGCGCCCCGCACGGCGGTGGCTCAGGACTCGAACGCGGTCGGCAGGTACTTCTCGACGTTGTCCTTGGTCACGACCGGGGCGTACAGCTGGATCGTGCGGGGCACCTCGACCTCGTCGAGGTCGCTCAGCGCCTTGCCCTGGACGATCAGGCGGGCGAGGCGGATGCCGTCGGCTGCCTGGGTGGAGGGGTAGACGACGGTCGCCTTGAGCACGGTGTCGTCGGCCTGGATGTCCCGCATGACGTTCGCGGAGCCGGCGCCGCCGACCATGATGAACTCGTCACGCCCGGCCTCCTGGATGGCGGCCATGACGCCGACGCCCTGGTCGTCGTCGTGGTTCCACAGCGCGTCGATCTTCGGCGCGGCCTGGAGCAGGTTGGCCGCCGCCGCCTGGCCGCCCTGGACGGTGAAGTCCGCGGCGACCCGGTTGTTGACCTTCAGGCCGCAGTCGGCGAGCGCGTCGGCGAAGCCCTGGCTGCGGTCCTGGGTGAGCGGGAGCGAGTCGATCCCGGCGATCTCGGCGACGACGGCGTCGGGGTTGCCGCCGACCTGCTCGCAGATGTACGTGCCGGCGCTGACGCCCATGCCGTAGTTGTCGCCGAGCACGGTGCTGCGCGCGGCGAACGGGCTGGCGAACTCGCGGTCGACGTTGATGACCACGATCCCGGCCTCCATCGCCTTGGTGGCGACCTGGGTCAGCGCGGCGCCGTCGAAGGGCAGCAGGACGATCGCGTCGACGCCGTCGTTGATGAACGTCTCGATCGTGCTGATCTGGAGGTTGACGTCGTTGGTGGCCTCGGCGACGACGAGGTCCACGTCCCCGAACTTGTCGGCCTCGGCCAGGGCGTTGCGGGTGATGGCACCCATCCAGCCGTGGTCCGCCGCCGGAGCCGAGAACCCGATGGTGACCGTCTCGCCGGTCTCGTCGTTCATCGAGACCGCGCCCGAGCCGCCCTGCTCGGCCGCGGTGGTCTCGGTCTCGGTCGGGCTGTTGGACGTGCAGCCGCTGACGAGCGCGAGGCTCGCGACCGCCGCTCCGGCGGCGAGCAGCCACCGACGACGCAGCTCCTGTGGTGCGGACATGAAACTCCTCCTTGAGTGTCACAACGGGGTCGAACCGGGGGTAGCGGGTGGGTCGGGACGCCCTGCGGCTCAGCTCGCTCTCGAGCGTGCGGCGAAGCGCTGCTGGAGCAGGACGGCGGCGACGATGATCACGCCCTTGGCGACGGCCTGCGCCGAGGTGGAGAGGTTGTTCTGGGTGAACACGTTCGTGAGGGTCGAGAAGATCACCACGCCGAAGACGGTGCCGACGATCGTGCCCCGGCCGCCGACCAGGAGCGTGCCGCCGACGACGACCGCGGCGATCGCGTCCAGCTCGTAGAGCTGACCGTGGGTCGAGGAGCCTGCGGTGGTGCGGGCCAGCATCATCACCGCGGCGATGCCGGCGGTGAGCCCGGCGAGCGCGTAGAGGTAGAGGGTGTGCCGCTTGACCTTGATGCCGGCGAGCCGGGCGGCCTCGGGGTTGCCGCCGACGGCGACGGTGCGCCGGCCGAACGTCGTCCGGTTGAGCACGACCCAGCCGGCCGCGGCGACGAGCGCGAAGATCCACACGATCACGGAGATGCCGAGCAGGTCGGCCTGGAAGAAGTCGAGGAACGGGCGGACCTTGACGATCTGGGTCTGCCGGTTCGCGATCATCTCGGCGAGCCCACGGGCGGAGACCATCATCGCCAGCGTGGCGATGAACGGCACGATCCGGCCGTAGGCGACGAGCAACCCGTTGACCAGTCCGCACGCGGTGCCGACCGCGAGTGCCGTGAAGACGATGACGACCCAGTGGCTGTCCTGCGCCATCGTCTGGGTGGCGAGCGTGGTCGCCCAGATGGAGGCCAGGCCCAGCACGGCGCCGATCGACAGGTCGATGCCGCCGCCGGTGATGACGAAGGTCATCCCGACGGACAGGACGCCGATGACGGCGGCGAGCCGCAGGATCGTCATGACGTTGTCGACGCTCGCGAACCGCTCGCCAGCGGTGATGACCCCGACCACGCAGATCACGGCGAGGGCGATGACGAGCCCGATGTTGCGACCCGCCCCGCCCCCCATCCGGGCCCGGACCCAGCCCTGGAACCCGCCCGCGGCGACGGGCTCCGGTGCCGACCCGCCGCCCGGGTTCTCGACGGGGACGGCGGTCCCGACCGGCGATCGGCCGGACGACGGCTGCTCGCTCACGCTGCACTTCCTTCCATGACGAGGTCGAGCACGCCGTGCTCGTCGATCTGGTCCGAGCCGCACTCGTGCACGACGCGTCCCTCGGAGACGACGAGCACCCGGTGGGCGAGGCCGAGGACCTCCTCGATCTCCGAGGAGACGACGACGACGGCGGTCCCGCGGGCGGCGAGCTCGGCGATGAGGGCGTAGATCTCCGCACGGGCGCCGACGTCGACGCCGCGGGTGGGCTCGTCGAGGAGCAGGACCCGGCAGCCGCGCACGAGCCAGCGTGCGAGCATCGCCTTCTGCTGGTTGCCGCCGGAGAGCGTGCGGGTGGAGCGGTCCGGGTCGGCCGGGCGCAGGTCGAGCGCCTCGATCTGCTCCCGGGCGGCGGACCGTTCGGCACCCTCGTCGAGCAGGGCGCCGCGGGCGAAGTCCCCGAAGGTCGCCAGGGTGATGTTGCGGTAGACGGGCTCGTCGAGCAGCAGCCCCTGGCTCTTGCGCTCCTCGGGCGCCAGGCCGATCCCCGCGCCCACGGCGGCGTCGACCGACCCGGCGCGCAGCGGGCGGCCGAGGACCTTGACCCCGCCCTCGGTGGCCCGGCGGGCGCCGTAGACCGTCTCGAGGATCTCCGAGCGTCCGGAGCCGACCAGCCCGGCGAGGCCGACGACCTCACCGGCGCGCACCGTGAACGAGACCCCGGAGAACAGGCCCCGCACGCCGAGGCCCTCGACCGTGAGCAGCTCCTGCGCCGCCGGGTCGATCGGCAGCCGGTCGGGGAAGGCGTGCTCCACGGTGCGGCCCGTCATGAGCCGGATCAGGTCGTCCGTCGGGGTCTCGGCGACCGGCAGGCAGGTGCCGACGCTCCGTCCGTCCTTGAGGACGGTGATCCGGTCCCCGACGCGGCGGATCTCCTCCAGGCGGTGGGAGATGTAGACGACGGCGACCCCGGAGGCGGTCAGCTCGTGCACCACGCGGAAGAGGTTGTCCACCTCCCCCGAGTCCAGCACGGCGGTGGGCTCGTCCATGACGATGAGCCGGACGTCGTGCGAGAGCGCGCGCGCCATGCTGACGATCTGCTTGCCGGCCGCCGAGAGCCGGCCGACCTCGAGGTCCGGCGAGATGTCGCTGTGGCCGAGCCGGTCGAGCAGCTCCTGGGTGCGGGCGCGGGCCGCGCGGCGCTGGGTGAAGCCGCCGGCGGCGAGCTCGTGCCCGAGGAAGACGTTCTCGGCCACGGTGAGGCCGTCGACGACGTCGAGCTCCTGGTACATGGTCGCGATCCCGGCCCGGAGCGAGGCGACCGGGGTCGTCACGGTCAGCGGCCGGCCGAGCCACAGGATCTGGCCGGCGTCGGGCCGGTGCGCCCCGGCGAGGACCTTGATGAGGGTGGACTTGCCGGCGCCGTTCTGGCCGAGCAGGCAGTGCACCTCGCCGCTGCGGATCTCCAGGTCCACGCCGTCCAGGGCGCGGGCACCCGGGAAGTGCTTGACGATGCCGGTCATGCGCAGCAGGACCTCGCCTGCCGCGGGGGCAGCCGCCGGAGCGGGGAGGGCGTCATCGGCCATGACGAGCAACGTACTCCACTTCTGTCGCTCGTCAACCAAAAGACGCCACACCCACGACGGAGTTATGAGACCGTTATCCCCCAAAGGTGGAGAGTGCCTGACGGAAGGGTCTGTGCTTGACTGCCGACATGGACGGGCTGACGAAGTTCGCCCCGCGCCCGACCGGGGTCGGGGAGATGTTCCAGCTGTTGCGCGACGGCAAGCCCCGCACCCGCGCCGAGCTGGCCCAGATCACCGGGCAGGCGCGGTCGACGATCGCCGCCCGCATCGACGTGCTGCTGGCCTCCGGCCTGCTCGCGCCCGCGGGTGAGGCGACGTCGACCGGAGGCCGTCCCCCCGCGACGTTCGTCTTCCGCGCGGACGCGCGGGTCGTGCTCGCCGTCGACCTCGGCGCCACGCACGTCCGGCTGGCCGTCACCGACCTGGCCGCCACCGTGCTCGCCGAGCAGCAGGAGGCGGTGACGATCGCCGACGGGCCCGGCGCGGTGCTCGACCGGATCGCCGAGCTCTCGATCGCACTCGTCGCCACGACCGGCCGCTCGCTCGAGGACCTGGCGGCCGTCGGCGTCGGCCTGCCCGCCCCCGTCGACCACGGCACCGGACGCCCGACCAGCCCGCCGATCATGCCGGGCTGGAACAACGCAGACGTCCCCGGCCACCTGCGCCGGCGGCTGCACGCGCCGGTGCTGGTGGACAACGACGTCAACATCATGGCGCTGGGCGAGCAGCGGACCGAGTACCCGGACGTCGAGCACCTGCTCTTCGTCAAGGTCGCGACCGGGATCGGCGCCGGGGTGATCAGCGACGGCGCGCTGCGGCGCGGCGCGCAGGGGGTGGGGGGCGACATCGGCCACATCGCCGTGCCGAGGGGCCCCGACGTGGTGTGCCACTGCGGCAACGTGGGCTGCCTGGAGGCGGTCGCCAGCGGCGGGGCGATCGCCGACGCGCTCACCCGCGCCGGCGTGCCCGCCACGAACGGGGCCGACGTCGTCGCACTGGTCCGGGCCGGCAACGTGCCCGCCACCCGCGCCGTCCGGGAGGCCGGGCGCACGATCGGCAGCGTGCTGGCCGGCTGCGTGAGCCTGCTCAACCCCTCGGTCATCGTGGTCGGTGGCCACCTGTCCAGCGCCGGGGAGGACCTCCTCGCCGGCATCCGCGAGGTGGTCTACCAGCGCTCGCTGCCGGTGGCGACACAGCACCTGCGGATCGTGGCGAGCCGGAGCAAGGGCCGCGCCGGGATCTACGGCGCGAGCACGATGGCCGCCGAGTCCGTGCTCTCGCCCGCCGCCATCGAGGCGTTGATCCCGTGATCGCACTGCTCCGGTCCGGCAGAATGGGCGACCGCACGGTCCGACCGTCGACGGTGAAGGGGACGCGGTGAACCGCAGGACAGCGCTCGTGGTCCGAGGTGGATGGGAGGGCCACGCGCCGGTCGAGACGACCGACCTCTTCCTGCCGTTCCTCGAGGAGCACGGCTTCGAGGTCCTCGTCGAGGACAGCCTCGAGGTGTACGCCGACGGCCAGGTGATGGGCTCCGTCGACCTCATCGTGCCGTCGTGGACGATGGGCGAGATCCTGCCCGCCGAGCTCGACGGCCTGCACGCGGCGGTCCGCGGGGGGGCCGGGCTGGCCGGCTGGCACGGCGGGATCATCGACGCGTTCCGGGTCGCCACCGAGTACACGATGCTCACCGGCGGCCAGTTCGTCGCCCACCCCGGCGACATCCGCGAGCACACCGTCGAGATCGTGCCCGAGCGGGCCGACCACCCCATCGTCGCCGGGATCGGCCCGATCCGGCTGCGCTCCGAGCAGTACTGGGTGGCCTCCGACTCCCTCAACGACGTCCTCGCCACGACGACCCTCGTCCCGGGGCCCGACGACCCGTGGCACGCACCGGTGGTCTCCCCCGCGGTCTGGACGCGGCTGTGGGGTGCCGGCCGGGTCTTCGTGTGCACGCCCGGGCACCACACGGCCGACCTGGAGATCCCGGCCGTGCGCACCATCGTCGAGCGCGGGCTGCTCTGGGCCAGCCGGCCCGCCGCCGACTGAGCAGCGCGCCGGGTCGGCCGTCGGCCGCGCCGGGTCAGCCGTCGGCGAGCCCCGCCGGGCCCTCGGCCAGCAGCGCGACGAAGCCGGCTTCGTCGAGGATCCTCAGGCCGAGCTCGCGCGCCCTGGTCTCCTTCGAGCCGGCGTTCTCCCCGACGACGACGTAGTCGGTCTTCTTCGAGACGCTCCCCGCGGCCTTGCCGCCCCGGGACAGGATCGCCTCCTTTGCGCTGTCCCGGGAGAAGCCGTCCAGCGACCCGGTGACGACCACGGTGAGGCCCTCGAGGGTGCGCGGGACCGAGGCGTCCGGCACGTCCGCCATGAGGACGCCGGCCGCGGCCCAGCGCTCGAGGATCTCCCGGTGCCACGGGCCGTCGGGGGTGGCGGGGTCGAACCAGTCGAGGATCGACTCGGCGATCGTCGGGCCGATCCCCTCGATGCCGGCGATCCGCGTCACGGCGGCCTCCCGGTCCTCGAGCGCTGCGCGCAACGCCGTCATCGAGCCGAACTCCTGGGCGAGCGCCCGGGCGGCCGTCGGGCCGACGTTGCGGATCGAGAGCGCGACGAGCACCCGCCACAGCGCCGCGCCCTTGGCCTTGTCCAGCTCGTCGAGCAGGGTGCGCGCCGCCTCGGACGGCTCCCACTCCGGCAGGGTGACGCCCTCCGCGAGCGCCGCCCGCTCCGCGGCCTTGGTGTGCCGGAGCAGGCGCCGGAACGGGGCACGGCGGCGCACCACGCCGTCCTCGTCGGCCCGTGGCTCGCCCGTCTCCGGGTCCCGCACGATGACCTCGACCTCGGCCAGCCGGGCCAGGCTCTCCTGGCGGACGCGCTCCTTCTCCTCGGCGGGGGCCTCGGCCAAGTAGCCGACCAGGTCGAAGAGGAACGCCTCGTTCTTCAGCGGCGGGGTCGCCGGCGCCTCCGGCTGGGTCAGGGCGGCCGCGGTCACCTCACCGAGCGCCTCGACGTCCAGGGCACCGCGCGAGCCGATGTGCTCCACCCGGCCGCGCACCTGCGCGGGGCAGGTCCGCGCGTTCGGGCACCGCTGGTCCACCTCGCCCTCGCGCATCGAACGCAGCGTCGCACCGCACTCGGGGCAGGTCGTGGGCATGACGAAGTCCCGCCGGGGGAACCCGTCATCGGCCAGGGCCGCGACCGGGCCGACGATCTCCGGGATGACGTCGCCCGCCTTGCGGAGCACGACCACGTCGCCGATCCGGACGCCCTTGGCGCGGACGACGTCCTGGTTGTGCAGGGTCGCCATCCGCACCGTCGACCCCGCCACGAGGGCCGGCTCCATCACGCCGTAGGGCGTCACCCGGCCGGTCCGCCCGACGTTCACCCGGATCTCGAGCAGCCGGGTGGTCACCTCCTCCGGCGGGTACTTGAACGCGATCGCCCAGCGCGGCGCGCGGCTCGTCGCGCCGAGCCGGCGCTGCAGGGCGACCTCGTCGACCTTGACGACGATCCCGTCGATCTCGTGCTCGACGTCGTGCCGGTGCTCCCCGTAGTAGGCGATCATCTCCCGGACGCCGGCGAGGTCCGCCACGACCCGGGTGTGGGCCGAGACGGGCAGCCCCCAGCCGGCGAGCAGGTCGTAGGTCCGCGACTGCCGGACGGTGGCCTCCTCGTGGCCCTCCCAGGCCAGGGCACCGATGCCGTGACAGATCATCCGCAGCGGCCGGCCGGCGGTGACCCGCGGGTCCTTCTGCCGCAGCGAGCCGGCCGCGGAGTTGCGGGGGTTGGCGAACGGCGGCTTGCCGGCGGCGACCTGCGCCGCGTTGAGCGCGGCGAAGCCCGCCACCGGCAGGAAGACCTCCCCGCGGACCTCGAGCAGCGCCGGGAGGTCCTGACCGGCCAGCCGGTGCGGGACGCCGGCGATCGTCCGGACGTTGAGCGTGACGTCCTCGCCGGTCCGCCCGTCGCCGCGGGTGGCGGCGCGCACCAGGCGCCCGTGCTCGTAGACCAGGTCGACCGCCAGGCCGTCGATCTTCAGCTCGCACAGGTAGTGCACGACGTCGGCCACGCCCTCGAGCTCCCGGCGGACCCGCTCCGCCCAGGCCGCGACGTCCTCGTCGGAGAAGGCGTTGTCCAGGCTGAGCAGCCGCTCGAGGTGGTCGACCGGGGCGAACTCGGTGGAGAACGTGCCGCCGACTCTCTGGGTCGGCGAGTCCGGGGTGCGCAGCTCGGGGTGGGCGTCCTCGAGCGCGCCCAGCCGCCGCAGCAGCGCGTCGTACGCACCGTCGCTCACCGTCGGGGCGTCCCGGACGTAGTAGGCGAACTGGTGCTCGCGGACGGCCTCCGCCAGCTCGGTCCAGCGGTGCCGCGCGGCGACGGCGTCCAGGCCGGCGTCCGCCGGATCAGGGGTCGTGGCGCTCACCGGCCCATCATGGCGGACGCGGCCGACACGGCACCCGCTGGCTACGCTGGCCGGTCATGAGCCCGACTCCGCCCGACCGCCCTGACCGTCCCGGCCGGCCCGTGCGGGACGGCGCCGACCCGTTCGAGTGGCTGGAGGAGATCGACTCCGACCGGGCCATGGCATGGGTCCGCGAGCGCGACGCCGAGGCCACCGCGGCGCTCGCCTCCGGCGCGGAGTTCGACCGGCTGCGGGACGCCGTCCGGGAGGTCCTCGACTCCCCCGCCCGGATCCCCGAGGTGAGCGCCGTCGGCGACCTGCTCTACGGCTTCTGGCGGGACGCCGAGCACCCCCGCGGGCTCTGGCGGCGCACCACCCCCGCGTCCTACCGCACCGAGGCGCCGGTGTGGGAGGTCGTGCTCGACCTCGACGCCCTCAACGCCGCGGAGGACGAGGACTGGGTCTGGCACGGGGCGAGCATCCTGCGCCCCGACCACACCCGCGCGCTGGTGGCCCTCTCGCACGGCGGCTCGGACGCCGACGTGACCCGCGAGCTCGACCTGCGCACCTGCACCTGGGTCGACCCGGCCGACGGCGGGTTCGTCCGGCCGGCGGCCAAGGGCGAGGCGCGCTGGGTCGACCACGACACGCTCCTGGTCGCCACCGACCTGGGCGAGGGCACGACGACGACGTCCGGCTACCCCCGGACCGTGCGCCGCTGGCGGCGAGGCACCCCGCTCGAGGCCGCGGAGGTGGTCTTCGAGGGCCGTGTCGAGGACCTCGCCGTCGGCGGCTGGCGGGACCACACGCCGGGCTTCCAGCGGGACTTCGTCGAGCGGGCCCTGGCCTTCTACGCCGACGAGCTCTACCTCCTGGGCGAGGACCGGCGCCTGCGCAAGATCGAGGTGCCGGACAGCGCGCAGTCGATGGTGCACCGCGAGTGGCTCCTGGTCGAGCTCCGCGAGCCGTGGGCACCGGTCCCCGACGGCCCGACCCACCCCGCCGGCAGCCTCCTGGCCACCCCGCTCGAGGACTGGCTGGCCGGACGGCGCGAGGTCACCGTCCTCTTCCGCCCCGACCCGTCGAGCTCGCTGTCCGGGATCGGCTGGACCCGGCGCCACCTCGTGCTCACGGTGCTCACGGACGTCCGCAGCACGGTCCGGGTGCTCACCCCGCCGGACCCGGCCGACGCCGGCGCCCGGTGGCAGCCCTCGTCGATCCCCGGCCTGCCCGAGCTCGGCAGCGTCGCGGTGCGCGCCGTCGACCGCTACGAGAGCGACGACGTCTGGCTCACCGTCTCGGGCTTCGAGACCCCGACGGCCCTGCTGATCGCGAGCGTCGGCTCCGGGCAGGCACCCGAGCCGCTGAAGTCCGCCCCGGCCTTCTTCGACGCACAGGGGCTCGCCGTCACGCAGCACTTCGCCGTCTCGGACGACGGCACCCGGGTGCCGTACTTCCTGCTCACCCCGCCGAACGCCCGCCGGGACGGCACCGCGCCGACCCTGCTCTACGGCTACGGCGGCTTCGAGATCTCGCTGCTGCCCGCCTACTCCGGGACGCTCGGCCGCGCGTGGCTCGACCACGGGGGCGTCTACGCGGTCGCCAACATCCGCGGCGGCGGGGAGTACGGCCCGGCCTGGCACCAGGCCGCGCTCAAGGCCGACCGCCACCGGTCCTACGAGGACTTCGCGGCGGTGGCCCGGGACCTCGTGGCCCGGGGGGTCACGACGCCGCGGCACCTCGGTGTCCAGGGCGGCTCGAACGGCGGGCTCCTGGTCGGGAACATGCTCACCCGCTTCCCGGAGCTCGTCGGGGCGGTCGTCATCCAGGTGCCGCTGCTCGACATGCGGCGCTACACCCAGCTCCTGGCCGGGGCGTCCTGGACGGCGGAGTACGGCGACCCGGACGACCCGGCCGAGTGGGAGTTCATCCGGACCTTCTCGCCGTACCACCTGCTCGACGCCGACCGGGCCTACCCGCCGGTGCTGCTGACCACCTCGACCCGCGACGACCGGGTGCACCCCGGCCACGCGCGCAAGGCGGCGGCCTGGCTGCGGGCGGCGGGCAAGGACGTGACGTACTACGAGAACGTCGAGGGCGGGCACGGCGGTGCGGCCGACAACGCCCAGGCGGCCTTCATGTCGGCCCTCGCCTGGACCTTCCTGCGCGAGCGGCTCGGCTGACCGGCCTCAGCCCTCGGCGCGGCCCGCGAGCTCCCGCGCGACCTTGATCGCGATGGCGATCTCCGCGCGGGCGTCCTGGAGGGTGGCCACGACCTGGTCGCCGTTGCCGCTCGTGTCGGTGTGCACCACGACGTCCGCGAGCCCGGCGGCGGGCAGGCCGACCGCCCGCCAGGGCTTGTGCACCATCCGGGCGAGCCGCTCGATGTCCGGCCCGCCCTTGCGCGGCTTGTCCCGCGGCAGGCCGAACCACAGCCCGGTCCCGGACTCGACGACCGCGGCGACCTGCTCCCACTGGGCGGCCTGCACGGCGGCCATCGCGACCCCGACGCTGTCGGCCCCGGCCGCGGCCATCGCCTTGAGCGAGCGGGAGGCGAACCGCGCCCCGCCGTGCACGACCACCTGCCCGGCGCCGCCGGCCCGCGCCGCGGAGACGACCGACCGCAGTCCCTCGCTGACCTGCTCCCGGGCGATCTCCGGCAGCCGCCCGTGCCCGGAGAAGGTCGGGATCGCGCCGCCGAGGACGTCGGGGAGCTGCGGCTCGCGCAGCACGACGACCAGCGGCGCACCGGGCACCGCCGTGCGGACGGAGGCGAGCAGGCCCGCGATCCCCTCGCCCAGCGAGGCGACGACGTCGCGGACGGCGCCGTGGTCACCCAGGACCCGGTCGCCGCGCGCCAGGTACAGGCTCGCGGAGAGGGTCCACGGGCCGCGCACCGTCAGGACGAGCGGGCCGGTCCAGCCGTCGGCGCACACGGCGAGCGCGTCGAGGTCCTCCCGGAGCAGCGCGCGTGCGTGCTCCAGGTCGGCCCCCGGCCGGTCGGCGAGCTTCCAGCCGTGCGTCCCCAGCTCGACCGGCATCTCGGGCAGCAGGGCCGCGGTGCGCGCGATGGTCTGGGCCCACGGCCCGCGCTTGGGCATGTGCACCATCGGCGGCAGGCCGGTGACGCCCTCGGGCGTCTCGGAGAGCTCGCCCAGCGCGATCCCCTGCGCCTTGAGCACCTTGTGCCCCGACCACGGGCCGAGCGCGCTGACGCCGGTCATCGGGTCGCCCGCGCGAGCGTCGCCTGACCGAGCACGCGGTCCGCCCGGTAGAGGACGGCGGACTGGCCGGGGGCCACCCCGCGCAGGGGCTCGTCCAGGCGCACCTCGAGACCTCCGCGCCCGTGCGGGGACGGGACCGCGCGGGCCCGCGCCGGCACCGCGGCGCCGTGGGCGCGCACCTGCACGGCGCAGGCGAGCCACTCCTGCGGCGGCGCCTCGAACCAGACGGCGTCGGTGCCGGTGAGGGTGTGCACGTCGAGCAGGTCGACCGGGCCCACGACGACGGTGTTGCGCACCGGCTGGACGTCGAGCACGTACCGCGGTCGACCGTCCGCGGCGGGGCGAGGCAGCCGCAGCCCCTTGCGCTGCCCGACGGTGTACGCGTAGGCGCCCTCGTGCCGGCCGACGACCTCCCCGTCGGTGTCGAGCACGTCGCCGGGCGCCGAGCCGAGGCGGTCCCGCAGGAAGCCGGCGGTGTCGCCGTCGGCGACGAAGCAGATGTCGTAGGAGTCCGGCTTCTCGCTCACGCCGAGCCCCCGCCGGGCGGCCTCGGCCCGCACCTGGGCCTTGGACGTGACGTCGCCGAGCGGGAACATCGCCCGGGCCAGCCGCTCCGGGCCCATCACGGCGAGCACGTAGGACTGGTCCTTGGCCAGGTCGCGCGACCGGTGCAGGGACGGCTCACCGGAGGCGGCGCGCTCGATCCGGGCGTAGTGGCCGGTGGCCACGGCGTCGAAGCCGAGGGCGGTCGCCTTGTCCAGCAGGGTGGCGAACTTGATGTGCTCGTTGCACCGCACGCAGGGGTTCGGGGTGCGGCCGGCCGCGTACTCGGCGAGGAAGTCGGCCACGACCGTCTGCTCGAACTGCTCGGAGAGGTCCCAGACGTAGTACGGGATGCCCAGGACGTCGGCGGCCCGACGGGCGTCGCCCGCGTCCTCGATCGAGCAGCAGCCGCGCGAGCCCTGACGCTCCTGGGCCCGCGACCTCGACAGCGCCATGTGCACGCCGACCACGTCGTGCCCCGCGTCGACCGCCCGGGCCGCCGCGACGGCGGAGTCGACCCCTCCGGACAGGGCAGCCAGGACACGCATGCGGCCAAGCGTACGTGCCGTCGGGCCGGGCGCAGCCCGGACCCCCCGGCCCGCGCGGGCGCCGACCGGACGGCTCAGCCGACGCCGGCCAGGCCGGCGGCGCGGGCCCGGGCGACGACCTCGGGCAGCGCCGTGACCAGCGCCTCGACGTCCTGCGGGGTGGAGGTGCGACCGAGCGAGAACCGCAGCGCCCCGCGTGCCGTGCGCTCCTGGACACCGCAGGCCAGCAGCACGTGCGAGGGCTGGGGCACCCCGGCCTGGCACGCCGAGCCGGTCGAGCAGGCGATGCCGGCGCTGTCCAGGAGGTAGATGAGCGAGTCGCCCTCGCAGCCGGGGAACGTCAGGTGGGCGTTGCCCGGCAGCCGGCCCGCCCCGCGAGGTCCCCGGACGACGGCGTCCGGCACCGCGCCGACGACGCCGTCGAGCAGCCGGTCGCGCAGGCCGGCCAGCCGGACCGCCTCGACGGCCCGGTCCCCGACCGCGTGCTCGAGCGCGACCGCGAAGGCCCGGGTCGCCGGGACGTCCAGGGTGCCGGACCGCAGCCCGCGCTCCTGCCCGCCGCCGTGCAGCACGGGTTCCACCGCCAGGCCGCGACGCACCAGCAGCGCGCCGATCCCGACCGGGCCACCGATCTTGTGGGCGCTGACCGTCATCGCGTCGAGCCCGCTCGCGGCGAAGTCCACCTCGAGGTGGGCGACCGCCTGGACCGCGTCGGCGTGCACCGGGATCCCGAGCGGCGCGGCGAGCGCGACGACGGCCTCGACGGGCTCGACGGTGCCGATCTCGTTGTTCGCCCACATGACGCTGATCAGCGCGACCTCCTCGCCGTGCGTGGCGAGCTCCTCGGCGAGCGCCGCGAGGTCGAGCAGCCCCTCGCCGTCGACCGGCAGCAGCACGACCTCGGCGCCCTGGCGCGTGAGCCACCGGGCGGGGTCCAGGACGGCGTGGTGCTCGATCGCCGACACCAGGACCCGGCGCCGGCGCGGGTCGGCCGTGTGCCGCGACCACCAGAGCCCCTGGACGGCGAGGTTGTCCGCCTCGGTCCCGCCCGCGGTGAGCACCACGTCGCTGGGGCGCGCCCCGAGCCCGGCCGCCAGCGACTCCCTGGACTCCTCCAGGCTGCGCCGGGCGGCCCGGCCCGGGCCGTGCAGCGAGGAGGCGTTGCCGGTGCGCGCGAGCTCGGCGACCATCGCCTCGAGCGCCGCCGGGTGCATCGGGGTCGTCGCCGCGTGGTCGAGGTAGGCCATGACCGGCGAGTCTAGGAACCGGCCGACCCGCTGACGAGCCGGGTGCTGAGACCGGAGCCGACCGCGGCGCCGGGGACTGGCATGATCGCGGGGTGACCATCGACGGCCCTCCGCTGGCGTTCGGCGGTACCCGTCTCTCGTGGACCGACCTCCCGCGTCCGGTGCGCGCACGGATCGTGCAGACCGCCGGTGCCGAGGTCATCTCCGAGGCGTCGGCGACGAGCGGGTTCAGCCCGGGCTTCGCCTCGGTCCTCGAGCTGAGCGACGGCACCCAGGTGTTCTGCAAGGCCGTCTCGCCGGAGCAGAACCCGCAATCCCCCGACCTGGCGCGCGCGGAGATCCGGGTGGCCGCCCTGCTGCCCGCCGCCGTCCCGGCACCACCGCTGCGCTGGTCCTACGACGACGGCACCTGGGTCGTCCTGGGCTTCGAGGTGGTGCACGGGCACCTGCCCGAGCACCCGTGGCGGCCCGACCAGCTCGACCGGGTGCTGGCCGCCGTCGCCGAGCTCGCCGAGGTCGGCACGCCCGCCCCGGCGGCGCTGCCGCCGCTGTCCGAGGCGATGACCGAGCTCGCCCGGTGCTGGCAGCTGCTCTCCGAGGACGGCGCGGCGGTCGACCGGGCCGTGACCGCGCTGCGGTCGGAGGGCGCCTGGATGCGGGAGAACCTCGACCGCCTCGCCGGCTGGGCCGAGCACGCCGTCCCCGCGTCCGCCGGCCGGACGCTCGCCCACGGTGACCTGCGCGCGGACAACGTGCTGCTCGACGACGACGCGCTGTGGATCGTGGACTGGCCGCACGCCTCGAGGGGCAGCGCCCCGTGGTTCGACCTCGTCGGGCTGCTGCCGAGCATCGCGATGCAGGGCGGTGGCGACCCGGCGCCGCTCTTCCGGGCCCACCCTGCCGCGCGGGGTGCCGACCCGGACGCGGTGCGCGCGGTGCTCGCCGCACTGGCCGGCTACTTCGTCCAGGGCGCCGTGCTGCCCGCCCCGGTCGGCATCGCCAACCTCCGGCCGTTCCAGCTCGCCCAGGGTGTCGAGGCGCTGCGCTGGCTGCGCGGGTGGTGAGCCCGACGGACGACCGGCGGGCCCGGCTCAGCCCAGCAGCCGCTTCAGCTCCGCCGTGGCCGCGGGGAGCACGGTGCGCAGGTCCCCGATGATCCCCAGGTCGGCGATCTCGAAGATCGGGGCCTCGGGGTCGGTGTTGACCGCGACGATCGTGCCCGCGGACTGCATCCCGCCGCGGTGGTGGACGGCGCCGGAGACCCCCGCACCGATGTAGAGCCGCGGCGAGACCGTCACGCCGGTCTGGCCGATCTGCGCCTCGTGGTCGATCCAGCCCTCGTCGGTCGCGACCCGGGTCGCCCCGACCGCTCCGCCGAGCACGTCGGCGAGCTCGGTGACGAGGCTGAAGTCGCCCTCGGTGCCCCGGCCGCCGACGACGACGACCTGGGCCGCGCTGAGGTCGGGGCGTCCGGACGGCGTGCGCTCCGTGCGGTCGACCACCTCGACGCCGTGCGCGGCCTGGCTGCCGGCCACCGCATGCACCTCGACGGCCGCCGGGGGTGCGTCGGTCCGCACCGCCTCCGCGGCGTTCGGCTTGACCGCCACGACCCCCAGCGGGGTGCGGATGGCGCAGCGGGTCGTCCAGGTGGCCGCGAAGACGGACTTGGTGGCCACCAGCCGGCCGTCCGCCTCGTCGAGCGCCGCGGCGTCGACGACCACCCCGGCACCGGTGCGCACCCCGAGGACGGCGGCGACCTCCTTGTGCTCGAAGGTCGAGGTCAGCAGCACCGCGCGGGGCGCGAGCTCGGCGACCAGCGACGCCAGCGCCTCGGCGACCACCGGGGACAGGTGTCGGTGGCCGGCCGGGACGAGCTGGTGCACGGTCGGGGCGCCGTAGGTCCCCAGCTCGGCGAGCGCCTCGGCCGACGGGGGCGTGGCGTCCACCCACGCGGCGTGCACGGGCCCCAGCCGGGCGGCGAGCGCGAGGAGCTCCCGCACGGCGGGGCGGACCACGCCGTCGTCGGCGTGGTCGATCAGGACGAGCACCGGTCCGGTGGTCATCGGCATCCTCCTGGTGGGGCGCTGGTCAGACGAGCTTGTTCTCGACGAGGTAGGCCGCGAGCCGGACGCCCGCGTCCCCCTTGTCGGAGATCAGCGTGCGGTTCTCGCGCGGCGGTCGCTCCGTGGCGTCGAGCACCTCGGTGCGGGACCCCAGGGCGCCGACGGCGTCCGGGTCGACCCCGAGGTCGTCGAGGGTGAGGACCTCGACCGGCTTCTTGCGGGCGGCCATGATCCCGGCGAAGGCCGGGTACCGCGGCTCGTTGGACTGGTCGGTGACCGAGACCAGGGCAGGGAGCGGGGCGCGCAGCACCTCGGTCGCGTGGTCGAGGTCGCGCCGCACCTGCACGACGCCGTCGCTCAGGGTGAGCTCGGTCGCCAGGGTGAGCTGCGGCAGGTCGAGCTCGGCGGCGAGCACGGCGGGGAGCATCGAGGTCAGCCCGTCGAGCGAGGCCATCCCGGTGACGACCAGGTCGACCGGCACCTGGGCCGCGAGGTGCTTCACGACCGCCGCCAGGACGCGGGCGGTGCCGAAGACGTCGGAGCCGGCCACGTCGTCGTCGAGCACGTGCACCCCGCGGTCGGCGCCCATCTGCAGGCCGCGCCGGACGGCATCGACCGCGTCGTCCGGGCCGACGGTGACGACGACGACCTCCGCGTCGTGCTCGGCCGCGAGGACGAGGGCGGCCTCGACCGCGTTCTCGTCGAGCTCGTTGAGCGTGCCGTCGCCCTGGTCGCGGTCGACGTGACCGTCGACGAGCCGGCGCTCGGCCATCAGGTCCGGAACGTGCTTGACGCAGACGACGATCCTCACGGGACCAGCACTCCCCTCGCGATGTGACACCGCAGGCTACCCGCTCGACCAGGGCTGCGCTGGCGAGGTCCGGCGCGCCCATCGCCGGATGAAGATGCCCCGGGAGGCGCTCGTGGTCCAGACTGGTCCGCTGTGCGGTACGACGCGGCGGGACACGGAGGCCTCCACCGACTGGGTGTTCACCTGGCTGGCGACGGGGTCGACGTCGCCGTGCTCGCGTCCCACGCGACGGCCGTCGAGCTCTGCCTGCTCGACGAGGACCCCAACTCCCCCGACGGCTGGACCGAGCGGCGGGTGAGCCTCGGCGGGCCCACCTACGGGGTCTGGCACGCCCACGTGCCGGGCGTCCTGCCCGGGCAGCGGTACGGCTACCGCGCCCACGGCGCCTGGGACCCGCAGAGCGGCACCCGCTACAACCCGGCCAAGCTCCTGCTCGACCCCTACGCCCGCGGGCTGGACGGCCTCGAGCGCCTCGAGCTGCCGAGCGTGCACGCCTACGGCCAGAAGGTCGATGCGCGGCACCAGCCGGTCGAGGGGCGCCCGATCGACACCAGCGACTCCCGCGCCCACGTGCCGCACAGCGTCGTGCTCGCCGAGAGCCGACCGGCGCCCGACACCCGGCCCCGCACGCCCTGGGCGCGGACCGTCGTCTACGAGGCGCACGTGCGCGGGCTGACGAAGCGGCTGCGCAGCCTCCCGCCCGAGCTCCGGGGTACCTACGCCGGGCTGGGCCACCCCGCGACGATCGAGCACCTGCGGTCCCTCGGCATCACGGCGATCGAGCTGCTCCCGGTGCAGGCCTCGGCGACCGAGCCCTGGCTGTCCCTGCACGGCCGCAGCAACTACTGGGGCTACAACACCCTGGGCTTCTTCGCCCCGAACCCCGGCTACGCGACCCGGGTGGCCCGTGAGATCGGCCCCGACGCCGTGCTCGCCGAGGTCAAGGAGGCCGTGCAGGCGCTGCACGGCGCGGGGATCGAGGTCCTGCTCGACGTCGTCTACAACCACACGGCGGAGGGCGGCACCGACGGTCTGCACCTGTCCTGGCGCGGCCTGGACCCGACCGTGTACTACCTGCACGACGGCGGGACCCCGGCCCGCTTCGCCGACGTCACCGGCTGCGGCAACTCCCTGGACTTCCGCCGGCCGCGCGTGGTGCAGATGGCGCTCGACTCGCTGCGCTACTGGGCCGAGGAGGTCGGGGTCGACGGCTACCGGTTCGACCTCATGGTCACCCTCGCCCGGGACAGCGACGGCTTCGACCCCCAGCACGCCTTCCTCGTCGGCCTGCAGACCGACCCCGTCCTCTCCGGCCTCAAGCTCATCGCCGAGCCCTGGGACGTGGGGCCCGGCGGCTGGCGCACCGGGGCGTTCCCCGCCCCGCTCGCGGAGTGGAACGACCGCTACCGCAACGCCGCGCGCTCGTTCTGGCTGACCGATCCCGCGGAGGCGGCGCACGGCCGCCCTGGGCACGGGGTGCGGGAGCTCGCCACCCGCCTGTCGGGCTCGGCGGACCTCTTCGGCTACTCCGACCCGCCCCTCATGCGCGGCCTCGCCGCGAGCATCAACTTCATCACCGCCCACGACGGGTTCACGCTCGCCGACCTGGTGGCCTACGACCACAAGCACAACGCCGCCAACGGCGAGCAGAACCGGGACGGCACCGACGACAACCGGTCCTGGAACCATGGCATCGAGGGCCCGGCACGCGACCCGGGCGTGGGTCTGGAGCTCCTCCCGGTCCGCCGGCAGTCCATGCGGAACCTGCTGGCGACCCTGCTGCTGTCCGCCGGGGTGCCGATGCTCACCGCCGGCGACGAGATCGGCCGCACCCAGCAGGGCAACAACAACGCCTACAACCAGGACAACGAGATCTCCTGGGTCGACTGGGAGCTCTCGCCGTGGCGGGAGAACCTGCTCGCGACCACGCAGCACCTGCTGCGGCTGCGCCACGAGCTGCCGGCGCTCCGGGCCGACGCGTTCTACCGTGGCCAGCCGCGGCCCGGCTGCGACGACCCGCGGCCGGACCTGTACTGGCGCACCGCCAGCGGGCGGCCCTTCGAGAACCACGAGTGGCACGACCCGCACGTGCGCACCCTGCAGATGGTCCGCACCGCGTGCGACGGCTCGGCGGTCCTGCTCCTCGTCAACGGCGCGCTCGACCCGGTGGCGGTCACGCTCGCCGACGGCGTCCCGACCTGGCAGCTGCGGTGGGACTCGACCACCGAGCACCCCGACGACCTGGAGCGCCCCGGTGGCCCGGCGGCGAAGGGCAACGGCCGGGTGGCCGCCGGCGCCCCGGTCCTCGTCGAGGCCCTCTCGGTGCGGATCTACGCCTCGGCCACGACCCGGCGCCGGCCGGCCGCTCGCTGAGCCCGGTCCGTCCCGCTGCGCGAGACTCGCGGGCGCCGTTGACGGCGCGGACGTTCCGTCGACCGGACTGGCTCGATAGGTTCGGGGGGTGACCCCGCCACCGACGCCCTCCCGTCCCACCCAGCCTCCCGGCCGCTCCGGCCGCTCCGGCCGCAGTGCCGGCGGCGCCGGGTCGGGATCCGCCGCGCGACCCGCGAAGGGCGCCGGCCCCCAGCACGCCGGGAGCGGGAGCGCCGCCCCCCGATCCGTCGGCCGGATCCCGGTCGTCGACGTCTCGCCGGTGCTCGAGGCCGGGCGCTGGCCGGCGAAGGCCGTGGTGGGCGAGGCGGTGGAGATCGGCGCCACCGTCTTCCGTGAGGGGCACGACGCCGTCGCGGCCACGGCCGTGCTGCTGCGGCCCGACGGGTCCGAGCACAGCGCCGTCCGCATGGCGGTCGTCAACAAGGGCCTGGACACCTACCGGGCCGACCTGGTGCCCGACGCCCCGGGCCAGTGGTCGTTCCGGGTCGAGGGCTGGTCGGACCCGTACGCGACCTGGACCCATGACGCCACGCTCAAGGTCGACGCCGGCGTGGACGTCGAGCTCATGCTCGCCGAGGGCGTCCTGCTGCTGGAGCGGGCCGCGCAGCGTCCCGGCTTGCCGCAGGACGTCGCCGCCGCGCTCCACGACGCCGCCGCCGGGCTGCGCGACACCCACCGCGCCCCCGGGGACCGGCTCCGCCTCGGGCAGACGCCTGCGGTCGTGGCCGCGCTGGCCGAGCACCCGGTGCGCGAGCTCGTCTCGCCCTCCCCCACGTACCCGCTCGTCGTGCAGCGCCAGCTCGCGCTCGCCGGGTCCTGGTACGAGATGTTCCCGCGCTCGGAGGGCGCCGCCTACGAAAGCTCCTCGCGCAGCTGGCGCTCGGGAACCCTGCGGACGGCTGCCGAGCGCCTGCCCGGGATCGCCGCAATGGGCTTCGACATCGTCTACCTCACCCCGATCCACCCGATCGGCACGACGCACCGCAAGGGACGCAACAACTCCCTCACCTGCGCCCCGGGCGACCCGGGCTCGCCCTACGCGATCGGCTCGGCCGACGGCGGGCACGACGCCATCCACCCCGACCTGGGCACCTTCGACGACTTCGACGCGTTCGTGGCCAGGGCCCGGGTGCTGGGGATGGAGGTCGCCCTCGACCTCGCCCTGCAGTGCTCCCCCGACCACCCCTGGGTCACCTCGCACCCGGAGTGGTTCACCACCCGGCTCGACGGCACGATCGCCTATGCCGAGAACCCGCCCAAGAAGTACCAGGACATCTACCCGGTCAACTTCGACAACGACCCGGCCGGGATCTACGCCGAGGTCCGGCGCGTGCTCCAGGTCTGGATCGACCACGGCGTCACGGCGTTCCGGGTCGACAACCCGCACACCAAGCCGCTCGAGTTCTGGGAGTGGCTCATCGCCGACGTCAACGCCGCCCACCCGGACGTGATCTTCCTCGCGGAGGCGTTCACCCGGCCGGCGATGATGCACGCCCTGGCGAAGGTCGGCTTCCACCAGTCGTACTCCTACTTCACCTGGCGCAACACGCGCGAGGAGATCGAGGAGTACCTCACCGAGGTCTCCGGCCCGGCGGCCGCGTACATGCGCCCGAGCTTCTGGCCCACGACCCACGACATCCTCACGCCGTACATGCAGCACGGTGGCGCGCCGGCGTTCGCCCTGCGCGCGATCCTCGCGGCGACCGGTGCCCCCACCTGGGGCATCTACGCCGGGTACGAGCTGGTCGAGAACGTGCCCCGGCCCGGCGTCGAGGAGCAGATCGACAACGAGAAGTACGAGTACCGCCCACGGAACTGGGGGGCGGCGCGACAGACGGGCATCCCCGACCTGCTCACCCGCCTCAACGCGATCCGGCGCGACCACCCCGCGCTGCAGCGCCTGCGCGGGCTGACCGTCCACCCCACCGAGGACGACGCCGTCGTGTGCTTCTCCCGCCACCTGGACGCCGCCCAGTCGCCCACCGGCACGGCCGACACGGTCCTCGTCGTCCTCAACACCGACCCCCACCACACCCGCGAGACGGTCGTGCACCTCGACCTCGAGGCGATCGGCCTCGAGCCGGACGCGGAGGTGGCCGTCACGGACCTGCTGTCCGGGGAGACGTTCACCTGGGAGGCCGACGCCTTCGTGCGGCTCGACCCGTGGACCCGCTGCGGCCACGTCCTCGCGGTGGGCGCGCGGTGACCGCGGAGCGTCCGCACGAGCCCGTCCCGGTCGACACCGGTGTGCTGCGCGCCGTCGAGGTCGCGGCCGCAGCCAAGCCGGTCGACCCGGTCCGGGCGCTGCCGTCCCGGCCGTCCCCGACGACCCAGCTGGCGACACCGGCACCCGGCCTGAGCGACGACCCCGACTGGTACAGGACGGCCGTCTTCTACGAGGTCATGCTGCGCTGCTTCGCCGACTCGACGGGTGCGGGCTCGGGTGACCTGCGGGGCCTGATCGAGCGGCTGGACTACCTGCAGTGGCTCGGCGTGGACTGCCTCTGGCTGCCGCCGTTCTACCCCTCGCCGCTGCGCGACGGCGGCTACGACGTGTCGGACTACACCTCGATCGCCACCCAGTACGGCACCGTCCAGGACTTCGCCGAGCTCATCGAGGCGGCGCACTCCCGGGGGATGCGGCTGGTCATCGACCTGGTGATGAACCACACGTCGGACGCCCACCCGTGGTTCCAGGCCTCCCGGTCCGACCCGGAGGGGCCCTACGGCGACTTCTACGTCTGGAACGACGACACCACGCGCTACGAGGACGCGCGGATCATCTTCGTCGACACCGAGACGTCGAACTGGACGTTCGACCCGGTCCGCCGGCAGTACTTCTGGCACCGCTTCTTCAGCCACCAGCCGGACCTCAACTTCGAGAACCCGTACGTCCGGGACGCGATGAAGGACGTGGCCCGGTTCTGGCTGCGGATGGGCGTCGACGGCTTCCGGCTCGACGCGGTGCCCTACCTCTTCGAGGAGGAGGGCACCAACTGCGAGAACCTGCCGCGCACCCATGCCTACCTGCGCGAGATGCGCGCGATGGTGGACGCGGAGTTCCCGGGCCGGATCATGCTCGCCGAGGCGAACCAGTGGCCGGAGGACGTCGTGGCGTACTACGGCACGCCCGAGGAGCCGGAGTGCCACCTGTGCTTCCACTTCCCGGTCATGCCGCGGATCTTCTACTCGATGAAGGACCAGCGGGCCGCGCCGATCGTCGACATCCTCGCCGACACGCCGGCGATCTCCGGGGGCGCGCAGTGGAGCACCTTCCTGCGCAACCACGACGAGCTCACCCTCGAGATGGTCTCCACCGAGGAGCGCGCGTCGATGTACGGCTGGTACGCGCCGGACCCGCGCATGCGGGCCAACGTCGGCATCCGACGGCGCCTGGCCCCGCTGCTGGACAACTCGCGCGCGGAGATCGAGCTCGCCCACGCCCTGCTGCTCTCGCTGCCCGGCAGCCCGTGCCTGTACTACGGCGACGAGATCGGCATGGGCGACAACATCTGGCTGCCCGACCGGGACGCCGTCCGGACGCCCATGCAGTGGACGCCCGACCGCAACGCCGGGTTCTCCACCGCCGACCCGGGCAAGCTCTACCTGCCCGTCATCCAGTCGCTCGTCCACACCTACGCGGCGATCAACGTCGAGTCCCAGCTCGCCCAGACGACCTCGCTGCTGCACTGGGTGCGCGGCATGCTCGCGATCCGCCGCAAGCACCCCGTCTTCGGCACCGGCGAGTTCGTCGCGCTCGAGTGCGACAACGAGTCCGTCCTGGCCTACCTGCGCCGGTCGCCGACAGAGACCGTGCTCTGCGTCGCGAACCTGGCCGCGACCCCGCGCGCCGCGAAGATCCAGCTGCCGAAGCATGTCGGGTACGGCGTGCGCGACATCTTCGGCGGCGCCGCGTTCGCGCCGGTCGACGCCTCCGGGCGGGTCACCATGACCCTGGGCACCCGGGACTTCTTCTGGCTCGAGCTCGTCCGGCCGGAGGGCGCGCGCTGATGGCGCCGCGCACCGTCGCCGGGCCGGTCGCAGCCGACGTCCTCGAGCTGCTGCTCGCCTGGCTGCCCGGTCGCCGCTGGTACCCGGAGAAGGGGACGGCGGCAGTCCCGGAGCCGATCGGGACGATCCCTTTGGTGGACCCCGAGGGGGCCGCCGAGGTGGGCCTGCAACTGCTGCGGCTGACCTCCGGCGCGGTGCTCCAGGTGCCGCTGGTCCTGCGGCCCACCGAGACCGACCGACCGGGGGCGCTCGGCACGGTGCTGCGCGAGGGCGTCGCGCTGGACGTGCTCGACGCCTGCGCCGACCCGGCCTTCCTGCGGGGGTGGCTCGCCGCCGCGGAGCAGGAGGCCGGTACCGCCCTGCCGCTGGCGCCGGGCGACCTGGACCGGCCGGGTGCGGCGCGGGTGCTCTCCGGCGAGCAGTCGAACACCTCCGTCCTGCTGCCCCTGGCCGACCCGCCGGCGATCCTCAAGGTCTTCCGGCTCGTGGGCGCCGGCGAGAACCCCGACGTCGCGGTGCCGGCCGCCCTGCACCGCGCCGGCTGGACCGGTGTCCCCCGGCCGCTCGCGTGGCTCAGCGGCACCTGGCCGCACGGCGACCCGGTGCACCCCGACGAGCCCGCCACCGCCACCCCCACCGTCACCGGCCACCTCGGGGTGGTCAGCGAGCTCGTGGTGGGCGCGCGCGACGGCTTCGAGCTGGCCTGCGACCTGGCGCGCGCCGGCGAGCCCTTCGACCGGCTGGCGCGCAGCCTCGGCCGCACCACCGCCCAGCTGCACGCCGCCCTGCGCAGCGCCCTGCCCGCCGATCCGCGTCCCGCCGCGGGCGACGCCGTGCTCGGCGTGCTCCGGGCCCGGGCGGCGGCGGCCGTCGAGGCCGTCCCCGACCTCGCCCCGCGGGCGGAGGCCGTCGCGCGAGTGCTCGCCGGGGTCGCCGACCTCGACCCGTTGCCCGCCCTCCAGCGGGTCCACGGCGACTACCACCTGGGCCAGGTGCTGCACTCCCCCGACCGCGGCTGGTTCGTCCTCGACTTCGAGGGCGAGCCCGCGGCGTCGCCCGCCGAGCGGGAGCGGCCGGACCTCGCGCTGCGCGACCTGGCCGGGATGCTGCGCTCGCTGGACTACGCGGCCGCCGTGGGCGAGGCCGCCGGCCCGGCCTGGCTCGCCGCTGCCCGGGCGGCGCTCGTCGAGGGGTACCTCGAGGAGTCGGTGACTGCCGGGACGGCGGTCGACGCGCCGACGATGGCCACCGTGCTCACCGCGCTCGAGCTCGACAAGGCCCTGTACGAGGCCGTCTACGAGACGCGGAACCGCCCGTCGTGGTTGCCGATCCCGCTCGCGGGCATCGACCGGCTGGTGGAGCCCCGCACGTCCTGACCCGGCGGTGACCCGGCGGTGACCCGGCCGTGACCTGACCGTGATCGTCCGACAGGCGGGCACACGGCGGCGGTGGGTGCACTCAGCGGCCGTCGGTGCCAGGGTAGGGGCATGACGACCCCCACTCCCCGTCCGGTGTTCATCGAAGAGCTCGACGCGATCGCCGCCGGCGTGCACCAGGACCCGCATCGGATACTCGGCGTGCACCTCGACGACGGCACCCTCACCGTCCGCACCCTGCGGCCGCTCGCCGACCGCGTCGTCGTCGTGACGGCGGACGGCGTGCACGAGGCGGCCCACGAGCACGGTGGTGTCTGGGTCGCGGCGTTCGCCGGGGACGCCGTTCCCGACTACCGGCTCGAGGTCACCTACGGCGAGGTCACCGGCACGGTCGACGACCCGTACCGCTACCTGCCGACGCTCGGCGCGATGGACCTGCACCTCATCCGCGAGGGGCGGCACGAGGAGCTGTGGCGTGCCCTCGGGGCGAACCTCCGCAGCTACCCGGGGACGCTCGGCGAGGTCGAGGGGACGGCGTTCGCCGTCTGGGCGCCGAACGCCAAGGCCGTGCGGCTGGCCGCGGACTTCAACCACTGGCAGGGCACCTCGCACACCATGCGGTGCCTCGGCGACTCCGGGATCTGGGAGATCTTCGTCCCCGGCGTCGGCGCGGGGACCCGGTACAAGTACGAGATCCTCAGCCACGACGGCTCCTGGCGGCAGAAGGCCGACCCGATGGCCACCGGCACCGAGGTCCCGCCCGCGACGGCCTCCGTCGTCATCGAGTCGGACTACACCTGGGACGACGCCGCATGGCTGGAGCGGCGCGCCGCGACCGACCCGCACGGCGGCCCGCTGAGCATCTACGAGGTGCACCTGGGCTCGTGGCGGCCCGGGCTGAGCTACCGCGAGCTCGCGGACCAGCTCACCGAGCACGTCGTCCAGATGGGCTTCACGCACGTCGAGCTCATGCCGGTCGCCGAGCACCCCTTCGGCGGCTCCTGGGGCTACCAGGTGAGCTCCTACTACGCGCCCACCTCACGCTTCGGGCACCCCGACGACTTCCGGCTCCTGGTCGACCGGCTGCACCAGGCCGGCGTCGGCGTGCTGCTCGACTGGGTGCCCGCGCACTTCCCCAAGGACGAGTGGGCGCTCGGGCGCTTCGACGGCACCCCGCTCTACGAGCACCCGGACCCGTTGCTCGGCGAGCAGCCCGACTGGGGGACGTACGTCTTCAACTTCGGCCGCAACGAGGTCCGCAACTTCCTCGTCGCCAACGCGACGTACTGGCTCGAGGAGTTCCACATCGACGGGCTGCGGGTGGACGCCGTCGCCTCGATGCTCTACCTCGACTACTCCCGCAGCGCCGGCCAGTGGCGGCCCAACGTGCACGGCGGCCGCGAGAACCTCGACGCGATCCGGTTCATCCAGGAGGCGAACGCGACCGCCTACCGCCGCACCCCGGGGATCCTCATGATCGCCGAGGAGTCGACGGCCTGGCCTGGCGTCACCACGCCGACCGACCGCGGCGGCCTGGGCTACGGGCTCAAGTGGAACATGGGCTGGATGAACGACACCCTGCGGTACCTCGCCGAGGAGCCGATCAACCGGCGCTACCACCACAACGAGGTCACCTTCTCGATGGTGTACGCGTTCTCCGAGCACTTCGTCCTCCCGCTGAGCCACGACGAGGTCGTGCACGGCAAGGGCTCGCTCATGCACAAGATGCCCGGTGAGCACCTCCAGCAGGCCGCCGGCGTGCGGTCCCTGCTGGCCTACCAGTGGACCCACCCCGGCAAGCAGCTCATCTTCCAGGGCTGCGAGATCGGGCAGACCTCGGAGTGGAAGGAGGGCGAGAGCATCCCCTGGCACCTGCTCGAGCACCGGACGCACCAGGGGATCCGCCAGCTCGTCATCGACCTCAACCGGTTCTATCGCCAGGAGCCCGCGCTGTGGGCCCTGGACTCCAACCCGGCGGGCTTCGAGTGGATCGACTCCCAGGACGGCGGGCACAACGTGCTCACCTACATCCGCCGTGACGGTCACGGCCGCCAGGCGGTGGTGGTGGTGAACTTCGCCGGGACCACGCACGAGGGGTACCGCCTCGGCCTGCCGTCCGGCGGCATCTGGCGGGAGGCGCTCAACACCGACAGCGAGATCTACGGCGGGTGGGGCGTCGGCAACCTGGGCCAGATCGAGGCCCAGCCGCAGCCGCTGCACGCCCAGGGCTGGTCTGCCCCGGTCCGTGTCCCCTCGCTCGGCGTGCTCGTCTTCGTCCCGGAGGGTCAGGAGCCCGTCACCGACTGAGGTCAGCAGAACGCCCCGCCGCCCGGAGGTCCGGGTCGGCGGGGCGTTCGCGCGTCAGCGGCCGGGCGCGGTCAGTACAGCGCGCTCGCGAGCGACCGTCGTGCGGCCAGGGTGCGCGGGTCGGCGTCGCCGACCACCGTGAACAGGGTGAGCAGCCGCACGCGCACCGGGTCGCGGTCGGACCCGGTGAGCCGCCGGACGAGCCCGAGGAGCCGGTCGAAGGCCTCCTGGACGAGCCCGGACATCACCTCGAGGTCCGCCATCGCGAGCTGGGCGTCCACGTCACCCGGCTCGGCCGCGGCGGCGCTCACCGCGGCGGCGTCGAGCTCGGCGGTGCGCTGCATGAGCTCGACCTGGGCGAGGCCGGCGGACGCGTCCGCGTCCCGCGGGTTCTCGGCGACCGCCTGGCCGAACGCGCGGTGCGCGGCGGCGAGGTCGCCCGCCTCGATCGCGTCGTAGGCGGCCTGGTGCAGGGGCGGCAGCGGGGGCTCGGCGGGAACCTCCTCCGGCGCCGCGGGCGGAGCGCCGACGGTGCCCGTCACGCCGTTCGCGGCGGCGGCCTCGAGGAGCTGGCCCAGGACGGCGCGCACGTCCTCCTTGGTCGCGGCGCCCTGGAAGAGCGGCACCGGCTGTCCGCGCAGCACGGCCACGACCGCCGGCACCGACTGGGCCCCGAAGGCCTGGGCGACCTGGGGGCTCGCCTCGGCGTCGACCCGCGCGAGGAGGAACCGGCCGCCGAACTCGGTCGCCAGGGCCACCAGGTCGGTCACCAGGGCGGTCGAGACGCCGCTCCAGGCCGCCCAGAGCACGACGACGACGGGGACCTCGACCGAGCGCTGGACCACCTCGCCGAAGGTCGCTTCCGTGACGTCGACCACCACCCCGGCAGGGGCCGTGTCCCCGCCCGGGGCCGGTGCGGCGGTCCGGCCGAGGGACGACAGGTCGATCGCGCCGCGCGCGTCGAGGTGCGGGCGCTGGCCAGGGGGGATGCTCATCGGGTCCTCACGTGGTCGGGGTCGGGGTCAGGAGCCGGTGACCGTCACCGGCGCGTGCTCGGCGCCGAGCACGGTGATCGGGTCGGACGACCCGGCGGGCGGCACGGCGAAGGCGACGGTGCTGTCCCAGGTGATCGCGAGGCTCGAGGACACCGTCGTCGCGCCGAGCAGCGACGCCGTCTGGTCCCCGATCGTCAGGGTGCTGTCGACCAGCGTGATCGTCGTGACCGTGCGCAGGGCGCCGACCACGATGGCGCCGCCGTCGGCCGTGCCGAGCGACCACGGGCCGCCGTCGAGGACCTCGTAGGTCTCGGTGACCGAGCCGCGGTCGCCCACCGCCGCGGTCCACCCCTCGCGCTGCTGGGCGATCCGCTCGCGCAGGGGGTCGTCACCGAAGGCCGCGGCGTACTGCGACTCGGCGCCGGCCGAGAGCAGGTCGACGTACTGCGCCAGGACGCCGACCGGGGGCACCGACAGCGCGTCGGAGTCCGCGTCGACCGGCATGCTGCCGATCTCCGGCTGCGCCGTCGCGGGCATCTGGGTCCCGGGGAAGAGCCGGGCCCACGACCAGAGCGTGTAGGGCTCGCGGGGGGAGTCCTGGACCAGGGTGAGCAGGAGTGGTGCGCGCAGGTCCTCCGGCGCGGTGGTCACCACCATCAGCGTGCGCGGCCACGACCGCGTCGCCGGGGCGATGACGGTCTGCGGGGTCGCCGGGATCTCGGTGAGGGCGTCCGTGGCACCGGCGGCGGCCTGCACGTACTGCGCCGCGCGGATCTCCGCGGCCGGCCCGGTGATTCGGGGCGGCAGGGCCTCGGCAGAGGCGGCCGCGTCCGCGTCCGCGAGCGCGCCGGTGACGGCGCCGAGGATCCTGCTCACCTGGGCGGACCCGACGACGACCGGGGCCTGCGCGGGGACGGGCTCGGGCTGCGCGGTCGGCAGCGGCGTGCTGCACCCGGCGAGCACAGCGGTCAGCGCGAGGGCCGCGGCGGCGGTCCGACGAGCCCTCATCGGTCCTCCTCCGGCGTGGTCGGGTCCTCGGGGGTGGGCGGTGGCTCCGGCGTCTCCGGGTGCGGCGTGGCCCGGTCCGCCGTCGGCACCGCCGGCTCGGCCGGCACCTCGGGCTCCGGCGGCCAGGTCCCTCCGGTCGACGGCAGGCCCCAGGCGCGCCGCCAGGCGTCGGCCGAGGCGTTCGACGCAGGGGCCGTCGGTTCGGCCGGGGGGTCGACCGGCGGCGGGCTCGCGGCCTCGATCGGGGCCTCGGCCGGGACGGCCTCGCGCCGGCGCAGCCAACCGACGAGGCGCTGCGGCAGGGTCAGGGCCGAGCTCGAATCGCTCGACGGCTCGTCGGGCGCGAGGTCCTCCGTGGGGCGCGGGGCCGTCGAGGGGGCCTCGGCGCCCTCGCCCTTCTCGGCGGCGGCCGGTGCCACCGGCTCGTCGTCGCGGCCGGCGCGTCCCCGCTGGGCCCGCTCGCGCTGCTCGCGCAGGGCGCGCCGGGTCAGCGGGGCGGGCTCGCCGGGCACCTCGGGCTGCTCGCCGCTCGGCACCTCGGGCTGCTCGCCGCTGGGCACCGGACCGGCTGCTCGGCGCTCGGCACCGCACGCTGCTCGGCGGTGTGCAGCCGGCGTGCCCGGCGTCCGCCGACGGCAGCCTGCGCCCCGGCGTCGTCGGCCGCCGACGAGGGCGGCTCGTGCCCGCTCCCCTGGACGGCGGACGCACCGGTCCCCGCCTGCTCTGCTCCGCCCGCCGGCCCGGGCTCCCGGGGAGCGAACGGGTCCGGCTCGGTCGCGCGCCGGCCGGGCAGCGCGGACCGCCAGCGGTCCACGGTGGCCACCACGCCGACGAGCGCGTGCGGCCGGTACCGCTGGAGCAGCAGCAGCGCCCACCAGGCGAGACCCGCCACCAGCAGCAGCGAGCCGACCACCAGGCCCGGCGTGCGCCACGGGGTGGTGACGACCTGCGGCCAGGTCAGGGTCAGGGTGACCGGGCCACCCTCGGTGGCGACCGCCAGGGCGCTCCATCGGCCCGGGGCGCCGGTCCAGGCGAGCTCCGCCCGGGGCGTGCCGACCGCCTGCGCGATCCACAGGTCCGAGCCGTCCGGGTTCGCGGGCGGGGACGGCTCCGCCTCGGGGGTGACCGGCTCCTGCGTCGCGCTCGGCTCGGTCGCGGTCTCCGACGGCGTCGCGGCCTGCGAGGTCGCCGCGTCGGTGGGCGTCGCGCTCGGCTCGGCGGTCGCCGTGGCAGAGGGCGACGCGGCGGGTGAGGGCCCGCTCGCGAGGGTCGTCCGGTCCGCCAGGCCCGACACCCAGGTCGCCGGGTCGGTCCCGACCCACGCCTCGACGTCGTCCGAGGAGCCGATCGCCAGGACCACCTCGCCCGCACTCGCGCGGGCCCGGACCTCGACCTGGTCCGCCGCGAGCTCGAGCACACCCGGCTCGGTCACCACGACACCGTCGGTCGCACGCAACGAGGCGCTCAGCGTGTCCGACGACCGCCAGACGGTCGCCGAGGCGACCCCGAGACCGATCGCCGCGATGCCGAGGAGGCACAGCAGCGTCGCGAGAGCTCGCTGGAGCACAGGTGTCCCTTTCGCCGTGACGCCCCAGGATAGGCGAGCGGGCGCCCGGCGTGCGCTGCCCGAAGGGACTGGGGTGCCGGGGTGGCGTCCGGATAGGCTGGCCTCCGGCCGTCCGACGCGCTCTCCGCGGCCCGTTCGACGAGCGTCAGCCGGCAGGTGGATCACCCAGGAGGTAGCTGTGCCCGAGGACCGTTCGATCTTCCCCGTCGTGATGCGCGGGTACGAGCGCGCCCAGGTCGAGCAGCGCCTGGCACAGCTCGAGCAGCAGCTCAAGAACGCCCGGTCGCAGGTGGAGCAGCTCGACGTCCGGGCCATGCAGGTCGCCGGAGAGCTCTCCGAGGCACACCGCCAGCTGCGCGAGGCCGAGCGTCCGACGTACTCCGGTCTGGGCACCCGGATCGAGCAGCTGCTGCGCTCGGCCGAGGAGCAGTCCTCCGACGTCGTCGCCCAGGCGAACGCGCAGGCCGCCGACGCCATGGCCCGCGCCAAGCTCGCGGCCGGCCAGCTGCGGGCCCGGGCCGAGAACGAGGTGGCCGAGCTCCTCGCGACCGCCCGTCGGGAGTCCGACGAGGTCCGCACGACGGCGAGCTCGGAGGCCGAGAGCACGCTGACCTCCGCCCAGCGCCGCGCCGAGGAGCTGGTCGGCTCGGCCGAGCGCGAGGCCGCGCGGATCTCCTCGGCGATCGCCACCGAGGAGTCGGAGCGCCGGACCAGCCTCGAGCGAGAGCTCGGCACCCTGCGGGCCACCGTCGAGCGCGAGACCACCGAGCTCCGGGTGAGCACCGAGACCGCCGCCGACGAGCTGCGGACCACGACGATCGCCGAGACCACCGCCCTGCGCGAGGGGACCGAGCGGTACGCCCAGGACCTGCGCTCGACGGCCGACGCCGAGACGACGGCCCTGCGCCAGCGCACCGAGGCGGAGACCTCGGCCCTGCGTCGCCGCACCGAGACCGAGTCGGCAGCCCTGCGCGCCGACGCCGAGCAGTACGCGGCGACCCTGCGCGGCCAGGCCCAGGCCGAGACAGCCGAGCTCCGCGCGACCACGGACGAGGCCGTCGCCCGGCAGCGCAGCGAGGCGCAGGAGGCCGCCGACGCCGTCCGCGCCGCCGCCGAGCGGGAGGCCCGCTCGCTCAAGGCCCGCGCCGAGACGGAGGCCACCGCCCTGCGGGCCGAGGCCGACCAGTACGCCGCGTTCGCCCGGGCCACGGTCGACCGGGAGGTCGCCGAGCTGCGGTCGAGCGTCGCCGACGAGGCGACCGCGGCCCGCAACGCGCTGGGCACCGAGCTCGCCGATCTGCGCGCCGACGCCGAGGAGTACAGCGCGGCGGTACGCGCCGCGGCCGAGCGGGAGACCACCGAGCAGCGCGAGGCGGCCGAGCGCGAGACGGGACACCTGCGCACCGCGGCCGAGCGGGAGACCACCGAGCTGCGCGAGACCACCGAGCGGGAGACCACCGAGCTGCGGAGCAGCACCGAACGGCTCGCGGCGGAGCTGCACGAGACCGCCGAGGGCGAGACGGCGGAGCTGCGGGAGCAGACCCGGCTCGAGGTGGAGCGGCAGCTCGCGGAGGCACGCCGCGCCGCCGGCGAGCTCACCGCCGCCGCCGCCACCGAGGCCGAGGCCCAGCGCAGCGCCGCCTCGCGCGCCCTCGCCGAGGCGGACGTCTCGATCGCGACGCGTCGCGAGGCCGCCGAGAAGGCCGACGCCGAGCAGCACGAGGCCGCCCGGATCGCGACCGAGAAGCTCGTCGCGGACGCCGAGGCACACGCCGCCGACGCCGAGCGGCGGGTGGCCAACGCGCTGGAGCAGGCCGAGAAGATCCGGCGTGAGACGGACGCGCACGCGAAGGACCTGCTGTCCAACGCGCGACGGAACGCCGACCGCGTGGTCGCCGAGGCCCGCGAGCACGCCGAGCACACCCTCTCGGAGTCGATGACCGAGGCCGAGCGCGAGCGCACGACCGCCCAGCGGCAGGTCGAGGACCTCAACCGTCAGCGCGAGGCGATCACCTCCTACCTCGACGAGCTGCGCAACCTGCTCGGCAACGAGCCGGTGCCCTCGCAGCGGACCCTGAAGAAGGTCGAGGCCGCCGAGAAGAAGCTCGCCGCCGCGGGGGTCAGTGAGCCGACCGGCGAGGCCGACGCAGCGCCGGAGCCCGACGCGTCGGCGGCGCCGTCGACGCCCGAGACCACCGAGGCCCCGCAGGAGGCTGCGGAGGCCCCGCAGGAGGCCACCGAGGTCCCGCAGGAGGCTGCGGAGACCACCGAGGAGACCGCGTCCGCCGACGACGGCGAGACCCCGGCCGAGGCCACGGAGACCGCACCGCCCGCCACGGACGCCGACTCCCCCGAGGCCGCACCCGGCGACGGGGCCCCGGCGCCGGAGGCACAGCCGTCCAAGCGGGGCTCGTCCCGCGCACGTGCCGGTCGCGGTGCCTGAGGACAGCGACTGGCGAGACCGCCGGACCGACGCGGCGGCGGAGCACGAGCGCGCCCTCGCCCGGCGACGCGCGGCGGAGAGCGCCCAGGCGCGCGCGCTGCTCGCGGACTTCGTCGGCGAGGCGGGCCGCCGCGGGATCCTGCCCGTCCCGCTGCGGGCCCGGAGCTACGACGGCCGCCACCGCTACCGCACGTCGACCTCCGGCTGGTACCTGCGCCGCAACGAGTCGGTCGCGGTCGGCACCGACGGGGAGTTCTACGTGCTCGGGGTCCCCTCGAGCCTGCGCGCGATGGTCACCGGGGTCGCCCTGACCCCGTCGGACCCGCCGCTCGTGCTCGGCAAGGGCGGTCGTGACGGCGAGTCGATCGACCTCCCGGACGCACTGGCCCTCGTCCTCGAGCGGGCGGGCTAGCGGCTCAGCCGCCTCTCGAGGCCGGCGAGCGCCACCGCGACGGGCTCGGGGTTCTCGATGCTCGTCATGTGCCCGGCGCCGGGGACGACGACGAGCTCGACGTCGGCGAGCGCCTCGGCCATGTGCTGGGCCGCGGACAGCGGCGCCAGCTCGTCGTTCTCCCCCACCAGGACCACCGCCGGTCCCCGGAAGCCGGCGAGCACCGCCGTGCGGTCCGGCCGGGCGGCCATCGCCTGCTGCGCCCAGGCGATCCCCTGCGGGCCCTGGTCGCAGATCCAGGACTCGAGCCGCTCGACCAGGTCGGGCCGACCGAGGCGGTGGTCGGGCGCCAGCAGGCTGGTGCGCATCCCGAGGACGGCCTCCACCCTGTTCTCGGCCAGGACCGTCGCGGCGACCTCGAGCCGTCGGGCGCGGGCCGCGTCGTCGTCGGCCGTCGACCGGGTGTCCATCAGCCCGAGGGCGGCGACCATCTCGGGGTGCCGGTCCAGCAGGGCCAGGGCGACGTAGCCCCCCATCGACAGGCCGGCGACCACGGCCCGCTCGACCCCGGCCGCCCGGAGCGTCGCGGCGAGCCCGTCGGCCATCACGTCGACGGACGGCCCCTCGCCGCCGACCGTCAGCGCGACGTCCGGACCGGTCGGCGAGACCCCGAAGCCGGGCAGGTCGGGGGCGAGCACGGTCGGGTCGCCGGCCAGGAGGTCGGCGACGTCGAGCCACATCCGGTGGTCGAGCGGGAAGGCGTGCAGCAGGACGATCGGGACCGTCCCCTGGTCGCCACGTCGGATCGTGTGGAGCCGCAGCAAGCCGTCGATCGTCATCGTGAGCCTCCTCGTCGTGGTCGGTCTCCGCTCAGTTCACCGCTCGTCGTCGGCGCCGCCCGCCGTGCCCATCGGGCCGTCCCAGACGGTCGGCAGCGGTGCGTGGCCCGGCAGCACGTGCGCGACGATCTCGTCGAGCACCCGCCGGACCGACGCCTCGCCGACCCACAGGTGCTTGGCGCCGTCGACGCCGATCACCTCGGCCTGGTGGACCCGGGCGAACCGTCGCCTGGCCTCGGCCGGCCGGAGGAAGTCGTCGTGCTCGGGGACCAGGGCGACCAGCGGACGGCCGAAGGCGTCCCAGGTGTCCAGGTCGGCGTCGGTGGCGCGGCTGAGCGGCGGCGAGAGCAGGACGGCGCCCTCGACGGCCGGATCCGCGCCGTGCATGAGGGCGAGCTCGGTGCCGAAGGACCAGCCGACGAGCCAGGGGTGCGGCAGCCCGTGGAACTCCGCGAACTCGATCGCGGCGGCCACGTCGAAGCGCTCGGCAGCGCCGCCGTCGAAGGTGCCCTCGCTGCGCCCCCGCGGGCTCGACGTGCCGCGGGTGTTGAACCGCAGCACGGCGAGGTCCGCCAGCGCGGGCAGGCGCCAGGCGGCCTTGCGCAGCACGTGCGAGTCCATGAAGCCGCCGTGGGTGGGCAGCGGGTGCAGGGTGACCAGGGTGGCGACCGGCTCGCGCTCGGCCGGCAGGGCGAGCTCGCCGACCAGCGTCAGCCCGTCGGCGGTGTGCAGCTCGATCTCGCTGCGGCGCGCCGGAAGCACGCTCAGGGCCCTGATCTCGGCGCTCGCGCCGGCGCTCTGGATGCTCATCGGCACGAGCCTAGCCGCGCTCGGCGAGGAGGGTCTCCTCGAGGTAGGCGGCCACCCCGTCCTCGGTGTGCGCCCCGCAGACGACGTCGGCGATCGCGAGCACGGCGGGGTGCGCGTTCGCCACCGCGCACGCCCGGCCGGCCCAGCCCAGCATCTGCAGGTCGTTGGGCATGTCCCCGAACGCCCAGACCTCGCTCGCCGTGATCCCCCGGGCCGCGGCCCACCGCGCGAGCGTCGTGGCCTTGGTGACCCCGGGCGCGGTGATCTCCGCCAGGCCCGCGGCGCCCGAGTCGGCGAGCATGGCCCGGCCCGCGAGGACCTCCTCGACCCGCGGGCCGAGCTCCTCGTCCGGCACCGCGAACCGTGCGAGCAGCTTCCCGGTGCCGCCGTCGAGCAGCTCCTCGAGGCGGCCGGCCGACGGCGTGCCCACGGGGACCGGCCAGCGGACCGGGAAGTCGCGCTCCACGGCCAGCCCGACGCCCCGCTCGGCGGCGAATCGCGCCGCGGGGAGGGCCGATCGCAGGTCGGCCAGGAGCTCGCGCACCAGCGGGTCGGCGAGCGGGTGCGACTCCAGCTCCCGACCGGTGCCGACGTCGATGACGAGCGCGCCGTTGAGGCAGACGACGGTGCCGTGCCCGGAGACGACCGCCGCGAGCTCGTCGAGCCAGCGCGGCGGTCGCGCCGTCACGAAGAGCACCTCGACCCCCGCCCGTGCCAGGGCCCGCAACGCCCCGGCCGTCCGGGCCGAGAGCCGTCCCTCGGCGTCGAGCAGCGTCCCGTCGAGGTCGGTGGCGATGAGCCGTGGCCTCACCGGCGCCGCCCGCGCGCGTCCCAGCAGCCTCGGTGCCAGTGCCGCCGGTCGTCGATCCCGGCGTCCGGCCCGCCGAGGGCGTCGTGCGACCAGGCCACGACGTGGGCGGTGCCCGCCGGGATCTGCTGCCGGCAGCCCGGGCACAGGTAGCTCTTGACGGCCGCGGCGGCGCCGATGGTGCGCACCGTCCAGGTGCCGTCCGCCGCCTCCTCGAGCCGGGAGCCGCCGCGGGCGCGCTCGAGGTCGAGCTCAGGGTGCTCGGCGCCCCAGGGCCGCTTGCTCGACCGACGCGCCATGGCCCCATTGTGCCCGTCAGCCGAGCCGGGCCGCCTCCTCGACGGGCGGCAGCTGCGAGGTCCGGGCGACCTCGCGGTACCAGTACGCCGAGTCCTTCCAGGTCCGTTCGAGCGTGTCGTAGTCGATGCGCACGATCCCGAACCGCTTGTGGAAGCCGTAGGCCCACTCGTAGTTGTCCATCAGCGACCACACGAAGTAGCCGCGCACGTCGGCCCCGGCGTCCATCGCCTGCCCCACGGCCTCCAGGTGCCGCGCGACGTAGTCGACCCGGTCCACGTCGTGCACCCGACCGTCGGGCGAGACGACGTCGTCGAAGGCGGCGCCGTTCTCGGTGATCATCAGCGGCGTGGCCGGGTAGCGCTCGTGCATCTCCAGGAGCAGGTCGGTCATGCCCTGCGGCTCGATGTTCCAGCCCATCTCGGTGTGCGGGCCGGGCTGCGGGAGCCACTCGACGTCCTCGCAACCGACCCACGGGCTCCGGTTGCCGGCCGGGTGCCCGTCGGGGGCGGTGGAGCCTGTGGTGACCGCGGGCGCGCCCGCGCCGGCCCGCACCCGTCCGGTGGAGTAGAAGTTCACCCCGAGGACGTCGAGCGGCACCGCGATCGCCTCGAGGTCGCCCTCGTGCACGAAGGACCAGTCCGTCAGGTGCGCCGTCTCGGCCAGGAGCTGGGCGGGGTAGCGGCCCTCGAGCATCGGCTGGAGGAAGATCTCGTTGGCGACCCGGTCGATCCGCGCCTTGGCCTCGACGTCCGCCGGGGTGTCGGCGCGGGTGACGTGCAGGTTGAGGGTGACCGAGACCGGCGTCTGCGGACCGAGCACGCCCCGCACCGCCGTCGCGGCCAGCCCGTGCGCGAGGTTGTGGTGGTGCACCGAGGCGAGCGAGGCGCCGCCCTCGGTCCGGCCCGGCGCGTGCACGCCGGCCGTGTAGCCGAGGAACGAGGAGCACCACGGCTCGTTGAGGGTCGTCCACAGCGCGACGCGGTCGCCCAGCTCGCTCGCCATGATCGCCGCGTAGTCCGCGAACCGGTACGCGGTCTCCCGGTTCATCCAGCCGCCGGCGTCCTCCAGGGCCTGCGGAAGGTCCCAGTGGTAGAGCGTGGCGACGGGGGCGATGTCGGCGGCGAGCAGCCCGTCGACGAGCCGCGAGTAGAAGTCGAGCCCGGCCCGCAGGGGGGTGCCCTCGCCGGTCGGCTGGATCCGCGGCCAGGCGATCGAGAAGCGGTAGGCACCGAGGCCCAGCTCCCGCATCATCGCCACGTCCTGGGGCATCCGGTGGAAGTGGTCGGCCGCCACGTCACCGGTGTGCCCGTCGAGGACCGCGCCCGGGACCCGGCTGAAGGTGTCCCAGATCGACGGTCCGCGGCCACCCTCGGCCACGCCGCCCTCGATCTGGTAGGAGGCCGTCGCAGCCCCCCAGATGAACCCCTCGGGGAAGACTCTGCCCATCTCGCTACCTCCGTGCGCCCGTCACCGGTGCAGAGGCTAGCAGCCCCTCGGCCTTGGGGTCCACGCAGCGCACCGCCCAGGTGGGACGGGTCCCGGGAAGCCTTCCCGTCAGGGGGCGAGACGCTCCAGCACCCACCCGGCGCCCGCACGCCGGTAGCGCAGCCGGTCGTGCAGCCGCGAGCGTCGGCCCTGCCAGAACTCGACCGTCTCGGGCACGACGCGGAACCCGCCCCAGTGCTCGGGCAACGGCACGGCGGCTGCCCTCGGGCCAGCGGGCGGCGGCCTCGGCGAAGCGGGCCTCGAGCGCTGCCCGGTCCGGCAGGACCTCCGACTGCTCGCTGGCCCACGCGCCCACCTGGGAGTCGTGCGGGCGGCTCTCGAAGTAGGTGCGGCTCTCCTCGCGGGAGACCTGCTCGACCGTCCCGAGGACCACCACCTGCCGGTCCATCGCGAACCACGGGACGACCAGGCTCGCCCGCGGGTTCGCGAGCATCTCCCGGCCCTTGCGCGAGGTGTGGTGGGTGTAGAGCACGAACCCGGTGTCCAGTCCCTTGAGCAGCACCGTGCGGGCCGAGGGGACACCCTCGGGCGTCGAGGTCGCCAGCACCACGCCGTTCGGCTCGATCAGCCCGACGTCTCTGGCGTCGTCGAACCACCGCTGGAACTGGGCGAACGGATCGGGGGCCAGGTCCTCCTCGCGGAGCACGTCCTTCTCGTACGAGCGGCGCAGCCGGCGCAGCCGGTCCGACGTGGTGGCGACGTCCTCGTCCATCTCGGCCTTCCTGTCGGGCTCAGAAGAGCCGGGCGTGCACGTCGTCCATCCCGCGGAGCGCGTCGTAGTCCAGCACGAGGCAGGCGATCCCGCGATCGGTGGCCAGCACCCGCGCCTGCGGCTTGATCTCCTGGGCGGCGAAGACGCCGCGGACCGGGGCGAGGTGCGGGTCGCGGTTGAGCAGCTCGAGGTACCGGGTGAGCTGCTCGACCCCGTCGATGTCCCCGCGTCGCTTGATCTCGACGGCGACCGCTGCCCCGCTCGCGTCCCGGGCGAGCAGGTCGACCGGGCCGATCGCCGTCGGGAACTCCCGGCGCACCAGGACGTGCCCGGCGCCGAGCACCTGGATCTGCTCGGCGAGCAACGCCTGCAGGTGCGCCTCGACGCCGTCCTTGACCAGACCGGGATCCACCCCGAGCTCGTGCGCGGAGTCGTGCAGCACCTCGAAGAGCTCGATCTCGAGCCGGTCGTCGGACTTGGCGTGCTGGACGTGCCAGACGCCGCTCACCCCGCGACCGGCGGCCTCGTCGTCCGGGTCGAGGACGGCGAGCGAGCAGGGCGGGCTCATCCAGTTGAGCGGCTTGTAGGAGCCGCCGTCGGAGTGCAGCAGGACGCTCCCGTCCGCCTTGACGACGATCAGCCGGGTCGCCCTCGGCAGGTGGGCCGAGAGCCGGCCGGTGTACCGCGCGGAGCACTGCGCCACCACGAGGCGCATCAGCTCACCGACCCGACCCGCCGCGGGCCGGACTCGAGCCAGCTGACCAGGCCGGAGTAGGCGGCCGAGGAGAGCACCATCTGGAACCTCGTCCCGGCCACCTCGACCCGCGCCCGCACCATCGGTCGTCCGAGCTCGTCCACCTCGTCCAGCACCGTCCGATCGACGAGGTCCAGGCCCTCCCGTGGCCAGCTCCGCGCGGGCCGGGGCGAGAGCGAGAAGGCCCGCCACCACAGCAGCTGACCCGTGCCGTACTGCGCGATCCCCCCGTCCCAGGACGCACCGCCCGGCGGGTCCGGTCGCACTTCGCAGACGAAGGATCCCACGCGCTGGGTCAACGCCCGCTGCCGGGACACGAAGAGCCCCGCGGCGAGCGCGACGACGAGCAGCACGACGCCGAAGACGATCAGCGCCGGGACGAGCTCCACCTGCGATCAGCCCTCAGCGCGCGGCGCCCGGCGCGCTCGGCGTCTCGGCCGAGTCGACGACGATCGTCACCTGGTCCTTGTCGACCGACAGGAAGCCGCCGTCCACCCGCGCCTGCTGCACCGAGCCGTCGAGGCCGTGGATCCGCACGGTGCCCGCCCGGAGCACCGCGAGGACCGGCGAGTGACCGACGAGGATCCCGATCTCGCCGTCGGAGGCCGGCGCGCTGACCATGGTCGCCTCGCCGGACCACACGGTCCGGTCGGCGGCCACGAGGTCGACGGCCAGGTTCGCCACTAGCCGATCTCCTTCTTGATCCGGGCCCAGTTGCGCTCCAGGTCCTCCAGCCCGCCGATGTTGAAGAAGGCCTGCTCGGCGATGTGGTCGAAGTCGCCGTCGGCGATCTTGGAGAACGCCTCGACGGTCTCCGTCAGCGGCACCGTCGACCCGGGGACACCGGTGAACTGGGTCGCCATGTAGGTGTTCTGCGAGAGGAACTGCTGGATGCGGCGCGCCCGCGAGACGACGATCTTGTCCTCCTCGGACAGCTCGTCGACACCGAGGATCGCGATGATGTCCTGGAGCTCCTTGTTGCGCTGCAGGATCTGCTTGACCCGCACCGCCGTCTCGTAGTGGTCCTTGCCCACGAAGCGCGGGTCGAGGATGCGCGAGGAGGAGGTGAGCGGGTCGACCGCGGGGTACAGACCGCGCGAGGCGATCTCACGGGAGAGCTCGGTGGTCGCGTCCAGGTGCGCGAACGTCGTGGCCGGGGCCGGGTCGGTGTAGTCGTCCGCCGGCACGTAGATGGCCTGCAGCGAGGTGATCGAGTGCCCGCGGGTCGAGGTGATCCGCTCCTGGAGCTGGCCCATCTCGTCGGCGAGGTTGGGCTGGTAGCCCACCGCCGACGGCATCCGGCCGAGCAGCGTCGAGACCTCGGAGCCGGCCTGGGTGTACCGGAAGATGTTGTCGATGAAGAGCAGCACGTCCTGCTTCTGCACGTCGCGGAAGTACTCCGCCATCGTCAGGGCGGACAGGGCGACGCGCAGACGCGTGCCCGGCGGCTCGTCCATCTGGCCGAAGACCAGGGCGGTCTGCTTGATGACGCCCGACTCGGTCATCTCCGCGATGAGGTCGTTGCCCTCGCGGGTGCGCTCGCCGACCCCGGCGAAGACCGAGACGCCGTCGTGGTTGTTCGCGACGCGGTAGATCATCTCCTGGATCAGCACCGTCTTGCCGACGCCGGCGCCGCCGAACAGGCCGATCTTCCCGCCGAGCACGTACGGGGTCAGCAGGTCGATGACCTTGATGCCGGTCTCGAACATCGTCGGTCTTGGACTCGAGCTGGTCGAAGGCCGGGGGCAGCCGGTGGATCGGCCAGCGCTCGTGGACCTCGAGCGTCTCGCCCTCGGTGAGGTTGAGCACCTCACCGGTGACGTTGAAGACGTGGCCCTTGGTGACGTCGCCGACGGGCACGCTGATCGGCGCGCCGGTGTCGGTCACCGGGGCGCCGCGCACCAGGCCGTCGGTCGGCTTGAGGGCGATGGCGCGGACCATGGCGTCGCCGAGGTGCTGCGCGACCTCGAGCGTCAGGACGAAGGACGCCTCGCCCTCGCCCTGCGCGGACAGGTCGATCGCCACGGTGAGGGCGTTGTAGATCTCGGGCAGCGCGTCGGACGGGAACTCGATGTCGACGACGGGGCCGATCACCCGCGCGACGCGACCCGTGGGGGCCGTCGCCGGGGACGAGGACGCCGTGCCGGTGGTGGTCGCTGTCATCTGTCTTCCTGCCTTTCGACCGTGCTGGTCTGGGTATGGGGCCAGGTCAGGAGGCGGCCAGCGCGTCGGCGCCGGACACGATCTCGCTGATCTCCTGGGTGATCTCGGCCTGACGGGCCTGGTTCGCCAGTCGGGTGTACATCCGGATGAGGTCCTCGGCGTTCTCCGTCGCCGTGTGCATCGCCCGCTGACGCGAGGCGAGCTCGGACGCCGCCGACTGGAGCAGGCAGGACCGGATGCGGCTCTCCACGTACCGCGGGAGCAGCGCGTCGAGCACGACCTCCGGGGACGGCTCGTAGTCGTAGAGCGGCAGCGCCTCGGCGTGCGGGTCCGCCACCTCGGCCTCGATGACCTCGAGCGGCAGCATCCGCAGCACCTGCGGGGTCTGGGTGACCATGTTGACGAACTGCGTGTAGACGATGTGCAGCTCGCCGACGCCGCCCTCCTCCTCCGGGGCGAGGAAGGCCCCGAGCAGGGTGGTCGCGATCTCCTGGATCACGTCCGAGGACGGGGCGTCGGACTCCCCCGTCCACCGGCCGGCGAGCTCACGGTGGCGGAACGTGTAGAAGGAGACCGCCCGGCGGCCCGCCGCGTAGACCACCGCCTCCTTGCCGTCCTTGCCCAGCCGGTCGATGAGCCGCTCGGCCTCGCGCAGGACCGACGCCGAGTAGGCGCCGGCCATGCCGCGGTCGGCGGTCACGACGAGCACGGCGGCCCGGCGGGCGTCCGGGCGCTCCGTGGTCAACGGGTGCTCGACGCCGGCGTGGGTCGCCACGGCCGAGACCGCCTGGGTGATCGCCCGGGCGTACGGCCGGGCCGAGGTCACCCGCGCGCGGGCCTTGCCGATGCGCGAGGCAGCGATGAGCTCCATCGCGCGGAAGATCTTCTTCAGCGACTGGGTCGACCGGATCCGCTGCCGGTAGACGCGCTGCTGACCCGCCACGCTCAGCCCCGCTTCTGCTTGACGATCTGCTCCTGCGCGACGTCGGCGACGGCCTCGCCCTCCTTCGACCCGGAGGTCGCGACGGCCGACGGGTCGGCGACGAAGCCGGCGGCGAAGGCGTCGATGGCGGCCTCGAGGGCGGCCTCGGTCTCGTCGGAGAGCTGACCGGTCTCGCCGATCGTCGTCAGGACGTCGGTGTTCCGCCGCAGGTGATCGAGCATCTCCTGCTCGAAGCGGCGCACCTCGCTGAGCGGCACGGCGTCCAGCTTGCCCTTGGTGCCGGCCCAGATCGAGGCGACCTGGTCCTGCACCGGGTACGGGGTGTACTGGGGCTGCTTGAGCAGCTCCATCAGCCGGGCACCGCGGGTGAGCTGCTGGCGGGACGCCGCGTCGAGGTCCGAGGCGAACATGGCGAATGCCTCGAGCGAGCGGAACTGCGCGAGGTCGATCTTCAGCGTGCCGGCGACCTTCTTCATCGCCTTGATCTGCGCCGAGCCACCGACGCGGGAGACCGAGATGCCGACGTCGACCGCGGGGCGCTGGTCGGCGTTGAACAGGTCGGACTGCAGGAAGATCTGCCCGTCGGTGATCGAGATGACGTTGGTCGGGATGTAGGCCGAGACGTCGTTGGCCTTCGTCTCGATCATCGGCAGACCGGTCATCGACCCGGCGCCCAGCTCGTCGTTGAGCTTCGCACAGCGTTCGAGCAGGCGGGAGTGCAGGTAGAAGACGTCGCCGGGGTAGGCCTCACGGCCGGGCGGGCGACGCAGCAGCAGCGAGACCGCGCGGTAGGCCTCGGCCTGCTTGGACAGGTCGTCGAAGACGATGAGCACGTGCTTGCCGCCGTACATCCAGTGCTGGCCGATGGCCGAGCCGGTGTAGGGCGCCAGGTACTTGAAGCCCGCCGGGTCGGAGGCGGGCGAGGCGACGATCGTCGTGTACTCCAGCGCGCCGGCCTCCTCGAGGGCGCCGCGGACCGCGGCGATCGTCGAGCCCTTCTGGCCGATGGCGACGTAGATGCAGCGGACCTGCTTCGTCGGGTCGCCGGACTCCCAGTTGGCCTTCTGGTTGATGATCGTGTCGATCGCGATCGCCGTCTTGCCGGTCTGGCGGTCGCCGATGATGAGCTGGCGCTGGCCGCGGCCGATCGGGATCATCGCGTCGATGGCCTTGAGCCCGGTCTGCAGCGGCTCGTGCACGCTCTTGCGGGACATCACGCCGGGGGCCTGCAGCTCGAGCGCCCGCCGGCCCTCGGTGGCGACCTCGCCGAGGCCGTCGATCGGCGTGCCGAGCGGGTCGACGACCCGACCGAGGTACCCGTCGCCGACGGCGACCGAGAGCACCTCGCCGGTGCGGCGCACGATCTGGCCCTCCTCGATGCCGGTGAACTGACCGAGCACGACGACGCCGATCTCGCGGACGTCGAGGTTCAGCGCGAGGCCGAGCGTGCCGTCCTCGAACTCGAGGAGCTCGTTGGCCATGCAGCCGGGGAGTCCCTCGACCTGCGCGATCCCGTCACCGGCGAGCGTGACACGCCCCACCTCCTCGCGGACGGCGCCTCCCGGCGCGTACGACGCCACGAAGCTGTCCAGCGCGGCCCGGATGTCCTCGGGCTTGATCGTCAGCTCAGCCATGCTCTGCCTCCTGTCGGGACCGCCGGGGCGGTCTGCGTGCTGCGGGGGCCTGGGGCCCGGATGTCTGGTGAGCCGGTCAGCCGGCGAGTCTGCGTCGGACGTCCTCGAGCCGGCCGATCATCGTGGAGTCGACCACGTTCGGCCCGACCTGGACGCTCATCCCCCCGATCACCCGCGGGTCCACCGCGACGGTGACGTGGACCTTGCGACCGTAGGTCCGTTCGAGGGTGGCCGCGAGACGCTCCCGCTGGGCGGCCGAGATCGGGGCGGCGGCAGTGACCGAGGCGACCAGGAGCTGCCTGCGCCGCGCGGACAGCCGCAGCATGATGCTGAGCATCATCGACATCGTCCGGCCGCGGGGAGCGAAGGCCGCCCGCTCGACGAGCTGGACGGTGGCCGGCAGGGCGTTGCCCTGCAGCACCGTCCGGGCGAGTGTCGCCCGGCTGTCGGCAGGAGCCGACCGGTCGGTCAGCGAGCGCCGGAGCTCACGCTGGTTGACGAGCACCCGCTCGAAGCGGAAGAGCTCGTCCTCGACCTGCTCGAGCGTCCCCGCCGCCTGGGCGGAGGCGAGGACGGCGTCGGCCGCCATCTCCTCGAGCGCGTCGACGAGGTTGCGCTCGGAGGTCCAGCGGGCCCGGGCGATCTCCTCGACCACCTTGACGACACGCTTGTCGGCCGTGGCACCGAGCACGGCGCGGACCAGCGCGGCCTTGTCGTCCCCCGACCGCGAGGGGTCGCTCAGGGCGCGCCGCAGCGACCCCGAGGACTCCAGCGCGTCGACCACCGCGAACAGCTGCCCGCCGAGCGTGGCGGCGTTCCGCTTGGCCGTGCGCAGGACGGGCTCGAAGCCCGCCTGCACCGTCGCGAGCGAGGCAGCACTGGTGCCGCGCATCACGCCTCCTTGCCGGCCGGGGCCGTCGCGCTCTGGTCGAGCTCGTCGAGGAACCGGTCGATGACGCGGGTCTGCAGGGCCTCGTCCGCGAGCGACTCGCCGATGATCCGGGAGGCGAGCTCGGTCGCCAGGGCGCCGATCTCCGCCTTGAGCGTGATGCTCGCCTGGGTGCGTTCCGCCTCGATCTGGCGCTGCGCGTTGGCGACGATCCGGGCCGCGTCCTCGCTCGCGCGGGTACGCAGCTCGGTGACGATGGCACCGCCCTCCGCACGCGCGTCCTCGCGGATGCGCGCCGCCTCGGCCCGTGCCTCGGCCAGCTGCTGGTGGTAGGCCGCGAGGGCGTCGGCCGCCTCGGCCTGGACCTGCTCGGCCTTGGCGATGCCGCCCTCGATCTTCGCCGTGCGCTCGTCGAGCACCTGCTGGAACTTCGGCAGCACGTAGCGATAGAAGGAGAACCCGATGATCAGCGCCACGACCGTCGACCAGAGCAGGTCGTAGTCGGTCGGGAGCAGCGGGTTGATCGTCCCGGCCTCGCCCTCGGCCGCGGTGAGCACCGCGAACTTCAGGAAGGGCGCCATCACACGAAGAGGAAGCCGGTGACCAGGCCGAGCAGAGCGAGCACCTCGACGAACGCGACACCGATGAACATGGTGGTGCGCAGCTGGCCGGCGACCTCGGGCTGGCGGGCGATGCCCTCGAGGGCCTTGCCGATGAGGATGCCGAGGCCGATGCCGGGGCCGAGCGTGCCGAGGCCGTAACCGATGGTCGCGACGTTGCCGCTGACGGCGGCGAGCGTGGTGCTGTCCACTAGCGGGGTTCCTTCCGTGAGGCGCCCGGGGCGGGCGTCGGGTGATCGCTCGCACATGGTGTGCGAGCGGGTGGTCTCAGTGCTCCTCGGCCACCGCCATGTTGAGGTACACGGCGGACAGGAGCGTGAAGATGTACGCCTGGAGGAGCGCCACCAGGATCTCGAACAGCGTGAAGGCGACACCGGCCGCCAGCGAGACCGCCGCGGCACCCTTGAGGGCCCCGCTGGCGCTGAACAGGAAGAACTGCGTCGCGCTGAAGCACAGCACGAGGATGAGGTGGCCGGAGATCATGTTGGCCGTGAGTCGCAGGGCGAGCGTGGCGGGCCGGAACACGAAGACCTGGAGGGCCTCGATCGGCGTGACCAGCACGTAGAGGAAGGGCGGCAGGCCGGGCGGGAGCAGGTTGTTCTTCAGGTACCCGCCCAGACCGAACTTCTTGACGCCGACCACCAGGTACATGACGTAGACCCACAGCGCCAGCACGATCGGCATGCCGATGAGCGAGGTCGACGCGATGTTGAGCAGCGGGACGACGCCCGTCATGTTGAACGCCAGCACCGCGAAGAAGATCGTGGTGAGCATCGGCAGGAAGCGGCGGGCGTGGTGGCCGAGCGTCTCCTCGGCGATCTGCACCCGGACGAAGTCCAGGCCCATCTCGACGATGTTCTGGCCGCGGCCGGGCACCAGCTTGGCCGAGCGCGCCGCGAGCATCATCCCGCCGACGAGCACGAGGGTGGTCACCAGGCGGACGAGGATGATCCGGTTGATCTCGAACGGCGTCCCACCGAAGAGCAGTGCCTCGGGGAAGAACTCGGCGATCGATGGGCCGTGGAAGCCGCTGTCGGACTCGGCGGCGAGCAGCAGGTTCGTCGCGACGATGGACAGGGCGCACTCCCAGGTCGTGTGCTGTCGACGTGCCCCGACGGTGGAACGCTCGGGACGAGCCGTGGTTCGCCGAAATGGTAGCCCATCGGCCCCCCGACCTCGACGGGAGACGACCAGGTGGACCGGTCAGGCCCCCGGCTCGACGTACGGCACGCGTCCGCGCACCACGGCGCGGTAGTCCAGGACGGCCGACCCGATGACACCGACCAGGGTGACCGCCGCGAGCACGCGGCGGTCGTAGAAGTCCATGTCGTCGAGCACCGCGAAGAGCGCGACCAGGGCGATCATCTTCCCCAGCCAGGCACCCAGCACGACGATGCCCGTCGTCGCCGCCGAGGCGTCGACGGTCCGCAGCATCGTCAGGACCGTCGTGCCGCTGAAGACCAGCGCCACGGCGGCGCCGATGAGGGCTCCCCACACACCCTCGGCCGGCACCGGAGCGAGCAGCGCGCCGAGCGCGACACCCAGGACGGCGACCCCGGCGACGAGCACGAGCATGTCGCGCAGGGCTCGCCGGAAGACGTCGCGCGCGGCGTCGGTGCTCGACGTCCCGTCGGCAGGTCCGTGGGTCATCTCAGTCTCCTTGGGCGTCGGCCGACGTCGGGGTCGGTGCGGCGGTCGGGTCCGGGCTCGGCTCGGCGCCCGGCGCCGGGGCCGGGGTCGGGGCGGCGGCCGGCGTCGCACCACGGAAGCGGAGCGGACCGAACGTGAGGACGAGGGCGACCGCGGCGCCGGCGCCGACGGCCAGGAGCGCCTGGGTGGTCGTCCAGACGACGAGCGAGGCACCCCCGAAGGCGAACAGCGCCGTCCACAGGTAGAGGATCCCGACCGCCCGCCGGTGGGAGTGCCCGATCTGGAGCATCCGGTGGTGCAGGTGCAGCCGGTCGGGCCGGAACGGCGAGGTCCCGGCGCGCAGGCGCCGGACCACCGCCAGGCCCATGTCGAGCAGCGGGAGCAGCAGGACGGCCACCGGGAGCACCAGCGGGACGAACGCGGGCGCCGTCTGCCGGGCCGTGAGGGTGGCCGCGTCGACCTGGCCGGTGACGAGGATCGCCGCCGCCGAGAAGGTCAGCCCGATGAGCATCGAGCCCGAGTCGCCCATGAAGATCCGTGCCGGGTGGGCGTTGTGCGGCAGGAAGCCGACGCAGGTGCCGACCAGGACCGCGATCACCAGGCTCGCGGCGCTGGCGTAGTCCTCGGAGGTGTTCCGGGTGAGCAGGTAGGTGTAGAGGAAGAAGCCGGCCCCGCCGATGGCGATCACCCCGGCGGCCAGCCCGTCGAGGCCGTCGACGAAATTGACCGCGTTGATCGCGACGATGACGACCAGGACGGTGGCGACGAGGGAGAGCCGCCCGGAGGTGATCGTCAGGCTCGCCCCGGTCGGCAACGCGTAGAGCTGCACCCGGCCCCACCAGGCGAGCAGGCCCGCCGCCAGGACCTGGCCGATGAGCTTGGTGACCCAGTCGAGCTCCCAGACGTCGTCCGCCGCGCCGAGCAACGAGATCACCGCCGCGGCGCCGAGGATCCCCCAGACCGAGCCGGACTCGAACGTCCCGGTGAGGAACGGCATCTGCGAGGCCAGGACGAAGGCGAGCGCCATCCCGACGAGCATCGCCAGGCCACCGAGCCGCGGGATCGGCACCACGTGCACGTCCCGCGCCCGCAGCGCGGTGATCGCGCCGGTACGGACGGCCAGGCGTCGCGCGACCGGGGTGGCCAGGTAGGTGCCGGCCGCCGCGACGAGCGCGAGCAGGAGGTAGACCCTCATCCGTCGCCCTGGACGTCCGCCACGGCACGCAGGGCGTCGAGGGCGATCGCACCGGCGCGGACGAGCCGCAGCCCGTCGGTCGCGTCGACGATGCTGGAGGCCACCCCACCCGGGGCGGGGCCGCCGTCCAGCACGACGTCGACCGAGGACCCGAGCTGCTCCTGGGCCTCGTCCGCGGTGAGCGCGGCCGGCCGGCCGGTGAGGTTGGCGCTGGAGACCGCCAGCGGGCCGGTCCGGCGCAGCAGCGCGAGGGCGGCGGGGTGGTCGGGCATCCGGACGGCGACGGTTCCCCGGGTCTCGCCCAGGTCCCAGGCCAACGAGGGCTGCGCGCGGCAGATGATCGTCAGCCCGCCCGGCCAGAACGCCGCCATGAGGTCGCGGACCGCCGACGGCACCTGAGTGCACAGGCCGTCGACGGTGCGGGCGTCGGGCACCAGCACGGGCGGCGGCATCTGCCGGCCGCGGCCCTTGGCCGCGAGCAGCGCGGCGACCGCGGGCGGCGCGAACGCGTCCGCGCCGACGCCGTAGACCGTGTCGGTGGGCAGCACCACCAGCCCGCCACGGCCGAGGACGTTGACGGCTTCGTCGATGGCGGGGCCCCACGTCCCCTCGTGCGTGCAGTCCAGGATCACGGCGGCGAGTCTTTCACGCCCCGCCGGGCACGTGCGCCCGGCGCGCGACCACCATGCGGTCCCGACCGGCGAGGTCGGCACGCGTCACCGGGTCCTCGAACCGACCGTCGGCCGCCACGAGCTCGCGGACGGCGGCCGCCTGGACCTCGGCGTGCTCCATGACGAGCAGCCCGCCGGGCCGCAGCAGGCGGCCCGCGGCCGCGACGACGCCCCGCGGGACCGCGAGCCCGTCCGGTCCGAGCCCGTAGAGGGCGACCGCCGGGTCGTGGTCGCTGACCTCGGGGTCGACGGGCCGCGCGTCCGGCGGGATGTAGGGCGGGTTCGTCACGACGACGTCGACGGTGCCGTCGAGCTCGCGCAGCGCGGTCCTGGCGTCGCCGCGGACGAGGCGGACCCGCCGGCCCGGGGCGATCCCGGCCACGTTGCGGGCGGCCCAGGCGTGCGCCTCGACGTCGAGCTCGACCGCGTGCACGACCGCCCCGGCCACCTCGTCGGCCAGCGCGAGCGCCAGGGCACCGCTGCCCGTGCACAGGTCCACCACGACGACCTCGCCGCGGGCCCGGACGACGGCGCCGGCCTCCTCGATCGCCACCTGGGCGACCTGTTCCGTCTCCGGGCGGGGCACGAAGACCCCGGGGCCGACGGCGAGCTCGAGCCGACGGAAGGGCGCGCGGCCGGTGAGGTGCTGGAGCGGCACCCGCGCGGCTCGTCGCTCCACGAGCGCGTCGAGCCCCGACGGCGCGGCCTGGCCCCGGAGGCTCGCGAGCTGCACCCCACCGCGGTCCAGGCCGAGCAGGTGCCCGGCGAGCAGCTCGACGTCGACCCGCGGCGAGGCGACCCCGGCGGCCGCGAGGCGCGCGGCGCCGGAGCGCAGCGCCGCGGCCAGCGAGGCGGACCCCGCCGGGGTGGTCACGGCGTGGCGCCGCCGGCGGCGGCCAGCCGCGCGGCCTCGTCGGCGTCGATCGCCGAGCGGACGACCGGGTCGAGGTCGCCGTCGAGCACCTGGTCGAGGTTGTAGGCCTTGTAGCCGGTGCGGTGGTCCGCGATCCGGTTCTCCGGGAAGTTGTACGTGCGGATGCGCTCCGAGCGGTCGACGGTGCGCACCTGCGAGCGCCGCGCCTCCGAGGCGGCGGCGGCGGCCTCCTCCTGCTGGGCGGCGAGCAGCCGGGCCCGCAGGATCCGCAGGGCCTGCTCCTTGTTCTGCAGCTGCGACTTCTCGTTCTGGCAGGAGACCACCAGACCGGTCGGCAGGTGGGTGATCCGCACGGCCGAGTCGGTGGTGTTGACCGACTGCCCGCCGGGCCCGGAGGAGCGGTACACGTCCACCCGCAGGTCGTTCGGGTCGATCGCGACCTCGCCGGCGTCGTCGACCTCGGGCAGGGCGACGACACCGGCCGCGGAGGTGTGGATCCGGCCCTGGGACTCGGTCACCGGGACGCGCTGGACCCGGTGCACGCCCCCCTCGTACTTCAGGTGCGCCCAGACCCCCTCGGCCGGGTCGGCGGCACCCCGCGCCTTGACGGCCAGGGTCGCGTCCTTGACGCCGCCCAGGTCCGACTCGGTCAGGTCGAGCACCTCGCTCGCCCAGCCCCGACGCTCGGCGTAGCGCTGGTACATCCGCAGCAGGTCCCCGGCGAAGAGGGCCGACTCCTCGCCCCCCTCCCCCGCCTTGATCTCGAGCAGGGCGTCGCGGCCGTCGTCGGGGTCGCGCGGCACCAGCACCCGGCGCAGCACCTCGGCGGCCGCCGCGGCGGCCTCGCGCAGCCCCGGCAGCTCCTCGGCGAAGGCCTGGTCGAGCTCGGCGAGCTCGGCGGCGGCGGTGGCGTCGCCCTCGGCCTGCTCCCACGACCGGTAGGCGGCGACCACCCGCCCGAGCGCGGCGTACCGGCGGCCGACCGCACGGGCGCGGCCCGGGTCGGCGTGCAGCTCGGGGTCGGCCAGCTTCCGCTCGAGGGCGGCGTGCTCCTCGAGCATCGGCTCCACCGATGCGAACGTCTCGCTCATGCCACTCCCGGGTGCTGGGTCCGACCCTACGGACGACAAACGCCGGCGAGCGGCCCGTGGGGGCCACTCGCCGGCGTCCGGAGCGCTACTTGCCGGCCGGCTTCTTGCCGTACCGCGCCTCGAAGCGGGCCACGCGGCCACCGGTGTCGAGGATCTTCTGCTTGCCCGTGTAGAACGGGTGGCACGCGCTGCACACATCGGCGTGGATCTGGCCCGACGTCGCGGTGCTGCGGGTCTCGAACGTGTTGCCGCAGGTACAGGTCACCGTGGTGGCGACGTACTTGGGGTGGATGTCCTTCTTCACGGGATTCTCCTATCGAAGGCCGCCGGGTCGCGCACGGGTTCGTGCCCGTGAACCGGAGACCGAGGGGACAGTCTGCCAGAACACCGCCGAGCGGGAAAACCTTCCCGGCGGAGCCGGACCGGCCGGCGCGCGGCGCCGGCCGGTCCGATGCTCAGTCGTCGCGGCCCTGGACGCCAGGCGTGGTCTTCTGCACCTGGAGCAGGAACTCGACGTTGGAGTGCGTCTCGCGCAGCTTGGAGAGCAGCAGCTCGATCGACTGCTGCTGGTCGAGTGCGCTCATCACGCGGCGCAGCTTCCAGTTGATCTTGAGCTCGTCGGCCGGGATGAGGATCTCCTCCCGGCGCGTGCCCGAGGCGTCGACGTCCACCGCGGGGAAGATCCGCTTGTCCGCGAGCTGCCGGGAGAGCTTGAGCTCCATGTTCCCGGTGCCCTTGAACTCCTCGAAGATGACCTCGTCGGCCTTCGAGCCGGTCTCCACCAGCGCCGTGGCGAGGATCGTCAGCGAGCCGCCGTTCTCGATGTTGCGCGCGGCGCCGAAGAAGCGCTTGGGCGGGTACAGCGCGCTGGAGTCGACACCGCCGGACAGGATGCGCCCGGACGCCGGCGCCGCGATGTTGTACGCGCGGCCCAGCCGGGTGATCGAGTCGAGCAGCACGACGACGTCCTGGCCGAGCTCCACGAGCCGCTTGGCGCGCTCGATGGCGAGCTCGGCGACGGTCGTGTGGTCGTCGGCCGGCCGGTCGAAGGTCGAGGCGATGACCTCGCCCTTGACCGTGCGCTGCATGTCGGTGACCTCCTCCGGGCGCTCGTCGACGAGCACGACCATGAGGTGGACCTCGGGGTTGTTCGTGGTGATCGCGTTGGCGATCGCCTGCAGCACGAGCGTCTTGCCCGCCTTGGGCGGGGAGACGATGAGGCCGCGCTGGCCCTTGCCGATCGGCGCCACGAGGTCGATGACCCGCGTGGTGAGCACCTTCGGGTCGGTCTCCAGGCGCAGCCGCTCCTGCGGGTACAGCGGGGTGAGCTTGCCGAAGTCGGCACGCGCGCGGGCCTCGTCCGGGCCCATGCCGTTGACCGAGTCGAGCCGCACCAGGGGGTTGACCTTGGCGTTACGACCCTGGGGCTGCTGCTCGCCCTCGCGCGGCTGACGGATCGCGCCGATGATCGCGTCGCCCTTGCGCAGGCCGGACTTGCGGACCTGGTTCATCGAGACGTAGACGTCGCTCTCACCGGGCAGGTAGCCCGAGGTGCGCACGAACGCGAAGTTGTCCTTGATGTCGAGGATGCCCGCGACGGGCACCAGGACGTCGTCCTCGCCGACCTCGATCTGCTCGTCGAAGCCGACCAGCTCCTGGCCGGGGGTGCGCGTGCGACCCCGCTTGTTGCGGTCACGGTCGCGGTAGCGACCCCGGCGGCGGCGGCTGCCGCCCTCCTCGTCCTCACGCTGCGGGTAGGGCATCGACTCGCGCTGGCCGCGGTTGTCGCGCTGCTGGCTACCGGCTTGCTGGCCACCGGCCTGCTGGCCCTCACGCTGCTGGCCCTCGTGCTGCCTCGGCCCTCACGCTGCTGGCCCTCGTGCTGCTGGCCGTGGTCCTCGCCCTCGGCGTCGCCGGGAGCGCCCTCGGGGCGCCCGGCACGGCGCGACCGCCGGACGTCCACCGCGGCACGAGCGGCCTCCGCGGCGCGGGCGGCGCGGTCCTCGGCCGGCTCGTTGCCCCGACGGGAACCCGTCTCCGGCGCCCGGCGGGAGCGGGCCGGGGCCTCGTCCCCGTCGGCGCGCTCGGCGTCGTCGGACCGGCTGGTCGTGATCGCTGCGCTCGGCCTGCGGGTCGACCCGGGACTCCGCGGCGGGCGCGGCGTCCGCGCTGTCCGCGGTGGCCGAGCGACGTCGCCCGGACGCCCGCGCGGCGCCGTCGGCGGCCGGGCCGCCGGCGCGCCGCTCGCGGATCGCGGCGACGAGCTCGCCCTTGCGCATCCCGGAAGCCCCGGGCAGGCCCAGCTCGGCGGCGAGCACCTGGAGCTCAGGCAGCCGGAGCGTGGACAGAGCCGCACCGCGCGAACGCTCGGTGGTGGCCTCGATGGTCTCTGACACGAAGGATCCTTCCCCCTCGTCGGCGGCCGAGATGTGGGCCGCGTGGGTCGGCGCCCGATCGAACGGGCGTTCCTCGCACCCCCGGGACGCCGAAGCGGACCGGAGGGTGGTGGCTGTGATCCCGCCTGCCGCGGTCGGCTCGGGTACCAGTGCATCAACTGCTCAGTACCGGGGGGATTGCCGCCAGACTACCACCGGGCCGAAGCCCGGGCGGCACGACGGGCCGCGGGGGGCAGAGTTCACCCGGTCGGCCGTGCCGCTCAGATCCGCTCGGCCAGGGCCCCGTCGGAGAAGCCGGGACGCAGCACCGTCCACGCGTCCGGGAGCCCGGCGAGGACCGCGGCCCGCGTGCGCTCCCCGGCGTCGCCGTCGCTCGCGCGCTCCAGGACGAGCACCGAGGGCCCAGCCCCCGAGACCACGGCGGCCTGACCGGCCGAACGCAGCGCCTGCACCAGCTGCCAGGTCGCCGGCATGACGCCCGAGCGGTACTCCTGGTGCAGCTTCTCCTCGGTCGCCTCGAGCAGCAGCTCGGGTCGGTGGCACAGGGCCTGCACGAGCAGCGCGGCGCGGCCGGCCGTGAACGCCGCGTCGGCGTGCGGCACCGACGCCGGCAGCACGCCACGCGCCGTCTTGGTCGCCAGCCGGGTCGTCGGGACCAGCGCGACCGGCACGACGTCGGCGTGCAGCGGCAGCTCCGTCGCGTGCGGCCCGTCGCCGTTCGTCCAGGAGATGGTGCCGCCGCCGAGGATCGCCGGGGCGGCGTTGTCCGGGTGACCCTCGAAGTCGGAGGCGATCCGGAACGCCGCGGTGTTGTGCAGGGCCTCCGGCTCGGCGATGAGCATGCGGGCGGCGAGGATCCCGGTCACGACGGCGGCGGCCGACGAACCCAGTCCCCGCCCGTGCGGGATGCGGTTGCGGCACACCAGGTGCAGCCCGACCTGCGGCGCCCCGACGTCGTCGAGCGCCGCCCGGATCGCCCGCACGATGAGGTGGTCCTCCCCCGTCGGCAGCTCCCCGGCACCCTCGCCGGTGACCTCGACGTGGACCTCCGCGTTGCCCAGGGCACGCACCTCGACGTCGTCGGTCAGGCCGAGGGCCAGCCCCATCGAGTCGAATCCCGGGCCGAGGTTGGCGCTGGTCGCGGGGACCCGCACCCGGACGTGGTCGGCGCCGAGCCTCATGCCCCGGCCTCCAGGCCGAGCGCCGCCACGATCGACATGACGTCCGGGGACACCCGCTCGGGGCGTACCTCCGAGCCGTCCGGCGTCCGCAGCGCCCACTGCGGGTCCTTGAGCCCGTGGCCGGTGACGGTGATCGTGATCCGTGCCCCGGCGGGCACCCGGCCCTGCTCGGCGAGCATCAACAGGCCGGCGACGCCGGCCGCGGAGGCGGGCTCGACGAAGACGCCGACCTGCGCGGAGAGGAAGCGGTGCGCGGCGAGGATCTGCTCGTCGGTGACCGACTCGATGAGGCCACCGGACTCCTCACGCGCAGCGAGCGCCTGCTGCCAGGAGGCGGGGTTCCCGATCCGGATCGCGGTGGCGATGGTCTCGGGCTCGTCGACCGGGTGGCCGAGGACGATCGGCGCGGAACCGGCGGCCTGGAAGCCCCACATCGCCGGCCGCCGCGTGGCGGGGCCGTCCTTCTCGTACTCGGTGAAGCCACGCCAGTAGGCGGTGATGTTCCCGGCGTTGCCCACCGGGAGGCAGTGGATGTCCGGCGCGTCACCGAGTGCGTCGACGATCTCGAAGGCACCCGTCTTCTGGCCCTCGATGCGGTCGGGGTTGACCGAGTTGACCAGCTCGACCGGGTACGCCTCGGCGAGCTTGCGGGCCGCGACCAGGCAGTCGTCGAAGTTGCCGTCGACCTGGAGCAGCCGCGCGCCGTGCGCGACGGCCTGGCTCAGCTTGCCCATCGCGATCTTGCCGTCCGGGACCAGGACGGCGCAGGTCATCCCCGCCGCGACGGCGTACGCGGCGGCCGACGCGGAGGTGTTCCCGGTCGACGCGCAGACGACGACCTTCGCCCCGTGGGCGGCGGCGGCCGAGATCGCGGTGGTCATCCCGCGGTCCTTGAAGGACCCCGTCGGGTTCATGCCCTCGACCTTGAGGTAGACCTCCGCACCGACCGCGCGGCTCAGCGCCGGCGCGGGCACCAGCGGCGTGCCGCCCTCGCCGAGGGTGACCACATGGGTGCGGACGTGCTCGGGCAGACGGTCGGCGTACTCGGCGATGACGCCACGCCAGGGTGCGGCCACTCAGACTCCTTCGACTCTGAGGACGGACAGCACGTCCTCGACGACATCGAGCGCACGCAGGTCCTCGACCGTGGCCGCCAGGTCGGCCTCCCGCGCGCCGTGGGTGATGACCAGCAGCTCCGCCGTCGGCACCTCGTCGGACCCGCCCGGCTGACGGACGCCCTGGAGCGAGACGCCGTGCCCGGCGAAGACGGTCGCCACCGCGGCGAGCACACCGGGCCGGTCGACGACCCGCAGGTGCACCTGGTAGCGCGTCCGCGCCGCGCCGACCGGGTGGACGGGCAGGTCCGCGTAGCGCGACTCGATCGGGCCCTTGCCGCCGAGCACGCGGTGCCGGGCGACCGTGACGACGTCGCCGAGCACCGCGCTGGCCGTCGGCGCGCCGCCGGCGCCCCGACCGTAGAACATCAGCTCACCGGCGGCCTCGGCCTGGACGAAGACGGCGTTGAACGCCCCGTGCACCCCCGCCAGCGGGTGCTCCAGCGGGACCAGGGCCGGGTGCACCCGCACGACGACGCCGTCGGTGCCGGTCTCGTCGGCCAGCCGTTCGGCGACAGCGAGGAGCTTGATGACGTGCCCGGTGCGGGTGGCCCAGGCGACGTCGTCGGCGGTCACCGCGGTGATCCCTTCCCGGTGCACGTCGGCGACCGAGACCCGGGTGTGGAACGCGAGCGAGGCGAGGATGGCGGCCTTCGCCGCGGCGTCGAACCCCTCGACGTCCGCGGTCGGGTCGGCCTCGGCGTAGCCGAGGCGCTGCGCCTGGGCGACGGCCTCGTCCAGGCCGAGGCCGGTCGTCGCCATCTGGTCGAGCACGTAGTTCGTGGTGCCGTTGACGATGCCGAGCACCCGGGTGATCCGGTCCCCCGCCAGCGACTCGCGCACCGGGCGGACGAGCGGGATGGCCCCGGCGACCGCGGCCTCGAAGTAGAGGTCGGTCCCGGCGGCGTCGGCGGCGGCGTAGAGCGTCGGGCCGTCCTCACCGAGCAGGGCCTTGTTCGCCGTGACGACCGCGGCGCCGGCCGCGATGGCACGCAGCAGCAGCCCGCGCGCCGGCTCCAGCCCGCCCATCACCTCGATGACGACGTCGGCGCGGTCGACCAGCCCCTCGGCGTCCGTGGTGAGCAGGGCCGGGTCGATGACGGCGTCCCGGGGGACCGACAGGTCGCGCACCGCGATCCCGACGATCTGAAGGGGGGCGCCGACCCGCGCGGCCAGGTCCGCGGACTGGGTCGTGAGCAACCGGGCCACCTCGGTGCCCACGACGCCACAACCGAGCAGTGCCACGCGCAGGCTCACCAGCAGACCGCCTCTCCTCGCCCGACGCCGTCCGCGTCGGAGCGCGCCCAGGATACGGGTGAGCCGGGTCCGTCGGGGCCGTTGTCCGCCGACGGTCACGTCACACCGCCCTGCCGTTCCGCTCCGCCCGCGACGCCGCGACGCGGGCCGTGCGGATCACGACACGTCGAGCGCCAGCAGGTCGTCCTCCGTCTCGCGACGGACCAGCACGCGGGCCACGCCGTCGGCCACCGCGATGACCGGCGGGCGCGGGACGAGGTTGTAGTTGGAGGCCATCGACCGCCCGTAGGCCCCGGTGGCGGGCACGGCGAGCAGGTCACCGGCGTGCACGTCGCCCGGCAGGTCGACGTCGTGCACGACGATGTCGCCGCTCTCGCAGTGCTTGCCGACCACGCGGGCGGGCACGGGCGCGGCCGTCGAGGCGCGCGCGACGAGGGCCGCCGAGTAGCGCGCGCCGTACAGGGCGGGGCGCAGGTTGTCGCTCATCCCACCGTCGACCGAGACGTAGGTGCGCACGACGCCGCCCTCGAGCGGGACGGGCTTGACCGTGCCGACCGTGTAGAGCGTGACCGTCGACGGGCCGACGACGGCCCGGCCGGGCTCGATCGAGATCCGGGGCAGCGGGGTGGCCAGGTCGGCGCAGGTCTGGTCCACGACGCCGGCGATGTCCTCGGCGACCCGGGCGGGGTCGAGCGGGACGTCACCGGGCAGGTAGGCGATGCCGTACCCGCCGCCGAGGTCGACCTCGGGCACCAGGTGGCCCGTGCGGGCCGCGAGCTCGGCGCGCAGCGCCAGCACCACCCGCGCCGCGGCCTCGAAGCCCGAGGGGTCCAGGATCTGGCTGCCGATGTGCGAGTGCAGCCCGATGAGCTCGAGCTCGGGGCGGGCGAGCACCGCGAGCAGCGCCGTCATCGCCTGCCCACCGGTCACCGACAGGCCGAACTTCTGGTCCTCGTGGGCGGTCGCGATGTACTCGTGGCCCCCGGCGTGCACCCCCGTCGTCACCCGGACCATGACCGGCGCCCGGCGACCCGCACGGCCGGGCCGGGCGGCGACCGCGTCGGCGACCCGGTCGATCTCGGCGAGCGAGTCGACGACGATCCTGCCGACCCCGGCGTCGAGCGCCCGGCCGATCTCCGCGTCGGACTTGTTGTTCCCGTGCAGGCCGATGTCCGGCCCGGGGACCTGCGCGCGCAGCGCCACGGCGAGCTCTCCCCCGGTGGCCGTGTCGATCCGCAGGCCCTCCTCGTGCGCCCAGCGGGCCACGGCGGTGCACAGGAACGCCTTGCCGGCGTAGTAGACGTCGACCTCGGTCCCGATGGCCGCGAACGCCGCGCCGAACCCGTCCCGGAAGGCGCGGGCCCGGGCGCGGAAGTCGGCCTCGTCCAGGACGTAGGCCGGGGTGCCGTGCTCGGCGGCGAGCGCACGCAGGTCGACCCCGGCGATGCTCACCGCACCGTCCGGGCCGGTGCGCGTCCCGGCCGGCCAGAGCACGCGGTCGAGGGTCACATCCGCTCCGGCGCGCTCACCCCGAGCAGGTCGAGACCGTTGGCCAGCACCTGCCGGGTGGCGTCGTTGAGCCACAGCCGGGTGCGGTGCAGGTCGGAGACCTGCTCGTCGCCGAACGGCGAGACGCGGCACTGGTCGTACCACTTGTGGTAGCTGCCGGCGAGCTCCTCGAGGTACCGCGCGACCCGGTGCGGCTCCCGCAGCTCGGCGGCCTGGGCCACCACGCGGCCGAACTCGCCCAGCCGGGCCAGCAGGGTGGACTCGGTCACGTGCGCGAGCAGCCCGGGGTCGAAGCCGTCCTCGCGGCGGACGCCGAGCTCGTTGGCGTTGCGCGCGACGTTGGCCGTCCGGGCGTGCGCGTACTGCACGTAGAAGACCGGGTTCTCGTTGGTCGCGCGGCTGAGCAGGTCCAGGTCGAGGTCGATCGTGGAGTCGGCGGAGGACCGCGCCAGGGCGTACCGGGCGGCGTCGATCCCGATCGCGTCCACCAGGTCGTCGATCGTCACGACCGTCCCGGCCCGCTTGCTCATCCGGACCGGCTCGCCGTCCTTGACCAGGTTGACCATCTGCCCGATGAGGATCTCCAGGTTGACCCACGGGGTGTCCCCGAAGGCCGCGCACATCGCCATCATCCGGCCGATGTAGCCGTGGTGGTCCGCGCCGAGCATGATGATCGCCCGGTCGAAGCCGCGCTCGCGCTTGTCCAGGTAGTAGGCGAGGTCGCCGGCGATGTACGCGGGCATCCCGTCGGACCGGACGATGACGCGGTCCTTGTCGTCGCCGAACTCCGTGGTGCGCAGCCAGGTCGCGCCGTCGGCCTCGAAGACGTGGCCGAGCTCCCGGAGCCGGGCGACGGCCCGCTCGACCGCCCCGGAGTCGTGCAGGGAGTCCTCGTGGAAGTAGACGTCGAACTCGACCCGGAAGGCGTGCAGCGCGGCCTTGATCTCCGCGAACATCAGCTCGACGCCCCGCGCGCGGAACGCCTCCTCCGCCTCGCCCTCGGGCAGCGTGCGGGGGTCCGGCTCGCCGGCGGCGGCGATCTGGGCGAGCACCGCGTCGGCGATCTCGCCGATGTACTGCCCGCCGTAGCCGTCCTCCGGGGCCTCCTGGCCGCGGGCGCGCGCCACGAGCGACCGCGCGAACCGGTCGATCTGCGACCCGTGGTCGTTGAAGTAGTACTCGCGCGAGACGTCCGCTCCGCTGGCCGCGAGCATCCGCGCGAGGCTGTCGCCGACGGCTGCCCAGCGCACGCCGCCGATGTGCAGCGGCCCGGTGGGGTTCGCCGAGACGAACTCGAGGTTGATCCGCTGGCCGGCCAGCGTCGTCGCTGCGGCCGTAGCCGGCGCCCTGGTCGACGACCGTGCGCGCGAGCTCACCGGCAGCCGCCGCGTCGAGCGTGATGTTGAGGAAGCCGGGGCCCGCCACCTGGACGTCCGCCACGCCGTCCAGCTCGCGCAGCCGGGCGGCCAGCGCCTCGGCCAGGTCGCGCGGGGCCAGACCTGCCTTCTTCGCCAGCTGCATGGCGACGTTCGTCGCCCAGTCGCCGTGCTCCCGCGAGCGCGGGCGCTCGACCGGGACGGTCGCCGGCACCGCCTCGGCGTCGATCGGCAGGGTGCCGTCGGCCTGGGCGGCGACGAGGACGGTGCGCAGCGCGGCGGAGAGTTCAGCGGGGGTCACCGGCCGATCCTAGCGAGCGCGAGGCGACGGCCCGACGGGCGTCCGCCCGCCTCCCGAGGCCCGTCGCCGGGCCCGCGCCGCGCCGCCGATTGGATCAGCGGCCACTCGGGGGAGGAGGATGCGCCGGTGGGACTGCGCAGTCTGGGCTGCAGCCACCCGAGGCAGCGGAGATGGGATGCGTCGCACGAACTTGATCGACCGGGCCGTGAGCAGGCTGCGCGAGCAGATCACCTCCGGCGCCTGGGGCGTGGGCACCCGGATCCCGGCGGAGCCCGAGCTCGCCGAGCTCATCGGCGTCGGCCGCAACACCGTCCGTGAGGCCGTCCAGTCCCTCGTGCACGCGGGGATGCTCGAGCGCCGCCAGGGCTCGGGCACCTACGTGCTCGCCGACTCCGAGCTCGGCAACGCGATGGGCCGCGAGATCGCCGGCGCCCACCAGCGTGACGTGCTGGAGGTGCGCCGCAGCCTGGAGGTCGAGTCGGCGCGCCTCGCGGCCCTGCGCCGGACGCCGGAGCAGGTCGAGCTCCTGCGCCGGCTGCGGGACACCCGCACCGCCGCCTACGCCGGTGGCGAGATGGACCAGATGGTCGCCGCCGACCTCGCGCTGCACCGCACGATCGCGCAGGCCGCGCACAACCCGGTGCTGCTCTCGCTGTACGAGAACCTGCAGGACGCGATCACCGACAACATCCGGTTCAACTTCGAGCACCCCGTGCACGACGACGACTCCCACCACGCCCTGGTCGAGGCCATCGCGGACTGCGACGCCGAGGCGGCGGTGCAGGAGATCGACCGCTACCTCTCGGACCTCATCGGCGGCGCGGCGCTCGACGAGCAGCCGGCCACCGACGAGATCCGACGCTGAGGAGGCTCGGCTCGCGGGGGTCGTGCGCGATGGTCGGGCCACTCCCCCGGGCTGGTAAGGTTCTCACCGCCCCGCCCGCGTAGCTCAGGGGATAGAGCGTCTGCCTCCGGAGCAGAAGGTCGTAGGTTCGAATCCTATCGCGGGCACCATCTGACCAGCGGAAACGCAGGTCCGCGTCACGCGGCTCCGTCGTCGTGATCGGCGCCGATCGCCCTCGGTGGGGGCTGGCACGGCCACCGTGCCGATCCGACGTCCCGTCGCCGGACGCCTAGCCGCCGTAGACCAGGACCGGGGTGCCCACCGGTGCCCCGAACTGGTCCCAGATCCAGGTGATGGCGTCGTTGGAGACGCGGACGCAGCCGTGCGAGGCCGGGTAGGGCGGCACAGAAGGTGACCCGTGGATGGCCCAACCGGAACGGAAGTACTTGGGCCGGTACATCGGGCCCAGCCCGAGAGTCGACTCGTGCATCCCGTCGATCTGCCGGATGACGGTGAAGTCGCCTCTCGGGGTGTAGGCCGTGTGCGTCGTGCCGAGCGCCTCGTACTGCCGCCCGTCGCCGCTCGACGCGTTGATGATCGCCACGACCGTGCCGTCCTGGACGGCCAGGACGAGCTGCGCGACCAGGTCGACCTCGAGCACGTGCCCGGTGGTCGACCGTGGCATCGGGCGGGTGCCCGCCGCCAGGGCGGCACGGGTGTCCGGTCCGACCACCCCGTCCCTGCTGATCCCTGCGGCCTTCTGCAGCGCCCACACGGCCTGCTGCGTCTTCGGCCCGAAGACGCCGTCGACCGTCGCCAGGAAGTAGCCGAGCTCGCGCAGTCGACCCTGCACCTGCGCGACCGCCTCGCCGTCGTCGCCCGCCCGCAGGAGTGCGGGCTCGGGCTCCGGCGACGGCGCGGCTGTGGGGGTCGGGCTCGTCGGAGGGGTCGCCGTCGGCGCCGTCGGCGGCACGGTACCCGCAGACGAGGGCGGGCCGGACGGTGGCGGCTCCGACGGGGACGGGCCGACCGGCGCGCCCCCGGTCGCGGCAGGGCTCGGCACCGGCTCCGGGCCGGACGACGGACCGGTTGTCACACCACGGGTGGGTCCCGGCTGCGTGGTCACCACGGCCGACGGGGTGGCGTCGGGGTCGGCGCGGCCCAGGTCCGAGGTGCAGCCGGCCACCAGCAGCGCGAGCGCCGCGGCGATCACCCCCGCCGCGCCAGCTGCACCTCGCCGGTCTGATCGCACCCCTGGCGGCCTCGCTCCCTGGTCAGCTCCGTGCCGCCGGCGACGCCGTGCGAGTGTGCGCTCGCCGTGCGAGACCTCGGCGGCCGAAGCATCAGCAGACTAGGCGCCCTCAGCGCAGCACACCAGCGCACCCCGGGCCCGCCCCGACTCCCACAGGCTCCGCACGGCCTCCTCATGGCCGGCACCCACCGCGGACGCGCACGCTCGTTCCGTGACCGACCGTGAGACCCGGAGCACGAGGAGGCAGACCGATGGCGAACGCACTGCTCACCACCACGCGACGCGCAGGGGCCTGGGGCTCGGGCGCGGAGGACGCGCCGGCCGCCCGCCGATCGAGGGCCAGTGGCGGCGGGGTCGCCTCGGCGTCCGGAGTGACGCCGCCGTCGTACGGAGCACGAGATCACTCCGTGGACTTCGGATACCTCACTGAGACGGGCGCCTGGGTGCCGCTCGTCCTACCGCCGATTGAGGGGCGCCGCCTCAGCGCCGCCCAGCTCGTGCACCAGGCGGTCGCAGTGGCCACCGCCTGCCGGATCTGGTGCATCGGCACCGCTCTGGAGCTCGGACACCCGATGACGCACGACGTGCTCGAGGCCATGCGAGGACTCCTCGGCACGGACCTGGAGACCGTGGACACGCGCTGCGCCGGTTCGAGCGTCATGGTGACGGCCCGGCTGCTCGACCCACGGGCCGCGCGTGCGGGTGGGACTCTCGCGGGCACCACCTGACCAGCGGGAACGCATCGTTCCGCACACCGTCGGGGCCCGCCCTCGGCGTTCCCATGGCACAGAAGCATGAACTCTGCTTCACTTGTCCGCACGGAGGGGAGTATCCCCGAACGCTTCGTCGTCAGGACGACCGGCTCGTGCCGGTCCGGCGCCGCGGGCCCGCGAGGGTCGGGAGAGACCTCCGGTCACCCCGACCGGAGGAACCATGTCCACGACCCATCCCCTCGCCTCGCCGGCTGCCGTCGACAGCAGCGCGCTCTCGCCCAGCCCCGAGCTGGTCGTCCGGCTCCAGTCGGCACGCGGCTACCCGTCCGTCTCCGTCCTGATGTCCACCACCCCGGCGGCGGCGATGACGCCCCTCGACCGCAGCCGCCTCCGCGCACTGGGCCGGGACGCCGCCGACCGTCTCGGCGCCGAGCTCCTCCCGCAGGCCGCGGCCCTGGTCGACGAGGTCCACCGCGTGATCGACGCAGCGTGCACCTCGGCCACTGCCCGCGCCCTGGGGATCTTCGTCAGCGGCGCCACGAGCGTCCGCGTGACGCTGCCGGTGGAGGTCCAGGACCGCGTCGTCGTCGACCCCACGTTCGCCACGCGCGACCTGGTCCGCGCCCTGCACCGCACCCCCCGCCACGTCGTGCTCGTCCTGTCCGAGCGGGAGGCGCGCCTGTACGACGGCGTCGGCGGTGTGCTCCGCCCGGCCGCCACCGGCACCTTCCCGCTGCGCCGCGAGGCGTCGGTGCGAGGTCGGCACCCGGACCGTCCCCAGCTGCGCGAGACCGAGACCCTCGGGTTCCTGCGCAGCGTGGACACCGCGCTGGGCACCTATCGCGCCCAGCACCCGAGCCCGCTCGTGCTGGTCGGTCCGCCACGGGTGCTGGCCGCCCTCACCGGGGTCGCCCGCCACCTCGGCCGGCTGGCCGGGACCGTCAGCGGCAACCACATCAGCACGCCGCTCGACTCCCTCAGCGCGCGGATCGGGCCGGCGATCGAGGAGTACCTGCGCTCCCGCCAGGAGGAGGCGCTCGGTCTCCTCGACCGACGCACGGGTGAGGAGCGCTCGGTCAGCGGGATCGCGGCCTGCTGGCTCTCCGCCCGCCGCGAGCGCCCGGAGATGCTCGCCGTCGAGGAGGGCCTGTTCGCCCCGGCCCGGCTGAGTGCCGACGGGGACTACCTGCACCCGGCGACCGACGTCGAGCACCCGGACGTCGTCGACGACGTCGTCGACGAGCTGATCGAGACGGTGCTGCACCGAGGCGGCTGGGTCGCCCTCGTCGAGGACGGCGCACTCGCCGAGCACGACGGGGTCGCCCTGACCCTTCGTGGCCGGTACTGAGCAGACCTCCGACCCACGGGATCCAGGAGTCTCCGACGACACGCCGCAGGGCCCGTCGGCTGGCCGACGGGCCCTGCGGCCTGGATATCGAGCGGAGGGGTCGACCGGTGCGGTCGGCCGGACCTCAGCCGGCGCAGGTCACTCGTGCGAGGAGCGGGGCGTGGGCACGCCGAGCAGGCCGCGGACCTCGGCCTCGTTGTAGCGGCGGTGTCCGCCGAGGGTCCGGATCGCGGTGAGCTTGCCGGCCTTGGCCCACCGGGTCACGGTCTTCGGGTCGACCCGGAACATGCCCGCGACCTCGGAGGGGGTGAGCAGGGCGGCGGGGGCGCTCATGCGCTGGGTGGGAGTGGTGTACGTCGACATGATGGGTTCCTGTCGTTCGGTAGTCCGGCCGACCACGGGGGTCCCGTTGACTTTGCGTCCCCACCTCGCGGTGGGTTTGCCCTTGTCGCTGACATGGACACGGTCACACAATCCGGACATTCGCGCAACCCTCACGATGACAAACCGGGCGTCGTTCACCCGAATGCACCAATCGGGACGCACCCGGACGACCCGCCCACCGGTCGGAGTCGCGCCCGGCGGCCGGCCTCCGACACGCTCGGACCGCGCCGGCGACAACGAGCGGCCGTGCGCGCGGCAGACTGGCCGGATGACCGAGCTCTGGCTGGATGCCGACCCGACTCGCCTGCGCCGCCGCGGAAGCCTCAAGTGGACGGCCACCGAGGCGCCCGTCGCCGCATGGGTCGCCGAGTCGGACCTCGGCACCGCGCCGGCGGTGACCGCCGCGCTGCACGACGCGGTCGACCGCGGGCTCACCGGCTACCTGCCGCCGGAGGTCCGCGACGACGCGCGGGCTGCCTGCGCCGCCTGGCACCGGGACCGCTACGGCTGGGACGTGCCGGCGTCCCGCGTCTACCTGGTCCCGGACGTCATCGAGGCGTTCCGGATCGCGCTGCACCACCACACCGGCCAGGGCGGCGCGGTGGTGCTGCCGACCCCGGCGTACATGCCCTTCCTCACGCTGCCGGCGCTCTGGGGCCGCGAGGTGGTCCGGGTGCCGATGGCGGCCGGTCCCGACGGGCGGACCACGTTCGACCTCGAGGCGATCGACCAGGCCCTCGCCGCGCGCCCGGGCTCGGTGCTCGCGCTCGTCAACCCGCACAACCCGACCGGCCGGGTGCACTCGGTCGCCGAGCTCTCCGCCCTGTCCCAGGTGGTGGACCGGCACGACGCGTGGGTCTTCGCCGACGAGATCCACGCCCCGCTCGTGCAGCCGGGCCACCGTCACGTGCCCTACGCGAGCGTCTCGGCCGTCACAGCCGCCCACACCACGACGGCGACCGCGGCGTCCAAGGGCTGGAACATCCCGGGACTCAAGTGCGCCCAGGTCATCGTGACCGGCGAGCACGACGCCGCCTGGTGGGCGGAGCACGGCGCCCAGAACGGCCACGGCGTCTCGACGCTCGGCGCGGTCGCCACGGCGGCGGCCTATCGCGACGGGGGCCCGTGGCTGGACGGCCTCCTGGCGTACGTGGCCCAGAACTCCGCCGCGCTGCGCGCCGCCCTCGGACCGGACATCCCGTTCGCGGACCCGGAAGGCACCTACCTGGTCTGGCTGGACATGCGCGGGCCGCTCGCGGCGCTCGCCGAGCCGCCCGGGCCGGGCGAGGTCGCCACGTGGCTCCTGCGCGAAGCAGGGGTGGCCGTCGTCGACGGGATGGCCAACGGCGGCCATCACGGTTTCGTGCGGTTCAACCTGGCGACGCCCCGGCCCCTGGTCGAGGACGCGGGACGGCGATTGCGGGCCGCGCTCGGCTGCTGAGGGTCGCGCCGACAGCGCCGGTCCGGCACGCCCGGGGCGGCGCACCGGACCGGCGGGCGGGGACTAGCTCTGGGACGTCGTGATCTCGGGAGCCTGCACCGTGGCCGGCTGCCGGATCTCGATCCGCCGCGGCTTGGCCTCCTCGGCCACCGGGATCGTCAGGGTCAGGACGCCGTCGGCGTAGCTCGCCGTGATCGCGTCGAGGGCGAGCCCACGGCCGACCGTGAGCTGGCGGACGTACGTGCCGGTCGCCCGTTCACGCAGGTGCCACTGGGCGTCGGCGTCGGTGCGCGCCGTCCGCTCGGCGCGGATGGTCAGGGTGCGGTCCTCGACGTTGACGTCGGTGCTGCCCGGGTCGACACCGGGAAGGTCGACGTGCAGGACGTAGTGGTCGCCGGTGCGGTAGAGGTCCATCGGCATCATCCCCACGGTGGGAGCCTCACGCAGGGCGCCGAAGACGTCGTCCATCCAGCTGGACGGGTCGGCGAAGGGGAACAGGCGGGTAGCCACGCGGATCACCTCCTTGCTGGACCCCCGGACGGTCCGGGGGTCGCGCGTCCCGGGTCGCGGAGCACGTCCAGCCCGGGTGCTACGCCTCCAGTATTAGCACTCTCCGGTTGCGAGTGCCAGCCATAGATTCCCAGGTCGGAGGCCGGAATCTAGGACCTTGGTCGTAGGCCGGTAGCCTGACTTCCCCTGGACGCCCCGGACTTTTGGCACACGCGGACGGCACCGACGCCGCCTAGCGTCGTACTTGGGTCAACGGAGATCCTCCACCCCACCACACCAACAGGGAGATGCCGTGAGCGCACGAGCCCCTCGAAACACTGCCGCCGGCGACGCCGAGGCACCCGCCCCGACGTCGGCGGTCGACACCCTGGTCGCGAACGCGACCAAGGCCCTTGCGGCCTACGCCTCCTTCACGCAGGCGGACATCGACCACATCGTCAAGAAGGCCTCTGTGGCCGCGCTGAACCAGCACGGCCAGCTCGCCAAGCTCGCCGTCGACGAGACCGGGCGCGGGGTCTTCGAGGACAAGGCGACGAAGAACATCTTCGCCTGCGAGCACGTGACGAACCAGATGAGCGAGACCAAGACGGTCGGCATCATCTCCCGCGACGAGATCTCCGGCATCGTCGAGATCGCCGAGCCGGTCGGCGTCGTCTGCGCGATGGTCCCGGTGACCAACCCGACCTCGACCGCGATCTTCAAGTCGCTCATCGCGCTGAAGACCCGCAACCCGATCGTCTTCGCCTTCCACCCCTCGGCCCAGAAGTGCTCGGTCGCCGCCGCCAAGATCGTCCGCGACGCCGCCGTCGCGGCCGGCGCCCCGGAGAACTGCATCCAGTGGGTCGAGCAGCCGTCGATGGACGCCACGAACGCCCTGATGAACCACCCGGGCGTCGCGCTCATCCTGGCGACCGGTGGCAACGCGATGGTCCGCGCGGCCTACTCCTGCGGCAAGCCCGCCCTGGGTGTCGGCGCGGGCAACGTCCCCGCCTACGTCGAGAAGACCGCCAAGCTCAAGCGGGCGATCAACGACATCGTCATGTCGAAGTCGTTCGACAACGGCATGGTCTGCGCCTCGGAGCAGGCGGCGATCCTCGACACCGAGATCTACGACGAGGCGATGGCCGAGTTCCGCCGGCTGCACGGCTACGTCTGCAACGCCGAGGAGAAGGCCAAGCTCGAGCGCCTCATCTTCGGGGTCGAGGCGAACGACGTGAACTGCGCCGGTGCCAAGCTCAACGCGTCCGTCGTGGGCCAGAGCCCGCAGTGGATCGCGGAGAAGGCCGGCTTCAGCATCCCGGCCGACGCCTCGATCCTCATCGCCGAGGTGTCCGAGGTCGGACCGATCGAGCCGCTGACGCGCGAGAAGCTCGCTCCGGTGCTGGCCGTCCTGCGCGCGCAGAACACCGAGCACGGCGTGCGGCTCGCCGAGCAGATGGTCGAGTTCGACGGTCTGGGCCACTCGGGCGCGATCCACTCGGAGAACGTCGAGCTCGTCGAGGAGTTCGGGACCCGCGTCAAGGCGACCCGCATCATCTGGAACTCGCCGTCCTCCCAGGGTGGCATCGGCGACATCTACAACGCCTTCATCCCGTCTCTGACCCTCGGTTGCGGCTCGCACGGCCGCAACTCGGTCTCGAACAACGTCTCGGCGGTCAACCTGGTGAACATCAAGCGCATCGGACGTCGCAACAACAACCTGCAGTGGTTCAAGGTCCCGGCCAAGACCTACTTCGAGCCGAACGCGATCCGCTACCTCGTGGACATGCCGGACATCAACCGGGTCACGATCGTGACCGACCACACGATGACCCGCATCGGCTTCGTGGACAAGATCCGCGACGTCCTCGCGCGGCGCGGCAACGACGTGATGATCCAGGTCTTCGACGACGTCGAGCCCGAGCCGAGCATCGGCACGGTCAACCGCGGCGCGGAGATCATGCGCGGGTTCAAGCCCGACACGATCATCGCCCTCGGCGGCGGCTCGCCGATGGACGCGGCGAAGGTCATGTGGCTGCTCTACGAGCACCCCGAGGTCAACTTCTCCGACCTGCGTGAGAAGTACCTCGACGTGCGCAAGCGGGCGTTCAAGTTCCCGACGCTGGGTGACATGGCCAAGCTCGTGTGCATCCCGACCACCTCGGGCACCGGCGCGGAGGTCACCCCCTTCGCGGTGATCGGCGACCCGGAGACGGGCTTCAAGTACCCGCTCGCGGACTACGCCCTGACCCCGACCGTGGCGATCGTCGACCCGAACCTCACGGCGAAGATGCCCGCGTTCGTCGCCGCCGACTCGGGCATGGACGCGCTCACCCACGCCACCGAGGCGTTCGTGTCCGTCTACGCGAACGACTTCACCGACGGCATGGCGCTCCAGGCGATCAAGCTGATCTTCGCGAACATCGAGAAGTCGGTGCTGCACAACGACACCGCGGCCCGCGAGTCCATGCACAACGCGGCGACCATCGCCGGTATGGCCTTCGGCAACGCCTTCCTGGGCATCGTGCACGCGATGTCGCACACGGTCGGCTCGACGTACAAGCAGATCCACGGCCGCACCAACGCCGTGTTCCTGCCGTACGCCATCCGCTACAACGGCCAGATCCCGACCAAGTTCAACTCCTGGCCCAAGTACGAGACGTACACCGCGCCCGAGCGCTACCAGCGCATCGCGCAGGAGCTCGACCTGCCGGCCGCCACGCCGGAGGAGGGCGTCGAGTCCTACGCCCGAGCCTGCTCGGAGCTGCGTGGACGGCTGGGCATGCCCGGCTCCTTCCAGGAGATGGGCATCGGCGAGGACAGCTTCATGAGCTCCCTCGACGTGCTGGCCATGCGGTCCTTCGAGGACCAGTGCGCGCCCGCCAACCCGCGCATCCCGATGATCGACCACATGAAGGAGATCATGGTCGCGGCCTACTACGGGCGCCTGGTCGGGGACCTGGGCTCGCCGGAGCCGGCGGCAGGTGCCGCGGACGAGACCTCCACGGAGGCTGAGCCCGCGTCCTGACGCACCAGAGCCGCCCGGTCGCGCGGGTGGCTCACCTCACCGATGGCCGGGCCCCGAGGGGTCCGGCCATCGGTCTGTCCGGACCAGCGCGGCCCCGCGCGGTCCGGACGGCCGAGCAGGCAGACTGGGACCCCGACCCGTCACCCTGGAGGAACGATGCCGTCTCGTCCCACCCGCTCGCCGCGCACGGCCGCCCCGCGCGCGCTCGGCACCGCGCTGCTGGCCGGGCTCCTCCTCGTCGGGTGCTCCGAGTCCGGCGTGGACTGGGACGGCCTGCAGCAGACCGTGCAGCAGGGCGTCGCGACGGCCCGGGGCTCGCTCGACGACGTCCGGGCCACGGCGGCCGACGCCGGGCTGGACGGCGAGACGCTCGACCAGGTGCGTGGCGTCACCGACTCCGCGGCGGACGCGATCAACCAGGCGAACTCCGCGCTGGACAGCGCGGCAGCGGCCGAGGAGACGGCCTCGACGGCGCTCGCCGAGGCGACCACCGCGCTGGCCTCGGCCCGGGCGGGGGTCGACGAGCTCGCCGCACGGGTCAACGGGTCCGTCGGCACGGCGCTCGGCTCCCTCGCCGATCGGCTCGCGTCCCTGTCCGCCGAGCTGGAGAAGGCGAGCTGAGCACGCAGGGGACCTGCGTGATGCCCGGACCCCGCGGCGAGGGCTAGCGTTCAGCTGTGAGCGCGCTGACCACCCCCACTCCCCTCTCCGGCCTCCAGGTCGAGCTACGGCTCGACGACCAGGAGGCGACCGTCACCGACGTCGGTGCGAAGGTGCGGCGCTACAGCGTGGGCGGGCGCGACGTCCTCACCCCGTTCCCGGCCGACGTCGTCGCCCCCGCCGGCCACGGCGCGGTGCTCGCACCCTGGCCGAACCGCCTGCGGGACGGCCGGTACACCTTCGACGGCGTCGACCACCAGGTCGCCGTCTCCGAGCCCGAGCGCTCCACGGCGCTGCACGGTCTGGTGATGTGGCAGCGCTGGTCGGTCGAGCAGGTCGACGACGCCGCGCACGCCGCCGGGCAGGCCGCCACGCTGGCGCTGCGCCTCGCGCCCAGCGAGGGCTACCCCTTCGACCTCCTGCTGCGGACCACCTACCGGCTGACCGCCACCGGCCTGCACGTCCAGACGACGGCGACCAACCTCGGGTCGAGCGCCGCTCCCTACGGGGTGGGCTTCCACCCCTGGCTCTCGCCCGGCGCGGGGTCCCTCGACGACTGCACGCTGCGGCTCGACGCCGAGACGCGGGTGCGCGTCGACGAGCGACTGCTGCCGATCGGCACCGAGCCGGTGAGCGGGGTGCACGACCTGCGGGAGCCGCGGCCGGTCCGCGGCCTCGACCTGGACGACGCGTTCGTCGACGTGCTGCGGGACCAGGACGGGCTGTCCTGGATGCGGCTGACCGGGCCGGACGGCCGCACGGCTGCGGTCTGGATGGACGAGTCGATGGACACCTGGCAGGTGTGCACCGGCGACCACCTGGCGGCACCGGAGTGGTGCCGGACGGGCGTCGCCGCCGAGCCGATGAGCTGCATCGCCGACGCGTTCCGGACCGGCGAGCGACTCGTCCGGCTGGAGCCGGGAGCGAGCCACGAGGTGACCTGGGGGATGACGCTGCTCTGAGCGGCCGGAGACGCAGGGCTCACGGCCCGGGCCTCACGTCCGGTGGGTGCCGAGGGCACTCACTTCCAGTTGGTGCCCTTGGCCTCGGTTCCCGGGAAGTACTCCCAGTGCCACGGCTCGCGCGGTCCGGAGCCACCGGCCGCGGCCCACGCCGGGTTCGCCCAGCCGTAGGTCGGGCCGTTCTCGCTCAGCCAGCCGATCGCCGCGCTGTTGTTCGTCACCGAGGCGCAGAGGTCCACGGCGAGGCCCCAGCCGTGGTTGGAGGTTCCCGGCGTCGCGGCGAGGCTGCCCTTGGTGACGGCGAGGATGCGCTGCTCGGCGAGCGTGCGGTAGGAGTCGGTGATGCACAGCGGCTGCCCGAGCGCGGCGGTGAAGTCCTCGTTGAGGGCGGACATCGCCACCGCGGCGTCGCCACGGAGCATGTTCGCGCCGTCCCAGAGGGTGCACAGGTCGTCGGTCGCGATCTGGCCGTTCTCGGGACCAGGGTCGACCGAGGGGTCGCAGGCGGGCAGCGGGTTGCGCTCCAGGGAACGGCTCACGGTCACGGCGTCGCGCGAGACGGCCGGCAGCGGTGCGAGCAGCGACGTCGGCGTGCTGTCCACCGCGGTCGCGGCGAGTACCTCGTAGCCGGACGGGCCGCCCCCGGCAGCCTCTGCCGAGACGGACTGGGCGGCGCTCGGCGCGAGCGCCCCGTGCGCCGGCAGGCCGATCGTGGCGACGGCGAGCGCCCCGACGACCGCCGCGCGGGTGGCGAGAGCGGGCGAGACCCGGATCCGGAGGCGGCGACGCGGGCTCCGTGCCGGGGCACGAAGCGATCGACGGGAGGCGGACGCTGTGTCCGTCGCGCTCTGCGCTTCCTGCACGGGACCTCCGGGATCGGCCGCTCTCGCGGCGGGCTGCTTCGGGCGAATCACCGCGCGCACGGACGCGACAAAGCGGGGGGAAGCGCCGTTCGGGTGATTACAGAACTATAACGGCTCGGGGTGCGACGATCCATCGACGCCCACGTCAGATGCGTCACATCCTCAGAGCTGACCCCGCTGCATGGCGTCCCTGACCTCGCCCACCAGCTCCTCGAGGATGTCCTCGAGGAAGACCACGCCGAGCACCTGGCCGGCGGTGCCGCGCACCCGCGCGAGGTGGGTGCCCGAGCGCTGCATGGCGAGGAGGGCGTCCTCCACCTCCTCGTCGGCGGTGACGTCGGCGAGCGCCCGCACCCGCCAGGGCGGCACCGGGTCGTCGCGGTCGCCGGCCCCGGCGTACAGGACGTCCTTGAGGTGCAGGTACCCGATCGGGTCGCCATCGGCGTCGGTGACCGCGAAGCGGCTGAAGCCGGTGCGGGCCACCAGCCGCTCGACGTCGGCGGCGCTGGCGCCCTCGGGCACCCCGACGAGGTCCGCCGTGGCGACCATGACCTCGCCGGCGGTCCGGTCGCTGAACTGCAGCGCACCCTGCAGGAGCCCCTGGGCGTCGTCGAGGAGCCCCTCGGCACGCGAGCGCTCGACGATCGACTGGACCTCCTCGGCGGTGAAGGCCGAGGCGACCTCGTCCTTCGGGTCGACGCCGAACTGGCGCAGCAGCTGGTTGGCCAGGTAGTTGAGCGCGACGATGATCGGCCGCACCACGCGGGCCACCCACACCAGCGGCGGGCCGAACCACAGCACCGCCTTGTCCGGCCCGGAGACGGCGAGGTTCTTGGGCACCATCTCGCCGAGCACCACGTGCAGGTAGACCACCAGGGCCAGGGCGACCACGAAGGCGATCGGGTGGATGGCCGCGTCGGGCAGGCCGGCCGCGTGGAGCGGGACCTCGAGGGCGTGCGCGATGGCCGGCTCGGCGACGAGGCCGAGCGAGGTCGAGCAGATCGTGATCCCGAGCTGCGCGCAGGCGAGCATGAGCGAGACGTGCTCCATCGCCCAGAGCACCACCCGGGCGCGCCGCGACCCGGCCTCGGCCAGCGGCTCGATCGCGCTGCGTCGTGCCGAGATGATCGCGAACTCCGCACCGACGAAGAACGCGTTCCCGGCGAGCAGCAGGACGCCGATGAGCGCCGCGACACCCGCGCTCACGCGTCCTCCTCCGGGAGCGCCGCGACGCCGAGCCGATCGACCCGCCGACCGTCCATCCGCAGCACCGTGAGGCGCACCCCGGCCACGACCACCTCGTCGCCGGTCCGCGGCACCCGGCCGAGCCGGGCCATCACCAGGCCGCCGAGCGTCTCGTAGGCGCCGTCGTCCGGCACCTCCAGGCGGGTGCTCTCCTCGAGCTCGTCGGGACGCAGCAGGCCGGGCACGTTCCAGGAGTCACCGGCGCGATAGACACCGGCGCGCCGCGGGTCGTGCTCGTCGGCGACCTCGCCGACGATCTCCTCCACGACATCCTCCAGCGTCACGAGCCCGGCCGTCCCGCCGTACTCGTCGACGACGAGCGCCACCTGCATCCCCTGGGCCCGCAGCTCGACGAGCAGCGGGCCGAGCCGCACCGTCTCGGGCACCCGCGGGGCGTCGTCCATGAGCGCAGCGGCCGGCACCTCCTGGCGGCGGTCGAACGGGACCGCGATCGCCTTGCGCAGGTGCACGAGGCCGACGACGTCGTCGTGCGAGGCGTCGATGACCGGGAACCTCGAGTGCCCCGACTCGCGCGCGAGGTCGACGACGTCCGCGGCGCTCGCGTCGCGTCGCACGACGACCATCCGGGTCCGGTCGGTCATCACGTCGACGGCCGTGAGCGTGTTGAGCTCGATCGAGTTGGTCAGCCGGGTGGCGGTGCCCGCGTCGAGCGTGCCGACCTCGGCCGACCGGCGGACCAGGGCGACGAGCTCCTGCGCCGAGCGGCCGCCGGACAGCTCCTCGCGCGGCTCGACCCCGACCCGGCGCAGCAGCGCGTTCGCGGTGTTGTTGAGCACGCCGATGACCGGCTTGAGGGCACGGGTGAAGCCGACCTGCGCGGGGGCCACCGCGACCGCCGTCGACCACGGGCTGCTCAGCGCGAGGTTCTTCGGCACGAGCTCGCCGAAGAGCATCGAGAACCCGTTGACCAGCACCAGGGCGCCGATCGCCGCGAGCGCGGTCGACAGACCGGTGCTCAGCGCTGTCTCGCCGAGGCCTGCCGCGAGGAGCCGGCCGATGGCCGGCTGGGTCGTGTAGCCGAGCAGGATGGTGGTCGCGGTGATCCCGACCTGGGCCCCGGAGAGCTGGGTCGACAGGGAGCGCAGGGCGTGCTGGACGGTCCGGGTCGAGCGCGCCGACCGCGCCCCGGCGGGCTCCTTCTCGAGCTCTCGGTCGACCACGCCCGGGTCCAGGGTGACGAGCGCGAACTCGGCGGCCACGAACAGCGCGGTGCCGGCGGTGAGACCCACGCCGAGGAGCACCAGGAGCCACTCGCTCAGCACTGCGTACCCCTCCGGCCGGTCATCGTGCAGAGAGCATAACCGCCTGTGCCACCCTGGGCGCATGGCACACACGGTCGGCGGGACGGGACGCAGCACTCCCCTCGTGCTGGTGGTCGAGGACGAGCCGGCGATCGCCACGGCGGTCGCCCACCGGATGCGCGCCGAGGGCTGGACGGCCGAGATCGCTGCCGACGGCATCACGGCCGTGGAGGTGGCGCTCCGGCTCGTGCCGGACGTCGTGGTGCTCGACGTCATGCTCCCCGGGCTGGACGGCCTCGAGGTCTGCCGGCGGATCCAGGCCGAGCGGCCGATCCCGGTCATCATGCTCACCGCCCGGGACGACGAGACGGACATGCTCGTCGGTCTCGGGGTCGGCGCCGACGACTACCTCACCAAGCCCTTCTCGATGCGCGAGCTCGTCGCCCGGACCAAGACCCTGCTCCGCCGGGTCGAGCGGTCCGCGCAGCTCGCGGTGCAGCAGACCGCCCTCCCGGCGATCACCGTCGGCGACGTCGTGGTCGACCGCGCCCAGCGCCGGGTGACCCGCGCGGGCGCGCCGATCCACCTCACGCCGACCGAGTTCGACCTGCTCGTCACCCTCGCGCTGAGCCCGCGCACCGTCCTGACCCGGGAGAAGCTCCTGGCCGACGTGTGGGACTGGGTCGACGCGAGCGGGACCCGCACCGTCGACTCGCACGTCAAGGCGCTGCGCCGCAAGCTCGGCCCGGACCTCATCCGCACGGTGCACGGCGTGGGCTACGCGTTCGAGCCGGCCGCCGGACCGATGAGCACGCCCCGGCACGCCGGCCGGGCCCGGCTGGACGTCCGGCCGCTCGACAGCCTCTCCTCGATCAAGATCAAGCTGGGCGTCCTCGTCGTGGCCACCGTGACGCTCGCGGCCTTCCTCACCTGGATCGGGCTGTACAACCACCTCGGCCCCCGGTGGACCCTGCCGCTGGCGATCGTCATCTCGGTCGTCGCCGTCCAGGTGCTCGCGCACGGCATGACCTCGCCGCTGCGCGAGATGACGGCCGCTGCCCGGGCGATGGCCCAGGGCGACTACTCCCAGCGGGTCCGGGCGACCAGCCGCGACGAGGTCGGTCAGCTCGCCGGGGCGTTCAACACCATGGCCGACGACCTCCAGCAGGCGGACACGCTGCGCCGCGAGCTCGTGGCCAACGTCTCCCACGAGCTGCGCACCCCGGTGGCCGCGCTCCAGGCCCAGCTCGAGAACATGGTCGACGGGGTCAGCCCGATGGACCGCGCCACCCTCGAGGTCGCCCTGGCGCAGACCGAGCGCCTCGGCCGGCTGGTGACCGACCTGCTCGACCTGTCCCGCCTCGAGGCCGGAGCCGTGCGGATCGAGCCGGCACCGGTCGAGCTGCGCGACGTTCCTCGGCGAGGCGGTCGCCGGCGCCTCGCTGGTCTCCCCGGGCAAGGGGCTCGGCTTCGAGGTGGAGATCGAGCCGGCGGACCTCGTCGTGGAGGCGGACGCCCCAGCGCCTGCACCAGGTCGTCGCGAACCTGCTGCACAACGCGGTGCGGCACTCCCCTACGGGCGGCCGGATCCAGGTGACCGCGCGACGCGCGGGAGCCAGCGTCGTGCTCGACGTCATCGACGAGGGCCCGGGGATCGCCGTCGGCGAGCGCCGGGCCGTCTTCGAGCGCTTCACCCGGGGGAACGCGCCGACGACGACCGGCCAGATCAGCACCGGCGGCACCGGTCTCGGCCTGGCGATCGTGCGGTGGGCCGTCGTCCTGCACGGCGGCACGGTCGAGGTCGCCGACACCCCGTCCGGCTGCGACATGCGCGTGACGATCCCGCTCCGGCAGCCCCCGCGAGTCGGTACCGTGCCCCGGTGAGCCACCTCGCGACGGACGAGCCGGACGTACGAGCCCGGCGTCGTCGAGATCCGCCACCTGTCCAAGTCCTTCGGCTCGGTCCGGGCCGTCGACGACCTCAGCTTCCGGGTCGATCCCGGGCCGGGTGACCGGCTTCCTCGGCCCCAACGGCGCGGGCAAGACGACGACCCTGCGGATGCTCCTCGGCCTGGTCGCCCCGACGGCCGGGACGGCGACGATCGGCGGGCTGCGCGTACCGCCGGATCCCCCGGCCGCTGCGCGCCGTCGGGGCGGCGCTCGAGGCCGCGAGCTTCCACCCCGGGCGCACCGCCCGGGACCACCTGCGGGTCTACGCGCCGCAGGTGGGGGTCGACGACGCGCCGGTGCGACGAGGTGCTCGACCTGGTCGGGATGGGCCCGGCCGCGCGCCGCCGGGTGGGCGAGTTCTCGCTCGGCATGCGCCAACGGCTCGGCCTCGCCGCGACGCTGCTCGGCGACCCGCGCGTCCTCCTGCTCGACGAGCCCGCCAACGGCCTCGACCCCGAGGGCATCGCCTGGCTGCGCGGCTTCCTGCGCCACCTGGCCGGCGAGGGGCGCACCATCCTGGTCTCCAGCCACGTGCTGTCCGAGGTGCAGCAGACCGTCGACGAGGTCGTCATCATCGCCCGCGGCCGGCTCGTGCACTCCTCGACCGCTCGCCGAGCTCGCCACCCTCACCCGGCGCCAGGTCCGGGTCACCTCCCCGGACGTCGCCGGCCTGGCCCGGCTGGTCGCCGAGCGCTGGCCGGCTCCGGCGAGGCCGTCCGGGACGCACCCGCGGGACCGGTGCGTCCTGCAGGACGTGACGGCCGCCGAGGTCGGCCGGGCGGCCTTCGCCGCAGGGGGTCGAGCTGCACGAGCTCGCGACGGACGTCGTCGACCTCGAGGAGGCCTTCCTCCGTCTGACCACGGACCCCGGTCCCGAGGCGCCCGCGGGCGGCGCCCGGCGGACGGGAGGCGACCCGATGAGCGCCGCCCTGCGCACCGAGTACCGCAAGCTCGTCACCACGCGGCTGTGGTGGGTGCTGGTCGTCGGCTCGGCCGGGTACATGGCCTTCCTCGGCGCGGTGATGGCCTTCGCCTTCACCGCACCGGACGCCGCGGGGCAGACCAGCCGGGATGGCCGTGCCGATCGGCGACGTCGACCTCGCCCGGACCGTCTACGGCCTGGCGACCGTCGCTCGGGTACGTCTTCCCGGTCGTCGTCGGCGCGCTGTCGGTGACCGCCGAGTTCCGGCACATGACGATCACCCCGACCCTGCTCGCCGAGCCGCGGCGCGGGGTCGTGCTCGCTGGCCAAGCTCCTCGCGAGCGTCCCGGTCGGCCTGGCCTTCGGGCTCGCCGGCACCGCGGGGGCGGTGCTCGGCGGGGCGCCGACGCTGGCACTGCGCGGGCACGCGGCCGCTCCTGGGCGACCCGGCGGTGCTGCGGACCCTCGCGCTCTCGGTCGTCGCCCTGGCCGTCTGGTGCGTCGTCGGCGTCGGCTTCGGCGCGGTGCTCACCCACCAGGTCGCGGCCGTCGTCACGCTGCTCGCCTTCACCCAGTTCGTCGAGCCGCTCCTGCGCCTCGGCCTCGGCGCGCTGGACGCGACCGCCGGGGTCGCCCGGTGGCTGCCGGGCGCCGCCGGGGAGGCGATCGCCGGCGCGAGCATCTACGGGTCGACGAGCTCGGGCGACCTGCTGCCCTCCTGGGCCGGGCTGCTCGTCCTCTCGGGATACGGGATCGCCCTGGCGGTCGTCGCCCGGCTCACGACGATGCGCCGCGACATCACCTGACCCTCCCGCGGGGCGCGCTTGGCCTGGCGCGCCCGTGATGACCAGCGCGTGACCCAGTGCCGACCCCGCGCTGGGAAGGGTCCCCAAGGCAGTCCGGAATCCCCGTCCCGGGGAGCCTGCCGGAGCGCAGATCGCGCGTACGGTGGCCTAGGCTGAGCCGGACAGAGAGGCCGAGACAACGGCCTTTGGTCCGGGGTGTGGAAGAGGCGGTCCTCGCGTGTCGCACAAGAGTGGCCCGGACGCTGCGAAGGCGGCGTTCGGCGCGAACCAATGGCTCGTCGACGAGCTGTACGAGAAGTACCTCGCCGATCCGTCCTCCGTCGATCCGGCCTGGTGGGACTTCTTCGCCGACTACCGCCCGCGCACCGAGCCGCTGACGCCGGCCCCGACGGCCACGCCGAGCCGCCAACGGCGCGGTCGCGACGACGGACGGGCCGGCCGCGACCCCCGCCGCCGCCCCGCCCGCTGCCCCGGCACGCCTGCCCCTGCGCAGCCGGCCGCCGCGCAGGACGGCGCGGCGCCGGCGCCGCGGACGCAGCGCTCGGCCGAGCAGGCGATCTCCCGCACCCCGCGCGAGCCGAGCACGCTGACCGGCCCGATCGCCGCGGCGCTGCCCGCCACGGCTCCCTACGCCTTCCCCCCCGAGGCCCGGCTCGAGCACCCGACGGCGCGCGAGAACGACAGCGTCGAGCGCCTGCGCGGCCCCGCCGCGCGGGTCGTGACGAACATGGAGGCGAGCCTCGAGGTACCGACCGCGACCTCGGTGCGCGCCGTCCCGGCCAAGCTCATGGTCGACAACCGCACGGTGATCAACAACCACCTGGCACGCTCCCGCGGCGGCAAGATCTCCTTCACCCACCTCATCGGCTACGCGATCGTCGAGGCGCTCGCGGACCTGCCGGCGATGAACCAGGGCTACACGCTCGTCGACGACAAGCCCGCCGTGGTGACCCCCGGCCACGTCAACCTCGGCCTGGCGATCGACCTGGCCAAGCCGGACGGCAGCCGACAGCTCCTGGTGCCGAGCATCAAGCGCTCCGACACGATGGACTTCGGGCAGTTCGTGGCGGCGTACGAGGAGACGGTCCGCAAGGCCCGCACCGGCAAGCTCACCGTCGAGGACTTCGCCGGGACGACGATCACGCTGACCAACCCGGGCACCATCGGCACGGTGCACTCGGTGCCCCGGCTGATGGCCGGGCAGGGCACCATCATCGGCGTCGGTGCGATGGACTACCCCGCCGAGTTCCAGGGCGCCTCGGACGAGCAGCTGGCCCGGTTCGGCATCTCCAAGGTGCTCACCATGACCTCGACCTACGACCACCGCATCATCCAGGGTGCGCAGTCCGGCGACTTCCTCCGGACGATCTCCGGGAAGCTGCTGGGCGAGGGCGGCTTCTACGACCGCGTCTTCACGTCCCTGCGCATCCCCTACGAGCCGGTGCGCTGGGTGCGGGACAACACCGTCGACGCCGACACCGAGCTCGCCAAGCCGGCCCGGATCGCCGAGCTCATCCACTCCTACCGCTCGCGCGGTCACCTGATGGCCGAGACGGACCCGCTCGCCTACCGCCAGCGCAAGCACCCGGACCTCGACATCCAGAACCACGGCCTGACCCTGTGGGACCTCGACCGCGTCTTCCCGACGGCCGGCTTCACCGGCAGCCGAAGGCCACCCTGCGGGAGATCCTCGGCCTGCTGCGCGACTCCTACTGCCGCACCGTCGGCGCGGAGTACATGCACCTGCAGGACCCCCGCCAGCGCCGCTGGCTCCAGGAACGCCTCGAGGCCGGGTACGCGCGCACGCCCCGCGAGGACCAGCTGAGGATCCTGCGCCGGCTCAACGCCGCCGAGGCCTTCGAGACCTTCCTGCAGACGAAGTTCGTCGGCCAGAAGCGGTTCTCGCTCGAGGGCGGCGAGTCGCTCATCCCGCTGCTCGACGCGGTCCTGACCCGGGCCGCCGACGGCGGCCTCGACGAGGTCTGCATCGGCATGTCCCACCGCGGCCGGCTCAACGTGCTGGCGAACATCGCCGGCAAGTCCACCGCGCAGATCTTCGCCGAGTTCGAGGGCAACCTCGACCCGCGCTCGGTCCAGGGCTCGGGGGACGTCAAGTACCACCTCGGCACCGAGGGCGCCTTCCACTCGGACTCCGGCGCGACGACCCAGGTCTACCTCGCGGCCAACCCGTCGCACCTCGAGGCCGTCAACCCGGTCCTGGAGGGCGTCGTCCGGGCCAAGCAGGACCGCATCGACCTCGGCGGCGACGGCTTCTCGGTGCTGCCGATCCTCATCCACGGGGACGCCGCCTTCGCCGGCCAGGGCGTCGTCGTCGAGACGCTCAACCTCGCCCAGCTGCGCGGCTACCGCACCGGCGGCACGATCCACGTCATCGTCAACAACCAGGTGGGCTTCACCACCGGGCCGTCCTCGTCCCGCTCGACGACGTACTGCACGGACGTCGCCAAGGGCCTGCAGGTGCCGATCTTCCACGTCAACGGGGACGACCCGGAGGCCTGCGTCCGGGTCGCCGAGCTCGCGTTCGAGTTCCGCGAGCAGTTCGACCGCGACGTGATCATCGACATGATCTGCTACCGCCGCCGCGGCCACAACGAGGGCGACGACCCGTCGATGACCCAGCCGCTGATGTACAACCTCATCGAGTCCAAGCGATCGGCCCGCAAGCTCTACACCGAGGCGCTCGTCTCCCGCGGCGACATCACCGTCGACGAGGCGTCCGGGGTCCTGGCGCACTACCAGGCCGAGCTCGAGCGCGTCTTCACCGAGAACCGCGAGGGCTTCACCCCGCCGCCGTCGAGCGAGCCGATCGCCGGGCTGGAGCGTCCGGAGAGCCAGCGCGAGGACGCCGGGACGATGGTCGGCTGGCGGACCGCCGTCGACCCCGAGGTCCTGGCCCGGATCGGCCGCGCCCACGTGCGGCCGCCGGCCGGCTTCACCGTGCACCCCAAGCTCGAGCAGCTGCTCGCCAAGCGGGAGCAGATGTCCCGCGAGGGCGGGATCGACTGGGGCTACGGCGAGATCCTCGCCTTCGGCTCCCTGCTGCTCGAGGGGACCCCGGTCCGGCTCGCCGGTCAGGACTCCCGACGCGGCACCTTCGTCCAGCGGCACGCCGTCCTGCACGACCGGGTCACCGGCGCCGAGTGGACCCCGCTGGTCTACCTCTCGGCCGACCAGGCGAAGTTCTGGATCTACGACTCCTCGCTCTCGGAGTTCGCCGCGATGGGCTTCGAGTACGGCTACTCGGTCGAGCGTCCGGACGCGCTGGTGCTCTGGGAGGCCCAGTTCGGCGACTTCGTCAACGGCGCCCAGACCATCGTCGACGAGTTCCTCTCCTCGGCCGAGCAGAAGTGGGGCCAGCGCTCCTCGGTGGTGCTGCTCCTGCCGCACGGCTTCGAGGGGCAGGGCCCCGACCACTCCTCCGGCCGGATCGAGCGCTTCCTGCAGCTGTCCGCCGAGGAGAACATGACGGTCGCCCAGCCGACCACCCCCGCCTCCTACTTCCACCTGCTCCGGCGCCAGGCCTACGCCCGTCCGCGTCGTCCGCTGGTGGTCTTCTCGCCGAAGTCGATGCTCCGCCTCAAGGCCTCGGCGTCGGCCGTGGCCGACCTCACCAGCGGGACCTTCGAGGCCGTCCTGCCCGACACGACGCTCCCCGCCGACGCGACCGTCGACCGGGTGCTGCTCTGCTCCGGGAAGGTGTACTGGGACCTGCTGGCCCACCGCGAGAAGATCGCCGACACCCGGACCGCGATCGTCCGGCTCGAGCAGCTCTACCCGCTCGACCGCGACGGGGTGGCCCGGGCCCTGGCGCCCTACCCGGACGCCGAGGTGCTCTGGGTGCAGGACGAGCCGGCGAACCAGGGCCCGTGGACGTTCATCAAGGTGCGGCTGCCGAAGGCGCTCGGCCGGGACATCCGGCGCGTCTCGCGGCCGGGCTCGGCGTCGCCGGCCGCCGGGTCGGCCAAGGTGCACGCCGCCCAGCAGGCCGCCCTGCTCGAGCAGGCCTTCGGCCGCTGAGCCCGGCCGAGGTCGCCCGTCGTCCGGCGCGGCCTCGGGGGACCCGCGCCGCGCGTCGCTCCCGCTCGGACCTGTCCGGGTCGGACAGACTGACCTACGACGGTTGACCGCTCGAGGAGGTCCGGTGGACGGCGCACTGCGCATCGTGGTGATCGGCGACGAGCTCGCCGCGGGTGCGGGTGACCCGAAGGCCCTCGGCTGGGTCGGACGGGTCGGGGCGCGGACCACCGTGCAGCCCCCGCCGACGATGCTCACCCTCGCCGTCCCCGGCGAGACCACGACCGCGTTGAGCGCCCGGTGGGAGGACGAGACGGCCCGCCGCCTCGATCCCGCCCCGACGCGAGGACGGCCACCTCCTGGTCGTCGCGCTCGGTCGGGCGGACCTGGCCGCCGGGGTGTCCCTCGCGCGCAGCCGGCTCAACCTCGCGAACATCCTCGACGTCGCCGAGGCACGCCGGATCTCGACCTTCGTCGTCGGGCCGCCGCCCGGGCCGCACGGCGACGCGGAGCAGCAGGCCGAGCTCTCGGCGGCGTTCGCCGACGTCGCGGGGCGTCGGCGGGTCCCGTACGTCGAGACCTACGGCCCGCTGGCCCGGCACGACCAGTGGCTCGCCGACCTCGCGGCCGGCGACGGCTCGTGCCCCGGCCAGGCCGGCTACGGGCTGATGGCCTGGCTCGTCCTGCACAGCGGCTGGCACCACTGGCTGGGTCTGCCCGACGACACGCTCTGAGCGCGGGTGGCCGGCCGGGTGGCCGGCCGGGTGGCCGGCCCCGCTCAGACCTTGATGCCCTCGGCGCGCAGCGCGAGCGTGAGGTCCTGGGTGTTGCTCGCCACCGTGCACGCGTCGTCGTAGCTGACGACGCCGTCCTTGATCAGCTGGAGCAGGTGCTGGTCGAAGGTCTGCATCTGGTAGTACGCGCCGTCGGCGATGAGCTCGGACGAGCGGCGGGTTGTCGTAGCGGGTCGATGATCGCCTCGGCGGTCCGGCCGGTGTTGACCATGACCTCGATGACCGCCGCTCGACCGGAGCCGTCGCGCTTGCGCACCAGGCGCTGGGAGACGATCCCGCGCAGGGCCTGCGCGAGCGCCCCGCGGATCTGCTTCTGCTCGTGCGGGGGGAAGAAGTCGACGATGCGGTTGACCGTCTCCTGCGCGTCGATGGTGTGCAGGGTCGACATCACCAGGTGACCGGTCTCGGCGGCCGAGAGGGCCGCGCGCACCGTCTCCACGTCGCGCATCTCGCCGACGAGGATGACATCGGGGTCCTGGCGCATGGCGGCGCGCAGCGCGACGTTGAAGTCGGCCGTGTCGTAGCGGACCTCACGCTGGGAGATGATCGCCTTCTTGTCCGCGTGCAGGATCTCGATCGGGTCCTCGATCGTGACGATGTTCACCTCCTTGTAGGTGTTGATGAGGTCCACCAGCGCCGCGAGCGTCGTCGTCTTGCCCGAGCCGGTCGGGCCGGTGACCAGCACCAGCCCGCGCGGCTCCAGGGCCAGCTGACCGGTGACCTCGGGGATGCCGAGCTCGAGGAGCGTCTGCGCGCCGACGGACACCCGGCGGAAGACGAGGCCCTTGGCCCCCCGGGCCTGGAACGCGTTGACGCGGAACCGGCCGACGCCGGGCAGCGAGTAGGCGAAGTCGGCCTCGTGGGTCTCGGCGAACTCGGCGGCGAGCTTCTCGGGGATGACCTCGGCGACCATCGCCGCGGTGTCCTCGGGGGTGAGGTCGGGGACCTGGAGCCGCCGCAGCCGGCCGTCCACCCGCAGGCGGGGGGCCGAGCCGACCTTGCAGTGCAGGTCGGACCCCGCGCTCTGGGCGAGGGCGTGCAGCAGAGGGATGACGGACTGGGGCTGGGCGCTCACCCTGCACTCATCGGCCGGTGGGGGGCAGGACTTGAACGGTTTCCGGCGCTCTCACCCGGCACGGGCGACGGGTGCGCCGCCGCGGACCACCGGCGGCGGCACCCTCCGGGGTGTGGGACCATGGACGCCGCCCGACATCAAGGAGCGTCAGATGAGCAAGCGAGGCCGCAAGCGCCGTTCCCGCAAGGGCAGCGCCGCGAACCACGGCAACCGCCCGAACGCGTGAGCCACGAGGCGGTGGGCACCCGTGCCCACCGCCTCGCTCAGCACGGACGGCCCGGCACCGGGTCGGCGCGGCGGTCGACCTGCCCGCAGCTTGGCCTGCCTAGCCCTCGACCTGCTCCCGCAGGACCACGAGCTGCGCGCGGATGCGCACGTGGAGCGAGCTCGGCGCGCTCTCGGCGCACGACCGCTTCACGAGCGCCTTGAGATGGTGCTCGACGTCGTACTCCGCCAGGCACGGCTCGCAGTCGGCCAGGTGCCGGCGGATCTGGTCGCCGGCCAGCTCGTCGATCTCGTCGTCGAGGAACTCGAAGAGCCGCGCCAGGGCCTGGGTGCAGTCCACCTCGTCGTGGCTCACGACTCGCCTCCGTCCGCAGCAGGGATCAGGCCGCGCTCCCGGGCGTAGTCGGCCAGCAGCTCGCGCAGCTGGTGCCGCCCGCGGTGCAGGCGGCTCATCACGGTCCCGATGGGGGTGCCCATGATCTCGGCGATCTCCTTGTAGGCGAACCCCTCGACGTCGGCCAGGTACACGGCCATCCGGAAGTCCTCCCCGAGCGCGGCGAGCGCCTCCTTGACGTCGCTGTCCGGCAACCGGTCGAGCGCCTCGGTCTCGGCCGAGCGCAGCCCGACCGAGGTGTGCGAGGCCGCCCGGGCGAGCTGCCAGTCCTCGACGTCCTCCCCCGCGGACAGCTGCGGCTCGCGCTGCTTCTTGCGGTAGGTGTTGATGAACGTGTTGGTGAGGATCCGGTAGAGCCAGGCCTTGAGGTTGGTCCCGGGCCGGTACTGGTGGAACGCGGCGAACGCCTTGGCCATCGACTCCTGGACGAGGTCCTCGGCGTCGCTCGGGTTGCGGGTCATCCGCAGGGCGGCCGAGTACAGCTGGTCGACGTACACCAGCGCCTCGGACTCGAAGCGCGCAGCACGCTCCCGCTCGCCTTCGGCGGACGGTGCCCTGCTCGTCTCGTCGCTCATCGGGGCCGAGCCTAGTGCCAGCCCGGACGGGCGGCTCCTCGGTCCACGTCCCGCCGGACCGACCGGCGACCGACCGGCGGACGGTCCGCGCCGGCTCGGCGCGAGAAGTGACGAGGTCATGGCGGCACAACGCACCACGGCCCCCGGACCATTCCCGCGCCCACCGCCGTCGCCCGCGGGCCAAGGGAGGTGCCGCGGGTCGACGGAGGCGTTAACGTGCAGGTGGACCGTCCGACCGCACGCCCCGAGGAAGTGGGAAGCCATGATCGTCCGCAGGATCGCCCGACCTCTCCTCGCCAGCTGGTTCCTCGCCGAGGGCTGGGACGCCGTCCGCGCACCGGGGGTCCACGCCGACCGCATCGAGGCGGCCTGGCACCGGCTCGGCCGCAGGGTCGACCTGCCACCCACCCCGTCGCGGCGCGCGCTCTCGACGGCGGCCCGCGCGCACGGAGCCGCCATGGTCGGCGCGGCAGGCCTGCTCGCCCTCGGCCAGGCCCCGCGGACCAGTGCCCTCGTGCTCGCCGGCCTGACCGTCCCGCTCGTGGTCAGCGAGCTGCCGCTGCGCCCCGACGGGCACCGGGAGACCGCCGTCGGGGAACGCGCCGTGCTCCGGGCCCGGTTCTGGCGGACCGCCTCGATGCTCGGCGCGGCGATGCTGGCCGCCGTCGACACCGAGGGCCGCCCGGGGATGGCCTGGCGGGTGGAGCACGCACGGGCCGAGCGCGCCGCAGCCCACGCGGAGTGACGCTCGCCGAGGAGCTCGGCCGGCGGGACCGGCCGCACCGTGGCGCCGCGGCGTGCCCCGTGGCGCCGCGCCGGTAGCCTGCCCGCATGACCGACGAGACCTGGCGGGCCCCCGTCGCCGAGCGACCGCTCGACGCGGTCGTCGAGGTGCCCGGGTCCAAGTCCCTGACGAACCGCTACCTCGTGCTGGCCGCCCTCGCCGACGGCCCCGGCGTGCTGCAGGGTGCGCTGGCCTCGCGGGACACCGCCCTGATGGCCGCCGGGCTCACCTGTCTCGGCGCCCGGATCGACCGGGACGGGACCACCTGGCGGATCGACCCGATCGCCGCGGGCGACGGCCCGGTCGAGGTCGACTGCGGCCTGGCGGGCACGGTCATGCGCTTCCTGCCGCCGGTCGCGGCGCTCACCGGCCGGCGGACGCACTTCGACGGCGACGCCCAGGCCCGGGTCCGGCCGATGGGCCCGGTGCTCGAGGCCCTGCGGGACCTCGGCGTCAGGGTCGAGGACGACCGCCGCGGCACCCTGCCCTTCACGGTGACCGGCCCGCTCACCGGCGGCGCCGTCGACCTCGACGCGAGCGGCTCGTCGCAGTTCGTCTCCGGGCTGCTGCTCGCAGCCGCCCGCTGCCCCGAGGGCCTGCTCGTGCGGCACACCGGGCGCACCCTGCCGAGCCTCCCGCACATCGAGATGACCGTCGCGGTGCTCCGCGGCGCCGGTGTCCGGGTCGACGACAGCCGGCCGGCGATCTGGCAGGTCTCCCCCGGCCCGATCCGCGCCCGCGACGTCCGGGTCGAGCCCGACCTGTCGAACGCCGCGCCGTTCCTGTGCGCCGCGCTCGTCGTCGGTGGCACGGTCCGGGTCCCTGGGTGGCCGAGCGAGACGACCCAGCCCGGGGCGATGCTCCCCGAGCTGCTCACCGCGATGGGCGGCACCGTCCACCTCGAGGCCGACACGCTCGTGGTGAGCGGGACGGGCGTGGTGCACGGGATCGACGTCGACCTGCGGGCGGCCGGTGAGATCGCGCCGACGATCGCGGCCCTGGCCACGCTGGCCGACTCCCCCACCCGGCTGCGCGGGATCGGGCACATCCGCGGCCACGAGACGGACCGCCTGGCCGCGCTGGCCACCGAGATCACCCGGCTCGGCGGTCAGGCCGAGCAGACCCACGACGGGCTCGTCCTGACCCCGCGGCCGCTGCACGGGGCCGTCGTCGAGACGTACCACGACCACCGGATGGCCACCGCGGGCGCGCTCATCGGCCTACGGGTGCCCGGGGTCGAGGTGCGCGACGTCGCGACCACCCGCAAGACGCTGCCCGACTTCGTCGGCATGTGGTCCGCCATGCTCGCGGGGGCGGGGACCCGGTGAGCGACGAGGCCGCCCGATGAGCGTGCGCGCGGCGGGTCGGCCGTGAGGCGCTCCTACGACGAGAGCGACGTGCGCAGCCGGCCGAACCCCAAGGCGAACCGGCCGCGGACCAAGCAGCGCCCCGAGCACGCCGACGCCGCCCGCGCCCTGGTCACCGGGGTCGACCGCGGCCGCTACACGATCCTCGTCGACGAGGGCGGCGCGGACGAGCGCGAGGCGATCGCGATGAAGGCCCGGGAGCTGGGCCGCGAGCGGGTGGTGTGCGGCGACCAGGTCGACGTCGTCGGCGACGTCACCGGCCGGGACGGCAGCCTGGCGCGGATCGTCCGGATCGTCGAGCGCAGCACGGTCCTGCGCCGGACCGCCGACGACGTCGACCCGGTCGAGCGGGTGATCGTCGCCAACGCCGACCAGCTGGTGATCGTCACCGCGCTCGCCGACCCCGAACCACGCACCCGCATGATCGACCGGTGCGTGGTGGCGGCCTACGACGCCCGGATGCGCGCCCTGCTGTGCCTGACCAAGGCGGACCTGGCCGACCCGGCGCCACTGGTCCGGATGTACACCCCGCTCGGGGTCGACGTCGTCGTCGTCGGCCGGGGCGAGGGGTCCGACGGGCCGACCGTCGACGGGCTCGCGGCGGTGTGTGCCGAGCTCGTGGGCCGCACCTCGGTGCTCGTCGGGCACTCCGGGGTGGGCAAGTCGACCCTGGTCAACGCACTCGTCCCCGACGCGTTCCGGGCCACCGGGGTGGTCAACGACGTGACCGGCCGCGGGCGGCACACCTCCTCCTCGGCCGTCGCCCTGCGCCTGCCCGACCGCGCGGGCTGGGTGATCGACACGCCGGGGGTGCGCTCCTTCGGCCTCGCGCACGTGCGTACCGAGGTGATCCTCGGTGCGTTCTCCGACCTCGCCGCGGTGGTCGAGGAACGGTGCCCCCGCGGGTGCACGCACGCCGCCGACGCCCCGGACTGCGCGCTCGACGTGTGGGCGCAGGAGGAGCCCGCCGAGCGTGAGCAACGGGCCGAGCGGCTCGACTCCCTGCGCCGGCTGCTGACCTCCAAGGCGGGCGAGGCCTGAGCCGAGGGCTACGGTGCATCCATGACCAGGTACGACGACGACCTCAGGCTCGCCCACGTGATCGCTGACCAGGTCGACGGCCTGACGATGTCGCGGTTCCGCGCCCAGGACCTCGCGGTCGAGACCAAACCGGACACCACGCCGGTCACCGACGCGGACCGCGGCGCCGAGGAGGTCGTGCGCTCCCAGCTCGCGCGGACCCGGCCGCGGGACGCCGTCATCGGCGAGGAGATGGGCACCACCGGGCACGGCGCCCGACGCTGGGTGGTCGACCCGATCGACGGCACCAAGAACTTCGTGCGCGGCGTGCCGGTCTGGGCGACCCTCATCGCCCTGCTCGACGGCGACGACGTCGTCCTGGGGCTGGTCAGCGCCCCGGCCCTGGGTCGACGCTGGTGGGCGGCGGTGGGCTCGGGGGCCTGGAGCGGCAAGTCGCTCGCGGCCGCGAGCCGGCTGCAGGTCTCCGGCGTGGAGCGGCTCGCGGACGCCTCGCTGTCCTACTCCAGCCTGTCCGGCTGGGAGGAGCAGGGCGGGCTTGACGGCTTCCTCGACCTCACCCGGTCGGTGTGGCGGACCCGGGCGTACGGCGACTTCTGGTCCTACGTGCTGGTGGCCGAGGGAGCGGTGGACGTCGCCGCGGAGCCGGAGCTCGCCCTGCACGACATGGCCGCGCTCGTCCCGATCGTCACCGAGGCCGGTGGGACGTTCACCTCGGTCCGCGGCGTGCCCGGGCCGTTCGGCGGCTCGGCACTGGCGACGAACGGCCTGCTGCACGACCAGGTCCGCGACGTCCTCGGGCCGATCGCCGGCCGCTAGCCGATCCGGCCGGCGCTACCGGGCCGACCGTGCCAGCGCCGGCAGCTCACTGACGTCGAACCAGAGCAGGTCCCGCTCCACGAGCCGCTCGGCCGCGTCGTCGTCGCCCTCGACCGCGGCGCGCACGTCCGCCTCGGCCTCCTGCTCGTCGACGTGGGCGCAGGCGACCTCTGACCACGGCACGAGGGCGAGCAGGCGCACGGCACTGGCCACCTCGTCGTCGTCGGCGAGCGCCGAGACGACGTCCTCGGACACGTCGGCGGCCACGACGACGCGGCGCCAGGCGGACGGCGCCTGCGCGAGCCGGTCGACGCTGTCGTCCGCCGCGAGGAGCTGGGCGGCGTACTCCAGGCCCTCCTCGTCCTCGTCCGGCAGGGCGGCCCGCAGGGCCGGGGTCACCGCGTGCACCACCCGCGGGTCGAGGCCCTCGGGGCGGGCGAGCTCGGCGATCGTGGACGGCAGGTAGATGCGCACGACTCAGTGTGCCGCGCCGACCGGGGCGGCGGCGAGCAACGCACCGGCGAGGGAGCCGAGCACCGTGCGGACCGGCGACGAGGGCGCGCTCTCCCGGAGCATCCGCGCCGTGAGCAGCGCGCTGTCGCAGGCCGGGCGGTCCTCGGGCACGACGTAGGGCGAGGGCACGGCCGCCCAGCGCTCCAGGGCCTCCCGGACGGCGGCGGCGGCCCGGGGACCGCCCGCGGAGGTGCGGACCCGGTTGACCACGACGACCGGCTCCCTGCCGGGCAGCAGGTCACGGACCTCACCGATCGCGCGCACCAGGCGCGGGAGTCCGAGGGCGTCCGCCGAGCCCACGACGACCACGTGGTCGGCCTCGGCGAGGGCGGAGAGGGTCGCGCCGTTGCGCTGGGGCGCCCGGGTGTCGTAGCTGAGCAGCTCGTCGCGCTCGAGGCCGAAGCCGCAGTCCACGACCGTCCAGGGCACCAGCCGGCGGGCCGCGGCCCAGAGCACCTCCAGCCCCGCGGCCGAGACCTCGGGCCAGCGGTCGGCACGGTTGAGCCCGGTGAGCACGCGCAGGCCGGGGTCGACGAGCGGCGTGAGCGCGGCCAGCGCGTCGACGTCCAGCCGGCCGGCCGCCGCCGCACGGCAGGCGGCCGCGATCCCGGGCGCCTCGTCGAGCAGCCCCAGCGCCGGGGCGATCGTCCCGCCGTAGGTGTCGGCATCGACCAGCAGGGCGCCGGCCGGCGCCCGCCCGGCCAGCTCTCCGGCGAGGGTCAGGGCGATGGTCGAGCGGCCGGGCGCGCCGGTCGGGCCCCAGACGGCGACCAGGGCACCGGCCGGCCGCTCGACCACCGGTGGGGCTGCGCGGGTCGGCGCGGGGCCCACCCGCGCCCCGGGCGCTCGGCCGCGCTCGTGCAGCGCGAGGATCGCGGGGGCCACCTGCGCCGCCGCGCCGTCGGCCGGCACGACGGCGTCGACCCCGAGCCGCCCGACGCGCTCGGCCGGCCAGCCCGCCCGCTCGTCGGTGAGGGCGACGACCCACACGCCCGAGGCCTGCAGGTGCCGGACCGACTCCCGGTCGAGACCGGGCAGCCCGGCCGAGAGGACGGCGACCAGGCCGTGGCCAGCCGCGGCCGCGGCGAGGAGCTCGGCGACGTCGGCGCAGCGCCGCGCGACCTCGAGCTCGCTCACCGCGTCGAGGGCCCGCACGACGGCGGACTCGGCCGGCCCCCGCACGGCGCACAGCACCGGTGTGCTCATGACCCGGCCGGGTCGCTGACGACCTCGATGCTGCCCTCGGCCGCCAGCGCCGCCAGGACGTCGGTGAGGTCGTCGACCGGCACCATGACGTGCACGGTCGCGCCCGACCCGACGGCGAGTGCTCCGGTGGGGACCGAGACCTGCGCGACCGTCAGACCGGCGGCCAGCTCCCGAGGCTGCGGGACCGGCGTCGCGCTGGAGGCGTCCGGGACGAACCACAGGTCGACGAGCGACCCCTCGACCACCGTGGACGCCAACGGGCCGGATGCGTCGACCGCGACCTCGCGCAGGCCGAGGTCGCGGCTCGAGGTCACGGCGGCCGCGGGCACCAGCTCCCCGGCGCCGACGGCCCGGGTGACGACGAGGTCGCCGGGCAGGTCCGCCTCCGCCGGCAGGTAGAGCCGCTCGGCGTCCACGAGCTGCACGCGACGCACCACGAGCGCCTGGTCGGCGAGCGGTCGGCCGACGACGAGCGCGTCCGCCGCGGCGAGCACCGGGACGGTCCGTCCCGCCGACCCGACCGCCCAGGAGCCCAGGGCGACGGACGCCGCCACCAGCACGAGCCCGACGAGCAGGCGCGGATCGCGCCACCCCGGCCGACGCCACCGCACCGCGGTCGGACTGCTCGGACCCGTCGTCGTCACTGCGCCCCCTCCGTCGACCGCCGTACGGTCACCCGGGGCCCATCATGCCGCCCCGTGCACCCCGTCGGCAGGCCTGTGGACGAGCGATCGGGCCCCGGGCGCCGTGGCACACTGGCGCCATGCCGCCGCGCTTCCTCACCCTCGCGGACGTCACCGAGGTGCTCAACATCTCCTCCCCGCAGGCCTACGCCCTGGTCCGCTCCGGCGAGCTGCCGGCCATCCAGATCGGCGGGCGCGGGGTGTGGCGGGTCGAGGCGAGCGAGCTCGAGGCCTACATCCAGCGGATGTACGCCCAGACCCGGGAACGCGCCGCCGCCGCGGGGACCGAGCCCCCGGACTGACGACGCGGGCCCCGCCCGCTCAATGAGTCACCCGCACCAGGGCACGCAACGGGACGGTGAGCCGCTCGCCGGTGGGCCGCAGGGTGTCCCCCACCACCGCGAGGTCCACGTGGTCCGCGCCCACGGCAGCGACCAGCCCGACGGCCTGCACGCCCACGGCGGCCACCCGCACCACCTGGCGGTCCCGGGCCAGCGCCCGCAGGGCCGTCGTGAGGCCCAGACGGCCGACGGCGCTGCGGTCGGGCGGTGCCACCCGCTCGGTCAGTCCACCCACGGCCACGACGGCGGCCAGCGGGACCAGGTGCTCCTGGGTCCCGGCCGCGAGCAGCAGCCAGTCCGCGCCCGCGTCGCGCACGTCACCGACCAGCGAACCGCTGTCGGTGAGCGCGAGGCGTGCGGGCCCGCGATGGGCCCGGAGCCGGTCGGCGAGGGCGACCCCCGCTCGCTCGGCACGCGTGAGCTCGGCGACCAGGCCGGCCTGCTCGGACCCGAGCTCGGCCTCGAGCTGGCCCGCCAGGTCCGCGAACAGGTCGTCCCACCGCACCCGGACACCGTAGGGCACGGTCGTGCGCCCGCGGGGCCGGTCCGGGCGCGGCCGTCTCGGGCGGCGCAGTCGCCGGTGGAGCCGCCCTCCCGCACGTCGTCCACAGGCGAGTCGAACCCTGGACAGACACCGTCTGTTGCGGTCTAGTGTGCTCAAACGACATCAAATGATGTCAAACGTATCGACGGGCGGGGGCCCCATGACCAACGACAGTCCACGGCGCTACCCGCCCTCACCGGGACCGGCCGAGGTCACCCAGCGCGGCCGCACCCACGCCCCGCCCACCGCTCGGGGACCGCTGGTCCGCGCGGCCGTGATCGCCGCCGCGACCTCGGCGACCGCCGGCGGGCTCGCGCGCGGTGCCGCGCACCAGTCCGCCGGCCTCGCGAGCGACGGCGCGATCGAGGCTGCCGTCGCGTCCGCGGCGCTGGCGATCGGCGCCTGCGCGGCAGCCGTCCTGGCGGTCGGCAGCCTGCTCCTCCTGCTCGGTCACGCCACGCGGGCGCTCGGGCACGCCGGACGGTCCCTCGACACCCTCGCCGGACGGTGCACGCCGGTCGCGCTCCGGCGCGTCGTGGCGCTCGGCCTGGGGGCCGGGCTGGGCCTGCTCGGGCCGGCCGGCCTGGCCGGCGCGGACGAGCCCGACCTCGGCTGGGCCGTGACCAGCGTGGCCACCGCGACCCCTCCGGCCGCGAGCGCGTCCGTGCCCACCGAGGCGCCGGCGCCGGCCGAGGTGGAGGTACCGGAACCGGCCGCGACCCCGACGGCTGCTGCACCGGCCGTCGAGGCAGCGGCACCGGCCGCGGGGGCGGCACCGGCCGAGGCAGCCGCCGAATCGGCGGGCGACCGGGGCGTCGCACCGGCCGTCGAGCCGTCGTCGACCGCCACCGTGCGGGTCCGACCGGGCGACAGTCTCTGGTCGATCACGGCCTCGCACCTGGGACGCGCCTCGACGGCGCAGATCGCCGCGGAGTGGCCCCGCTGGTACGCCGCGAACCGCGAGGTCATCGGGGCAGACCCGGGACTCATCCACCCCGGTCAGGTCCTCGTGGCGCCGGCCGAGAGCGGAGCACGGGCATGAGCGCCGTCAGCGTCCGGGACGAGCTCCCGCGTCCGTCGCGCGGACTGCGGTCGGTGGGCGCCGCGCGCACGACGCCCACTCGGCTCCCCGGGCCGCGGCTCTTGCTGCCGCCCGTCCCGACGCCGACCTCGCCCCGGCCAGAGGACGTCGTCCTGCTGGCCCCGGACGCGCGGTCGGTGCTCCGGGCACCCACCGAGGCGTCCTGGCCCGTCCCGGGCCCCGCGACGAGGCCGCCAGGGCCGCTCCCCGACCCGGTCCAGCTCTGCGGCGCGGTCACCCTGGCCGCGGTCGAGGTCCTGGCCGGGACGCGGCCGCTCGCTCAGCTGACCCGCTGGGTCACCCCGGGGGTGCTCGACCAGGTCGCCACCCGGTTCCGGCGGCTCGCACCGGCCCGGGCGCAGCGGGCAGCGCAGCTCGCGGCCCGGCCGGAGGGCACCACGGCCCCGGCGCCCCGCGCTCGGGTCCGTTCCGTCCGGGTGTCCCGGATCGGACCGACCGTCGCCGAGGGCTCCGTCGTGCTGTACGACGGCGAGCGGGTGCGCGCCGCGGCCGTGCGCCTGCAGGTGCACCGCCAGGCGTGGCGGGTGTCCGTCCTGCAGATCGGCTGAGGTCGGCCCGGGCGCCCCGGGTCACACCTCGTTCTTGCCGTGGCACTCGGTCAGCTGTCTGCGTTTCCCGGGTTCTCGAGCCACCGGCCCACCACCGTCGACCAGAACGCAGGCTGCTCGGCGAAGCCGAGCGGCCCGTAGAAGTCGCCCCGGTCGTCGGTCTGGAGACCCACGTGCTGGCCGACGACCTCACCCAGGAGTCGCCGGACGAGCCGCGAACCGATGCCGCGACGGCGATGGCTCGAGGACGTCCAGACGTCGAGCAGGTAGGCGTTGCAGACTCCGTCGCTCAGGAGTCGCCCCATGCCCACCACCTCGGTGGCGTCCCAGGCGAACGCGACGTGCTGGCTCCGCGCGAAGGAAAGGTGGAGCGCGTCGGGCGACCGACCGTTGTCGAAGTCGTCGGCGGCCAGCGCCACCTTGGCCGCCACCCAGTCGACGGCGTCGACGTCGTCATCGAATCGGATCGCCATGATCATCACCCCCGGAGAGTGGAACGCGGTCAGGTGCTTCGCGTCCAGTGGTCAAGGCTGCTGGACGTGGTCGAGGGGCGCTCCAAGCACGTCTGCGCTACCTGGCCCTGCCGACGCCACGCCGGCCGGGGGCGCTGCCCTCGCCGGCCGGATCGTCGAGTCGCCCGTCCGCCGGTGAGCGCAGGCATGACCACGGTGGACCCGGTCGTCCTGCCATCCCACGTCCCGAGAGCGCGGGCGCCCCGGGTCACACCTCGTTCTTGCCGTGGCAGACCTTGTACTTCTTGCCCGAGCCGCACGGGCACTGCTCGTTGCGGCCGGTGCCGGGGAAGGTCTGCCCGTCCTTCTCGGCGGTCGCGACCTCCTCGGCGCGGACCACGGGACCGACGTCACCGTCGACGCTCGGCGCCGAGTACTGCAGCGGCACGCGGCGCTCCGGGCCGTCCAGGCCCTTGGCGATCAGCGACGGGGTGGCCTTGCGAGGCCGGGTGGCCGGCGCCGCCGGGCCGTCGGGAGCCGCGGCCGCGGGAGCCAGCCCGGCCGGCGCGGCCAGCGCTGCGCCGGCGGCGCTCTCCGCGGTGAGGGTGACCGGCGTGGTCGGCTCGGCCTCCGGCTCGGCGACCTTCACCTCGAGGTTGAACAGGTAGGCGACCGACTCCTCCTTGATGCCCTCGGTCATCGCCGCGAAGAGCTGGTAGCCCTCGCGCTGGTACTCCACGAGCGGATCGCGCTGGGCCATCGCGCGCAGGCCGATGCCCTCCTTGAGGTAGTCCATCTCGTAGAGGTGCTCGCGCCACTTGCGGTCCAGCACGGACAGCACGACGCGCCGCTCGAGCTGGCGCATGTTCTCCGCGCCGATCTGCTCCTCGCGGGCCGCGTAGGCGAGCTTCGCGTCCGAGACGAGCTCCTCGGAGAGCATCTCCGCGGTGACCCGGGTCGCGCCGCCGGCCTCCTCGACGATCTCCTCGGGCGTCAGCGTGACCGGGTAGACCGCGCGCAGCGCGGTCCACAGGGCCTCGAGGTCCCAGGTCTCCGGCGCACCCTCGGCCGTCGCGAGCTGGACGTAGGTGGTCACGACGTCGGCGACGAAGTGCTGGATCTGGTCGCCCATGTCCTCGCCCTCGAGGACACGCCGCCGCTCGGCGTAGATCACCGAGCGCTGCCGGGACATGACGTCGTCGTACTTGAGGACGTTCTTGCGGATCTCGAAGTTGCGGCCCTCGACCTGGCTCTGCGCGCTCTGGATGCCGCGGCTGACCATCTTCGACTCGATCGGCAGGTCGTCGGGGAAGCCGGCCCGGTTCATCATCGACTCGGCCATGCCCGAGGCGAACAGCCGCATGAGGTCGTCCGTCATCGACAGGTAGAACCGGGACTCGCCCGGGTCGCCCTGGCGCCCCGAACGCCCGCGCAGCTGGTTGTCGATGCGGCGCGACTCGTGGCGCTCGGTGCCCAGGACGTACAGCCCGCCGAGCTCGAGGACCTCGTCGTGCTCCGCGGCGACGGCGTCCTTGGCCGCCTCGAGGGCGGCGGGCCAGGCGTCCTCGTACTCCTCGGGATGCTCCGCCGGGTCCAAGCCCTTCGCCGCGAGGTCGGCCACCGCCATGAACTCCGCGTTGCCGCCGAGCATGATGTCGGTACCGCGGCCGGCCATGTTCGTCGCGACGGTCACGGCGCCCTTGCGGCCGGCCTGGGCGACGATCGACGCCTCCCGGGCGTGCTGCTTGGCGTTGAGCACCTCGTGCGGGACGCCCTGCTTGCGCAGGAGCTGGGACAGGTGCTCGCTCTTCTCGACGCTCACCGTGCCGACCAGCACCGGCTGACCGGCCGCGTGGCGGGCGACGATGTCCTCGACGACGGCGGTGAACTTGGCGTCCTCGTTCTTGTAGACGAGGTCGGCCTGGTCCATCCGGAGCATCGGCCGGTTGGTCGGGATCGGCACGACACCGAGCTTGTAGGTGCTCTGGAACTCGGCGGCCTCGGTCTGGGCCGTGCCGGTCATCCCGGAGATCTTCTCGTAGAGGCGGAAGTAGTTCTGCAGCGTGATCGTGGCGAGCGTCTGGTTCTCGGCCTTGATGGTCACGCCCTCCTTCGCCTCGATCGCCTGGTGCATCCCCTCGTTGTAACGGCGGCCGGGGAGCATGCGACCGGTGTGCTCGTCGACGATCATGACCTCGCCCTGGAGTACGACGTAGTCCTTGTCGCGCTTGAACAGCTCCTTCGCCTTGATCGCGTTGTTGAGGAAGCCGATGAGCGGGGTGTTGAGCGACTCGTAGAGGTTGTCGATCCCCAGGTAGTCCTCGACCTTGGCGATCCCCGGCTCGAGGACGCCGACCGTGCGCTTCTTCTCGTCGACCTCGTAGTCCGTCTCACGGTTGAGCCGCACTGCCAGCCGCGCGAACTCGCCGTACCACTTGTTGACGTCGCCACCGGCGGGGCCGGAGATGATCAGCGGGGTCCTGGCCTCGTCGACGAGGATCGAGTCGACCTCGTCGACGATCGCGAAGTGGTGGCCGCGCTGGACGAGCTCCTCGGGGGTCCACGCCATGTTGTCGCGGAGATAGTCGAAGCCGAACTCGTTGTTCGTCCCGTAGGTGATGTCGGCGGCGTACTCGGCCCGCCGCTGGTCGGGCGTCTGCCCGGCGACGATGCAGCCGACGCTCATGCCCAGGAAGCGGTAGACCCGCCCCATGAGCTCGCTCTGGTAGCTGGCGAGGTAGTCGTTGACGGTGACGACGTGCACGCCCTTGCCGGTCAGCGCGTTGAGGTAGGCCGGCAGGGTGGCGACGAGGGTCTTGCCCTCACCGGTCTTCATCTCGGCGATGTTGCCCTGGTGGAGCGTGGCGCCACCCATGAGCTGGACGTCGAAGTGGCGCTGACCCAGGGTCCGGCGGCTCGCCTCCCGGACGGCGGCGAACGCCTCGGGCAGCAGGTCGTCGAGGGACTCCCCGGCGGCGAGCCGCTCCTTGAAGCGGTCGGTCTCCTCGCGCAGCTCGGCGTCGCTCAGGGCGAGGAAGCCGTCCTCGAGGGTGTTGACCTGCTCGGCGAGCGCGGTCAGGCGCTTGATGACGCGACCTTCGCCCATCCGCAGGATCGAATCGAGGATCGAGGGCACGCGCAGCTCCAGACTCGTCACGGTCCCGGACCGTGCGGCCCGGGACGGCCCGCCGCGCGCCGCGCGCGCGTCAGTGCAGACCAGCAGCCATCGTAGGCGAGACGCGCCCCGGCCGGAGCACCACGACGGCCGCGGCGAGGCGGACGGCCGCGGCGTCGCCAGCCGGCCGAGCGGCTCATCGCCCCGGCCGAGCGGCTCATCGCGGGGCGTGCAGCGCCCGGAGGGTCTCGACGAGGTCCCCGGGGCCGTCGGCCGCCACCTCGACCCCGCCGAGGCCGAGCCAGCCGGCCAGCTCCTCGAGGGCGGCAGCCAGCTCGGGCGGGGTCGAGGCGGGGGCGTCCGGTTCCAGGTGAGCCCCCTGGACGCGCAGCACGCCCCGCGGACGGTCGGCCTTGAGGTCCACCCGGGCCGCGACCCGGTCCCCGAGCAGGAAGGGGAGCACGTAGTACCCGTGCACCCGCTGGGCGGCCGGGGTGTAGATCTCGATCCGGTAGTGCGTGCCGAAGAGCTCCAGGAGCCGGCGCCGCTCGAAGACGAGCGGGTCGAACGGGCTGAGCAGCGCGCGGCCCGTCGCCCGCCGCGGGAGCGTGGCGTCCCGGTGCAGGAAGGTCGGCCGGTCCCAGCCGCGAACGGTGATCGGGAGCAGGACGCCGTCCTCGATGAGCTCGGTCACGGCCCGGCGGGCGCGGCCCGGGCCCGAGCGGTACTGCAGCCGGAAGTAGTCGGCGAAGCACGCCTCGGTGCCCACGCCGTGGGCCCGCGCGCCGATCTCGACGAGGCTGCGCACCGCGTCCGGCTCCGCGGGCTCCGGCAGCGCGCGGACCGCGGGCGGCAGGACCCGCTCGGTGAGGTCGTAGCACCGCTCGAAGGAGGCCGTCCGGGAGGCGCTGGTGACCTCGCCGGTGAAGAAGAGGTACTCCAGCGCCCGCTTGGCGACCGTCCACTCCCACCACCCGGTGCGGGTCCGCGGGTGCTCGGCCTCGTGCACGGCGTGCACCTGCCGGGCGGTCAAGGGCCCGCGGTCGGCGACGAGCGTGCGCACGGCGTCGAGGACCGGCGCGTCCTGCAGCCGGACGCCACCGACGGTCCCCCAGTCGCGCGCGGCGTACGCGCGCCGGCGCCAGCCGAGCAGGAGGTAGGTCTCGGGCGGGACGAAGCTCGCCTCGTGGGCCCAGCCCTCGACGAGCCGGCGCGGCGCTCGTCCCGACGCCCGGTCCAGGAGCGCGGTCTCGTACGGGCCCAGCCGGGAGAACGTCGGCAGGAGGTGGGCCCGGGCGAGCACGTTGACCGAGTCGATCTGGAGCAGACCGAGGCGGTCGACGACGCCCTGCAGGTGCCGCATCGTCACCGGACCCGCCGGGCGCACGAGGGAGTCGAGGCCCTGCGCCCGCAGCGCGACCCGCCGGGCCTCGCCGAGCGAGAGCACCTCGCGACGCCGCCCGGCCGTCGGACGGGGACGTCCGGCCCCCGGCGGGAGCGGCCCGGGTGCCGGCGGCACGGACCTGCGGGACGAGGTCATCTCACCATCCTGGCGCGAGGTACCGACACCGACGCCGTCCAGGCCGGCACCGGGATGCCGGACCGGACGGCGCGGTCAGCGTGGAGGTCTGCTCGAGGTCAGAAGGCGTCCGCCGTGACGGCCGCCGGGGCGTCGAGACGGATCACCCCGTAGCTCCACCCTCGGCGCCGGTAGGCGACGGACGGGAGCGAGGTCTCGGCATCGATGAAGAGGAAGAAGTCGTGCCCGACGAGCTCCATCTCGTACAGCGCGTCGTCCAACGTCATCGGCTCGGCGTGGTGGAGCTTCTCCCGGATGACCACCGGGGAGTCCCCCCAGGTGGACTCGACCGCCTCGCCCACGGTGAGCGGAGCGTGAGCCTCCTGCGCCGGTTCCGGCTCGGGGCCGGCCGGCGGGGCCTGCGCCGCCACGACCTCCCCCTTGCGATGGTCCTTGCGTCGGTCGCGGTCGCGCCTGAGCCGCTCGGTGAGCTTGCCCATCGCGACGTCGAGGGCCGCGTACGGGTCGTCCGCCGAGGCCTCGGCGCGGACCACCGGGCCCTTGCCACGCACCGTGAGCTCGATCCGCTCCGAGACGTCCGACTGCCGGGGGTTCCGCTCGTGGGTGATCTCGACGTCGACGCGCTGCGCCCGGGGCGCGAGCTGCGTGATCTTGGACAGCTTGTCCTCGACGTGGCGGCGGAACCGCTCGGGGACCTCTGCGTGACGTCCGACGACGACGATCTCCATGGTGGACCTCCTCAACTGGGGCGGCAGCGCGCCGCCCGGTGGACTTCGGGAACGCCTCACGGGGCGATAGCCGCGCACCACCTCCTCGACCGGAGGTCAGCCGTCCCGCGCCTCGTCGCCGCCGTCGTTCGACGGCCGAGGGGGCGATACAGCTCCATGACCTGACGTTAGCCTGCCGGCCCCGATGCCGACAGCGGCGCGCGGGTGATCCTCGGGGTCGCGGCCACGACGAGAGCCCCGAGGACGAGCGCGCCGACCCTCGTCAGGGCACCCTCACAGGCCGCAAGGGTCGCCCCGGTGGTCAGCACGTCGTCCACGAGCAGGTGCAGCCCGTGCGGCTCACCGCGGACCCGGACGGCCCGGGCGAGGTTGAGGCCACGGGCCCGGGCACCGAGACCCACCTGGTCCCGGCCCCGGCTCCGCACGAGGGCCCGGCACGCGACGGCGTCCAGACCCGACCCCGCGAGCTCGGTGCAGGCGCGGTCGGCCAGCAGACCCACGAGGTCCGCACCGCGTCGCCGGCGCACTCCCGGCCGGGACGGGACGGGCACGACGTGCAGCCGGCGCCCGTCGAGCGCCGCGGCGAGGGCCGGGGCGGCCTCCCGGGCGGCCCGACCGATCGCGGCCAGCACGACGGCGGTCAGGTCGGCGCGTCCGCCGTCCTTCCACGCCGGGACGATGCCGCGCACCGGCCCCGCGTAGCGGGCGGCGGCCCACACCGGCAGGATCGCGCCGCCGTCGAGGTGGTCCAGCCGCGGTGCCCCGGCCTCGCAGCGCCGGACCGGGCCGGCCAGCCCGGCCGCGCACGGGACGCACAGGTCGACGTCCGGCGTCCCGCACCCGGGGCAGGCGACCGGGAGCACCAGCCGGGCCAGCTCGCTCCCCGGCACCCCGGGCGTCGTGCGGAGGACCATCGCGCCAGCCTGCCCGCCGCCGGGCTCCGTCGGCGCCCGTCCACAGCGGCTCAGCCCGGGAAGGTCGGGTCCACCAGCCCCCGGGCCACCGACACCCAGGTGGCACCCTGACGCGAGAACAGCACGCCGTCGGCGTCCAGGACGTAGAGCGCGCGGTCGCCGAGGCCGGCGGCGAGAGCGACGGTGCCGTCCACCAGCGGGAGCGAGGCGGTCGGTCCACCGACGGGGACCTTGTTGACGACGAGCGCGTTGACCGAGCCGCGCCGGCCGAGCACCGCCAGCGTCACCTCGTCCGACCAGGCGACCTGGGCCGAGCCCTCGATGCTCGCACCGACCTGGAACCGGTCACCGAGCCGCTGCGGCCGGCCGGTGGCGTCCCGCACGATCGCCGCGACGTCGATCTCGACCCGCCCGTCGGTGGTGCCGGTGTGCACGACGGCGATCCGCGCGCCGTCCCGGGAGATCGACATCGACCGGATGCTCAGGCCGTCCAGCCAGTCCGCCGCGACCGGGACCACCGAGCCGTCCGGGCCGACAGCCGTCAGCGTCCCGGCCGACGCCGCCTCCCCCGACCAGACCCAGTCGTACCGGTCGACGCCCGGCGCGATGAGCTGCGTGCCGGAGAGCAGCGGCACCGGAGCCGCGGCGTCGGTCGGCAGCCGCACGAGCAGACCGGGCGTCGCGAGGGCGACCCGGATCGTCTCGTCGAGGCTGACCGCCGGCGACCGGGTGCCCGCGGGCAGTGCTGCGACCCCCGGCACGGGCGTCACGGTGCCGTCGACGATCTCGACGAGCACCCCGCCGGCCAGCCCGTAGGGCCCGCCCGTCGGGGCGACGTCCCGCGCCGGGAGCGCGGTCGCCGTGGACACCCACGGCAGACCGCTCGCGACGCTCACCACGATGTCGCTCACGGCCGTCCCCGGCAGCCGCTCGAGGGTGGCCGTCAGCTGGGCAAGCAGCAGGTTGCGCTGGTCCTCGTCGGCACCGGCCGCGCCCCCGGTGAGGTCGACGAGGGCCACCCGGTCGTCGGTGACGGTCACCGCCTGCGGGCCGAGCCGTGAGCCGTCGGGGACGCCCGTGCGGACCGCGTCGCGCAGCCAGGCGGAGGGACCCTCCAGCAGCGCGCGGACGGCGTAGACCTCGATCCTCGAGGCCGGCAGCCACCTCAGGTCGGGCACCAGCTGCGTGCCGTCCATGCTCGCGAAGTAGAGGGGCACGGCGCGGTACTCGTTGTCGAAGTCGGAGGCGGAGATGAGCACGACGTCGTCGAGGCCGGAGATCCGCCACTGGTCCTCGCTGGTCAGCGCCAGGGTCAGCGCCAGCTGCTCGTGCGCACCGGACGGCGCCTCGGTGTAGACCCCGTTCCGGTCGAGGGTTCCCTGCACCGGGACGTCGACGACCGCGGACCCGTCGGGGCCCACGGTGATCTCGGGACCGCCGCCGAGGAGGGGGTAGACGAGCACCCGGGCCACCGGGTCCCACCGGGTCGCCGTCTGCGGGGTGAGGAACTTGCGGGCCACCGTGAAGTCGTCGGCGAGGCCGGCGGCGCCGGCCAGCAGGAAGCCGCTGACGATCTCCAGCGGGGTGCCGTCCTGCGGGGGGTCGTTGGCCAGCGGGACCGCGGGCTCCGGGGTCGACAGTGCGACGTCGCCGGTCCGCACCGGCCCGGACGTCGGGATCGACGCGCAGCCGGCGACCACCGCGAGCACGGCGAGGGCGAGCAGGACGGCCGCCGAGCGTGCCGCCACGGCGCCGTGCCGGTGCCGCCGGCGTCCTTCCTTGCCCATCACTGCCAGCCTCCGAGGTCGGGGACGGACGTCGGGTCCAGCGCGGCCGAGGTGCTCCGCGGCTCCGGGAGGACCGGGGTGGGCGCCTCGGTCGGCGCGAGCGGCAGCGGCGAGGACTCCAGCACGATGCCGGCCCGGCGCGGCAGGGTGAGCCGGAAGCACGCACCCCGGAGGGGGGCGCCCCAGGCCTCCAGCCAGCCGCCGTGCAGGTGCGCGTCCTCGATGGAGATCGCCAGGCCGAGCCCGGTGCCCCCGGTGGTCCGGGCGCGCGCCGGGTCCGCCCGCCAGAACCGGTCGAAGACGTGCTCGGCCTCCTCCGCCGTCATCCCGATCCCGTGGTCGCGGACGGAGACGGCGACTGCTCCCGCGTCGCCGGCGACCGTGACCTCGACGTTCTGGCCCTCCGCGTGCTCGATCGCGTTGACCAGGAGGTTGCGCAGCACGCGCTCGACGCGGCGCGGGTCGATGTCGGCGACCACGGCCTGGTCGGGAAGCTGCACCGAGAGCCAGGAGCCCTTGCGCTCGGCCAGCGGTGCCGCCTGCTCGACGGCACCGGTCACCACGTCGCGCAGGTCGATGCTCTCCGCGTCGAGCATCGCCGCGCCCGCGTCGAACCGGCTGATCTCGAGCAGGTCGGCGAGCAGCTCCTCGAACCGGTCGAGCTGCATCGTGAGGAGCTCGGCCGACCGGCCGGCGGCGGCGTCGAGCTCGTCGCGCGCGTCGTGGATCACCTCCGCCGCCATCCGGATGGTCGTCAGCGGGGTCCGCAGCTCGTGCGAGACGTCCGAGACGAAGCGCCGCTGGAGCAGGGACATCTGCTCCATCCGGCCGATCTGGTCCTGCAGCGACTCGGCCATCTCGTTGAACGACCGCGCGAGGGTCGCCATCTCGTCGACACCCTTGACCACCATCCGCTCGGTGAGGTGTCCCTCGGCGAAGCGTTCGGCGACCCGGGCGGCACTGCGGACCGGCTGGACCGCCTGGCGGGTCACCAGCCAGGTCATGGCGCCGAGCAGGACGACCAGCCCGAGGGCCGCGACCCCCAGCACCCGCTGGACGAAGTCGAGCGTCTGGGCCTCCGTCTCGAGGCTGTAGAGGAAGTACAGCTCGTACTGGCCGGCCGCCGGCACGGTGACGATGCTGCCGACGAGCACGCCCGGCTCGACGCGCTCACCGTCGTCGACGGGGATCGCGACCGACATCCAGCGCTGCGCGTCGTCCGCCAGGACCGCCTCGCGGAGCAGGGGGCTGAGCAGGAAGTTGAGCTCGGGACGGGTCGAGACGTCGTTGACGAGCAGCGGCGGGGCGTCCGCGGGCGAGCGGCGCAGGAAGACGTCCGGCTCACCCGAACCGCCGAGCTTGAGCGCCGAGACCAGGACGTAGAACTGCTGCTGGACCTCCGCGGCGGTCGGCACGGTGCCGGTGCTCAGGCTCGTCTGGGCGCCACGGGTCGAGCGGGCGCTCTCCTCGAGCAGCTGGGTGACCCGGCGCTCGAAGAGACCGTCGCGGATCCGGTCCGAGAGGTAGGCGCCGAGCACGAGCAGCGCGAGCGTCCCGACCACGAGGGTCGAGGTGATGACCCGCACCTGCAGCGAGGAGCGCCACACGAACCATGCGCCGGCAACCCGCCGACGCAGCTGCCGCACGACGATGCGCGCCCGTGTGCGGCCCCGGCGGACGGCGCCGAACGGGCCACGCGACACGGTCAGCACGCCGTCATACGGTCGCCGCACCCGCCTTGTACCCGACCCCGCGCACCGTCACGACGATCTCGGGGTGCTCCGGGTCGTGCTCGATCTTGGACCGGAGGCGCTGGACGTGGACGTTGACCAGCCGGGTGTCGGCCGCGTGACGGTAGCCCCACACCTTCTCCAGCAGCGTCTCGCGGGTGAACACCTGCCACGGCTTGCGGGCGAGGGCGACGAGCAGGTCGAACTCCAGCGGCGTCAACGGGATGAGCTCGCCGGCGCGGGTGACCCGGTGCCCGGCGACGTCGATCTGGAGGTCGCCGATGGCGAGCCGCTCGGGCCCCGGCTGGTCGTTCTGCCGCAGCCGCGCACGTACCCGGGCGATGAGCTCCTTGGCCTTGAACGGCTTGGGGATGTAGTCGTCGGCGCCGGCCTCGAGGCCCACGACGACATCCACCGTGTCGCTCTTGGCGGTGAGCATGACGATCGGCACGCCGGACTCGGCCCGGATGAGCCGGCAGATCTCGGTGCCGTCCCGCCCGGGGAGCATGAGGTCGAGCAGCACGAGGTCCGGATGCCCGGTCCGGAACGCCTCGAGCGCCTCGTCGCCGTGGCTGCAGAACAGGGGCTCGAAGCCCTCCGCGCGCAGCACGATGCCGACCATCTCGGCCAGGGCGACGTCGTCGTCGACCACCAGGATCCGTCCGTTCATGGCCATATCGTGTCACTCTCCTGCGGGAGGTTCGACGCGCAGCGCCGAGCCACCCGTCTGCGCCGTCCCGACGGGGTCCGCGTGGCACGATGGGCGGGCGTGGGAGCCGCCGCGCCCGACGCGGCCGGACGACCGGTCCGGACCGAACGAACGCTGGGAGTGACGTGACCGAACCGGACCAGGGCCCGGACGCGCAGCCGCCCGCACCGGGGTGGGGCCCTGCCGACGCCTCGGGGCGGCCGGGCTACCGCGCTCCCGGCGACGAGCAGCCGACGGGCGCTCCGCCCGCGGCGGCCCAGCCCGGCTACGGCCAGCCGCAGTACGGCCAACCCCAGTACGGCCAACCCGGCTACGGCCAACCCCAGTACGGCCAACCCGGCTACGGCCAACCCCAGTACGGCCAACCCCAGTACGGCCAACCCGGCTACGGCCAACCCCAGTACGGCCAACCCGGCTACGGCCAACCCCAGTACGGCCAACCCGGCCAGCCGCGGGGCTGGGCTCCCCCGCCGGTGCAGCGCGGCATCATCCCGTTGCGACCGCTCAACCTCGGCGAGGTCTTCGACGGAGCCTTCCGGGCGGTCCGGGCCAACCCCACCGTCATGTTCGGCTTCGCGGCGATCGTCGTCGGCGCGGCGGTCCTGCTCGGTGCGATCGTGCAGTGGGGCCTGGTCGGCACCCTGGCCAGCAGCCTGGGCGACGTCGCCTCCGAGGTCGACCCGACCGGCCAGGCCGGCTTCGGCGACACGATCAGCGGCAGCCTCGCGCAGGTCATCTCCTTCCCCCTGCTCGCCCTGGCGACGACCGTGCTCACGGGGACGCTGATCGTCTCGGTGAGCCGGTCGGTGATCGGCGAGCGGATCACCGTCGGCGAGCTCTGGACGCAGAACTGGAAGCGGGTGCTCTTCCTCGCCATCGTGTTCTCCCCGCTCCAGGGCCTCATCGTCCTGCTCGCCTGGGCCCTCGCGGCGACACCGGTCGTCCTGCTCGCCGTCAACGACCAGGCCGGCACCGCCGTCGGGCTCGGGCTCGTCGCCCTGCTCGGGATGATCGCGGCCTCGATCTGGTTCCAGACCCGCACGCTCCTCATGCCGGCGACGATCGTCCTGGAGGGCACCACGATCCGCGAGGCGATCGTCCGGGGCTGGCGGCTGACCCGGGGCAGCTTCTGGCGGCTGTTCGGGATCTACCTGCTCACCTCGATCATCGTCAGCGTGGTCGCGCAGGCCGCGACGTTCCCGGCGAGCCTCATCGCCCTGTGGCTCGAGGGCGACGCCTACCTCACGACCGCCACCGGGATCGCGATCATCTCGATCGGCACGGCGGTCGGCAGCACGCTCACCGTCGTCTTCACGGCCTCGGTGATCGCGCTGCTCTACATCGACGTGCGGATGCGCCGCGAGGGGCTGGACATCGAGCTCGCGCGCGCGGCCGAGGCCGCCAGCCGGTGACCACGGCGTGAGGGGGCAGGGGGTGCTGGCGGCGGTGCTCGACGTCCCGGTCGAGCCGGACGGCGAGACGGCGCGGCGCTGGCTGCAGGACGAGCTCGCCGGGGCCGTGTACCACCAGCGCCCGAGCCTGCTCGAGATCGTCTACACCTGGCTGCGCGAGCAGTTCCAGCGCTTCCTCGAGGCCGCCGGCGGGGTCGACTCGAGTGCGGCAGCGCTGATCGTCGTCAGCGCGCTCGTCGTGGTCGCCGCGGTGAGCCTCGCCGTGGCCGGGCCGGTGCTCCGGGATCGCGCGGCCCGCCGCGGCTCCGTCGACGTCCTCGGCGACGACAGCCGGTCCGCCGCCGAGCTGCTCGCGAGCGCCGAGGCGCACGCGGCCGCGGGTCGGTGGGCGCCCGCCGTGCTCGACCGGTTCCGTGCCCTGCTGCGCGACCTGGAGGAGCGGGCGATCCTCGACCCGCGCCCCGGCCGGACGGCCGATGAGGGCGCACGCGAGGCGGGCTCCCGGCTGCCGGGCTGCGCGGTCGACCTGCTCGCCGCCGCCCGGCTCTTCGACGACGTCTGCTACGGCGACGTCGCCCCCGGCCCGCAGGACGACGCCCGGCTCCGGGAGGTCGCCTCGCTCGTGGCCGCGACCCGACCCGCGGCGCCCACGGCCGTCGAGGATCCCGAGCAGCGGGTGGGCGCGTGAGCAGCGTCCCCACGGTCGCCGTCGTGCTCGGCGGAAGCGCGGCCGAGCAGGCCCGCCGGCGCTGGCGGCGGACCCGGGGCCCCCTCCTGGTCATCGGGATCGTGCTGGTCGTCGGCGTCTCGGCAGGACTGCTGCGGCCGCTCACCGGGAGCGACCCGCTCGCCCCGGACAACCCCGAGCCCGGCGGCGCCCGTGCCGTGGCCCAGGTGCTCGACCGGCAGGGCGTGACCGTCGAGCGCGTCCGCACCACCGCCGAGGCGGTCGCCCGGGCCGGGCGCGGGACCACCCTGCTCGTGGTCGGCACCTATGCGCTCGGTGACGACCAGGTGACAGCCCTGGCCGGCACCGGGGCCGATCTCGTCCTGGCCGGCCCCGAGTACGCCGACCTGCGGGCGCTGACCGACGACGCCGTCGAGACAGGATTCGCCGTCCCGGGCCGCACGCTCGAGGCCGGCTGCGACGACCCGGACGCGGTCGCGGCCGACCGGGTCACCAGCAGCGGCTACGGACTCGTCGCGCTCGACGACCGGGCCACGGTGTGCTTCCCCGCCGCGGGCGGCGACGGAGGCGCCTACGCGTGGGTCGAGGTCGGCGGGCGCCGCGTCGCCGCCCTCGACGACGCGGCGATCCTGTCGAACCAGCGGATCGACGAGGAGGGCAACGCTGCCCTCGTGCTGCGCGCCCTGGGCCGGCACGGCACCCTGCTGTGGTTCCGGCCGACCGTCGAGCAGGCGGACGAGCCCGGGATCGGCGACCTGCTGCCGCCGTCGAGCGGACCGGTCGCCGGCCTCCTCGCGGTCCTCGTGCTGGTCGCGGCGCTGTGGCGCGGACGCGCCCTCGGCCGGGTGGTCGGCGAGCCGCTCCCGGTCGCCGTCAGCTCGGTCGAGACCACCCTGGGCCGCGGACGGCTGTACCGGGCCTCCCGCGCGCGAGGGCACGCCGCGGCCGCGCTGCGGGCGGGCACGGCGATGCGGTCCGCAGTCCGCCTCGGCCTGCCGCGGTCGGCCGGCGCCCCCGAGGTGATCGACGCCCTCGCGCGGGCGACCGGCCGGACCACCACCGAGGTCGGCGCCCTACTGTACGGACCACCCCCGACCGACGACACCGAGCTCGTGGCCCTCGCCGCGGCGCTCACCCGGCTCGAGAGCGAGGTACACCCCACGTGAGCGACCCCACCTGGCCGTCCGCCCCGGAGCACCCGGAGCACCCGGCACCGCGTCCCGTCGGGCAGCACGCCGCACCGCCCGGCGGGACGCCCGCACCGGCGCCCGCATCGCTCGACGGGCCCCCGGCTCCCGTCCCGTCGCCCGCGGGGCCGCCCGCCCCGGCACCCGGGTCGCCCGCTGCGTTCGCCCCCTCGCCCGAGCTCCGCTCGCGCCTGGCCGGCCTGCGCACCGAGGTCGGCAAGGCCGTCGTCGGGCAGGACGGCGCGGTCACCGGGCTGCTCATCGCCCTGCTGTGCCGCGGTCACGTGCTGCTCGAGGGCGTGCCGGGCGTGGCCAAGACCCTCCTGGTGCGCACCCTCAGCGCCGCGCTCGACCTGAGCACCACCCGGGTGCAGTTCACCCCGGACCTCATGCCCGGGGACGTGACCGGCTCGCTCGTCTACGACGCGCGCACCGCCCAGTTCTCGTTCCGTGAGGGCCCCGTCTTCACCAACCTCCTGCTCGCCGACGAGATCAACCGGACGCCGCCGAAGACCCAGGCCTCGCTCCTGGAGGCCATGGAGGAGCGCCAGGTCTCCGTCGACGGACAGCCGCGGCCGCTGCCGGACCCCTTCCTGGTCATCGCGACCCAGAACCCGGTGGAGTACGAGGGCACCTACCCGCTGCCCGAGGCGCAGCTCGACCGCTTCCTGCTCAAGCTCACCCTCCCGCTGCCCCAGCGTGACCACGAGATCGAGATCCTGCAGCGGCACGCGGCCGGCTTCGACCCGCGTGACCTGGCGGCCGCCGGGGTGCACCAGGTCGCGGACGCCGCGGTCCTGGCCGCCGCCCGCACCGAGGTCGCCCAGGTGCAGATCGCGCCGGAGGTCCTCGGCTACGTGGTGGACCTGTGCCGCGCGACGCGCAGCTCGCCGTCCCTGTCGTTGGGCGTCTCCCCCCGCGGCGCGACCGCGCTGCTGGCGACCGCCCGGGCGTGGGCCTGGCTCTCCGGGCGCGGCTACGTCACCCCGGACGACGTCAAGGCACTGGCGCACCCCACCCTGCGGCACCGGGTGCAGCTGCGTGCCGAGGCCGAGCTCGAGGGCGTGACGGCCGAGAGCGTGCTCGACACCGTCCTGGCGGCCGTCCCGGTCCCGCGCTGATCATGGCGATCTCGTGGCGGGCCGTCGCGCTCGTCGCCGTCGGGCTCGTGCCGGTGCTGCTCGTGCCGACGCCGGCGACGGTCGTGCTCTGGTCGGCCCTGGTGGTCGCGGTCTGCGCCCTCGACCTGGCCCTCGCCGCCTCGCCGCGGCTGGTCTCGGTCACCCGCACCGTGCCGCGGTCGGTGCGGCTGTCGACCGCCGCCACCTCGACCCTCCTGGTGAGCAACGGATCGACCCGGCGGCTGCGCGGCGTCGTGCGGGACGCCTGGCAGCCCTCGGCGGGCACCGGGGTGAACCGGCACCGCCTCGACCTGCCGGCGGGCGAGTCCCGACGGGTGACGACCACCCTGGTGCCGACCCGCCGGGGGGACCGGCTGGCGGACCGGGTGACCGTGCGGTCCTTCGGCCCGCTCGGCCTCGCGGCGCGGCAGGCCTCCGCCCCCGTCCCCGGCCGGCTGCGGGTGCTGCCGGAGTTCGCCTCCCGGCGCCACCTGCCCTCGCGGCTCGCCCGGCTGCGCGAGCTGGACGGCCGGACCGCCGTCCAGGTGCGCGGAGCCGGGACCGAGTTCGACTCGCTGCGCGAGTACGTCATCGGCGACGACGTGCGGTCGATCGACTGGCGGGCCACCGCCCGGCGCTCGGAGGTGGTGGTCCGGACCTGGCGCCCCGAGCGCGACCGCCGGGTGCTCCTCGTGCTCGACACCGCGCGGACCTCGGCGGCCCGGATCGGCGACATGCCGCGCCTCGACGCCTCGATCGAGGCCGCCCTGCTGCTGGCGGCGCTCGCCTCCCGCGCGGGCGACCGGGTCGACCTCATCGCCTTCGACCGGCGGGTCCGTGCGCAGGTCGCCGGGACGAGCGGGCCGCGCCTGCTGCCGGCGCTCGCCGACGCCCTGGCCCCGCTGGAGCCCGCGCTCGTCGAGACCGACTGGCCGGGCGTGGTCGCCGCCGTCCAGCAGCGGCTCTCCCAGCGCGCCCTGGTCGTGCTGCTCACCGCCCTGGAGCCCGCCGTCATCGGCCAGGGCCTGCTGCCGGTCGTCGGCCCGCTCGCGCACGACCACACCCTGGTGGTCGCCTCCGTCCAGGACCCGGCGGTGCGGCGGCTCCAGGGCGAGCGGTCGACCGCGGCCGAGGTGTACGACGCGGCCGCGGCCGAGCGCACCGAGCTCGAGCGCGCGGCGGTGACGGTGCGGCTGCGGCAGCGCGGCGTCGAGGTCGTCGATGCGCCGCCGGACGACCTCGCCCCGCGGCTCGCGGACACCTACCTGGCCCTCAAGGCGGCCGGCCGGCTCTGAGGCCGGCGCGCGCGCTCAGGCCGCGAGCGGTACCACGGCGGTCGCCTCGTCGGCCTCGAGCCCGCCGGTCACGCCCGACCGCACAGCCCGCCGCCCGACCGCGATGACATAGACCCAGAAGGCCACGAGCACGAGGGACCCGACGGCGACCTTCACCCCCCACGGCAACCCCGACGGCGTGAGGAAGCCCTCCAGCAGCCCCGAGACGGCCAGCACCCCGACGAGACCGATCGCGACCGTGAACAGGGCGAGGCCCTCCTCCGCGAGCGCGCGCGAGCGCGGCCGTCCCCCGGGGTCGACCAGGGTCCAGAAGATCTTCAGCCCGGCCGCGGCCGCGACGAAGACGGCGGTCAGCTCGAGCAGGCCGTGCGGCAGGATCATCTGGAAGAAGATCCCGAGCCCCCCGTGCAGGTGCATGACCGCACCGGCCATGCCCACGTTGACGGAGTTCTGCACCAGCACCCACACCGGCCACGCCCCGGTGATCCCGAACGCGACGCACTGGGCGGCGATCCAGGCGTTGTTGGTCCACACCAGGGCGAAGAAGCTCGTGCCCGGGTAGCTCGTGTAGTACTGGGTGAACTGGTCCTCGGCATAGGTCCGCAGCTCGGCGGGCGTGCCGAGCGCGGCCTGGGCCTCGGGGTGCCGCACGACGTAGACCCCGGTCACGACGGCGAGCAGCACCGAGCCGAGGGTGACGCCCGCCGTCCACCAGCGGAGCCGGTAGAGGGCGGCTGGCAGGCTGAGGACGAGGAAGCGCCGGATGTCGCGCCAGGCCGGGTCGTGCGCCCCGGTGATGGCCGACCTGGCCCGGGCGAGGAGGTCGGAGAGCCGGGCGACGAGGGTGGGGTCCGGAGCGGCCGAGCGGACCTGCGAGAGGTGCGTGGCGACCTCCTGGTAGAGCCGGACCAGCTCGTCGCTCTCGGTGCCGCTGAGCCGCCGGCGACGTGCGAGCGCGTCGAGCCGCGCCCACGCGGTGCCGTGCACGGCGGAGAACGCGTCGAGGTCCACGACCGGTAGCCTGCCACAGCAACGCGCGCGCGCCCGGGCACGCGGGAAGGGACACGATGTCGGACGAGATCCTCATCGGCGAGGGCGTCCTGCTCGACGCCCGTCCCGCGTCCTTCGCCACCCGGATCCTCGGCGCCCTCATCGACGTCCTGGTCGTCGGCACCGCCGCGACCCTGCTCGCCGTGCTCACGGTCGGCCTGATCGCCCCGCGGGTCGACGAGGCCGCCCTGTCGGCCCTCGGCCTCGTCGGGGTCGTCACGGTCACCGTGCTGGTCCCCACGCTCGTCGAGACGCTCACCCGCGGCCGCTCGCTCGGCAAGATGGCGCTCGGGCTCCGCATCGTCCGCGACGACGGCGGCCCGATCCGGTTCCGGCACGCCGTCGTGCGCGCCCTGGTCGGCGTGCTCGAGCTCTGGTTCACGGCCGGCCTGCTCGCGATCCTCACCTCGCTGGTGCACCCGAAGGGCAAGCGGCTCGGGGACCTGCTGGCCGGCACCTACGCGGTCCGGGTCCGCAGCGGGCAGAAGCCGCTGCCCGCGGTCGTCATGCCACCGGAGCTCGCGGGCTGGGCGGCGCACGCCGACATGCGCCGCCTGCCGGACGGGCTGGCCCTCTCCGCCCGCCAGCTGCTCGGCCGGGCCGACCGGCTCCACCTCGGCTCCCGGGTGCGGCTGGGGATGGAGCTGGCTGCACAGGTGGAGGCGTACGTCGCACCGGGACCGCCGCCGGGGACCCACCCCGAGCGCTTCCTCGCCGCGGTCCTCGCCGAGCGGCGCAACCGGGAGTACGCGCACGCCGTGCAGATGATGCAGCGCGCGGCGGCGGAGACCGCGCTGGTCGAGCGACTCCCGCACGCGGTGCCCGACCCGTACTGAGCCCGCGGCTCGTCCTGAGCCCGCGGCCGGGTCTCAGACGCTCGCGTGCCGCAGGTCGGGCTCGAGGTAGATCACGCAAGTGATCGCGACGGCCGCCCTGACCCGCGACTCGGCCCCGTCGATCGCGGCCGCGACGTCCTGCGCGGAGGCCGCGGCCGGGACGGCCAGCTTGGCCGCGACGAGCAGCTCGTCCGGGCCCAGGTGCATCGTCCGCAGGTGGATGACCGACTCGACGCCGTCGCCGACCAGGGCGCGGCGCACCGCCGCGACGTCCTGGGCGGTGGCGGACTCGCCGAGCAGCATGGACTTGGTCTCGGCCGCCAGGACGGCGGCGATGACCACCAGCAGCACGCCGATCGAGGCCGAGCCGATCGCGTCCCAGCGCCCGTCCCCGGTGACCAGCGTCATCCCGACGCCGAACAGCGCGAGCACCAGGCCGAGCAGCGCGCCGATGTCCTCGAGCAGGACGACCGGCAGCTCGGGTGAGCGCGAGGTCCGGATGAACCCGGGCCAGGTCTGGGTGCCGCGGACCTTGTTGCTCTCGTGCACGGCGGTGCGCAGGCTGAAGCCCTCCATGACGACGGCGGCGACCAGGACGAGGATCGGCACCCACTGCCAGGAGTCGATCGGGTGCGGGTCGGCGAACTTGTGCCAGGCCTCGTACAGCGCGAACAGGCCACCGAGGCTGAAGAGCACGATCGCCACGACGAACGCGTAGAAGTAGCGCACCCGCCCGTAGCCGAACGGGTGCTCCTCGTCCGGGGCACGGCGCGCCCGCCGGCCGCCGAGGATGAGCAGCAGCTGGTTGCCCGAGTCGGCGAGCGAGTGCACCGACTCGGCGAGCATCGCGCTGGAGCCGGTGAGCAGGAAGGCGATGAACTTCGTCACCGCGATCCCGAGGTTGGCCGTCAGGGCGGCGACGATCGCCTTGCTGCTTCCGGCGGTCGACATCGCCCTAGCCCTCGGCCGGTCCGGTCAGCATCTCGTCCACCAGCAGCACCGGGATGCCGTCCCGGACCGGGAACGTGTGCCGCTCCGGTGCCCGGCAGACCAGCGCGGCGGCGCCGTCGACGTCGAGCTCTGCCCCGCAGGCGGGGCAGCGCAGCAGGGCGCGCGCCCAGTCGTCGAGGCTGCTCACGCCTCGGCCGACCGCACCAGGGCCAGGACGTCGTCGCGCACCGCGACCATGACGTCCTCGTCGGCGGCCTCGACGTTGAGCCGGAGCAGCGGCTCGGTGTTGGAGGCCCGCAGGTTGAACCACCAGCGGGGCTGGGAGTCCCAGTGCGAGACCGTCAGCCCGTCGAGCTCGTCGACGACGACGGGGCCGGCGACCTGCTCCGTGACGTAGGCCTGCACGACGCGGGCACGCGCGGCCGGGACGTCGGCGACGGTGGAGTTGATCTCACCGCTCGCGGCGTAGGGCTGGTACACCTCGGCGAGCGCGGACATCGGGACGGGCTCGCCCGCCAGGTCCGTCGCCGTGCCGAGCGCGGCCAGGACGTGCAGCGCCGCGAGCATGCCCGAGTCGGCGAAGAAGAACTCGCGGAAGTAGTAGTGCGCGCTGTGCTCACCGCCGAAGACGGCGTGGTGCTCGGCCATCTCCGACTTGATGAACGAGTGCCCGACCCGGGTGCGCACCGTCGTCGCGCCGGCGGCGGACAGCAGGTCCGGCACCGCACGGGAGGTGATGAGGTTGTGGATGACGGTCGGCGTGCGGCCCTCGGCCTTCTCCCGCGCGACCTCGCGCAGGCCGACGAGCGCGGTGATCGCCGAGGGGCTCACGGCCCCGCCGAGCTCGTCGACGACGAAGCACCGGTCCGCGTCGCCGTCGAACGCGAGCCCGAGGTCGGCGCCGTGCTCGACGACGGCCGCCTGGAGGTCGAGGAGGTTCTCCGGCTCGAGCGGGTTGGCCTCGTGGTTCGGGAAGCTGCCGTCGAGCTCGAAGTAGAGCGGGACGACCTCCAGCGGCAGCTCGGGGAGGCCTGCCGCCGCCTCGAGCACCGCCGGCGCCGTGAGCCCGGCCATGCCGTTGCCGGCGTCGATGACGACCTTCAGCGGCCGGATCGTGCCGAGGTCGACCAGCCCGCGCAGGAACGTCGCGTACTCGGTGACCATCTCGCGGGACGTCACCCCGCCGCGACTCTCGGCGACGACCGCGGGGACACCGTCGCGGAGGTAGCGGGCGGCGAGCTCGCGCACCTCGGCGAGCCCGGTGTCCTCGCCCACCGGTCGTGCGCCCGAGCGGCACAGCTTGATCCCGTTGTACCGCGCCGGGTTGTGGCTCGCGGTGAACATCGCACCGGCGACGTCCATCGAGCCGGACGCGTGGTAGAGCCCGTCGGTCGAGCAGAGGCCGATCGTCACGACGTCGACGCCCCGCTGCGTGACGCCCTCGGCGAAGGCGGCCACCAGGGCCGGCCCGGACTCCCGCATGTCGTTGCCGATGGCGACCCGGGGACGGGCGGACAGCGGTCCGTCCGGGGCGCCCGGGAGGACCACGACCTCGGCGAACGCGGCCCCCAGGGCCGTCGCGACGCGGTCGTCGAGCTGGTCCGGCACGATGCCGCGAACGTCGTAGGCCTTGACCAGGCCGGAGAGATCGGGAAGGGCGTCAGAGGTGGCAGTCACGGACGCAGCCTAGTGAATACCCTCGGCTGCCGTGACGAGCGTTCAGCGCGGCGGCTTCTGGGTGCGCTCGAGCACCGACTCGATCGGCAGGGCTGACCAGCCGTCGACGCCCTCGGTGAGCCACTGGCGCTGCTCGCAGGCGTGGCAGGAGACGAAGAGGACGTCGGTGCCGTCGGTGAGCACCATCGGGACGCGGGTGAGCGCGGCGCTGCAGCAGTGGGCGCAGCGCTCGGGGACGGCACCGGGCGGGTGGGCGATCTCACTCATCAGGCCTCGCCCCGCAGGACCCGCAGGTGGCCACGTCGGGAGACCTCACCGGTCTCGACGACCTCCGTGAGGGCACGCGGGACCGGCCGGCCCGCCTCGCGCACGGCGTCGGCGAGGGCGAGCAGGTCGTCGGGGGTGGGGCCGGTCGGGACGAACTCCGGCGAGACCCGCACGACCTCCCAGCCCCGCGGGGCTGTCAGCCGCCCGGCGTGCTCGGCGCACAGGTCGTAGGAGTGCGGCTCGGCGAGCTGGGCGAGCGGCCCGAGGACGGCGGTGGAGTCGGCGTAGACGTAGGTGAGGGTCGCGACAGCGGGACGCCCACAGGCGCTCCGGGTGCACTGACGACCTGACCTCACGCGGCGAGCCTACCCGTCCGCCCCGACACGACCGGCGGAACCACGCCGCAGCACCCCGGTCGGCTACGGGCGCGACGCGACACCCTCGCCCGGCGCGGCCGGAGCCGCGTCGCGCCCGTAGAGTGGTCGCGTGAGCCTCCGCCGGACCGTGGCACCCGCGGTACGTCCCCGCCGACGCGACCGCCGCGGGCGGGGTCCGCGCGGCCCGCTCCTGCCCGCCGCCCTGCCGGGGCACCGCACCCGGGCCGAGCACTTCGACGATCTCGTGCTCGACGCGGTCGAACGGCTCGAGGTCCGCTGGGCGCGCCAGCTCTCCGGGACGGAGTTCGCGGTCGAGGAGGTGCCCCCGTCCGCCCCGGCACCGTGGGAGGGCGGCGGCGTCCCGCTCGGCCGCTACTTCCCCGCGGACGCCGGCCTGCCGGCCCGCATCGTCGTCTACCGCCGCCCGGTCGTGACCCGCGCGGCGGACCCCGCGGATCTCGCCGACCTCGTCCGTGACGTCCTCGTCGAGCAGGTGGCGCACCTCCTGGCCCGCGCCCCGGAGGACGTCGACCCCGGCTACCGCGGGTGAGGCCCCTGGGGCCCCCGCCGGGCGCCCACTACGCTGAGCACCGATGAGCACCCCCGAGAGCACCCGCGTGCGCGTCGTCTGCGTCACCTACCACCCCGGCCCCGAGCTGACCGAGTTCATCGGCAGCCTCGCCGCGGCGACCACCGCCGAGGTCGAGCTCGTGCTCGTGGAGAACGGCGCGGACGACAGCGACGCGCGCGCGGCCGCCGCCCCGGTCGGCGGGACGGTGCTGACGACCGGCGAGAACCTCGGCTACGGCCGGGCGGCCAACCTCGGCGCGCAGGGGGCCACCCAGCCCTGGCTCGTCGTGGCGAACCCCGACGTCGTGTGGCACCCGGGGTCGCTGGACCGGCTCATCGAGGCCGCCGAGCGGCACCCCGGCGCGGGCGCCGTGGGACCGGCGGTCCTCGACCCGGACGGCACGCGCTACCCCTCGGCCCGCGAGCTTCCCTCGCTGCGCCAGGGCGTCGGCCACGCCCTGCTCGGCCGCATCTGGCCGTCGAACCCGTGGACGCTGGCCTACCACCGGCGGCAGGAGACCCCCGGCGACACGGAACGGACCGCGGGCTGGCTCTCCGGGGCGTGCCTGCTGCTGCGGCGTGAAGCCTTCGAGCAGGTCGACGGCTTCGACCACGGGTACTTCATGTTCTTCGAGGACGTCGACCTGGGCGAACGCCTCGGCCTGGCCGGCTGGTCCAACCTCTACGTCCCCGGGGCCCAGGTGACGCACGCCCAGGGCACCTCGTGGCGGGCCCGGCCGGCAGCCATGATCCGCGCGCACCACGCCTCGGCCGAGCGCTACCTGTCCCGCCGGTACCACCGCTGGTACCAGTGGCCGGTGCGGGTCGCGATCCGGGTCGGCCTGGCGGTGCGGCGCACCGTCGAGCTGCGCCGCGGGCACGCGGCGCGCTGAGCGGCGGGACGCCGGGGCTCACTCCACCCGGACGTCCAGCGAGGCCCGGGCGGTCGGCAGCGCGACCGGGGAGAGCACGGCGACGAGGGCTCCGTCCTCGCCCGGCACCTCGAGCACGACGGACCACGCGAGGTCGCCGTCGGCGCGGACGACCAGGCCACCCGCGAGGGCGCCCTCGCTGACGAGCTCGCTGCCCGCCACGGTCAGGCTGCGGCCCGGCCGGAGCAGCCGGCTCGCGTCGCCGAGCACCGCGCCGTCGCGTCCGAGCACCTCGAGCCGGACCGTGGTGGCCGGGTCCGCGCTCTCGGGCACGGCGAGGGTCACCGACCAGTCGACGCCCTCGGGCAGGGCCAGCGCGTCGCCCGCGGCGGTCGGCACGCTCGCGGCCCAGGCACGGTCCACGGGGTCGGCGGTCTGCGCCCCCGCCGTGCCGACCGTGAGCCCCCGGGTGATCATCGCGCCGGCGACGACCGGGACGTCGGCGTCGACGACGAGGCTGTAGGAACCGGCGGCCAGGCCGCTGAGCGGGACGTCCAGCACGTCGCCGGCGGCGAGGTCGAGCGACTCGGCACCGGGCAGCGGCGCCGACCCGTCCGGCCCGAGGACGGAGACGCTCACGGTCGCGTCCTGCTGGCCGGGCGCGAGCAGCCGGAGGACCGCGAGGTCGGCGTCCCCGCCGTCGACCGCCACCCCGGGGACGACCTGCCGGGTCGCCGGCGGCTGGCCGGCGACGACGTCGCTCACCCCGGCGGGCACCAGGCCGTTCAGCGCGCTGTCCTGCAGGTAGGCGGTGACCGTCCCGCCGCTCGAGGTCACCCGGACGACGATCCGCGGCTGGTCGACCGCGAGGCCCTCGAGCAGGATCGATCGCTCCGTCCCCGCGGGCACGAGCAGCTCGGGTGCGGCGGCGAGGTCGACCGGACCGGTCGGGCCCCAGGCGGCCAGGGCGACGGTCGCCGGCGTGAGCCCGGGGTTCTGCACGACGAGGCGCGCGCTCGACTGCACGGAGGTGCTGCCACCGACGAGCCAGGTCTCGCCGGAGGCCGGACGGCACGCGCCGGCCACGAGCCCCCGTAGGTCCCCGGCGTCGGTGCGGGTGACGACGGAGCCCGCGAGCGAGACCGGGTGGTTCTGCCCGCCGTCGGCGTGCAGCACGGCAGCCGTGGCCGGGGGCGTCAGGGTGGCGACCGAGACGAGCCCGCTGCCCGGCAGGTCGACGAGCGGGTCCGTCGAGCCGAGCTCGCGCACCTCGGCGGCTGCGGGCGCCGTGCCGGAGCCGGCGCTGAGAGCCGTGAGGCTCGCGACCGACTCGACCGGGGTGGGGTCGAACTGCGGGTCGACGGCGACCCCCACGGACGTCTCGTCGCCCGTCGCCAGGCGCACCGGGCTCGGGCACACGAGATCCGTCGGCGGCGCCGCGACCGGGACCGCGAGCAGGGGCTGCCCGGCGGGTTCCCACGGCACGAGGCCGCCGGCTCCGAGGAGTACCGCCGCCGGCAGCGCGAGAGCAGCGAGGGTGGCCGCGCCGCGCACTGCGACCGAGCGCCACGGGGCGGCCATCAGAACCTCCTCCGACGGACCGGGACGGCGAGCAGGAGCGTGGTGACCAGGACGGCGAGCTGAGCGAGGATCCACCCGTCCCGGCCGGGCGGCCGGTAGGCGACCACGAGGGTCCCTCCCTCGGCGGGGAGGTCGAAGGCCTGGCGCCAGCTCGTCGCCACGGAGCGCAGCGGTCGGCCGTCGAGCCAGGCCCGCCAGCCCGGGTCCGCACGCTCGGCGAGGACGACCTGCCGAGCGGCGTCGGACGGGGTGATCTCGGTCTCGACCGTCCGGTCGGCCGACGGCAGGGCCGCCAGGACGTCCGCGCCCTCGCCCGGCTCGGTCAGGCGCGCCCAGGAGACCGTCCGGCCGTCCCCGACCCGCCAGAAGGTGCCCGCGACGGTCTGGGTGACCCGCTCCAGGCCGGGGGTCGCGTCGAGGACCGCGACGAGGTCACGCACCGCGACGTCGGTGTCGACCGCGGCGTCCGGGTCGGCCTCGGCGACCAGCACGCCACCGATTCCGAGCGCGGCGGCCGCGTCGGCGCCGTCGCCGACCCCGACGGCCAGGGACGCGGCGGCGGCCGCGAGCTCGGTGGTGGCGGCGTCCGGCTCGGCGACCCGTCCGTCGAGGACGTCCCCGACCACCTCGTGCGCCGTCACCAGGCGGGCGAGGTCCTCGGGCGGCACGCCGTCGGCGCGCAGCAGCTCGGCACCGACGGAGCCGTCCGCGGCCGGGATCAGCAGGAGGACCCGGGACTGGTCCGGCGAGGTCTGCAGCTGGACCCCGGCCGCGGGGACCGTCTCCCGGTCGCTCAGCACGAGGACGGTCCCCTCGGTCCGCACCGCGGCGACCCAGCCGGCGAGGACGGCGGCCGGCCCGGCCCAGACCGCCAGGACGACGACCCCGGCGGTGACCTGGCGCCAGCCGAAGGCGGTGCGGGCCAGGGCGGGGCGGGCCCCGGCCGCGCCGAGGACGGCAGCGAGCAGCAGGCCGAGCAGGGCGAGGCTGACCCCGGGCCCGGACCAGGCCGCCGAGAGCACCTCGACGCCGGCCCCGTCGGCCGGCCCCGGCTCGGTCGCGACGGCGACGGGGACGCGCGCGACGAGCGCCGCCGCCACGAGGCCGATGCCGGCGATCACCCAGCCGAGGCGCACCGCGCGGACGGCCGGCGGCCGGCGGGTCAGGGCGAGCAGGGCGACGAGCGCCACGACGCCGGTGGCGAGGTAGGCCAGGGCGGGCCAGGTCTCGGCTGCGCCCGATCCCGCCAGCGCGGTGAACCAGGCGGCCGCCGAGCCGGCGGACGGCCAGCCGAGGGCCTGCTCCCAGGCCGGCGGCGCCAGGGCGGCGAGTGCCGTCCCGGGGTCGGCGAGCAGGCCACGCCAGTCGCCCCCCGCGGCGGCGACGAGGGTGGGTCCGTGGAGCACGAGCGCCGGCACGCCGATCCAGAGCACCCGGGCGCGCCGCCAGGCCGCGACCAGCGCGAGGACCAGGAGACCCGCGGGCAGCAGCACCGGTGCGCCGGCCGTCACGGCCGCGAAGGCCAGCGCGGCGCCCGCGGCGGCGGCGACGGACGGCTCGGCGGTGCGGGCGGGCGCCGGGCGGACGACCTCGGTCTCCTCCTCGCCCTCGCGCCGTGCGCCGACCAGCCCGGACTCGACCGCGTCGACCCGCGCCACGCCGATCGCCCGGGCCGCACCCAGCGCGACCCAGGGCAGCCCGGCGTGCGCCACGACGGCGCCGACCCGCGCCTCGCTGACCGCGAGCAGCAGGGCGGGTGAGGCGGTCCAGGCCACCGCGGCCCAGGTCCGGACCGCGATCGACCGGGTGACCGCGCCGGCCGCGAACCAGCCACCCGCCGCCGCGAGCACGATCCCGCCGGCCACGAGCACGGCGCCGGCCCGCCCGGAGTCCCCGAGCAGCGCGGTGACCGGGAGCAGCACGGCGAGGAACGGGTCGCCCGGGGCCGGGTGGCCAAGACCGCCGGGGACCCACCACGACCCCAGGGCCGCCCAGAGCTCGCCGACCGAGGAGACCGCGGTGCTCAGCGCACCCCCGGACAGGCGCCGGCCGGCGAGCGTCCGCCAGGCCGTCAGCCCGACGGTCACCGCGGTGAGCACGAGGGCGCCGAGCAGCACGAGGACGAGCCCGGCGCGACGCCGGTCGCGCAGCGCGGCCAGCTCGCGCAGCTCCAGCTCGCTGGGGGCCGCCTGGCTGCGCCGGCTCGCCGCTGCGGCCAGCCGGCGGTCGCGCTGCTCGCGGACCACCGAGCGCCAGGTGACCTCGAGCGGCCGGAGCGTGCCGCGGCGCACGACGCGGGTCCGTCGGGCGGTGGCCCGCGCGGCGACCAGCCGGTCGGGACGGCCCAGGACGGCGAGCGGGGCGAGCAGCTCGGCGGGCACCAGCCGCGGCTCCTTGAGCACGAGCCGGACCACGGCGCGGCCCACCCCGCTGAGCAGCGAGAGGAGGACGACGACCGGGACGAGGGCGAGCGGCGCGCCGACCAGCTGGCTGCGCAGGTACGCCTCGCGGCGCGCCAGCGTCGAGCGCCCGGCATCCCAGCCCTCGCGACGATGGCCGTCGAGACCGAGGGAGGCCTGGGCGTGCAGCACGACGGCGTCGGGGACCACGACGACGCGGTGGCCGGCCAACCGCGCACGCCGGGACAGGTCCAGGCCGTCCCCGTACGGGCCGAGCGCAGGATCGGGGCCACCGAGCTCGTCCCAGAGGTCCCGGCGGACCAGCGCGCCGGCCAGGCCGACGGCGAGGACGTCCTCACGACCGTCGTGCTGGCCCTGGTCGACCTCGTTCTCGTCCAGGCCGGTCATCCGCCGCCCGAACCGCGACGTCGAGACACCGACCTCCAGGAGGCGGGCCGGGTCCGACCACGCCACCTGCTTGCAGCCGGCCACGACCACCGACGGCGCGATCTCGACCGCGGTCCGCAGCCGGGCCAGGGCGTCCGGGCGGGGCGCCGAGTCGTCGTGCAGCAGCCAGAGCCAGGTGGTCGGGTCACCGTCGAGGACCGCGCCGACGACCGCCTGCCCGAAGGTGCGCGCTGCGGCGTCGTGGCGCAGCGCGGGCCGGTGCCCTTCCGGGAAGATCTCGGCCAGCAGGTCCGGCAGGTCCTGCACGGGCTCGCGGGAGACGTCGACGACGACGCTCGAGTGCGGGACCACGGTCTGGTCGGCCAGCGCCTGGAGGGTCTGGCGCAGGTACGGGGTCACCCCGTCGGTGACCAGGACGACGCAGACGGCGACCGTCGCCGGTGCGCCACCGACCCGACCGGGCGCGTCCAGCCCGCCGATCGTCGATGGCTCGTCCATGGCGTCCCCTCCGACGCCGGGACCGGCGTCGATCGAGGGTCTCAGATCACGCGCCGCTTCAGTCGGCGACGCTCCCGCTCGGACAGCCCGCCCCAGATGCCGAAGCGCTCGTCGTTCTCCAGCGCGTACTCCAGGCACTCCGCCTTGACGTCGCACCCGGTGCAGACCTTCTTGGCCTCGCGGGTGGAGCCGCCCTTCTCCGGGAAGAAGGCCTCGGGGTCCGTCTGGGCGCACAGCGCGCGCTCCTGCCACCCGAGGGCCGTCTCCTCGACGTCACCGCCGAAGAGGGGCAGGACGGGAGCCACCCCACCCTGCTGGGCGATGTCGCTCGGGAACGGTCCCTCGTCGCTGAGCACGTTCCACATCTCGCGCGCCTCCGTGCCTGGTCGGGTCACACCGTCGCCGGTCCTGCCGACGCGCACGAGGGTCGATCCCCCCGCGTTCGCCCGAACCGCATGACTGGAATTACACGCGTGTCATCCGCAGGAGTCAAGCCCGGGGGTGGTAGAAGCCGGGCGCTCCGAGGGCCGAACGGGTGAATCCGGCCGCCTACCCTGGTCCGATGGCCCCTCCCGCGACCCTCGACGCCCTCCTCGCACTGCTCCGCGCCGACCCCGGCCGACCGCGGGTGACCTGGTACGACGGCGACGAGCGGGTCGAGCTCTCGGGCGCCGTGCTGGAGAACTGGGTCACCAAGACGACCAACCTCCTCGTCGAGGAGCTGGACGTCGGCCCGGGACGCACCGTGCTCGTCGACCTGCCCGGGCACTGGCGGGCGCTGGTGTGGTGGCTGGCGACCCTGCGCGCCGGTGCGTGCCTGGCGACCACCGCCGGAGCGGTGGACCGGCCGGACGTCGTCGTGACGACGGACCCGGACGCCTGGCCGGCGGAGCGCGAGCTCGTCGTGGTCACCCTGGCGGCGCTGGCACGACGGGCTGCCGGTCCGCTCCCCGCCGGTGCCATCGATGCGGCGGCCGCGGTGATGACCTACCCCGACGCCCTCGGCCCGGTCGAGCGTCCGGCGCCGGCCGACCCGGCCCTGCGCACCGTCGGCTCGTCGGCCGCACGCGCCGTGGTGGCGCACGCCGCGCTGCTCGGCTGGGCCCGCGACGCCGCGGCGCCCGCGGACCTGGCCGTCGGCACGGCCGCGGTCGCCACCGCCGACGCGCCCGGGGCACGCCGCCGCGTCCTGCTCGCCGCGCGCGGACCCGTCGACACGCTCGTGGCGACCTGCCTGAGCGTCCTGGCGGACGACGGCTCGCTCGTGCTCTGCTCGGCCGCCACCGCCGTGGCCCTGACCGCCGACCCGGACCGGCTCGCCCGGCTCCGTGGATCCGAGCGCGTGACCGGCTGAGCTCAGGGCACGTCCGCCTGGACGAGCGTCCCGTGACCGACCACCGCGAGCGGGCCGTCCGCGGCCGTGACGAAGGCACTCTGCCCCCGCGCGAGGGTCAGCGTGCCGGTGCCGGTGTGCAGCGCCACGAGCCCGTCCAGGCAGAGCACCACCCGGGGCCCACGGCCCGGCAACGGGTGCGATCCGCCGTCGTCGACGGTCGTCACCGAGAGCTCGAAGTCGTCGACCGGGGCGTAGAAGACCTTGCTCGCCCCCCAGAACAGCTCCGGCGCGATCCGCAGCGGCGGCGCGGCGACCTGGTCCATGCACTCGAGCAGGCCGGCGACATCGGTCGGCTTGGTGGTCAGCCCTCCACGCAGCTCGTTGTCCGAGGCTGCCATGACCTCGATGGCCATCCCGGAGAGGTAGGCGTGCACGGTGCCGACCGGGATGTAGATCGCCTCACCCGGGTGCAGCGTGACGGGGTTGAGCAGGAGCGAGGCCACCCCGGCCGGGTCGCCCGGGTACTCCTCGCCGAGGATGACCACGGTGCGGTCGGCGCGGGCCGACGGCGAGCCGTCCCAGAGCCGCTGGGCGCAGGCCGTGGCCACCTCCCGGACCGCGTCCGAGCCGGGCCGGGTCGCCGGGTCGAGCAGCATCCGGAAGGCCGCGACGACACCGCCGGCGTCCGGGCGCTCGACGAGCATCGTCCGCAGGGTGGCCGCCAGCGGCACGTCGAGGCCGTCCAGCAGCTCGGCGGCGCGCCGGGGCGCCCGGAACCCGCACAGGGCCTCGATCGTGGTCAGCGCGTAGAGCAGCTCGGGCTTGTGGTTCGGGTCCGGGTAGGCCCGGTCCGGTGCGTCCCGCGCGATCCCGGCCGCCTCCTCGGCGGCGAACCCGGCCGCGGCGCGCTCGGCGCCGGGGTGGACCTGCAGCGCCAGCGGCGAGTCGGCGGCGATGAGCTTGAGCAGGTACGGCAGCCGCGGCCCGAACCGTGCGACGACGTCGGCCCCGAGCACCGACTCGGGGTCGTTCTCGATGTACTCGGCGAGCGTGGTGGCCCCCTCGGGGGGCTCGACGATCGCCGGCGAGGAGGGGTGGGCGCCGAACCACGCCTCGGCGAGTGCCCGCCCGTCCGGGTCCATCCCGAGCGCCCTCGGGATGGCGGTCGGCGATCCCCACGGGTAGCGGCGCGAGGTCGATGTCAGCGGCAGCACGGGTCCTCCTCGGCGATGGACGTGTCCTGGCAGCGTATCGGCGCGCGAGCGGCCGGGCGGACGACTCCTGGCCCTTCACCCGGCGGGCCCAGCGCTCGCCGGGGGTCGGCGGGCACGCGGACCAGCCCGAAGCGGTGCCCCTGACGCTCGGAGTAGGCCAGACTGGCGACCATGCGCGGAATCATCCTGGCCGGCGGGTCCGGCACCCGGCTCCACCCGATCACGCTCGGTGTGAGCAAGCAGCTCGTCCCGGTCTACGACAAGCCGATGATCTACTACCCGCTCTCGACGCTCATCCTCGCGGGGATCAAGGACGTCCTCATCATCACCACCCCGCACGACGCCGAGCAGTTCCACCGGCTGCTGGGCGACGGCTCCCAGTTCGGGATCTCGCTCAGCTACACCGTGCAGGAGGTGCCCAACGGCCTGGCCCAGGCGTTCGTGCTCGGTGCCGACTTCGTGGGGCAGGAGTCCGCCGCGCTCGTGCTCGGCGACAACATCTTCTACGGGCCCGGCCTCGGCGAGCGGCTCGCCCGGTTCGAGAACATCGACGGCGGTGCGGTCTTCGCCTACCGGGTGGCCGACCCCACGAGCTACGGCGTGGTCGAGTTCGACGCCTCGGGCCGCGCGCTCTCCCTGGAGGAGAAGCCGGCCGCACCGCGGTCGAACTACGCCGTGCCTGGCCTGTACTTCTACGACAACGACGTCGTCGCGATCGCGCGCGACCTCGAGCCCTCGGCCCGCGGCGAGTACGAGATCACCGACGTCAACCGGACCTACCTCGAGCAGGGCCGGCTGCAGGTCGAGGTCCTTCCCCGCGGGACGGCCTGGCTCGACACCGGCACCTTCGACTCGCTGCTCGAGGCCTCGGACTACGTCCGGACCATCGAGCACCGGCAGGGGCTGAAGATCGGCTCGCCGGAAGAGGTCGCCTGGCGGCGCGGGTTCCTCTCCGACGACGACCTGCGGGCGCGCGGCGAGGCGCTGGCCAAGTCGGGGTACGGGGCCTACCTGCTGGGTCTGCTCGAGCACGGACGCTGAGCCGCCTCGCCCGGGGCGGACGCCTCAGGGCAGCTCGGCCGGGCGGGGGGCCCGCACGAGGCCGGCCAGGCCCGCCAGCACGATCTCGGCCGCGATGATGAGGAAGCGGCTGAGCAGCGCGGCGGCGAGGGCCGCGCCCGCGCCGATCACCGGCCCGAGCACGGCGACCAGGACCGCCTCCCGGACCCCGATCCCGGCCGGGGCGATGACGAAGAGGAAGCCGCACACCCACGCGAGCGCGAACGAGCCGAGCGCGAGCGCGGCACCGGAGGCGCCCGGGGCGCCGAGCGGCTCGACCAGGACCCACATCTGCACGCCGTAGCCGACCCACGCGGCGAACGACCAGAGCACGGCGAGCCGGACCGGCCGACCGTCCACGGAGAGGCGCGGCATCGCCCAGCGCCGGACGCGTGAGGCGAGCGCCTCGACCGCGTCTACCGCGATCCGCGGCCAGAGCACGACGGCGCCGAGCGCGAGACCCGACCCGATCACGGCGGACCACTGCAGCCACAGCGGCACCGTCGTGAAGCTGCCGTCGACCACCGCAGGCAGGCTGACGACGAAGGCGCTGAGCACCGTCAGGGCCGCCCCGAGCACCATCGTGAGCACGGAGGAGGCCCGCCGCGCGCCGTGCACCCGGGAGAGCTCCATCTGCGCGACGTACGCCCACGCGCTGCCCGGCAGGTACTTGCCGAGCTGGGCGACGTAGAAGACCCGGACCCAGCTCCGCGCCGGGATCCTCGTCCCGGCGGAGGCGAGCAGCACCCGCTGCTGCTCCCCCGAGCAGGCGATCGCGGCGCACCCCGCGAGCACGGCGAGCGCCGCCCGCCCCCAGCCGACCGCGGCGATGCCGCTCTGCACCTCGGTCCACTGGCGCGCGAGGGTGAGGCCCGCGAGGGTGACCGCGGCGGCGAGGAACACCCAGCGAGCGACCAGCCCGAGCAGTCGCCGCGGCGCGGTCCGGGTCGGCTCGGTCACCGGGCCAGGCCGGCGCAGGAGGACAGCGCGGCGACGTAGTCGGCCCACTCCTGGACGTACGTGCTCGGTCGGGCGTCGACCGCGCGCTGCAGGTCCGTCAGCACCGGGACGGAGCACACGGCCCGCAGCCCCTCGGCCAGCGAGTCGGCGTCCTCGGGCTCGCAGACGACGCCCACGCCGCCGGCCACCGCGTCGGGAAGGTCGCCGACCCGGGTGACCAGGACGGGCACGCGCTGCTCGAGGGCGAGCCGGATGTTCCCGCTCCCGGTCGCCGAGCGGTAGGGCAGGGCCACCAGGTGGCTCCGTGAGAAGAGGTCGTCGAGCCGGTCGGCCGGGACGTACCCGCCCAGGACGGTCAGCCGGTCGCCGAGCCCGGTCGAGGCCGCGAGGTCGGTGAGCTCGGACGCGTCCACCCAGAGCTCACCGGCGACGGTGAGTCGCACCTGCGGCACCTGCGCCGCGGCGCGGATGAGCAGGTCGACGCCCTTGTAGGGCCGCACCAGGCCGAAGAAGAGCACCTCGAGCGGGTCGTCGTCGCCGGTGCGGGGCGCGCAGGAGCGGCGCGGCTCCGACGGGAGCAGCGCCGGCAGGAGCTGGACGGTGACCTCCCGTGCGCCGAGCGAGCGGGCGAGCTCGGCCTGCGCGTCGGTGTGCACGAGCACCGAGTCGACGCGGCGCAGGAACGCGGAGATCAGCGGCCTGTCGACGCGGGAGGGCTCGTGCGGCAGGACGTTGTGCACCAGCGCCACCGTCCGCACGCGGCGACCGAGCACGGCCACCATCACGTGGTACGCGATGAGCTGGATCGGGTTGACGACGACGAACACCACGGCCGAGTGGTGCCGCAGCCGCCACGCGGCGCGCACCCAGCTGTCCGGGCGGTTCCAGGCGAGCCGACGCTCGAGCGGCGCGAAGACCGGCATCTCGGGCACGTCGTCCGGCACGGTGAGGACCCCGGGGTAGAGCCGTGCGGGGTACTGGCGGTACCAGGACACCAACGTCGTGCGGTGCCCCGCGGCCGCGAGCTCGTGCGCGGTCCGGGTCGTGTGCTGGGCGATCCCGCCCTTGAACGGGTGCGCCGGCCCGACGAGGGCGACGCCCGCCGTCTGGCTCACGCCCCGGTCCCGGCGGCGAGCACGTCCGGCGCCGCCACCGCCCACCGCTGGGCCCAGTCGCCGATCGGCTCGACCCCCAGCGCCTCGAGGGTGTCGTGGGCCAGCACGGAGAAGGCGGGCCGCGGCGCCGGGCGCACGAACGCCTCGCTCGACGTCCGGCGGACCACCTGCGGGTCGAGCCCGGCGGCGGCCACCGCCTCGGCGGCGAAGCCGTGCCACGTCGTCCGGCCGGAAGAGGTGCCGTGGTAGGTGCCGGCGGGCGCCTGGGCGGCGACCAGCCGCAGGACGAGGTCGGCGAGGTCCACCGTCCAGGTCGGCTGACCGACCTGGTCGTCGACCACGTCGAGGCCGCCGCGCTCCCGCGCCACCCGCACGATGGTGCGCGGGAAGCACGGGCCGTGCGCCCCGTAGAGCCACGCCGTGCGGACCACCAGGGCGTCGGGGCACTCGGCCCGGACGGCCCACTCCCCCGCGGCCTTGGTCCGGCCGTAGGCCGACCGCGGTCGCACCGGGGCGTCGGCCGGGTACGGCTCCGAGGCGTCACCGGCGAAGACGTAGTCGGTGGAGATGTGCACCAGGCGCGCACCGGCGGTCCGCGCCGACCGTGCGACGTAGGAGGCCGCGACCGCGTTGACGGCGAAGGCAGCGCCCTCATCGCTCTCCGCCGGGTCCACCGCGGTGTAGGCGGCACAGTTGACGACCACGTCGTACCCGGCGGCGACACCGGCGGTCGCGCCGGGGTCGGTCAGGTCGAGATCCTCGCGGTCGATGCCGTCGACGGCCTCGCCGCGACCGGCGAGCATCGCGGTCAGGTCCTGCCCGAGCATCCCCTGGGCCCCCGTCACCAACCAGCGCACAGCGTCTCCCTCCGATGGCCCTCGTCCGTGGTCAGGGTAGCGGGATGACTACGCTGGACCCGCCATCGCACCCCGGAAGGACGACCATGACCTATCGCGAGCTCGCAGTGCCCGGAGCCTGGGAGATCACCCCGGTCCAGCACGGGGACCCGCGCGGGGTCTTCCTCGAGTGGTTCCAGGGTGCGCCCTTCCGCTCGGCGACCGGGCACGGTCTCGACCTCCAGCAGGCCAACTGCTCGGTGTCGGCGGCCGGGGTGCTGCGCGGGATCCACTACGCCGACGTCCCCCCGGGCCAGGCCAAGTACGTCACCTGCGCCAAGGGCGCCGTGCTCGACGTCGTGGTCGACATCCGGGTCGGGTCGCCGACCTTCGGCACCTGGGACACGGTGCTGCTGGACGACGTGGACCGGCGCGCGATCTACCTGGGCGAGGGCCTGGGCCACGCGTTCCTGTCCCTGGAGGACGACTCCACGGTCCTGTACCTGTGCTCGACCGGCTACAGCCCCGGCCGCGAGCACGGCATCCACCCGCTGGACCCGCAGGTCGCCATCGAGTGGCCGACCACGGCCCGCGACGGGTCGCCGATCGTCCCGCAGCTCTCGACGAAGGACCTCGCGGCGCCCTCGCTGGCCGAGGCCGTGGCGGCCGACGCCCTGCCCCGGTACGACGAGGTCGCCGCCTACCTGGCCACCCTGCCCTGAGCGGTCGGGCCGGCCGCCGTCCTCACCGCGCGGAGCGAGCCTGCTCGTAGGCGGCGAGGTGCACGGCGGCGGCCGCGTCCCAGGTGAACCCGGCGGCCCGCTCGACGGCCGCCGACGCGAGACCGGCGCGTCGCACCGGGTCGTCCAGGAGCCGGCGCAGGGCCTCGCCGATCGCCGCCTCGTCGGTCCCGCAGTACGCCACGGCGTCGCCGCCGACCTCCGGGAGGGACAGCTCTCGGGTGGTGAGCACCGCCGCGCCGCAGGCCATCGCCTCGAGCACGGGGAGGCCGAAGCCCTCGCCCAGGCTCGGGTAGGCGAGCACCTCGGCGCCGGAGAGGAAGCCGGCCAGGTCGGCCAGCGGCAGGTAGCCGGGCCGCAGCACCGTCAGCCCCGCGGGCACGGCCGCGACGGTCGGCGCGACCTGCGTGTCCCAGCCCGGTCCGCCGGCCAGCACGAGGGCCGGCGGCTCGGCCAGGCCCGCGACCGCACGCTGCCAGCCGCGGACCAGGGCCGGCACGTTCTTGCGCGGCTCGAGCGTCCCGAGGAAGCCCACGTAGGGACGGTCGCCCAGGCCGAGCGTCGCGCGGACCCGGGCGACGTCGTCCGGTCCGACCGGGTGGAACATGCCGGTGTCCACCCCGTGGTAGGCGACGTGGAACCGGTCCGGCCGGCCGCCGGCGTACCGCAGCACCTCGTCCCTCGTCGCCCGCGACGGCACGACGAGGGCCGCGGCCCGGCGAACCGCCCCGCGGATCGCCGTCCGGAAGAAGCGGGCCTTGACCGGGGAGTGCAGCCCGGGGTGGCTGAAGAAGGTGGCGTCGTGCAGCGTGACGACCACTGGCACACCCGCCACCTGCGGCATCGTGTAGTGCGGACTGTGCAGGACCTGCGCAGCGGTCCGGCGCACCAGCAGCGGCAGCCCGACCTGCTCCCACGCCATCCGGGCCGGACGCCCGGCGATCCGTGCCGGGCCCGGCACGATCTCGGCGCCGGGGACGAGCCCGGCGGTGGCCCCCTGGTCCCGCGCCTGGCAGACGACGACCAGGTCCAGCCCCTGGCCCGCCAGGGCGGGCAGCAGCGCGTCGACGTAGCGCCCCACGCCTCCACGGTCCGCGGGGATGGCTGTCGCGTCGATGAGCACTCGCACGCGGCGATCCTAGGTGCAGGCCCGGCCGCCCCGGGGGTCGCCGGTCCGCTCAGGGCTGGGCGCGGCCCCAGTACTCCTCGCTCGCGATGATCGACCCGATGATCGCCTCCAGGCGGGTGCCGCGCTGGATCGCCGAGACCCAGCTGGCCCGGCCGGTCGGGTCGAGGCCCCGGCCCAGGAGCTCGTGGTAGTAGCCGTCGACCACGGTCGTCAGGTGCTCGCTGGAGATCAGGAAGCCGCGCGCGACCGCGAACCGCCCCCGCACACCGACCTGCGCGACCCAGGAGGCCACCTCGGACCCGGACGCCGACCTGCCCAGGACGTCGAGGTAGAGCCGGCGGACCCAGGAGGCGTCGTCGCCGCCGGCCTTCCGGTAGTACTCGTCGGAGGCCACGAAGCCGGTCTCCATGTCGCTGATCGTCGTCCCGCGGCCCATCGCCGCGAGCCAGGACGCCAGGCCGGCCGACTCGGCGCTCCGGCCGAGGTAGCGCAGGTAGGAGCCTCGGATGAGCCCGCTGCGGTACTCGGTCGAGCCCGTGATGGCGTTCGCGACGGCGACCCGGGGAGTGCCGGCGAGCAGGTTCTGCGTCCACGTCGTCAGCCCGGTCGGGTCAGGGGACCGGCCGAACAGGTCGCTGTAGACCGCGCGCACGTAGGCCTCGGCGGCGGCCGTGGCCGAGACCTGGGGACGGACCCGGACGGTGGCGGTCGACCCCACGGTGATCACCGTCACCTCCATCGAGGTGCCCGGCAGCACGAAGGTCCGGCCGGCGCCGAGCGCGGGCGAGGTGAACGGCCAGGTCGTCGTGGGGCTCATGTCGAGCAGGTAGGTGGTCGGGTAGCCCCGGACGGGTCCAGGGTGCGCAGGTGCACCTGCACGCCGGCCCAGCCCGGCATCCGCACGTCCCGGCCGGCCGACGGCCGGAAGTCGACGTAGACCGTCCCGCCGGCGACGTCCAGTGCGACCGAGCGGACGGCCGTCGTCGAGGCGACCGGCGCGAGCTCGACCGTCGCGGTGCTCCCGGCGCTCGGCCGGACCACGCTGGCCAGGCCGAGGTAGTCCGCGAGCGCTGTGTTGAGGTTGCCGGTGGCCGAGGACATCGCTATGCCCATGACGTCCGCCCGGTCACCGTAGGCGTCGACCGAGCAGGTGCTGGTCGCGGGGAGGCTCAACGAGACCCGCGGGCCCGCCGGCGGACAGGTGAGCGTCCCGGCGTGCCCGAGGCCGAGGTTGTGCCCGAACTCGTGCGCGAACACGTCGGCGTTCTGCTCGCCGTTGACCCAGATCCGCGAGCCCGACAGCGACCCGAGGCCGGCCCAGGCGCAGGTGGAACGGCGGGGGAAGTAGACCAGCACGTGGTCGTCGCCGCTCGGGGTCGCGACCCCGTGGGCGGCCAGCGCCCGGCTGTAGAGGACCGACTCGTCGCACGAGCTCGCCGAGGGTGCGGCGATCTGCACCCAGTCGCGGACCTGCGGCTGCACGACGATGGCCCCGGCGGACTGCTCGCTCCAGTACTGGGCCGTCGCCGCGGCCAGCCCGGCCAGGCTCTGGGCCGACGCCCCGTCGGTGCCCGACCAGTAGACCGGCAGCACGGTGAGCGTGTGCGTCCCGAGGACCGAGGAGGCGGCGCTCGTCGCGAGCGTCGAGGCGGCCAGCGGGGTGATGGCCACGACCTCGGCCGCGTCGCCGGACTCGGGCACCGCGACCTCGTCGAGCAGCTCGGCCCGGCTCAGGTCGGCGTCGCCGACGATCTCCAGCGCGACCGTCCCGCCGCCGACGCCTGCGACCTCGAGGTCGTCCGGCAGGTCGACGAGCACGCCCTCGACCTGGACGAAGGTGCGGACCTCCATCGGCTGCCCCGGCTCGGTCCCGTCGACGGCCACCTGGTCGACCGTCCCGGTGACGGAGAGCTCGACCTGGCCCGGCTCGTCGGCCGAGGCTGGCAGCGGCGCAAGGACGACGGCGCCGGCGGCCAGGGCGGCGAGCAGGGCGGAGGCAGGCCGCCGCGACCTCCCGGGCAGGCCAGTGAGCATGATCCTCCGATGTCAGGTGGGTGCGGGCGTCCGGACCGACGGCGATCCACGGGTCGCCCCGTGGCAACCCCACCACAGGCGGACCTGCAGGTCGAGGACCGAACGGGTGGTGGCGCGCACCACCGGGCGCACCGTCCGACGCGGGCCGCGTGGTGACGTCGGGACGCCCATGCCGCACACTGGTCCACCATGCAGCACGGCGAGCGGCGGGAGCACCGATGAGCGCGGCCACCACCGCGGACGGGCCGGGTCCCGCGGCGGTCGCCGCGGGCGCGCCCCCGGCGTCGCTCGGCCGGTGGACCGGCCGGCAGCTCGACCCCCGCACCAACAGCCTCAACCTCATCCGCCTCGTCCTGGCGGCGATGGTCCTGGTCGCGCACGGGTACTACATCTCCGGCGCCGGGGTCGGGCCGCACATCGACGGGGAGAACATCGGCGGCTGGGCGGTCTTCGGCTTCTTCGCGATCAGCGGCTACCTCATCACCGCGAGCCGGTGGTCGAACTCGGTGGGCACCTACCTCGTGCACCGCATCGCCCGGATCTTCCCCGCGTTCCTCGTCTGCCTCGTGCTGATGGCGCTCGTGGTGGCACCGATCGGCTACCTGCACGTGCACGGCAGCCTGGCCGGGTACCTCACCGCCGGCCCGACCACGCCAGCGAACTTCGTCGTGAGCAACGCCCTGCTGAAGATCAACAGCTACGAGATCGCCGGGACGCCGGCCGGTGTCCCCTACCCCGGGGCGTGGAACGGCTCGCTGTGGAGCCTCTACTACGAGTTCCTCTGCTACCTCGTCGTCGGGGCGCTCGCGGTGGTCGGCTGGGTGCGCCGGAGCCCGTGGGCGATCGCCGCGGCCTGGCTCGCCGCGACGGCGGGGCACGTGGCGTGGGGCCGGCTGGTCGGTCCGCTCGTCGGGGGCAACGAGGACGTCCACCTGCTGCTCAAGCTGCTGCCGATCTTCCTGGGTGGCGCCCTGGTGCACCGCCTGCGCCACCGGCTGCCGCTGCACTGGGCGGGCGCGCTGGTCGCGACGGTGCTCATCGGGTCGGCGGTCGCGGTGCTGGACGGCTGGGGTGCCCAGCTCACCGCGCCGGCGATCGCCTACCTGCTGCTGTGGGTCGGCTCGGTGCTGCCCTCACCGCGCCTGGTGCACCGCCACGACATCTCCTACGGCCTGTACATCTACGCCTTCCCGGTGCAGCAGCTGCTGGTCCTCACCGGGGTGCACACGGTCAACCTCGCGCTGTACGACCTCGTCGCGCTCCTGTGCACCCTCCCGCTGGCGGCGGCGAGCTGGCTGCTGGTCGAGCGCCCGGTGATGCGCCGTGCGCGGCGCACCCGGAGCGTGCCGGACGCGGCGCCGGTGGCCGCGCCGGTGGCGGCCGCTCAGCCCGCCGCGGGCGCCTGAGCGTCGATCCAGGTCGCCAGCCGGGCGATGCCCTCCTCGAGGGAGAACCGCGGGGTCCAGCCCAGCGCCGTCGCGGCGGCGCTGACGTCCGCCCATGCGTGCCGGACGTCACCCTGCCGGAACTGACCGGTGACGTGCGGCTCCGGGGCGCCGTAGAACGCCGCGATGAGCTCGGCGGCCCGTCCGATGGTCTGGTCCTCGCCGGAGCCGATGTCGATCGGCGCGGTCCCCGGCGCCGCCACGGTCGCGGCGGCCAATAGGGCGCGGGCGACGTCGTCGATGAGCACGAAGTCGCGCCGGACCAGCCCGTCCTCGTACAGCGGGATCGACTCGCCCGCCTTCGCCAGGCGGCAGAACAGCGACATGATCCCGGTGTACGGGTTGATCAGCGACTGACCGGGACCGTAGACGTTCTGCAGGCGCAGGATCACCGGCTCGACGTGGAAGGACTGCGCCCACGCCAGGAGCAGGTGCTCCTGGGCGAGCTTCGTCGCGGCGTACATGCTCGCCGGCGCCGGGGTCGTGGTGGCGGCCATCGCGAGCGGCTCCGCCCCGGGGAAGTCCCACTGCCCGCGCTCGAGGATCTCCGCGGTGCGCTGCCCGGGCAGGAAGACCTCCCCGGTCGCGAGGCGTCGCCACGCCCCCTCACCGTAGACCGCCCGGCTGCTCGCGAGCACGATCCGCCGAGGCAGGGCCTCGTGGCGCAGCAGCGCGTCGAGCATCTGGGTGGTGCCGACGACGTTCGTCATCCCGTGCCGGGTGGACTCCGCCAGGGACTGGCCGGTCCCGGTCTCGGCGGCGAGGTGGACCACGACGTCCGGCCGGACGTCCGCCAGCAGCGCGTCCCAGGCGCCGGCGTCGGTCACGTCGCCGACGACGAGCTCCACCCCGGGGTCGAGGTCGGCCGGCCGCTGCGGGGTGGGGTGGATCTGCGGGTGCAGCACGTCGAGGGCCACGACGCGGTCGAAGGCCCGCACGAGGTCGGCCGACATCGCGGTGCCGATGAAGCCGGCCCCGCCGGTGACGAGGCAGGTGCGCTCGGGCTGGCGGGGACGTGCGGGGTCAGTCACGGCGGATCCTCTCGGGGCGACGGTCGACCGGCAACGGTCGGCGGCAGTCTCCCACCGATCGGCTGCCGCGGTCCCGGTCAGGGCCGGGCGGACCCGAACGCGTGCCGCAGCAGCGTGGCGACGTCCCGCCGGTCCCGGCGTGCCGCCTGCGGCAGGAGGGTGAGTGCGTGCAGGCGCGAGGTCAGGTGCAGGCGGGCCGCCCGTTCGGCCCGGCGCCAGCCCTGGGCCCTGGCCTGCGCGGCCGCGATCGCGAAGTACTCGCGCTCGCCCCGGAACCGGCGCCCGTCGAGCAGGCTCGCCGAGGAGGCGCTCGCACCGTGCCGCCGGTAGCGGAAGCACTCGGTCGGCTCGAGCAGCAGGGACCCCCCGGCCGCGACGATGTCCATGACGATCGCGAGGTCCTGGATGAGCGGCAGGTCCTCCCGGAACGGCGTCGCTTCGAGCGCGGTGCGCCGGAACGCCAGGGACGGCCAGTAGAGCCAGTCGCCGTGCAGCAGGCTCGTCGCCAGCGGCTCCCCGGCGAGCAGGCGGGGTCCGGTGGCCCGGGGCCGGACCAGCTGCTGCTTGACCCGGTCCGCCAGCGGCCGGATGAGCGCGCCGTGCTCGTCGATCACCCGCACGCCCGGCTGGATGACCGAGGCCTGCGGGAACGCCTCGTGGGCGCGCAGCACGACGTCGACGTACGTGGGCTCGAGCACGTCGTCGCAGCCGAGGATGACCACGACGTCCTGGGTGGCCTGGGCCACGCAGGTGCGGTAGTTCGCGGTGATGCCCTCGTTGACCGGTTTGCGGAGGTAGGTGATCCGGGGGTCGTCCAGCGTGCCGAACCACGCCGCGACGCTCTCGTCCGGGTAGGCGTCGTCGACCACCGTGAGCACCCAGTCGCCGTTGCGCTGCGCCAGCACGCTCGCGACCGTCTCACGCAGCAGGCCGGGGTCCCCCCAGTAGGGCAGGAGGATGTCCAGGGCCATGCGGGACCTCCGGTCGTCGGTGGGGTGGCATGGGCCAGACTAGGGGCGCCGCACCTGGCGGCGCACCGCCGAGGAGGCCCCGCAGCGATGACCGCCCGTCCCGAGCAGCGCCTCGATGTCGCCGTCGCCATGCTCACGCTCGTCCCCGGCGGCATGGGCGGCAGCGAGACGTACGCCCGCGAGCTGACCCGCGGCCTGGCCTCCTCCACCCGGGTGCGGGCCGAGACCTGGGTCGCCGGGATCGGCGCCGGGTTCAGCCCGGGGCTCCCCGAGCACGTGGTCGCCGGGGTGAGCGGTGGCCCCCGGACGACCGACCGGCTCAGGACGCTGGCCCAGGCCGGCCGGCGCCGGCGCGAGGTCCTGGCCGAGTGGGTCGGCCGCGACGTCGTGCACTTCCCGTTCACCGCGCCGGTGCCCTGGCCGGGGCGCGGCCCGGCAGTGGTCCAGAGCCTGCTCGACGTCCAGCACCTCGACCTGCCGCACCTCTTCGGGCGGGCGGAGCGGCTCTACCGCCGACGCTTCTACGACCACGCCGCCCGGCGCGCGGACGGGATCGTGACGATCAGCGGCTTCGCCAAGCAGTCCATCGTCGACCGGCTCGGCATCGACCCGGAGCGGATCACGGTGGCCCACCTCGGCGTGGACGCCGACGCGTTCACCCCACGGCTGGAGGGCCGGGGCCGCTTCCTGCTGTACCCCGCCCGCGGGTGGGCCCACAAGAACCACCCCCGGCTGGTCGAGGCCGTCCGGCTGCTCCGCCGGGACGAGCCGGACCTCGAGCTCGTGCTGACCGGCGGCGGTCTGGAGTCGCTCGGCCCGCTGCCCGACTGGGTGCGGGTGCGCGGGCTGGTGAGCGTCGCCGAGCTGCGCGAGCTCTACCGGAGGGCGGCGGCGCTCGTCTTCCCGAGCCTCTACGAGGGCTTCGGCCTGCCGCCCCTGGAGGCGATGGCCTCCGGCTGCCCGGTCGCCGCGTCGGACGCCGGCTCGCTGCCGGAGATCTGCGGCGAGGCGGCCGTGCTCTTCGACGCCACCGACCCGGCGGCGATCGCCCAGGGCGTGCGCACCGCCCTCGGCACCCCCGGGCTGGCCGAGCGGGGCCTGGCCAGGGCCCGGGAGTTCACCTGGGACCGGTGCGTCAGCGCCCACGAGGACGCCTACCGGGCCGCTGCGGACGCCCGGGCATGAGCGCTCCCGACCAGGCCGGCGCCTCGATCGGTGCGCGGGGCGCGACCGGCGTCGGCGTCGCCTCCCTCGTCGCGGCCGCCAGCAGCTACGGGGTGCTCGTGCTGGCCGCCCGCGCGCTCGCCCCGGCCGAGAACGCGGACTTCCTCAGCTTCTGGGGCCTGCTCTTCTTCCTCTTCGGCACCCTCGGCGGCCTGCAGAACGAGACGACCCGCTCGGTGCACGTCGCCCGCAGCGCGGCTCCCCCGGCGGCCGGGGCGCCCGGCCGGGTCCTGCGGCTCGGCCTCGCCGTCGGCCTGGTGGGAGCCGGTGCCGTCGCGGTCACCTCACCGCTGTGGGGGCACGCCGTCCTGGGCGCCGACCCGTACCTCGTCGTCGCGCTCGTCGCGCTCGCCCTGGTGGCGTTCTCGGGGCACAGCACGGTCGCCGGCACGCTGGCCGGGTCCGGGCGCTGGGCGCTCTACGCGCGCCTCGTCGGCGCCGAGGCCACGGTCCGCTTCGCGCTGGCGGGCGTGGCGGTCGCGGTCGGGGCCGGCGCCGCCGGGCTCCGGGTCGCCACCGCCGCCGCCGCCGCGACGTGGCTGGGGTTCGCGGTCAGCTCCCACGTCCGGGAGGTGGTGCACCAGCGCACCGACGGCTCGGCCCGGGCGTTCCTCGGCGGGAGCGCGCACGCGATGGTGGGCGCCGCCTCCAGCGGCGCCCTCGTCGTCGGCTTCCCCGTGCTGCTGCGCCTGACCACGGCCGCGGAGGCCTACGCGCTGGCCGCCCCGCTGCTGCTGGCCGTCCAGCTCACCCGGGCCCCGCTGCTCATCCCGCTGACCGCCTACCAGGGCGTGGCCATCACGCACTTCCTGCAGCGGCGCGAGGAGGGCCTGCGGCCCCTGCTGCGGATCGCCGGCGTGCTCGTGGCGACCGCCGTCGTCGGCGCCGTGGCCGCCGCCCTCGTCGGGCCGTGGCTGATGGCCACCCTGCTGGGAGCCGGCTACCGCGTCCCGGGCCTGGTGCTGGCGGCCCTCACCCTGACCGCCGGCGCCCTGGCGCTGCTCACCCTCACCGGTGCGGCGGTCCTGGCCCTCGGGGAGCACCGGCGCTTCGCCGCCGGGTGGCTGCTCGCGACCACCTCCGCGGCGCTGCTCCTGCTCCTGCCGGGCTCGCTCGAGACGCGGGTCGTCACGAGCCTGGCCCTGGGGCCGCTGCTCGGCGTCGGCGTGCACGCGCTCGGCCTCGGCCGGCGCCGCTCCGGGCGGCGGTAGAGTGCCGCCCATGCCGAGCACCCAGCCCACCCGGCTGCTGGTGATCGTTCCCGCGTGGAACGAGGAGGAGACCCTGCCGTCCGTGATCGCCGAACTGCGCTCGGGCGTCCCGACGGCCGACGTCCTGGTGGTCGACGACGGCTCCACCGACCGGACGGCCGACGCGGCCGGCCTCGCCGGCGCCCGCGTCCTCGAGCTCCCGTTCAACCTCGGCGTCGGCGGCGCGATGCGGGCGGGGTACACCTACGCGCTGCGGCACGGCTACGACGTCACCGTGCAGGTCGACGCGGACGGGCAGCACGACCCGTCGCAGATCTCCCGGCTCCTGGCGACCATGGACGAGCAGGGCGCCGACGTCGTCATCGGGGCGCGGTTCGCCGGGGTCGGCGACTACCGCGCGAACGGCCCGCGGCGGTGGACGATGCGGCTGCTCGCGGCGGTCCTCTCCCGGGTGGCGAAGACCTCCCTGACGGACACCACCTCGGGCTTCAAGGCCGCCAACCGCCGGGCCATCCGGCTCTTCGCGTCGAACTACCCGGCCGAGTACCTCGGCGACACGGTCGAGTCGCTGGTGATCGCCTCCCGGGCCGGCCTGGTGGTGCGGCAGGTCGGCGTCGAGATGCGCCCGCGCGCCGGGGGCCAGCCCTCGCACAGCCCGCTCCGCGCGGCGGTCTTCCTCGCGCGGGCCGTCCTCGCGCTGCTCATCGCGCTCTCCCGGCCCACCGAGCCGCTCGCCGCCGAGCCGCTGACGCACCCCACGCAGGAGCCGCGATGAACGTCTACCTCACCGCGATCCTCGTCTGCGTCACGCTGGTCGTCGCGCTGGTCTTCCTGCTGCGCACCCGGCGGATCCGGGAGAAGTACGCGGCGATCTGGATCCTGCTCTCGCTCGCCGTCGTCGCGATCGGGGTCTTCCCCGAGCTCGCCTTCTGGCTCGCGAGCCTGGTCGGCGTCCAGACCCCGGTCAACCTCGTGTTCGCGATGGCGATCGTCGTGCTGCTCGCGGTCGGCATCCAGCTGAGCACGGAGGTGTCCGAGCTCGAGGAGGAGACCCGGACGCTCGCCGAGGAGGTCGCCCTGCTGCGCCTGGAGCTGCACGAGCTCGGGCGCCGGGACACCGCCGACGACGGGCCCGACCCGGCGGACCCCCGACGGTGAGGGCCGACGTCCGCGTCTTCTGGCAGTCCTGGGCCGCGCTCCTGCTGCTGGCGACCGTCTGGGCGGTGAGCAACCCGCTGATGGCCTCGCCGGACGAGCCCGCGCACACGGTCAAGGCGGCCTCGGTGGTCCGCGGCCAGCTCTCCCCGCCGGACGCCGAGGGCGGCAGCCTCGTGCAGGTCCCGTACTTCTACAACCTGGTGACCGCCTACCCGGTCTGCTACATGTTCGTCCCCGAGGACACCGGGGTGTGCGAGCCGCCGGCGACCCTGCCGCTGGACGAGACCGTCGACGCGGTGACCCCCGCCGGCCGGTACAACCCGCTCTACTACGCGATCGTCGGGCTGCCGACGCTGGCCCCGCCGGGCGACGGCGTGCTGTACGCGATGCGCCTCCTGTCGGCCGCCCTCAGCACGTTCTTCGTCGCCCTGGGCCTGCGCAGCCTCGCCCAGACGCCGTCCGCGGCCTGGGCCGTCCCCGGGGCGGCCGCCGCGCTCACCCCGATGGTCGTCTTCCTGTCCTCGACCGTGAACCCGGCGAGCGTGGAGATCACCGCAGCCTTCGCGCTGTGGTGCCAGCTGCTCACCCTGCTGCGGCACCCCGACCCGTCGAGGACCGTCTCCCGGATGGCCTGGATCGCCGTCTCGACGACCTTCCTGGTCAACGCGCGCGGCCTGTCGCTGCTGTACACGGCGGTGATCGTCGTCGTCGCGCTCGCCGTCTCGCGCTGGCAGACCGTCGTCGAGGTCCTGCGGACCCGGGGCACCTGGCCCTCGTTCGGCGTCGTCGTCGCCGCGTGCCTGGCTGCGGCCGGCTGGGTCGTCGGCACCAACTCGCTCGGTTCGGGCGGCACGCTCGCGCACCCCGACCTGACCTTCCCCGTCGCGGCGAAGAGCACCGTGCTGATGACGGGCACCTACGTGACGAACATGATCGGGCAGTTCGGCTGGACCGACACGAACCTGCCGACGACGGTGCTGCTCACCTTCGCCGCCGGTGCCGGCGTGGTCGTCGTGCTCGCCCTCGCGGTCGGCCGCTGGCGCGAGCGCGCGGCCCTCGCCCTCGTCGCCGGGCTCGCGTTCGCGCTCCCGGTGCTCATCCACGCCTCCCAGGCCCAGTACCTCGGGCTGATCTGGCAGGGGCGGTACATCCTCCCGGTCGCGATCGGGATCCCGCTGCTCGCCGGCTTCGTGCTGGCCGGGCGGGTCGGGTCGCTGCCGCCCGCGGCGCGGACCGCCCTCGCGCGGCCCGGGGCCGCGGTGGCGAGCGTCGTGGCCGCCGTCCTGGCGCTGGTCCAGCTCGCTGCGTTCGCGATCAACCTCCAGCGCTACGTCAACGGCACCGACGGCGGCTGGTTCACGCTGGCCCCCGACGCGTGGCTGCCGCCGCTCCCGCTCGCCCTCGTCGTCGCGCTCGCCGTGGTGGCGGCGACGGCCTACGGGCTCGTCCTCGCGCGGACGTCCTGGTCGCTGGCCGACGACGAGCTCAGGTCCCTCGGCGCCCCGAGCGCGAGCGCCCCGGAGTGAGACCGGTGCGGGTCAGCGTCGTCGTGGTCACCTGGAACGGCCTGGCCCTGACCCGGCGCTGCCTGGACGCGCTGCGGCAGCAGGAGCTCGACGCAGACCTGGAGCTCGTGGTCGTCGACAACGGCTCGCAGGACGGCACCGTGGCGGCCCTCGCGGGCGAGCGTGACGTCCTGCTCGTCGCCCTCCCCGAGAACCGCGGCTTCGCCGGTGGGGTGAACGCGGGCGTCCGCGCCGCCACCGGCGAGGTCCTGGTCCTCATCAACAACGACGCGGTCGCCGAGCCCACCTTCGTCGCCCGGCTCGTCGCCCCGTTCGCGGACCCCGGGTCCGAGCGCCTCGGCGCGACCACCGGCCGGGTGGTGCTCTCCGGGTCCTTCGCCCCGGCCGGCCCCGGGCAGGCCGCCCTGGTCGGCCATGACGGGACCCGGTGGGCGCGCGTGCCCGACGGGGTCCGGCTGCTCAACAGCACCGGCAACGAGGTGACCCGGTCCGGCAACGGCCGCGACCGCGGCTGGCTCCGCCCCGCGGACGCCCCGGCCGCGCCGGGGCAGGTGTTCGGGTTCAACGGCGGGTGCGCTGCCCTGCGCCGCGCGGCCCTGGAGGACGTCGGCCCGCTCGAGGAGTCGTTCTTCATGTACTACGAGGACACCGAGCTCTCCTGGCGGCTGCGGCGGCGGGGCTGGGAGGTGCGGCACGTCCCGGACGCGGTCACGGTGCACGACCACGCCGCCTCCTCCGGCACGTCCTCGGCGTTCTTCCTCGACCACAACGAGCGCAACCGGGTCCTGGTCGCGCTGGTCCACGCCCCGTGGCCGGTCGTCGCCCGGGCCGCCGGCCGGACGGCCGTGCGCGCGGTGCTCGGCCCCGACCGCCGGCGCCGGCTGCGGGTGGTCGGCTCGGTCCTGGCGCGCGCACCCTGGGCGCTGCGGCGGCGGCGCGCGATGGACCGGTCGGCGCGCGTACCGCGCTCGGTGCCGGCCGCCCTGCTCGTCGCCGACGGCGGTGACCGGTGACGGAGCCGGCGCCCCTGCGGGTCGCGCTGACCGTCGAGCAGCTCTGGCAGCGCGTCCCGGGCGGCTCGGCGAGCTACATCCTCGCGCTGCTCGGGGCGCTCGGTGAGCGGTCGGACGTCCGGGCGCTCGGCCTGGCGGCCCTGCACCGCCGGCCACCGGAGCCCGACCTCGTGCCGCCGACCCGGGTCCGGTCCTTCGGCCTGCCGCGCTACGCCCTCTACCGCGCGTGGAACCACGCCTCGGCTCCCCGTCCGGAGTGGGTGGCCCCCGGCCTCGACGTCGTCCACGCGACGACCTGGGCCATCCCGCCGACCCGGCGCCCGCTGGTGGTCACCGTCCACGACGTCGCCTTCCTGCGGGACCCCGAGCACTTCACCCCCCGTGGCGTGCGCTTCTTCACCCGGGCGCTGGAGCGGACCCGGGACGAGGCGGCGGCGGTCGTCGTGCCCTCGCGGGCGACGGCCGACGACTGCGTCGAGGCCGGGATCGAGGCCTCACGGGTGCACGTCGTCCCGCACGGCGCCCCGGACTGGACCGTCACCCAGGCCGGGGTCGCGGCCCTGCGCGCCCGCCTCGGGCTGCCGGAACGCTTCGTCCTGTGGTGCGGCACCCACGAGCCGCGCAAGAACCTCGACGGGCTGCTGCGCGCGTTCGCGCTGGTCGCCGAGGCGGACCCGGGGCTGCACCTCGTGCTGGTCGGGCCCCCGGGCTGGGGCGAGCGGCACGCGGGCGCGGCGGGCGCGGCGACCGGCCGGGTGCACGAGGTCGGCCGGCTCCCGGCGGACGACCTGCGGGCGGCGTACGCCGCGGCCGCGGCCTTCGTGTTCCCCTCGCTGTGGGAGGGGTTCGGGCTGCCCGTGCTCGAGGCCATGAGCGTCGGCACGCCGGTGGTGACCTCGCGGGCGACGTCGATGGCCGAGGTCGCCGGGGACGCCGGGGTGCTCGTCGACCCGACCGACGCGGCGGAGCTGGCCGCCGGCATCCTGCGGGCGGTCGGTCCCGAGGGCGCCGGGCTCGGCCGTGCGGGCCTGGACCGCTCCCGCGGGTTCACCTGGCGCCGATCCGCCGAGGGGCACCTCGCGGCCTACCGGGCCGCGGGCGGGCCGGCGCTCAGCGGCGGTACTGGATCTCCTTGATCCGTTCGAGCTGGTCCTCGAGCAGCACCCGGTTGGTCCGTTGCAGGTCCGAGAGCACGCCCAGGGCCATCGACAGCAACGCCGCGACGGACATGATCGCGCCGTAGATGAGCGACTGGACCATGCCCGAGGTGTTCCCGCCGATGAGCCACTCCACGAGGAAGCGCAGCAGCGGGATCGCGGCGAGCACGCCGAAGAAGATCGCGAGCGAGGCGAAGATGACGTACGGCTTGAACATCAGGTAGCTGCGGACGATCGCGGAACCCGACTTGGCCATGTGGTGGAAGATGTTCTTGAACAGCCGGGACTCACGGGTCTTGGCGTTCGTCACCACCGGGACCGACTCGATCCGCAGCCGCTTGTTGCCGGCCTGGATGATCGTCTCCATGCAGTAGCTGAACTGCGTGACGACGTTGAGGCGGATCAGCGCGGAGGCGGAGTAGGCCCGGAAGCCGCTGGCCGCGTCCGGGAGCTCGGTGCTCGCGGCGGCGTTGACGATGTGGCTGCCGAAGCGCTGCATGGCCTTCTTGAACGGCGAGAAGTGCTCGATCGTGTGGGTCTGCCGGTCGGCGATGACGATGTCGGCCTCGCCGGCCAGGACCGGCTTGACCAGGTCGCCGATCCGGTCCTGCGGGTACTGGTTGTCGCCGTCGGTGTTCACCACGATGTCGGCGCCCTGCGCGAGGGCGTAGTCGACCCCGTCGCGGAACGAGCGGGCCAGCCCCATGTTGCGGGTGTGGTGCACGAAGTGCTTCACCCCGTGCGCGCGGGCCACCTCCAGGGTGCGGTCCGTCGAGCCGTCGTCGATCACCAGGATCTCCAGCTCGTCGACGCCGTCGATCTCGTGCGGGATGGACGCCAGCACGGCGGGCAGCGTCTCCTCCTCGTTGAGGCAGGGGATCTGGATGAAGACCTTCATGAACGTCCTGTCGATCGCGCGATCGCACCACCAGGGCAGGTGCACCCGGGGTCAGCAGCGTCCCCGATGGTATCCGAGGCGCCGCGCACTACTCTGGGCGCGGCGGCCCCGGGGGCCGCACGGGCGTCGAGAGGTGGCACGGTGCAGGTCGCAGTCGTCAGTCACGCCGGCACGCGGGGCCTCGCCCGGCTGACGGCGCGCGAGGCCTCGCGGGTCGCCCCGGCCGGCTCCGTGCACGTGCTGGACGTCGACGGCAGCTACCGCCCGGCCGGGCAGGAGGTCGTCCACCCCCCGGTGCGCCCCGGCCTGCCGGCGCACGAGCTGCGCGGCCGCGCCGCCGTGCTGGCCCCGGACGAGCTGGCCGACGCGCTCACCCCGGGCTTCCTGCGCGAGCTGTGCGAAGGGTCCGACCCGACGGACGTCGTCCTGCTGCTCCGCCCCGGCCTGCTGCTGCTCCGCGAGCCGGTGGCCGTGCTCGAGCCGGCCGCACGCGAGGGGCTGTGCCTCGTCGCCGGGACCCGCGCGGCCGACGCCGGCGACGGCCGGCACCCCGACCTGGCCGACCTGGCCAGGACCGGCGGCCACGCCCGGGGCCTGGTCGCCCTCCGCGCCGACCAGCACGCCGTCCTCGACCTGGCGGAGGCGGCCGTGCGGGACGAGCTCCCGGTGGGCCGCCTGCTCGACCTCCTCGCGGCCCTCGTGCCGCACCGGACCGTGCGCGACGCCGCCACCGTCCTGGGCCCGCACTCCCTGCGCCCCGAGCACCGGGTCGGTCGAGGCGTGGCGGGCGAGCTCACCCTCGACGACGAGCCGGTGACGGCGGTGGACCTCACCGGCCTCGACCCGGACGCGCCGTGGCTGCTGGACGGCGCGAGCACCGGCGATCCCCGCGCCCGCCTCAGCGACCACCCCGAGCTGGCCCGGTTCGTCCGGGACACGGTCGCGTCCCTCGCCCTCACCCGGGCGTCCGACGACCGGGCACCCGCCTGGGACCTGGCCACCACCGGCCTCGGGACGCCGGTCGACGCGACCGTCCGGGCCGCCTTCCGGGCCGCCGGTGCGACGGCGAGCGCCCGGGGCACCGAGCGGCTCCCCGACCTCTTCGACCCGGCCGGCGCCGAGGTCCTGCTCCGCTGGCTCAGCGAGCCGGGCGCCGACGGTTGGCCGGGGCGCTACCTGCGGGCCCTGCTGGCCACCCGCCCCGACCTGCGCGCGGCCTTCCCCCGCGTGCCGGGCGCGGACGCCGAGGGGTTCCGTGCCTGGGCCGCCAAGCACGCGGTCGCCGACGGCCACCCCGCCGACCTCGTGGCAGCCTGCCTCGCACAGCCCGCCGAGCCGTCCCGGCCGATCGGCCGCCCGCAGCCCGGCGTGAACGTCGTCGGCTTCCTGCGCGGCGAGCTGGGCATCGGGGAGTCCGCGCGGCTCCTGCTCTCCGCGCTCGACGCCGCCGGCATCCCGTCGAGGTCCACCTCCGTCGACCGCTTCGCCGCGAGCCGGCAGCACGCCCCCGGCGGACCGGACGACGCCACGGACGAGCCCGTGCTGGAGACGACCGTGCTGTGCGTCAACGCCGACCTCACCCCGGCCGTCTCGGCCGCCGTGCCCGAGCTCGTCGACCGCACCTACCGGATCGGCATGTGGTACTGGGAGGTCGAGGACTTCCCGGTCGGCCAGCACGGTGGTTTCGCGCACGTCGACGAGGTGTGGGTCGCGACGGACTTCGTCCGGCGCGCGATCGAGCAGCACTCCCCCGTCCCGGTGCGGACGATCACGCCGCCGCTGCCCCAGCGCGGTCCCGACCCGAGCACCAGTCGGGCCGACCTCGGCCTGCCCGACCGCCCGCTCTTCCTCTTCACCTTCGACTTCCTCAGCACGGCGGAGCGGAAGAACCCGCTCGGCCTCCTCGAGGCCTTCGGCCGGGCGTTCGCACCGGGGACCGGCCCGGTGCTCGTGGTCAAGTCCATCAACGCCGACCAGCGCCCCGCGGAGGCCGAGCGGCTGCGGCTGCGCGCGCGGGAGCACCCGGACGTCCTGCTGCTGGAGCAGTACCTCGACGCCGCGGAACGGGACGCCCTGGTCGCGCTGAGCGACTGCTACGTCTCCCTGCACCGCAGCGAGGGCCTCGGCCTGACCATGGCCGAGGCGATGGCCTGGGGCAAGCCCGTCATCGCCACCGGGTACAGCGGCAACCTGCAGTTCATGACGGACGAGAACAGCTTCCTCGTGCCGTGGACCCCCACGGCGATCCCGCCGGGCGCGGCGCCCTACCCGCCCGGTGGGGTGTGGGCCGAGCCCGACCTCGACGCCGCCGCGGCGCTCCTGCGGCTGGTCGTCGACCGGCCGGACCTGGCCGCCGCCCGGGGCGCGCGCGCGGCCCGGGACATCGCCACGCTGCACACGGCCGAGGTGGCGGGTCACGCGGTCGCCGAGCGCCTGGCCGAGATCGCCGGGCGGCGCCGTGCCCGCAGCCGCCGGGTGCTGCTCTCGCGGGCCGCCTCCGGCGCGCGCAAGGTCCGCGACGCGCTGGGCTGAGCGAGCCGGTCAGCCCGGGGTGCCGCCGCCGAGCACGCGGCGCACCCGGCCGGTCGCCCGGCGGGTGACCTCCTGGACGCCACCGGCCCGCAGGTAGCCCTTGGCCAGCGCGAGGTCGGCCCCGAGCGTGGGACGGGGCACCGAGCGCCGCCGGCGCCGGGCCGGCTCCACGGCGACCGGGACCGCGAGGTCGGCCGCCCGCCGGGGGTGCCGGCAGAAGTCGACCAGCGGGGCCAGGACCCGCGACCACGCGTACTGCCCGGCGAAGGCGCGCACGGCGGCACGGGCCGCCGAGGAGGCCTCGTCGTCGTAGAGCATCTCTTCCAGGGCGGCCTCGAGTGCGTCGAGGTCCTGCGCGGGCACCGAACGGCCCAGGCCGTGCTCGCGGATCAGGCCGCCGAAGGTGTCGCCGTCGGTCGCCACGATCGGCAGGCCGGCCCACAGGTAGTCCAGGATCCGGGTCCGGAAGCTGAACTCGGTCTCCACGTGCGGGAAGTGCGTCGAGACGCCGACGTCGGCGTCGAGCAGGTAGTCCGCCCGCTGCTCGTAGGGCACCCAGTCGGCGTTGAAGAAGACGTGCGTCCCGGTCAGGCCGAGCTCGCGGGCCAGCTCCTGGGTCTGGAACGCCATGGTCATCGCCGGCACACCCGGGTTGGGGTGCTTCATGCCGAGGAAGTACAGCCGCACGTCGGGGTGCCGGTCCTTGAGCCGGTGCACGGCCCGGATCAGCGTGAGCGGGTCGAACCAGTTGTAGACGCCGCCGCCCCAGAGGATGACCTTGTCGTCGGGGCCGATCCCCTCGACGCCGCCCTTGATCGCGTGCCGACGCTGGACCGGTGCGGCGTCCTCGATGCCGAACGGCACGACGCCGAGCAGGTTGTCCAGGCTCGCGTCCTCGTCGTAGACCGCCGGGCTGACCCGCCCCTGGCCGGCCAGCTGGCCCAGCCAGAAGTCCCGCTGCTTGTCCGAGGCGCACATGAGGTAGTCGGCGCGACGCAGCTGCTCGTTGAGCGCGTGCGTGGTCACGGCCACGGCGTTGCGGCGCCCGTCGGGGCCGAGGTCCTTGGCCTGCTCGAGCTGCTCGAGGTGCATCGGGTCGTAGATGTCCGCGACGACCACCGTGCTGCTCGCCTTGATCCACGGCGCGGTCTCGAGCAGGAAGCCCTGGAAGATGATGACGTCGGCCCACCCGGTCGGCTCGCGCAGGCCGGTGCCGGCGGCGTACTCGACGGAGAAGGTGTCGCTGCGACGCTGCGCCCCGGCGGTGGAGACCAGCCGGACCTCGTGCTCCGGGGCCAGCGCCTTGGCGATCTCCCAGGCGCGGATCGCCGGGCCGGCCATCCGCTCCAGCAGCGGCTCGCCGGTGACCACGAGGATGCGGTGCCGGGCGGTGAAGTGCTCGACGATCCCGAACGCCTCGAGCAGGACCTCGTGCGCCGCCAGGTAGGCCGGCATCCCGTAGGCGGGCTCGATGGCCTCCCGGAAGAGCGGGAAGAGGTCCCGGTCGCTGCGCCGTCGCCGGGCCTGGAGCTCGCGGCGCGTCTGCAGCAGGCTCGGCAGCTGCTCGACGAAGTAGTCGATCGCGTACGGGCCGGTGAGGGCCATCTTGGGGATCTCGAGGGTGCCGACGTCGTCCCCGCCGGGCGAGCGCTGCAGGTCGAGCGCCGTCGCGTCCACGCCGGTGCGGGCGACCGAGCGGCGCACCGCCAGCGCCATCGCGGCGGGCAGGGCCTTGGCGAGCGAGGCGTCGTCGTAGTTCTTGTACATGCACAGCAGCGCGTTGCGCTCGAGCAGGTAGCTCTCGCGGAAGTTGCCGAACTTCTTCATCGTCACGTGGTGCCGGTGGAAGGCGACCGAGCCGGGCACGTACCGCACGCGGTGGCCGAGCAGGGTCGAGCCGCCAGCCCAGGTCGACGTCCTCGTAGAACATGAAGAAGCGCTCGTCGAAGCCGCCGACCTCGCGGTAGAGCTCGGCGCGGACGAACATCGCGGCGCCGGTCCCGAACAGGACGTCCTTGGCGGTGTCCCAGGCGCCCTCGTCCGGCTTCTCCACCTCACGCTTGTAGCCCATCCCGAACCAGGTGAGCGAGCCGTCGACGTAGTCGATCAGCTCGCCGTCCCAGTCGAGGACCTTCGAGGCGACCGAGCCGATCGTGGGGTCCGCCGCGAGCACCTCGATCGCGGCGGCGATCCACCGGGTGTCGGGGCGGGCGTCGTTGTTGAGGAACGCGATGTACTCGCCGGTGGCGTGGGCGACGCCGAGGTTGCAGCCGCCGGCGAAGCCGGTGTTCGAGCCCGACTCCAGGACGACGGCGCCCGGCACCGCGGCCCGGATCTGCTCGACGCTGCCGTCGCCGGAGTCGTTGTCCACGACGATGAGCTCGAGCCGGTCGGCCGGCCAGTCCACGTCGGCGAACGCCGTGAGGCAGGTGATGGTGTCCGAGGCGCCGCGGTAGTTGACCAGGACGACGGAGACGACCCCGGGCCGCACCTCGGGCGCGGCGCTCACGACGCACTCCGCAGCAGCGCGAGGTCGTGGTCGACCATCCGGCCGACCAGCTCGGCGAAGTCGACCGTGGGCGCCCAGCCGAGCTCACGACGGGCCTTGGACGCGTCGCCGACCATGAGCGGGGCGTCCTGCGGCCGCAGGAACGCCGGGTCGACCTCGACGTGCTCCCGCCAGGTGTCGCCGACCCCGGCGCGGCGCAACGCCGCCTCCGCGAACTGGGCGACGGTGTGCGGGGTGCCCGAGGCGATGACGAAGTCGTCCCCGTGGGTGTGCCGCGCGGCCCGCACCATCGCCTCGACGTAGTCCGGGGCCCAGCCCCAGTCGCGCTGCGCGTCGAGGTTGCCCAGACCGATCACCCCGGACCCGGCGGTCCCGATCCGGGCCGCGGCCGAGGTGATCTTGCGGGTGACGAAGGTCGTCGGACGCCGGGGCGACTCGTGGTTGAACAGGATGCAGCTCGAGACCTGGAGCCCTCGGCCGCGGTAGACCCGGGCCATGTGGTGCGCGTACGCCTTCGCCGCCCCGTACGGGGAGACCGGGCGGACCGGCGTGCGCTCGTCCTGCGGGGCGACCTCCGCCTCGCCGAAGATCTCGGCGCTGCTCGCCTGCACGCAGGAGACCCGGCGCCCCGTGCGGTCCTGGAGCTCGAGCGCCGCCTGGAGCAGCACGGCCGCCGCGACGCCGCTCAGCTCGGCGGTGAGCACCGGGTGCTCCCAGGAGAACGCGACGGAGCTGATCCCCGCGAGGTTGTACAGCTCGTCCGGCTCGACCGCGTTCACCAGGGCCGCGAGACCTGCGGAGTCCGCGAGGTCCCCGGCGTGCAGGACGACGGACGGGTGGGCGGCCGCGAAGGCAGCCACCGTCGCGTCCTTGTCGTGCACGAAGCCGTGCACCTCGCTGCCCTCGGCGAGCAGCTGCTCGGTGAGGTAGCTGCCGTCCTGACCGGTGATCCCGGTGACGAGGACCCGGCGCACGCTACCGACCAGCCTGGGCGCGCTGCTCCTCGAGGTCGTTCTCGACCATCATCGTGACCAGCTCCGTGAAGCTGACCGTCGGCTCCCAACCGAGCACGTCCTTGGCCTTGGCGGCGTCGCCGATGAGCAGCTCGACCTCCGCGGGACGCATGAAGCGCGGGTCCTGCTTGACGTAGCCGGACCAGTCGTCGATGCCGACCGCGTTGAAGGCCACGTCGAGCAGCTCGCGAATCGAGTGCGTCTCCCCGGTGGAGATGACGTAGTCGTCGGCGGCGTCCTGCTGGAGCATGCGCCACATCGCCTCGACGTAGTCGCCCGCGAAACCCCAGTCGCGCTTCGCGTCGAGGTTGCCCATGACGATGTCGTCCTGCAGGCCGAGCTTGATGCGGGCGACCGCCATGCTCACCTTGCGGGTGACGAACTCCGGGCCACGGCGCGGCGACTCGTGGTTGAACAGGATGCCGGAGGACGCGTGCATCCCGTAGGACTCGCGGTAGTTGATGGTCATGTAGTGGCCGAAGACCTTGGCGACGCCGTAGGGCGAGCGCGGCCACAGCAGGGTGGACTCGCGCTGCGGGACCTCCTGGACCTTGCCGAACATCTCCGAGGAGGACGCCTGGTAGAAGCGCACCTTGCCCGGGTCGTCGTGGGAGTACAGGCGGACGGCCTCGAGGATGTTGAGCACACCCTTGCCGGTCACGTCGGTGGTCAGCATCGCGTTCTCCCAGGAGTACGCGACGAACGAGATGGCGCCGAGGTTGTAGACCTCGTCGGGCCGGGCGACCTCGAGGGCGCGCAGCAGGCTCGAGAGGTCGGTCAGGTCGCCGGTCAGGAGCTTGACCCCGGGCACCGTGCGCTGCACGAGCTCGAGCTTCGGGTTGTTCTGTCCGCGGATGAGCCCGTAGACCTCATAGCCCTTGGCGAGCAGCAGCTCGGAGAGGTACAGGCCGTCCTGGCCGGTGATGCCGGTGATGAGTGCGCGCGTCATGTTCTCGACTTCGTAGAAGGGAGCGGGACGGGTGGGACAACCGCACGGAGCATACTCCAGGGCGCCCCGCGAGCGGCTCGACGCGGCGACCCGCCGTGCGCGGACGACCGGGCGGACCGCGCCCGGTCCGCCCTTCCGGCAGACGCCCTGCGCCTATGATGACGCTCGTGACGTCCGCCCCCTTCATCTCCTTCGCGCAGAACCGAGAGGACGTCGTTCTCTGGCGGGCACTCGGCCGGGTGGCGGAGGGTCGCTACCTCGAGGTCGGGGCCAACCACCCCCGCGACGACTCGGCGACCCGCGCCTTCTACGACCGCGGCTGGTCCGGGGTGACCGTCGAGCCGGTCCCCGAGTTCGCCGCGCTGCAGCGCGCCGAGCGGCCCCGCGACCACCTCGTCGAGGCGGCCGTCTCCAGCACGGGTCGCGGGACGCTGACCTTGCACGTGGTGCCCGGCACCGGGCTCTCCACGCTCGTCGACGCGGTGAGCGACCGCCACCACGGCGCGGGGATCGAGCACGTCGACGTCGAGGTCGCCACGCTCCGGCTCGACGAGGCGATCACCGACGCCGGCTGGACGCCCGCCGAGCCGATCCACTTCGCGCTGATCGACGTCGAGGGCGCCGAGGAGGACGTGCTGCGGAGCATCGACCTGTCCGTCTGGCGGCCGTGGGTCGTCGTCGTGGAGTCGACCGCGCCGAACTCCTCGGTCCCCACCCACGAGGAGTGGGAGCACCTGCTGCTCGGGGCCGACTACCGGTTCTGCCTCTTCGACGGGCTCTCGCGCTTCTACGTCGCGGCGGAGCGGGCGGCCGAGCTCGGCCCGCTGCTCGGCCACGCCGCCTGCGTGCTCGACCACTACCTCATCGCCCACCACGTCGAGGCGCTCGAGGAGCGCGACGCCCTGCGCGCCCAGCTCTCGCACTGGCGCACGCTGGCGCTGACCCGCTGGGCCGATGCCGTCGCCGGGACCTCCGGAGGCCGGACCCAGGAGCTGGAGCGGCTCGTCGAGCACCTGGCGTCCGAGCTGGCGGCCACCCGGCAGACCCTGTCCTGGCGGGTCACCCGTCCGCTGCGCGGCATGCGCTCGGTGATCGATGCGGCCCGCGGCGAATGAGCAGTGACACGGTCGTCGGGCACCGCCCGCTGGAGATCCTCGCGGCGCTGGACCAGCGGCTGACCGAGGCGGCCCGGGTGGCGCTCCCCGGCCCGCAGGCGCCGCCCGGCACGGCGCCGGGATCGGCGGCGGCCGACCTGCTGCCCCGCCTGGTCGCCCGGGCCGGGACCGACGGCGACGCCGTCGTCTGGCTGCTGCTCACCGCGGTCTTCGGGGCCTACCCGACCTCGGACCAGGTCAGGGCGCTGGGCCGGCGGCTCCAGTTCACCTCGAGCGACGTCGCGGCGAGCCAGCTGCTCGCCGAGGCGCTGCACGACCCGCGCCGTGGACGCCTCGACCTGCCGATCACGGTCGTCGAGGAGGGGGTCGTCGTCGACGTCGACTTCTGCGCGCGCCACGAGACGCACACCGGCATCCACCGCGTCGTGCGGGAGACCCTGCCGCGCTGGCGCGCCGCCCACGACCTCGTCGCGGCCGCGTGGATCGAGGAGTACACGGCGCTGCGGACCCTGTCCCCGGCCGAGCACGCCCGGGTCTTCGAGTTCGGCCGTCGTCGGCCGGCCGAGAACGACCACGGCCCGGCCGCCGGGCCCGAGAGCCTGCTCGTCCCGTGGCGCAGCGTCGTCGTGCTGCCCGACGTGCCCGGCAGCCGGGCCAGCGCGCAGCTGGCCGCCCTGGCGCGCTACTCCGGCAACCACCTGGCGATCGTCGGCTACGACATGATCCCGATCACCAGCGCCGAGACCCGGCCGTCCGCGGACACGGTCGCCTTCGCCGAGTACCTCACCGTCGTCAAGCACGCCCACCGGGTCGCCTGCATCAGCAGCTCGGCGACCGCGGAGTACGCCGGCTTCGCCCGTTCGATCGGCGCCCAGGGCCTGCGCGGCCCGCTCGTGCAGCAGGTCACGCTGGCCGACGAGGCGCCGCACCCGGCTCGGCGCAGCCCCCGCGGCCGCACCGAGCGGCCGGTGCTGCTCTGCGTGGGCAGCCACGAGCCGCACAAGAACCAGCGCGCCGCGTTGCACGCCGCCGAGCGGCTCTGGCACGAGGGTGTCGACCTCGAGGTGCGGATCGTCGGCGGTCGCGGCTGGGACCACGACGTGCTCGAGCCGACCGTCGACCGGCTGGCCGCGGACGGGCGTCCGATCACGGCCCTGGGCCGGGTCTCCGACGAGCGCCTGAGCGAGGAGATGGAGTCCGCGGACGTGGTCTTCTTCGCCTCGCTGCACGAGGGCTTCGGCCTGCCCGTCGCCGAGGCGCTGGCCTGCGGCACGCCCGTCATCACGTCGAACTACGGATCCCAGCAGGAGATCGCAGCGAAGGGTGGTGCGCTCGTGGTCGACCCCCGCGACGACGACGAGGTGACCGCCGCGGTCCGCCTCCTTCTCACCGATCCCGCCGCCCGGGCCCGGCTGCGGGACGAGGCCGCCCGGCGACCCGTCCGGACATGGGACGACTACGCTGCGGACTTGTGGGCCTTCGTGACCGACCCCCTGGCGGCTTCATGAGGCCCGCGGTCGAGCGGGCGGTCAGCTCGGTCCAGCGGTCCCGCAGCCTGCCGGCGCGGGCCGCGGCCTGGCAGCTCCGGGTCCCGGTGCTGCAGGCGGCCCTCGGTGCGCCCGAGCCGGACCGGCCCCGCCCGGTCCGGGCGTCCGGCGACCTCGCCGCCGCGCTCGGCGACACCGTCGACGTCCGGGACCGCGCCCAGGTCTGGCTCGCCCTGTCCGTCCTGACCGGGCGGTTCCCCACCCGGTCGACCGTGGTCGAGGTGGCGCGCCGCGGCGAGTTCGACGGCGGCGCCACCCTGTGGGCGACGGTCGACGAGCTGACCACGTCCGAGAGCGCCCGGTGGACGGTCACCGTGGTGAGCGACCAGGTCGTCGTCGACCTCGCGCACACCGTCTCCACCGTGCTGACCACCGGGATCCAGCGGGTGGCCCGCGAGACCGCCCGGCGCTGGCTGCGCGACCAGGAGTGCCTCCCGGTCGCCTGGTCGCACCGGTTCCAGTCGCTCCGGCTCCTGACGGCCGTCGAACGCGCCCGGCTCGACCACGGCGCCGCCGGCGACGACTCCGCGGCCGACGGGCCGACGACCGTCGTCGTGCCATGGAACGCGACCTACCTGCTGCCCGAGCTCGGCGCCGAGGAGCCGCGGACCGAGCGGCTGCTGGCCCTCGCCGAGCTGTCCCCCAACCGGACCGGGGTGATCGGTTTCGACTGCGTCCCGATCACCTCCGCCGAGACCACCCAGCGCGGCTTCGCCGGGATCTTCGCGAAGAACCTCGCCGCGGTCCGCCACTTCGACCGGGTCGCGGCCATCTCCGGCGCGGCCGCCACCGAGTACGAGGGCTGGCGCGACATGCTCGCCGCCGTGGGTGTGCCCGGGCCGCGGATCGCCTCGGTCCCGCTGCCGGTCGAGGTCGCGACCCCGACCGAGCAGCACCTCGCGGACGCGGCGGCCCGGTTCTCCGTCGGCTCGCTGCCCCTCGTGCTGGTCGTCGGCAGCCACGAGCCCCGCAAGAACCACCTGGCGGTGCTGCACGCCGCCGAGCTGGTCTGGCGCGAGGGCGTCGCCTTCACGTTGAGCTTCGTCGGCGGCAACTCCTGGGGCAGCGCCCCGTTCGCCGATCGCCTCGCCGAGCTCCAGCGCGCCGGACGGCTGGTCGACACCGAGAGCCGCCTCGACGACGACACCCTCTGGGCCGCCTACCACCTGGCCCGGTGCACCGTCTTCCCCTCGGTGAACGAGGGCTTCGGGCTCCCGGTCGCCGAGTCCCTCGCGGCCGGCACCCCGGCGATCACCTCGGACTTCGGCAGCATGCTCGAGCTCGCCGAGGGCGGGGGCGCCGTGGTCGTGGACGCGCACGACGACGTCGCGCTGGCCCGCGCGCTGCGCCGCGTGCTCACCGAGGACGGCCTGCACGCGCGGCTGAGCGCCGAGGCCCGCGCACGCACCGTCCGACGCTGGGACGACTACGCCGCCGAGGTCTGGGACACGCTCACCGGCGCGCCGGACCGCCCGGCTCAGGGATAGCGGACCAGCGCCTTCGAGCGGTACTCCTGGCTGCCGGCGATCCCGGTCCGCACCGCGCCCTCACCCTGGGTGAGCAGCACGGTCGCCCAGTTCGCCAGCCCGGCGGAGTCCGGCTCCCGCTGGAGGAACACCCGGTAGTAGGCGCCGGCCCGGTTCTTGGCGGCCTCGGTGGAGAACCAGATCTGGTCGACCACCCAGCCGCGACCCTTGACCTGGTACTTCGCGACCCAGGACTGGACCTCGGCGGCGGTGGCGTCCCGGCCGAGGATCGCGCGGTACATCGCGGCCACGTAGCCCTCGGTGGTGCCGCCCGAGCGGTTGACGAACTCCTGGCTGTCGAAGAACCGCCGCTGCACGTCGTCCACCGTCGCCCGGCCGAGCTTGATCTGGATCAGCCAGTTCGCCGCGCCCAGCGGCTCCGGCTCCCGCCCGAGCACCTCGCGGTAGGCCTTGGCCACCCGCAGCTTGATGTACTCGTCGCTGCGCGTCAGCTCGGCCACCAACGCCGCCTGGCTCGTCCCGGAGGCCAGCCGGGTCGACCAGGTCGCCAGACCCGTCGGGTCCACCCCCCGGCCCAGCAGGTCCGCGTACAACGCCTTGACCACCGACTCGGCCGCGCCGAGGGAGAAGCCCGACACGGCGAACCAGTCGCTCTTGAACGTGGTGGTGCCCATCGCGGTGCGGAAGGCGGCGCCGGTGTAGGTGTGCGCGACGCCGGCACCGTCCACCACCCGCACGCTCGTCACGCGCCCACCGAGGTCGCCCAGGCCGTTGCGCCCGATGACGTCGACCGAGCGCACCGCGGACAGGCCGAGCTTCGCGGCGATGGAGGCGGTGGTGAGGGTGAGGGTCCAGGTGTGGTTCGGGTTGGCGGCGACGTCGTCGCCGAGGTCCTCGACGGCCGGGAACTCCCCGCCGGCGGACCAGCCACCGGTCGAGGAGCTGAACTCGGTGCGCACGGGGGTCGCGCTGCCCGCGCGCAGGCGGACCTCGCCGGCGGTCGCCACGACGGCGGCATCGGTGGTGGCGGCCTCCAGGGACGGGCCGGCCGACGTGGCCGGCGGCCAGCGGGCCGCGCCGCCGTAGACCTGGCAGGCGGTCGTGTCGCAGGTCGTCGCGCCCGAGGCCCGGGAGCCGGCCAGCGCGTAGCTGCGGGCGGCGACCGCCTGGGCCTTGAGCGCCTCCATCCCGTTGGTCAGGTTCCCCCAGGCGGACGGCGACTCCCGCGGCAGGACACCACGCAGGTAGTCCTGCGCGGGCAGCACGTTGAACGTGGTCTGCTGCCCGGTGCTGGCGTGCGGCTGCACCGTCAGCGCCCCGCGGTAGGCCCGCTCGCCGGTCGCCTCGCAGACCCGCGGCAGCAGGGAGGCGTCGGCGGTGGAGGACGCCGCGGCGGTGGTGATCGCGACCCCGGCGGCGTAGGTGCCCAACAGCGCCCCGGGGGTGCCCGAGCAGGCGGCGACCGGTGCGACCGTCACGGCCGAGCCGGTCCAGCGGACCAGCAGCGCCGGGCTGCTCACGGCGACCCCGTTGACCCGCAGGTTCGTCCCGGTGACCACGAGGTCCTGGCCGGTCAGTGCCGTGAGCTCGACCTTGACCGTGGGGTTCCCGATCTGGCCGAGGCTCGTGCCGCCGTAGAAGTGGTCGAGGATCGCCCGGTAGCCCCAGCCGTGGTCCACCGCGTACCCGAGCGCGCCGTACTGGCCCATCCCGCGGCCGTGCCCGTAGCCGTGGCCGTAGAAGGAGATCTCGTCCGAGACGGCCGTCACGACGGGCGCGGCGGGCACCGCTCGCGAAGCGGCGGGTGTCGCCGCGGCAGCCGGGCCGACGGCGACCACCGAGGCGAGGGCGACCGCGGCCACCAGGCGCCCCGTGCGTGATCGCGTGCTCGTGGTCGACGTCCAGCGGTACACGGCAACTCCTCGGGGTGGAGCGGAGATCGTCTCTCCATTGCACCACGGGATCCGCGCCGGAGATCCGACCGACTCGGGGCCGGTCTGGTAACGGGCGCCGGCGCCCGGACCGGCGCACGCCGCTCGCGCGCCGGTAGGGTGTCCGGGCGGGTCCCTGCAACCCCGCGCCACCGGAACAGGGAGCACATGACGGAGGACACGACGGCACGCGCCGCACGACTGGCGACCGAGCCGATGCGCATCGCCGGACCCCGTCCGGGCTTCTTCGCCGGAACCGTCCAGTCGGTCCGCGACATCCTCGCCCAGCGCGAGCTCCTCGACATGCTCATCCGGCGCGAGCTCAAGGCCCGCTACAAGGACAGCTCGCTCGGATTCCTGTGGAGCCTGCTCAAGCCGCTGGCCCTGCTGCTCATCTACTACGTGGCGATCGGCAAGTTCCTCGGCGCCGCCCGGGACATCCCCGACTTCGCGGTGTTCATCTACACCGGGCTGACGGCCTGGACCCTCTTCTCGGAGATCATCACCGGCGGGACCTCGACGATCGTCACGAACGCCGGCCTGATCAAGAAGGTCTACCTGCCGCGCGAGGTCTTCCCGCTGAGCGTCGTCGGCTCGGCCATGTTCAACTTCGCCATCCAGCTCGTCATCCTCGTCGGCGCGACGGTGGCCGTCGGCGCGATCCCGACCGGCGGGCGGTGGATCTACTTCGTGCTCGCCCTGGCGGTCCTCGTGGTCTTCGCCACGGCGTGGGCGTTCCTGCTCTCGGCCGTGAACGTCTACCTGCGCGACGTGCAGTACCTCGTGGAGATCGCGCTGATGATCCTGTTCTGGGCCTCGCCGATCGTCTACTCGTGGGGCCTGACCGTCGGGAAGATCCCGGGCTGGGCCGAGACGCTCTACCTCGCGAACCCGATGACCCTGGTCATCCTCGGCTTCCAGGAGACCTTCTGGGTCTCCGGCGACGGTCAGCTGCGGCCGGAGAACATGGCCGGCCGGCTCGGTCTCACGCTGGTCGTCAGCATCGCCTTCCTCTGGCTCTGCCAGCGCCTCTTCGCGCGGCTCCAGGCCAACTTCGCCCAGGAGCTGTGATGTCGCACCCCGTCGTCGTCCGCGTCGATCACGTCTCCAAGCGGTTCGTCATCCGCAAGGAGAAGTCGCTCAAGGAGCGGCTGGTCAACTTCGGCCGCTCCAACGCCCACAAGGAGGACTTCTGGGCGCTGCGCGACGTCGACCTGGAGATCACCTCGGGCTCGACGATCGGCCTCATCGGCGCCAACGGCTCCGGCAAGTCCACCCTGCTCAAGACCATCGGCGGGATCCTCCAGCCGACCAGCGGCTCGGTGCACCTACGGGGCCGGCTGGCCGCGCTGCTCGAGCTCGGCGCCGGCTTCCACCCCGACCTCACCGGCCGGGAGAACGTCTACCTCAACGCCTCGATCCTCGGGCTGACCCGCGCCCAGACCGAGCGCCACTTCGACGCGATCGTCGACTTCTCCGGGATCGAGCGCTTCATCGACACCCAGGTGAAGTTCTACTCCTCGGGCATGTACGTGCGGCTCGCGTTCGCCGTCGCGGTCCACGTCGACCCGGACATCCTGCTCGTCGACGAGGTGCTCGCGGTCGGCGACGAGCCGTTCCAGCGCAAGTGCATGGACCGGATCCGCGGCTTCCAGGAGGAGGGCCGCACGATCGTCCTGGTGACCCACTCCCTGGACCAGGTCGCCGACCTGTGCGACCGCGCGGTCGTGCTCGAGCACGGCAACGTCATCGCCGACGGCGCCCCGCGCGAGGCCCTGCGCGCCCTGCGGTCCGAGTTCGAGCACGTCCGCCAGGAGGAGCTCGACCGCGAGCGGGAGTCCGCCACGACGGACGCCCCGAGCGGCCCGGTCCGGATCGATGCGGTGGAGCTCACCGACGACGCCGGTGCGCCCGTGCAGGACCTCGCACCGGGTCAGCCGCTCACCATCACGGTCACCCTGGACGCCCCGGAGCGGATCGAGCACCCGATCCTCGGGATCGGCATCGACACCCCGCTCGGCCAGAGCGTCTTCGGGACCAACACGGCCCTGCTCGGCCGGCCGATCGACCGGTTCGAGGGACGCGAGCGGTACACCTTCCGGCTCGCCGACCTGCACCTCGGTGAGGGCTCCTACTTCGTGCACAGCGCCGTGGCCACGTCCTCGGGCGCCGAGATCCTCCGGCTGCGCGAGGCCGCCCAGTTCAGCGTCCGGGCGGACGGCAGCACCGTCGGGCTCGTCTGGGCCACGACCACCGTCGGAAAGGCCACCAGGTGACCGAGGCAGCCCGGACCGCCCCCGTCGAGGCGCGCCGCCCGTCGGCGCTCGCCCGGGCCGTGACCGCCGCACCGGACCGGATCGTCCTGCTGCTGCTCTGGACGAGCCTGGTGGTCGCCCTCACGGTGCTCGCCGCGGCGTTCACGCCGTGGCTGGTGGTCCCGGTGCTCGCCGTCACGGTGGCCGCGACGTGGCGCCTGGGTCCCGACCGGTTCGAGACGAGCCGGGCGAGCACCCTCGGCGCGGCGGGCGCGCTGGCGGTCGCGGCGGCCTGGCTCGTCGTCAACCTGCCCTACGCCTCCCGGTACCTCACGGTGACCCGCGACCCGGGCTTCCTCACGCTCGAGGGCATCTGGCTGTCCCAGCACGCGGACCCCGACCTGCCGGTCGGCTCCGCCGCCGACGTCGTCCGGGCGGTGCCCGGCGTGATGGAGTGGACCGGCGCCTACTTCCTCCAGGACGGCTACCTGCACGCGCAGGGCGCGAAGCTGCTGCCGGGGCTGCTGGCCCTCGGCGGCTGGGTCGGCGGCGAGCGCGCGGTGATGGCCGGCAACCTCCTGCTCGGTGCGGCCGCGCTGATCGCCCTGTACGCGCTCGCGCGCCGGGTCGTCGGCCCGATCTGGGGCCTGCTGCCCGGCGTGGCCCTGGCGGCCTCGGTGCCCCTGGGGGTCTTCTCCCGGGCGGCGTACACCGAGCCGCTGACCGTGGCGCTCGCGTTCGGCGGCCTGACCCTCTCGTGGTCGGCCTTCCGCACCGGCGTCTGGTGGCGGCACGCCCTGGCCGGCGCGATGATCGGCGCCACCGCGCTCGCGCGGATCGACGGCGGCGCGGCCGCCATCGGGCTGGTCGCCGGGATGGGTCTGGTGGCCGGTGCGCCGACGACGCCCGACGCCCGCCGCCGCCTCGGCGTCGCCCTCGCGGCCGGCACCACCTCGGCGCTGGCGATGGTGGGGCTGGGCTACCTCGACCTACAGCTGCACAGCCCCGGCTACCTCCGCGACCTCGGCAGCCAGTTCGCGATGCTCACGGCCGCGCTGCTGGCCTGCGTGGCCTTCGCCGTCGTCCTCGCGATCCCCCCGGCATGGGACCCGATCCGGGCCTGGGTGCACCGCCACCGGGCGACGGTCGGCACCGTGGTCGGGGCCGCCGCGCTGGGCGTCGCCGTCCTGCTCGTCTCACGGCCGGCGTGGATGACCTCCCACCGGACCCCGCTGGGCACCGCCTACGCGAGCCTCGTGCAGGGGCTCCAGGGCCGTGAGGGGCTGGAGATCGACCCGGGTCGCAGCTACGACGAGCTGTCGGTGACCTGGCTGTCCTGGTACTACGGCTGGCCGTTCGTCGTCCTGGCCTTCCTCGGCATCGCGCTGATGGCCCGACGGGCGATCCAGCGCTACGACGCCGCGCAGCTCGTCCTCGTCGCGGTGGTGGCCGCCCCGTCCGCGCTCTACCTGTGGCAGATCAACATCACCCCGGACCAGGTCTGGGCGATGCGCCGCTTCCTGCCGTTGACCATCCCCGGGTTCCTCGTCATGGCGACGGTGACCCTGGCGGCGCTGTGGCAGGCGCGCGCCCGCTGGGCCCGCGCCGTGGCCCTCGTCGGGGCCGCGGCGGTCGCCGTGTTCCCGGCGACCACGTGGGGCGGTCTGTTCAGGGTCGCCGAGCAGTCCGGGCGCTGGGAGGAGGCCGAGGCCGTCTGCGCCACGCTCCAGGCCGACCAGGTCGTCCTGGTGCGTCCCGGCGGTCCGCCGTACCTCGCCACCCTGCGCACCCTCTGCGACGTCGAGGTCGTCCAGGTCGAGGAGGTCCCGACCCAGGATCAGCTCCGGGCCATCCGCGAGGCATGGGGCGGCCAGGCCGTCGACGTCGTCACGTTCGCCTCCGACGCGGTGCCGTGGGCCGACGCGGTGCCCGCCCCCACCCACGAGGGCGCCGTGACGACCTGGTCCAACGCCCTCTCGTACGTGCCGTTCGACCACGTGCTCAGCCCGAACTCCGTGTGGGTCGGCACCATCGAGCCGGACGGCACGGTCACCCCGCTGCCGACCCGGTAGTCGGACCGCCGGCGGTCAGGCCGAGGCCGAGGTCTCCGGGTAGCGGACGAGCGCCTTGGACCGGTACTCCTCGCTGCCGGCGATCCCGGTCCGCACCGCGCCCTCACCGCGGGTCAGCAGCTCGGTCGCCCAGCCGGCCAGCCCGGCGGCGTCCGGCTCGCGCTGGAGGAACACCCGGTAGTACGCACCGGCCCGGTTCTTGGCGGCCTCGGTGGAGAACCAGATCTGGTCGACCACCCAACCGCGCCCGGTGGCCTCGTACTTCGTCGACCAGGTGGAGACCTCTCCGGCGGTGGCGTCCCGGCCGAGGATCGCGCGGTACATCGCGGCCACGTAGCCCTCGGTCGTCCCGCCCGACCGGTTGACGAACTCCTGGCTGTCGAAGAACCGCCGGGCCACGTCGTCGACGGTTGCCCGGTCGAGCTTGATCTGGATCAGCCAGTTCGCCGCGCCGAGCGGCTCCGGCTCCCGCCCGAGCACCTCGCGGTAGGCCTGGGCCACCCGCAGGTTGATGTACTCGTCGCTGCGCGTCAGCTCGGTCACCAGCGCCGCCTGGCTCGTTCCACCGGCCAGCCGGGTCGACCACGTCGCCAGACCCGTCGGGTCGACCCCGCGGCCCAGCAGGTCCGCGTACAGCGCCCTGACGACGGCCTTGGCCTGGACGAAGCGCTGGTCGTAGCTGAACGAGGCGGCCATCGCCCGGATCGCCGGGAGGGCGGAGTACCCGCCGTTGCCCGGGCAGGCGGTGTAGGCGACGTCCCGGTGGCCGATCACCGCGGGCAGGGTGACCGTCGTGTTCGCCGGCACGGACGAGTTCTCGCCGCCGAGCGTGCGGTAGGTCATGGACCCCTGCGGGTTGATGCCGTACGCGCCGAGCCGCCAGCCGACGATCTGCGCGACCGCCTGCTGGGTCGCGGCGGACGGGGCCGAGTCGTAGCTCCCGAGCATCGACACCCCCAGGCTGCCGGTGTTGAACCCGCCGGCGTGCACGCCCACGACTGCCGAGGTCAGGCTGTTCGCGCGTCCCTCGTAGATGTTTCCCCACTTGTCGACGAGGAAGTTGTAGCCGATGTCGCACCAGCCCCGACCGTCGATGTGGTACGCCTGGTCGCCCCGGATCTGCTGCGCGGCCTGGGCGACGGTCGCGTAGCTGTTGGACCCGGCCGTGTGGTGGATGACGGCCCCGACCAGGGCCGTGGCGACGTTCGGGGTGCACGCCTGGGCCCGGGCGCCCCACGCGGCCCGGGTGATCACCGTGGGGCCCGAGGAGCTCGCGGCCGGGGTCGCGGTCTGGGCGTCGGTGACCACGTAGGCCGCCGGGGCGATCACGGCCTGGCCGGACGACGACGCGCCGCCGACGACGGCACCGGTCTCGGCCGCGGCGGGCGCGTCGACGAGGGTGAGGTTGAGGTCGCCGGGCGCGGCGTCGGCGGAGGCCGCGAAGGACACCTGCACGGCGTCCGCCTCGCCGACCCAGAGCGGATCGGTCCCGCCGCGCAGCTCGGCGGACCGGGCGTCGGCCGAGCCGGCGTCGGGCGCCTCGTCGGCGATCTCCAGGGCCTGCCAGTCCGACCACGTGCCGTCGAGGTCGCGGGTGCGGACGGCAGGCTCCAGGCCGCCGACGTCGCTCCCCTCCGGCCAGGTGACGCCCAGCGTCTGGAAGCCGTCCGTCTCGAGCACCTCGCTCGCCACCCGGCCGTCGGCCTCGACGGCGTCGGCGGCCAGCGCCTGCGGGGCCTCGTCCGCGGCGCTGAGCTCCGGCGTCGCGACGACCTCACCGCTCGGGTCGACGACGGGCACGACGACGTCCACCTGGGTCACCTGGACGTCGCCGCCCGCCGCGTCGGCGCCGTCGGCGGGCGGGGTGCTGTCCGCGACCGCGGTGGCGTCGGCGGCCCCGACGACGGCGGCGGTGGCGGGGTTCGTGACGTCGGTGGTCGCCGGGTCGAGCAGGCCCCCGGCGCTCAGGAGAGCGAGGGCGACGCTGAGCGCCAGATGGACGATCATGAGAAAGTTCCTGACATCGACAGCGGGGGCCTCTCGGCAGTGTCCGGTCTCCGTTGTCGCAGGTCAAGGCAGCTGTGACGGTGTGTCCGATACGTCCCGAACGTCCCCCCGAATGGCCCCCCGAACGGCCACGGACGGGGGGCCGACGGACGTCCGCCCGCCTGCTCGGTACGCTGACGGCCGACGACCATCTGAGCTGGAGGACATCGTGCGTCTGCTTGTCACCGGCGGTGCCGGCTTCATCGGAGCGAACTTCGTGCACCACGTCGTGCGGGAGCGTCCGGACTGGGCGGTGACCGTGCTGGACGCGCTCACCTACGCGGGCGACGAGGCGTCCCTGGCGCCGGTCGCCGAGCGGATCACCTTCGTCCGGGGCGACATCACCGACGCCGACCTGGTCGAGCGCCTCGTCGCCGATGCGGACGCCGTCGTGCACTTCGCCGCGGAGAGCCACAACGACAACTCGCTGTCGAACCCCTGGCCCTTCGTGCAGACGAACGTCATCGGCACCTACACCCTGCTGGAGGCCGTGCGCCGTCACGAGGTGCGCTACCACCACATCTCCACCGACGAGGTCTACGGCGACCTCGAGCTCGACGACCCGGCCAAGTTCACCCCGAGCACCCCGTACAACCCGTCCAGCCCCTACTCCTCCACCAAGGCGGCCAGCGACATGCTCGTGCGCGCCTGGGGGCGCTCGTTCGGGGTGCAGGCGACGATCTCCAACTGCTCGAACAACTACGGGCCCTACCAGCACGTGGAGAAGTTCATCCCGCGCCAGATCACCAACGTCGTCGACGGCGTGCGGCCCAAGCTCTACGGGACCGGCGAGAACGTCCGCGACTGGATCCACGTCGAGGACCACAACGCTGCCGTGCTGGCGATCCTCGAGCGCGGCCGGATCGGCGAGACCTACCTCATCGGCGCGGACGGCGAGCAGAACAACAAGGACGTCATCGAGCTGATCCTCGAGCTGATGGGCCAGGAACGGACCGCCTACGACCACGTGAGCGACCGCCCCGGCCACGACCTGCGCTACGCGATCGACGCGACGAAGCTGCGGGACGAGCTGGGCTGGACGCCGCAGTACGAGGGCTTCCGCGACGGGCTCGCCGCGACGGTCGCCTGGTACCGCGCGAACGAGGCGTGGTGGCGTCCGCAGAAGGACGCGACCGAGGCGAAGTACGCGGCGCTCGGACGCTGAGCGGGGGCGAACCCGGCGGCCGACCCGAAATCGTCCCATCTCCACAGTTCCTCCACCTCATCAGCCCGGCTGCTCCGCCGGCCGGTCCGCGGCGGCTCCCTAGGATCGATCACTGTGAGTCCCCGCCACGTCGCCCCGCGCCACCGCTCCCTGCGCCATGCCCGCAGCCGGCGCAAGCACCACATCCTGCGAGCCGTCGCGCTCGGCGTGACCGCCGCGACGGCGCTGTCCGTGGGCGGCGTCGCCGGCGCGTACACCCGCCTGCAGGGCAACGTCAGCGTGGCCGACGTCAGCGACCTGGTCGGATCGGCCCCCACCGCGGAGACCACCCCGGACCCCACCGACCCGCTGGCCGGCAAGGACGTCAACATCCTGCTGCTGGGCTCGGACGAGCGGGACGGCGAGAACGGGGTCATCGGCGGCGACGCCGAGGGCATGCGGTCCGACACGACGATCGTCGTGCACCTCTCCGCCGACCGGTCCCGCGCCGAGGTCGTCTCGATCCCCCGCGACTCCCTGGTGGACATCCCGTCCTGCACGATGACCGACGGCTCGACCACCCGGGCCCAGAGCGACGCCATGTTCAACTCGGCGTTCGCCACCGGGTGGGACAACGGTGGCGACCTCACCTCCGCCGCCGCCTGCACGATCAAGACCGTCCAGGCGACCACCGGGCTGACGATCGACCACTTCGCGGTGGTCGACTTCACCGGCTTCATCAGCATGGTCGACGCGCTCGGCGGCGTCCCGATCTGCATCCCTGAGCCGATCTACTCCGAGGACGCCGGCCTCAACCTCGCCGCCGGCTACCAGACCCTCGACGGGCCGACGTCGCTCGCCTTCGCCCGGGCCCGCAAGGGCACGAACCTCAACGGCTCGGACCTGCAGCGCACCGGCCGCCAGCAGGAGCTCATCGCGGCGATGGTGCGCCAGATCCAGGCGCAGAACATCCTCACCGACGTGCCCAACCTCATGGGCTTCCTCAACGCCGCCACCCGCTCGCTCACGGTGGACCCCGAGCTCCGGTCGCTGACCGACATGGCGGGTCTCGCGCTGAGCCTGCGCACCATCGACCGCAGCGCGATCACCTTCATGACGATCCCGGTCGCGGCGGCGCCGTCCGACCCGAACCGGGTGGTGTGGACCTCCGCCGCGGACACGGTCTGGGCGAACATGGTCGGCGACCAGCCGATCGTCGCCCCTGCCGAGACGCCCGCCCCCACGACGACGACCGAGCCGGGCAGCACCGAGAGCCCGACCGCCACGCCCACCCCGTCGTCCACCACGACCGCCACCCCCGGCGTGGACCCGTTCACCGCCGACGACGTCACCGGCGTCTGCGGCTGAGCGGAGCGCGTCGCTCGCGCTGGGCCCCCACGCACCGCGGGTAGGCTCAGGCGTGCCTTCCGACCGCGACCCGAACGACGGGCGACCCACCAGCCGAGCGCGCAACGGCGGTGCCGCGCGCCCGGTCCCGCCGACGGGGGCCACCCCGCCGGCGGGGGTGCCGCCGACCTTCGCCCCGGCCTCCCGGCCGCGGCCGCGTCCGGAGGACGGGCCCTCGGTGGTCATCGGCGCTCCGCCGGCCACCCGCCCCGCACCCCCGGCGCGGCGCCCCACGCACTCCCCCGCCGCCCCGCCGGCCGCCGCGCCCTCACCGGTCGCCACGCCCTCACCGGCCGCCGGGACCGCGCGGACCGCGGCACCCGCCGCACGCCCCGCTGCGGTGCTCCCCGTGGCGAGCGGCCCGCGGGTCCCGGTCGGAGCAGGTCCCGCACCGGCCGCGCCGCCTCGTCCCTCCCGGCGCCGGCGCGCCCTCGTCCTGGTCGCCGCCGTGCTCGCCCTGCTGCTGGCCTGGCCGGTCGGGCTGGGCATCTGGGCCAACGGCCAGGTGCAGCACGCGCCGGCCCTCTCCGGCGCCGCGGGCACGCCCGGCACCACCTACCTGCTGGCCGGGTCGGACTCCCGCGGCGGCGAGGGCGGCATCCCCGAGGACGGCACGGAGGGCGCCCGGACCGACACGATCATGGTGCTCGACGTCCCGCCCTCCGGGCCGACGTCACTCATCAGCCTCCCCCGCGACACGTACGTCGAGATCCCCGGCCACGGCCCGGCCAAGCTCAACGCCGCGTTCTCCCTGGGCGGGCCGACCCTGCTGGTCCAGACGGTCGAACAGCTCACCGGCCTGACGGTCGACCACTACGTCGAGGTCGGCCTGGGCGGCGTCTCGACCATCGTCGACGCGGTCGGGGGCATCGAGCTGTGCATGGACCCCGCGGTGGACAAGGTCGACTTCCCGGTCAACGACCCCGACTCGGGACTCGTCTGGGCGGCGCCGGGCTGCCAGGTCGTCGACGGCACGATGGCCCTGGCCTACGCCCGGATGCGCAAGGCGGACCTCGAGGGCGACATCGGCCGGGCCCGACGCCAGCAGCGGCTCATCTCGGCGGTGACCTCGACGGTCGCGCAGCCGTCCCTCGTGCTGCACCCGGGCCGCCAGGTCGACCTCATCCGCGCCGGCACCGGGGCGCTCCTGGCGAGCGACGGGACGAGCTCGCTCGACCTGGCCCGGCTCGCCCTCGCCTTCCGCAGCGCGACGGGGCCCGACGGCGTGCGCGGCACGCCGCCGATCGCCGACCCGAACTACCGGCCGGGCAACCTCGGCTCGACCGTCCTGCTCGACGAGGACGCCGCGCCGGCGTTCTGGGCGGCCGTGACCGACGGCACCCTGACCCCCGGGGTCGTCGGCGGGCTGCCCACCGGCTGACCCGCCCGGCGCTCAGACGGCGGTGAAACCCGTCGGCGCGGCAGAGGGCGCCGCGCTGAATCCCGTCCGGCCGGGGGTGCCCACGCCGCCGCCGTGCCGGGAGCGCAACCGCTCGCCCTTGGCCACCGCCTGCTCGCGCAGCTCGTCCTGGAAGCGCAGCATCGCCGCGCGCAGCCGCGCGGCGTCCTCGTCGGCCCCGGCCGCGAGGATCCGCACGGCCAGCAGGCCGGCGTTGCGGGCGCCACCCACCGAGACGGTCGCGACCGGCACGCCGGCGGGCATCTGCACGATGGAGAGCAGCGAGTCCATCCCGTCCAGGTGCGCCAACGGCACCGGGACGCCGATGACGGGCAGCGGCGTCACCGCGGCGAGCATCCCGGGCAGGTGGGCGGCGCCGCCCGCACCGGCGACGATCACCCGCAGTCCGCGCTCGGCCGCCGAACGGCCGTAGTCGACCATGTCCTGCGGCATCCGGTGCGCCGAGACGACGTCGACCTCCACCGGGACGTCGAACTCGGCCAGCGCGGTCGCGGCGGCCTCCATCACGGGCCAGTCGGAGTCCGACCCCATGACCACGCCGACCAGAGCCTGCTCGCTCATCACACGTCCCTTCGTCCGGGTCCCACCCTGGCACGCACCGCCGTCGCGAGCGGCGCCGAGCCCTCAGCCCTGCGCGAACGTGCCGTCAGCGGGTACCTCGCCGCGCAGCAGGGCCGCGGCCGCCCGGGCGCGGGCCCGCACGTCCTGCAGGTCCTCGCCGCAGACGGTGACGTGGCCGAGCTTCCGGCCGGGCCGGATGTCCTTGCCGTACAGGTGCACCCGCACGCCCGGGTCCGCGGTGGCCGCGGGCAGCGCGTCGGTGAGCTGCTCCAGGGTGCTGCCGAGCACGTTGACCATCACCGACCACCGCGTGCGCGCCGACGGGTCGCCCAGCGGCAGGTCGAGGACGGCCCGAAGGTGCTGCTCGAACTGGCTGGTCACCGCCCCGTCGAGGGTCCAGTGACCGGAGTTGTGCGGGCGCATCGCGAGCTCGTTGACGACGACCCCGGCGGGGGCCCCGCCCCGGGCGGGCACCTCGAAGAGCTCGACGGCCAGGACGCCGGTGACGTCGACCCCCTCGGCCACCGTGACGGCGGCCCGGACGGCCATCGCCTCGACCGCCGGGTCGAGGTCGGGCGCGGGGGCCACGACCTCGGCGCACACCCCGTCGACCTGCACGGTCTGCACGACCGGCCAGACGGCCACCTCGCCCGAGGGGCGCCGGGCCAGCAGGACCGCCAGCTCGCGGACGAAGGGCACCTTCTCCTCGACGAGCAGCGCCGGCCCGCCGAAGGCCGCGGCCTCGAACCAGTCGGTGACGTCGCTCGCCGAGCGGACCACCCGCACGCCCTTGCCGTCGTAGCCGCCGCGGGCGGTCTTGACGACCGCCTCGCCGCCGACCTCGGCCAGGAACGCCTCGAGCGAGGCGGCGTCGGGGATCGGCGCCCAGCGCGGGCAGGGCACGCCGAGCTCGGTCAGCCGCCGCCGCATGACGATCTTGTCCTGCGCGTGGCGCAGCGCTGCGGGACCGGGCCGGACCGGCACGCCGAGCGCCTCGACCCGGGCGAGCACCTCGGCCGGGATGTGCTCGTGCTCGAAGGTGAGCACGTCGGCCCGCGGCCGGTCCGCGCCGTCGCCGCGCACGAGGTCGAGCACGTCCTGCGCGGTGCGCGGGGCGCCGACCGGCGCGTCGACGACGACCCGCGCGGCCGAGGACGACTCGCCCTCGACCAGCACCCGCAGGTGCAGACCGAGCGCGGTCGCCGCCGGCGTCATCATCCGCGCCAGCTGTCCGCCACCCACGACCGCTACAACCCTCGTCACGGTGGCCGAGCGTAACAACTGTGCGCCCCACGTACTCTGGGGTCCATGCGTGCCCGTCTCCTCGAGCTGATCCGGTTCGGCTCCATCGGCGCCGTCGCGTACGTCGTCGACGTCGGGCTCTTCAACCTGCTGCGCTTCGGCCCGGGCGAGCTGCTGGGCGACAAGCCGCTCACCGCGAAGATCGTCTCGGTGTCCGTGGCGACCGTCGTGGCGTGGCTGGGCAACCGCTACTGGACCTTCGCCGGCCGGCGCACCGCCAGCCGGACCCGGGAGTTCGTCAGCTTCGCCGTGGTCAACGTCGGTGGGATGGCGATCGCGGTGGCCTGCCTGGGGTTCTCGCACTACGTCCTGGGCCTGACCTCGCCGCTGGCGGACAACATCTCGGCCAACGTCGTCGGCCTCGTCCTGGGCACGGCGTTCCGCTACCTGGCCTACCGACGGATGGTCTTCACCGGCGCGCCGGAGTCAGCCGTCCGCGCGCCGGCGACGACGACGACGCCGTAGCGAGAGCGGGGCACCGCGCGGCAGCACGTCCTCCGGGTCGAGCAGCCGCGGCACGCCGGCCAGGAAGATCGAGAACACCGCGGGCCGCCGCTGCGCGAGCTCGAGCCGGCCACCGTCCGCGGCGACCAGGTCCCGCGCCAGGCCGAGGCCGAGCCCGGTGCCCTTGCCCGAGGTCACCTCACGCTCGAAGATCCGCGGGGCGAGCGCGTCCGTGACGCCCTGCCCCTCGTCGGACACCTCGATGACGATCGCGCCGCTGCCGCCCGAGGGCCGCGAGCGCACCGTCGTCGTGCCACCGCCGTGCCGCAGCGAGTTCTCCAGCAGGGTGGCCAGGACCTGGGCGAGCGCCCCGGGGGTCGCCAGCACGGCGACGTCCTTGCCCACGTCGACGACGAGCTTGCGGCCGGCCTTGCGGAACGAGGGCGACCACTCCTCCTTCTGCTGGTGGACGACCTCGAGCAGCCGGACGATCTCGGTGGTGCCGCCCGAGGCGCGGCGGGAGCGTGCGAGCAGGTCGTCGACCACCGCGACGAGCCGTTCCACCTGCTCGAGGGAGATCCGCGCCTCCTCCTGCACCTCCTCCTGGTCGCTGGCCAGGGTGATCTCCTCCAGGCGCATCGTCAGCGCGGTGAGCGGGGTGCGCAGCTGGTGCGAGGCGTCGGCGGCGAACTGGCGCTCGGCGGCCAGGCGCCCGGCCAGCCGGTCGGCGCTGCGGCCGAGCTCGGCCGCGACGAGGTCGATCTCCTCGACGCCGGAGGCCTGCAGGTGCGGCCGGACCTGCCCGGAGCCGAGCTGCTCGGCGCTGGCCGCGAGGTAGATGAGCGGCGCGGCCAGCCGCCGGGCCGACCACAGCGCCACCGCGATCCCGGCGGCGAAGGCGACCAGCGACGCGGCGACGACGAGGGCCACCGCCCGGCTCGACTTCCAGAACACGTCCCACCAGTCGAGGGTGAGGAAGACCACCGCGCCGGACTCGGTGCGTTCGACCGCCGGGTAGACCCGGCCCTCCATCGGCTCGCCCGCGCTGACGCGGGTCCCGTCGGGGCTGACGACGGAGACCGAGGCGGGCAGCGTGCCGTTCTCGCCACCGACGTAGTACTCCAGGAGCTCCTCGGTGATCGGGCGCCCGGCGGCGAGCCGGGACTCGACCTGTCGGGTCAGCGCGGTCGCCCGGTCGTCCCGGTTGCGCAGCTCGGTGTCCCGGACGAGCCGCGCGCCGTAGAAGGCGAGCGGGATGCCGAGCAGGACCACCGCGACCGTGACCGCTGCGATCGTCGCCTGCAGGACGCGGCGACGCACGGTCAGTCTCTGCCGGACTCGAAGCGGAAGCCCATGCCCCGGACCGTCGAGATGTACTGCGGGGAGTTCGCGTCGTCGCCGAGCTTGCGGCGCAGCCACGAGACGTGCATGTCGAGGGTCTTGGTCGAGCCCGTCGGGTCGAGCTCCCAGACCTCGCGCATGAGCGTGTCGCGCGGGACGACGGTGCCGGCGTCGCGCACCAGCACGCGCAGCAGCTCGAACTCCTTGGCGGTGAGGTGGAGCTCGCGCTCGGCCTGGAAGGCGCGGTGCGCGGCGAGGTCGATCCGCAGGTCCTGGGCGCGCAGCTCGTCCTCCTCGGTGCCGTCCGCGTGCGACCGGCGCATGAGGGCCCGGACACGCGCGAGCAGCTCGGCCAGGCGGAACGGCTTGGTGACGTAGTCGTCGGCGCCGGCGTCGAGCCCGACGACGAGGTCGACCTCGTCGGCCCGCGCGGTGAGCACGAGCACCGGCGTGGTCAGGCCCTGGTTCCGGATCCACCGGGCGACGTCGAGACCGTCCATGTCGGGCAGCCCGAGGTCGAGGATGATGAGGTCCGCCGCGGGGGACGCGTCGATCGCGCCTTGACCGGTACCTTGCACGACGACCTCGTAGCCCTCGCGGGTGAGCGCTCGGGCCAAGGGTTCGGCAATGGCAGGGTCGTCTTCGGCCAAGACCACGTGCGTCATGGGGTCATGCTGCCACACGGATCGGCCACCCTCGGGGAGATGAGCCGAACCGGTGCGGACGGGGGCCCCGACGCCACCGCCACCCGTGTGGATCGCGCCGCGCCCACACCGCCACGGTGACCCGGCGGTCGCTGGTCGTCACCTGCGGCACGGTGCGGGGCATGCGCTTCACCCTCGAGGACGTCGGCGACGTCGAGGTCCCCGACGGCGGCACGCTGGCGGACTGCCGGCCCGGGCTGGTGGCCCTCACCGGGGTCGGGGCGCTGGGCACCGCCGCGCTCTCGGTCGACGGGTACCCGCTCGGCGACGGGCAGGTGGCCGGCGCCGAGCCGTGGGTGCCCGGCAGCGTGCTGCGGATCGGTGCGCGGCGGGGAGCCGGCGTCCCGGACCCGGCGCGCCTCGCGCTGGACGCACCGTGGCACCTGGCGGTCCTCGCGGGACCGGATGCGGGGCTCGTGGCGGTGCCGGACGCCGACGGGGTGATCCGGGTCGGCCGGTCCGGTGCGGCCGGCGCGGGGTGGGCGGGGACCGGTCGGCTGGACCTCACGGACCCCGCCGTCTCCACCGCGCACCTCCTCGTCCGGGCCACCCGGCGGGGCTGGCGGGTCGTGGACACCGGCTCGGCGAACGGCACCGGGGTCCGGGGCGCGCGGGGCGGGGGGCGGGGCGGGCGGGGCGCGGCGCGGCTCGGGCGGGGCGGGGGGCGGGGCGGGCGAGGCGGCAGCGGGACGGGCGGGGGGCGGCGCGACCGCGGGCGGCCCCGGCGGCGCGGCCGGAGGCTCGGCGACGCGCGGCGGGACGCGGGCGCGCGCCGGGTGGGACGACGGCGCGGGCGGCGGGTGGTCGCCGAGCAGCAGATCTGCCTGGGCTCGACGCTCCTGGTGGTCCGCCGTCGGGCCGGGTCCGGCGGGGCGAGCGCGGTCCGCGGCCCGGCAGGGCGTCCGTCGCGGCCCTCCCCGGCGACCTGGCTGGTGCCGGTGCTCATCTCGCTGGTGCTCGCGCTCTGGCTGCGGAGCGTGGTGCCCGCACTGCTCGGCCTGACCAGCCTCGTCCCGCTCCTCGGCTCGCTGCACGGCTCCGACACCGAGGAGGACGGGGAGCGTCCCGCGCGGTCCCCGCGGCGGGCCCGGCGCCGACGCGACCCGACGGGCTACCCCGACCCCGCCGCGAGCGCCGTCCGGGCCGCCGGCGCGGGCGGTGGGCTCGCCGAGGCCGGAGCCTGGTGGCCCCGGCTGCGGGAGGGGGTCGCGGTGACCGGGCCCCGCGCCGGGGCGCTCGCGATCGCCCGGGCGCTGGCTGGTGCGGCGCTCGCCGAGCCGGACCTGGCGCTGCGGTTCGCCCTCGGGACCGAGCAGGCGGCGGACTGGTCCTGGTGCCGCTGGGTCGGCGGCCGGCCCGACGGGCCGGGTGGCAGGTCCCTCCTGGTCGCCGACGGCGCCGACCGGTCGACCCTGCACCGGTGGTCCCTGAGTCGCCCACCGGGCGGCGGGCTTCTCCTCCTCGAACCCGACGCGGACGCCGTGCCCGTGTGGTGCGCCTGGACGGTCGACGCCACCGGAGGATGGCACCGGCGCGGCGGCACCCCGGCCGCGCTGCCGACGGCGCCGGCCGCCTCCGCGGCGTGGGCCGAGGCGCAGGGGCGCCGGGCCGCCGCGCGGGACCACCGGCTCGGGGGCGGTGACGCGCGACTGCCGGACCGGCTCGGCCTGGTCGACCTGGGGGTCCCGACCGGGCCGGCGGTCCGCGCCGGGTGGTCGGCGCAGCGGGGCGCGATGCGCTCCCTCGCAGCCGAGTTCGCGGTGGGCACCGCGGGCCCGGTCGCGATCGACCTGCTCGCCGACGGTCCGCACGCGCTCGTGGCGGGCACCACCGGCGCGGGCAAGTCCGCGCTGCTCCAGTCGCTCGTGCTCGACCTCGCCCTGCGCCACCCGCCCGAGCGGCTCGTCGTCGTGCTCGTCGACTTCAAGGGCGGGGCCGGCCTCGGTCCGTGCCGCCGCCTGCCGCACGTGGTCGGTGAGGTCACGGACCTGGACGCCGCCCTCGCGGCCCGCGCCCTCGACGGCCTGCGCAGCGAGCTGCGCCGACGCGAGGAGCTCCTGCGCGCGGCGGGCCTCGGCGACCTCGAGGAGCTGCGCACCCGCGGCCCGGCGCCCCCGCGGATCCTCGTCGTCGTCGACGAGCTGCGGGCCCTGCGCGACGACCTTCCGGACGTCCTGCCCGCCCTCGTGCGGCTCGCCGCGCAGGGGCGCTCGCTCGGGATCCATCTCGTGCTCGCCACCCAGCGCCCCGGCGGCGCTCTCGACGCGCAGGTCCGGGCCAACGTGGCGCTACGGATCTGCCTGCGGGTCACCGACCCGGCCGAGTCGGCGGACGTCGTGGACGTGCCGGACGCGGCGGCGCTGCCGGCCGACCGGCCGGGTCGCGCGGTTCTGCGCCGCGGGCATGCCGAGCCGGTGACCGTGCAGACCGCGTGGGCCGGCCTGGCGCCGACGACGACGGCGGTGCGGTGGGCGCCGCCCTGGCCGGCGCGCGCCCGGGGCGAGGAGCCGGCACCCGCGCCCGAGGTGACCGTGCGCCGCCTCGTCGAGGACGCGGTGGCGGCAGCGGTCGGCCGGCCCCCGCCGACGTCCCTGTGGTCGCCGCCGCTGCCGGTCCGGGTCACCGACGCCGACCTCTCGCCCGACCGGCCGGATCCCGACCGGCTGCGGTTCGGCCTGGCGGACCTGCCCGACCACCGCGCGCACCCCGCCGTGGGCTGGGACCCCTCGTCGGGCGCGCTCGTCGTGCTGGGACGGCCCGGTTCCGGCCGGAGCACGGCCCTGCGGGCGGTGACCCGCCACGCCCTGCGGGCGGGCCGCGCCGTCCACCTGGTCCGCGGCCGGGCCGACGGCGAGACGCCGGACTCCTCCTGGGGCGAGGCCCGGGACGAGGGCTGGGGCACGGTGGTCGACGTCCGCGACCCGCTCCGCCTGGTGCGCCTGCTGCACCGCCTGCGGGAGGGCGCCGAGCCCGGCCGGCTCCTCGTCGTCGACGACGCCGCCGGGGTGCTCCGCCTGCTCGACTCCCTGCGGCACGGTCCCGGCGCCGATCTGCTGGTCGACCTGGTCCGGGACGCGGCGCGGATCGGGCTCGCTGCGGCCGTCGCCGGCAGCCCGGCCGACCTGCTCCGGATCTCCCCGCACGCGGGCACCCGGCTCGTCCTGGCGACCGGGGACGACGCCGACGACGCAGCCCTCGGCGTGCCCCGTGGGCTGCCCGCCCGCCGGGTGCCCGGCCGCGGCGTGCTGCTCCCGCCCGGCCGGCTCGTGCAGGTGAGCGCAGGTCTGGGGCCCGAGCCGCCGGGCGCGCCCGAGTCGAGCGGGAGCTCGGCGAGCGGGATCACGCCCGGGTGCACCGCGCCCCGCAGGAGCACCCGCGACGACGACGGGCGACACCCCTCGGCGCCGAGCAGCACCGCCCGGGAGGACGAGGGACGGCCCCGCTCCGTGCCGCTCCGGCTGCAGCCCCTCCCGCTCGACGTGACTCTCGATCCCGCCGATCTCTCGGCGGAGCCGACCGCCGCGCCAGGACCCGAGAGCCACGCCACGAGCCCGGGTGGTGTGCGCCTCGTGCTGGGGCGGGCCGACGACGAGGCCACAGAACCGGGCCGCGTGCGCCTCGTCCTGGGCCGGGGCGGGGACGACGCCGCGCTGGTGTCGGTGCCGCTACGACCCGGCCTCCTCGTCGTGGGCCCTCCGGCCTCGGGCCGCAGCACGGCGCTCGCCACGGCCGCGCGGGGCCTCGCCGCCCGGCCAGCGCTCGACGTGCTCGACCTGGCCGCGCTGGTGCGCCGACCCGCTCTGCCGGTGCCCCCCGACGCGAGGCCCTCGGTCGCCCCGCGGGTCAGGGTCCCGTTCGTCGGGACGCCGGGCGCCGAGGTCCCGTTCGACGGGGCGCCCGGCGCCGGGGTGCCGGGCGACGTCGCCGACCGGCTCCGCTCCTGGGGTGAGGCGTCGGCGGGTTCGGCCGGGACGCGCGTGCTCCTGGTCGACGACCTCGATCGCGTGCTGCGGGCCCGCCCCGAGCTCGACGAGCTGCTCGCCGGGTGGCTCGAGCGCGCCGAGGCGGGTGAGCCCGCACCGGTGCTGCTCGCCTCGGCGCGCACGGACCGGGCGGCGACGGCGTTCCGGGGTGTCCTCGCGGCGCTCCGGCAGACCGCCGCCGTGCTCGTCCTCTCCCCGCTGACCCAGGGCTCGGCCGAGGCGGCGGGGCTCTCGCTCACCGCCGCAACGGACCCGGCGCACCCCCATCGACCCGGCCGTGGCGTGCTGGTCCGTGCAGGCCGCACCCTGCCGATCCAGGTGGGACGGGTCCTCGGTGCGACGCCGGCCGCGCCGTGAGGGCGCGCCGCCGGAGCACCGGGGTGAGCCCAGCGGTACCGCGAGGCCCTCCTCGGCCGGAGCACCGGGACGAGCCGCAGCGCGCGTGCCGAGGCGCAGGGCGCGCGCCGCCCGGGCGTCGCCGCCGTGCCCCTGCCGAAGCAGCCGGTCAGCGGTCCCGGCGCGCCGCGTCGACCACGAGGGCAGCGACGACGAGCAGCGCGAGCACCGCCGCCGCCCAGGCCGCCAGGCGGATCGGTAGCGGGGTGGCCGCGGTCGCGCCGCCGATGAGCGTCCCGGCCGTGGCCGCCTGGAGCAGCTGCCAGGTGATCACCGGACCTCGGACGCGCTCGCGCCCGCGGAGCACGGCCCGGGTCGCGAGCCCGAGGAGGACCGCCAGCGCCAGCGCGAACCCGGCCAGGGAGAGGTCGACGGCCACCGACTCCGCGGCGCCGCGCAGCACGACGACGAGCGCCCAGAGCCCGGCGAGCCCCAGGGCGACGGCCTCGACCGCCGTGCCGCCGGCCGCGAGCCGGCGCCAGGGCCGAGTGCGTTCCGGGGGCGGCGGGTCGTCGCGGCGCGGACTCATGCGGGTGACCCTACGACGAGCCCCGCCACCGGACCGCCTCGACCGCACGACCCGCATCCGGAGGCGCCCGGCCCCGGCGTGTCAACCACGACACGCCGCTCGCTGGACACGCTTACATCCGAATCGCATCGATGTGATCAACGACTCACTGTTATCAGGATGAAACACGAACGCCACCTCTTGTGCATCCGCCCCGTGCGTGTGAGGGTAGATCCCAGTCGTAGGACGTTCACACGACCTCCCCGCTCGACCACGCCCCTCACCACGGGCGTCGAGCCGTGTGCCCGCTAGGAGATAAACCATGGATTGGCGCCACCGCGCTGCTTGCTTGGACGAGGACCCCGAGCTCTTCTTCCCGATCGGGAACACCGGCCCGGCGCTCCAGCAGATCGACGAGGCCAAGGTCGTCTGCCGCCGCTGCCCCGTCACCGAGACCTGCCTGAAGTGGGCCCTCGAGTCCGGTCAGGACGCCGGCGTGTGGGGCGGCCTCTCGGAGGACGAGCGTCGCGCGCTCAAGCGCCGCACCGCCCGCGCCCGTCGCGCAGGCTGACCTTCACCGCCGGCCCGGATCCCGGGCCGCACGCACCTCGCAGCACCTCGACCCCGGTCGCGCTCCCCCGGCGCACCGGGGTCGAGTCGCGTCCGGCGCACCGGGGTCGAGTCACGTCCGGCGCACCGGGTCGCTCCGTCTCCGGCTCCCGCTCAACCCGGCAGCTTGTCGAGCTCGAGCTCCAGGACGACCTCGGTCCCGCGCGGCTCACGGCGCCCCCAGGTGATCGTGCCCCGCAGCTCGTACTGCACGAGGGTCCGGACGATCTGCGTGCCGAGGCCCGTGCCGGGACCCTTCGCGTCTCGCGGCAGGCCTTCGCCGTCGTCGAGGACGGTCGCCCGCAGGTGCCCGCCGGCGCGCTCGGCCCGGATCTCGACCGTCCCGCCGAGCCCGTCGGAGAAGCCGTGCTCGACGGCGTTCGTCACGAGCTCGGTGAGCACCAGCGCCAGCGCGGTCGCGGCCTCGGCGGGCACCATCCCGAAGGTCCCGTGCCGGAGCGTGCGCACCGGCGTCCCGGCTGAGGCGACGTCGGCGGCGAGCCGCAGGCTGCGGTCCACCAGGGCGTCGAAGTCGACCGTCTCGTCGAGGGTCTGCGAGAGGGTCTCGTGCACCTGGGCGATCGTGGTCACCCGCCGGATCGCCTCGCCCAGCGCCTCGCGCGCCTCGGTGGACGTCATCCGTCGAGCCTGGAGCCGCAGCAGGGCCGCCACGGTCTGCAGGTTGTTCTTCACCCGGTGGTGGATCTCGCGGATCGTCGCGTCCTTGGTCAGCAGCTCGCGCTCCCGCCGGCGGAGCTCGGACACGTCGCGGCAGAGCAGCACGGCACCGGTGCGCCGGCCGCTCTCGGTCAGCGGCACGGACCGCAGCGAGAGGCACACGCCCCGGCTCTCCATGTCCGTGCGCCACGGCGCACGCCCCATGACCACGAGCGGCAGGGACTCGTCCGTCGTGGACCCGTCGGCGTCCAGGAGCTCGGTGGTCACCTCCGCCAGCGACATCCCGACGAGGGATCCCAGGTGCCCGAACCGGTGGAAGCAGCTCAGCGCGTTCGGGCTGGCGTAGAGGACCTCGCCCTCGGAGTTGAGGCGGATCAGCCCGTCGCCGACCCGCGGAGCACCGCGGCGCGGACCCGTCGCCGCGTTCGGGGCGGGGAACTCCCCGCGCGAGACCATCCCGAGCAGCTCGTCGGCCGCCTCGACGTAGTTGAGCTCGAGCCGGCTCGGGGTCCGTGCGCCGCCGAGGTTGGTCTGCCGGGCGATGAGGGCGATGGCACGGCCCATCCGGACCACCGGCACGGCCTCCTCACGGACGGCGTAGGTGCCGAACCAGCGCGGCTCGCGCGAGCGCTGGATCGCCACCTCGGCCAGGGCCCGGTCGAGCTGGGTGCGCTGCCCGTCCGGGGCCGGCCTGCCGACGATGTCGTCGTAGTGCACGGTCGCCCCGGTCGTCGGCCTGGCCTGCGCGACGGCGACGTACCCGTCGGCGGTCGGCAGCCACAGCACGAGGTCAGCGAAGGCGAGGTCGGAGATGAGCTGCCAGTCGCCCACCAGCAGGTGGAGCCACTCGACGTCGCCGGGCGCGAGGTCGGAGTACCGGGCGACGAGCTGGCTGAGGGTGGACACCCGGAAAGCGTAGGTGACGGGGCCACGGACCTTGTTAGCCTCAGCACACCAACACCAGGAGGTCGACGGTGCACCTGTCCGCGCACGCGAGCTACGAGGCCGGCCCCGACCGGGTGGCCACGATGTTCGCCGACCCCGATTTCGTCGAGGCCAAGGTGCGGGCGACCGGGGCCGTCTCCCAGACGTGTGACGTCGTCGGCACCGCCGACGGTGCGTTCACGGTGACGACCCGTCGACAGATGCCCTCGACCGACGTCCCCGCGCAGTTCCGCACGATCGTCGGCGGCACCTTCGAGGTGCGCGAGATCGAGGCGTGGCAGCCGGGCGACGCGGGCGGGCGGCACGGCACCCTGGTGGTCGAGGTCACCGGCGCACCCGTGCGGCTGACCGGCACGATGCGGCTGACCGGGACGCCCGACGGCACGACCACGCTGACCGTCGACGCCGACGTGCGCGCGACGATCCCGTTCTTCGGCGGGGCCGTGGAGAAGGCGATCGTCGGGGCGATCACCGGGGTGGTCAGCGCGGAGGAACGAGCCGGAGCGGACTGGCTCGCACGCTGACGCGGGGCGTCAGCGGATCAGCCGGACCCCGCGGACCTCCTCGGCGTGCAGCTCCTTGGCGACGCCCATGGCCCAGTCCTGGACGTCCAGCCACGACCGGAAGTCGCCGTTCTCGGCCTGCACCAGCGCGACGACGGCGCGCTCGGCCAGGGCGAGGCCGGCGCGATCGAGCCGACCGGCGAACGTCCGGTGCCCGCGGGCGTGCAGGCGGGTGACCAGGGCAGGGACCTCGTCCGGCTCACCGGCCGGCGCCGGCGGTGAGCCGACCGGGCCGGAGGAGAACAACCACACCGGGCGCTGCGCGAGCCGCCCCGCGAACCGGTCGACGAAGGCCCGGGCGGAGGCCGCCCAGCGGCCCACGTACACCGAGGACCCGAGGACGACGGCGCCGTAGGGGTCGAGGGTCTCGACGTCGTCCGGGTCCGCGACATCGACCTCGAAACCGGACCCTTGGAGCACCTCCGCGATCGCGTCGGCGATCTCGCGGGTAGCACCGTGGCGTGAGGCCACTGCGACGAGCACCTGCATCGGTGGCACCTCCTCGGCTGCGTCGGGGCGTGCCGTTGCCCCTCGTCCAGACTTGCGGACGGTCGCGCGCACCACCTGGGTCGCAGGTCCCCCGGGTTCGGACGCCGCCTGGGTCGCAGGTCCCGCAACGCGCGCGGCGCCTGGGTCGCAGGTCCCGCAACGCGCGCGGCGCCTGGGTCGCAGGTCCCGCGGGCTTCCGCGCAGCGTGCGGTGCAGGTCCCAGGACGCAGATCCGGAGCCCGCGGACCGGTCAACAGGTCGACATCCCCGGTCACTCCGGGCAAGACTCGTCCGGTGACGACCCCACCGACGCCCTCCGACGCGGCGCTCGAGCCGCCGATCGGCGACCCGGCGGGCACCGCGGACGGCGCGGACGGCGTGGCCGGAGCGGCCGAAGCAGGCATCGCGGACAGCACGGCCGCAGCAGACACCCCGGACAGCGTGGCCGGCGCAGGCATCGCGGACAGCATGGCCGGGGCGGCCGGAGCGGGGACCGCAACCGGCGCAGCCGACACCGCGCGCCGCGCGGTCGGCAACGAACTCCCCGGGGCACCCGGCAGCCCCGCCGACCCCGACCACGCCGGAGGCTCCCGCCGTACCCGCCGCCCCCGCCGACCCCGCCGCCCCGGCTTCCTCGGGCTGCCGCGCCGGCGCAAGCTCGCCGTCGCCGCGGTGAGCCTGGCGGTGGTCCTGGGTGGCCTCACCGGCTGGCAGCTGCGCACCGCGCAGGCCGCCGATCGCCAGGAGCAGGCCGCCCTGCTGGCCGCGGCGACCCTGCAGGCCGAGGAGCAGCCCGCCGCCCTGGCGACCCCCACGCCGACACCCACCCCCACGCCCACGCCCACGCCGACCCCCACTCCTACCCCCACACCGACGCCCGAGGCCCCGGTCGCGGCGGTCCCCGCCCCCGAGGCAGCAGCGCCCTCGGGCGGGGCCGGCCCCGGGTGCGGCGGGCCGGGCTCCTACGAGCCCCCGGTCTCCGGTGGCACCGTCTTCCACACCTCCACCCCCACCGAGTCCGGGGACGGCAGCAACGGCAGGATGCCCGCCTCGGCGATGGCCCCGCTGGACTGGTGCGTGGACTCGGCCGGCAACCAGCAGTGGTTGCGCGCGGACGCCGCGGCCGCGCTCACCGGCCTCAACGCCGCCTTCCGTGCCGAGTTCGGCGAGAACATCGCGATCGACCTCAGCTACCGCTCCTACGAGCTCCAGGTCGCGATGCGCGAGTACTACGGCGGCCTCGCGGCGCAGCCCGGGACCTCGAACCACGGCTGGGGCACCGCGTTCGACACCTGGGAGTGGGCGGCCTACTCCTTCGGCAGCGCCCGCTACGGATGGTTGGTGGCGCACGCGCCGGACTTCGGCTGGCAGGCCCCGGCCTGGGCGCGGGCGAACGGCAACAACCCCGAGTACTGGCACTTCGAGTACACCGGCTGACTCCGGCCTCAACGGCTGGTGGACCTCCGGTACTGCGCGTTCGCGAGCGGCACGAAGATCACCAGGATCGCCAGCGACCACAGCATCGTGTAGAGCACCGGGTGGGTCAGCGGCCACGCGGTCGGCTCCGGCGTGCCGGGCGGGATGTTGCCGAACAGCTCGCGGGCCGCCTGGGTGACGGCCGAGACGGGGTTCCACTCGGCGAAGGTCCGCAGCCCGGCGGGGAGGGTCGCGAGCGGGACGAAGGTGTTCGCGACGAACGTCAGCGGGAAGATGACGATGAACGAGGCGTTGTTGACCACCTCGGGGCTGGGCACGAGCATCCCGATCCACGCCATGATCCAGGAGATCGCGTAGGCGAAGACCAGGAGCACCCCGTAGCCGACGACGGCGTCCAGCAGCGAGCCCCGCAGGCGCCAGCCGACCACCAGGCCGGTCGCCGACATGACGATGAGCACGAGGATGTTGTTGACGACGTCCGAGAGCGTCCGGCCGGCCAGCACGGCCGAGGGCGCCATCGGCAGCGAGCGGAACCGGTCGATGATGCCCTTCTTCACGTCCTCGGCCAGGCCCGCGCCGGTGATCGTGGCGCCGAAGATCACCGTCTGGGCGAAGATCCCGGCGATGAGGAACTCCCGGTAGGAGCCGCTGTCCGACCCGGGGCTGACGGTGCCCCCGATCGCCCCGCCGAAGACGTAGGCGAACAGCAGCACGAACATGATCGGCGACAGCAGGGTGAAGACCAGCAGGTCCGGGACCCGCTTGATCTTGATGATGTTCCGGGTGGCGACGACGTGCGCGTCGGCCAGGACGGCGGGGACTCTCATCGGCGGGCCTCCGCGCGCTGCTCGAGCACGACCTCTTCGGCCGGCCGTCCGGTCAGGCTGAGGAAGACGTCGTCGAGGGTCGGGCGTCGGAGCGCCGACGTCGTCCACCACGATCCGTGCGCCGTCGAGCAGCCGGAGCGCCTCGACGAGCACGCCCGTCCCGCCGCTGACCGGCACGAGCAGCGACCGGCGGTGCTCGTCGAGGGTCGTCGGGCCCACGCCGAGCGGCTCGAGCAGCCGGGCCGCCTCCGCGAGCCGGGCCGGGTCGGCGATGGCCACCTCGAGCCGTTCGCCGCCCACCTGCGCCTTGAGCTGGTCGGCGGTGCCCTGGGCGATGATCCGCCCGTGGTCGATCACGACGATCCGGTTCGGCGAGCAGGTCGGCCTCCTCGAGGTACTGCGTGGTCAGCAGCAGGGTCGTCCCGCGCGCCACGAGCGACTCGATCACCTCCCACATCTCGACCCGGCTGCGCGGGTCGAGGCCGGTGGTCGGCTCGTCGAGGAAGAGGACCGGCGGGTCGGCGACCAGCGCGCCGGCCAGGTCGAGCCGCCGCCGCATGCCGCCGGAGTAGGTCCGGGTGGGCCGGTCGGCGGCGTCGTCCAGGCGGAAGGCTGCGAGCAGCTCGCGGGCCCGCGCCTTCGAGGCGGCCACACCGAGGTGGTAGAGCCGGCCGATCATGTTGAGGTTCTCGAAGCCGGTGAGGTACTCGTCGACCGCGGCGTACTGCCCGGACAGCCCGATCCGCCGCCGCACGTCCCGCGGCCTGGCCAGCACGTCGATGCCGGCGACCTGCGCCGATCCCTCGTCGGGCCGCAGCAGCGTCGCGAGGATCCGCACGATCGTCGTCTTGCCGGCGCCGTTGGGCCCGAGCAGCCCGAGCACCGTGCCCTCGGGCACGGTCAGGTCCACCCCTCGCCAGGGCGGTGACGGCGCCGTAGCGCTTGACGAGTCCGGTCGCAGAGATCGCATCGGCCATGGGTGCACCCTAGGGAGCGGGTCCGACATCGGAAAGCCGAAATCCCGGTCCGTCCAGGGCCGAAGGGCCCGGTTCCCGCGCGGCGCCGCACCGGGTACGCGCGCCGACCGTCCGGGAGTGCCAGAGTGGGGACCGGCCGACGGGGGTCATCCTGCGGCCTCGACGCACGTCCAGGAGGACAGCAGCATGAGCGGCACCACCGCCTCCGCACCGGCCGACGCCCCCACCACGACGGAGGCGACCACCTCGCGGGAGCACGACGACGCGCTGACCACCGCCCTGGCGCAGCTCTCCGGCGCCGTCGAGCGGCTCGGCTACGACGAGGGCCTGCACGAGATGCTCGCCACGCCCCGCCGCGAGATCAACGTGTCCATCCCGCTGCGCCGCGACGACGGCTCGACGTCGCTCTTCCACGGCTACCGGGTGCAGCACAACGTCTCGCGCGGCCCCGGCAAGGGCGGCCTGCGCTACCACCCGAGCGTCGACGTCGACGAGGTCCGCGCCCTGGCGATGTGGATGACCTGGAAGTGTGCCGTCGTCGAGCTGCCCTACGGCGGCGCCAAGGGTGGCGTCGCGATCGACCCGCGCCAGTTCTCCCAGGCCGAGCTCGAGCGGGTCACCCGCCGGTACACCAGCGAGATCATGCCGATGATCGGCCCGGAGCGGGACATCATGGCGCCCGACGTCGGCACCGACGCGCGCACGATGGCCTGGGTGATGGACACCTACTCGGTCAACAAGGGCTACACGATCCCCGGCGTGGTCACCGGCAAGCCGCTGGAGGTCGGCGGCTCGCTCGGCCGGGCGACGGCGACCTCCCGCGGGGTGGTCCACTCGACCCGCGCCGCGCTCAAGGAGGACGGCCTGACCCTGGCGGACGTCCGGGTCGCCGTCCAGGGCTTCGGCAAGGTCGGCTCGCACGCCGCGGTGATGTACGCCGAGGCGGGGGCCCGGGTCGAGGCGGTCAGCGACCAGTACGGCGCCGTCTACCGCGCCGGCGGGCTGGACCTCGGGCGCCTGGTCGAGCACGTCGAGCGGACCGGGTCGGTGGTGCGCTTCGCCCAGTCCGAGCCGATCGACAACGAGGAGCTCCTCGAGCTGGACGTCGACGTGCTGGTCCCAGCGGCCGTCGAGGGCGTCCTGACCCGGAACAACGCCGCACGGGTCAAGGCCCGCTGGGTGGTGGAGGGCGCGAACGGCCCCACCACCGGCCCGGCAGACGCGATCCTCGCCGACCGGGGCGTCGTCGTCGTGCCCGACATCCTGGCCAACGCCGGCGGTGTGGTCGTCTCCTACTTCGAGTGGGTCCAGGCCCAGCAGGCCTACTGGTGGACCGAGGCGGAGATCGAGCAGCGGCTCGAGGAACGCATGCTGCACGCCTACGACGCCGTCTCGGACGTCGCCCGGCGCGAGAAGATCTCCCTGCGCGACGCGGCGCTCACGCTGAGCGTGCGCCGGGTGGCCGAGGCACACAAGATCAGGGGGCTGTACCCGTGACCACGTACCTGCTCGTCGACGGCGAGAACATCGACGCGACCCTCGGCGGCTCGATCCTCGGCGGTCGGCCCACCCCGGACCAGCGGCCGCGCTGGGAGCGGGTGCTCGAGCATGCCAGGACCGTGTGGGGCGGCGGCGACGCCAAGGGCCTGTTCTTCCTCAACGCCTCGAACGGCTCGCTGCCGATGAGCTTCGTGCAGGCCCTGCTGGCGATCGGCTTCCAGCCGATCCCGCTGGCTGGATCCAGCACGGAGAAGGTCGTCGACATCGGCATCCAGCGCACCCTGGACGCGCTGGCCGACCGCTCGGGCGACGTCCTGCTCGCCACCCACGACGGAGACTTCGCCCCGCAGCTGGCCGGCCTGCTCGGGCCGGGCCGGCGGGTCGGGCTGCTCGCGTTCGGCGAGTTCGTCAGCACCTCGTTGCGCCAGCTCACCGAGGGCGGCCTGGAGATCTTCGACCTCGAGCACGACGTGCAGGCCTTCACCTCGCGGCTGCCGCGGGTGCGGATCATCCCGCTCGCCGAGTTCGACCCGACGCGCTACCTCTGAGCGGGGGGCTCAGACCTCGCGCAGGTGCAGGACGCAGGCGCCGGTGTCCGAGGAGAACGGGTCGACGCCCTCGACCTCGAGCGGTCCGCCGAGCCGTTCGGCCAGCGCGCTGGTCATCCCGAGGTGGGCCGAGCAGACGACCTCCGAGCGGCTGTGCGCGAGGTGCGCCAGCGGGCACTGCTTGAGGTGCACGTCGTAGCCGTTCGGCGTCGCCTCGAAGCCGAGGCCGCCGAGGTGGCGGACGAGCGCACCGAGCTGGCCGGGGGCGTCCTGCTCGGGCGAGCCGATCATCGGCGGCAGGCTATCGACGAGGGCGTGCCCGGCGGCCCGGGCGGCGTCGGCCGGCGAGTCGACGGCACGGCCGAAGCCGGCGGCGAGCACCTCGCCGACCCGCGCGCGGACCGTCTCGGGCCCGTCGGGCTGATCCGCGGTGGCCCGGTAGAGCATCTTCGGCCGGCCCCGGACCATGCGATGCTCCCGCTCGCGGTCGACGAAGCCGCTCGCGACGAGCCGGTCGAGATGCTCGCGGGTGGTGTTGACGTGCAGGCTGACCGCTCCGGCGATCTCCTCGACCCCCACGGGATCCCTGCGGTTGCGCAGCAGGTCGAGGATGGCGACGCGGCTCGGCGACGCCAGTACTCGATGCTCGTCCCATCGGACCATGTCTCGATTGTCACGGCCCTCCGGGGGCCAAACCTGGGACTTCCGGCCGAGATCCAGGTGTGGATCTCGGCCGGAAGCGCCGTCAGGTCACCGTTCGATCGCGCGCGTCGCCGTCGTCGGGCGTCGACTCGTCCTGCGCCTCCTGCCGGGCGCGGCCACGGGCTGGCGTCAGACCCCGGCGCCGAGCCGCAGGTCGATCGCCCGTCGCCGCCAGGCCTCCATGGCCTCGACGGTCGCGTCCGGCCGGGGCTGCGGCCGGCGGTAGGCGGGCTGCTCGGTCAGCTCGAGCACCACAGCCGCGCGCAGGTGGCCGAGCCGCAGCACGGGAAGGTGCCACCGGACCGGCGCGTGCGTCTGCATCAGGGTCGTCATCTCACTCCACCTCCTCGCTCGGGTACTCATCGGGGTTCACGGTCGCGAACAGCCGGGCCAGCCGTGCACCCGGGGGTCGCAACGACGGGTCCTGCTTGCGGTCCCGGAACTTCTCGGTCAGGCCGACGACGGCCGCCGTCAGCTCGCGCAGCTCGTCCGCCGTGGCATAGAAGGCCGACTGCGCCACCACGGCGGTGTCCTCCCACCCCTGCGGCGGCGTCCCGGAGCGCTCCAGGAACCTCCGGACCCGCTCCACCTCGCGTCCCATCGACAGACCTGCCATCTCGCTCAGGGCCAGGCGCGAGCTGGGGTCGGCCAGGTCCGGCTCGAAGGTACGACCGCGCGAGGTGGACCGCCACGGTTTTTCCCGGCCCCGCGCCGGCGCGGGCTCGATGAAGCCCGCGGTCGCCAGAGTGCGCAGGTGGAACGAGCAGTTGGCGACGGTCTCGCCGAGCGTCTCGGCGCACTGCGTCGCGGTCGCCTCACCGCGGTCGTCGATGACGGAGAGCAGGTCGAGCCGGACCGGGTGGGCCAGCGCGCGGATCCGCGCCGGGTCGGTCACGTGCAGCAGGCGGCTGTGCTGGTCCAGCGGCGCGGGCTCCGGCTCGGGCGCGGCTCGGCTTGGGCGCGGGCTCCGGCTCGGGTGCGGGCTCCGGCTCGGGCGCGGGCGGACGCTCGTCGACCAGCCCCGGCAGGGCGCGGTCGTCGGATCGGGTCGGCTCGTCGTGCACGTCGGACCGGGTCGGATCCGCTCGATCGTCGGAACGCACCGGCTCCACCCGATCGTCGGAGCGCGCCAGCGTGGCGTTCCGGTCGCGTGCCCCGCGGGTCTTCTTGCTCACGGAGTGACCATACGTCTCGCAACATCTCTTGCGCAAGACTTGTTGCGCAAGAGATGTTGTGCATTAGCCGGACCGCCTGCCACTACGGTGGAGCGGTGACGACGAACGCAGGATCCCGGCGCCGGGCGCCCACGATCCGCGACGTCGCCGCCGCAGCCGGGGTCTCCCGCGCGACGGCCTCCCGGGTCATCAACGGAGGCCACCTCGTCAGCCCCGGAGCACGCGCCGCGGTCGACGCCGCGATCGCCGAGCTGGGCTTCACCCCCAACCCCGCTGCCCGTTCCCTGGCCACCCGGCGGACCGGCTCGGTCGCGCTGGTCGTGCCGGAGCCGGACTCGCGGCTGCTGACGGACCCGTTCTTCGGCGGGATCATCAACGGCCTCTCGCGCGCCCTCGAGGCGGCGGACCTGCAGATGGTGCTGATCATCGCGCGGGACGCGGCCGGCGCCCGCCGAGCAGGGCACTTCGTCACCACCGGTCACGTGGACGGCGCGGTCATCGCCTCCCACCACCGGGACGACGCGCTCAACCGGCGGATCGTCGAGGCGGGGCTGCCGACGATCTTCATCGGCCGGCCGATCGACGTGCCGACCGCGCACTACGTCGACATGGACAACACCCTGGGCGCGCGGCTGGCCACCGAGCACCTGGTGGCCCGCGGGGCGCAGCGCATCGCGACGATCGCGGGCCCGCAGGACATGACCCCGGGCCTCAACCGGCTCGCGGGCTGGCGCGCCGCGCTCGAGGAGGCCGGCCGGCCCGCCGAGGCCGTCGAGTACGGCGACTTCACCGCCGCCAGCGGTGCTGCGGCGATGGAGAGACTGCTCGCCGCGCACCCCGGGATCGACGGCGTCTTCATCGCGTCGGACCTCATGGCCTCCGGCGCGCTGCCGGTCCTTGCCGCACACGGCCGCCGTGTCCCGGACGACGTCGCGGTGGTCGGGTTCGACGACCTGGAGATCTCCGAGAGCACCGACCCGCCGCTGACCACCGTCCGCCAGCCGGTGGCAGCGATGGCCGCGCGCGCCGGAGAGATCCTCGCGGGCATCCTCGTCGGCGGCGAGGTGCCGAGCGAGCCGGAGCTGTTCGGTGCCGAGCTCGTGGTGCGCGCCTCCGCCTGAGGCCGGTGCGCGCGAGATCGGGCCTCGCCGTCCCGCGCAGCCCTCGGCCTGAGGCCTGGCACGGCGGCCCCGTCCTCCCCGACGCCGAGCACGCACACTGCTCCGCGGGCGCTACATGCGCAGCGGCAGCGTGTCCTGGCGCGGTGACACCGGCGGATTCCACTCCGGAGCCGGTTCAGACTTGGGCCGCGCCTGCCCCTGCCACCGGCTCGCGTTCTTCGACGCCCCCGTCCGTACACCCGGCGGCTCGGCGGGCTGCACCGTCGGCGGCCCTCCCCATGGCGCGGGTGGCGGCGCGAGCTGCTGGTCCTCCGGCCCGCCGCCCTCCGACCCCCCGCCCCCCGAGCCGCCGTCCGCGCCGAACCCTCCGGCGGCGGCGCGCCCCGGGTCTCCTTCGACGAGGAGTGCTCCGTCGAATCGCCGGAACTGCCACTCCGCGCCGACTCGTCGGATGCGGATGCGCCGGCGGTGGACCAGGTCGTGGTGGAACCAGCAGAGCAGCACGCCGTTCTCGACCGACGTCTCGCCGAGGTCGCGCCAGGAGCGCACGTGGTGCACCTCGCCGAGCATCGGGGGCGCCCCGCAGCCGGGGTAGCGGCAGGACCGGTCGCGCGCGATGACGGCGAGGCGCTGCTGACCGGCGTAGGTCCGGTGGGCGCGCCCGACGTCGAGCACGGCGCTGTCCGGGCCGAACACCACGCGGGTGATCGAGGAGTCGCAGGCCAGGCGGGCCAGCAGCGCGGGCGGGATCGGGACGCCATCGGCGAGCGTGGCGGGCTCGGCGCCGTCGAACGCGCTCGCCACCGACCCGGGCGCGCCGCCGCCGAAACCGCTCGCCACCGCCCCAGGCTCGGCCCCGCCGAACCCGCCCACCCCGTCCCCGCCCTCCGCGCGAGCGAGCCGCTGCACGGCGTCGAACGGGACGTGCACGATCAGGTGCGGACGCACCTGCTGCCCGCCGCCGGCCAGCCCGCGGTCGAGGATGATCCGGCCTGCGTCGACCAGCGCCGCCGCCTGACGCTCCTCGCGGGTGCGGGTGTCGCCCTGTGACGGGACGCCGGCGACCGCGCGCAACGCCGTCGAGAGCACCTCGCCGTGCTCGAGCGTGACGAAGCCCTGCAACGCCACGCCGTCGCCCTTGCGCCCGAAGGTCAGGTACTCCTTGGCGCAGGCCGCCTCGTGCTCGGCGTCGGCGGTGGAGGCGTCGACGCGGATGGCCCAGCTGTCGACCTCGCGCCGGAAGTCGTCCACCGAGCGGGTCGCGGCGCGGGCGAGGAGGAAGGCCTCGTTGCTGGCGGCGTCGTCGGAGGCGAGGGCGGCCCGTCGTGCGTCGGACGAGACGGCCCGCCGCGCCAGGACCTGCGCGTGCTCGAGCGAGAGCTCGCCCCGGGAGACTGCCGCGGACGTCGCGGGCAGCGCCTCCTCCAGTGCGCGGCCGAGCTCGACCTGCCGCCGCACGGCGCCGCGTGAGGCGGTGTGCTTGCGGGCCTCCCACTCACCGAAGGTCCGCGCCCCGCCGGCCGACCAGCGCCCGTCGGACTCGACCCGGGCCAGGATCCGCGCCGCGAACGCCTGGAGCTGGCCGACGGAGCGGTGCACCTCGGCGTGCAGGTTCGGCCCCGACCCGCCGTCGACCTCGGACAGGTCCGCCGCGACCAGCTCGGTGATCTCCGCGCACAGGCGAGCGACCCGCTCGGCCAGCTTCGTCATGTCGCCCACGCGATCACCCCCTGATCGAACAAGTGTACGATCGGCCACCGACACGCGGCGGAGCGGGAGCCCGAGGCCATGGCATCCGGTGCCGTGCCGGTGCGCGCCGCTCAGGGGCCGAGGAAGACCTCCGAGCAGAGCAGCTCCGGGCCGTCCGGCACGCAGGCGACGCCGATCTGGGTGTAGGTCGGGTCGAGGATGTTCGCGCGGTGGCCCGGCGAGCCCATCCACGCCGTCACGACGTCGTCGGGGCTCACCGACGCGCGGCTGAGGTTCTCCCCCGCGGTGGAGACCCCGCAGTCGCTCATCACGGCATCGAGGGGCGCATGGATGAGCTCGGCGGAGCCGACCAGAGCCTCGGCGCGCTGCTGGGCCGCGGCCGTGCCGCACGTCGAGTCGGTGAGCGCGGCGACGCCGGCGTCGGCGCGCGCGCCCTGGGTCCCGGCGAGCAGCTGGGCAGCCGTGGCGCTGGGGCCGAGGGTCGACGTGCCGCTGCTGACGGCCGCCGGGGCCGCGCAAGCGGTGAGCGTCGCGATCAGGAGGACGACCGCTGCAGCTCGTGGCGAGCGAGCCGGCCGAGCATCCATGGACAGCAGCCTAGGACCCGCAGAACACTCGCCCCGGCGGCGGAGGCGTTCCGGCGCGGTCAGATCCCGCTGACGCCCAGCAGGTAGCCGATGCCGAAGGTGGCGGCCATCGCCAGGGCGCCGCCGATCACCAGCCGCATCATCGCGCGACGTCGTCCGGCCCCGCCCAGGTGCGCCGAGACCGAGCCGGTGACCACCAGGGCGACCAGCACGGCCGCGAACGTGATCCAGATGCGGCTCGCGGCCGGGGCGACGATGACGGCGAGCATCGGCAGCGCGGCACCGACGATGAACGCGAGGGCCGAGGCGATGGCGGCGTGCCAGGGGTTGGTGAGGTCCTCGGCGTCCAGGCCGAGCTCGGCGTCCAGGTGGGCCTTGACCGGGTCGATCGCGCTGAGCTCCTCGGCCACCGCCCGCGCCGTCGCGGGCGAGAGCCCCTTGGACTGGTAGATCCCGGCGAGCTCGACCAGCTCGCCCTCGGGGTCCTCCTCGAGCTCGCGGCGCTCCCGCGCGATCATCGCCCGCTCGGTGTCCCGCTGGCTGCTGACCGAGACGTACTCCCCCAGCGCCATCGAGACCGCACCGGCGACGAGGCCGGCGACACCCGCCGTGAGGATGGCCGTGCGGTCGGTCGTCGCCGCGGCGACGCCGATCACCAGACCGGCGACCGAGATGATGCCGTCGTTCGCGCCGAGCACCCCGGCGCGCAGCCAGTTGAGCCGCGCACGCATGCCGTTCCCGTTGTACGGCTCGGCGGCGATCGCCACCGGATCGGGTTCCAGGGTGTTCATGGGATGACCGTAGGCAGGTGAAGGCCTTCCCCGCCAGCAAGGCAAGGCTGTCCGAAGTTGCCCGACGATGAGCCCTGTGCCGGCCGTTGTCGCTGGTCACGGCCCCATTCCGCGGCGTCGATCACGGGCCGAGGAAGATCTCCGAGCAGAGCATCTCGTCACCATCCGGGACGCACGCGACGCCGATCTGCGTGAACGTCGGGTCGACGATGTTGGCCCGGTGGCCGGGCGAGGCCATCCACGCGGCGACAACGCTCCCCCGGGCTGGCGGAGGAGCGGCTGAGGTTCTCGCCCGCGGTGGAGACGCCGCAGTCGCGCAGGACGTCGTCGAGGGGGCGTGGGTGAGCTCGGCGGCGCCGACGAGGGCCGCGGCGCGGAGTTGGGCGGCGGTGGTGGCTCAGGAGGACGTGGCGAGTTCGACGATGTCGGCAGCGCCGCGCTCACCTGAGGTGCCGACCAGGAGCAGAGCAGCAGCCGTCGAGGAGTCAGGTGTCGATGTCGAGGCATCACCGCTGGCCATCGGCGCACACGCCGCGATCGCGCACAGGGCGGCCCCAGCAACAGCGCTCCGGGGTGCCCACGTGCGCACATGATCCCCCAAGGACGGCGACGTGCCCCCGCAACCGAACCCGACCGGACTCAATGTCGACTCGCGCGCCTTCGAGGAACGATCGTTCTGCGCACCGCTGAAGGCTCGCCGAGTCACCCCCGGCGCGTGATCACCCGCCGCACAAGCGCCCACACGGCACGGAAGTCGGTCCGACGCAAGCGGTAGAAGTCGCCGACCGACATTCCGAAGAACGCCTTCAGCCACACGATGTTCGAGATTCCCCGCGACGACATTGCCAATCAGCGTCGCGATTGACGCGCCGATTGCTCCGAGCGGTGGGACAAGGGCGAAGACCGCGACTGCGTTCACCGCCGCCGCAATGGCGATAGAGGCGCTTCGCAACCCAGGCCGTCCGCGCCCGCTGAGGGCCGCACCCGCCACGGACCCCGGGTTCCCGGCGACGATGCCGACCAGCAGCACGAGGGTCACAGGCGTCGCGGCGGAGAAGTTCGAACCGAAGAAGAACGGAATTGCCCAAGGGCAGATCGAAGCGATCGCGGCCGCGCCGGCAAGCGTGAGGAGCGTCGAGATCCGGGAGGCACGGGCGACGCGCCCGGGGTCAGGAGAGCGAGATTCGACGGCGAACATCACATCCCGCACCGCCGAGTTGAAGACGAGGATCACCTCACTCAGGCTGACCGCGACGGCGTAGTAGCCGAGCTGTTCGACCCCAGCGAGGGGGGTCATGAGGAGCTGGTCGAGACGCGAGAGCATCACCCCGGTAGCCGCGCCCAGCCAGACCTGGCCAGCGAATCGGAAGAGGCGCGGACGTTCGGCATCGCTCTCGGCAATCGACTCCCCGTCGCGGATTCCGCGCAGCATGCTGAGGTAGAGCACACCGCCCAAGAAGCTGGTCGCGGCGACCACGACGGTCGCCGTCATCGGGGTCAGGACGCCCGCCGCGAACAGGATCACCACCGCGACCAGCCGCAGGAGTGCGTTCGAGATGCGCTCGGCCGCGATCAGCCGCCATGCTTGGGCCCCCGCAGCCAGGCCCCTCAGTGCGGCGATGATCAGCGTCGGCACGATCGCGATCCCGGCAATCCTGATCAGGTTCGCTAGCGTGGGACTTCCCGCGCTCAACGGACCAGCGAGCAGCGCGACCGCGCCGCTTCCGGCAAGGCCCACGAGCGCGAGAGTGCCCACACTGAGGCGGGTGAGCCGGGCAATGCCCGCAGCGCCGCGTGCGAGGTGGTACGTGAGCGACTCGGGGAGCCCGATCGTGAGGATCACCGTGGCGAAAAGGAGCGGAGCGGTCGCCGCAGCGAGTTCTCCCCGGCCCGCAACACCGAGGCCCCGGGCCAGAATCGGCTGTGTCGCCAACGCCGCGAGGGGTGCGATCAGATTCCCTAGAGTCGTGATCGCGACCGCTCGGGGGGTCGAGCTCAACGCCCGACCCGATCCCCGCGCGCGACCGTGTCGTAGATCTCTTCGAGCAGAGCCGTCTGCGTGACGATGTCGAATTCGCGCTCGACCCGCAGGCGCCCTGCCGCCCCGAGTCGCGCGCACAAGTCGGGCGAGGAGAGTAGGCGACGCAGATTCTCCGCGAGCTCGTCGACGTCGCCCTCTGCTGAGAGCAGGCCAGTCTGCCCGTCCACGACAGCCTCGGGGATGCCTCCGTGCAGCGTCGACACAACCGGGAGGCCTGCGGCGGCGGCTTCAAGGAACACCATTCCGAACCCTTCCGAGTCTCCATTCGCAGCAGTACGCGAAGGTGCTGCGAAGACCCGCGCCTTCTGTAGCGTCGCATGGACGACGTCTGGCGGCTGCGCCCCGACGAAGGTCGCGTCGATTCCGGCGTCCTCTGCGGCCCGTCGCGCCGGGCCGGCCAGAGGTCCGTCTCCGACGAACACGCACCGGGGTCGAAGCCCCGGCCCGAGCCGGCTGAGGGCGCTAATCAGATCGAGCACACCCTTCTTCTCGACAAGCCGCCCGACGAACGCCACATCCCACTCCTTCGCGACGTCGGCAGCCGTCGGAGGCGGCACTGGAATCCCGATGTGGTGCACCGCGACCTTGGCCGGGTCCGCGCCTAGTTCGAGGACCTTCTCCTTGATGAACTCCGAGACCGCGACAACGAGGGAGGCTCGCCGCAGGGTGGCACGAATGCGGGCGCGCGACCACATGCCGCGAGGGCCACTCCTCAGTCCCGGGGTCGTAACGTCGCTGCCATGGGCGGTAACGATCACCGGCAAGCGACCTCCAGCCGCGGACCGCAGGACAAGGTACGCACACCCCGACACGAAATGCACGTGCACAAGAGACGGCTTGACTGCCGCGAGCGTGCATCGCACCCGAGGCGAGAATCCCGAGATTGACGCTGCACGCCGACACGCCCGTTCGAACCTGCCAGGGCCATACAGAACGCGGTCCGACACACGCACAAGGGGGGATTCCTCCCTCATCAACCCGTACAACGACGCTTCCCAGGAGCCGAGCGCACCTGTCTGGTTGCGGATGAACGTCTCTGACCCAGGCAACAACCGTTCGGTCCACACGGTGACACGCGCAGGCGTGTGTTGCTCGGACGTTCGCGAACGCTGCGAGGACCTCACTCCGCGACCCTAGCCGCTGTCCGGCCGACGACGAGTTCTAGCCACGGCGCAAGTGACCACGGGCGTGGGCGCACCTCAAGAGCCGCGAAGCCCCGAACGATAGATCCATGCCTACTCTCACGCCCACATGGGTATTGCTTGCCTGACAAGTCCAGCTGATGCTCGCTTCGAAGATCACCAAACACAACAACATAGCCGCGTCGGGAGGGCGGGCAGCTCAGCTGATCACCCTGGCATCGGGCGCGGCGAGAACCAAAGAGCCTCCTTCCTTGGCCGCTCCGAGTGCGCCGCGGGGGTCGAAGGTCCCCGAGGTGGCAAACGGGATCGGCCGTGCCCGACAGTCGAGATGTGGGCTCCTCCGAAAGACTGCCGTGGGCTGACCCTGCCGATTTCGCAGCGACTCCCTGCGGCTTCAGCCACGATGCGGAAGTCCCTCTTCCTAGTCGTCGACCCGGCCCAGAGCCCCAATCGCACGCGCGCCGGAGACGAACGTCGGACTCGTCGCGTTGACCACCAACAAAGGCAACCGGAAAACAGTAACGGACAGCCAATCCAGAGACTGATCTCAGGGCACCGCCACCCTCGTCGCGCCTCATCCTTTTTGCGCGCCGCGAACGGGTCGACCAATCGCGGCCTTCAGGGCCGTGCGGAGGAGTGATACTGGCGCTAGTGACAAGACAAGCCATCGCTTCCGTAGAATTAGGCGCAAAGCTCGGTAGTAGGCAGGAGTGTTCAACGAGAGGCTATCGGATTGGACATTGAGCGTCACCAGCGGAATCGGAACATGAACAAACACGGCATGCCCAATAAGCCCCAGCCACAAGTCCCAATCTTGAAGGCGTGGCAATCGGGAATCAAAAGGCGTTCGGCCCAAAAGATCACGGTCGACGAGAACTGTCTGCGTTGAAATTACGTTATCGCGAAGCAGCCTCAACCACGTCGGGCCCCGAAAACTCCGCGGCCTCACCTCCGTGTTCCCGTCAAGATCCTTCAATAGGAAGGACGAGTACACGACAGAGCTAGGTCCTCCGTAGCTTTCTACCAAAGTCGCGAGAAAAGCCTCGCTCCACTCATCATCGCTATCCTGAAACGCAATGGCGTCGCCCGTGGCCGCTTGCACTCCCGCATTCCTCGCAACTGGCGCGCCTGAATTCTCTTGATATAGAACCTAATCCGCGAATCCCTGCGCGCGAGGCTCTCGCAGACGACTGCTGTGTCATCTGTGGATCCGTCGTCTACGATGATCACTTCGTGGACATGATATGACTGAGCCAAAACACTAAGAACCGATCGCTCGAGAACGCTACCCCGATTGAACGTGGGCAAGATGACGGACACTTGGGGTCGCATACCTTCTCGCAACGGAGTCCTCCACCTCGCCTTAGGATGTCGCACTGAACCTAGTTCCATTTCCATGACGTGTCCGGGAGCCTTCACGACCGATACCACCGGATTGTGCCTTCGCCATGCGCCCCAAGGCGCGATGGTTTCGCTCATCCACCGGACTTGAGCTTCCAAGCAGGGAGGGCCCAAGTCTGTTCCACCTCGAGGCCGACACGACGACCCCGAACAGCGTCGCCCCGCTGACGACCACGGCTTTCCCCATGGCCGCCGAATTGATCCACGAAGCGACTCCATACTGGAGTCCAAAGAATACCAGCAGGGCGCTCGCCAGGGCGCCGACTCCGTTCGACCCTGGGCCGACCCGCCAAAGCGCCTTCAAACCGAACGCCACAAAGCAGAGCGTAATCACGAGGCCGATCGCGCCCGACTCAACAAGCAGTAGCCAGACGGCACCGTCTGTCACGATGCCGTTCGTCTCCGCCCAGAACGAACCGGGGCGCTGCGTTCCCATTCCCACACCAATCCATGGAGAACGAGCCAAGTACGATTGAGCACTGACGATCTGCTCAAAGTGAGCCTCTGTCGATCCAATGACCGAGGAGTTGCTATTGCCAAATACGCCACCAACCAGGAAAGTATCGCGGATGGCCCCCGAAAGCCCACCCGCCACTTCAGCCACCAGGAATCCCGCAACGCCGGTCACGACCAAATATCCAAGGACACGCACCCCACGCGACGAACGACCGTGCCGAAACGAGTGCAACAGCGGAAGTACGACCGCGGACGCCAGGAGGCACGAAATGCTCATGCGCGAGTAACTGGCAAAGACCGCGGAAGCGAAGACCACACACAGAAGCCCATCCCTCCAGGATGGAAGAACGACGAAGCGCGCCCAAGAGACGCAGAACATCATGAGCATGAGGGCTGAAAATACGATTGTGTTTCCCACAAGCCCGTTGGCTCGCACGATCTCAGTCTCGGCGTACCCGAAAACCTCCTCGCCTTGTGCTACAAGAAGCCAGCCGGGGAGTTTAGAGCGCAGAACGGCCTGCAAAATACCCACTAATGCCACGCCACTACCAAGAAGAAGCACCCAACGCAACAGCCACGCGGCATCTTCACGGTCTCGCGTCGCTACATATCCGTAGACCGCGAATATCAGATATAGCGATCTGGTGCGTATGTCGCCGAGTTGACTGACGACACCTTCCGTGCTGTTCAGAGTGACCGCACCGTAGAATGCTGCAACTGCAATGCCCGCGGAGACCCACGGAGGAACCCTCAGCTTTCCCCGCGTCTCGATTGCATACCCAAGGACTAGCACGGCCATTGTCGCACCTACGGCGTCAGTCAGCATAGTGGCCGGGTAAAGGCCTGCGGGGCGAATCGGCAACAAGTTCAGAATACCACCACCGAATACGCTGACGACACCTAAGGCCATAAGACCTCTCGGCAGGTTTCGTTCCCTCGCGCTCATCGAATCCGAAATACCCCTCAGTGCCCGAGGAGCCGGAATACTTCCCCCTCGCTATCGATCCCATGAGGCCCTCGAATGCGCCCAGTAAGATGGTCGCCTCATCTTCAGCGATTGCCTAGTAGTGATGGTCAGATCTATGCCGTGACGCGGGCGCCTTCGCTTCGGGACTCCTCGGGCCGCGCGCCACCCGTCGACCCGCCCGCGCATACCCGCAATCCCGTGACGACTCCCGATCTGAGCAAGAACTACCGCGGTCTCCGTAACCACGGCGCGAGCCAAGGCGCGCGACCTCAGGACGTCATAAACGCGCAATGTATAACCGCGCGCGAAACCCGACAGGTACCGCTGCCGGCTACTTCCAGCGCCTATCGTCGCGGCCCCCACGTGAGTTGCCCGCGCGCCGGTGGCTAGTGTGGACCTCCAGCCCGCACTAAGGAGACGGAGACCCAGCTCGAGCTCCTCGCCATACATAAACAGATTTTCGTCAAAGAGGCCCGTCTCATCGAGCGCAGACCGTCGATAAGCCGCGGACGCCCCATATGCGCAGCCTAGTTTCGGACCGTACGCTGCAATATGCCGCGCACCGTGGTAGCGGACAAACCCTGCGAGGGTCCGATCAATCGTCACGCCAGCCGCGTCGATCGCTCCGTCAAGGCGCTGCAACACTGCGGTGGCGCTTCCAACTGTCGAATCAGTGAACTGGGAAAGCAATGCCCCGACAAAGCCAGGTTCGGCCACGATGTCGCTGTTTACGAGAATAACAAATTGGCCAGCGGACCGGCGAATTCCTAGATTGCACGCAGCACCGAAACCAACGTTAGTCGCGCTCTGGACAACCTCGACTTCTGGAAACCTCGCGCTGATTTGGGTGGCAACGTCATCCGGAGAAGCATCGTCGACAACGATCAACTGGCACGGCGTCGTTTGCCGAAGCAGCGACTCGATGCACGGGAGCACGACGTCCCATTTCCCGTGCACAGGTACAACGACTGTCGCTTCAGCCTTGGCTAGAACGTTTGAATCTATTTTATCGCTCATTGAGTCTGCACCAGTTGAACCTCGTGGGCTACACGGGCAGCTACCCTGTCCCAGTTGAACTGTGAATACCACTGTACTAGGTCGCCCTTTGAAGAGAGATCTGGAAGACCGTCGAGATCCCGGGCGGCGTCCACCCAAAGGTCCACATCGTCTAGAGAATCAACGCCAACTCCGAACGGCCCAATGTTGGCTGTGAGCGCACGACAGCCGCTCCAATAGACCACCGGGGTCTGGCAGGCCAGGGCCTCCACTGCTGGAAATCCGAATCCCTCTTCGACTGACGGCATGAAGAGCACGCTTGCTTCCCTGTAGGCGACGCGCAATTCATCTTCTGAGAGCCTGCTGCGGACGATTACCCGCCCAGCCGCACTCGTGGCAGCGACCATACGCGTGACTGATTCAGGTTCCGCCGTTACGACGACAAGCTCCCAATCGGTCAATTTCTCGAGCGCCGCGAGGGCTACGTCCAAACGCTTATGCGCTTTCGTGCCACCAACAAATAGCGCCTTGCGCGTGGGCTCGAACTCCTTTGGCCCGTGAAGTGCCATAGAAGTGCCGTTGCCAACATTCACCACGGAAACGCGATCGTCGGCGAGCCATTCGAGAAGCAATTCTCTCGTGACGTCAGAAACCGTCAAGACAACGCCCGTACGTTCGACCGTGCGCCGAACCAAGGTCGCATAGTACGCCGCCTTCGCCGCGGAGCGCTCGCTTCGTAGGTGCATCAGATCATGGACTGTGAGCACCTGGCGGCACCTGCCGAGGCCAGCGTTGTACCCCGGGGAGAAGACGGTCTCGCTCGACCCGAGCACGAGCCTGTGCGGATTGACACTATCTAGTGGTGAAAACGGATCCGGGCCCCGCAACGATCTCCATTCGAATGGCAGCCTCCTCGCGACCTCCTGCGCAAATCTGCCGATGCCGCCATGTCCAAACCATCGGTCGTCTACCCACACTGCTCTAGGCATTGAGTCTCAGCCCCCTTTTCTGATAGGAGTTGTCAGGCGAACCGGCGGCGATTTGGCGACTCCAGGGCGCCCTGGCTGGGGAAACAGCGGTGGCGTCGGTTTCGTGGAATGCCCGGGCCCCTCTATTTAGAAACACGGCCCTCCAGGTCATTTCTCGACGTCGACCCACGTACGCAGCCTCTCGACAAACGTTGTCGTCGCGAAGTCGGCGGCGCGCCTTGCGCAATCCGCCGCTTGCACCATCGCGCACCGGTCAATCGCCCTGGCCAATTCGATGGGATCAACCGATTCCGCAACGGCGCCCGTGAGGCCGTCGATCACCGACTCGCGCGCTCCGCCAACCGGACCTACGACGACGGGCGTCCCGGCGGCCATCGCCTCGACAGGCATGATGCCGAAGTCCTCGACCGCGGGGAAGACGAACGCGTGCGCAGCCTGATACAGCGCGAAAAGCAGAGGGTCAGACGGCGACGGGACGATGGTTACGGGAACCGTCGCGCTCGGGCAAGTTCGCGGAGCCCAGCCTCGAGTGGGCCGGCGCCGGCGAGGACGACCGGCAGTCGTGCCGCTTCCCCCGCCGCGACGACGAGGTCGAGCCGCTTGTAATCGACGAATCGCGACGCACCAAGCAGGAAGACAGGAGGGAGCTCTTCAATGACCTGCTGCTCCTGCGGCAAGACGAGATCCGCCCAGGAGGAAACTCCCCGGATCCGGGCTACATCGACCGGGGGGTGGATCACTTCTGCTTCGAGGCCCCACGCCGCACGGACTCGCTCTCTGACGAATTCGCTGTTTGCCGCGATCGAGGTTGCCTCCCGTGCCCGGCGACGGTCCAGCGATCTCAGCGGCGGCGCCACCAAGCGCGGCAGTCCTCGCCCACGCGCGTCGAGCTCCGGATTCCAGATGTATCGCGCCGGGCTGTGCACGTAGACGAACTTCTGGAAGTCCTGTGGCTGGTCCGCGAACTTAACGTGATGGGCGAACATATGCGAACTAACGAGTGCCCACTCGTAGCCGCCCGCCGGGCGGCCGCGCCACGTCGCCGGGAGAAGGGGCAGAGCCGCAGCCTTGCGACGACGCAGACGTGTTCGCGCCAGCCATGTCTCGCTTAGTTCGCGCCCTGGGTACCTGTCAGGGACATCGTTCCAGAGGCATAGGAGGTCGGCCTCCGGGAATGCCGCGACCATCGCGTCGAACACGTTTTCCGACCCGCCGGTTCGCGCCAGCCACTCGTGAACAAGTACGCCAGGTCCCACCATCAATACGCCCCCTCCCCCGCCACAAGCACCTTCGCCGTCCGCGCCAAGATGATCAGATCCCCGAACAGCGACCAGTTCTCCACGTAGTACACGTCCATCCGGATCCCCTCCTGCGGGCTGAGCTCCGAGCGACCGGACACTTGCCACAGCCCCGTGAGGCCGGGCTTCACCAGCAGGCGGCGGTGGGCCGTCCGGTCGTACAGCGCGACCTCGGCGTCGATCTGCGGCCGCGGGCCCACCAGGCTCATCTCGCCGCGCAGCACGTTGAAGAGCTGCGGGAGCTCGTCCAGGGAGTACTTGCGCAGCACCCGGCCGATCGGCGTCACGCGCGGGTCGTTCTTCGGCTTGTAGAACAGACCGACCTCGGTGACGCCCTCCGCGGCGAGCACCTCGGCGAGGCGCTCGTGGGCGTTGACGGACATGGAGCGGAACTTGAGCATCCCGAACGTCTCACCGCGCACGCCGATGCGCTCCTGGCGGTAGAACACCGGACCCGGGCTCGTGGCCTTCACCAGGATCGCCAGCGCCAGCAGCAGCGGCGAGATCACCAGGGTGATGAGCAACGCGCCCACCCAGTCGGCCACCGTCTTGAGGACGTACTTCGGCCCGGTGAACTGCGGCTCGTCGACGTAGATGAGCGGCAGGCCGCTGACCGGCTGCATGAGGACCCGGGGCCCGGCCACGTCGGTCAGGCCCATCGCCAGGGCGAGGTCGATCCCGGAGCCCTCGAGGTCCCAGCCGAGCCGCCGAACCGCCTCGGCGGTGAGCGCGTCCGACCCGGCGACCGCGACCGCGTCGGCGTGATACTCCCGGGCCAGCGCGGCGGCGTCGTCCATCGAGCCGAGCACGGGCGTCCCGTCCACGGTCGACACCCCGCGTTCCCCCTCGGGGATGCAGACCCCGACCACGCCGAAGCCGGCGTTCGGTCGGGCCTTCAGCTCGCGGATGAGCGCCTCGGCGCGCCGGCGCTGGCCGACCACGAGGATCCGCGACTGGTCATGGCCCGCGTTCCGGCGCCGGTGCAGCCACTGGCGCCACGCGAAGCGCTCGGCGAGCAGCAGCGCGAGACCGACCGGGAGCGCCACCGCGAGGTAGCTGCGGCCGATCTCCATCCGGAGCAGGTAGGCGACCACCGCCACGGCGGCGAAGAGCCGCCACGTCGCGCCCACCACGCGCTGGTACTCCGCCGGCCCGGAGCCGACCACGCGCCGGTCCTCCGTGCGGCCGGCGACCAGCACGAAGATCCACGCCCACATGAGCAGGACGGAGACCACGAGGTAGCTGGGCGAGAACTCGCCGCTGACCCGGGTGACGCCCTGGGCGTCGATCCGGGTGGCGTAGGCGACGAAGATCGCCAGTGCCACCGCGGCGACGTCGGTCACCAGCAGGCGCGTGCCGTAGGCGACCCACCAGGGGTCGCTCTGCGGGACGGCCGGTGATTCCCCGGCCATTCCCGTCTGTTCATCCGCGGTGCGGAGTCGTTCGGTCCACACGGCTGCCCCCTTTGATGCGCACGGCTACCCGAGCACACTTATCGCCGTTTACAGGCGAGAGGGTAACGGGCATTCTTCCACCCGGTTCGGGACGTCCGCCCTGTGGTCTCACCCGCTCCCGCGGACGTCCCGCGGAGCCCCGCGGCAATCGTGAGACGATGTGCCCTCGGCGGGCGCGGCAGGGGCGCCATCTCGAGCAGGGGAGCGCATTCGGTGGAGCTGGCGGACTATCTCGCGATCATGCGCAAGCGGTGGGTCTCCATCGTGCTGATCACCCTCCTGGCGGTGGGCGGAGCGGTCGTCGCCACCCTGCTGACCACCCCGCTGTACGAGGCGCGGTCCCAGGTGTACGTATCGGTGCGGACCGGGGACACCACCGCGGACCTCCTCTCCGGCAGCAGCTTCAGCCAGAAGCAGGTGACCTCCTACACCGACCTGGTGGGCAGCCCCCGGGTGCTCATCCCGGTGATCGAGCAGCTCGACCTGGCCACCACCCCGGACGAGCTCGCCACCCAGGTCTCGGCGAGCTCGCCGCTCAACACCGTGCTCATCAACATCACCGCCACCGACGCGGACCCGCAGCTCGCCTCGGACATCGCCAACGCGACCGCCACGAGCCTGTCCGACGTCGTCGTCGAGCTGGAGACGCCGGACGTCGGCCCCTCCCCGGTGCAGATCAGCACGGTGCGCTCCGCCAGCGCGCCCACCACGCCGTCCTCCCCCAACACCAAGCTCAACCTGGCCCTCGGGCTCCTCGTCGGCCTGGCGGCCGGCTTCGGCCTGGCGGTACTGCGCGAGGTGCTCGACACCCGGGTGCGCACCGAGGCCGACGTGCACGAGGTCACCGACACCGCGGTGATCGCGCAGATGACCTTCGACGAGGCCGCGGCCAAGACGCCGCTCATCGTGCACGCCAACCCGCACAGCCAGCGCTCCGAGGCCTTCCGCCGGCTGCGCACCAACCTGCAGTTCCTCGACGTCGACGACCGGCTCCGCTCGATCGTGGTGACCTCCGCCCTGCCCGGCGAGGGCAAGACCACCACCGCCGTCAACCTGGCGATCACGCTGGCTGACGCCGGCCAGAAGGTGATCCTGGTCGACGCGGACCTGCGCCGTCCGTCGGTCGCCGAGGTGATGGGCCTGGAGGGCTCCGCCGGGCTCACCACGGCGCTCATCGGCCGGGCAGCGCTCAACGACGTGATCCAGCCCTGGGGCGACCGGCACCTGCACGTGCTGCCCTCCGGGCAGATCCCGCCGAACCCGAGCGAGCTGCTCGGCTCGCCGGCGATGTCCTCCCTGCTCACGTACCTCTCGACCCAGTACGACGTCGTGCTCATCGACACCCCGCCGCTGCTCCCGGTGACCGACGCGGCGATCCTCTCGCGCTCGGTGAGCGGCGCGCTCGTGGTGGCGGGCGCGAACACCCTGCACCGCCAGCAGCTCGCGGACGCGCTCGGCGGGCTGGACGCCGTCGGCGCGCGCATCCTCGGCATCCTGCTCAACCGGGTGCCCGCCAAGCAGTCGAGCAGCTACCAGTACTACGACTACACGCCGCACGCGGCCACCGCGACCACGCCGCGGCAGGACCGCAAGGACGCCAAGCGCTCGGCGAAGGAGCCGGCCACCGCGACGACGACCGGCCAGGTGCCCGTCGCCCACGCCGCGCACCCGGGCGAGCAGCGGCCGGTGCGGACCACGACCCGGCGGATGCCGCACCAGGTGCCCGTCTCCGCCGAGACCCTCGAGAGCCTCCTGGCGGGCGGCGACGAGCCCGCCCCCCGGCGCAACACCTGGCCCGGCGGGCCGCTCAGCCGCGAGGGCTGAGGCCCACCGCGCCGGCACGAGCCGCCGACCGCACCGAGCGCGATGAAGGCCGAGCACGACGAAGGCCGGGACACCTCACGGTGTCCCGGCCTTCGTGTCGAGAGGCGTGCGGCGGGTGCCGCGGGGCTCAGCCCTTCGCGCGGACCGTCTGGCGGCGACGCGCGACGGCGACCGCCCCGGCGCCGGCGAGGACCAGCGCACCGGCCCCGGCGGCCAGGCCCAGCGGGTCGAAGCCGGTGGAGGCCAGCGAGCCCGTCGGGACGCTGCCGTCCGCGGCGACGACGGTGAGGACCTCGTCACCGATCAGGGCGCCCGAGGCGTCCGTGATCGCGGCGGTGTACGTGCCGGCCTCGGTGAGGGTGACCGACCAGGACACCGAGGACCCGTTGGCCGTCTTGGCCAGCGCCTTGGTGCCGGCGATCTGGATCGAGTCGTTCGGGATGGTCGACGGGTTCGAGGTGATCGTCAGCGTGCACTCGTCGCCGGCGGTCGTGCCGTTCGTGGTGATCTGGAACGACTGGTTCACCCCGGGTGTCGGGTCGGTGGTGGTGGTGTCGTAGCCCGGCGCGTCGTACGCCATGGCGGCCGTGGGCACCAGCGTCAGGCCGGCGGTGGCGACGACAATGGCAGCGGTGCGACGGTTCATGGAATGCCCCCCAAGTGTTACGAACACGTTTCCTCGTCGAGGGCATGACAAAACGGTCCGCCCCGCCGATGGATCGGACAGAACGCTACCAGCGGCCCGGGGTGCGAATCACCTTTCGCAGGGTGACAAACGTGTGACATGAGTCACGAGGTCGCCGTGGGGGGTGGTACGCAACTCCACGTCGGGGGAATTCTCGATCCCCGTCACGAGCGTGTAGAGAATGACCTGGGACTGGCCGGGGGAAAGCTGCACGGTGCGTCCCACCACCGACAACCCGTCGTGCACCTGCGAGGTCACGCCCGGCTCGGCGCCGACCACCTCGACATCCTCGACGTACCCGCCCGTCGAGGCGTAGACGAGCACGTTCATCCGGGTGTCCCCCGCCGGGATGTCGCCCTCGGGCCCCGTCACGTACCGCGGCAGCGAGGCGGCGTCGGCCGGTGCCCCGTTGGTCAGCCTGACCGTCAGCCGCAGGGTCTGCGAGCCGTCCGCCCGGCAGGCGAGCCGCTCCACGCTCGCCTCGGTGCCCAGGTACCAGCCCATCTTGTCGGCGTTCGCGTCGTTGAGGTATAGCCCGACGACGGCGTGCCCGGCGCGCGAGCCGCGCAGGGCGCCGTCGAGCACGGTCCCCTCGAGCAGGGCCTGCTCCTCCGGGTGCGCCGACCACACCATCAGCCGGCCCTGCCGGGCCGCCTCGGCGAGCGCGTCCACCGACCGGCTCGCCTCGCCCTGGCCGCCCACGAGCGCCCCGAACACCGTGGCGGCGGTCTCGGCGAAGAAGGCGTCCTGCTCGGCCGGACTCTCGACGGTCAGGTAGACCGTGCTGAGCAGCGCCTGCACGGCGTTGTCCGCCGTCAGCGCCCCCCCGACGGCCGTGGCCACCGGGCCGGGCGCCAGCGGCACGGGGCCGATGGCCCCCAGCATGAGGGCCAGGGCGCCCGGGTCCACCGAGACCACCCCGTCCACCTCCCCGCCGATCTGCTGCGCCCAGAGCGCTCGGGCGATCTCCCCCGAGCGCGGGAAGTCCGGGGTGAAGGTGACGTCCCGAATGTCCGCGGCGAGGTCCCCGCCGAACAGCCGCTCCTCGGCGGGGCTCAACGGCAGCACCGGCGCGGGCAGGTCGACCAGCGGCCCGCCCGAACGCTGCTCGACCACCTCGACCCGGCCGTCCTCGGCCCGCAGCAGCACGACGGCCCCCGGGATCCCGCCGGTCGCCCGCGGCTCGGCGCTGTTCTGCACGAGCAGCAGGTACTCCCGCGAGCCGTCGGCGCCGAGCATCGGCGGCAGCAGCCCGACGGCCCTCGCCGCGGTCGCCGTCGTCATCGAGACCTCCCGCACCTGCTCGGTGAGCTCGGTCAGCGGCGCGGCGACCATCGGCCACAGCGCGTCGAGGTCCACCTCGGCCAGCCGCGCCCCGGCCGCCTGGACCTCCGCGTCCGCAGCGATGACGACCGGCGCCGCCTCGACCAGCGGCGCCAGGTCCACCCGGCCGTCCACCGGGGCGAGCGTCGTCGGGTCCACCAGGTCCGTCGCGTCGAGCAGCCCCGGCAGCGCGCGCCGGGCCAGCCCGTCGACCACCTCCGCCGCCGTGCGGACCGCCGCGACGTCGGGCCCCACCCAGGGCAGGGCGGCCGCGGCCGACCAGTGCGGCCCGTCGGTCGCGGCGGCGGCCCGCTCGGCGTGGTCCTGGAGCGCGGCGAGGGTGGTGGCGGCCGCGGCGCGGTCGCCGTCGACGACGGCGACCTCCAGGTCCCCGACCAGGCCGCCGGCGGCGAGCAGCTCGGTGCGGGCGGTCAGCGCGTCCAGACCCAGCCAGGCCACCCCGCCGAGCAGCACCGCCACCGGCACCCCCACGCCGAGCGACCACGCCCAGCGGCGGCGACGTCGTCGGCTCCGGGCCACCCGGGCCGCGTGCCGGGGGGTGGGCGCGTCGGACTGCATCGCGTGTGCTCCCCCTGCGTCGACGAACCTGCCCCGTTCGCCGGGAGCCTAGCGGCGTTGGTGCCGCTCGGCGGACAGGCCAGACTGTGGCGGTGACCACCTCCTGGGCCCGGACCGCCGCCACCCGCCAGGGACCCTTCCGGGTGCTCATGGTCTGCACCGGCAACATCTGCCGCTCCCCCGCCGCCGAGCGACTGCTCGCCGCCGCGCTGGGACCCGACGCGGACGTCGTCGTGACCAGCGCGGGCACGCACGCCATGGTCGGCCACCCCGTCTCGGCGCCGATGGTGCCGCTGCTCAGCGCGGCCGGCGCCACCGCGAAGGGCTTCGCGGCGCGGCAGGTCACCGAGCAGATGCTGCGCGAGGCGGACCTCGTCCTGGCCCTGACCCGCCACCACCGCGCCCACCTGGTGCGCAAGGAACCCTCGACCGTGCGCCGGACCTTCACGCTGCGCGAGCTCGCCCGGCTGGCCGAGGAGGTCGACCCGGCCGCGCTCGTGGCCACGACCCCCGGCACGCGCCTCGCGGAGCTGGTGCCGCTCGCCGCCGCCCGGCGCGGGCGCACGGTGGTCGACCCCGAGCAGGACGACGTCGAGGACCCGTACGGGCACAGCCCCGAGCACTACGCGCGTTCGTTCGGCCAGCTCCGGCCGGCCGTCGAGACCCTCGTCCGGCTCGCCGGCGCCTGAGCGCCGCCCCGGGTCCCGCCCCGCTCAGGGCCCGCCCGGCTCAGCGCCTGCGCGGGTGCGGCACCGCCGGCTCGTCCCAGGTGCTCTCGATCCGGTCGAACTCGGCGACGGCCTGCGACGCCGGGACCGGACGGCCGAGCCCGAAGCCCTGAGCCACGTCGCAGCCCATCGAGCGCAGCGTCGCGAGCACCTCGTCGTTCTCGACGCCCTCGGCCACCACGCCCAGCCCGACCTCGTGGGCGAGCTCGATGGTGGACCGCACGATGGCCGCGCTGACATGGTCGGTGCCGATCGCCGCGACGAAGCTGCGGTCGATCTTCAGCCGGGAGACGGGGAGCTGCTGGAGGTAGGCGAGCGAGCCGTACCCGGTGCCGTAGTCGTCGACGGCGAGCCGCACACCGAGGTCCGCGAGCCCCGCCAGCACGGCGGCCGAGTAGGCCGGGTCGACCATCGCCGCGGTCTCGGTGATCTCCAGCTCGAGCCGGTCGGCCGGGAAGTGGTAGGTCCCGAGTATCGCGCGGACGTCGTCGACCAGCCGCGGGTCGACCAGGTTGCGGGCCGAGAGGTTGACCGCCACGCCCAGGTCCCGGCCCTCGGCGTCCCACGCGGCGCACTGCGCGACGGCCTGGTCGAGCACGACCAGGGTGAGCAGCCGCATCGCCCCGGTCCGCTCGGCGGCCGGCAGGAACGCGCCGGGGGCGAGCAGCCCGTGCACCGGGTGGCGCCACCGCACGAGGGCCTCCACCCCGGCGACCCGCCCGGTGAGCAGGTCCACCTGCGGCTGGTAGTGCACGACGAGCTGGCCGGCACCGATCGCCTCGGCGAGCTCGCTCATGAGGTCGGCCGCCAGCACCGCGCCCTCGGCGACGGCCGGCCCGAACCAGGTGACACCGGTGGGCACGCGCCGGGCCGCGGCGATGGTGTGACCGACCCGTCGCAGGACGGTGCGGGCGTCGGGGCAGTCGGGGGTGACCGCGACGACGCCGATCGCGGGGTCGGTCGGGATGTTGAGGCCGTTGACGGTGATCGGCCCGACCATCAGCGCGTGCACGCGGCGCGCGGCGGACTCCGCCTCGAGCTCGGTCGTCTCGGCCGGCAGCAGCGCCGCGAACTCCCCGGCCCCCGTCCGCGCGACCACGGTGTCCTCGCCGAGCGCCTCCCGCACCGCGGCGGCCGCCGCGACGAGGACGTCGTCGGCCACCTCCCGGCCGAGGGTCTCGTTGAGCTCGGTGAGCCCGCCGCACCCGAACCCCAGCACGAAGCGGGGTGCGTCGGCGGTCAGGGCTCCGCGCGTGGCGAGCAGGTCGCCGAGCCGCTCGGTGAACCGGCGATCGCTCTCCAGCCCGGTGAGCGGGTCGATGTCGACGATCCGCCGCAGGTGCCGGGCCTGCAGGCCGAGCCGGCGGGACATGCCGGCCATCCGTGCCAGCACCAGGGCCACCAGGGCCACGTGCAGGACCACCAGCGGCGGGAGCAGGGCCAGGTCGCCGCTGCGCACCACGGCCGCCACGAGCACCGGGTCGAGCAGCACCGCCACGCCCCCCACCAGGACGCGATGGACGGTGAACGCCCGGCTCAGGGCCCGGCCGGGGCCGAGGGCGCTGCGGGACGGGTCGACGGCGGCGGCGGACCACAGCACGTAGGGCAGCGCCCCGAGCACGGCCCGGATCTCCTGCGGCACGACGAGCATCCCGGCCGTGCCGAGGGCGGAGGCGAGGTCGTCGAGGGCCGCGACCGCCAGCCCCGCCGCGAGCAGCCGGAGCGCCATCGACCGGTGCCGGCGGGAGGCGTTGAGGTAGGCCACCTGGGCGAGCGCGGCGACGTCGAAGCCCAGCTCGACCGGCGAGATGAACGAGGCGACCCCGGTCCCCGAGTGCAGCGCCGTCGTGGCCCACAGCAGCAGCGCGGCGCTGAGCCCGAGGGCGAGCGCGTCGACGAGGGCGGGGCCCGAGGCGTGGCCGTCGCGGCGCCGCCCGAACAGGTACGTCCCGGTGAGCAGGATCAGCCCGGCGACGGTGGTCAGGACGAGGTCGACCAGCGGCGTCGTCCCCGGTCGAGCCGGCGAGCGACCCGAGGCCCGCGAACGAGGCGGCGACGGCGAACAGCACCCAGGCGACCGGCCGGTCGGGCCGTGGCCGGCGCGGCCGGACCAGCAGCACGGCCGTGGCGAAGGCCAGCAGCGCGTGCGCCGGGCCGACCGGCGCGTGGGTGAGCACGACGACGAGGATGACGACCATCCCGAGCAGCAGGGCGTCGACGCTGGTCGCCTGGAAGAGCCGGGCGTCGGACGGGTCCGACCGGCAGGGGTCGCCGACGGGAGCGATGGCCTCGCCCGCACGCTGCTCCACCGGCCGTCACCTTCCCCTCGTCCCCAGGGTTCATCGGCACCGCAGGTGGCGACCTGAACCTTCCCGCGACACCCGCGGCCCGACGACCACCCCCGAGAGGCGCGCGGCGGCCCCGGCAGGGACCAACGTCCAGCGTGACTTTCGGTTGCGCTCGTGACGATGGAGACTGGCAGGACCCTGCCGTCGGACGCGGCCCGGGTACATCGATGCAGAGGAGGTCCGACGTGCGTGGACGCGTGGTGGTGGTCGGTGGCGGCTACGGCGGTGCGGCGGTCGCGCGGGCCCTGGACGACGTCGCGGACGTCGTCCTGGTCGAGCCCAAGGACGCCTTCGTGCACGCCACGGCAGCGCTGCGCGCCGTCGTCGACCCGGCGTGGACCGAGCGGGTGTTCTACCCCTACGACGCGCTGCTGACGAACGGCCGAGTGGTGCAGGACTTCGCCCGCAGCGTCGAACCGGGCGTGGTGCACCTCTCCTCGCACGAGTCGATCGAGGCGGACCACGTCGTCCTCGCGACCGGCACCGGGTACCCCTTCCCGGCGAAGTTCCTCGAGACGAGCGCGCAGGCGGCGCGGGAGCGCCTGGAGCGCCTGCGCGCCGACCTGGCCGCCAGCGACCGGGTCCTCATCGTCGGTGCCGGCGCCGTGGGGATCGAGCTCGCCGGGGAGATCACCGCGGCGTTCCCGGACGTCGAGATCGTCCTGGTCGACAAGGAGGACCACATCCTGCCCGGGGACCGGCTCCCCGCGCTGCGCAGCCGCATCCTCGACCAGCTCGCCGCGCACGGCGTCGAGCTGGTGCTCGGCGCCCCGCTGGCCTACCTGCCCGGCCCGGACGTCGGCGTCCGCGAGCCGTTCACGGTGCACACCGACGCGGGCACCAAGATCTCGGCGCAGATGTGGTTCCGCTGCTACGGCGCGGACGCCGGCACCTCGCACCTGTCCCCGGCGCTCCAGGTGGGCCTGCACGGCGACGGGACGATCCCGGTGACGCCGTACCTCAACGTCGTCGGCCAGGCGGCGGTGTGGGCCGTGGGCGACATGACCGACGTCCCGGAGAACAAGCGGGCCACGGCCGCCCGGGCGCACGCCGAGGTGGTCGCGGCGAACATCCGTTCCGTGCTCGAGGGCAAGGAGCCCACCGCCACCTACCAGGCGGCGCCCGAGCTCTTCGTGCTGCCGTTCGGTCCCGAGGGCGGCGCCTCCCAGGTCACCGAGCCGGACGGGACCCGGCGGGTGCTCGACGCGGCCGAGACCAGCCGGATCAAGGGCGCCGACCTGTTCTCCGGCGCGATGGCCGAGTTCTTCGGGGTCGACCCGGCGCGCTGAGCCCGGGGCGGACCGGCTCTCACGGGGTGCGGTCGGTCCCGCCGAGCAGCGCGGAGAGGTCCGGCACGGCGAACGGGTCGGCCGCGACGCGCGGCCGGCGGGGGGCGACGAGGTCGGCGAGCTCCGTCGCGGCCCGATCGACCCGTTCGGTTAACGGCGTCGCGTCGCCCGTCCCTGCTCCCGGCTCGCCGAAGTCCTCGGTGGCGGCGAAGACGCCCGTCGGCACCACGAGCGCCCGCAGGTAGGCGAGCAGCGGCCGCAGGGTGTGCTCCAGCGCGAGCGCGTGCCGGGCTGTCCCGGCGGTGGCGCCCATGAGCACCGGCACCCCGGCGAGCGACTTCTCCGGCAGCAGGTCGAGGAGGTCCTTGACCATGCCGGTGTACGAGCCCGAGTAGATCGGCGTGACCAGCACGAGCGCGTCGGCCTCGGCGACCATGTCGAGCACCGCGCTGACCGCCGGCGTCGGCACGCCGGTGAGCAGCAGGCTCGTCAGGTCCCGGGCGTGCTCGCGCAGCTCGATCGTCGCGGGCTCGACCTCGACCCCGGCCCTGGCCAGGGCGGCGACCGACGCGGCCGTCATCCGGTCGGCGAGCAGGCGGGTGCTCGAGGGCCGGCGCAGGCCCGCGGAGACCGTCACCAGACGGCGCGGCGCGGTGCTCATCGGGCGACCACCTGCGGGGACGCACCGGTGACGTCGTCGGCCGGGGCGTGCACCGTCGCGTCGCGCGGCCCGCCCGCCGCCGCGACGAGCGAGGCGTGCGTGGGGGCGTCGGGCACGTGCGCAGGCCGGCCGACGGCGAGCTCGCGCCGCAGCACCGGGACGACCTCGGTGCCGAGGATCTCGATCTGCTCGAGCACGGTGTGCAGGGGCAGGCCGGCGTGGTCCATGAGGAAGAGCTGGCGCTGGTAGTCCCCGACCCGGTCGCGCATCGCGGCGTACCGGTCGATGACCTGCTGCGGGCTGCCGACGGTCAGCGGGGTCTGCGCGGTGAACTCCTCCAGCGACGGGCCGTGCCCGTAGACCGGCGCGACGTCGAAGAACGGGCGGAACTCGCGGACCGCGTCCTGCGAGCGCGGCCGCATGAAGACCTGCCCGCCCAGGCCGACGATCGCCTGGTCGGCCCCGCCGTGGCCGTGGTGCTCGAAGCGTCGACGGTAGAGCTGGCCACCATCTGAGCCGTGTGCTGCATCGGCCAGAAGATCGCGTTGTGGAAGAAGCCGTCGCCGTAGTACGCGGCCTGCTCGGCGATCTCGGGGCTGCGGATCGAGCCGTGCCAGACGAACGGCGGGACGCCGTCCAGCGGACGCGGGGTCGAGGTGAAGGACTGCAGCGGGGTGCGGAACTGCCCGCTCCAGTCGACGACGTCCTCGCGCCACAGCCGGCGCAGCAGTGCGTAGTTCTCCAGCGCGAGCGCCATGCCCTGCCGGATGTCCTTGCCGAACCACGGGTAGACCGGGCCGGTGTTGCCGCGGCCCATCATGAGGTCCACCCGGCCGCCGGCCAGGTGCTGGAGCATCGCGTAGTCCTCGGCGATCTTCACCGGGTCGTTGGTGGTGATGAGCGTCGTCGCGGTGGACAGCAGCAGTCGCTCGGTGCGCGCGGCGATCCAGCCCAGCAGGGTGGTGGGCGAGGACGGGACGAACGGCGGGTTGTGGTGCTCGCCGGTCGCGAAGACGTCGAGGCCGACCTCCTCGGCCTTGAGCGCGATGGCGAGCATGGCCTGGATCCGCTCGGCCTCGGTCGGGGTGCGACCGGTGGTCGGGTCGGTGGTGACGTCGCCGACGCTGAAGACGCCGAACTGCATCATGACGGGCTCCTGACGAGTCTGTTGTAGAAGATTCAATCATCCGACGGCGTCAACGACAAGGCGGGGGCCTGAATTCCCCGGCGGCGGTGGGCGGCGTGCCGCTCCGCCGCGGTGGCGCGCGGGGCGCACGGCTCGGCGGGCACGCAGCTCTGCCGGGCACGCAGCTCAGCCGGGCACGCAGCTCAGGCGAGCACGCTCGCCGGGGCGGGGAACGCGGCGGCGTTGACGACGGCGAGCTGCTCGGCGGACCGGCGGCGCAGGGCGGCGGCGCGGCGCGGGCCGACCCGCTCGCACACCCAGTCCCAGTGCATGGTGCACAGGTCCCCCGGGCCCAGCGCTCCGGCGAGCGACCGACCCCCGGCGCCGACGACGACGGTCTCCGGGCGGGACTCGCCCTCGCGCAGCACCCGGCCGTCCCAGATCAGCGGTCGGGACTCCACGACCGCGCGGCCCCCGTCGACCTCGACCACCCGCCCGGTGCGGACCCGGCAGCGGTCGAGCACCCGCAGCGGCTCGTCGACCCGGCCGCCGCGCAGCAGCCCGAGCCATGGGTAGACCCCGAAGACGTGGAAGGAGTGGTGCGGCCGGGCGCCGGCGGCCGTCGCGACCAGCCGGTCCCAGGATGCGCCGACCCGGCCGCGGAAGCGCTCCTCGAGCGACCCGGCCATCAGCGGCACGGGCACCCGGTCGAGCAGGGCGTTGCCGATCCAGTAGGCCTCGACCACCCGGCGGTCCAGCGGGTCGCCCAGGCCGTTCGCGGCGGCGATCAGCTCCAGGTACGGCCAGGCGCCCTCGAACCCGCGCGCGAGGCGACGCAGCCCGGCGTCGGCCTCGGCCCGCGCCGCCGCGTCCCGCGCCGCCGCGGCGCCTGGCCGGGCACCCGGCTCGCCGGCGCGCTCCAGCAGCTCACCGGCGGCGTCCGGCCCGCAGTAGCCGAGCGCGTTCGGCGGGTAGGCGTACCGGGCGAACAGCAGCGCACCGCCGCGCGAGGGGTCCCGGGGCGCGGCGGTGGGCACGTCGACCCGCTACGCCGAGAGCCCGGTGGGCACGACCGGGCGCGCCCGCCACGCCTGCCAGGCGATCAGCCCGCCGCCGGCGGCGAGCGCGGTCAGCCACACGGCCTGCGGCCCGGGCGCGACCCCGTTGACCGCGGCCGACAGCGCGGCGGTGACCAGGGCGGCCAGCACCAGCACCGCGGTGACGTCCACCGCCTGGGCCCGGGAGAGCGCGGCGAACCAGGTCGCGACGTACCCGGCGAGGATCAGGCCGGTGAGCAGCACCCAGCCCCACTGCGCGGCGCCGACCGGGAGCACCGCCCCGAGCTGGCCCCGCGCCGCGGCCCAGCCCAGCAGCACGAGGGACCCCACGCCCATCCGGGTCAGGCCCACCGTCCAGGACGAGACGTCGGCGAGCAGCCGCTTGGCCACGATCACCTCCACCGACCAGAGCAGGGTCGCGCCGAGGATCATCGCCTCGCCGGAGCCGACGGCGGCGGCGACCCCGCCGACCAGCCCGATCTGCCCGCCGACCAGGAGCACGATCGCGGCGCCGTGCACCCAGGTGACCCGCTCGTGCAGCAGCGGCACCGCGAGCAGGGCGACCCAGACGACGAGCGTCTTGTGCAGGAACGCCGACTGCGCGGAGGACGCCCGGGCCAGGCCCTCGAAGAAGAGCAGGAACGGCACGCTGCCGCCGATCACCCCGATCGCGCCGAGCGCCGCCCACTGCCGCGTGCCGTGCGGCCGGGTCAGCCGCGCCCCGTCGCGCCGGCCGGCGCCGGCGGCGAGCACGACCCCGCCGAGCACGAGGGCGGCGACGAGGTTCTTGGCGGTGGTGTACGACGACGCGTCGCCGTAGGCGCGCACGCCGTAGCCGTTGAGGAAGACCGCCACGCCGCTGATCCCGGCCGTGGCCAGGGCGAGCAGCAGTCCGGTCCGTCGGGTCCCGGTCATGTCGACTCCTTCGTCGTCACCCAGTCGTCGCCGCGCAGCCGCCGGGCGGTCGCCGCCTCGGCGGGGTCGAGCCGCGCCAGCGCGAAGCCGGCGTGGACCAGCAGCCAGTCGCCCACCTCGACCGGCTCGTCGAGCGTCACCGCCGAGACACGCACCGTCCGGCGGCCGTCCTCGGCGGCCAGCCCGTCCGCGTCCACGGCGGTCACCCGCAGGAGCTCACCGAGGCACATGGTCGTCCGCCGCCCTGTGCTCGGCGCGGGCGCCGGCCGCAGGCTCGCGCGGCGGCTCGGGGGCCACCTCGGGCTCGACCGCCGCAGCAGCCTCGACCGCCGGAGCGACCTCCCCCGCCGGAGCGGGCGCGGGCCGGCGCAACGGCGCGGGGCGGGTCACGACGTCGACCACCTCGTCCTGGACCCGGCCCAGGGCCGACCACACGGCGGGCGAGAGGCCGCCGCCGTGGTCCACCCGCTGCACCTCGACGCCGACCAGCACGAGCCGCTCGGGCAGCCGGTCCAGCGCCCGGCCCAGCTCGATCGCCGCGGCGAGCCCGAAGGCGTGCGTGCCGCCGCGACCCGTGCGCACCCACGCCTGGTCGGCGAGCACGCCCGCCGTGGCGCCGGCCTCCATCGTCAGCACCCGGCCGGGCGCGACCCCCGCGTGGATCGCGTCGACCACCACGACCCCCGGGTAGGCCGTCCACACGTCGAGCAGGCAGGTCGGGTCCTGGCAGGTGATCACGTCGACGCCGAGCAGGCCGAGGCCGGTGAGGCCGGCCGCCACCACCGGCCCGACCGCGTCGTCGCCGCGGTCCGGGTTGCCCAGTCCCACCACCAGCCAGGTCATGAACGCTCCACGGTCAGGTCGAGGAAGTGGGTCGCGCAGGAGATGCACGGGTCGTAGTTGCGGATCGCCTCCTCGCACCGGTGCGAGAGGTCGTGGTCGGAGAGCTTCACCCACGTCTCGGCGAGCTCGCGCAGGTCCGCCTCGATGCTCGGCTGGTTCTGCGAGGTCGGCGGCACGATCTGCGCGTCGAGGATCGTGCCCGCCTCGTCCAGCGTGTACCGGTGGAACAGGACCCCGCGGGGGGCCTCCGTCGCCCCGAAGCCCTCCCCTGCCCTGGCCGGGACCGGGACCGACGGCGGGACGCCGTCCTGCCAGCCGTCGATGATCCGCAGCGCCTCGTGCAGCACCTCGACGAGCTCGACGGCCCGGACGATGATCGACCGGAACGGGTTGCGGCAGGTGCTGCCCAGACCCGCCTCGGCGGCGGCCTGCCGGGCGAGCGGCGAGAGCCGGTCGTGGTTGAGCGTGTACCGGGCCAGCGGCCCGACGACGTAGGGCCCGGTCCCGTCCAGCGTGGCGTGCAGCGCGTTGGAGTGGGCCACGTGGTGCTCGGAGATGTGCGCCGGCCACTCGCGCACGTCCCAGTCGCCGCCGGCCGTCGTGACGACCCGGCCGGCCTCGATCGGGTAGCCGTGCTCTGGGCGCAGGGACAGGTAGGTGTAGGGCTGCTCCATCTCGGGGAAGTCGAAGGTCGAGACCAGGCGCACCGTCTCCAGCGCGTCCTGCAGACCCCGTTCTAGCGCCGGGCGCAGCCCCCGGAGCTCGGCGACCGAGGGCATCCGGTAGAACCCGCCGAGCCGCACGTTGATCGGGTGCACCGACCGGCCGCCGACGAGCGTCATCAGCTCGTTGCCCACCTTCTTCAGGCGCAGGCCCCGCTCGACCACGGGCCCGTGGTCCTTGGCCATCTCGATCGCCCCGGGGTAGCCGAGGAAGTCCGGCGCGTGCAGCAGGTAGACGTGCAGCGCGTGGCTCTCGATCCACTCGCCGCAGTAGAGCAGCCGGCGCATCGTGCCGATCGCCTCCGGCACGCTCACCCCGCAGACGTCCTCCAGGGCCATGCACGCGGAGAACTGGTAGGCCACCGGGCAGATCCCGCAGATCCGCGCGGTGATGTCCGGCGGCTCGGTCCAGGCGCGGCCGCGCAGGAACGCCTCGTAGAAGCGCGGCGGCTCGAAGATCCGCAGCTCGACCTGGGTGACGTGCCCGTCGTGGATCTCGATGTGCATCCCGCCCTCGCCCTCGACCCGGGCGAGGGTCCCGACGTGCAGCACCTGGCCGCCGTCCGTCAGCTTGTGGCTCATGTCGACTCCCCCGGTGCCGGCGACGACGCCGCCGCGAGCGCGTGCTCCTGCCGTTCGCTCTCCCGCCGGAACGGCTCGGCGGCGGCGTTGAACGTGCGGTAGATGCGCATGACGTCGGCGCGCGGCATGCCCTGGGCGATCAGCCGGTCCGCCAGCGAGGCCGTGTTCGGCGTGTCCTGCGGGCCGAAGCAGCCGTAGCAGCCGCGTGCGAACAGCGGGCACAGGGCGCCGCAGCCGGCCTGGGTGACCGGCCCGAGGCACGGGGTGCCGTGCGCCACCGCGACGCACACGACGTTCTTGCGCTTGCACTCCACGCACACGCTGTAGGTCGGGATCCGCGGCTTGCGGCCGTGGATCGAGGCGGCGAGCACCTCGAGCAGCTGGTGCTTGTCGATCGGGCAGCCGCGCAGCTCGAAGTCCACGCTGACGTGCGCGGAGATCGGCGTCGAGCGGGCCAGCGTGGACAGGTACTCCGGGTGGGCGTAGACGATCGAGCGGAACTCGGCCACGTCGCCGAAGTTGCGCAGCGCCTGGATCCCGCCGCTGGTCGCGCAGGCCCCGATGGTCACCACGGTCCGGGACATCTCGCGGATCTGGCCGATCCGCTCGATCTCCTCCGGGGTGGTCACCGAGCCCTCGACCAGCGACACGTCGTAGGGGCCCTCGACGACCGCCCGGGTGGCCTCCGGGAAGTAGGCGATGGTGACCGCGCCGGCGAGCGCCATGAGCTCGTCCTCGCAGTTGAGCAGGGTGAGCTGACAGCCGTCGCAGGAGGCGAACTTCCACACCGCGAGGGTCGGCTTGCCGTGCGTGTGCGCGGAGGTGAACATCACAGCTCCCGGGTGGCGAGCAGGGGCGCGAGCCGGTCGTAGCCGAGCACCGGCCCGTCGACGCAGAGGAAGAGCTCGCGGAGCTGGCAGTGGCCGCACAGCCCGATGCCGCACTTCATGTTGCGTTCCATCGACAGGCGCACCCGGTGCTCGGGCACCCCGCGGGAGACCAGGGCCTGCGCGGCGGGCCGCATCATCGTCTCCGGGCCGCAGACCAGGGCCAGCGTGGCGTGCGGGTCGAAGCCGGCCCGCGGCACGAGCTGGGTGACGTAGCCGACCTTCCCTTGCCAGGCGTGCTGGCCGTTGTCCACGGTGACCTCGACGACGATCCGGTGCTCCCTGGCCCAGCGGCGCAGGTCGTCGCCGAAGAGGATGTCCTCCGGGGTGCGGGCGCCGTAGAGCAGCACGACGCGCCCGTACCGCTCCCGGTGCGCGACCACCTGGAGCAGTGCGGGCCGCAGCGGCGGCAGGCCGAGCCCGCCCGCGACGAAGACGACGTCCCCGCCGACGCCGTCGGCCACGTCCCACGAAGTGCCGAACGGGCCGCGCACCCCCAGGACCGACCCGACCGGGGCCATGACGAGCGCGTGGGTCACCGGCCCGACGTCCCGGATGGTGTGCTCCAGCGGGCCGGGCCGGGTCGGGTCGCCGCTGATCGAGATCGGCACCTCGCCCACGCCGAAGGCGTCGAGCATGGTGAACTGCCCGGCGCGGTAGGCGAGCATCGGCCCGTCGAGCGGCTCGAGCTCGAGGGTGAACACGTCCCGGGTGTCCTGCCGGGTGCGGCTGATCCGGTAGCGCGCCGGGATCATCGGGTCGGCCGGCGGTGCGGAGGTGCCGCGCGCGAGGGTCGTGGTCATCGCCCTGCTCCGCTCTGCGTGGGCTGCGCCGTCCGCCGCAGCGCCGCCGCCTCGACGGTGAGGTCGATCGCGGCGGGGCACCAGGTGATGCACCGGCCGCAGCCGACGCAGCCCGACATCCCGAACTGGTCCTGCCAGGAGCCGAGCTTGTGGGTGATCCACTGGCGGTACCGCGAGCTCGTCTCGGACCGCACGCTGCCGCCGTGGATGTAGGAGAAGTCCTCGGAGAAGCACGAGTCCCACACCCGGTGCCGCTCGGCGACGTCGCCGGAGAGGTCGGCGACGTCCTCGACGGACGTGCAGAAGCACGTCGGGCAGACCATCGTGCAGTTCGTGCAGGCCAGGCACCGGGACGCGACGTCGGCCCAGCGCGGGCTCTCCGCGCTGGCGTAGAGCAGCTCACGGAGCCCCTCGGTGTCCAGGGTGCGGCCCATCCGGCCGGCGGCGTCCTGCGCGACGGCCGCGCCGGCGGCCAGGTCCTCGGGGCCGGCCGGCGCGCTCGTGACGTCGGCGAGGACCTCCGCACCGCGCGGGCTGCCGACCTCGACGACGAACCGGTGCTCGCCGTCGAGGAGCTCGGTCAGGGCCAGGTCGAAGCCGTCCCGCGGGTGCGGCCCGCCGCCCATCGAGACGCAGAAGCAGGTCCCGCCCGGCTCGGAGCAGGTGATCGCGACGATGAAGGCGTCCGCCCGGCGCGCGACGTAGCGGGCGTCGGTGAAGCCACGGCCGGCCAGGACGGCGTCGTGCACCGCGAGCGCCTGCAGGTCGCACGGCCGGACGCCGAGGAAGGCGTAGGGACCGCCCGTCGGCAGGGAGTGGTCACGGACCTCGACGTCCGTCCCGGTGCGCCGACCCCGCCAGATGACCTCCTCGGTGGGGAAGAGCACCGGCTTGACCGCCTGCGCCGGCGCGGCGAAGCCGAAGAGCGCGTCGTCACCGCGCTCGCGCAGCCGGTAGAGGGCGGCGTCCTGCTCGTCGCCGACGCCCCGGGGCAGGTCGTCCACGGAGCTCACCGGCGCCATGACGACGGCGCCGTCCCGGACGCGGGGACCGATCACCTCGAATCCGCGCGTGTGCAAGGTGTCGAGCAGCTCTTGGAGCCCGACCAGTCCGATCACTCGCTCGTCCGTCATGGGACGCCTCCCGGTGACCCTTCCACCGTCGCCGCCGCGAGGGCCGCCCGCCAGGGACCTTCGTCGCTGGCGGGGTCCCGGTCACCGGGCGGAGGTCCGGCGCGCCGGCGCCGCGCTCGGAGCGCGAGGGCCGCGTCGCACAGCGCGAGGCCCGCGTCTCGGAGCGCGGGGGCCGCGTCTCAGAGCGCCAGGGCGGCGTCGAACCCGGCGCGGATCGCGGTCCCGACGTCGCCCGGCTCGCGGGCGTCGCCGATCACCCAGACGCGCGGGTCCTCGACGGCGCCGGCCGAGACCAGGTCCCCGCCCGCGCGCAGCCCGAGCGCCAGCACGAGGGTGTCGGCCGGCAGGACCTCGACGTCCTCGTCGTGCAGCACGTGCACGCCGTCGTCGCGCCAGGCGACCAGGCGATGGCTCGTGCGGATCCTGACGCCGCGCGCCTCGAGGGCGGCGAGGAGCGCCGCGCGCCCCACCGAGGCCACCCCCGGGGCGAGCTCCTCCTCGGCCTCGACGAGCGTCACCTCGTGCCCCTCCATCGCCAGGGTGAGCGCCACGTCGCCGCCGGCGAAGCCCCCGCCGGCCACGACCACGCGGTGGCCCACCGGCGCGCCGCCGTGCACGTCGAGGACGTCGAGCACGTCCTCGCGCTCCAGGCCGGGCAGGTCGACCGGCCGGACGGGGTGCGCCCCCGTGGCCACGACGACCTCGTCGGCGGACTGCAGGACCGACGAGCCCGCGCGGACCGGGCGCCCGAGGTGCACGGTGACGTCGAGCTCGGCGAGCCGGCCCTCGTACCACCGCACCAGGTCGCGCAGCTCGGCCTTGAAGGCCGGCGTGGCGGCGCGGGTGAGCAGCCCACCCAGCCGGCTGCCGGCGTCGTAGAGGTCGACCAGGTGGCCGCGCAGCGCCGCGACCCGGGCGGCCTCCAGCCCGGCGGGCCCACCGCCGATGACGGCGACCCGACGCGGCCGGGCGGCGGGCCGCACGGCGACCGTCGTCTCGCGGCCGGCCAAGGGGTTGACGGCGCAGCCGAGGGTCCGGCCCGACCGGATCGCGTCCAGGCAGGCGTTGCACCGGACGCACGGCCGGACCCGGTCCGGCCGGCCCGCGGCGAGCGCGCGCGGCAGGTCGGGGTCGGCGAGCAGGGCACGGCCCAGGCCGACGAACGTGATCTCGCCGTCCCGGACGGCCTTGGCGGCGCGCTCCGGGGTCAGGCTGCCCGCGACCATGACCGGCACGTGCAGCGCCCGGGCCAGGGCGGCGGCCGAGTCGAGGTGGGCGGCCTGGGGGACGTAGACCGGCGGCGCCATCCGAGCCGGCGCCATCGCCGCACCCTCCTCGGCGATGAGCAGGTCGATCCCGGCGTTCTCGAGCAGCGCGGCGATCTCGAGCGACTCGGCCAGCTGGCGGCCACCGGGCAGGTGGTGGACCGTGGCGAGGCGGAAGCTCACCGGCAGGCCGGGCGCCGCAGCCTTCGCGGCCCGCACGAGCTCGGTCGCGAAGCGGGCCCTGCCCTCGACCGAGCCGCCCCAGGCGTCGGTCCGGCCGTTCCACAGCCCGCTGAGGAACTGGTCGACCAGGTAGCCCCCGTGCCCGTGGACGTCGATGGCGTCCACGCCGGCCCTGGCCAGCCGCTCGGCGGCCTCGCCGAACTGCCGGACGGCGCTCTCGATCTCCGCCTCGGCCAGCGGCCGGCAGGTGAGGCCGGGGTCGCGCATCCACGGGGTCGGCGACGCCGAGACGGGAGCCGCGCCGCCGGGGCCGGGCGGTCCGAGCCGCCCGCTGCCCGGGGAGAGCTGGACGGACAGCAGCCCGCCCGCGCCGTGCACGGCCTCGGCCAGCCGCCGCAGGGCCGGCAGGAAGGCGTCGTCGTCGGCCCGCGGCATGGCGCCGCTGAACGGCTCGAAGTCGGTCGAGGACATCATCGGACCGGAGACGAGCAGTCCGGCTCCGCCGCGCGCGCGGGTGGCCAGGTAGGCGATCTCCCGGGCGCTGACCGACCCGTCCGACCCGGTCATCCGGGTGCTCAGCGGGGCCAGCACGATCCTGTTCGGGACGGTCAGCCGTCCGAAGCGCGCGGGCAGGAACAGGGCGGACGTGTCAGCCATCTGCGCGCGCCTCTCGTCGTCGAGGTGTCCGCCGCCCCCGGCGGACACCCCATCATCCGGAGCCCGAGGTGGTCCGGACGCGGGCCGATGGTCCCGACGCGCCCGGGCGAATTCACCCGGCTGACGCTCGCGTGAGGCCGGTCGACCCGCCATGATCGGAGAATGACCCCTTCCCGCCGGTGGCCGACGGCCGTCCGGGCAGTGCGGTCCGCCCCCTCACCGAGCCTGCTCGTGCGCTTCGGCGTCATCGCGCTCCTGGTGATCACCGCCCTCGGGGTGGTGCTCGGGCTCCAGCTCAGCGCGGTGATCAGCGACCGGGCACGGGACAACGCCGAACGATCCGCCCTGGTGTACCTCCAGCTCGTCAAGGAGGCCTTCGTCATGCCCGGCCTCGACGCCCTGGCCGGCCCCTCGGTCGCGAACTCCGAGCAGCGCTCGTTCTCGATGGCGCTGCTCGAGGACCCCGTCATCGCCGACCAGGTGCTCGGTGCGACGGCGTGGGCGGCCGACGGCACCGTCGCGTTCTCCACGGCGAAGGCCACGATCGGTCGGCGCGAGGAGCTCCCCGCCTCGGCCGCCCAGGCCCTCCAGGGCCGCCCGGTGACCGTGATCGCCGACGTCGACCGGGTGCGCAACGACGGGTACGACCCCGACGAGCACGCCGGCGAGCGGGTGCTCGTCGTCGACATGCCGCTGTCGATCACCGGCGACGACGCACCGGAGATGGTGATCGAGATCGCCACCGCCTACGCCCCGACGGCCGCGGCGATCCGCCAGGACACCACGATCGTCTACGCCTGGCTCGCCGCCGGGCTGCTGGCGCTCTACCTCACGCTCTTCCGGATCGTCGCGACCGCGAGCAAGCGGCTGCGGAGCCAGGCGGAGGCGAACCGGGTCCTCGCGGAGCACGACTCGCTGACCGGCCTGGCCAACCGCTCTCTGCTCGAGCGGCGCGGCGCGGAGGCCATCGAGGACGCCCGGCGGCACGACCGCGGACTGGCCCTGCTGCTGCTCGACCTCGACCGGTTCAAGGAGATCAACGACACCCTCGGCCACCACCACGGCGACGGCCTGCTGCGGCTGGTCGGGCCGCGCCTGGAGTCGGTGCTCGGTGACGGCTCGACCGTCGCGCGGCTCGGGGGCGACGAGTTCGTCGTCCTGCTGCACGACGTCGAGGACGCCGAGGCGGCCCGGGCCGTCGGCGAACGGCTCCTCGCCGCCCTCGAGGACCCGTTCCCGGTGGACGACCTGGACCTGGACGTCGGCGGGAGCCTCGGCATCGCGCTGAGCCCCGAGCACGGCCACGACTTCCAGACGCTGCTGCGGCACGCGGACGTCGCGATGTACGCCGCCAAGGCGAACCCGGCCGGCATCGCGGTCTACGACCCGCAGTACGACATCAACAGCCCGGCGCGGCTCAGCCTGCTCGGCGAGCTGCGACGGGGCATCGAGCAGGGCCAGCTCGTCCTGCACTTCCAGCCGCAGGCCGACCTGGCCACCGGGGCGGTCGCCGGGGTCGAGGCGCTCGTGCGCTGGGCCCACCCGACCCACGGGCTCCTGGCCCCCGACGAGTTCATCCCGCTCGCCGAGAGCACCACCCTGATCCGGCCGCTGACCCTCGCCGTGCTCGACGGGGCGCTGGGCTTCGCCGCGGAGCGGCGCGCGGCGGGCGAACCGCTCACGGTGGCGGTGAACCTCTCGGCGCACTCGCTCCTGGACCCCGAGCTGACCTCCGACGTCGAGGCGGAGCTCACCCGGCACGGCCTGCCGGGCGAGGTCCTCGTGCTGGAGATCACCGAGAGCTCGGTGATGGCCGACCGGGACCGCGCGCGGACGACGCTCGTGCAGCTGGCCGACCTGGGCGTCCGGCTCTCGATCGACGACTTCGGCACGGGGCACTCCTCGCTCGCCTACCTGCACCGCCTGCCGGTGCACGAGCTGAAGATCGACCGGGCCTTCGTGGCCGACCTCACCTCGGCGTCCAACGGCGCGATCGTCCGGGCGAGCATCGACATCGCCCGGGCACTGGGGCTGCGCGTGGTCGCCGAGGGCGTCGAGGACCAGGACACCTGGGACCGGCTCGCGGCCCTCGGCTGCACCCTGGCGCAGGGGTACCACCTCTCGCGCCCCGTCCCGGCGGACGAGCTCGTCGCCTGGACGGACCGGCGCCGGGTCACCGCGCGCTGAGTGCGTCCGTTCGGTGTGGCTGCCGGATCCGCGTGCCGAGCATCCCCGGCGGACGAGGCCGCCGCATCCACTTCTCGGCGCCGCCAACGCAGGCGCGCGAGGGTGTGAGGTTCGCGCACGCCCGCATCGTTGTTCCCCCGTGCCGAAGGGCCGACACGACTAGCATCTTTGGGTGGCCAGTGTCGCTGGGAGTGTCCGGATCGCGGCTCCGCTCGAGCGGGTCTTCGACACGGTCGCCGATACCCGCAATGAGCCGTCGTTCAACGCCGCCATGACTGAGGTCGAGCTCCTCACACCTGGGGCCATCGGGCTCGGCACCAGGTTTCGGGCGCGCATGGGCAACGCCGGAATGGACATGCTCGTGGAGCTGAATGAGTTCAACCGGCCGTACCGGCTGGGTTCGATCACCACAAGTTCGATGATGGAGACGTCCGGGACGCTGACCTTCACCACTGACGACGACACCACGGTGATGGCCTGGGACTTCCTCGGTCACCATGCGCATATCGTATGACGAAAAGGTCAGCCACTCCAATGGCGGGTGAAAGCTCACATGCGCAACGACGCCTGGCGTCCTCGTATGGGCGCGCACAACGCGGCCGATCCGGGCGAGCGTTTCCTCAGAGCGCCTCTATGAGAGTCGTCGAGCCATGCGGTCCGGCCTAGCGGCGGGTGCTTCCTGGTTGCCTAGAGGAGCGCGCCCACCATCTGGGCACGGCATGACCTACGGCCAGCGCGCCGCACTTGCGTCCAGCCTCTCGGCGAGCTGCCGTGCCCTCGTCCTCGGTGACGTGCGTCGTCTCCTGCGCCGTCGTCGAGGACGGCGCAGGAGGAGCCGCGACAGCCGCTCGCTAGGCTCCCCGAGTCGTCTCGACCCTCACCGACGCCGACGCGGCGTCCCGGTGCGAGAGCCGCCGCAGCTCGGTGATGCTGAGGCCCACGATGAGCCACGCGATCGCCGCAGCAAGCGCAGCGAGCGTCAGATGCGCGTGCAACGCACCGCCAGCCAGCTCGGAGACGGCCGAGTACAGCCCGAACGCCCCGAGGGGCACACCCACCACCAGATTGGTGAGGGCGCCGGCGCGGGCGGGCAGGAACAGCGTGACCGTCGCCATGACCAGCGGCAGCGCGACCATCGCCGCCATCAGCTGTGCCATGCCCATGGTCACCGGTTCGCCCTCCATCACACCGGCGACACCTTCCTCGAGCACACCGGGCTCGTAGAAGAACACCGCCATCGTCCCGGCCAACGCGCTTCCGGCGACCAGCCAGAGCATCGCGAACCGAATCCTCCCGAGTGTGGGGCCCATGTCGCTCACCCTCTCTCCGACTCCACGGGGACAGACCTACCCCTCCAATCGTCCCACCGCCTCACCGCGCCCGGGAGCCTGTCGCGGGGAGGCCTGCCACGATCGGCCTCCACTCGGGACGGCACCGCGGGCGCTGGTCGGGCGAACTGTGAGTGGCAGGCGCGCTCCGGCCGAGGTCGGGGCCTCCTGACCCGTAGGGCCGTTGCGGCGACGGCAGGTCCGGTGGTCACGCACATCGGCACGACCGCGCACTTCGGAGCGCGCCGCTCGTCACGACTCGGTCACACGGGGGCCAAGGGGCCAGCGCACCGTCACGGACTGGGTCGACCGGCGCAGTGGCCACCTGATCACACCGGAAAGACGCACTCCACGGCGCGCTGGGGACCGGGCTCACTCCGGCACGCAGATGCGCCCGGCGGCCATCGCCCCGGCGGTCCGCACACCGAGCAGGACGGTCAGCGCGGTGGTGGCCGCCAGCAGGGTCCACGCGGCGATCGTCAGAGCCGCGACGTCCTGGTCGGCCGCGACCGCGGTGAGGGCGACCGAGAGCGCGGCCAGCGGGAAGGCGAACGCCCACCAGGAGAGGAAGAACGGCAGCCGGCGCAGGCGTGCGGCCAGGGCGCCGAAGAGCAGCCCGAAGAAGACGGCGACGTCGAGCAGCATCGTCCCGACCGTGTCCACCACCCCGCTGTGCAGCGCTGCCCAGGCGAGGAAAGCGACCGACGGCGGCGCGACGAGCACCGCGAGGGTCGGCAGGAGCGGGGTCGGCACGGGCTGGTCGTGCACGAACAGCCGGCTGAGCACGACCGGCAGCAGGGCCAGCCAGAAGAACAGGCCGACCGAGAACGCGAACCAGCTGAGCCAGAGCGGGCCCAGGTGCACCCCGGCGAGCGGGACGACGACGAGGCCGACGACGGGGATGAACCAGGCCGGGGTGACGTGCCCGAGGGTGAAGGTGGGCCGGCCGATCCACGCCGAGAGCACGAGGAGGGTCAGCGCGATCTGCCCGAGGGCTCCGGCCCACCACAGGACGGTGGCGAGCCCCGGCACGACCTCGCGCCCCGCGGTGGCCAGCAGGAGCAGCGCGATCGTCGCGGTGGGGACGAAGGCGAGGCGCACGGGGTGCTGCATCTCGGCACGGAACGCCGCCCGGTGGCGGACGATCTTGGCGAGGTACGCCGTGGCGACGACCGCCTCGGCGGCGAGCGCGATCCAGAACAGGGCGAGAGCCACGACCTCGGGGGCGCCGAGACCCACCGCGCGCCGCCAGGCCAGGGAGAGCCCGGCCAGTCCCATGACGACGGCGAAGAAGGTGACCGGCAGGTGCGCCAGCCGAGGGGCACGCACCGGCTCGGTGTCCGGTTCGACGTAGGCGGTGCTCGATGTCGTCATGATCTCTCCACAATTCATCCCGTCGCTTATTTGACCGGCTCCAACGTAGCGGACAGACTGGGCCCATGACGACCGCCACCGACCGGCTCCGCGCGAGCGGCCTGCGGGTGACCGCCGCGCGGGTCGCCGCCCTCGACGCCCTGGACTCCCCCGGCCACCTGTCGACCGACGAGGTCGCCGCCCAGGTGCGCGCGCGGATCGGCTCGGTCTCGGTGCAGGCGGCCTACCACCTGCTCGACGCCCTCACCGCGGCGGGACTGGTGCACCGGGTCGACCTCGCCGGCTTCCCGGCCCGCTACGAGCGGCGCACCACGACCCACCACCACCTCGCCTGCCGCTCCTGCGGCCGGCTGGAGGACGTCGACTGCTCCGCCGAGGACGGGCCCTGCGTGCACCTGACCGACCGGCAGGGCTTCGCCGTCGAACGCGCCGAGGTCGTCTTCTGGGGGCTGTGCCCCGACTGCCGCACGGACGCGGCTGCGCGGTCCTGAGGCGCGCTCGCCCCGCGAGCGGGCGCGCCGGAGCGGCCGGGACCGGATCGCTCGCGCCGGCTGCGGACTGTGGTTCGGTGGGGCCAGCGGCGGCACACCGCCCCCCGATCCGAGGAGAACCCATGGTCACGGTCAACGACCTCAAGCGCCCGCTCGAGCACCCGGTCGTCTCCGACTTCCGGATGAAGCGGGCGGCCGACCTCCAGCTGCGGATCGCCGACGGGATCACGAAGCTCGCCGGGTCGATGACCTTCGTGTACCTGCACGTCACGGTCTTCGTCGCCTGGATGCTGCTGGTCGAGCAGAGCCCCTGGCCCACGTTGACGCTCATCGTCTCGCTCGAGGCGATCTTCCTGTCGACCTTCGTGATGATCGGGCAGAACCGGGCGGCGGCCTTCCAGCAGGCCAAGGCCGACCACGACTTCCTCGAGGAGGAGGCCGAGCTGCGCACCAACACCGAGCTGACCCGGCAGATCCACGTGCTCACCACCGAGCTGCACCGCCGCTTGATCGTCGAGGGCGAGGCTCGCGGGCAGGCCTGAGGACCGGCGCCGCCGGCTCAGGCCCGGAGCAGCACCACGTCGAGGCGGCGCGGGCCGTGCACGCCCTCGACGCGGCTCAGCTCGATGTCGCTCGTCGCGCTCGGTCCGGAGATCCAGGTGAGCGGGCGGGTGACGTCCAGCCGGCCGATCGCGGCGGGCAGGCCGCGGACGACGTCCTCGGCACGCACGAGGCAGACGTGGTGGTCGGGGACGAGCGAGATCGCTCGGCGGCCCTGGTCGGGTCCGGCGTCGAGCACGATCGAGCCGGTCTCGGCGACGGCGAGCCGGCTCGCCGTGACGACGGCGTCCACGGCGTCGAGGTCGGCCAGCGGGACGGGGGCGGCGGCGCGGTCGACCAGCACCTCGACCCCGGCACGCTCGGCCCCGGTCAGCCATCCCGCGTCCAGGCCCTCGGGCACGACCACCCGGGCGGCGCCCGGGAGCAAGCCCGCAATGACAGCGGCGACGTCGTCCGGCGTGGCGAAGGTGAGGCTCGCCCGGTAGTCCTCGACGCGCTCGGTGAGCAGCGCGAGCAGGTCGGCGCGGGGCATCGCGGTCTCCCACGGGTCGTCCGCGCCGAGGTAGCGCCGGTCGACCTCGGGGACCGGCGGCGCCGCCGGTCCCCAGGGCGGCCCGGATCCGGTCGAGCACCTCGGCGCGCGCCCGGCTCATCGCCCCTCCCCCCGCTCCCGCGCCCACCAGGCCCGGAACGACTCGGCCGGCGGCGCGGGCAGGTCGCGGCTGTCGGTCCACAGCGAGCCCGGCCAGGGCAGCCGGCGGATCGCGCCGTCCCGGGCGAGGAACCGTCCGAGGCCGGCCACCTGCTCGGCCACCGAGAACAGCCGCGGCGAGCGCATCACGGCCCCCATCGCGCGCATCCCGACCTCCAGGCCGCCGGGCAGCCCGCCGCGCTCGGCGTCGACCTGCCGGGCCCGCAGCTCGACGAGGATCGACGGGATGTCGATCTTGACGGGGCAGACGTCGTAGCAGGCGCCGCACAGCGTGGAGGCGAACGGCAGCGAGGCGTTCGGGTCGCCGTGCTCGGCGGCCCCGGTGAGCAGCGGCGTGAGGATCGCACCGATCGGCCCGGGGTACACCGAGCCGTAGGCGTGCCCGCCGGTGCGCTCGTAGACCGGGCAGACGTTGAGGCAGGCCGAGCAGCGGATGCAGTGCAGTGCCGAGCGGCCGACCTCGTCGGCGAGCGCGGCGGTGCGCCCGTTGTCCAGCAGGACCAGGTGGACCTCCTGCGGTCCGTCGCCCGGCGTCACCCCGGTCCACAGCGAGGTGTAGGGGTTCATCCGCTCCCCGGTCGAGGAGCGCGGCAGGAGCTGGAGGAAGACCTCCAGGTCCCGCGCGCTCGGCAGCACCTTCTCGATGCCCATCACCGTGATGAGGGTGCGCGGCAGCGTCAGGCACATCCGCCCGTTGCCCTCGGACTCCACCACGCCCAGCGTCCCGCTCTCCGCGAGGGCGAAGTTCGCGCCGCTGACGGCGACGTCGGCCCGCAGGAAGCGCTCGCGCAGGTAGGAGCGCGCGGCCATCGCCAGCAGCCGCGGCTCGTCGGTGATCGCGGGGTCGACCCCGGCCATGTGCGCCAGGAAGATCTGGCGGATCTGGGCCCGGCTGCGGTGGATCGCCGGGACCAGGATGTGGCTCGGGGTGTCCCCCGCGAGCTGGACGATGAGCTCGGCGAGGTCCGTCTCGGTGGCCTCGATCCCGGCGGCCTCCAGCGCCTCGTTGAGGCCGATCTCCTGGGTGGCCATCGACTTGACCTTGACCACCTCGCGCGCGCCGGTGGCCCGGACCAGGTCGGTGACGATCCGGTTGGCCTCGGCCGCGTCGCGGGCCCAGTGCACCGTGCCGCCGCGGGCGGTGACCTGCTCCTCGAGCTCGATCAGCAGCTCGGGCAGCCGGGCCATCGCGTCGGTCTTGATCGCCGACGCGGCGTCCCGCAGCTCTTCCCAGTCGGGCACCTCCGCGACGACGGCGGCGCGCTTGGCCCGGATCGTCGAGGTCGCGTGCGCGAGGTTGGTGCGCAGCGTGGTGTCGGCGAGCTCGCGCCGGGCTGCGACCGGGAAGGACTCGGCCGCGTGCAGGTGCCCGACGCCGGGCGGGGCAGGCGGCGGGACCGGGCGACCGGGCATCCCCAGCGCGACCTTCATCGTCCACCTCGCCGCAGCATGCCCCGCCGCGCCGCGGTGGCGGCGCTCACGAGGCCAGCTCCGCCCGGGTCGAGGCAAGGATCTCCGCGAGGTGGATCGCGCGCGCGCCCCCGCCCGGGCCGTCCGGCCCGGCGCGGCGCAGGCCGCCGTCGATGTGCAGCAGGCAGGAGGCGTCCCCCGCCGTGCAGCGCTGCGCCCCGGACTGCCCGATGTGCCGGACCTTGTCGGCGAGCATCGCGGCGGAGGTCGCGGAGTTCTTCAGCGCGAACGTTCCGCCGAAGCCGCAGCACTGGTCCGCGGCGGGCAGCTCGACGAGCTCGATCCCCTCGACCGCGCGCAGCAGCCGGAGCGGGCGGTCGCCGACGCGGAGCATCCGCAGCGAGTGGCAGGTCGGGTGGTAGGTGACCGCGTGCGGGTAGTACGCACCGACGTCGGTCACCCCGAGGACGTCGACCAGCAGCTCGGAGAGCTCGTAGGTGCGCTCGGCCACCCCACGGGCCCGGTGGGCCAGGTGCGGCTTGCCGGCGCGCTCGGCCAGCAGCTCGTGCTGGTGGCGCACCGAGCCGACGCAGGACCCGGACGGCGCGACGACGGCGTCACAGGTCTCCAGGGCGGCGTCGAACACCTCGACGTGGTGCTCGACGAGTGCGAGGGCCTCCCGGCGGAACCCGGTGTTGAGGTGCATCTGCCCGCAGCAGGTCTGCCCCGCCGGGAAGACGACCTCGTGGCCGAGACGTTCCAGGACGGTCACCGTGGCGCGCGCGACCGAGGGGACGAGCGCGTCCGCCACACAGGTCGCCATCAGCGCGATCCGCATGCCCCGACCTCCCGTTCCGCGTGCGTCGCTGCACCGTGGGGCCGACCGTACGCCCTGGCCGGCGTGTCGCGCCCGGTGGACGCAGGACGGCCGGGCCGGGCCGAGGGCGTTCCTCGGTCCGGCCCGGCCGGCGGGTCCTGCGGCGCTCAGCCGATCGGCGCCGTGAGGTCGTACAGGGTGACCCCGTCCACGGTCTCGGCGGTGAAGTTCTCGCTCACCCAGGTGGCGATGGAGCTGGACCCGCCCTCGTCGCCGCCGCGACCACCGGCGCCCGGGCCCTCGGAGCCGCTGGCGATGTAGTAGTGGATCTCGCCGTCGGCGACGTAGGCCTGGAACTGCTCCAGCGTCGGGGACGGGTCACCACCGTTGAAGCCACCGATCGGCATCACCGAGCGCTCGGTCGGCAGCTGGTAGCTCGCCGCGTTCTCGGCGCCCGTGGTGGCGGCGACCCAGGTGAAGGAGTCGGCGTCCTGCAGCAGGAGCGCCAGGACGGCCTCGCTCGCCTCCGCCGAGCTCTGCCCGGGCTGGGCGCCGACGGCACCCTGGGTCCCGGTCGACCCCGGCCGGCCGCCGTCGGCGCCGCGAAGGTCGCCCGCGGCGAGGTCGGCGTCCGGAAGGTCTCCGCCCGGGAGCGTGTCGCCCGGCAGCGCCCCACCCGGCAGTGTGTTGCCCGGCAACGCCCCGCCCGGGAGCGTGTCGCCAGGCAGCGTGTCGCCCGGCAGCGCCCCGCCCGGGAGCGTCCCACCGGCAGCGTCGTCGCTCGCCCCTGCGGCACCGTCCTGCGCGCCGCCGGCGACGCCGGGACCGGTCGCGACACCGCCCCGCCCACCGCCGAGGGCGGCGGCGTCCCCGACCACGCTGGGACCGGTCGTCACGGCGCCGCCGGTGTGCGGCGTCACGACGGTCTGCACGGTCCACGAGGTCGGGCCGGCCAGGGCCGCGACGAGCGCCAGCGCGGCGGAGGCGGTGAGCACCCGTGCGCCGTAGCGGCGCCCGAGCACGAGCCCGGCGGCGGCCACCAGGCCGATCGCCAGGACGACCCAGCGCAGCCAGGGGTTCCACTCCGGGGAGCGACCGAGCACCACGAACGCCCACCCGGTGGTGACCAGGGAGACTCCGGCGAGCACCGGCAGCGCCCATGCCTCGGCGCGGCGGGTCCAGACCAGCCAGCCGCCGATGCCGACGAGGGCGCCGATCGCGGGCGCCAGGGCCACCGTGTAGTACTGGTGGAAGGTGCCGTCCATCAGCGAGAACGTCAGGCCGGTGACGACCAGGGTGGCGCCCCAGAGCAGTAGGGAGGCCCGCCGGACGTCGGTGCGCGGGCCGCGGCCGACCACCCACAGGCCGGCCAGGCCCAGGAGCAGCGCCGCGGGGATGAGCCAGGCGACGTGACCGCCGAGGTCACCGGTGAACATCCGCAGCAGGCCGACGTTCGAGGAGAACAGGCCGCCGCCGGTCGGCGCGCCGCCACCCGCGGTGCCGGTCGTCCCGGTCACGGCCGTGGACAGGCTCTCGCCCCGCCCGAGGATCCGGGCCAGGCCGTTGTAGCCGAGCGTCAGGTTGAGGAACGAGTTGTCGGTCGACCCGCCGATGTACGGCCGGTCGGCCGCCGGGGTGAGCTCGACGATCGCGACCCACCAGCCCGCCGAGACGATCATCGCGCCGACGGCGAGCAGGCCGTCGCGGATGCGCCGGCCGATCGAGACCGGCGCGGCGATGAGGTAGACGGCGGCGATGCCGGGCAGCACGAGCACGGTCTGGAGCTGCTTGGTGAGGAAGCCGAGGCCGACCAGCACGCCGGCGAGCACCAGCCACCGGGTGCGCCCGTCCTCGATCGCCCGCAGCGTCACGTACACCGCGAGGGTGAGCAGCAGCACGAGCAGCGCGTCGGGGTTGTTGAACCGGAACATCAGCGCCGCGACCGGCGTGAGCGCGAGGACCGCACCGGCGATCAGACCGGCCTGCGCGCTGAAGTAGCGCCGCACCGAGGCGTAGACCACGCCGACGGTCGCGACGCCCATGAGCGCCTGCGGGACGAGGATCGCCCACGAGCTGAGCCCGAAGAGCCGTACGGAGAGACCCATCACCCACAGCGACGCGGGCGGCTTGTCCACGGTGATCGACGCGGCGGCGTCCGAGGCGCCGAACAGGAACGCCTTCCAGCTCTCCGATCCGGCCTGCACGGCCGCGGAGTAGAACGAGTTGGCCCAGCCGGAGGCGGACAGGTCCCACAGGTAGAGCGCACCGGTGATCACCAGGAGCGCCAGGAGCGCGGGGCGCTCCCACCGTTGCCGGGGGGTCGGCACGAAGCGGCCCGTGGCCGGGCTGGTCGGCGGGACCACGGGCAGGACCGGGGACGGCGGTGGGCCGTCGAGGACCTCGGTGCTCGTGGGATGGGTCATCGGAGGGCTCCTTCGGTGAGCTCGACCCTCGCGGCGCGGTCGCCGGCGGGGTCGGAGGGGGTGCGGACGGGCGCGGCCGAGGTCGCGCCGCGCGGGCGGAAGACCCACTGCCGCAGCAGGACGAAGCGCAGGACGGTCGCGGCGAGGTTCGCCACGACGAGGACGGCGAGCTCGACCGAGTGCGCCGCCGTCGGCGCGACGGCGCCGAGCAGGGCGAGCGAGCCGGAGGTCAGCGCCCAGCCGAAGAAGAAGACGAGCAGCCCCTGGCCCTGGTGGCGGGCCACGTTCACCGAACCCCGGAAGCCGAAGGTCAGCCGGCGGTTGGCCGCCGTGTTCGCGATCGCGGTGAGCAGCAGCGCGCTGAAGTTGGCGGCCTGCGCGCCCATCGGGCCGCGCAGGAGCAGGAACAGCGCGGCGTAGGCGAGGGTCGAGGCGAGGCCGACGACGGCGAACCGGACCAGCTGGTGCAGCAGGGCGGTCCGCGCGGGTGCGTCGGACGGCTCGACGACACCCTGGACCACCCGCGTCCGGGAGTCGCCGACCAGCGGCAGGTGCTCGCCGATCTCGCGCAGCGGCAGCGCGCCGGTCACCAGCTCGCGGCCCACCCGGGCGATCCCCTGGAGGTCGGCCATCGCGGTCGCGACGATGTCCACCCGCGAGTCCGGGTCGTCGACCCAGTCCACCGGGACCTCGTGGATGCGCAGCCCGGCACGCTCGGCGAGCACCAGCAGCTCGGTGTCGAAGAACCAGCCGGTGTCCTGCACGAGCGGCAGCAGCTCGCGGGCGACGTCGGCCCGGATCGCCTTGAACCCGCACTGGGCGTCGGAGAACCGCGCCGCGAGCGAGGTGCGCAGCAGGAGGTTGTAGGACCGCGAGATGAACTCGCGCTTGGGCCCGCGGACCACCCGGGAGGACCGCGCCAACCGGGTGCCGATCGCCACGTGCGAGTGCCCGGAGACCAGTGGCGCGACGAGCGGGAGCAGCGCCGAGAGGTCGGTGGACAGGTCGACGTCGCAGTAGGCCAGGACCTGGGCGTCCGAGGTCGACCACACCGCGTTGAGCGCCCGGCCGCGACCCTTGGCGTCCAGGTGGACCACCCGCACCTGCGGCAGCTCGGCGGCCAGCCGCTCGGCCACCGCCAGCGTCCCGTCGGTCGAGGCGTTGTCGGCGATGGTCACGCGGGCCGAGAAGGGAAGCTCCCGCGCGAGGTGCGCGCACACCGCGCGCACGGAGGCCTCGAGACCGGCCGCCTCGTTGTAGACGGGGATGACCAGGTCGAGGACGGGTCCGGCGCCGTCGGTGCGGTCCACCTGCACCGGCCGGGGGTCGAGGGCGCTCCGCGGGGCGCGCTGTGTCGTCGTCATCCTCGAAGACTCGGGCCGGCGACTGGGCGGAGCCTGAGGCGAGCCTATGGATCACCTGTGCGCGTCCCGTGGCCGGACGGGCCGCGTGCGGACCCGGCCGGACGTGCCCCCTGCGGACCCTGCCGGACCGGGGGTCCGTGGCGCCGGTCCGCCCCGCGCGGGACGATGGAGGATGGTCCGGCGCCCGTCCGCCCAGGTCGCGCTGTTCGTCGTCGCCACGGCCCTGCTCGTCGCCGGCGGCGTCGCGTGGCTCCTCGGCGCGGACGCGCCCGCCGGCTGGGCCTGGCTCGCCGGCACCGTCCTGGGCCTGGTCTCGGCCCTGGCGACGACGCTCGACGCGGTCCGCGAGCGCCGCCCGACCGTCGACGTCATCGCGGTGCTCGCCCTCGCCGGCGCGATCTGGGTCGACGAGCCGTTCGCCGGGTCGATGATCACCGTGATGCTCGCCACCGGGCAGCTGCTCGAGGCCAAGGCCGACGCCCGCGCCCGCCGGGAGCTGAGCCTGCTCGTCGCCCGCGCGCCGCGCACCGCCCACCGCCGCACGGTCGACGCGACCACCGACACGGTCGTGGACGTGCCGGTCGAGGAGGTCGTGGTCGGCGACCACCTGCTCGTGCGCACCGGCGAGGTGGTCCCCATCGACGGGCGGCTGCTCGACGACGCCGTCCTCGACGAGGCAGCCCTCACCGGCGAGTCCCGGCCGGTCGAGCTCGAGGCGGGGCAGGACGTGCGCTCCGGCGTCGTCAACGCCGGCGGGCCGGTCGAGCTGAGGGCGACGACCTCGGCGGAGCTGTCGACCTACGCCGGGATCGTCCGCCTGGTCGAGCAGGCCCAGGCCACCTCGGCGCCGTTCGTCCGGAGCGCCGACCGGGTCGCGGTCCTCTTCGTGCCGCTCACCCTCGTCCTGGCCGCCGCAGCCTGGGCACTGGCCGGGGACCCGGTCCGCGCCGTCGCGGTGCTCGTCGTGGCCACGCCCTGCCCGCTGCTGCTCGCCGCACCGATCGCCATCATGTCGGGCCTGTCCCGCGCCGCGGGGCTTGGGGTCGTCATCAAGGGCGGCAGCGCCCTCGAGCGCCTCGCCCTGGGCACCGTGCTGCTCAGCGACAAGACCGGCACCCTCACCCAGGGCCACCCCGAGGTCACCGACGTCCTGGCGCCCGACGGCGGCGACCCGGACGAGGCCCTGCGACTGGCCGCCTCGCTCGACCAGGTCTCCGCGCACGTGCTCGCCGGGTCTGTCGTGCACGCGGCGCGGCACCGCGGGCTCGACCTGGACATGCCGAGCGACGTGGCCGAGGTGCACGGTTACGGCATCGAGGGGACCGTCGCCGGGCACCACGTGCGCGTGGGCAAGGCCTCGTGGATCGTCGGCGAGGAGGTCCCCCGCTGGATCCGCCAGGCCAGGCGGCGGGCGGACCTCGACGGGTCGTTGACGGTGTTCGTCGGGGTGGACGGCGAGCCGGCGTGCGCCCTGCTCCTGGCGGACCCGATCCGGCCGGACGCCCCGCGCACCGTGCGGGCGCTGCGCGAGGCGGGCATCGAGCGGGTGGTGCTGGTCACCGGCGACCGCAGCGACATCGCCGAGATGGTCGGGCGGATCGTCGGGGTGGATGCCGTCGTCGCCGAGGTCGACCCGGCGGGCAAGCTCGCCACCCTGGCCAGGGAGGCCGAGCGGGGCGCGACGATCATGGTGGGCGACGGGATCAACGACGCGCCCGCGCTCGCCGCGGCCGGGGTCGGCGTGGCGCTGGCCGCCCGCGGCTCGACGGCGTCCTCCGAGGCCGCCGACGTCGTGCTCACGGTGGACCGGATCGACGCCCTCGCGGACGCGATCCTGGTCGCCCGCCGCTCGCGCCGGATCGCCCTGCGGGCGGTCGTCGTCGGGATGGGCCTGTCGCTCGTCGCGATGGGCGTGGCCGCGGCCGGCTACCTGCCGCCCGCCGCCGGCGCCGCGCTCCAGGAGGTGATCGACCTGCTCGCGATCGCCCTCGCGCTCCAGGCCGTCCTGCCGGGTCGACGGCACACGGTGGCGATGCCGGCCGCCGACGTCACCGACGCGCACCGCCTGCGCACCGAGCACGACGCCGTGCTGCCGCTGGTCGAGCGGATCCGGTCGGTCGCCGACGCCCTGACCACCACCAACCCCCGGACCGGTCCGGTCACCGAGCTGCGCGCGGCCCTGCACGCCCAGCTGCTGCCGCACGAGCGCGAGGACGAGGCGGTGCTCGTGCCGATCGCGGCCCGGGCGCTGGGCAGCACCGACGCCGTCGCCGCCCTCTCGCGGACGCACGCCGAGATCGAGCACCAGGTCAGCCGGCTGGACCGGCTGGTCGACGGGCTGGAGGACGAGGTCGCCGCGGAGGACGTCGTCGAGCTGCGCCGCGTGCTCTACGGGCTGTACGCGGTGCTGCGGCTGCACAACGCGCAGGAGGAAGAGATCGCCTTCAGCCTGGTGCCGCAGGTCCCGCCCGGCGCGACGGCGCCTCGGTAGCATGGCGCCCGCCGCAGAGGCCCGCGGCACCCGACGACCGGCCGCCCCGCGGCCGAGCGAGCAGAGAGCGAGCACCCGTGGGCGATCCCACCAGCACCGAGGTGCCGGCGCCGACCGAGCGCAACCTGCGCCGCTGGCGCCGTCACCTGGCGGCCGAGCGCGCCGAGGCCGACATCTACCGGCGGCTGGCAGCCCGCCGCTCCGGTGAGGAGCGCGAGATCCTGCTCGCCCTGGCCGAGGCCGAGTCCCGCCACGAGGCGCACTGGCTCGAGCTGCTCGGCGATCGCGTCGGGCGACCGCTGCGGCCCGACCTGCGCACCCGGGTCCTGGTCGGGCTCGCGTCCCGGTTCGGGTCGGTCTTCGCGCTGGTCCTGGCCCAGCGTGCCGAGGCGGACTCCCCGTACGCCGACGACGCCCACGCCACGGACCGGATGGCCGCCGACGAGCGGATCCACGAGGAGGTCGTCCGCGGGCTCGCCGCACGCGGCCGGGCGCGCCTGTCCGGCACCTTCCGGGCGGCCGTCTTCGGCGCCAACGACGGACTCGTCTCCAACTTCGCCCTCGTGCTCGGGATCGGCGCGACGGGGGTCTCCTCCGGCACGATCCTCGTCACCGGCCTCGCCGGGCTGCTCGCCGGGGCGTTGTCGATGGGCGCCGGCGAGTACGTCTCGGTGCGCTCCCAGCGCGAGCTGCTCGAGGCGAGCACGCCCGGCGCCGACGCGCACCGGGCCGTCGCGCACCTGGACCTCGAGCGGAACGAGCTGGCCCTGGTCTACCGGGCGCGCGGGATGAGCGCCCAGGCAGCCGAGGACCAGGCGGCCCTCGTCCTGGCCGGCACCGGCCACGGCTCCCTGAGCGCCGGGGCCGAGGTGGACCTGCACGAGGAGATCGGCACCGGCCGGCAGGCCGCGGTGTCGAGCTTCGCGTTCTTCGCCTCCGGCGCGCTGGTCCCGGTGCTCCCCTACCTCCTGGGCCTCAGCGGGCTCGCCGCCGTGCTGAGCGCCTCGGTGCTCGTCGGGATCGCCCTCATGGCGACCGGGACGGTCGTCGGCCTGCTCTCCGGCGGGAACCTGGCCCGGCGCGCGCTGCGCCAGCTCGCGATCGGCTACGGCGCGGCAGCGGCCACCTACGCGCTCGGCCTGGCGTTCGGCACGACCGTCTCATGACGACACCGGACGACGTCATCGCGCGGCCGATCGTCGTCATGGGCGCCAGCGGCTGCGGCAAGTCCACGGTCGGCCGGGCGCTGGCCGAGAGGCTGGGCCGACCGTTCGTCGACGCGGACGACCTGCACCCGGCGGCCAACGTCGCCAAGATGGCGGCGGGCCGGCCGCTCGACGACGAGGACCGTGTGCCCTGGCTGATCGACGTCGGCACGTGGCTCGCCGGCCAGCCCTCCGGCGGTGTCGCAGCCTGCTCCGCCCTGCGTCGGAGCTACCGCGACCTCCTGCGCAGCCGGGCTCCGATGACCGTCTTCCTCCACCTGGCCGGCGACCAGGCGGTGCTCGAGGAGCGGGTCTCCGGGCGGGCGGGGCACTTCATGCCGGCCGCCCTCGTCGCCTCCCAGCTGGCGGCCCTCGAGCCGCTCGGCGACGACGAGGCCGGGCTCGCCGTCGACCTGAGGCGGCCGGTCCCGCTCATCGTCGAGGAGTTCGTCACCGTCCTGGAGCGCTGGTCCCGGCGACGCCGGTGACGCGCGTCCCCGGGCGGGCGTCCGTCACGGGCGCGTCCGGGCGCGCTCAGCGCCTCAGGTGCCGGGCCGTCATCGCCCCGTCCGGGTCGAGCCGGGTCAGGACGGCCGCGGCGATCCCGGAGAGCTGGCGGACCTGCTCAGGGTCCAGGGCGTCGAGGACCGCCGAGCGCACCTGCTCGACGTGCCCCGGGGCGGCCGAGACGAGCAGCTCCCAGCCCTCGGCGGTGAGCTCGGCGTTGGTGGCGCGCCCGTCCTCCGGGCAGGCCGACCGCCGTACGAGGCCGCGCTTCTCGAGTCGGCTGACCACGTGCGAGAGCCGGGGAAGGGTCGCGTGCGTGGCAGCCGCCAGGGCGCTCATCCGCAACCGGCGGGACGGCGCCTCGGAGAGCATCGCGAGCACGTAGTACTCGAAGTGGGTGAGATCGGAGTCCCGCTTGAGCTGGGACTCCAGGACCCCGGGCAGCAGCTCCACGACGGCGATCAGGCGCACCCAGGCCTCGAGCTCCTCGTCGTCCAGCCAGCGAGTCATGAGATCAGCCTACGGATTAGTTGACACTACAAGCAACCCGACGTAGGGTCACGTCATTCAGTTGTTGCTTCAACTACTTGCCCGTCCCGCGGGCCGAAGGAGATCTCCATGAACGTCACCATCATCGGCACCGGCGCGATGGCCCAGGCGATCGCGGGCGTGCTCCGCCGCGGCGGGGCGAGCGTCCGGCTCCTCGGGCGCGAGGACCGCCTCGACGCCGCGGCGGACATCGTCGTCCTGGCAGTGCCCTACCCTGCCGTCGCGGACGTGCTCGAGCGCCACGGCGCCGACCTCGCGGGCAAGATCGTCGTCGACATCACCAACCCGCTCGACTTCGTCACCTTCGACTCCCTCGTCGTCCCGCCGGACGGCTCGGCCACGGCGGTCATCGCCGAGGCGCTGCCGGCCTCGCGGGTCCTCAAGGCCTTCAACACCACGTTCGCCGGCACCCTCGCGACCGGCACGGCGGTCGGCGCGGCGGGCGCCTCCCAGCCGACCACGGTCCTCATCGCCGGCGACGACACCGCGGCGAAGGACGCCCTGGCGGGCCTCGTGGCGGCAGGTGGCGTGCGTGCCGTGGACGCCGGCTCCCTGCGCCGCGCCCGCGAGCTCGAGGCGATCGGCTTCGTCCAGCTGACCCTGGCGGTCGGCGAGAAGCTCCCCTGGACCGGCGGCTTCGCCCTGGTCGCCTGACCCACGACCCGCACAGCCACCGTCCGACCCAGGAGGCCTCGTGACCCTCGGCCCACCCGCCTACCTCGCCCACGTCGAGCGCACCGCCGCCCTCCAGGCCGCCGCCCCGCGCCGCACCTGGACGCCCGAGGACGGACCGCTTCCCGCCCTCTACCTCAGCCACGGCGCCCCGCCGTTGCTCGAGCAGCCCGGCTGGATGGCGGCCCTGCACGACTGGTCGAGCGCGCTGCCGACCCCGCGCGCCGTGCTCATCGTCTCGGCCCACTGGGAGGCCGCCCCGCTGTCCCTGTCGAGCAGTGCCGCGCGCACCGACCCGATCTACGACTTCGGTGGCTTCGACCCGGTGTTCCGCCGAATGCGCTACGACACCCCCGACGCGAGCGCGCTCGCCCGGCTGGTGCGCTCCGTCCTGCCGGACACCGAGGAGCTGCACGAGCACACCGCCCGGGGCCTGGACCACGGCGCGTGGGTGCCGCTCAGCGCGATGTACCCCGACGCGTCGGTCCCGGTGCTCCAGCTGAGCATGCCGACGCACGACGCCGGCCGGCTGCTCGCCCTCGGCTCCCGCCTGCGCACGCTGCGCGAGCACGGCGTGCTGGTGATCGGCTCCGGGTTCATGACGCACGGCCTGCCGTACGTGCAGTGGAACCGGCCCGACGCGGTCCCCGGCTGGTCAGCGGAGTTCGACGACTGGGCGGCCGAGGCACTGCGTCGCGGCGACGTCGACGAGCTCGCGGCCTTCCGCGAGCGAGCGCCCGGGATGCCGTACGCGCACCCGACCGTCGAGCACTTCACCCCGCTCTTCGTCACCCTGGGCGCCGCCTCGGACCCGACGACCGCGGTGACGACGACGATCGACGGCTTCTGGCTCGGCCTGGCGCGGCGGTCCTTCCAGGTCGCCTGAGCCCGGCGCCTCGCTCCGTCCTCATCCGCCACGAACGACGGGTGTCGACGAGGACGCGCCGCGGTCAGGTCTCCGTGCTCAGCACCACGAGCTGGTCCCAGGGGCCGAGCGCCCGCGTCGCAGCGGCGTCGGGGCCAGCGGCCAGCAGCACCTCGACGTCGGAGCCGGCAGCGAGGAGCGCCTCGCCGTCGGTGCCCGCGGCCAGCAGCACCTCCCCGTCGAGCAGCCCCGCGTCCGGCCCGAGGTCGAGCGCCGCCGACTCGCCGGAGAGGTTCGCCACCACGAGCAGCCGGACCCCGTCGAGCGAGCGCACGTACGCGAAGACCTGCTCGTCGTCCGGCAGCAGCAACCGGTAGTCGCCGTGCACGACGACGGGCCGCGTGTGCCGCAGCTCGATCAGCCGGCGGTAGTGGTGCAAGACGCTGTCCGGGTCCGCGAGCGCGGCCTCGGCGTTGATCTCGGTGTGGTTGGGGTTCACCGCCAGCCACGGAGTGCCGGTCGTGAAGCCCGCCTGCAGCGTGGCGTCCCACTGGACCGGGGTGCGGGCGTTGTCCCGTGACTTGGCGGCCAGGGCGTGCAGGACCGTCTCCGGCGGCACCCCGGCCGCAGCGGCGGCCCGCGCCCAGTTGAGCGACTCGATGTCCCGGTACTGGGCCAGCGAGGTGAAGTGCGCGTTCGTCATCCCGAGCTCCTCGCCCTGGTAGACGTACGGCGTGCCACGCAGCAGGTGCAGCACGGTCGCGAGCGCCTTCGCCGAGGCGACCCGGTGCTCGCCGTCGTCGCCCCAGCGCGAGACGATCCGCGGCTGGTCGTGGTTGTCCCAGTAGAGGGAGTTCCAGCCTGTCTCGGCCAGCCCGTCCTGCCAGCGCGTGAGGTTGGCCTTGAGGTCAGGCAGGCGCAGCGGGGCCAGGTCCCACTTCGCTCCGCCGGGCACCGTGTCCAGGTTCATGTGCTCGAAGGTGAAGACCATGTCCACCTCGGCGCGGGCCGGGTCGGTGTAGAGCACGGCGTCGGCGAGCGAGGCGCCGGGCGTCTCGGCGACGGTGAGGAGGTCGCGCCCGGCGAGCGCCTCACGGTGCATCTCGGCGAGGAACTCGTGGATGCGCGGCCCGTTCATGAAGAACGGTGTCCCGTCGCCCAGCGCTCCGCCGTGAGTGTCCCCGTCGGCCAGCGCACCGTCCGGGCCGACCTGCTTGGAGACGAGGTTGATGACGTCCATCCGGAAGCCGTCGACGCCCCGCTCGAGCCAGCGGCGCATCATCGCGTACACGGCCTGCCGGACCTCGGGGTTCTCCCAGTTGAGGTCGGGCTGCTTGCGGGAGAACAGGTGCAGGAAGTACTCGCCGGTGCGCTCGTCGTACTCCCAGGCGGGCTCGCTGAAGAACGAGCCCCAGTTGGTCGGCTCCGCGCCGGGGGTGCCGGGCTCGTGACCGGACCGGGCCGGCCGCCACCAGTACCAGTCGCGCTTCGGATGGTCCGTCGAGGAGCGGGACGCGAGGAACCACGGGTGCTCGTCGGAGGTGTGGTTGACGACGAGGTCCATGACGATCCGGATGCCCCGGGCGTGCGCCGCAGCGATGAGCTCGTCCAGGTCCGCGAGGGTGCCGAACATCGGGTCGATGTCCTCGTAGTCGCTGATGTCGTAGCCGTTGTCGTCCTGCGGGGAGCGGTAGACCGGCGAGAGCCACAGCACGTCCACCCCGAGCGTCGCCAGGTGGTCGAGCCGGCCGAGGATGCCCCGTAGGTCACCGATGCCGTCGCCGTCGGAGTCCGCGAAGGAGCGGGGGTAGACCTGGTAGACGACGGCGGACCGCCACCACTCGCGGCCGCGACGACCGGGCTGGGCGTTCATGGGCGGGACCTTTCTCCTGGCTGCGGCGCGACCGGCGGGCACGGTGCGGGCCGCGTCGCCACCGGCATTCTCCCCGAGCGGAGCACCCCGCTCCGACGTAGCCTCGCCGGATGGTTCGCCCCGTTCCCCAGCCACCCGGACCCGGCCAGGAGTCGGTCTGGGACTACCCCCGGCCGCCGCGCGTCGAGGAGTGCTCCGCGCGGATCGAGGTCGAGCTCGGCGGCCGGGTGATCGCCCGCACCGACCGCTCGTGGCGGGTCCTGGAGACGAGCCACCCGCCGACGTACTACCTGCCCCGCGAGGCGTTCGCCGCGGGGGTGCTCCGCGACGCCTCGGGGTCCAGCTGGTGCGAGTGGAAGGGCCGGGCGAGCTACTTCGACCTCGTCGCGGACGGGCAGGTCGCCCCCCACGCCGCGTGGACCTACCTCGACCCCAGCCCCGGCTTCGGGGTGATCGCCGGAGCGGTGGCCGTGATGGCCCGCAGCGTCGACCGCTGCACGGTGGACGGCGAGACGGCGCTCCCCCAGCCCGGCGGCTTCTACGGCGGCTGGATCACGAGCGCCGTCGTCGGCCCCTTCAAGGGCGAGCCAGGCACCCTCGGCTGGTAGTCGTGCCGATGGACGCTCAGGCGCCCGACCCCGCGGCGTTGACCATCCACGCGACGCCGAAGCGGTCGACGCACATCCCGAAGGTGTCGCCCCACGGCGCCGCCAGGAACGGCATCGTCACGGTGCCGGTGCCGGACAGCGCGTCCCAGTAGCCCTGGAGCTCGACCGAGGTCGTCCCCGCTGAGCGAGACGGAGACGCCGCCGCCCGGGGTGTGCTCCATCGAGCTGGGCGTGTCGGCCCCCATGAGCACCAGTCCGCCCGGGCTCTCGAGCATCGCGTGCATGAGGAGGTTCGCCTCGCCGGGCTCGGTCTCCATGCCGTACTCGGCGAAGGTGCTCATGGTCAGCTCGCCGCCGAAGACCGAGCGGTAGAACTCCATCGCCTCGCGCGCGGTGTCGCGGAAGGACAGGTAGGGGTTGAGGCGCGTGACCATGGCAGGACTCCTCTGGACGGGTCACCAGGTGTGACCCAGGCCACTCTCCGCCCGCCCACAGAGGGCGTCAAGATCACGGCGGCACGCCTCGGTCGCGCGGGGCCTCGACGGCGTCGAGCGATCCGGAGGTGAGCGCCGGGCGCGGGCGGCCGTCACCGCCGCTCCCCGCGACGGGTCGCCGCGAGGAGCAGGAGCGGAGCGATCGCCTGGGCGCCGGCGGCGAGCCGTTCGGTCAGGCCGGTCGCCGCGCCGCCGTCGGGGGTCAGGCCCTGGAGCTCGGCGGCGAAGAGGGCGACCAGACCGGTGAGGACGGCGGCCGTCCCCAGCGCGAGGGGACGCGACAGACCGGGGCGCGGCGGCAGCCCCCCGCGCGCCGGCCGCCGTGCGGCGAGGGCCGGCCAGAGCGCCAACGCCACGAAGCCGACACCGGCCGCGACACCGTGCGCGCGCGGCGCCGCGTCGACCGGGAGGGCCGCCACGGCAGCGGTCGCCAGCCCGCCGATCGCGTGGACCACGCGAGCACGCGTCGGGATCCCCCGCAGGACCAGGGCCGTGCCGGCGTGACCGGCACCGGTGAGGGCCAGCCCCGTCGTCATGATCCACGGCGAGGTCGCCGTCGTCGCCGCGAGCGCGCTGATCGTCTCGAGCACCGGGTCGAACGAGGCCTGACGCGCGGCCGCGAGCGTCCAGCCGCCGACCAGAGCCACCGGGGCGACCAGAGCCGGACCGTAGGCCCACGCGGGTGGGCCGGGGCGGGGAGCGGGACGGCGGCGCGCGGCGGCGGGTCGGGGCATGCGCAGGACGCTACGGGGAACCGGCCCCGGGGTCTTGCCGGACGACCCCGGCGGCCGTAACGTACAACCACATGGTTGTAGAACAGTCCGACCGTGATCGGACGGACCGGGTCTTCGCCGCCCTCGCGGACGCGACCCGACGGGACATCGTCACCCGCGTGCTGAGCCGCGAGGCGTCGGTCTCCGATCTCGCCCGGCACTACGACATGAGCTTCGCCGCCGTGCAGAAGCACGTGGCGGTGCTGGAGCGCGCGCAGCTGGTGAGCAAGCACCGGCGCGGGCGCGCCCAGCTCGTCCGAGGAGAGGTGGGCACCGTGCGCAGGGCGGCCCACCTGCTCGACCAGCTGGAGCAGATCTGGCTGCACCGGATCGCGGAGATGGACGCGATCCTCGCCGAGACCACCACCGAGCAAGGAGACCCGACATGACCGTCGTCAGCATCACCAAGGACCCCGAGGCCCTCACCCTCACCCTCGTCGTCGACCTCGCGGCGCCGCCGGCCCGCGCCTGGCAGCTCTGGGCCGACCCGCGCCGGCTCGAGCGGTGGTGGGGCCCGCCGACGTGGCCGGCGACCGTCGTGGAGCACGACCTGCGGGCGGGCGGCCGCGTCCGGTACTTCATGACCGGCCCGACCGGCGAGACGGCGCACGGCTGGTGGAAGATCCTGTCCGTCGAGGCACCGGTGAGCTTCGAGGTCGAGGACGGCTTCGCCGACGAGAGCGGGACGCCGGACCCCGAGCTGCCGGTGACCTGGATGCGGGTCGACCTCGAGGCCACCCCGACCGGGACCCGCGCCACGGTGCTCAGCCGGTTCGCGAGCGCCGAGCAGATGGCGCAGCTCGTCGAGATGGGCATGGAGGAGGGCATGCGGGAGGCTGCCGGCCAGATGGACGCCGTCCTCGCCGCGGACTGAGGTGCAGCGGGGTGTGATGCCGTCTGACAACGCGGCGTCGATCCATCCCGAGGCGCGCTCCAGCGCCACGGCTCACGGTGCGACGCGCCCTCGCGCCCCGAGGCTCGGATCGGCCGCACCTGCCGCGGGGAAGCCGCGTTCATCAGGCGAAGCCGCGTTCATCAGGCGCAGGCAACACGCGGACAGCGGCAGGTCCGGCCCATCGAGTCCGCGGTCGGCGAGAGCGCAGGTTCGACGCGAGAGCGCAGGTTCGAACCTGCGTCCTCGCACCGAACGTGCGCTCTCGGCGGCGTCGACGGTCTGCGAGGCCCGGGCACCGCCTGAGCGCTGCCGACCCTGGACCCGCGAGCCGCTCAGCGACTCAGGAGGTGCGCCTGCTCCAGGATGCGGAAGGCCGCCAGGGCGTCGCGGGGGTCCACCGGCGAGGGGGCGCCCTCCCGCAGCGTCGCCGCGACCCCGGCGTAGAAGTCCGCGTAGGTCCCGGGCAGCGTGGGGTAGGGCTGCAGGCCCTCGGCGGAGCCGGCGACGCCGATCCGTCCCCAGGCGCTCTCCGGGGTCTGCCCGTAGCCCTCGTCGGTCGGCCGGGCGCCGGCCTTGACGGCGTCCTCCTGGCCGTCGAGCCCGTCGACGCTGTACGCGCCCTCGGTGCCCAGCACCCGGAAACGCGGGCCGGACTGCCCGGCCATCCGGCTGACGGTGACGTGCGAGCGCACCCCGGACTCGTGCCGCAGGGACAGGAACGCGTCGTCGTCGCTCGCGCCGCCCTCCCGCAGCACGCTCAGCTCGGCCGCCTCGAGCTCCGCCGGACCGAAGAGCTGGAGCGCCTGGTCGACCAGGTGGCTGCCGAGGTCGAAGGTGATGCCCGCCCCCTGTGCCGGGGTGGTGGTGTCCTGCCAGCGGTCCCGGGCGGGCCCGGCGAACCGCTCGAAGGTGGACTCGAAGCGGTGCACCCGGCCGAGCACACCGGAGGCCACCACGGCGCGGACGGTGCGGAAGTCGCCGTCCCAGCGCCGGTTCTGGAAGACGAAGAGCGGCCGACCCAGGCGTTCGGCCGCCTCGACCAGCTGCGTCGCCTCGGCGACGGATCCCGCGAAGGGCTTGTCGACGACGACCGCCGCGCCTGCCTCGAGCGCCGCGAGGCCCTGCTCGAGGTGGGTGTGGGCCGGCGAGCACAGCACCACGAGATCGAGGTCACCGGCCCGCTCCAGCAGCTCGGCCGGCGTCGCGACGACCGGGTACTGCGCCGAGGCCAGCGCCTGGCGTGCCGGGTCACCGGTCGCCACGAGGTCGATCCGGAAGTCCGGGTTCGAGGCGAGGAAGGGTTCGTGGAACACCTGCCCCGAGAGCCCGAAGCCGATGATGCCGGTGCGAATCGTTCCCTCGGTAGCCACCCCAGCACCCTAGGACCTGGCGCGGTCGCCTTGTGCCGCACCGCCCCGGATGGAGAGACTGACGCGTCACGCCCACAGCCGAGACGGGACCGACCCATGTCCAGCACGAAGAAGCCCAAGCGCATCGGGATCCTCACCGCCGGCGGCGACAGCCCCGGCCTGAACGCCGCGATCCGCGCCGTCGGCAAGACCGCCATCGGCCACCACGACATGGAGCTCATCGGCTTCCGGGACGGCATCACCGGGCTCGTGGCCAACCGGCACATCCCCCTGGACGGCAAGGCCCTCTCGGGCATCCTCACCATCGGCGGCACGATCCTCGGGACGAGCCGCGACAAGGTGCACAAGATGCCGGTCGACGGCGAGACGGTCGACATGGTCCCGACCGTCGCCCGCCAGTACGAGGAGGAGGGGCTCGACGGGCTCATCCTCATCGGCGGCGGCGGGACGGCGAAGAACGCCATGCGCCTGGCCGACGGCGGGATGAACGTCCTCATGCTGCCGAAGACGATCGACAACGACATCGCCGGCACCGACACGAGCTTCGGCTTCGCGACGGCCACCGAGATCGCCACCGAGGCGATCGACCGGGTGCACTCGACGGCGCACAGCCACCACCGGATCATCCTCACCGAGGTGATGGGGCACAACGCCGGCTGGCTCACCCTCGCCGCGGGCATCGCCGGCGGCGCCGACGTCATCCTCATCCCGGAGATCCCGTACACGGTGGACAAGGTCGCCGAGATGATCACCGCGCGGATGTCCGGCGGCAGCTCGTTCAGCGTGGTCGCCGTGGCCGAGGGCGCCCGGGACGTCGACGACACCGCCGACTACGAGGCCGCACGGCTGCTGGTCAAGTCCGCGAAGACCGGCGAGGGCGTCCGCGCGGCGAAGGCCCACCTCGCGCACGTCGAGGACACCCAGCGCGAGCACAGCTTCCGGCTCGCCCGGGCGCTCGAGGCGGCCACCGGCCTGGAGTCCCGCGTGACGATCCTCGGCTACGTGCAGCGCGGCGGGACGCCCTGCGCGGCCGACCGCCTGCTGGCCACCCGGATCGGGTCGGCCGCAGCCGACCTCGCGGCGGCCGGCGAGTACGGCTACATGGTCGCGGCCCGCGGCGAGGGCACCGAGCCGGTGCCGCTCGCGGAGGTGGCCGGCAAGGTCAAGCTCGTCCCCACCGACCACGGCTGGATCACGGCCGCCCGCAAGGTCGGCACCAGCCTCGGCGACTGAGCCCAGGGGCGCCCACCGACCGCTGACTCGGGCCCGGGACCCAGGACCCGGATAGGGCCCCGCGGGCGTGCGGCACAGTGGGCCGCGGGCGCCGGGTCGCCGGCGGCGACGACGACGCCGCGGACCCGCGCCGGAGAAGAGGACTGCGTCGTCATGGTCGACCTCCTGGCCGAGAACCCCGTGCTCCTGCTGTTCGTCACCTCGGCGATCGGCTACGCGCTCGGCCGGCTGCACGTGCGGGGTGCCTCGCTCGGTGTCGCCGCGGTCCTCTTCGTCGGCCTGGCGATCGGTGCGCAGAGCCCCGACCTGCACATCCCGGAGTTCCTGCGGACCTTCGGGCTGGCGATCTTCGTCTACACGATCGGCCTGGCCAGCGGCTCGAACTTCTTCGCCTCGTTCAACCGCCAGGGCCTGCGCGACAACGTCCTGGTCGTCACGATGATGACCGTCGCGGCGGGCCTCGTCCTGGCCACCGCGAAGGCCTTCGACCTCAAGGCGACGGTCGCCGCGGGGTTCTTCACCGGCGCGACGACGAACACCCCGGCGCTCGCGGGAGTCATCGAGACCGTCCGCGACTCCGGCGGCGGCGAGGCCTTCGCCGCCGCCGCGGCCGAACCGGCGATCGGCTACTCGATCGCCTACCCCATGGGCGTCCTCGGGCCGATCCTCGCGATCGCCCTGGCCCGGCACCTCTTCCACATCGACTACCGGGCCGAGGCCGCCCGGCTCTCCTCCCTCAACCTCGTCCAGGGCGAGATCTCCTCGGTGACGATCCGGGTGGACGGCGAGATCTGCCACGACGCGTCGGTCCGCGAGCTGCAGCGTTCCCTGCGCCTGCCCATCGTCCTGAGCCGGGTCCAGCGAGGCGACGACGTGCTGCTCGCCGACGGGGACCTGCGGCTGCGGGACGGGGACCTCGTCCAGGTGGTCGGCGCACCGGCCCACGTCGAGCGGGCCGTCGCGGCGCTCGGTGTGCTCGACGAGCACCACCCCGAGCTCGACCGGACCCGGTACGACGTCCGCCGGATCGTCGTCTCGCAGACCGACATCGTCGGACGCCGCCTCAAGGACCTCCGCCTGCCCGAGGACTACGACGCGATCGTCACCCGGGTGCGCCGCGGCGACGTGGACGTGATGGCCGGCGGCGACACCGTGCTCGAGCTCGGCGACCGCGTGCGGGTCGTCGCCGGTCGCGAGCACATGAAGGCGGTCACCGCGCGCCTCGGCGACTCCTACCGGCACCTGTCGGAGATCGACCTGCTCTCGTTCGGGCTGGGCATGTCCCTCGGGCTGCTGCTCGGCGTGGTGACCTTCCCGCTGCCGGGCGGCCTGGCCTTCCAGCTCGGCTCGGCGGGCGGGCCGTTGGTCGCCGGGCTCGTGCTCGGCGCCGTGCGGCGCTCCGGGCCGATCGTCTGGAACATCCCCTACTCGGCCAACCTCACGCTCCGGCAGATCGGGCTGACCCTCTTCCTCGCGGCCGTCGGGCTGGGGTCGGGCTACACCTTCCGGACGATGTTCGCCGACAACTCCGGGGTGACGCTGCTCGTCGTCGGCGCGGTCATCTCCACGCTCATCCCGTTCGTCACGCTGCTCATCGGCTACCGCTGGTTCCGGATGCCGTACGGCACCCTCACCGGCATGGTCTCCTCGATGCACACCCAGCCCGCCGTGCTCGGCTACGCGCTGGAGAGCGCGGGCGACGACTCGCCGAACGTCGGGTACGCGATGGTCTACCCGGTGGCGATGATCTCCAAGATCCTGCTGGCCCAGATGGTCCTGCTCGTCCTCGGCGGGGTCCCGTAGGCCCGAGCGGTCGACCCGCGCCGCCCTGGCCCGCTACGACGGCAGCAACGGCCTGCGCGCGGGCTCGTCCGCGGCATCGCTCGTCACCCTGTTCCGGCCGGCGTGCTTGCTCGCGTACATGTGGGCGTCCACGCGCTCCAGGAGCGCGGCCGCCGTCTCGCCGGGTCGCGCGAGGGTCGCACCGACGGAGACGGTGACCCGCACCTGGACGTCGCCCTGCTGGAGCCACGAGTGCTCCACCAGCATCCGCACCCGCTCGGCGATCGTCCCCAGGACCCTCTCGTCCACCCCCGGCAGCAGCGCGACGAACTCCTCGCCGCCCCACCGGACGGCGAGGTCCCCGCGGCGCAGGCCGCCGGCGAGGGACTGACCGACCATCCGCAGCGCGCGGTCCCCGGTCGCGTGCCCGAACGTGTCGTTGACCGTCTTGAACCGGTCCGCGTCGACGAAGAGCACGCCGAGACCCGAACCGTCCTGCGCCGCACGCGCGAGCAACGCCGCGAGCTGCTGCTCACCGAGCCGCCGCGGGGCCAGCCCCGTCACCGGATCGGCGGTGGCGTCCTCCGGGGCGTGCAGGTGCTCGGTGTAGAGGTTCCCGGACGCGTGGGTGAAGACCTCGAGCGCCCCGACGACCCGCCCGTCCCGGTCGCGGGTGGCGTGACCGCGGACGTTCACCGCCACCCGGTGCCCGTTGCGGTGGTGGAGGTAGACCTCCGCCTCGCGGTCCCGCCCGTCGCGCATGACCGCCTCGAGCGGGCACGCCGTGCCGCACAGCTGCCGGCCCGAGTCGTCCACGTGCCGCAGGATCCCCGCCGAGCAGTGCCGGCCGATGACCTCGGACGCCGGGTAGCCGGAGATCCGTTCCGACGCCGCGTTCCAGTAGGTGATCCGACGGTCGCGGTCGAGCCCGTACACGCCGTCGGAGACGTGGTCGAGCGCGACGGCGAGGAAGTCGGGGTGCACGGTGCTCCGCGGGGCCGAGGTGGCGGTCGGGGGCCGGGGCCGCCACCTCGCCGGGGGCAGGGATGTCGATCATGCTAACGAGGGCGGGCAGACGCCGCCAGGGCCCGAAGGCCCAGGCGCGGTCCGGCCGGGCCATGCGCTGGTCCGGCTGGCCCCGGCGCTCTGACGGCCGGCCCAGGCGCTCCGCCGCCTACGCGACCGAGGTCCGCCGGCCGGGCAGCACGCCGACCTCGGCCTCGCCGGCCGCGGCGACGGCACCCGGGTCGCCGGGCGCCTCGCCGGGCCGACCCGTGCGGCCCCCGTCCCGCGCGGCGGCGAGCAGCACCTCGGCGATCTCCTCACCGACCAGCTCGTGCCGTTCGAGCAGGGCGTCCCGCAGCGCCTCGACGAGGTGCCGGTTGCGGGTGAGCAGCCAGACGACCGTCTTGCGGGCCTCGTCCAGCACCGTCTCGAGCCGTTCGCGCGCGCTCCGGTCGGACAGGACGGCCGCGACGAGGTTCTGCCCGGTCACCGCGAACGAGACGAGCGACCCGGCCATTCCGGCAGCGCCCACCATCTGCGCGGCCGTCGCGGTCGCGGCCGCGAGGTCGCTGGCCGGCCCGGTGGTGGTCTGGCCGAAGAACAGGTCCTCCGCGACGAGCCCGCCCATGGCGATCTGCACGAGCGCGCGCAGGTCGCTCGAGGTGTGCGTGTAGACCTCGTCGGTGTCCCCGTGGGCGAGCAGGCCGAGGGCCTGGCCGTGCTTGACGATCGTCAGCACCTCCAGCGTGCGGTTCGGCGCGACGAGCCAGGCGACCACGGCGTGCCCGGCCTCGTGCGTGGCGATCAGCCGCTGCTCGTCCTCGGTGTAGGTGACCGGCTGCCCGATCCCGACCATCTCGGTGAGCCGGGCCTGCTCGATGTCGAGGAAGGACATCGCCCCCGCCCCGCGCCGCAGGGCGTTGACCAGGGCCTCGTCGAGCAGGTGCTCGATCATCACCGGGGTCCAGCCCTGGGTCGCGGCCGCGACCCGGTCCCGGACGGCCGGGTCGTCCAGGCCGTCCTCGTGGGAGCGGCGGGCCAGGAAGTGGTCGACCAGGGCGCGACGACCGTGCACGTCGGGCGGCTGGAAGGTCAGCCGCCGGTCGAAGCGACCGGGACGCAGCAGGGCGGGGTCGAGCGAGTCCGCGCGATTGGTCGCGGCGATGAGCAGGATCGGCACCCGGACCGGCCGGATCTGCTTGATCTGCCGGGCGGCCGGCAGGAAGAGGTTGACCGCGGCGATCAGCTTGTTGAGTGTCCGGGCCGAGCCGGTCGGCTCGTCGAAGGACTGCATCTGCACGAGGAGCTCGTTGACGACGCCACCGGTGCCCTCGCTGACCACCTGGTTGCGCACCAGTCCCGGTGCCAGACCGCGGAGCGGGCCGGTCCGGTCGACGCCGTCGGCGACGGCCGAGTCGCCGACCAGGCCGCCGCGCCGGGTGGCGATCGCGTCGATCTCCTCGATGAAGCCGATCGCACCGCCCTCCGCCCGTGCGGCCTTGCGCAGCGCGGCGAAGTACGCGCGGATCTTCTTCGCCGTCGCGCCGTAGTACATCGACTGGAACGAGGTCGCCGAGACGAAGAGGAACGGGACGCCCGCCTCGGCCGCCATCGCCTTGGCCGTCATCGTCTTGCCGGTGCCGGGTAGCCCCTCGAAGAGCAGGCCGCGGCGGGGGCTGCCGCCCATCTGCTCGGCGAAGCGGCGGTGGGTCTGGAAGAGGTCGATCGAGCGCCGCACGTCCTCCTTGACCGGGTCGATGCCGATGACGTCGTCCAGGGTGACGTCGACCTGCTCGGGTCGGTAGGTCAGGTGCGGGGACCGGCCGGTGACAACCTGCGAACCCACCAGCAGCAGGAGCAGCGCGGCGAAGAAGAGGACCGGCACGAGCACGAGCGGGTCGATCGAGGGCATCGCGGGCAGGATCGGCCGCCCGGTCAGCGACATCGCGATGACGTAGACCTCGATCGCGATGAGCACGACGGCGAGCCGGTAGACGCGGCGGCGCCGCACCCGGTCCCGCTCGAGGGAGATGTCGTGCTGCCCGCCGCGCAGGGAGAAGGCTGGGGTCTCCGGCATGAGCTCGACCTTCCGCAGAGAGGTCGCCGCGCGGTACGACGGCGGACTCCTCATGGTGGTCGAATCGGACAAGTCGGGCAATCGGTGCACCCGAACGGGTGAACGGCGGTGCGCGGCAGCCGGCGGAGGTGGCCGGGCTCACCGCATCGGGTACCACCGCGCGCCGAACCGGCGGGTGACCCGGCTCGTCTCGACGACCACCCGCTCGTCCACCCGCTGCACGACGGCCCGGCCGACCCCGGCGGCCGTGAGGTCGTCGACGGCCTGGTAGCGCACGGTGAGCACGGGCTGCCCCCGGACGATCTCGATCTGGCCGGCCTCGACGGCGGTGTGCTCCCGGGCGGCGTCGGTCGCGGCCGGGAGCACCTGCGCCGGGTCGAACCCGAGCCGCATGGCACCCACGACCATCCTCACCCGGTACGACGGCACCCGGGGAGCCTAGGCGGTGGCGGTGGCGGCCCGGCCTCAGCCGTAGCGGTGCGCGGCGATCTCCCGGCGCGCGGCGCGGCGCGGCTTCGCCGGGACGAGACCCTCGCGCGCCGCCCGCTCGATCAGCCGGACCACCCGGCCGCGGTGCGGGGCGAACGGGGCCAGGAGCTCGGCCATCGCCTCGTCGGTCTCCGTGCGGTCGCCGATCGCCCAGCCGACGAGGGTCGCCGTGTGGAAGTCCCCGTAGCTGACCGCGTCCGCGTCACCGAGGAACAACCGGGTCTCGCCGGACGTCCACACCCCGCAGCCGGGGATCCGGCGGACCAGGGCGTCGAGCCGCGGCCAGTCGCGCGCGGCGGCGAGCCGCTGCGCGGCCGGCTCGTGGGTCGCGAACAGGTGCAGGGCGCGGGTCGCCGTCTGCGAGATGCCGCAGGGGCGCAGGGCGTGGGCGGGCGCGGAATGAAGGGCCGCCCGGCTCGGGTAGGCCGTCAGCCCGGCCGGCGCGGGCGTGCCGAGCAGCCGGACCAGCCGGGCGACCGACTGCGCCGCCTCGACGCCCTGGACCCGCTGACCCAGCAGGGCGAGCCCGAACGACTCCGCCGCGCGGGGGTGCGCGCCGACCACCGGCGGCCCGAGGACCGTCCGCACCCGGGCGAGGACGGGGTGGTCGGCCACCAGCGCGTCGAAGCCGGTGAGGTCGTCCCGGACGCCCGCCCAGCCGCGGGCCGCGTCGAGGGCCGCGGCGCGCTCGTCCGCCGGGGTCAGCGGGTCGCCGAGCACCCGGATCGCGATGCGGCCGGCGACCGGCCGCACGTGCAGCACGAGCGGCCCGGCCGAGCCGTGCTCGGCGCGCCACCAGGACCCGTCCGGGTCCCGCCGCGCGCTGGCGGTGGGTCGGGGGCCGGCGCCGAGCCACATCGTCGTCGAGAGGGGCCGGCCGGGCAGCTCGTCCTCGGCGAGCACGGACACGGACATGCGGGCCGCCCTACTCGCCCAGGGCCCGCTTCCGTTCCTCGAACTCCGTCGTGTCGATCTCGCCGCGCGCGAAGCGCTCCTCGAGGATCGCACGCGCCCGCGCGCCGCTCGGCTGCCCGGCGGCGCCCTCGTCGAGGTCCGTGCCCGCGGCTGCGCTCGAGCCGCGCGAGCCGCGGACCACCAGCACGACGACCAGCGCCACGAGCAGCCCCAGGATCAGCAGCCCCAGCAGCGCGAGCAGTGCGAGGCCGGTGAACGTGCCGAACTCATGCAATCCCACGGGGAGATCCTCTCCACTCGCCCGGCGACCGCGCCGGCCACCGTCTGCGACCAGCATGGCGCACAAGTCCGGACGAGGCCCGGGGTGCACGCGTCGAGGCCGACCGGGCCACCTCGGCGCCCCGCGCTGCGCATAATGGCCCGATGGACATCCGACGGATCGCCGACGCCCCGGACTACGCCGACAAGTTCGTCGCGGTCTCCCTGATCGAGACCGAGACCTCGAGCCTGCGGGTCATCCGCCTCGCCCCGGGCCAGGAGCTGCCGCCACACCGGCACGGGGTCTCGGACCTGCTGCTCCTCGCGGTCGAGGGCGCCGCCACGCTGACCACGCCCGAGGGCGACGTCGCGCTGGAGACGGGGGCCGTCGCCGTCCTGGAGGGCGGCGAGGAGCTGCGGGCCGCCAACCGCGGAGACGTCGGGCTGACCCTCCTCGCCTTCCTCTCGCCGCCGTTCCCGCCCCGCAGCGCCTAGCGCGTGGGTGACCGGGACGGTCAGCCGTGGATGACCGTCCCGCTCTCGCCGCGCATCGCCAGCGGCGCGTTCGCCAGCGAGCAGATCACGGCCCGCCGCCCCGGCCCGCTGGCCGCGAACCGCATCGCGGCCTGCACCTTGGGCAGCATCGAGCCGGCACCGAAGTGCCCCTCGTCGACGTACCGCTGCGCCGTCACCAGGTCGATCTCCTCGAGGTCGCGCTGCTCGGGGGTGCCGAAGCCGATCGCGACCCGGTCGACGGCGGTGAGGATGAACAGGTAGTCCGCACCGACGACCTCGGCGAGCGTGGCGGAGGCGAAGTCCTTGTCGATGACGGCCGGCACCCCGTGCAGGTCGCCGGCCGCGTCCCGCACCACCGGCACGCCCCCGCCGCCGCAGGCGACCACGATGAACTCGTGGTCCAGCAGGTTGAGGATGGAGTCCCGCTCGACGATGTCGACCGGTCGCGGCGAGGCGACCACCCGCCGCCAGCCCCGTCCGGAGTCCTCGACCATCACCAGGCCCGGCGTCACCGCCATGAGCTCGGCGGCCGTGGCCGCGTCGTAGAAGGCGCCGATCGGCTTGGTCGGCCGGTCGAAGGCCGGGTCGTCGGCGGCGACCTCCACCTGCGTGACGACCGAGGCCACGTGCCACGGCATGCCGACCCGGTGCAGCTCGGCGGCCAGGCCCTGCTGCAGGTGGTAGCCGATGTACCCCTGGCTCATGGCCGTGCACTCGGGAAGGTCCATCCGGCTGACCTTGTCGGTCTGCTGGGCGGCGAGGTCGAAGGCGAGGTGGATCATCCCGACCTGGGGCCCGTTGCCGTGGGACACGATGATCTCGTGGCCCTGGGCGATCAGCCCGACCAGCGAGGGCGTCGCGGCGTCGATCGCGACCCGCTGCTGCGCGGCGGTGGCGCCGAGGGCGTTACCGCCCAGCGCGATGACGATGCGTGACATCCGGCGGCCTCCCTGCGGCAGGGCAGGTCGCCGTCGCCGATCTCCTGGATGCTCTCACGGAGCCGGTGGGGAAGATCGGACGCGGGATGCGCGTCCGATCTTCCCCAGGCCTGCCGCGTGACGCGCGCGCCGGCGGGACGGGTCCTCAGCAGCAGTGGCCGGCCACGCGGCCGATCTGGATGCGGAAGATCTCCGGCCCCTCGGCGAGGTACTCCCAGGTCAGCTGACCCGGCTCGCGCTCGGCGAGCTGGGCCCGCAGCGGCTTCGGGTCGTGGTCGTTCGCCAGGACGAGCGACTCCCCCGGCTCGAGCGCGGCGACGGCGGCGATGATCGTGGCGTGCTTGACGGAGCGGTCGAGACGACGCGCGTCGAGGTCGGTCGCGAGGACCTCGGCACGCTCGGCCACGGCCTGGCCGCCGCCGCCGCCGCACCCGCACCCGCCGCAGCCGCAGCCCCCGGCGCTCGCGGTGGCCGGGGCGGCCGAGGGGGCCGGGGCGGTCGGCTCGGCGGTGACGATGGGCAGCATGTCCATGAGGGCTCCTGGGGTACCGGCCGCCGGCGACGCCGGGCGAGTCCGGTTTGTTTTTACTCCCTCAACGGTGGAAACTGCAAACGTGCCCGTGGCGACCACCGAGACCGGCGGGCGGCGACCGCCCGGCGAGCGGCGCGCCGCCTTGCTGCGCCTGCTCGAGGAGCACGAGGGCGACGGACTGGCCGTCGCGGACCTCGCGCCCCTCGCCGGGCTGCACCCGAACACCGTCCGCGCACACCTGGACGTCCTGGTGCGCGCCGGGAGCGTCTCCCGGCAGACCGACCCGCGACACGTCCCGGGCCGACCGCGCGAGCTCTACCGCGCCACCGGCGCAGCCCCGGAGGACCGCAACTACGAGCTGCTCGCGCGGATGCTCGCCGACGAGCTCGCGGCCAGGAGCGCCGACCCGCAGGGTGCCGCGGTGGCCGCCGGACGGCGCTGGGCCGAGCACGAGGACGCCCCGGACGGCCTGCCGGCGGCGGAGCCCGACCTGCACACGAGGCTCGCCCCGGTGCTGCGCCTGCTCCGCAGCCACGGCTTCGCCCCCGAGCTCGGTCCGGACGGCGCCGCGATCGAGCTGCACCACTGCCCGTTCCAGGAGCTCGCGACCGATCGGCCCGAGATCGTCTGCGGGGCGCACCTCGGACTCATCCAGGGCGCCCTCGCCCGGATCGGGCCCGAGGTGACCGCGACCCGCATCGTGCCGTTCGTCCGGCCGGACCTGTGCCTGGCCCGGCTGGAGCACACGACGTCCGGCGGGGTCCCGCCCGTCGAGTCGCGACGCGTCCGGCTGTGACGCCCCCGCTCAGCCCGCCAGGTCGTCCAGCGGCACGTCCGGGTCGGCCAGGCGCGCCAGGTCCACCCCGGCGCCGGAGCGCAGCAGCGCGTCGACGGCGTCGCCGACGTCCCAGACGTTGACGTTCATCGCCGCCTGCACGCGGTCGCCCCGCACCCAGAACACCAGGAACTCCCGGCCGGCCCGGTCGCCCCGGTAGACGAGCCGGTCGAACCCGTCCGGGCCGACCGAGCCGCGGTACTCCATCCCGAGGTCGTACTGGTCGGTGTAGAAGAACGGCACCGGGTCGTGCACGACGTCGCGGCCGAGCATCGAGCGCGCGGCCACCGGGCCGGCGTGCAGGGCGTTCGCCCAGTGCTCGACGCGCAGCCGCCGCCCCAGCAGCGGGTGGACGGCGTGGGCGACGTCCCCCGCGGCGAACACGTCCGGGTGCGAGCTGCGCAGCGCGGCGTCGACGAGCACCCCGTTGTCGACGTCGAGCCCCGCGTCCTCGGCCAGCTGCGTGTTGGGCCGTGCACCGACGCCCACGACGACGACGTCGGCCGGCAGCCGCTCACCGGAGGTGGTCAGCACGGCGGCCACGGCCCCTCCGGCGCCCTCGATCGACGCCACGCCCTCGCCGAGCATCAGCCGCACGCCGTGCTCGCGGTGCAGGTCGGCGAACGTCGCGCCGAGCTCGTCGCCGAGCGCCGCGCGCAGCACCGTCGGCGCCGGCTCCACGACGGTGACCTCGTTGCCCAGGGTGCGGGCCGCCGCGGTCACCTCCAGGCCGATCCAGCCCCCACCGATCACCACCACCCGGCGGCCGCCGCCCGCGAGGGCCGACCGCAGGGCGTCGCTGTCGCCGACCCGCCGCAGGTAGTGCACCCCGTCGAGCTCCGCGCCCGGCACGTCGAGCCGGCGCGGGGCGGAGCCGGTGGCCAGCAGGGCGCGGTCGAAGGGCAGCCGCTCGCCACCGGCGAGCTCGACCTCGTGGTCCGCGAGGTGCAGGGCCGCCGCCGCCGTGCCGGTGCGCAGGTCCACCTCGTGCGCCGCGTACCAACCCTCGTCGTGGACGAAGACCGAGTCCCGCTCGGCGTCGCCGAGCAGGACGCCCTTGGACAGCGGTGGCCGCTCGTACGGCCGTTCGGGCTCCTCGCCCACCAGGTGGATCCGGCCGTCGAAGCCCTCCTCGCGCAGCGTCTCGGCGGCCGTGGCTCCCGCCAGGCCGGCACCGATGAGGACGATGTGCTGCGGGCTCGCCATGGCGATCGCACCTCCGCGTGGGTGATCGGACCGAGGTCCTCATGCTCGCAGCGCCCGTGCGCGAGCGCACCACGAGCCAGGCCTCCGCGCGGGCCGCGCGGTCAGCGGCGCGCGTCGCGGTGCGTCACTCCCCCGCGATGCGCGCTTCGAGCCGCGCGCGGAGCCCGGCGAGCTGCTCGGCGATCGGCGCCGGCAGCCGGTCGCCGAACTGCTCGAACCACGCGGCGGTGTCCTCCGCCTCGGCGAGCCACGCCTCCGTCTCGATCCGGAACAGCTCGGCCAGGTCCTGCTCGGGCACGTCGAGACCGGTGAGGTCGAGCCCCACCGGGAGCAGGCCGACCGGCGAGTCCGCCGCCCGCGCGGTGCCCTCGATCCGCTGCATCGCCCAGGCGAGCACGCGGGAGTTCTCCCGGAAGCCGGGCCACAGGAAGCGGCCGTCCGCGCTCTTGCGGAACCAGTTGACCGCGAAGATCGCCGGGGCCGCGTCGCCGAGCCGCTCGCCGATCTCCAGCCAGTGCGCCCAGTGGTCGGCCATGTGGTAGCCGCAGAACGGCAGCATGGCGAACGGGTCGCGGCGCAGGGCGCCGACCCTCCCCTCGGCGGCGGCCGTCTGCTCGGAGGAGATCGTCGCGCCGAGGAAGACCCCGTGCGCCCAGTCCCGCGCCTGGACCACCAGCGGGACGTTGCTCGCCCGCCGGCCGCCGACCAGGATCGCGTCGACCGGCACGCCGTCGGGGTCCTGCCAGCTGTCGGCGATCGTGCGGCAGGCCGAGGCCCGGACGGTGAACCGTGAGTTCGGGTGGGCGGCCGGACGCCCCGAGCCAGGGGACCAGTCCTCGCCGCGCCAGTCGATCAGGTGCGCGGGCGGCTCGTCGGTCAGCCCCTCCCACCACACGTCGCCGTCGTCGGTCAGCGCCACGTTGGTGAAGATCGTGTCGCTGCCGACCATCTCCACCGCCGTCGGGTTGGTCCGCGGCCCGGTACCGGGCGCGACGCCGAAGAAGCCCGCCTCGGGGTTGATCGCCCGGAGCCGCCCGTCGGTGCCCGGGCCCCCCGGCCGCATCCAGGCGATGTCGTCGCCGACGGTCCGCGCCGTCCAGCCCGGCAGGGTCGGGTCGAGCATCGCCAGGTTGGTCTTCCCGCAGGCCGAGGGGAACGCCGCGGCGACGTGGAAGACCCGTCCCTGCGGGGAGGTGAGCTCGAGCAGCAGCATGTGCTCGGCCAGCCAGCCCTCGTCACGACCCAGGACCGAGGCGATCCGCAGCGCGAAGCACTTCTTGCCGAGCAGCGCGTTGCCGCCGTAGCCCGAGCCGTAGGACCAGATCTGCCGCGTCTCGGGGAAGTGGCAGATGTACTTGGTCGGGTTGCAGGGCCACGGCACGTCAGGGATCGCCGTGCCGTCCGGCTCGCGGAGCGGCATGCCGACGCTGTGCACCGCCGGGACGAAGGCGCCGTGCTCGCCGAGCTCCTCGAGCACGTCGAGACCCACCCGCGTCATCATGTGCATGCTCACCACGACGTACGGCGAGTCGGTGAGCTCGACGCCGATCCGGGCGAGCGGCGAGCCGACCGGGCCCATGGAGAACGGCACGACGTACATCGTCCGGCCGGCCATCGCACCGGCGAAGACGCCCTCCAGCTCGGCGAGCATCGGCCCCGGGGCGCGCCAGTGGTTGGTCGGCCCGGCGTCCTGCTCGCGCTCGGAGCAGATGAACGTGCGGCTCTCGACCCGCGCCACGTCGTCGGGGGTCGAGCGGGCGAGGAAGCTGCGCGCCCGGCGCTCCGGGTTCAGCCGCACGAAGGTGCCCTGCTCGACGAGCAGCTCGCAGAGCCGGTCGTACTCCTGCGCGGACCCGTCGCACCAGACGACGGCGTCGGGCCGGGTCAGCTCCGCGATCGCGGCCACCCACGAGAGCAGCCCCGGGTGGGTCGCGACGGTCGGGGCGAGGGTGCCGGTCAGGGCGTCGGCGGACATGAGGGTCCTCTCCGTGGCCCTCGCTGGGCGCTGACCACCCGGTGGTGCCCCGCGACCACCGATCGCGCCGGTCGGCCGCGGGTGCGGGCGCTGGGTCGCGCTCGTCCTTCGATCGTGCCACGAATCGTCCGGAGCGTCCTCGACCCGGCGCGCGGCGCGGCCGCCGGAGCGGGACCTCAGCCGACCGCCGCCTTGGTGGCGCGGATGATCGCACCGTGCAGCCCGTCCGCGACCTCGTGGGTGAACTCGACCGCGGCGTCGACGAAGCCCGCCGCGGCGAGGCCGTCCAGGTACTCCGAGCGGGACAGGGCGCCGGCGATGCAGCCGCAGTGGTCGCCGCGCTCGGCGCGCTGGGCCGGACTCAGCCGGTCCTCGGCGACGACGTCGGAGACCCCGAAGCGTCCACCGGGCACCAGGACCCGGTAGGCCTCGCGCAGCACGGCCGGCTTGTCGACCGAGAGGTTGATGACGCAGTTGGAGATGACGACGTCCACGGCGCCGTCCGGCAGCGGGAGGTCCTCGATGGTGCCCTCGCGGAACTCGACGTTCCGGGCCCCCGCCTGCTCGGCGTTCGCCCGGGCGAGCGCCAGCATCTGCGGCGTCATGTCGACGCCGTAGACGAATCCCGTCGGCCCGACCCTGCGCGCCGAGAGCAGCACGTCGATCCCGCCGCCCGAGCCGAGGTCGAGGACGCGGTCGCCGGCACGCAGATCCGCGACGAGCAGCGGGTTGCCGCAGCCGAGCGAGGCCTGCACGGCGGCCACCGGCAGCCCCGCCGTGACCTCGGCGTCGTACACCGACGCGCCGAAGACCTCCCCGTCGGGCTCGGCCGGGCAGCAGCCCTCGCGCACCCCGTCCGCAGCGCGGGCGTAGCGGTCGCGGACCTGGGACTGCAGGTCACGCGCGGCGGCGGTCGTGTCGGTCATGAGGACCCCTTCATGGACGCTGGTCGATGAACTGGCATCGTGCCTCGTATATCGACATTCGTCAATACTTATGTTCATCGATGGTTCGGGGTAGCGTGCGGGCATGACGACCACCCTGCCGCTGGTGCAGCCGGCCTGCTGCGCGCCGCTCACCCGGGCCCGCCTCTCGGCGGACGAGGCCGTCGTGCTGGCCGCCCGCCTCAAGGCGCTCGCCGACCCGGCCCGGCTCCGGCTGGTGTCCCTGCTCTCGGCCAGCCCGGACGGCGAGGCCTGCGTGTGCGACCTGACCGAACCCCTCGGCCTGTCGCAGCCCACCGTCTCCCACCACCTCAAGGTGCTGCACCAGGCCGGCCTGCTCACCCGGGAGAAGCGCTCGACCTGGGCGTTCTACGCCGTGGTGCCCGAGGCCCTCGCCGCGCTGGCGGAGGTGCTGAGCCCCGGAACAGCCTGACCCCCGCGCCTGTTGCACCGACCATGAGCGATCCGACCTTCGGCGTGGGCACCTTCGGCGACGTCACGCTGGACGAGGACGGCCACCCGGTGCCGATGCACCAGGTGCTGCGGGACGTCGTCGAGCAGGCGACCCTGGCCGACCGGGTGGGCCTCGACCACGTCGTCGTCGGCGAGCACCACCGTGACGACTACGCGATCAGCGCACCCGAGGTGGTGCTCGCCGCGATCGCGTCCCGTACCGAGCGGGTCACCCTCGCCTCGGGCGTCACCGTGCTCAGCTCCGACGACCCGGTCCGGGTCTACGAGCGCTTCGCCACGCTCGACGCCGTGAGCGGCGGCCGCGCCGAGATCCAGGTCGGGCGCGGCTCGTTCGTCGAGTCCTTCCCGCTGTTCGGCTTCGACCTCGCGGACTACGAGCAGCTCTTCGAGGAGAAGCTCGAGCTGCTGGTCGCGCTGCGTTCGGAGCAGCCGGTGACATGGTCGGGTCGGCTGCGCGCGGGACTGACCCACGCCCAGGTGTACCCGAGGACCGCGCGGGGGGCGCTGCCGGTATGGGTCGGCGTCGGCGGCACGCCCGAGTCCGTGGTGCGGGCCGCCCGGCACGGGCTGCCGATGATGCTCGCGGTGATCGGTGGCGCCCACGAGCGCTTCACGCCGTTCGTCGACCTCTTCCACCGCGCCGTGCAGGAGCTCGGCACCGGCCCCGACGGCGGCCGGCTGCCGGTCGGCGTGCACTCGCCCGGCTTCATCGCCGAGACCGACCAGCAGGCCCGCGACCTGCTCTACCCGCACTTCGCGGTCAACCGGAACCGGATCGGCCGCGAGCGCGGCTGGCCCCCGGTCACCCGGGCGCAGTTCGAGGCCGAGGCCGACGGCGGCGCGCTGCTGGTCGGCTCCCCCGAGACGGTGGCGCAGCGGATGGCGACCGTGATCCGCACGCTCGGCGTCGACCGCTTCGACCTCAAGTACTCCAACGGCCCCCAGCCGCACCGCGACGTCATGGGCGCCATCGACCTCTACGGGACGTCCGTGATCCCCCGGGTGCGCGAGCTGCTGGCCGGGTGAGCGCCGGCGACCCTCAGGCTACGGCCGCCGCGGCGCGGAACATCGTCGGGCTCAGGCCGAAGCGCCGCTTGAACGCCGTGCTGAGCCCGAACGGGGTGGCGTACCCGACGCGGGCGGCCACGGCGGCCAGGGTCAGCTCCGACTCCCGCAGCAGGTCGGCGGCCAGGGTGAGACGCCACTCGGTCAGGAAGGTCATCGGCGGCTCGCCGACCAGCTCGGCGAACCGCCGGGCCAGCGCCGCCCGGGACACGCCCACCTCGGCGGCCACGCGTGCCACCGTCCACGGGGCGGCGGGGTCGTTGTAGAGCAGCCGCAGCGCCGGGCCGACGACCGGGTCACCGTGCGCGTGGAACCAGCCCGGGGCCCGGACGCCGGGGCGGGAGAACCAGTCCCGCACCACGGTCATCAGCAGCAGGTCGAGCAGCCGGTCCAGGACCGCCTCCTGGCCGGGCTCCTCCTGGCCCGCCTCGCGCACCAGCAGGTCCAGGATGGGGCGGGTCCCCTCGGACAGCGGGACGACCAGGGCCGGCGGCAGGGCGCGCAGCAGTCGCCGGCTGACCTCGGTGTCGAGCTGGTAGACGCCGGTGAGCATCGTCGTCGAGCCGTGCGGGTCGTTGCCCCAGGTGCGCACGCCCAGCGTCATGGACATCGCCACGTCGAAGCCGTCGACGGTGGTGCACCGCTGGCCCGGATGGATCACCACCCGCGGCGGGGTCGACGGGTCGTCGGCCACGACGTACGGGTCGCCCGCCTGGATCACGGCGACCTCGCCGGGCACCATCCGCACCGGGTCGGCGTCCGCGCGCACCACCCAGGCCGAGCCGGCGAGCAGCGTGACCAGCGTCAGCGGTGCCTCGTCCTGGATGCGCAGGCTCCACGGGGGCTCGAGGACGGCGCGCAGCACGAAGGCGCCCCTGGCTCGGTTGCCCTGGAGCAGCCCGGCGAGCACGTCCATCCCGTCAGAGTAGACGCCTGCGTATGAAGATGAGTCTCTGAACCATTCAGAGTCTTGGCCGCGGCCCCTAGCGTCGGACCATGAACTCGACGCCCCGCACGCTGCACCGACCCGACGCCGACGCCGTCCTCGCCGCGATCGCCCGGCGCACGTTCTGCACCCTCGGCACGGCCTCCCCCTCGGGCCACCCGCACGTGGCCGGGGTCCTCTACCAGGCCGTGGACGGCGCGCTCTACGTGAGCACGGAGCAGGCGTCCCGCAAGGCCCGGAACATCCTCGCCAACCCGGGCGTGGCGGTCAGCGTCCCGGTCCGCCGGGCGCCGGTCGGACCGCCGTCCACCATCCAGTTCCAGTCCACCGCGGAGGTCCTCGACCTCGGCGACCCACGCCTTCGGCAGCTCGCCGCGGCAGGACGCCTCGCGGCCGTCACGGGCCACGGCGAGCTCGACCTGCCCGGCGGGTGCTTCGTGCGCATCCCGCTGCCGCGCCGCCTGCTCACCTACGGCCTCGGCATGTCGCTGGCCCGGCTGATCCGCCACCCGATGGACGCGGCCGGCCTGGTCGAGCTCCCCGCCCCGAGCTGACCGGAGCCGGCGGCACGTCCGCGCCCCTCACCCCCAGAGGTCGGCCCGTTCCCGGTCCTCCCGGCGCAGCGCGTGCTCGACGGCGGCGAGCTGCGCCGCGCTGCACGAGAGCCCGTACGCGAAGCGCACCGCGCGCGCCAGGTCGGCGCGGTAGTCGTGCCCGGCCGAGGTGAACAGCCCCGGGTCGTCGTTGTTGGCGTTCTTCACGTCGACGGCCGTCTGGAGGAACGTCACCGGGGTCGACCATCTCGCCTGCCCCGGGACGGCGCGGCGGCGCTGCTCGACCAGCCAGGACGGCTCGCGGATGAGCAGCTCCAGGTTGAACAGCGCGATGGCGTCGTCGTCGTGCTCCATGAGGACGTAGCGGGCGGCGCGGGCGGCCTGCGGGTCGAGCCGGTCGATGTCGTCGGCGCAGGTCACCCGCAGCACCCCGCCGGGCGCGACCTGCCCGATCCCGTGGGCGTGGGCGGTGCGGGACCAGGCGCTGGCGTAGGGCGTGCCGAGCCAGAGCGCGCGGTCGATCAGGTTCCGTCGAAGCCCGTCCGTGCCGGTGTGCAGGAAGGCGTCCTGGCTCGTGTGCGCACCGAGGCTCTCGCCGAAGAGCACCACGCGCGGACGGCCCTCCGGTTCGCGCCGCCTGAGCTCCTCGGCGACCGCGTTCCAGGTCGCCCGGTTCTGCTCGCGCCCTTCGTCGACCCGGTCGAGCGACATCGGCGAGGGTCGCGAGGAGTACTGCATCGTGAGGCTGGCGCAGTCCCCGCGGGACAGGTACTCCCAGGCGGCACTGGCGACGTAGTTGACGTACCCCGACCCGGTCGGCGAGACGAGCACGAGCAGCGACCGGTCCAGCGCCCCTGTCCGCTCCAGCTCCCGCATCGCCAGGTCGACCCGTTCGGTGAGGCTCGGCGCGCTGGTCAGACCGACGTAGAGCCGGATCGGGTCGCGCGCGGGCTCCGCCATCACCGCACGGATCGCGGCGGCGGACCGCACCTGGGCCAGGTGCCGGCGGGGCTCGCGGCCCAGCAGGTGCCAGTCGATCGCACTGCCCGGCGAGCCGCTGAGGCCCGCCGCGGACGGGGGCTCGGTCAGCAGGGCGTCGGGGATGCCGAGCCTCGTCTCGGCCCGGCGGTAGATCAGCACCCCGAGCCCGTACACCCCCGCGCCCAGGACGACCGCCGCGGCCGCGTGGCCCAGGACGTCGCTCCGGTGCCGTGCGGGCCCGGTCGGCAGCGAGCCGGTGAGCCGGCGGATGCTCGCCGCGGCGAGGCGCGAGACCGCCCGTTCGGTCCAGATCGGCCCGACCGCGCCGAGCACGAGCTCGACGCCGCCGTGCAGCGTGGGTCGCATCGGTGCCCGGCGCTCGGGGTAGACCTCGAAGCCGGCCGACCGGGCCCGCACAGCCCGCACGCGCTGGACCCCACCGCTGATCACCGCGCCGACGACGGCAGCCGCCGGCACCGTGCGCACGACCTTCCCGAGCGGGTGGCCCGGCCCGATCCGGCCGGTCAACGCGTCGACGACACCGGGCACGGCCCCCGAGGTGCACGCCACCGCGACCATCCGCGCGGTGGTCCGCACCAGCGCGCGGCGGGGGGTCTCGTCCTCGCGCCGGCGGAACACTGCCTGACCCGCGACCGCGACGGTGAGGCCCGCGAGGTCCACCGCCAGCGTCGCCCGGCCGGTGCGGACCGGGCCGTCGCCCCGGCCGGCCAGGCGCAGCAGCCGGTCCGAGGTGCCCAGCACGACGTCGTGCAGGGCTGCGGTCAGGGCGTAGTTCACGGCCGAGGCCACGGTGGTGACGACGGCCTGGTCGAGCCAGGAGCGGGGCCGGAGCAGCGGGACCCGGCTGAGCGGGACGGTCGCGGCGGCGGCGACGATGCCCGCCCGCTGGCTCGGCGAGAGGCGCTGCGGCAGGTCGGGCGGACTCCTCACCGAGCGGGTGAGGACCTCGGGACGCCACACGTCTTCATCATGCCGCGGGGAGGTGACGGCGTGGGTCCGACACGGCTACCATCGGCACATGACGATGACAGAGGCAGTAACCGATACCTCGGTGGACGAGGCCGCGGCGCTGGCCGCGGCCGCCTGCCTCTTCCGCGGGTTCAACGACCCGTCGAGGCTGGCCATCCTGCGCCACCTGGCGCTGGGTGAGCACCGCGTGATCGACCTGACCCAGCACCTCGGGCTGGCGCAGTCGACGGTGTCGCAGCACCTGGCCTGCCTGCGGGACTGCGGACTGGTCGCCTCGCGCCCGGAGGGCCGCGCCTCGGTGTTCTCGCTCACCCACCCCGAGGCGCTGCTCGACCTGCTGGCGGCCGCCGAGCGACTGCTCGCCCTCACCGGCGACGCCGTCGTGCTCTGCCCGGTCTACGGCGTGGCCGCCCGCGCGGGCAGCGCCGGGGGCGCCACGACGGACGGCGCCGACCGATGACCACCACGGCCCCGGACCAGACAGAGGTCGAGGTCCTCACCCGACGAGGCCTGCGCCTGGCGCAGCTGACCGTCGCCTACAACGTCGTCGAGGGGGCCGTCGCGATCACGGCCGGGGTGCTGGCCGGCCTGGTCTCGGTGGTCGGGTTCGGCATCGACTCGGGGATCGAGTCGATCTCCGCGGTGCTCGTCGGCCTGCGCCTGGCCGCCCGGCTGCGCTCCGGCGCGGCCGACGAGGCCAAGGAACGGCTGGTCCTGCGGCTCGTCGCGGTCACCTTCTTCGTCCTCGCCGCGTACGTGACGATCGAGGGCATCCGCAGCCTGGTGGGCGGCGAGGTGCCGCAGAGCTCCCCGCTCGCCCTGGCCATCCTGCTGGCCTCCGTCGTCATCATGCCGATCCTCGCGGTGGCCAAGCGGCGGGTCGGGCAGCGGCTGGGCGACCCGCTGATCCTCGCTGACGCCGCCGAGACCCGGATCTGCGTGCTGCTGAGCATCTCCACGCTGCTCGGCCTGGGGTTCTACGCGCTGACCGGCGCGGCCTGGCTCGACCCGGTCGCGGCGTTCGTCATCGCCGCGTTCGCCGTCCACGAGGGCCGCGAGGCCTGGGAGGGCGAGCTCGTCGAGGACGACGACTGACCGGCGCGCGCCCCCCGGTGGCCCGCGGACCGCGCTGAGCCCGACCCCGCGGAGGCCGGGCCTGCCGGCGACCCACAGGGCGTTCCGGGACACAGCACAGCGCGCCCACAACCAGCCCCACCACGGTGGAGCCCATCGACGACTCGACCCACGAGAACCCGAGAGGCTCCCCATGACCAGGCTGTCCCCGACCGGCACCACCCGAGGCTCGCGGCGCCCCCGTGCCCTCGCCCTCGTCCCGCTGGCCGCGCTCGTGCTCGCCACCACCGCGTGCGCGACGTCGACCACCGCCACCACCACCGCCTCGACCGGCTCGGAGACCGCCACGTCGTCGAGCGCCACCGAGGTCAGCACGCTCAGCTACCCCCTGACGGCCACCGGGCAGACGACCTGCTACGGCACCGACGGCGCCGAGATGACCTGCGCGGCCGACGGCGAGGCCCTCTCCGGTCAGGACGCGGACGCCGCCGACGGCGCGGCCATGTCCTACGCCGACAACGGCGACGGCACGGTCACCGACGACGTCACTGGGCTGACCTGGCAGCAGGTGCCCTCCGCGGAGGACATGACCTGGCAGGAGGCCGTCGACTACGCCAACGAGCTCGAGCTCGGCGGCTACGACGACTGGCGGATGCCGTCCACCAAGGAGCTCTACTCCATCGCCGACTTCAGCGAGGGCTGGCCCTACCTCGACACCGGCTACTTCTCTTTGGCCAGCGGCGAGATCACGAAGGACGAGCAGTACTGGACGAGCGACTACTACGTGGGCACCACGGTCGAGGGCGGCGAGGACGCGGCCTTCGGCGTCAACGCCGTCACGGGTCACATCAAGGCCTACTCGGCCGAGGCGACCGGCCCGGTCGGCGGCAAGTACATCCGTGCGGTGCGCGGCGACACGTACGGGGAGAACTCCTTCGTCGACAACGCCGACGGCACCGTGACCGACGAGGCGACCGGGCTGATGTGGGCCCAGAGCGACGACGGGGTCGAGCTCGACTGGGCGGACGCGCTGGCCTACGCCAACGACTCCGAGCTCGGTGGCTACGACGACTGGCGCCTGCCGAACGTCAAGGAGCTGCAGAGCATCGTCGACTACGGCAGGTCCCCGTCCGCGAGCGATCCCGACGCCGTGGGAGCGGCGATCGACGACGTCTTCACCTCGACCCCGATGACCAACGAGGCCGGCGACAGCGACTACGGCTACTACTGGACGAGCACCTCGGCGAACTTCACCAGCGGCGAGCCGTACTACTACGCCTGGTACGTGGCCTTCGGCCGGGCCGTGAACGGCGAGGGCCTGGACTTCCACGGGGCCGGGGCGGTCCGCTTCGACACCAAGACCGTGGACGGCCCGGACGGCGAGGGCGGCGAGCGCTACACGAACTTCGTCCGCCTGGTCAGGGACGTCGGGTAGGTGCCAGCAGCAGCCACGGTCCCGTGTGGCGGGCCGTGGCTGCTGCTGCGATCCTGCGCGACATGAGTCCGTCCGTCCGGTCGGCCGCGGCCGAGGCCGGGGACCACCCGATCCTCGAGCACGGCGCCCGCCTGGGCTACGCGGCGGGCGGCGTGCTCCACCTGATGCTCGCCTGGGTGGCCCTGCAGCTCACGATCGGGCGGTCGGACGCGGACGCGGACGCGGATCAGACCGGTGCGCTGGCCCAGCTCGGCGGGACCGCCGTGGGTCGGGTGCTGCTCGGCACGGTCCTGGCGGGATTCGTGCTGCTGGCGCTCTGGCAGGTGACCGAGGCGATCACCCGGTCCGGCGCCGACCGTGCCCGGCCCGCGGCGAAGGCGGTCGTGCACGTCGCCCTGGCCTGGACGACCCTCTCGGTGCTCCGCGGCGCGGGCTCGAGCGGCGGGGACGAGCCGTCGGGTGCGACGGCCCGGCTCCTGGCCCAGCCCTTCGGGGCGGTGCTCGTCGGAGCCGTCGGCCTGGCGCTGCTGGCGGTGGCGGCCTTCCACGTCGACAAGGGCTGGCGGAAGCGCTTCCTCGACGACCTGCGCGAGCACCCGGACCGGTGGGTGATCACGGCGGGCAGGGTCGGGTACGTCGCCAAGGGGGTGGCGCTCGCCGTCGTCGGCGCGCTGGTCACCGCCGCCGCCTTGACGAACGACCCCGAGAAGGCCGAGGGGCTCGACGGGGCGCTGCACTCCCTGCTGGAGGTGCCGCTGGGCAGGGTGCTGGTCGCCCTCATCGCGACGGGGCTGGCCTGCTACGGGGCCTACGCCCTGGCCCGGGCCCGCTACGCGCGGGTCTGATCCTCGCCCGGCGGGGGACGCTCGTCGCGGGGGCCGCCGGCCGTCGGGGCAGGGGCCTCGACCCGGTCCGGCACGCTCGTCGCCGGATCGGCGAGCGCGGGCACGACCTCGTAGCGGGTCCGGTAGAGGTCGAGCAGCGCGAGCAGCATGGCCACGACCGGGATGGCGAGCAGCGCGCCGGCCAGGCCGAACAACGAGGTGCCGAGGATCACCGAGGCGAAGCTCACCGCGGGGTGGACGTTGACGGCCCGGGCGCTGATCCGCGGCTCGATCGTGAGGTTCTCGACCTGCTGGTAGACGACGGCCCAGCCCAGCACGATGAGCCCGAGCCACGGGTTCGGGCTGAGCAGGCCGACGATCACCGGCAGCACGATGGAGATGTAGGTGCCGATGACCGGGACGAACTGCGCGATGAAGCCGGTCCAGATCGCCAGGGCGAGCCAGGAGGGCAGGCCGATGATGAGGAAGACGATCCCGCTGGCCGTCGCGTTGACCAGGGCGAGCACGACCCGGGCGGCCACGTAGCGGCCGGTCTTCTCGGCCGTCGTGTCCCAGACGGCGACCGTCTTCTCCTGGATGCTCGGCGGGAACAGCGAGGCGATCCAGCGCCGCAGGCGGGGGCCGTCCGCGGAGAGGTAGAACAGCAGCAGCGCGAACATGAAGAACGTGGCGACGCCGCCGACTACCGACCCGAGGACCGACAGCACCCCACCGGCCACCTGCGCCGCGACACCGGCGACCCGCTCGGGCGTGAGGCTGAGGTCGGTCAGGATGGTGTCGAAGTCGTAGGCCGTGCCGGCCGTGGCGTTGACCCAGTCCACCCCCGCGGCCACGAGGTCCGGCAGGCCCTCGACCAGCCGCGCCACCTGGTTGACGAACAGCTGGCCGAAGAGCATGAGGAAGACGCCGAAGGACACGACGGCGGAGAGCATCACCAGCCCCGTCGCGGCGCCGCGGGGCATCCGGCGGGCGAGCAGGCTGACGGCAGGCTCGATCGCGAGCGAGGCGAACCAGGCCATGAGCACGGTGACGAGCAGCCCGCGGCCGCCGACCAGGACGAACCGCCCGAGCGCGACCACCAGGCCCAGCGCGATGACCACGAACCCGATCCGCCAGACGTTCGCCGGGTCGAGCACGACCCGGACGGTCCGCCTGGGTGCCCCCCGCGCCGCGCGCTCGCTGACCTTCATGCCGCCTCCTGGAACGGGTCGGATCGTCTCGCTCGAGGTGGCGGCGCCACGACACAGCGCGGGCCGACCCCCTGTGGGGTCAGAGTAGCCGCGGCGGCGGCGGGGACCGTCTCAGCCCTTCTTGGCGCGCTCCGCCTCGCGTCGCCGCGCCCGGCGCGCCATGATCCGCAGCTGGGTCAGCCGGACGACGCCGACGATCGTGACGATCGCACCGCCGGCCACCGCGGCGATGAGCAGCGCCGTGCCGAGCGGCAGCGACCCGCTGAAGCCGAGGTACTTCACGTCGACGGTCTGCTGGTTCTCGAGGATGAGGATGATCAGCAGCACCAGGATGACGAGCGAGACCGCGGTCGCCAGCCACGCCGCCGCCGCGCGCGTGGTCGAGAGCGTCCGCGCCTCGTCGATGATGGGCTTGGGCGGGGCGGTCGGCGCGGGCGCGGCCTTGGGCTCGACGTCCTTGCCGGCGCCGTCCTTGCCCTTGGCGGGGGCGTCCTTGCCGGGTGCGGCCTTGCCCTTGCCGGGGGCGTCCTTTTCGGGTGCGGCCGTGCCGGGTGCGGCCGTCGCCGGCGCGCCCTTCCCCGGCGCCACGGTGCCCGGAGCGCCCGGAGCGCCGGCCGCGGGCGGCGTCCCCGTGACGGGCTTCGCGGGCGCGCCGACGGGTGCCGTCGGCGCCGCGACGCCGCCCTGGGCCGCCCCATGCCGGGCCGGCATCGCCGGCGCACCGGCCGGTCGACCCGCCGCGGCGGGCACACCGAGGGGAGGGGTCGGGCGATCGGCGGCGGCCTGCGGAGGTCCGTCCTTGCGCCTGGGGTCCTGGTCCGATGCGGTCATGGCACGACCCCTCTCGCTCACGGTGAGTGATGCTGATCACACGCTACTGCGCTGGGATCACGTCCGCGCGGAGGAGGACGGCCACCTACGCCGGCCGGCGGTCACGGCACCGCGGAGGCGATCTCGCTCGTCACCAGCCGCGCGTCGTCGGTCGTGACCCGGTGCACCGGACCGGTGACGGCGAGGCTCGCCGTCACCTCCTTCTGCGCGCAGGACGGGCCGACCCAGAGCTCGACCTCGCCCGGCTCGACGACGCGGACCATCGTGCGGTCCGAGAAGGCCAGTCGCGTGGTGGGCACCTGGAAGCGCACGGTCGCGGACTCCCCCGCCTCCAGCGACAGCCGTCGGTACCCCAGGAGCTGGGCGACCGGCCGGGCGACGGTGGCGTAGAGGTCACGGGCGTAGAGCTGCACGACGTCGGTGCCGGCCACCTCGCCGGTGTTCGTCACCGTCACCGAGGCGGCGAACGTGCCGCCCGCGGCGACCTCCGCGTCGGCGACCAGGTCGCTGCGCACGAACGCGGTGTAGGACAACCCGTGGCCGAACGGCAGCACCGGGGTGCTGTCCGTGCTGGTCACCTCCGACGGGCCGCCGAGGATCGGGTGCAGGTAGGAGTAGGGCTGCGCGCCGGCCGATCGCGGCAGGGTCACCGAGAGCCGGCCCGAGGGGTTCACCCGTCCGGACAGGACCCCGGCGAGGGCCGCGCCGCCCTCCTCCCCGGGGAAGAAGGCCTGGAGCACGGCGGCGGGAGCACCCGGCCCCTCCACCGCCCAGCCGACCGCGTACGGGCGGCCGGTGAGCATGACCATGACGACGGGCGTCCCGGTCGCACGGATCGCCTCGACGAGCTCGCGCTGCAGACCGGGCAGCGCGAGCGACTCGGTGTCGTTCCCCTCGCCGACGGTGCCGCGGCCGAACAGACCGGCCTGGTCGCCGACGACGACGACCGCGACGTCCGAGCGCGCCGCGAGGTCGACCGCTGCGGCGACGCCCGACCGGTCCTCGCCCTCGACGGCGCACCCCTCGGCGAACCGCACGTCGGCGCCCGGCAGCTCCGCCCGGAGCGACTCCAGCACACTGGGGATCGCGAAGCCCAACGGGGTCCCCGGGTGGTGCGCGAGGACGTGGTTGGCGAAGGAGTAGCAGCCCATCAGCGCCTCGGGGCGGTCGGCGTTGGGGCCGATGACGGCGACCGACGCGGGTGCCGTCCGGGTCGGGCCGGCGAGCGGCAGGGTGCCGTCGTTGGTCAGCAGGACGACGGACTCCTCGGCGAGCCGGCGCGCGACGTCGCGGTGCGCCGGGGAGTCGAGGTCGATCGACGTCGGCGGCTCGTCGAAGGTCTCGTCGAGCAGGCCGAGCTCCTCCTTCTGGGCCAGCGCGCGCAGCACCGCCCGGTCGACGAGGCGCTCGTCGGCCAGGCCGGCGCGGATGCGCTCGGCCAGCGGCGCGAGGTAGGCGTCCCCGCTGGGCAGCTCGACGTCGATCCCGGCCTCCAGGGCGAGGGCCGCCGCCTCGCCGGTGTCCGCGGCGACGGCCTGCATGAGGTGCAGGAACGCCACGGCGAAGTAGTCGGCCACGACGACCCCGTCGAAGCCCCAGCGCTCGCGCAGCAGCCCGGTGAGCAGCGCGGCGTTGGCGCCCATCGGGACGCCGTCGATCGCGGCGTAGGAGTTCATCACCGAGCGCACGTGCCCGTCGATCACGGCCATCTCGAACGGGAGCAGCATGACGTCGGCGAGGTCGCGGGGACCCATCGAGACCGGGGCGTGGTTGCGGCCGGCCTGCGAGGCCGAGTACCCGACGAAGTGCTTGAGGGTCGCGTGCACCCCGGCCGACTGGAGCCCGCGCACGTAGGCGGTGCCGACGGTCCCGACGAGGTACGGGTCCTCGGCGATGCACTCGTCGACCCGCCCCCAGCGCGGGTCGCGGATCACGTCGAGCACCGGCGCCAGGCCCTGGTGGATGCCCAGCTCGCGCATCGAGGCGCCGATCAGCGCGCCCATCTCCTCGACGAGCTCGGGGTCGAACGCCGCGCCCCAGGCCAGCGGCGTCGGGAAGGTCGCCGCCTGCCACGCGGCCAGACCCGTCAGGCACTCCTCGTGCACGAGCGCGGGGATGCCGAGCCGGGTCTCCCGCTGGAGCCGGCGCTGCTCGGCCCACAGCCAGGCCGCGCGCTCGACCGGGTCCACGGGACGGGTCCCGTAGACCCGGGTCAGGTGCCCGAGCCCGTGGGCCGAGACCTCCTCCAGGACGCCGCCGGTCGCCGCCATCTCGTCCTGCAGGGGCGCGACGACCTCACCGCCCTGGTCGACCCAGTGGCCGACGAGCTGAGCGAGCTTCTCCTCGAGGGTCATCCGGGCGTGCAGGGCACGGACGCGGTCGGAGACCGACGGCATCGCGGGAAGGGAAGGCAGCGGCACGGGAGGTCTCCTTGTCGACAGGCGTGAGCTCGACGCCCGGGAAGGCTACGGGCGAGGGGGTGGTCGGTGGCAGCGGACGGTCGGGTCAGCCCTTGACGGCGCCTTGCAGTCCGTTGACGATCCGCTTCTGGAGGGCGAGGAAGAAGACGAGCGCGGGGATCATCGCCAGGGTGGTGAACGCGAACACACCAGCGGTGTCGAGAATGCTCGGAGGAGAAGTCCGCGACGCCGAGCGGCAGCGTCGGCGGTCTCCCTGCAGCAGCAGCAGCGGCAGCAGGTAGGCGTTCCACGAGCCGACGAACGCGAGCACGCCGACGGTCACCATCCCCGGACCCGACAGCGGGATCAGGATCCGCCAGAAGAACTCGATGCGGGTCGCGCCGTCGAGGAGGGCGGCCCTTCCTCGACTCGGTGGGCATCGCCATGAGGAACGGTCGGAGGATCATCACGGTCATCGGCAGCGCGAAGGCGGCCTGGGGGAGCGCGACGCCCCACCAGGTGTTGCCCAGGTTCATCTCCCGGGTGATGATCATGAACAGCGGGATGATCGCGACCGTCGGCGGGAACAGCAGACCCGCACGAACACCATGAACAGCGGCTCACGCCACCGGAAGCTGTACCGCGCGAGGGGGTAGGCCGCCATCATCCCGCAGACGACGACCACCGTGCCGTCGTGACGGTCGCGATCACCGCGGAGTTCAGGGCGTACTGCCAGAACTCCGGGCTGGTCAGCACCCCGGTGTAGTTGCTCAGCACCCACGGTGAGGGCATCCCCGCGGGCGTCTCGGCCAGCTGGGCGTTGGTGCGGAAGCCGCCGAGCACG